>CAZPVD010000009.1:0-152968 GCA_964589935.1 uncultured Verrucomicrobiota bacterium | reverse complement strand
AACACGATTCACAACCCCGACGGCGGCGCGCATCTCTCCGGCTTCCGCAGCGCGCTCACGCGGGCCATCAACCAGTATGCGAAATCGAACGAGCTGCTGAAGGACAAGGATCCGCAAATCACCGGCGACGACGTGCGCGAAGGCCTCACTGCCGTCGTCTCGGTGAAGCACAGCGATCCCAAGTTCGAGTCACAGACCAAGGTCAAACTGCTCTCACCCGAAGTGGACAGCATCGTCGGCTCCGTCACGTATGAAGGGCTGATGACTCATTTCGATGCGAACCCGCCCATAGCAAAGCGCATCGTGGACAAGGCTCTCAATGCAGCCCGCGCCCGCGAGGCCGCGCGCAAGGCCCGCGAGGCCGTCCGCAAAACCGCGCTCACAGGCGGCGGCCTGCCCGGCAAACTTGCCGATTGTTCTGACCGCGACCCCGCGAACACGGAGCTTTACATCGTCGAGGGTGATTCCGCCGGTGGCTCCGCGAAGCAGGGCCGCGACCGCAAGTTTCAGGCGATTCTTCCGATTCGTGGCAAGCTCATCAACGTCGAGAAGGCGCGCCTCGACAAAGTGCTTCAAAACAACGAAATCCGAACGATGATCACCGCCATCGGCACGGGCATCGGCGACGGCGAGGGCGAGGGCGCGTTTGACATCACCAAGCTCCGCTACCACAAGGTCATCATCATGACCGACGCCGACGTGGACGGCTCGCACATTCGCACGCTGCTGCTCACATTCTTTTACCGGCAGATGCCGCAGCTCGTGAAGCAGGGCTTCGTCTATATCGCGCAGCCGCCGCTTTACTCGGTCACTCGCAAAAAGCGCACCGACTACGTGGACGACGACGCACAGCTCAATCGCATCCTGCTTCAAAACGGCACCGAGGAAGTGCGGTTGAAGAACCTCGCCGACGGCCGCGAGTTCACGCCCAAGCAGCTCGAAGAAATCCTCACACTGCTCGAGTCGCTGGACAAATACGCCGTGTTCATCCGGCGGCAGGGCGGCGATTTCGCCGACTATGTCGAGCGGCGCAGCAAAGACTACACGTTTCCGGTTTATCTCATCAAAGTTCGCG
Source organism: uncultured Verrucomicrobiota bacterium (assembly GCA_964589935.1). Lineage (GTDB taxonomy): Bacteria > Verrucomicrobiota > Verrucomicrobiia > Limisphaerales > VHCN01 > VHCN01. The sequence goes on along the minus strand of CAZPVD010000009.1, from coordinate 151,893 downwards.
AGGGCAATGACGAGACCGTGCACTACTTCCAAAGCCCGGCCGAGGTCGAGCAATTCAAAGCTGACAATCCCGACCTCTACGCCGAAGGCGAAGCGCGCGAAAGGGCCGAGAAAACCCGCACACAATCACGGCGCGCGGTTGGCGCGGATTTGCACCTAGAGAGCAAGGCGATAGGCGAATTGCTTGGCAAGCTCGCAAAAAAGGGGCTCGCTGTGGACCACTACGCCGCGCAGGACAAACCGCTGTTCGAGCTGATCGAGGGCGAAGGCGAGCGCCAGACCGTGACGCCGCTGTTCTCGATTCCTGAAATTCTCGCTGGCGTGAAGGCCGTCGGCAAAAAGGGCATCCAGATTTACCGCTTCAAGGGCCTCGGCGAAATGGATGCCAAGGAACTCTTCGAGACCACGATGAACCCGGCCAAGCGCAAGCTCCTGCGCATTGACCTCACCGACGCTGTCGAGGCCGAGGAAATGTTCGTGCGCCTCATGGGCGATGAGGTCGAGCCACGCCGACAGTTCATCGAGGACAACGCGCTGAACGTGCGGAATCTGGACGTGTAAATAGAGCTTGACGCGTGTAGTCACATGTGACTACATTGTTCGCATGAAAACGAAGAAGCCAGTGATTTACAAGATAAGCAAGCGCGCCGAGCCGTCGGTTCTCCGCGAAAGCGCGGACGCGACGTGGGGGCGCATCGTCACTGTCCGCGACGCAAAGGCTCATCTCTCGGCCTTGCTCGAGTGGGTGGCAACGGGGCGCGAACTGACCATCACGAGCGACGGCCAGCCCAAGGCGCGACTTGTCAGCATCGCGCCATCCAAACCTCGGAAAGTTTTCGAGGGCATGGGTGAGTTCCTGCTCCGGCAGCCTATTCATCGGGGGCCGTCCGCCGAGGAACTGATCCGTGCCGAGCGGGATTCGCGACCCTGACGATGTATCTGGACAGCGCCATCATCGTCAAGTTGCTCGTCCGCGAGGACGACTCGGGTTGGTTCAACACGCACATCGTCGGGCACGAGTTGTGGACTTCCGAGCTGGCGCTGGCAGAAGTGTGCTCGGCGATCTTGATGAAAGAGCGGTCGGGGTGGGTTTCCGTGGCTGAACGGAAACTCGCCCTGACCCGCTTCGAGTCCATGCACGAGGGCAAACTGCTGCACCTTCATCCACTTAATTCATCAGTCGTGGAACGCGCCGCCGGACTGCTGAAGACCTGCCATCCGGACGTTGCGCTGCGGTCGCTCGATGCCCTTCATCTTGCGACGGCGTTGATCCACCCGAGGGGGCCGTTGTGCACCACGGATGGAAAGCTGCGCGCCGCGGCGCAACGCATCGGCGTGGCGTGTTTTCCAGAAGAGCTTTCCCAGATCATCAAGAATTGACCCATGCCCGACGAAAAAGATTCCACCACTCCGCCACAACAGCCCGGCTCCGCCTACACGCAGGGCGAGAAAATCACCAAGATCAACGTCGCCGAGGAGATCAAGGCCTCGTTCCTCGACTATTCGATGTCGGTCATCATCTCTCGCGCGCTGCCTGACGTGCGCGACGGACTCAAGCCCTCGCAGCGCCGCATCCTCTATGCGATGGAGAACCTGTCGCTGTTCCCCGGACGCAAGCACATCAAGTGCGCGAAAATTTGCGGTGACACCTCTGGCAACTACCACCCGCACGGCGAGGCCGTCATCTACCCAACGCTCGTCCACATGGCGCAGCCTTGGGCCATGCGCGAGCGGCTCGTGGATGGTAAGGGCAACTTCGGCTCCGTCGAGGACGACCCGCCCGCCGCGATGCGTTACACCGAGGCACGCCTCACACACCTGGGCGCGGCGCTCATGCTCGACATGGAGAAGGACACAGTGGACTTCGTTCCGAACTACGACGAGCGCCTCACCGAGCCGACGGTTTTCCCCGCCGCGTTTCCGAACCTCCTCGTCAACGGCGGCACCGGCATCGCGGTCGGCATGGCCACGAACATGCCGCCGCACAACCTCGGTGAAATCGTTGACGGCATCTGCGCGCAGATTGACAACCCGGCCATCACCGTCGCGGGCCTGATGAAATTCATCAAAGGCCCGGACTTCCCGACCGGTGGTTTCATCTGCGGCATCGAGGGCATCAAGAATTATTTCGAGACCGGGCGCGGCTCCATCAAGCTGCGCGGCAAAATCGGCAGCGAGGAACTCAAGGGCAACCGCGAGCAGCTCGTCATCACCGAGATCCCCTTCAACGTGAATCGCGCGGCGCTCGAATCGAGCATCGCCGACCTCGTCAACCAGAAGATCATCACGGACATCTCCGCGATGCGCAACGAGTCGGACGAGCACTGCCGCCTCGTGATCGAGCTGAAGCGCGACGCGCTGCCCAAGGTCGTCATCAACAACCTCTACCAGCACACGCAGCTCGAAGTTTCCTTCAGCGTCAACGCGCTCGCCATTGATCACGGCAAGCCCAAGACGCTCAACCTCAAGGAAATCATCCAGTGCTACATCGAGCACCGGCGCGAAGTCATCCTGCGCCGCACGCGCTTCGAGTTGCGCAAGGCCGAGGAACGCGCCGAACTGCTCGAAGGCTACCTCGTCGCGCTCGCGAACCTCGACGAGTTCATCCACATCATCCGCAGCAGCAAGAACCGCGACGAAGCGCGTGTGAAGCTCCTCGCCTTCGAGTGGAGCCGCGCGCAGATTGAGTCATGGGGTATTCTTCTTCGCGACGAGGCGCGTCTCACTGCGGGACGCTACGGTCTAGGTGAACGCCAGGTGGACGCCATCCTCGACCTCCGCCTTTATCAACTTACGGGCCTTGAAATTGACAAGGTCGAGGCTGAATACAAGGCCCTCCTTGCGACCATCAAGGACCTTCTCGATATCCTCGCGAAGGAAACGCGCGTGATGACGATCATCAAGGCCGAGTTGAAGGCCATCAAGGAAAAGCACGCCACGCCGCGCATGACCGAGATCGTCCCCGACGAGGGCGAGATCGCCATCGAGGACCTCATCGCCAACGAGGGCGTCATCATCACGCTCACGCACGCCGGCCTCATCAAGCGCACCGCCGTCAGCGCCTACCGCGCGCAGCGCCGCGGCGGCAAGGGCGTCATCGGCATGGCCACGCGCGAGGGCGACACGCCGGAGGATTCGGATTTCATCGAGCACCTTTTCACCGCGAGCACGCACGATTACCTGATGTTCTTCACGAACACCGGCCGCGTGTATGTCGAGCGCGTGCACGAGATTCCCGACATGGGCCGCGCATCCAAGGGCCGCAGCATCGCGAACTTCCTCGAATTGAAGGCCGGGGAAAAAGTCGCCGCGATGATCCGCATCCTTTCCAAGACCGACGCAAACAAGCAGGACATCACCTGGCAGCAGTCCGGCGAACTCTTCTTCACCACGCAGCAGGGCACGGTGAAGAAAACCTCGCTCAACGAATTCGCCAACGTCCGCAAGGGCGGCATCATCGCCATCGGCATCGAGCCGGGCGACACGCTCATTGATGTCAAGCTCACCACCGGCCGGAACGAAATCGTCCTCATCACGCACGACGGCCAGAGCATCCGCTTCAGCGAGGAGGACGTGCGCTCGATGGGCCGCCCCGCCGGCGGCGTGAAAGGCATCAGCTTGGAGAAAACCGATGCGGTCGTCGCGGCCGCCATCGTCGTGCCAGACGCCACGCTGCTCGTTGCGGGCGAGAACGGCATCGGCAAGCGCACCGCGTTCGACGAATACCGCGTCCAGTCGCGCGGCGGCAAGGGCATCATCACCATGAAGACCGGCGACAAGACCGGCGCGGTCGTCGGTGCGCTCACTGTGCGCGATGCGGACGAAATCATGCTCATCACCGCCGGCGGCCAGATGGTGCGGATTCCTGTTCAGGGCATCCGCGAAGCGGGCCGCAACACAATGGGCGTGAAACTCGTGAACCTTGCCGAGGGTGACAAACTCCAGGCCATCGCTCCCGTCATCAGCGAGGAAAATGCCGCCGAGGAACAGCCGCCGGCATAATTCGCCTCATTTCAGCGGTGGCGGCTTGTCTTTGCGCGACGCGGCGGAGGCGAGTTGGTTGAGTTTCTGCCAGAGCTTCCCTCCTTCGACCTGCACAGGCGTCTCGCCGCCGATGCGGTCATCGGCGAGCCATTCCAGCAGCTTTGATCCGGAAACGGGGCCGTATTGTTTTCCGTCCGTGCCGATGATCCGATACTTGAGCGCCTTGTTGATGGCCGTGTGCAACGAGAGCGCGGGCTGCCGTTCCTCGGCACGCTTCGTATCGGATGGCTTCCATTCGACCGGCGCGGTTTCAGCGGGTTTTGTCTCGGCAGGTTTCGCAACAACCGATCCGATCTGCTCCGGCTTTGTCTCCAGTTTCAGCTCGACACCGCCGATTTTCACTTCGGGGAACTTCATCTCGCCGATCTGGAATTGCGGCAGGTCAAACTTCATGTCCACGAGTTCCTTCCCGCCGAGGCCCGCGTGCAGATGCACCTCGGAACCGGCGGCGGTGGTCGTGTAGCCATTGACGATCCATTCGAGCTTGCCGGTCGTGATGTCCACCATGAGGCCGTGAACGGGCACGCGCGAGCCGATGAGCGGGCTGGTGCGAATCGTCTCGCAGGCCTTCATCACGTTCTGCCGCTCGCTGGCGAACAGGCCGAAGAACTCGACCAAGTCGTTCGGCAGCTTCGCGCGCTCGACGCCGAGCGCCTTGAGTTTGTCCGTGAGCGCGAGCACGGTGGACTTGCACACGAGGCAGTCGGTGTGGCCGATGACGGCGATTTCCCTGCCACCCTTGATGGCGCAGGCCAGCGCGAGCGAGCGCATCATCGCGCTGGTGTGGCCGAAGATGATGTTGCCCGCGTTGCGCAGCCAGATGAACTGCTCCTCCGGCACGCCAAGCACCTCGGGGATGAGCTTGTTCAGCCGCGCGTCAATGCACGTGAGCGCCGCGAGCGGCAGCGCGTCGCCGAACTGCGCCGTGTCGAGCAGCGGCGCCTTGCGGTCGGCACCGAGCCGCTGGTTCGCATCGAGGATGGCTTCGAGGAGGCGCACCGGCTATTTGTTCCAATCTTCCACAATGACAGACCCGCAGCTTCCACATCGTCCGGAAGAGATTGCCGCAGTCAGCAGTCCACTTTGAAGAGTGCGCTTGCACGTTGGGCATTCAAGCCGGCGGTTTTTCGTTTGAAACGCTCCAACAATCGCCAGCACGCCAAGAGCACCCAAGACGCAGAGCAAAACAATGCAGACAGATTTGTTCCAGCGCTCAGGCCCGATGAAGGCTGGCAGCATGATTAAGACGAACATGGGCAGGAGTGGCAGTATCATCCGCCGCTCATACTCCAACTGGCGTTTTGCCTTTTTGACCAATTCCTCGCGCGTCATAAGTTCATGGTTCCGACAGTTTGCTCGTTACGCTGGCCGGCGCGTAAATCGCATATCGTAAATCGTAAATTACCTGGCTCCGCCTTCGTCCTTTTCCATCGCCTTCTTGAGCGCGGGGACTTGCTCAAGCAGTTTCTCGAACTTGATGCCGGTCAGGCTCTCCAGCACGGGCGGGAGCTGGCTGATGATCTGCGTCACGTCGCCGGTGAGCTTGCTCGCGCCGCCGCCGGGGCCGTTGCCAGAGTTGATGATGACGATCTTCTCGGTCTTCGAGAGCGGCTCGGAAATTTTTCCAGCCAGCTCGGGCAGAATGCGCACGAGCATCTCGATGACGGCGGCCTCGTTGTATTGCTTGAAGGACTCAGCCTTCTGCTGCATCGCGGAGGCGGTGGCCTTGCCCTGCGCCTCGATGATCGCGGCCTCGGCAAGACCGCGCGCCTTGTTCGCCTCGGCTTCAGCAAGGCCCGTGGCCTTCGCAACGTCCGCGTTCGCGAAGCCCGTCGCCTTCGCGGCGGACGCGGTGCCGGCGGCTTCGGTTTCCAACTGGAACTTTCTAGCGTTCGCCAGCGTCTCGACCTTGTAGCGTTCGGCATCGGCTGGCTTCTGGACGTTCGCCTCGAGTTCGCGCTGCTTGCGGAGGATTTCCTGTTGTTGCAACTCGATCTGCTTCTGCTTGGCGACAATCTCGACCTGCACTTCCTCGGCCTTCACGAGCTGGCCGGTCTTGTATTTCTGCAAGTCGTAGGCGAGGTCGGCCTCGGCTTTCTTCTGGTTCACCGTCGCCTGGTATTGCGCGACGTTGGACTGATAATCGCGCTGCGCCTCGGCGATTTTCGAGTCGGCGGCAAACTTGGCTTCCTGTCCGGCCTGCGTCGCCTGTGAGGAGCGGATCTGAGAATCGCGATCGGCCTCGGCCTGGGCGATGATGGCGTCGCGCTTGACTTGGGCGATGCGCGGCTTGCCGAGCGCATCGAGGTAGCCCTGCGTGTCGCGGATGTCGCGGATGGTGAAGCTGACGATGGGCAGCCCCATGTTGGCCATGTCGCCGGCGGCGACCTCCTGCACCTTCGAGGCAAAGGCGTCGCGGTTCTGGTAAATTTCCTCGACGCTCATCGTGCCGAGGATCGCGCGCAAATGGCCTTCCAGTGTCTGCATGGCGACGCTTTTGATTTCGTCGGCGGTCTTGCTGAGGAACTGTTCCGCAGCGGTCGCGATGGAAACGTCGTCACCCTTGATCTTGATCTGCGCGACACCGTCCACCTTCACCGGCACGCCTTTGCTCGTGTAAACTTCCGGCGTCTGCACATCAATGGTGAGCAGTTCGAGCGAGAGCACGTCCACCTTCTCGAACACCGGCCAAACGAACTTGCCGCCGCCCTTGACGACGCGGAAGCCCACCTCGCGCGTGACGCCGTCCGGGTCAACGACGCGGCGCTTGCGGCCCGAAATGATGAGCACCTCGTTCGGGCCAACCTTGGTGTAGCGGCTGGCGAAGATCGCGAAGATGATGAGAAAGCCGACGACGACCACCGCGACAATGACTGCGATGGCGACGCTGTTGAGCGGCCCTTGTTGCGCAAGGAATGGATGGAGGTTCATGGTTCGAGTGTGTTGGGTTTGTTGATGAAAAGGTGGACGGCGCAGGAACGGGCATTCAGTCTGGCTTCACATAAAATTGCGCGCCGACGACGCGGGTGATGCGCACGGTGCGGCCGGTCGGCACCGGCTGGCCGTCCTCCGTGCGGGCCGGCGCAGTGTAGCGCGTGCCGCCCTGGACGTAGGCGATTTCGCCGACGCCGTTCTCCGGAATGGGAGTGATGACGTTCGCGATCGTGCCGGCAAGCGTGGCCACCTGCGATTCGCTGGAACTTTGCGTGTGACTGAAAACCTGACGCAGCGACCACACGAGCACCGCCGCAAGCCCAAGCGCGCCCACCGCGGAAATCGGAGCGCCGATGGCCGGGTTCCGCGTCGCCTGAAAGAACGTGAGGATGTAACCAATCCCACCGAAGGACATCACGAACGCCGCGATGACCGTGGGACTGAACGCCGAGACTCCGCCGCCATCGCTTCCATCCGCTCCCGACTCGGCGTGGCCGTGGCTGCCGATGTCGTGCCCGTGGCCGCCGCCCATGAAGTGGCCGAGGAACGCCATCATCACCAGTAGGAAGAATCCCGACCCAAGACAGATTAGGTAGATGACTTTGTCCATAAGGCCTCGCCGTGTGGCGACAGGTTAGTGGCTGCATAGGGATTCAAGCAAGTCGGAAAGGCACCGCATCATCGCTTCCATATTTTTCAGCTACACTGAATCGCCGGTGAGTTAACCACTCCGACATGGGCCCGGCACTTACAATGTCGCGCCGGATTTGTAACGCCGCCATTCACGCATGAACACGGACGCCGTGTCACAGGTTGCGAATAATTTCATCGGGCTTGTCTGTGATTGTCTCCACGTCATGCCCTGCTAGTCTGCGCCCATGCAATCCCACGAACTGCTCCGCGAAGTCATCCGCGATTCCAACGCCAAACAGATCGCGACTGATCTGAATCTCTCGCTCTCGATGATTTACAAATGGGCCGAGGCGTCCGACGGCGCGCGCGTCAGCGGCTCGGCCAACCCGCTCGACCGCGTTGCCGCACTCGTGCGATGCACAAACGACCCGCGCCTCGTGCAGTGGATTTGCGAGCAGGCCGGCGGCTTCTTCATCCGCAATCCCAAGACCACGCACGCGCACCCGGATTTTCTCATCCCGGCGACGAACGCAATCGTGCAGGAATTTGCCGACATGCTTGCGGTCATCGCACAAGCCGCGTCGGACAACCACATCACGCAAACGGAGGCGAAGGCCATTCGCGCCCGCTGGGGGGAACTCAAGTCAGTCACGGAAACCTTCGTGCACTGCTGCGAACAGGGAAACTTCGGACCTTTGAAACAAAACGCCACAACTCCCGCGCCGCCGAAAAAACAACCACAGACGTCGGCGTGATAAGGCAGAAATGACCGCTCAATCCGGGATGGGATCGTTCGCGCCCACGCGCTTGCCTTCCCAGTTCACCTCGCCGGTCTTCGGATCGTAAGTGAGGATGCGTTGAGCGCTGTTGGGCACGGGCGGCTTGTCAATCTTCGGCAGCCACATCGCGAGGTCACGCTTCACATTGGCGAACTTTGGATTGCCGGCGATGTTTGTCCACTCGTTCGGGTCGGCAACCTCGTCGTAAAGTTCCTCGGAACCATCGGCGTAACGGATGTAGCGCCACTTCTCGGTGCGAATCGTATGATTTCCCTGATTGTGCGTCGTGATGGCCGGCCACTGCCACGGTGCGTTTGCATTTTTCAAAAGAGACACAAGGCTGTGGCCTTCGAGATCGTTTCGCGCGGGAAATCCGCCGAGTTCGAGCAGCGTGGGGAAAATGTCGAGCAACTCCACCGTGCGCGCGCACTTCGCATTCTTCGCAACGCCCGGCCCGGCGAAGATGAGCGGCACGCGCGTCGAGCGTTCCCACAAGGTGTTCTTGCCCGTGATGAGTTTTTCGCCGAGATGCCAGCCGTGGTCGCTCCAGAGCACGACGAGCGTGTCCTCCGCGCGGCCCGTCGCGTCGAGCGCGTCGAGCACGCGGCCCACCTGGCTGTCCATGAAACTCGTGCAGGCGAGATACGCGCGCGTCAGCGGAATCCACTGCCTGTTCTCGCGGAGAAATTTCAGCCGCGGCTCCGGCAGATACCAGTGGAGATACCACGAGAAGCGAGGTGTGTCGTCGCGGTCGTCATCCTTCACGCGAGGCAGCACGCGCTCGTCGTCGGGATAGAGGTCGAACCACTTTTTCGACGCATAGCACGGCACGTGCGGCAGGCGGAAACCGCACGCGATGAAAAAGGGCTTGTCCTTCGGCGCGCTCTGCAACGCTCCGATGGCCGCAGATGCGATTTTCCAGTCGGCCTGGTCCTCGTCATTTTCGGGAAAGATTCCCCAGTCCACACCGGGATGGTTGCCCATTGGCGTGATGACAAATTTCTGCGGCGGCTTGGGCATCCCCGGTGCCGGCCCCCACATGTTGAACTCTGGCGCGCGGTCCTTCGGCTTGATCGAGCCGTCGTGATAAATTTTTCCGCACGTGAACGTGTGGTAGCCCGCGCTCGTGAACGTCTGCGGCAGCGTGACGTGGTTCTTCGTCTGTTCAACGTCGCGGATGCCCGGCTGCAAGCCGTAGATGCCCGTGGACGACGGCCGCAGTCCCGTGAGCAAGCTCGACCGCGACGGATTGCACAACGGTGCCTGGCAGTGCGCGCTCGTGAACAGCGTGCCGCGCCGCGCGAGCCGGTCAATGTGCGGCGTCTTGACGAGCGGATGCCCGCCGAGACAGCCGATCCAGTCGTTCTGGTCGTCAATCGCGATGAACAGCACGTTCGGCCTGTCCGCGGCGAATGAAATCGAAACGAACAGGAACAAAGCGATCCAAACCGCCGTGATGCGAGCAAAAGGCTTCATTTGAAACGGATCATAGCAAAGCGCGAAGCCGCGCACGTCAAAAACTTTTCATCGCCTTCCGCGAAAAAATCGGGCACGACTCGTTGATGCAATCACGCCGCTTTCTTTCAAGGGAACTTTTTCCCTTGTTCGCGCTCGCCGCGTGCCTCACAGGCCGCGCCGCCGAGCCGAGTCACGTTCTCAACCTGTGGCCGGACAAGCCGCCGGGCGAGCCGATGAATGTCGGGCCGGAGCAGGATTTCACCAAGCCCACCGACCGGCTCATCGCGGGCCGGCGCATCATCAAGCTCGGCAACGTCGCGACGCCGCAGGCGCACGTGTTCCTGCCGCCGAAGGAAAAGCGCAACGGCACCGCGGTTGTCATCTGCCCCGGCGGCGGCTTCAGCATCCTCGCGTGGGACCTCGAAGGCACCGAGGTCGCCGAGTGGCTCAACTCCATCGGCGTCACCGGCATCGTCGTGAAATACCGCGTGCCGACCGGAAAGCAATCGCCGCCGTGGCTTGCGCCTGTGCAGGACACGCAACGGGCGTTGAGCCTCGCGCGCAGCAAGGCGTCCGAGTGGAGCCTCGACGCGAAACGCCTCGGCGTGCTCGGCTTCTCCGCCGGCGGCGCGACCGCAGGTTTCACCACGATCAAGAATGGCGAGCGGCAATACGCCGGCGCGGATGACACGGACAAACTTTCCTGCCGCCCGGATTTCGCGGTGCTCGTGTATCCGGCGTATTTTGTGGACGACAAGACCGGCCAGCTCAAGCCCGACATCGTGGTGACGAAGGAACTGCCGCCGACGTTTTTCGTCCACGCCTACAACGACCCGATCAAGGTGGACAACAGCGTGCAACTCTTCCTCGCGATGAAGAAGGCCGGCGTCCCGGCCGAGCTTCATGTATTTGACACCGGCGGCCACGGCTACGGTTTGCGGCACGTCGCGGAAGCGCCGGTAACGGACTGGCCGAAACCGTGCGAAGTGTGGATGCGGCGAAACGGATTGTTGAAGACCGCGCTGCCGTAACTGAGTTCAAAAAAATGCGACGCTCACAAGCCGCCGCTACAGAAAACTAATCCTTCTCGCCCCAAACTTTCGGCGACTGAAAACCCGCGGCTTTCGGCGCTGATTTGGGCGGGACGGCGGCCTTCGCATAACCGTCGAGGCGGGCGCGGAGTTCCTTCACCTTGTCCGGCTGCTGCGCGGCAAGGTTGGTTTTCTCATAGGGATCGTTCGCGATGTTGAAGAGTTCGACACGCCCTTTCCCGTCATCAGCAGCGGCGGCTTTCTTGCCTTTTTTCGCAACTGGAAGTTCTTCGCCAACGCCGCCGCCGGTGTCGCGTTGCTGACCGTTGAGAACCAGCTTCCAATCACCGACGCGGATCGCGCCTCCGCCCGGCGTGACGTTGTGCAAAATGTCCTCGTGCGGCGTGGGCTTGCCCTCCGTGATGGCGGGCCACGCGTCGCGCCCGTCGAGCGGATGCGACTGGTCGAGCGAAGCTCCGGCGAGCTTCAGCAGCGTCGGATACCAGTCCACCATGTGCAGCGGCGCGTTGACGACGCTGCCGGGTTTGATGCGGCCCTCCCACGTCACGAACGCGCACACGCGCACGCCGCCCTCGTAGAGCGTGCCCTTGCCGGCGCGATACTGGCCGTTGCTCGTCACGACGCCGGGCTGCGGCCCGCCGTTGTCGCTGCTGAAAATAATGAGAGTGCTTTTGCGCAAATCGCGCGCATCGAGCGCGGCGATCATTTCGCCGATGGACTCATCCATCGCGGCGACCATGCCGGCGTAAGTGCGGCGCGGCTCCTTCAAGTCTGAGTAAGGCTCCTTGTATTTCGGCGGCACCTGATGCGGCTCGTGGACGGCGTTGAACGGCACGTAAAAGAAAAACGGCTTGCTCGCGTCATGCGCGTTCAGCAGGCGAACGACTTCCTTCGCGACGAGAAAAGTGCTGTAGCCCTCGTCGCGGCTGACCTTGTCATCGCGGTGCCAGTCGAAGCCGCCGTCGCGGATGTGCGTGAAGTAATCAATCGCACCGTTGTAGTGGCCGTATTGGTGGTCGAAGCCGCGCGCCGTCGGCAGATAGGCCGGGTCGAAGTGACCGAGGTGCCACTTGCCACAAATGGCCGTCTCGTAGCCGGCCTCGCGCAGCGCCTGCGGCAGCGTGCGCTCGTCGAGCGGCAGGCCGTATTGCGCCCACGGCCGCACGACGCCGACTTGCAGGCCGTGGCGCATCGGATAGCGGCCGGTCATCAATGACGCGCGCGTCGGCGAGCAGACGGGCTGCACGTAGAACTGCTCCAGCTTCGCGCCGGACGCGGCGAGCTTGTCGAGGTTCGGCGTCTTGATTTCACTGCCGTGATAGCTGGGATCGGCCCAGCCCATGTCGTCGGCGAGTATGAAAAGAATGTTCGGCCTGGCTGCCTTTGCATCCGCTCCGCAAACAATGCGCGGCGATAAAATTGCCGCAAGCACGAGCGTCGCAGCGAAGGTCGAGTGAGCGGCGGCGGAAAACAGGCGCGCAATTTGAAAAGGCTTCATGCGTGTGTGTGGCAGACGCGCACGAATGCGCTCATGTTACACGAGACAAATCAAGTTCCGCCGCAGAACAGACGCGACGTTTTAGAAGTAGTAGCTCAACCCGAGTGAGATCGAGTGCGTAAGAGTGTCGCCGAGCCTCAGCCGCGCAGCGCCAAGCGGCGAGCCGAGCTGGAAATCGGGGCCGAGCGTGCCGGTGATTTTGTAGGCGAGGTTCAAGTCCATGCACTCGCACACGGCGGTCCTGATGCCGACGAAGCCCTGATACGCGAGGTCCACACTCGCGTCCGAGCCGGTCAATCGCGTGCCGCCGATGTCGTAGTTGCCGTCAAAAAACGTCGCCATGCCGCCGATGCCGACGCCGATGTAGGGCGTGAAGATCGTGTCATTGCGCCACGCGGCAACGGCGTTGAAGATGAAAGGAATCCGGTGCAACCGCGCGCGGTCGCCGCTCGCGTCGGCGTCCCACAGCGGGTTGTAAATGTATCCGGTCTCGAATTCCGTCGCGAACCACTCGTTGAAGTTGTAGCCCACGGTTGCGCCGAGCCGCGCGCCCATCTTGAAGCTCTGGTGCTGGCTCGCCGCAATCGCGCCGCTCGCCTGCGCCGTCAGGCCGTCCATCCACGCCGGCGCGGCGTCCACGGTCAGATACCACGGCGTGTTCATCTCGATCTGCGCGCGGGCGGAGGCCGCGGTCAGCAGCACGACGGCGAACGCAGAGAGGAGTGCGGAGCGAATTTTCATGGCGTGCGGAAATGGATCAACTGGGACAAGACATCGCTTTTGGATGAATGAACTGCCCCTTGGCTATCGTGCCGCGCCGCCGCGTTCAAGCGAAATCACCTCAGCTCAACCATGCAACGCGAGCGGCTTGAGTTGGTAATCGGGGAAAATTCGCGCGAGCACATCGCCGCCGCCGTGGCGCGAAACGATGGGTGCGAGCACGTCGCGATAGTTCGTCGTCACAGGCAGGTCGCCGGGGCCTTCGAGCACGTCGTTCGTCAGGCCGGGCCACTGGCCGAGCACTCGCCCGCCCTTGATGTCGCCGCCGAACACGAACATCACGCTTCCGCGCCCGTGATCGGTGCCGAACGAAGAGTTCTCGAAAAAGCGCCTGCCAAACTCCGTCATCACCACCACGCTCACCGTTTCGAGCGCCGGGCCGAGGTCGCGCGTAAACGCCGCCAGACCGCGCGCGAGCTGAACCATGCGCGGGTCCATGACCGAGCTTTGCTGGAAGTGCGAGTCCCACCCGGACAAATCGAGCGTGGCCGCTTCGAGACCGACGCGCGCCTTGATGAGTTGCGCGATCTGGCGCAGGCCATCGCCAAACTCACTGCGTTCATACACCGCGTCGTGTTCGGGCCGGTATGGCGTCTCGCGCAGCTTCTCGATGCGACGCAACGCCGCGAGCGTGTCGCGACCCGCCGCGGCAAGGAAGTCGTTCTGCGCCGCGTAAAGTTTTTCCAGCCCGCGCTGCATCCGGCCCGAATCGCGACCGAACGAAAAATCCGCGAGCGACCGCAGCACCGTGACGTTCGGCGCGCCGCGCAAACTCTCCGGCAGCGCGCGGCCAAGCGCGATGGCCGACAACGCGCTTCCCGCCGCAGGAGTTTTGTAGCGAAGAAAACGCCCGAGCCAGCCGCCGGCAACGATGCCGCCGTGCTCCATCAAATCTTGCGCCTCAAAATGCGAGCGCGTCGAATCCTCCGAGCCGGCGGCGTGAACGATGCCGAGCGTGCCGTCGTCGTAAAGCGGCTTGAGTTCCTTGAGCAGCGGATTGAGCGCGAAGAAGCCGTCGAGCTTGACCGCGTTCGCCGAGTTGAGCGCGATGCGCGGGCGCGCCTTGTGATAGCCGTCGTCCTCGACCGGCGCGACCATGTTCAGCCCGTCCGCGCCGCCGCGCAGGAACACGACAACCAGCGTGCGGCGCTCGTCGCCATTGCCGGAGATGAAAGTCTGGAGCTTCGCATCCATGTCAGCACCTCTGGAACGTCGGAGATGAAAGCATCAGCGGAAGGCCCGCGCCACTTTCGTGATAGCACTCGATCTCGGCGGCGGTCGGCTTGCGGCCAAGCAGGTGCGCCATCAGGCCCTCGTCGCCATTGTGCGCCTTCTTCAATTCCGCCGTGTCCACGCGCGCGTTCTTCACGCCGCCTTCGCAGAGTTCGACGGCAAAGTTCCAGCGCCACAACATCGTGCCAAGCCACGGCGAGGCTTCCTCGGGAAAACCGTCCGGCGTCGGATACGTGAACGGCGCGTGGCCCATGCGCAGCAGGACGTTGATGAGATGATGCGGCGCATCCGTCTCCGCGCCCGTCGCGCGCAGCGTGGAGGCGATGAAGTGAAACGGCCGCTTGAGCTTCGTGCCGCGCGCGGCCCAAAACTCCGGCGTGTCGAACAGCGCGCACAGCGTCGTGCGGATGTCACCGTCGCTGCCGGTAAATGCCGACGCGACTTTGTCCACGGCGTTTTGTGGCGGTTGGTCGGCGATGAAGCGGCGGCAGAGTTTCGTCGCGATGTGCTTTGCCGTGGCCGGATGCTGCATGGCGATTTCGAGGACGCGGTCCAACTCCCATTCGCCGCGCTTGATCTGTTCCTCGGCGGAAAGTTTCGCCGGCCACGCGGGAATGTCGCGGCCGAGCACGACCTTCGCGCCTTTGTCGTGCAACTTGGCGTTGAACTCCACCTTGCCGAGGTCGAACTGGCGCGGATGCACACTGCGCACGGTCCAGCCCGTGAGACAGCGCGCGACCTCCATCACGTCCTTTTGCGAGTAGCCGCCGTGGACGCCGAGCGTGTGGAGTTCGAGCAGTTCGCGAGCGTAATTTTCGTTGGGCCGGTCGGTGGCTTTCGCCTTTTGATTTGCGCGGCCATCGAGATACCAGAGCATCGCGGGGCTGAGCGCGCTGGCGCGAAGCATCTCGGCGAAATTGCCAAGCGCGTGCGCGCGAATCACGTCTCGGTCATCGGCGGTCTTGAGCCAGCGGCAGTCGGCCTTGCTCGGATCAATGTTGAAGTGGTCGCTCCAAAAATGAACCATCACCTCGTAGAGCTGCCGCTCGCTGTGAATCGCGCGCAGGATCGTCGCGCGCTGCAACTCGTCCAGCAGCACCTTGCCCTCGTATTCGAAGAGTTCGCCGACCGGCTCGCTCAACGTCTCGAAACTCTTCACCTGCCACTCGGCGAACTCGTCCGCGATGCGGTCGGGATGAAGTTGCTTCTCAAAAAAAACATGCGCCGCGTCTTCCGGTGTTGTTCCGAGTTTTCGCACGCGCTCGTAATCGCCGGGCCGCGCGCCAAACGTGAAGCGGTTCAGCACGTGCGAAACGGCGTCAATTTCCTCCGAGCACGGCGGGGTGAACGGCCCTTTCGCGGACGGACGCTGCGGCGGGAGGATCGCCTTCGTCAGCGGCTCCAGCGGTTTCGGCACGTCGCACCCGACTGCGGCGGCGAGCGCCGCACCGGTGCCGGCGTGCAGGAAATGGCGGCGGGAAAGTTGCATCAGGCCGCGGATTGCGTCGCGATGATGGGCGGCGGCTGGACAGCGGAAACCGGCGCCTGCGCGGGCACGGTCCGAGTGACGCTGGAATCCGGTTTCGGCGCGCGGAAGGAAAGCATCGCGGCGGCAAATCCGCTCACGAGCGTCCAGACCGTGAGCGCAACCCAACCGAATAACGGCAGCAAAAACGTGAGCACAAGCACCGTGCCACCGCGTAGCACGCGACGCCACGGCTGCGCGTCATCCGCCGGGGCGCCGAGGCCGGAGCCGATGCGCTGGCACAGGCCCGCCGAGCCAATCATTCCGACGATGACCGGAAACGCCAGCAAGCCGATGCCGATTATGACGAAGAACGGGTTGTTGAGCTTGAGGCAGCCGATGCCAAGCAGCACGAGCGGCACTACCATGAGCAGGCCGAGCAGCGTGAGCCGCACGGGCCGGCGATACTGCGCGGCGGCACGCGCCACGACATTGGGACCCAGCGCGGCGGCCGCAAGCCAGTAGGCCAAGAACATGAGCATCGCCGCGATGATGCACACAACCCACGTCAACACATATGCCATCGTCATATACAGGTTTCCTTTTGTTTGTCAGAATTCACGGACAGATTAACCACACACCGCGCACAGAAAAAGTTGCAAACTCTTTCCGATGCACAGCAGAGGAAATGACGCCGTGGAACCTGATGCGGTTTCGTTGAATCAGCCGGGCCGCGCAACGCGACGGATTGAACTCAAACTGCGTGCGGTCACAGACCGCCGCACGGCGCGGAGCTACTTCTTCTTTTCGTCGAGCTGCCGTTTCAGTTCCGCAACGGCCTGGCGAAGTTCGTTCAACTCGGCGCGAAGTTCCTTGATGTTGGCGAACACTTCGTCGGCGCGGGGGTCGCGGCCCGGACGTTCGGCGACACGCCCGTCTCCCGCCACGCGTTCGCGGCGCTCTGTGAGCTGGCGTTTGGCTTCGCCCACTTCACGCACGATGCGGTCGGCTTCCTCGTTCTGACCAGCGGCGCGAAGTTTCTCTGCCTGGGCCATCATCGCCTGAAGGCGAGCTTCCGGGTTGTCGCCTCGTTCGGCTCTTTCGCCGCGTCCACGCGGATCGGCAAGCTGTCGCTTGAGTTCGCCCGCGTCGCGCATGATACGCTCGGCTTCTTCATTTTGACCGGCGGCGCGAAGCTTCTCGGCTTGGGCCATCATCGCTTGTAGCCGGGCCTCGGTATTGTCACCGCGTTCACCGCCGCGTTGGGCGACACGGTCGCCGCCGCGCTGCTCGGCGTGCTGGCCGCGTGCGCCGGCGATCTCCTCGATCCGGCGCTTGACCTGCGCGGCCTCGTCGAAGCGCTGCTGTTCAACCAGCTCATGAAGTTTCTTCTGGAGCTGGGCGATTTCAGGATTGTCTCCACCCGCATCAGGCGCGCGGCGTTCAGTCAGCTCGGCGATGCGGCGTTTGACCTCGGCGGCTTCGTCGAACTTGCCGGCGGCGGCGAGTTCTTCGAGCTGGGCGCGCAGCTTCGCGACTTGCGCCTCACGCTCGCCGCCATCGCGACGGCGCGGCTCCTCGGCGCGCGGTTTTTCATCACGCTGCGTGTTCGCGTCGCGCGAGCGCGGCTCGGCGCGATCCTGCGCGGCGATGTTTGATTGCAGTGAGAGCGCGGCGACGAAGGCCAGCGCGGAGGGAAGCAGAGTTTTCATAGGCGGAGCTTGGTTCGGGCTTGTGCGGAAGTTCCGCGCTTGCGGGTGAAAAGTCAATGCCACAGGCGCGTTCACGCCGCGCTTGTGTTTTCGCGGAAAGTTGCGAGACTCGCCCCACGGAATGCGCAGCATCCTCCTCATTGACGATGACCCCATCATCCGCACGGTTGTGGGTCGCGCGTTTCGTGACGCGGGCTGGACGGTGCATGAGGCGGAGGACGGCGACCGGGGCATCGCGATGGCGCTGGAGAAGCAGCCGGGCGTGGTGCTGTGCGACCTGCTCATGCCGCGCTGCAACGGCTTCCAAGTCTGCCGCGCGCTGCGCGAGAAGCGCAGCCTGCTGCCGAAGACCTTCATCGTCGTGGTTTCCAGCCGTGATTACGCAACCGACCGGCTGAACGCGTTCGAGGCGGGCGCGGACGAATATCTCGTCAAGCCCATCAACGCAAAAGAGCTCATCGAGCGGCTGGAGCCGGTGGAGAACTTCACGCCGCAGCCCGTGCCCGCGGCCGAGGGCGGCTCGACGGTCTTCACGCGGCGGAACAAGCTCAAGTTCTGGGGCGTGCGCGGTTCGATTCCAACGCCGGGGCCGGGAACGGTTTTTTACGGCGGCAACACGACGTGCGTCGAAGTGCGCGCGGACGACGAACTCATCGTTCTCGACGCCGGCTCAGGCATTCGCGTGCTGGGGATGCAGTTGGCGCAGGAGTTCAAGGACCGCGCCATCAACGTCAGCCTGCTTGTCACGCACACGCACTGGGACCACATCCAGGGCTTCCCGTTTTTCAGCCCCGCCTACAACCAGCACAACCGCCTGCGCGTGTATGGCTACGAGGGCACGCAACAGGGCCTCGAAAACGCGCTCGCCGGGCAGATGGCGCGCTCGTATTTCCCCATCGGCCTGTGGGAGATGCCCGGCAACATCACGTTCGAGGAACTGCGCTCGCAATCGTTCCACATCGGCCGCGTCGAGGTGTCCACGATGTTTGTGAACCATCCCGGCATCTGCGTCGGCTACCGGATCAACACGTCGCGCGGCTCGCTCGGCTTCATCCCGGACCACGAGTCCTTCACGCGGATGCGCCTGCACTCGAAAGGCAACGAAAATACAGACAACACCGAGGCGATGAACTTCGCCAAGCACGAGGATGAAAAGCTGCGGAAGTTCATCGAGAACGTGGATGTGCTTGTTCTCGACGCGCAATACGACGAGAAGGAATACCTCGACCACGTCGGCTGGGGACACAGTTGCATGGAGGACAGCGTGGCGCTCGCGCTCGCAGCGAAGGTGAAGCGTCTCTACCTTTTCCACCACGATCCCGGTCACGACGACGCGCACATTTCGCGTCTCGTCGGACGCGCACGCGAACTGGTTCAGACCGCCGGCAGCGACTTGATTGTCGAGGCTGCGCGCGAGGGCCTCGAAGTGCTGCTTCACGCGCCCGCGCCAACGGTGGCGGCCTAGGGTAAAGTCCCCGTCCGCTTCCAGCTTGTCATTCCAAGTGGAAATTGCCATCGTCCGCCGCAGCCCTCTCAGGGATGAAGAGCATCCTCCTGATTGATGATGATGGAGCGCTGTCAGTCGCGCTTTCCCAGCCGCTCAAGGAAGCCGGGTGGGCCGTGTATTACACGCGCGGCGGCGAAGATGGCGTGCGGCTCGCCGTTGAAAAAAGCCCGGACGTCGTCGTCTGCGAAGTGCTGATGCCGCGCTTCAACGGCTTCCAGGTCTGCCGCGCCATCCAGTCCCGCCGCGACGTGCTTCCCCGCACCAAGATCATCGTCACCGGCAGCAGCAGCTACTCGACCGACCGCAACAACGCGCTCGAAGCCGGCGCGGACGAATACCTCGTCAAGCCCTTCAAGCCCGCCGAGCTTTTCACCCTGCTCGACAAGATCGGCGCCGACACGGCTTACTTCCGAATGGGACGGGATGAGTTGAAGAAGCAGCCGCGTCACAGTGACACGGAAATCGAGCCAATGGTTTATCAACTCGGCCGCCCGCCGACGGTGCGCTTCTGGGGAGTGCGCGGTTCTCTGCCGATGCCTGGGCCGGACACGCTGCAATACGGCGGCAACACCTCGTGCCTCGAAGTCCGCGCCGATGGCGAAATCATCATCCTCGACGCCGGCACGGGCATCCGCCAGCTCGGACGCATGCTCATCAAGGAATTCAAGGACACGCCCATTCACGTCACCGTGCTCATCTCGCACACGCACTGGGACCACATCCAGGGCTTCCCGTTTTTCATCCCCGCCTATTCGCCGAAGAACAAGGTGCGAATCATCGGCTACGAGGGCGCGACCCACGGCCTTTCCGCAACGCTGTCGAGCCAGATGGAAAGCCCCTACTTCCCCATCTCCATGCAGCAGATGCCAAGTCACCTCCACGTCGAGGAAATCAAGAACATGGAGTTCAACATCGGCGCGGTGAAGGTCAAGGCCACCTTCCTCAACCATCCCGGCATCTGCATGGGCTACCGACTCGAAACCAGCGGCGGCTCCGTCTGCTACCTTCCCGACAACGAGCCTTATTCACGCCTCCGCACCACACCGGGCGCCATGGCCGCGCAATCCTACGACAACCTCAGCTACGCCCAGCAGCAGGACGAAAAGCTCATCGAGTTCATCCGCGACGCCGACGTGCTCGTGATGGACGCGCAATACGACGCCGCCGAATACAAGGCCCACGTCGGCTGGGGCCACGGCTGCGTGGACGACGTGGTCGCCCTCGCCGTCGTCGCCAACGTGAAGAAACTCTTCCTCTTCCACCACGATCCCGACCACGATGACGCGCACGTGACCAAGATGGCCGACTGGGCGCGCGAACTCGCCGTCATGCACGGCGCAATGCTCGAAGTCGAAGCCGCCCGCGAAGGCCTCGAAGTCGTGCTGGCCCACAAGCCCGCGTGACGGATTCGTTGAAATCGTCCTCGGCCTTGTTGGTCGAGGAATGGAGGACGGAAAACTTTAACGACATGAATCCATTTCTGCTTGTTGTCCTGCTCTCTGCCGCGTTCGCATTCCCCGCAACTTCCGCAACCAACTCCGCCACGCGCGCGCTTCACTCCCTCTTCGACACCGAGTGGGAATACACGATGCAGCACAATCCAACGTGGGCATCCGAACTCGGCGACCGCCGCTGGAACGACCAGTGGCCCGATCTCTCGCTTGCAGTCATCGAGGCCGCGCATCGCCACGATCAAGACGTGCTCGCGCGGCTCAGGAAGATTGATCGCAAGGCGCTGCCGCTGGCCGAGCAACTCAACTTCGACTTGTTCGAGAAGCAATATGCGCAGTCCATCGAGGCGCACCCGTTCCGCTGGCATCTCGTGCCGCTCAACCAGCGCGGCGGCATCCAGACCGAGGATGAACTCGCCGACAGCCTCCGCTTCGACACCGTGAAGGATTTCGAGGACTGGCTCGCGCGCCTCCGTGCCCTGCCCCGCTACGTCGAGCAAACCACCGCGCTCATGCGAGAAGGCATCCGCGTCCGCATGGTCCAGCCAAAAATCGTCATGCAGCGCGTGCCTGCGCAGATTGAAAAGCAGATCGTCGGCGACGCGGAGAAAAGCCCGTTCTACAAACCGTTCGCAAACATTCCGAACTCCATTCCCGAAGCGGACCGAACCCGCCTTCGCGCCGCCGCGCGGGAAGTCATCACTCAACGCGTCGTGCCCGCCTACCGGCAGTTCCACGAATTCTTCACGAAGGATTATCTGCCCGCGTGCTTTGACCACGTCGGCTGCTGGCAGATGCCCGACGGCGAGAAGCTCTACGCGTTCGAGGCGCGCAAGTTCACGACCACTGCGCTCACGCCGCGCGAGATTCACGAGCTGGGCTTGAAGGAAGTCGCGCGCATCCGCGCCGAGATGCTCGCCATCAAGGACAAAGCCGGCTTCAAAGGCTCCCTCGCAGAATTCTTCACCTTCCTGCGCGGCGACCCGCAATTCTATTACAAGTCGCCTCAAGAATTGCTCGACGGCTACCGCGCGATGAGCAAGCGCATTGATCCATTGCTCGTGAAAGTTTTCCGCACGCTGCCGCGCACGCCCTACGGCGTCGAGCCGATCCCCGACAACATCGCGCCCGACACGACGACGGCCTACTACCGACCGCCCGCGGCGGACGGCTCGCGCGCGGGGAGCTTCTTCGTGAACCTCTACCGCCCCGAGACGCGGCCCAAGTGGGAGATGATGGCGCTCTCGCTCCACGAGTCCGTGCCCGGCCATCACCTGCAAATCGCCCTCGCGCAGGAACAGGGCGAGCTGCCGCAGTTCCGCCGTCACGGCGGCTACACGGCGTTCGTCGAGGGCTGGGGACTTTACTCCGAATCACTCGGCGAGGAGATGGGCCTCTACGACGACCCTTACGCCAAGTTCGGCCAGCTCACCTACGAAATGTGGCGCGCCGTCCGCCTCGTCGTGGACACCGGCATCCACTCGATGCAATGGGACCGGCAGCGCGCGATTGACTACTTCAAGGACAACGCCGCCAAGCAGGAGAACGACATCATCAACGAGATAGACCGCTACATCAGTTGGCCCGGCCAGGCGCTCGCCTACAAGATCGGTGAACTCAAGCTCAAGGAACTCCGCGCCCGCGCGGCGAGGGAACTAGGCGCGAAGTTCGACGTGCGAGAATTCCACGACATCGTCCTGCGCAACGGCGCCGTGCCGCTGGATATTTTGGAACGCTCCGTCAACGAGTGGGTGAAAGAGAAGCGGCGCCTCTAGCGACCAGCGCTTCGGCTCACGACGCGGCGATGTTCGTGGCGGAACCGTTCCCCTTCACCCCGGCCATCGCCTTGCGAGAGAGGGAAAGTGTGAGGGAGAAAACGCTGGGAAGAATCCAGAAATGGATGCTCAGAACTGCGGGACAATACTAAAATTCAAAAGTCGCGGCCCAGGCCTTCCGGCAGGAGACGGAAGATTTATTACTAGAACTGTAATAGTATCCCCGACTTGGTGATCGCTCTTCACAAGAGGGTCACTAACGATCACTTCCTGATCTTTCCACTTAACGATGTAAGCTCGAAACTGCGCATCGCCATCCTTCGCTGAAATTACTTTCAACACTTGGGACTTGAACCGTTCATGCGAACTGTTTCGCAAAGCATTCTCAACATCGGCAGGCCTGTCGGCTGAAAACAATGTGAGCGTCAATCCAAGTGTAAGAACGGCGACTGCTGTCAGGTGGTTGTATTTTTTCATAGGGTCTTTCCTAGTTTAGCGGGCGAGGCGGGCTTGGACGGCGGCAAGCAGGTTCTCCACCTGCTGAAGCTGGCCACGCAACTTCGGCCAGTCCGGGGCTTCCAAATCGAAGCCGGGGTAACGGTCGGAGAAGTAGGCTTGCGCGAGCGCGAGGCAGATGGGCGCGGCGAGCGCCTCAAGATCGGACTTCCACTCGACCATGCAGTCGTGCAGGCGGACGAGGTCGTGTGTCTTTTCCAACGGCCAGCCGAGACGGATCAATTCTGCCTTGATGATTTTCTCCAGTGTCTCGGCGAGTTTGCTGCGACAGAGGTTGAAGCTCCATTCGTGCGCGACGCCCTGCCGGAGCAGTTCCAAGTCGGACTCGACAATGCGGAGCCAGTCCGCCGGATTGCTGCTGTCAGTTTTCCGCGGCAATCAGGACTCCTTCCTCGAGAACGGTCTTGAAGAAATAATCACCGATGGCCTGCTTTTCCCGTAGTCGGCCGGGGGTGACGGGAATGAGCGTGAACGACGGCTTGGGGCGCAAATCAAAGACGGCCCGCAGCCATGTCGTCGCCGTGTCGTATTGCCGCTCCGCCCCGTCGGCCACGAGGCACAAATCCACGTCGCTGTCCGGGCGGGCCTCGCCGCGCGCGTGGGAGCCGAAGAGGATGACCTTGCGCAGCGGCTGGGCGGCGTTCATGGCTTCGAGGCAGCGCGCCAGTGTCTCACGCTGGCCTGCGAGCGAGGGCGGCAGGTTTTCAAAATGCAGCTTCACCGGACTCAATTTAGGGAATGCCCCGCCCTCATGCAAGGCGGCTTTGCCGTCGGCTGCTACTTGACCCCGGCGAGGCGGTCTTTCCAGATTTTGTGGAGCAGCACGGTGGCTTGCACGTCGCGCAGGCAGTAGTCGGCGATGTCCTTGAACTTCCCCGCGCGCAGCAGGTCGGTCACGTCCATGCCGGTGACGCCTTGCGCCTTTGGGGATTCGATGCCGAAGGCCTTGCAGTAGAAGTCGAGGTTGAACTTGCGCGCCGCGCCGTCGCGCCCGCTCACGCCGTAGAAGGTGAGCTGCTCGGCGAGGTCGCAGTGCGGCTCGATGGCGTAGCGGTAGCCGAGCCAGTCCTTGCGCGAGATGGGCACGTTGAGCACCGCCGAACGCAGATACAAAAACGGCACGTCGAAGCCGCGCCCATTGAAGGTGACGACTTGATTGTAGTGCTTCGCGGCGTCCCAGAACGCGGTGAGCAGCTCGACTTCATCCGCGCAGGGCATGAACTCGACCGGCCCGGCCTCGGCGGTCTCGTCGTAATCCTCGGCGAGGAAGAGTACCTGGCCGCGCGCGGAGTCGGCGTTGAGCATGGCGATGCAGACGACCTGCGCGGTGAGGGGCCAGAGGTTGAAGAGGCGCTCGATCTCGGCGCGCTTCGCTTCGCGGTCGGCTTCGGGGAGCTTCTCGGCCTCGCGGAAAAGGTATTCCTGCTGCGCCTCGTCGAAGGTCTCGCGTGGCAGGCGTGAAGTCTCGATGTCGAAGACGAGCGTGGCCATGCGGGAAGGAAAGATAAAAAGCAACCGGGATGGAAGCCCCGAATTGAATCGCGGCCCGCCATCCCGGGATGGAAGCTCACTTACTTTTTCTTTTTTGCGCCGGACTTCTTTGCGGCGACTTTTTTCGGTGCGGATTTTTTCTTTGCAGCCATGACGTAATCACCCTCTTTCAAGGCGCGTGAGGCGCGGATGGTTTCTTAAACAGCACCACCATCACAGATTGTGCGCCGATAGCGAGGGGTTTGTGAATAAATCGGCGGGTTTGTTTCGCGGTGGAAATTTTTTTCGACCGGCCGCGCTTTCCCCGTTACCGTCTCGCCGCATGTCCGCCGAAGCGCAACTCACCCCGATGATGGCGCAGTATCGCCGCATCAAGGGCGAGCTGCCTAAGGACGCGCTGCTGCTCTTCCGCCTCGGCGATTTCTACGAGATGTTTTTCGAGGACGCCGTCACCGGCGCGCAACTCCTCAACGTCGCGCTCACCAAACGCGGCGTCGTGCCGATGTGCGGCATCCCGTTCCACGCCTTCAACAGCTACATCGCGCGCCTGCTCCGCGCCGGCCGCAAGGTCGCCGTCTGCGACCAGATGGAGGACGCGCGGCCCGGCCAGCTCGTCAAGCGCGAGGTCACGCAAATCCTCTCGCCCGGCACGCACTTCGACGAACGCCTGCTCGCGGCGGAGCGGAACAACTTCCTCGCGGCGCTCTGCGTAACGGGAAAAACTTACGGCCTCGCGCTGGTGGATTTGACGACCGGCGATTTCAAAACGACGGAAGTCGAAGGCGACGCGGCGCTGCTCGCCGAGCTTGAAAGACTTCGGCCGGCGGAAATCATTTATCCCGCCGAGGCACAATCGTTGCGCGAGTTGCTGCAAGGCGCGTTCCGCATCCTCATCGGCTACGACGACTGGGTGTTCGCGCCGGAGACGGCGGTGTTCACCGTGCGCGAGCACTTCAAGGTCGCGTCGCTCGACGGCTTCGGCCTGAAGAACCGCACCACTGCCGTCGGCGCGGCAGGCGCGGCGCTGCACTACTTGAGCCAGCATTTGCGGCGCGACGTGCGGCACCTCACGCGGATGTCGTTCTACCAGTGCAGCGACTACCTCGTGCTCGACGCCATCACCCTGCGGAACCTGGAAATCCTCGAACCGCTGCACCGCGACGCGCCGAAGAACACCTCGCTCTACGGCGCGCTGAATCACACCGTCACGCCGATGGGCGCGCGGCTGCTGCGCAACTGGCTTTCGCAACCGCTCGCCGCCGTCGCGCCGATCCGCGCGCGGCAGGACGCGGTGCAATCGTGGCTGGAAAATTCCACCGCGCTGGATCAGTTCCGCACGCGGCTCGCGGAAGTGCGTGACCTCGAACGCACGTTGAGCCGCCTGAGCGTGGGCACGGGCAACGCGCGCGACCTCGTCGCGCTGCGGCTCGCGCTGGAGCAGGTGCCCGTCCTCAAACAAAATCTTCAAACGCTTGCACAGTCAGCCGGCCCCTCACCCGGCTTCGCCACCCTCTCCCCATCGGATGGGGAGAGGGACGGAATGAGGGGTGGCTCGTTGTTGGAAAATCTTACTGCCCAGATCACCGAATCACCCGCGCTCGTCGAGTTGATTGCACGCGCCATCGTGGACGAAGCACCGCTGGCGTTGAAAGAGGGCGGTTTGATTCGCGACGGCTTCGATGCCGCGCTCGATGAGTTGCGCGCGGCGCAGCGCGGCGGCAAGGATTGGATCGCGAAACTTCAGCAGGACGAGATCGCGCGCACGGGCATCGCGTCGCTCAAGGTGCGGTTCAACTCGGTGTTCGGCTATTACATCGAAGTGACGCGCGCGAACCTCGACAAGGTGCCGCCGCATTACCACCGCAAGCAGACCATCGCCAACGGCGAGCGCTTCATCACGCCGGAGCTGAAGGAAATGGAAGGCAAAATCCTCGGCGCGGAGGAACGCAGCGTGAAGCTGGAATACGAACTCTTTCTCAAAGTGCGCGAGGAAGTCATCGCAAGCTTGCAGGCGATCCAGCAGACCGCGTCCGCGCTGGCGCAACTCGACGCGCTCGCGTCGTTCGCGGAGACGGCGCGGCTCTACACGTATTGCCGGCCCGAAATCGGCGACGCAGGCGTGCTGCGCATCACCGACGGGCGGCATCCGGTGCTCGATCAGGCACTGGTGGAGGAACGCTTCGTGCCGAATGATACGAGTCTTGAGTCCAAAGTCTTGGGTCTTGAGTCGCCGAGCGACGCGACTTTGGACCCAAGACCCAAGACCCAAGACTCTCCACAAATCGCGCTCATCACCGGGCCGAACATGGCGGGCAAGTCCACTTACATCCGGCAGGTCGCGCTGCTCACGCTGCTCGCGCACACGGGGAGTTTCATTCCCGCGGCGTCGGCGCGAATTGATCTGGTGGATCGCATTTTCACGCGCATCGGCGCGAGCGACGACCTCGCACGCGGGCAGAGCACGTTCATGGTCGAGATGAGCGAGACGGCGAACATCCTGAACAACGCCACGCCGCGCAGCCTCATCATCCTCGACGAGATCGGGCGCGGCACGAGCACGTTTGACGGGCTTTCGCTCGCGTGGAGCATCGTCGAGCATCTGCACAACGCGGTCGGCGCGAAAACCTTGTTCGCCACGCATTATCACGAGTTGACGGAACTTTCGGCGCGGCTGGCACGCTTGAAAAACTTCAACGTCGCCGTGCGCGAGTGGCACGACCAGATTGTGTTCCTGCGCAAGATCGTTGAGGGCGGCACGGACAAGAGCTACGGCATCCAGGTCGCCCGGTTGGCTGGCGTGCCGAAAGAAGTGCTGGAACGCGCCAAACAAATCCTTGGCAACCTTGAAGAATCCGAGCTGACGCCGGAAGGCAATGTCCGCCAACCGCGCCGCCAGCAGGACCGCGACAAGCTGAAGCGGCTCGCGCCGCCGCCGCAGATGGATTTGTTCCTGTAATTCTTGTCTCGAAGTTCAGGCGAGACAGGAGGTTACGGATTTTTACGGTGACATTGCGGCTTGCTTCACCCCCCCGAGATGAGTTATAGACGGCGGAAACATGGGCTTGCCCTTTGTCAGCAATGGCCGGCGCAAACGCGATCAGGTCGTGGCGGTTGATCTGGGTTCGCGGGTCACCAAGGCGGTGCACGTGCAGCGCTCCGGGGGCGGTTACAAATTTCTGAGTTATGCGTGCGTGGATGCCCCGCAGGGGGAGAAAGCCCCGTCGAAAGAAGTCCTCGCCGAACATCTCAAGCAGGTTCTCAACGCGCTTGGTTCGCGTGTGAAGCAGGTCAGCCTTGCCATCGGTGTGACCGACTCGGAATTGCGCTTCGCCGAAATGCCGCTCGTGCCCGTGGATGAACTGCGCGCCGTGCTGCGGTTCAGCGGGAAGAATTATGTGCAGCAGGACCTGGCGGATTCCCTCTTCGACTGTCATCTGCTGCTGTCCCGCGACATCGGCAAAGAGCCAACCAAGGGTGTGGCCAAGACGCGCGTGGTCATCGGCATCGCGCGGAAAGCCTTTGTGGACGAACTACAGGCCGCAGTAAAGGCAGCCGGCGTGGTCGCCGACCAGATCACGTTGAGTTATGTCGGGCCTGCCAATGCGTTTGAGGTGGCCATGCCGGAAATGTTTTCGCACGAGGTGGTGGCGCTGGTGGACATCGGCTATCGGAACACAACGATCAGCGTCCTGCAAACCGGCCAGCTCATGCTCAGCCGCGTGGTGTCGTTTGGCGCGCAACGGCTCACGGCAAGCCTCGCCGAGTCCCTCGGCGTCACGCCCGACGAGGCGGAGAACAGCAAGGTCGCCATGACGCCCGAGGTTGAGTCCGCCGCGCAGGCGATCCTCGTGCCGCTCGGCCGCGAGCTGCGGGCCTCGATTGACTTCGTTGACCACCAGCTCGACAAGTCGGTGAGCCAAGTTTTTTTCAGCGGCGGCTCGGCGCGCAACAATGCCATCGTGCAGGCGCTGCAAACCGAGTTGATGGTGCCCTGCCAGGCGTGGAACCCGACAAGCTTCCTCACGCTGGCGCTGCCGGCGCACCAGCTTGCCGACGTCGAGAACGTCGCGCCCCAGCTTGCCGTCGCCGTTGGCGCGGCAATGGCGGGCTTTTAGACCATGCCCATTCGCATCAATCTACTGGCCGAGCAGCAGGCCGAGGAAGAGGCGCGCAGGCGCGATCCAGCCAAGCGTGCGGCGCTCGTGGCCGTGCTGCTGGCCGTGATGATGGGATTGTGGGCGGGGTCGCTCTACCTGAAAGTCAGCGCAGCCACGAAGGAACTCAACGACATCGAAACCGCGTTGAAGCAACTCGAAAAACAGGCGGGGGTCACGCGCACGAACCTCGCGGACATCGGGCGTGTGGACCGAAAAATGGACGCGCTCATCACGCTGGCCACGAACCGTTTCCTCTGGGCGCCTCAGCTTGACGTGCTTCAACGCGCCATTTCGCCCAACATCCAGCTCACACGCGTCAAGGCCGACCACCGTTACACCGCCACGGCCGCGGAAAAATCGAGCGACCCCAAGAAACCCGGCAAACGGGCGAGTGTCGCGGAGCAGGTCAAGCTCACCATCGAGGGGCGGGATTTTGGCCGGCTCGAGGACGAGCATTTCATCCTCTTCAAGCAGAAGCTGGTCAGCGATCCCGTTTTCCTCACCATCCAGACCAACGAGAACAATGTGAGTTTCAAGAATTTTTCGCCGCCGATCATCGAGGGTGGGACGAACTACTTCAGGTTCACCCTCGAATCCTTGTTCCCGGAAAAGGTGCGTTACTAAGAATGGCCGCGCTCACCAAAGAAAAAAAGCAGCAGATTGGCACGGTCGCCTTTGTCGGCGTGGCCGCGCTGGTGGCGATCTGGTTTTTCGGCATCAAGCCGCTCCAAGCCAAACATGCCGGCCTGCTGAACAAGATTGAAGAGACCCAAAAACGCGAGCAGGATGCCAAGAGGCTCGTTGTCCAGGCGCCGCAGGCCCAGGCAGAACTCGAAGAGGCGCAACGCAAGCTCTCCGAGATCGAGGACAAGATGGTATCCGGCGACACCAACGTGTGGATCCGCACGCTTATCATCGGGTTCAAATCCACCGGCACTTACAGCGGCGTGGACGTTCCGAACTACTCGACCGCGGAGGAGGTCAAGGTCGGCATCCTGCCCGATTTCCCCTACAAATCGTGCCTCTACAAAATCAGCGGCCTGGCGTATTACCACGATCTGGGACGGTTTCTGGCGGGCTTCGAAAACGCCTTCCCGCACATCCGCGTGCAAAATATTGAACTGACGCCGGTGGACGCGACCCAGGCTGCCAACCCGGAGAAGTTGAATTTCTCGCTCGAAATCGTCGCGTTGATCAAACCTCCTCCTGACAAGCGATGACCTTCGCCAAACAACTTTCGTGCTGTTGCTGCTTCGCGCTGTTGCTCGCGGGTTTCGCAGGTGCGAACCGCGCCGATGGCGCCGCGGCCACGAACGCGCCGCCCAAAACCGTGCCAGCGCCAGGGACGAACGCGCCGCCCAAGAAAGTGGAAATCCCCAAGTCTGTCTTCCACTATGAAATCGGCGTGAGCAAGGATCCGTTCTTTCCGCTTTCCACCCGGCTCCGTCCGCAGGCGGCGGTCACGACACCGGTGGAAGTTTCGCCGACCGTAACCGTGACGACGAACACGGTTGTCAACCCGCCCGTGATACGACCGCCCCAGCAGGGCGAGGCTCTGCCCGCCACGGACCAGTTCAGCGTCAAGGCCGTCATCATCGGCAAAAAGCGCTCCGCCGTCATTCACACGGGCACCCATTCCTACGACTTCTTCGCAGGCGACACGCTGACCGTGCGCGTGCCCAACGGCGTGGCGCGCGTGCATTGCATCGAGGTCAAGGACCATTCCGTCATCATCCAAGTGGAAGGCGAAAAAGAAAAACGCGAACTCAAGCTCCGATCCGATCTTTGACCCGAAGCCCGCGCCCATCGAATTCAACCGTGTCCCCGGACACAAACCGAACCGCGCATGAAAACAAAAACCGCCCTTCTGTTGCTCGCCGCCATGCTGGCCGCGCCGCTCGCCCGCGCGCAAACCCAGACGCAACCTCCGCGCAAGGCCGAGGTGCCCAAGCCGCCCGCTGAACCGGCCAAGCCCGCGCAACCCAAACCCGACGAACTGGCCGACATCGCCTATGACGACAGCGACCTGATCACCGTGGTCAAAAGCCTCGCCCTGCGCGCGGAGATCAACGTGCTCTTCGACCCCAAGCTCACCGCCGGCGTGAGCGCCGACGGCAAGACCGGAGTCGAGCCGGTTCGCATTCCCGCGTTCCGCATGACGCAGGTCACCCCGCAGCAGGCGCTCGACGCCATCCTCAACAATTACAACTTGATGATGATCCCGGACCCGAAGACAAAAACGGTCCGCATCACCACCAAGGACACCACCCAGGCCGAGCCGCTCGTGACAAAAGTTATCCAGCTCAAGAACAGCAGTCCCACGAACATGGCCACCCTTCTGCCGGCGTTCGTCTCCACTCGCGTCAAGGCCACGCCGGACCTTCGCACCGGCCAGCTCGTCATCTCCGCCACGGAAAAAGATTGGGAGTCCATCAACGAACTGATCGAAAAACTCGACGGCCCGCTCAAGCAGGTGCTCATCGAGGCCCGCATCATGGAAACCAGCCGCAACCCGCACACATTGAAAGGCATTGACTGGAGTGGCACATTGCAAAACCAGAACCTCTCCTTCGGCAACGGCCGGATCGGAGGCACGACAACCACGACGATTCCCGGCACGCCCGTGACTACTACGACGACGTTGCCTAGCGGCGCGACGGTCAGCTCCACCACCACACCCCAGTCCACAAGCTCAAGTTCTCTCACCACCGCCATCGGCACAGGCGGGTTCAACGCGAACACGCTCAACGGCTTCGTCCCCGCCATCGGATTCCTCAACGCCGACGGCGTCAACGCGGTGCTTTCCTTCCTCAATACGGACACCGACACGGATCTTCTCGCCACGCCGCGCACGGTGATGATGGATGGCCAGACCGCGAAGCTCTCCGTCACGCGCGCATTCCCCATCTTTCAGATCACGCCTGGCGCCGCGAACGTCCCCGCCGGCGCGACCATCACCTACACCAACCTCGGCACAATCCTTGAAGTCACGCCGCGCATCACTCCCGACAACCGCGTCCAGCTCAAGGTCGTGCCTGAGGTTTCGAACATTGACGGCAAGGACAATCAGACCATCAACGGCCAAGCCAATGTCGCCAACATCTACTCCATCCGCCGCATCGAAACGCAGGTGATTGTTCCCAGCGGAGACACGCTCGTCATGGGCGGCCTCATCAACAACACCTCAACCAAGGCCTATACGAAGGTTCCCCTGTTGGGCGACATCCCGGGCCTCGGCCTGTTGTTCCGACATGAGGACAAGAGCCGCTCCAAGCAGAACCTCGTCATCTTCGTCACGCCCACCCTCGTCGAAGCCTATCACATGCAGCCCTCAGAGCCCGACTTCCTCGGTTCCGAATTCCCCAATTCCGGCACTCAGTTCCTCAAGACAAAGGTGCCTTACAAACCCGACGTGGAAGACAATGCGTGGGACAGCGGCAAGCCCGCGCAATTCGGCAAGGAAAAGAAGTAACGCCGCACGAATCCCAACACGCATCAAGCCATGAAAACCAAAGCGCGCCACAGCGTGAAACGGGGGGCGAATGCGGTCCAGCGAGCCTGGCTCAATCGCGTTGCGGCCTGTGTCGCGCTGGCATTCGCGGCCGCGGCATCCGCCCAAACCACCGTGCGCACGCTTGGCGGCGGGCCAAAAAGCTTCCCGCTTGCGACCAACAACGCGTCCGGCTCCGCGGATGGGAACACGTTTAAGCTCGCACAGTTCAATGTTCCCTACGGCGTCGCGCTCGACAATGCCGGCAACCTTTACATGGCCGACTTCGGCAACAAGGCCGTCCGCAAGGTTTCCAACGTCGGCCTGACGAACAGCTTCACTTCCACGATCGTCACCGGCCTCAGCGGTCCCATCGCGGTCGCCGTGGATGCGGCCAACAACCTTTATGTGCTGACGCAAGGCGACGGCACGCTCCGCAAATACGATTCCGCCGGCAGCATCCTCCTGACGAACACGACTGCGCTAACTATGCCCACGGCGCTCGCGCTCGATGCGAACACCAACCTTATCGTCACGGAGCTGGGCGGCACCCTCAAGCGCGTCACCAACGCCAGCATGGGCGGTGTCGCCGTGCTCGCCACGAATCTTGTGTCGCCCCTCGGCGTCGCCGTGCTTGCCACCAACTCCATCGCCATCGTCAGCGGCAACGCGATCGTCAACCTAAACCCCGTCGCCAATACGACGAACCTGATAGCCGGCAGCGCCGCGGCGGGCTATAAAGACGGTCTCGCGGCTGATGCCCTGTTCAACACCCCTCACCAGATGGTGCGCGCCCCGGACGGTAGCCTCATCGTCTGCGACCGGCTCAACCACCGCGTGCGCGTCGTGTCGCCGCAAGGCACGGTCAGCACGCTTTACGGAGTCGGCACGAACCAGTGGGTGGATGCGCCAAATGCGAATCCAGCGTTGCTCGCCGGATGGGTTGACGGCGCAGCGCCCGCTGCGGCGCGCGAGCCGCTTGGTGTGACAATCAACTCCGGCGGGACAAACATCTTCGTCACCGAGGCCGCGTGGCATCTGCTGCGCACCGTGACGGGCTCGAGCTTCGTGCCGCAGGCGCCCAGCGGCAGCGGAAACGGCGGCGGCACCGTCAACATGAACAGCAATCTGACGGCGAACCTCATCACGTTCGGCTTCGAAAGCGGCGAAGGCTCGACCGATTTCATCGGTGCGCCGGGGCAGACGTTCTTCGCGCCGGTCACGCTTACGCTGATTCCCGGGCAGAAAATGTATTCGCTGGGCTTCTCGATGGCGGCAACGAACGACACCGGTTCGCCTCCCATCACGTCCAGCGGAGGCACACCACCTCTCACCTATTCCTCCATGCTACAGCGGCCCATTCCGAGCAACCCTACGTTCTTCGAGAAGATTCCGCCGTCGTTTGCGTTCTCGTTCGTCACGAATTATTTCACGAACACCACGGACTTCAGCGTCAGGACAAACATTGTTCCCACCTTCACCAACGCTGTCTTCCTCGACACAAACGTCAATGTCCTCAGCGTGGCGTGGCTTGAAACCGTCGGTCGCACCAACCTCTACAACACGCTCGCGCAGGATCTCATCAAGTTTTCGCAAGCGCACATCAACCAGTTCCTTGAGGACGGCGGCAGCGTGATCGCTGGCGGCTTCGGCTTCCAGATTCCCGCAACCGCCTCCACGGGCATGACGTATCGCATCCAGGTCTTTAACGCCACGGCTCAGACGAACCTCTCGGGCGGAGTGAACATCGCCGCGCCCACGAACGGCTCGCTGACCACAGGCCCGATCAACTCGGTCAAGAAAGTCACGGTCAACATCAAGCCCTATCTTGTCGGTGACGTGTCGAACTTCCGCTGGTTCAATGCGGGCGACTTTGGCGACGGCACGCTGACGATTGACGACGCGTCGCAGACATTCAACGCCGCCGTCTATCAGGTGAACATCCCGCCCGTGGGCAGCGATTTCTTCGACGCGATGGATTCCTCGAACGGCACGACCAACAACATGCTTAATGCGTCGAGCGGAAACATTGACAACGTCACGATGGGTGACGGCGAGATCAACGTGGACGACGTGTTTGTCACGCTGCGCCGCTCGCTCAATCCGTATTCGACATGGTATGTCCGATACTGGACGAACGGTTTCCGCACCAACGCGGTCACGACCAACAATCTGCCCAAGCCGACCTTCGGGATGCAGTTGCCCGCGATCGAGCAGGTGAGGCCGCTGACGACTTCGGCGAACACCGATCCGCCGTTGATGATCTTCTCCGCCGGTGACGCCGTTCGCACCGGGCCGATTGTAACCGTGCCCGTCAACGTGCAGCTTTTCGGCCCCTATCCCTTGCGCGTTCTCATGCTGCGCCTGCGCGTGCAACCGCTCGACGGCTCGCCGGTAATCACGCAGCCGGTCCAATTCAACCTTCTTCAGTCTGGCGCCATCGGGAACCCGTTCCAGTCCGGCAACCCGACGCCCGACGCTTGGTTCGGCGTGTGGCTCAACGACACCGCACCCGGCATCCCAGCGGGCAACACGCTCTTCGGCAACCTGCTCATCACGCTGCCGGCAAACGCGCCCGCGGACGCGTCATACCTCGTGCGTTTCGACCACGTCTCCGGCTCGCCCAACGGCCTCGGGCTTCTCCCGCGCCGAATGCAGCCCGGGCTTGTGACGATCACCGACCGTTCCACGTCATCGTTCGGCGACGGGCTTCCAGACCAGTGGCGTCTGCGCTGGTTTGGTTCACTCTTCGACTCGCGCGCCCTGCCGATGAGCGATCCGGTCGGGGACGGCATGCCGAACTGGGTGAAACTCCGCGCGGGCATCAACCCGCTTGACCCGTCGCAATCTCTGAGACTCGCACCGCAACTCCTGACCGACATCGGTGGGCGGCCCACGGGCGTGACGCTCCGCTGGCCCACGGTCGCTAACAAACGCTACGTGCTGGAAGGCAGCTCCTCGCTTGGCAACTGGTCGCCTCTCTCGACAAACATCACCGGCAGCGGCGCGGACGCACAGCTCACCAACTCCGCTTCAGGGTTGCAATTCTACCGGCTGCGCTTGGTCGAGCCGTAGTTTCGTTCGGAGGGACGAGCTTTGCGAGTCCTCATCTGCATCCGCCACGAATTAGCGTGGGACTCGCATAACTCGTCCCGCCGAATTCTTTAGGCAATGATTTCCTTCACCACGTGCCCATGCACGTCAGTGAGGCGGAAAGGCCGGCCGTCGTAACGGTAGGTGAGCTTCTCGTGGTCGAGGCCGAGTTGATGAAGAATCGTCGCGTGCAGGTCGTGCATGTGAATCTTGTCCTCGACGGCGAGATGGCCCCATTCGTCGGTCGCTCCGAAACCCGTGCCGGGCTTGAAGCCGCCGCCCGCAAGCCACACGGTGAAACCGCCGGGATTGTGATCGCGGCCCGTGCCGTTCTTCTCGGCGTAAGGCGTGCGGCCAAACTCGCCGCCCCACCAGACGATGGTGTCTTCGAGCAAGCCGCGCTGCTTCAAGTCCGCGAGCAGTCCGGCGATGGGTTTGTCGCAGGCAAGCGCGTGGTCCTTGTGCTTCGGCATATTCGAGTGCTGGTCCCACGCGGGATTGGCCGTGTTGTCACCGTAAGTCACCTGGATATAGCGCACGCCCGCCTCGCACAGCCGCCGCGCCATGAGGCACTGGCGTCCGAAGTTGTCCGTCTTCGCCTCGCCGATGCCGTAGAGCTGCTTCGTCGCGTCGGTTTCCTTCGACAAATCAAGCACGTCCGGCGCGCTGCCCTGCATGCGCCACGCAAGCTCGTAGGAGTTGATGACCGCCTCCAGCTCGTTGTCGCCAAGGCTGCGCTTCAACTGCTCCGCGTTCATCGCCTGCAGCAAATCGAACTGCCGTCGCTGCTCCGCGCCCTTCAACTGCGGGTTGGCGAGGTTGCGGATGGTCGCTTCGCTCGCGGGCGCGCCGGCCTTGCCCAGCGCGGTGCCCTGATAAACAGACGGAAGAAAGGCGTTGCCGTAGTTGCGTGCGCCGCCGTTGCCCGCACTCGGTGAAATCGTGACGAAGGCCGGCAGGTTCGCGTTCTCCGTGCCGAGGCCGTAGGTGATCCACGAACCCATCGAGGGCCGGATGAATTGCGTCGCGCCGCAGTGCAGGAAGAGCGTGGCCGGCCCGTGCGCGATGCCCTCGGTCGTGACGGAGTGAAGGAACGTGAGGTCGTCCACGTGCTTGCACATCTCCGGGAACAGCTCGCTGCCCCACAGGCCGGACTGGCCGTGCTGCGCGAATTTCCAGAGCGATTTCATCACGCGCTGCGAGGACGCTTCGCGCTTGCCCGAATTGGCGATCTTGCGCGCGTCATCGAAGCCCATGAGCTGGCCGTCCTTTTCGTCGAGCAGCGGTTTGTGATCGAAGGAATCCACGTGGCTCACGCCGCCCTGCATGAAAAGAAAGATGACGCGCTTGGCGCGCGGCTTGAAATGCGGCAACTTCGGCGCAAGCGGATCGGTCGTGGCGCGCGCGCGGTCAGCGGCCAGACCGGCAAGTGCGAGATAGCCGAAGCCGCACGCGGCGGACTTCAACGCCTGCCGGCGGGTGAGAAAGGATGGTTCAAACATGGCTCAACAAAATCAGCGCCGCTGTGTTGGACGCACTGTAGCGTCAAAAGGCTTCAGTTCAAGTAACGGAAATCCACGCTCGCAAACAGCGCCTGGAAAAACTGCGCCCACGCGTCGAGTTGGCGACCTTCCAGTTCCTTGCCGTCAGCGGGCAAGCCCACGTAACTTAGCGCCAGCTTTTTCTCGGCTTCCGTCGGTGGACGGCCAAGTGCAAGCCGATAGGCGCGCTCGATTCGGGCCGCATCGTCAGCGGTTTCTGCGAGCACGCGGCGTGCGGCCGACTTCGCCTGCTCAATGGCAAAGGGATGGTTCATCATGAGCAGGGCCTGCGGGGCGACGGTGCTTACGTTACGCCGGCCGGTGACCATGCTCGGGTCCGCCAGATCAAACGCCTCGAGGACTTCCGGCAGCGCGTTGCGAAGCATTGGCTCATACACACTGCGGCGCGTGTCGGTGTGTTTGTAGTTGTAGTCCGACGCCGTGCCGGGCTTGAGCGTGGCGCCACCGCGTTCGAGGTTGAGCTTCCCGCTCACGAGCAGCATCGTGTCGCGGATGCACTCGCCGTCGAGCCGACGGCGGTTCGAGCGCCAGAGCAAGCGGTTCTCCGGATCGGCGGCAGCGGATTTTTCATCGTTCGCCAAAGCAAGCTGATAAACCCGCGAAAGCATCACCTCGCGGACGAGCTTCTTCACCGACCAACCATCATCCATGAACTTCACCGCGAGATAATCAAGCAGCTCTGGATGCGACGGTGCCTCGCCGGTCGTGCCGAAGTTGTCCGTCGTGCGCACGAGGCCGACGCCGAACAGCCAGTGCCAACATCGGTTGGCCATCACGCGCGCAGCGAGCGGATTGTCGCGGCTCGCAAGCCATTCGCCGAGTTCGCGCCGTCCGCTTTCCTTGCTGGAAATCACCGATAGTTTCCCGTAACTTGCCACTTGCAGGAAACCACGCGGGGCTTTCTCGCCGAGGTTATGCACGCTGCCGCGGATGTGCACCGGGATGTCGCCAACCTCCGGCTCTTCCTTGACGGTCATCACCATCGGGCGTTTTGGGCCGGACTCGGTGAGTTTCTTCAACTCGTCTTCCAGCTTTTTCACGTCCTCGGTCTTCGCGGCTTTCGCCGCGGCTTTTTTCTCGGCGGCTGAAAGCTTCGCCTTCGAGTCGGGAGATTTTTTCGCGGCATCGCTGGTGAACCTTGCCGCGTCGTCCGGTTTTGCGATGGCGACTGGCGCGTCGAGCGAGTCCGTCGGCAGAAATTGCACCGCGTCGGCCACGACCACGCCGCCCTTCGCGCCGTCGGTCGAGACAATGACGAAGCCCTGTCCATTGGCCTCAAAGCGATGCTGACCGAGCGATACAAAACGTCCGTCAATCGGCGGCGTCGTGCGCTGGTTCACCTGAACGGTCTTCTCGCCGTCCGCGCTGAAGATGGTCACGTGCGTGTTGGTCGCGCGGTTCGTGTGCGGGATGTAGGCCAGGCGCACCTCGTATTTGCCGGCGCGCGCAAGCTCAGGCTGGAACGTCGCCGTCTTTTCCGCGCCCGGCCCGCCGCTTTCATACACGTAGCCGTCGCCAATGTAATTCCCCGAGAACTGCGACTTCTTCCACGCGCCGACCAGTTTCGCCTGCGCGTCGTCCACAACGATTCCGGGAAGGTCCTTCACTGCGAGTGCGCCGGGCTTGGTCACGGCGCTGTTCGGTGAAGCCGCGGCCAGTTTCGCGGCGGCGTCCTTCGCGTCCTTGATGCGCGCAGTCAACGCGGCGACGGCCGCGTCGTGCTTCGCGTAAGGCGCCTCGTCGTCCGGTGCCAGCGGCAACGGCATCTCGACCCACGTCGAGACGTTCGCGTGGTTGAGCAGGCGCGAGTTCTTGAGAATGCCAGCAAGCGCGTAGTAATCACGGGTCGGGATGGGATCGAATTTGTGGTCGTGGCAGCGCGCGCACGTGACGGTCTGCGCGAGGAACGCCTTGCTGATGACATCGAGCTGCTCGTCCACCACGTCCATTTCGAGCTGCTTCTTGTCCTGCTCCTCGAAGTTGTTGTTGCCCATCGCGAGGAACGTCGTCGCGGTCATCTGGCGCGCGTGTTCGGCAGGTGTCGCCGCAGGGAGCAAATCGCCCGCAACCTGCTCGCGCACGAACCGGTCGTAAGGAAGGTCGTCGTTGAAGGCCGTGATGACGTAATCACGATAACGCCACGCCTCCTTGAAGATGAATCCTCGCAGCGTGACCGACTCCGCGTAGCGCGCCACATCGAGCCAGTGCCGCCCCCAACGCTCGCCAAATTGCGGCGAAGCGAGCAGGCGGTCCACGAGCTTTGCCACCGCCGACTGCCGATCACCGAGTGGCGAGCGACTGTCACGCATGAACTCGTCCACTTGTTCCGGTGTCGGCGGCAGGCCGACCAGGTCAAAGTAAATCCGCCGCACGAGCGTCTGCGGGTCCGCATCAGCGACGGGCTTGAGTTTTTTCTCCTCCAGTTTTGCGAGAATGAAGCGGTCAATATCGTTGCGCGGCCACGCGGCATCCTTCACCGGCGGCAACTGCGGTTTCTTCGGCAACTGATACGCCCAATGTTTGCGGCCTTCCTCGATGTTGATCGGCCCTTTCTTTACAACACCGGGCGTGTCGGTGCGCGGATCGGGCGCGCCGAGCTTCACCCACTTTTCCAAATCCGCGACCTGCTCGTCGGTGAGGCGTTTCTTCGGCGGCATCTGAAATTCCTTGTCGCGGTAGCGCACGGCGATGATGAGCCGGCTCGCCTCCACGTCGCCCGGCACGAGCGCGGGGCCGCTGTCGCCGCCCTTGGCCCAGCCCTCGCGCGAGTCGAGCCGCAGTCCGCCCTTGTGCTTCTGCTCGCCGTGACACTCGTAGCAGGTGTCGGCGAGCAGCGGGCGAATCTTCTTCTCGAAGAACTCCAGTCCTTCCGCGGAATCCTTGGCGGTATCCGCCGCCCGCGCGGGCAATGCGGCGACCGCAACCGCCATCGCAGCGGCGAAGATGGAGCCAGCCTGTTTCATCGGGTGGAATGGACGCAATGGGGCCAAAGCCTGTTCAGTCGAGCTAAGGGAATGTTAACGACAGAAGGTCCGGGCACAACAGGGAAGTGGCAATCAAGTCTTCCTTGCCGAGCGCTTGTAAAAGTTCAATGCGCCAGACATGATTGTCCGATCGAAAGGTAGAAAGCGATTAGTAAAAAGTCGCCTGAGGGAAATTAGCTTTAACAAAACCGATGGATGGATTCTGTGCAACCATTTTGGGAACATCGAATTTCGAAACTGACTTCCAAGCAACGCTTCCATCACCCCAAAGCTGGTTCACACCAGAAAACTTGGGCGGGCCAGGATCTGTCAGCACGCCTGCCATCTTGCCGTGGCAGTATGCCCATAAATTGCCGCTGTTGTTGCTCAGGTGATCTTGCATCAGCAAACGGTCTGGGGCGAGTGATCGCTCTGTCAAGTTTGTAGGCTGGGTGGCTGAGTTTGCCCAGCGATCAACCCGACCAAAATAAGCGTAAGACGTAATAAACCATCCGAACCCATTGACATTAGCCTGCACAATTGCGGCCGATGCCTTTGGCATGCTTGGACACCACCAAACTCCATTGACATCCCATGTTGTGCCAGGACCCGCCGGCGGTTGAACCCCAATTACATAGTTGGAAAAAACTTGAAAACAGAGGTAATCACCGCCTGGCTGGCGGGCCAGATTGATCACTCCGGGACCGCGCCAGGCACCGCCTGCTCCGTTATTGACGGTTTCCAAGACGACTTCGCTGTTGTCGTCAGCGTAAACGGAATGGGCGACGCCGAACTGGCGAAGATTTGAAACACACTTAGCCAGCTTTCCCTTCTCTTTCGCCGCGGCAAGCACAGGCAACAGAAGGCCGGCCAAAATTGCGATGATTGCAATAACGACGAGCAACTCGATCAACGTAAAGGCACCCGACTTGTTAAATTTTCCGGAATACTTCCACGAGCGCCTTGTTCCTAAGATATAAACATACGCATTCATCCCAAAAAACCTTTCATCAGAGAGATTGTGTTCACCCCGTAAAGATTATGCCTTGGAATGTCAATAACTTTTCAAGCAAGCCTTTACTCCTAGCCCGACCTGCTCTGGCGCGGCTGCAAGCGA
This sequence comes from uncultured Verrucomicrobiota bacterium, assembly GCA_964589935.1. Classification (GTDB taxonomy): domain Bacteria; phylum Verrucomicrobiota; class Verrucomicrobiia; order Limisphaerales; family VHCN01; genus VHCN01. The sequence continues at coordinate 111,184 of CAZPVD010000009.1, read as the reverse complement.
GATGACGCCCTTCTCCGCGGTTGCGCCCTGAAACGGGTCGTTCGTGATGAGCAGGTTGCCGTCAATGTCGAGGTAGTCCGTCAGCTCCGCGAGATGCGCCGCGGCGGTGATAAGCACGCTTGTCTCGATCATGCAGCCGATCATCGTCTTGAGGCCGACCTTGCGCGCGACCACGAGCGCGTCGTGCGCGCCGGTGATGCCGCCGGTCTTCACAAGCTTCACGTTCACCGCATGAAAGCACTCGGTGCACAACGCGGCGTCCTGCGCGGAGCGATACGACTCGTCAGCCATGATGGGCAACGGCGTGCGCGCCTTGAGCCACTTGAAATCCGCGGCGGGCGTGTCCGCGTGCATCGGCTGCTCACAGAACTCGATGTGCGGATCGCTTGCAAGCCATTCGAGATTGCGCAGCGCCTCCTCCTTCGTGGCCCAGCCTTCGTTCGCATCCACGCGCACGCGCTTCGTCGGTGCGGCCTCGCGCAGCGCCTTCAGATTCTCGCGGTCCCCGGGCACGCCGACCTTGAGCTTGAGCACGGGATAGTTTTCCGCAGCCAGCACCTTCTCGCGGATGATTTCCGGCGAATCAATCCCAATGCTGAACGACGTGACGTGAACTCCCTCGTCGAAACCCAGACCAAGAAAATCACAAACGCGCTTGCCCGCGCGCCGCGCCGCGCCGTCAAGCAACGCGACGTTCAGCGCGCACTTTGGCGCGAAGTCGCCCGGCGAAAGCGCGCCGAGATACGCCATGCTGCCCGGAACGTCGTCGAAGGAAAGTTTCCGCGCATCCACTCGTTCGAGGAACGCGATGCACGAGTCCACATTTTCCGCGTAGCGCGTCGAGGGCGCTGCTTCGCCGAGACCAAGCGTGCCGTCTGTGTCGCGCAGCTCGACGAGCGCGACCTCAAACGTATCCGTGCCGCCGCTGCCGCCGGGGCCAAGCCTGCTTGCAATGGCCCATTTATGCGCGAGAGCGCAATGAAAGCGGCGAAAGGCAAGTTGCACGCGCGGAGGATTGGGGAAAGCCGCGTGAGTGGCAAGCGTGGAGGAACGCGTCAGCGCGGCAGCACTTTCCTGAGGAACTCGCGCGTGCGTTCCTGGACCGGCGCGGTGAAAATCTGATCGGGCGGCCCCTGTTCGGCGACCCGGCCCTGATCAAAAAACAAAACGCGGTCTGCCATTTCGCGGGCAAACTGCATCTCGTGCGTCACGACGACCATCGTCATGCCTTCCTCGGCGAGGTCGCGCATCACGCGTAACACTTCCTCGCGCAATTCCGGGTCGAGCGCGCTGGTCGGCTCGTCAAAGAGCATCACGCGCGGCTTCATCGCGAGCGCGCGGGCGATGGCCACGCGCTGCTGCTGGCCACCGGAGAGCTGCGACGGATGCGCGGCGGCCTTGTGTTCGAGGCCCACTTTCCTGAGCAGTTCGATCGCGCTGGCTTCGGCCTCATGGGACGGAACGCCGTTCACCAGCGTCGGGGCCTCAGTGATGTTGCGCAGCACAGTGAAGTGCGGGAAGAGGTTGAACGACTGGAAAACCATCCCAGTGCGCAGCCGCAACTGTCGCACCCGGTCGTGCTCGTCACGAGTCGCCGCCTCGCGGCCGCCCTCGACGCTGATGCCGTCAATCGTGATGCGGCCGGAATCGGCCTGCTCCAACTGGTTCAGGCAGCGCAGAAAGGTGCTCTTGCCGCAGCCGCTCGGCCCGATGAGCACGACGGCTTCGCCGCGCTGCTGCGCGTGGTCAACGCCGTGCAGGACGCGGTTTTCACGGTAGGATTTGACGAGCTGTTCAACGATGATCATGGCGCAACTGTTGTTCGAGACGGTTCGCAAAAATCGAGGCCGGGTAGCTCAACGCGAAATAAATCCCAGCCGTCATCAGTCCCAGGCCGATGTAATCGTAGGTGGACATCGCGAGCATCCCATACACTTTCGTCAACTCGACCATCGTGATGACGGATACGATGGACGAGTCCTTGAACATCGCGATGAAGTCGTTGTTCATCGGCGGGATGACGAGCCGGAACGCCTGCGGCATGATGATGCGCCGCAAGGCCTGTGCGCGCGTAAGGCCCAGCGCGAGCGCGGCCTCCATCTGGCCACGCGGGACGGCTTGGATGCCCGCGCGGTAATTTTCCGCCTCGTTCGCGGCGTAGTTCAAGCCAAGCCCCAGCACCGCGGCGGTGAAGGCTTCGAAGCGGATGCCGATGTTCGGCAGGCCGTAGTAAATCAGGTAAAGCTGGATCAACAGCGGCGTGCCGCGCACGACCTCGATGTAGCTGATGCAGAACCAGCGCACGGGCGCGATGCCGTAAAGCCGGCCGAGTGCGAGCACGAGGCCGACGACCACGGCGAGCAGCATCGAAATCAGCGACAGCTCGATCGTCGTGACCGCGCCGCGCAGCAGCAGCGGCAGATACTTCGGCCATTCGCGCAACGTCGAGACCTGCTGCGACTGCGACGCCGCCTCCGGCTTGTAATCTTTCAAACGCTCCTGGCTCTCGTCCCAAAGGCCGTATTTGCGGTAGATGTTTTCGAGCGTGTGGTCGGCGGCGAGTTCCCCGATGGCGGTGTTCAGCGCGGTCAGCAGGGTCTTGTCGTCCGAGCGGACGCCGATGCCGTAAAACCCCGGCGCAAACGGCGTGCCTGAGAACTTCAACTCCGCATCGGGCTTCGCATAGAAAACCGCGATGGGCAGATCGAGCACCACGGCGTCAATGCGTCCGGCCTTCAAGTCGCGGAACGACTCGACGTTGCCGGGATAAATCTTCACGTCACTGCCGCCCATTTTCTCCACGAGCCGTTGCGCAACGGACGACGACAGCACGCCGGTCTTGCGGCCTTTCAAATCCTCCAGCTTCAGCAGCCCTTCAGCTTCCGTGCGCGTGACGATCTGCTGCGAATAGGCAAAGTAAGGCCGCGTCATCGCGTTCTGCCGCTGATTTTCAGGCGTCAGTTCGAGGCCGTTCAGGATGATGTCGAAGTTGCCGCGGTTCAGCGCGGGCACGAGCTGGTCCCAACTGTTCTGCACCAACTGCGCCTTCACGCCAAGCTTCGCGGCAAGCGCCTCGGCGAGGTCAAACTCGAAGCCAGTGTATTTCTCTGGCCGCTGCGGATCGGGAAAGACATACGGTGCGCCGCCCTCGGCGTCCGCGCCCCACTTGAGCACGCCGCGCTGCTTGATCGCGGCGAGCGTGTCCATCGCGCACACGGAGTTCGCAATCAACAGGAACAGAAGAACTGGCGCGCAATGTCGAATGGCGCGCATCGGTGCTGGCAAGTGAATCATGTCGAACCTCACTGATGCTTCCGGCCGGGTTAACGCACCGGCCGTTGCGTGTTGCTCATCGCACATGCACGCGGCTTGTCAAGCGGTGTTGCAAAAATCTTCGACATTGGAGCGCTTTACTGCGGGGATACGGCCGGCTTGTGCTTCTCGAAATACTCCAGCCAGCGCAGCATGAACGCGGCGGAAATCTCCTTCGACTTCCGCAATTCCGCCGGTGTCGCGCCCCAGTAGAAGCCAATCCAGCCGGACGCGTGTTTGCGTGAACCGTTGATAAATTCCCCGAACTCGCCCATCGAACAGCGCAGCGGAAAGGTCTCCTCGATCACCACCGGCTTGCCGACCACGAAACCGCGCAGCGTATCGAGCGCCTTCGCGACTTCGCCCTTGTTCGGGTATTGATGCACGCAGAGAAAATCGAGGTCGCCAACGATCTTGTCCGGAACGAAACCGCTGCGCAGGCCGGGCCGGTCAAGGCTCCAGTCCACGAGGCCAACCGTGATGAGGTGAGCTTTGTCGCGGCTGCGAATGGCTGCGGAAAGCGTGCGAATCCATTCGCGCGCGACGGCATGCGGTTCGCGTCCGGCGGCGTCAAGCGTGATGCATTGAACGAAGTGCTTCCCGGCAAACGGCGGCCCAAGCCAGTCCCCTGCCCCGCGCGGCGCGCCGGCGACGACCGGCTCGTTCATCAGGTCGTAGCAGAAGATCGCCGGGCTGTTCGCGCAGCGCAGCGCGATGGCCTCCCAGAATTTCGCCTGCGCCGTCCACCGCGCGCGCTCGTCGAGCGCGTCATACCACACGGGCACGTCGGCCTTGTGGTAGCAGCCGAGGCCGGTGAGATCGAGGTGGAGGTTGAGCTTCTCGCAAAGGTTCACGAGCCGCGCGAGCTGCCGCAGCGCGTCAGGATTCGGCGTGTCGGCGGCGCGCATGAACCTGCCGAACTGCAAATGCACGCGCACGACGTTCGCGCCGAGGTCGCGCATCTCGTGGAAGTCCTCGGAAACCTTCTCCCACTCCGCGTCCCAATAATCCTCGATCAGACGCCCCTTCTCGTCATGATCGTAGTTGAAGCCCCACGGCGTGAACGGCTTTTCCGACGGCACGAGCACGAAGCCTTTCCCATCTTGCGACACGCGGACTTCCTCGATCAGCGCCGGCGCGACCGCGCGGGCCGTCACGCAGGACAACACCGCGCCGCCGAGCAATCGCATTGCAGCACGCCGGGAAATCATGCGCGCATCCTAAGCACAAAACCGGCGCGATGAAAGAAACAGCGTGAGGCGTGACGCCAGCCTTCCACGCCGCTACGCTTTCGCGAATGAGCGACCCGACCGAAGCGCTGCTGCGCGCCGCGAAGCACCTGTCCAAGACGGTGAACGAACTGAAGTTCGCGCTGCCCGTCGCGTGCATCTACAACCCGCTCGACTACGCGTGGGCCGCGCACGAGCAGTATCTGCGCAAGTTTGGCGGCACGCGCAAACGCGTCGTCTTTCTCGGCATGAATCCCGGCCCGTTCGGCATGGCGCAGACCGGCGTGCCCTTCGGCGAGGTCGCCGCTGTGCGCGACTGGATGGGCATTTACACGCTCGTCGCATCACCAAAACACACGCATCCCAAGCGCCCCGTCGAGGGCTTCTCCTGCACGCGCTCGGAGGTCAGCGGGCGCCGCCTGTGGGGACTGTTCGCGCAGCGCTTCGGCTCGCCGGAGAAATTCTTCGCCGGACACTACGTTGCTAACTTCTGCCCGCTTGCCTTCACGGATGAAGGCGGGCGCAACCTCACGCCGGACAAATTCGCCTCCAATGAATCCACGCGCCTCTTCGCTGCCTGCGATGAACACCTGCGCGCCGTCGTCGCCGCGCTGAAACCGCAATGGCTGATTGGCGTGGGGGATTTTGCCGAGAAACGCGCGCGGCTCGCGCTGAACGGCGCGGATGTCCGCTTCGGGAGGATTTTACATCCAAGCCCGGCCAGCCCTGCGGCGAACCGCGACTGGACCGGCACCGCGACGCGCCAGTTGACTGAACTCGGCGTGTGGTGAATTACGCGGCGGCTTTTTGCGCGGCGAGGTCGTCGTTGCGCTGGCGCAGGCTCTTGAAGAACTCAAAGCCTTCGCGGCAGCGGCGCACGAAGACATCCTTGTCTTGGAGCATGGACTTGAAGATGCGCCACGAGGGGCCGCGCGGGATGAGGAGCCTGCCGAACTTGTTGAAGTAGTAGCGGTGGTAGAACTCCTCGAGTGACGCGAAAATCTCGTCCTTGTTCAGGCCGGGATATTCGAGCGTGCTCTGCTGGAAGCCGTCGCCCTCGACGAGGTCGGTCTTGTCCTTCTTGGTGAACCAGCCATTCATCTTGGCCTGGTCGTAAAGTTCCGTGCCCGGATACGGCGCGGCGAGGCTGACCTGCAGGGAGAAGACGTCCAGCTCCTGCGCGAAGCGGATGGTCTGCTCGATGGTCTCGCGCGTCTCAACAGGCAGGCCGAGGATGAAGGTGCCGTGGATGACGACGCCGGCCTTGTGGCAGTCCTTGGTGAAGCGGCGCATCTCGGCGGTGGTGACGCCCTTCTTGATGCGCGTGAGGGTCTCGTCGTTGCCGCTCTCGTAGCCGACGAGAAAGAGGCGCAGGCCGTTGTCCTTGAAACTCTTGATGGTGTCGTAGTCGAGGTTGGCGCGGCTGTTGCAGCTCCAGTTCACGCCGAGCGGACCGAGTTTCTTCGCGATCTCGCGGGCGCGCGGGAGGTTCGCGGTGAAGGTGTCGTCATCGAAGAAGAATTCCTTCACCTGCGGGAAGATTTTCTTCATGTAGGCCATCTCGGCGGCGACGTTGTCGGCGGAGCGGACGCGATATTTGTGCCCGCCGATGGTCTGCGGCCAGAGGCAGAAGCTGCACTGCGCCGGACAGCCGCGCCCCGTATACATGCTCACGTAGGGATGCTGGAGGTAGCCGATGAAATACTTCTCGATCTGTAGGTCGCGCTTGTAAACGTCGGCAACCCACGGAAGCGTGTCCATGTTCGCGATCATCTCGCGCTCGGGGTTGTGTTTGATCTTGCCGTCGGCGTCCTTGTAGGAAAGGCCGGCAATGGTCGCGAGGTCACGGCCCTCGGCGACCTCCTTGCAGGTGAAGTCGAACTCCTTGCGGCCGACCCAGTCAATCGCCCACGAGGCCTTGAGCGTCTCGGCGGGCAGCACCATCGTGTGCGCGCCGACGAAGCCGATCTTGGTGGCGGGCTTCTGCTGCTTGATGGCCTCGGCGACCTTGCAGTCGTTTTTCAGCGACGGCGTGCTGGTGTTGATGATGACGTGGTCGAAGTCCTTCGCGATGGCGAGGCACTGCGGCATGTCAATGTGGTGCGGCGGGCAATCGAGGAGTTTGCTGCCGGGCACGAGGGCGGCGGGTTGCGCGAGCCAGGTCGGATACCAGTAGCTCGTGACTTCGCGCCGGGCCTGATAGCGCGCGCCAGCGCCGCCATCGAATCCGTCGAAGGACGGCGGTGAAAGAAACAGTGTTTTGCTCATTGCTCGTTTGGGGAAACCGCGTCGTGAAGGTTGACTACTCGGCCTTCACTTCAATCTTCTTCGCGTCACGAATTTTCGCGATCAAATCGTCGCGTTGGGAAGTGTCACCAGAGCCGCACGAGCCGCCTGTGGCGGGAGCGTGGTCGTGTTCTTCTTCCTTGCGGGAAAAGGCACCGCGCGCGCTGGCGGCGGGGTTGATGGCAGCCTTGGCCTCGGCGAGGTGGCCTTTGCCGATGGTCACGCCGTTGAACGCGCGTTTCTCCAAGTCGGCGCTGGCGGCATACGGCTTCGGCTTCGCGCCAAAGTTGTATTTCATGTTGATCCACGTGTCGCGCGGCTTGGTGCTCAACGCCCCGCTGGGATCGTAGCCGCAATGGACCATGCAATGCTCGCAGCGCGAGTCGCGCGCGATGCCGTCCACCACGCCGTATTTCTCCCACTTCACGGTGCCGAGCATCTCGGCGTAGGTCGGGTAATGGCCGTCGGTCATCAGATAGCACGGCGCTTTCCAGCCCTTCACGTTGTAAGTCGGGATGGCCCACGCGGTGCAGGTCAGCTCGCGTTTGCCGGCGAGGAACTCCTGATAAACCGGCGTGCCGAAGATGGTGAATGCCTTGCCCCACTTCTCGATGTCCTTAAACTTCGCGCGCGTCATGTCGCGCGTGAGGAAGAATTCCTTCGGGTCGCGACCGAGGCGCTTGACCATGTCCTTCTTCGCGGCGTCGTAGTCGTAGCCGGGGGAAATCGTGTGGCCGTCCACGTCGAGCGAGGAGAGGAACTTGAACATGTCCTCGATCTCCTGCACGTCGGTCTCCTTGTAAACGGTCGTGTTCGTCGCAGTCTGGTAACCGAGAATCTTCGCCATCTTGATGGCGGCGACGCATTCCTTGAAGACGCCCTCGCGCTCGACGATGAGGTCGTGCGTGTATTCCAAGCCGTCCACATGGACATTCCAATACATCCACTTGCTGGGCTTGATGACGACTTTCGCCTTCGCGGCGGCATCGGCGTTGCGGATGGCCTCGGCTTCTTTCTCGGTGACGAGCTTCTCGGCGACGAGCTGCTGGAGCTTCGCTTCCATCTCCGGCGTGAAGACGGCGGCCATGTAGTCGCGCATCTTCTTCCGCATGAACATTGCGTTCGTGCAGATGTAAATAATGCGGCCCTGCTCGCGCAGCCCGGCGACCAGCTCCTCAATCTTCGGATAAATCAGCGGCTCACCGCCGCAAATCGAGACCATCGGCGCATCGCAATCCTGCGCGGCGGCGAGGCACTGCTCCAACGGCACCATGTCCTTGAGCGAAGTGGAGTATTCGCGGATGCGTCCGCAGCCGGTGCAGGTTAGGTTGCACGTGTGCAACGGTTCGAGCTGCAAAACCATGGCAAACTTCGGCGTCTTGCGAAGTTTGTGTTTGATGATGTGACGGGCGATTTTGACCGTCAGCGCAAGGGGGAAGCGCATAGTTGAAAGTTGAATCAGGACTGAACCGGTTCGCCTGCGGGGGCGGATACGGGTGTGATCGGGGCGGGTGGACGGGGGACGTTTTGAATCCGCAGGCCCGGTATAAAGAACATCGCCGGAGACACGGACTGACTTGTGCTAAAGCCGCCGCAACCCGTCCCCGCCACGAGGGCGAACACGAGGATTGCCAGCAAAACTTGTAACCGATTCAATCGCACTTGGCCACTATAGGGATGAACAATCTCATGGCAACACATAATTCCCCGCCAATGAGGCGGTTTTGCGTGCTGGCCGCGGCCATGCTCGCGGCGGGTGTTGCTGCAATTCAGGCGCAAACCCAGACGCCCGCCGGCCCGGCTCAATTCATCGCCTTTGCCGAAAAAAGCTACCAGCAGGCGCGCGTGCGCTTTCTCGCGGACACGAACAACGCCGAGGCTGCGTGGCAGTTTGGACGAGCGTGCTTCGACCGGGCGGAATTCGCGGCCAACGACACGCAGCGCGCCACGCTCGCGGTCGAGGGCATCGGCGCGTGCCGTCCGCTCCTTACCCGTGAGCCGAAACTCGCTGCCGGACACTATTATCTAGCAATGAATCTTGGCCAGCTCGCGCGCACCAAGATGCTTGGCGCTCTGCCGCTCGTGGATGACATGGAGCGGCAGTTCAAACTCACGCGCGAACTCGACGCCGCCTTTGATCACGCCGGCCCGGATCGCTGCCTCGGCCTGCTCTATCGCGACGCGCCCGGCTGGCCCGCGAGCGTCGGCAGCAGAAGCAAGGCCCGCATGTATTTGACGAAGGCTGTCGAAGTCGCGCCGGATTTTCCTGAGAACCGGCTGAACCTCCTCGAATCCGCGCTGAAGTGGGGCGACAAGAAAACTTCTCAGCACGAACTTAAGGCGTTCGAAGAACTCCTTCCGACGGCGAGGAAAAATTTCGCTGGTGAAGCGTGGGCTTCATCGTGGGCAGATTGGGAATCGCGATGGACGGCCGCGCAGGCAAAAGCAAAGGAGCCGCCTCCATCCATAAAACCGCCGAAGTCACTCAAGTAAGCCAGCAGGCAGGCGCTCCGTGGGTCAATCCGCTAATTCGGCTGGAACTCTGGAGGCAGCTCGCGCTGGAGGATTTGCCCGATCTGCTGGTCGGCTTCAGGTGTCCGCAGACGTGTCGGGAATTCCCGCCAGACATCGAAGGCATCTTGCGGCTTGTTTTCGCGCAGGAATCTCGTCATGCGGGCTTGCAGGTTGTTGATGATCTCTTGCGTCGCTTTTTTGTGCGCTTCGATCGCGAGCGACAGCTTCCTGTCAATCTCCTCCTCCCACTGTGTGCCCGCGGCCTTGTGCTGGATTTGAAAGTAGCGGTCAATGATTTTGACGCACTCCTGCGCGTTCGTCGCGGCGTATCGGTCGGCCATCGCAATCATGGCCGGAATCGGCCCGTCGGGAAGCGGGTTGAATTCCTTCTGCGGCGGCGGCGGAAACGGCAGGCGCATCGGCCTGCGTCCCGGTGGCCCTTCCTTGCCGCCCTGAAAACCGGGTGGGTCATCGAATTGATCCGGGCCCGGACGCCTCCCGAATGGCTGCCCTCCATCAAATCGACGATCAACCGGCGCGGATTGCTGTGGCTGGTTTGCCGGCAGCGGCGGTTTCGGCCAGAACATCGAAATCAACGCTCCCGCGACGGCGACACCTGCGACCGAAGCAAGCGCCACTTTCAACTTGTGGCGGCGCTGATTTGCAGCGGGTGTCGCCGCGAACTTCTCGGCAGGCTCAAAGCCCGCTTTCACGCGCGCCACGTCGGCGAACAGCGAGGCGTAATCCTGATAGCGATCTTCTGGATTTTTCGCCGACATTCGGCGGATCAGCGATTCGACCGCGTCCGGCAAAGCCACGCCGAGTTCCGCGCCCGTCGGCAGCGGCTTCTGCGCGTGCGCGAGCAGCACAGTGAGGGCCGAACCGCCGTCGAACGGATGTTTGCCCGTGAGCAGAAACAACAGCGTGATGCCCAGCGAATAAATGTCGGCGCGATGATCCACGCGGCGCGCGTCGGCGGCCTGCTCGGGCGCAAGGAAGTGCGGCGAACCCAGACAGGCACTCGTCATCGTCACTTCGGACTCGTCGGTGAGCTTTTTCGCAAGACCAAGGTCGGACACCTTGACGATGCCGTCGTTGGTGAGCAGGAGATTCGCGGGCTTGACGTCGCGATGGATGATCGCCTGCGCGGCGGCTGCGTTCAGGCCACGGGCCGCCTGCTCGATAAACCCCAGCGCCTCGGTGACGGAAAGTTTTCCGCGGCCCTTCACGTATTCGGCCAAATCCACGCCGTCCACGAATTCCATCACGAGGTAGAACAGTCCCTCCGCCTTCCCGAAGTCATAAACCTGGACGATGTTCGGATGGTTCAGCGCCGCCGCGGCCTTGGCCTCGCGCTCGAAGCGGACGAGAAACTGCGACTGCGACGCAAAGCGGTCGGTGACGAGCTTCAACGCGACCCGCCGGTCGAGGTTGAGTTGAATGGCCTCATAAACTTCGCCCATCCCACCCTCGGCAATTTTCCGCACGAGCCGGTAATCTCCAAGCGTCGCGCCGGAAAGGTCGCGCCCAAACGTGCCGGACCTCCCCTCGCCGCCAGCACTATCGGGAGTCGCGCCCGCAACGGGAACCGCAGGCGCGGCCTGCGGCTGATTCGGATCTCTCGGAAGAGTCACGTCGTCCATAACCCATCATATCCCGCGTGAACGCCTTTCCACAGTGCGCGGCTCTACGCGCGTCGCGGCACATTTACTCCCGCTCCTGGTGAACGGGCAAGGTTCGATTTGTTTCGCCGAAGTCAGACGAGCCGCGACCTCACGGATTGAACGGACGCGGCGGTGGAAACCCCTTCGACGGCGGGCCTTTGGGTCCACCCGGCCCGCCGAAACGCTGTCCGCCCGGCGGACCGTGGCGGAAGAAGCTCGAACTCGGCGTGCCCCGAAACAACCGCGGGATGAACGGCCAGTCCTCGGTCAGAATGTAATGATACGTGCCTTCGGGAAATTCGCGTGTGATGCCGAAACGGCCGTTGCATTCGTCGAGATCGCCCGAGCCGGCGACGTATTGAAAATCGGCGAGGAACGTGCCGTCGTATTTTCCGCCGGGGCCGCCGGATCGCACGCCCTGTTTCACGCGGTAGGATGATTTCATTTTCTTCAGCACGCTGTTCGTGCTCTTCGCGTCGCTGTAATCCCACGGGCAGTAAATCGGAAAGCCGTCCGCCGCCCAGCCGAGGAGCGCGGGCATGGGCCTGCCGCCGGTGAGCCTGTCAAGCAACGCCGTCGGGATGGCATGATAGTGATACGCACCGGTCGGCTGGACGTGCGCGTTGCTCTGGTCCGCGCCGAGTCTGCCTTCGAGAAAGAGCGGCTCGTATTGCCAGTCGCGGTCGCCGCGCCACCACTCCGCCGCGCCGGGGTCGAACACCACGCCGTTGACCGCCACGCCGAACGGATACATTCCGAGCGCGGTCGTTTTCGCAGCGACTTGCGGCTTGAGTGGCACACGGAAGTCGTAGCTCTGCGCCGAAATGCGGTTCGGGTTGTTGCGTCCGGGGAACTGGCCCGTCACGTGATCGGGCAAACCGTTCGCTCGAATCACGCGAAACTCCCCCTCGACGGTGATGGAAACCTGATTCGTGCCCGCCGTTGCCGCGGCAAATTGCGGCCGGACATACAACGGGTCGAGCGGCCGCTCCGTGCTTCGCTGCTCTGTGTTTTGCGCAAACGTCTGGCCCGCGCCGCCGTCGAATGCGAACGAAACTGCTCCGTCCGCCACAGCGTAATCAATCGTGTGCGTCCGCCCGTTCAGCGCGTAGATGAGGCGATGCCGGTCCGGTGACGGTGAGGAAAAATCTGTGATGACCGCGCCGCGCAACGGTTGGCCCGCCGCGCGAACCGGCTGTGCATGCGGCTGCGGGTCCACCTGACCGTCGCGCACGGTGACTTCGCCGCGCAGGCCGCCGTTGATATAGGGATATTCCTTCGTGCCGTGGTAGTGATAGTTTCCGATTTTATCGAAGTGGCCGTTGAGTTCGTCGAGTTTCGCGACCGGCGCGCCGTCCGGCTCGGTCAGCCCGTAAATCGGAAAACCGTCGAGCGCAAACGCGATGGGCCGCCCTGCGCCGGCCGCTTCCTGCAAGTGGAGCGGCGCAGCGTGATAATGATAATCGTCCGCGCGCCCGCAGTGGCCGCCCCACTGGTCGAGTTCGCCGATCTTGAACGAATCCTCGCCACGATTATTGAGCGCGTTGAAAATCGGCACACCGTTCACGGCCAGCGCAATCGCGCCGCGGAAAAGGTTGTTCCGCGCCAACACGGGGTTCGCCGCGAGCACCGGCTCAAGCGGAAGGCGAAAGGCGTTCCCACCGCGATACGCCTGCGGCAGCGGCACCTGCTGCTGCCAGTTGCGGATGCCCACCATCATGTTGTGCGTGGGCAAGCCGTCGGATTCGACAAAGAGATACCTTTCGTCGTAGTGCGTCTTCACGCGCGGCGCGAATGCGGCAAACGCCTTTGCCATCACATCGGCCTTGATCGCAGGAGCGCCACACGCGCCTGCGGAACGCCCGTCATCATCGGAATCGTTGCTTCGGGCAAGAATCACCGAACCATCGGCGGGAGCGCGCAGAAGAACCCGCGTCGGCGGGCGCACGTTGAAGTCATAAGATGCTTCGCGGCCATCATGTGCGGCGTCGCCGATGACGTGTGCCTCCGCAAAATGAGTTAGTCCCGTGATGGCTGTTGCGATGAGGAGCGCGAGGCCGCCGTTCCGTTGTGCGGTTGCGGACAGAGAGGGGCACGATTTGCTGATGAGGTTCATTGTGATTTCGGTCGCTGTTAGCCCATTTGTCCCGGTTATGCCGCGCAAGCCAGAGTGCTGTTCCGGGCAGCGTAACCGTCTCCGGCCCGCTCCGCGAGTGCGGCGCGGACAGCCGTTTCGAGAGCGCCCGGCTTGAAGGGTTTTGCCAGGACCGCAGAAAGGCCGAGCCGCCGCGCTAGTTCGTCTGACAGACCGGAACAATCCGCTGTGGCGAGAATGACCTTTGCATCCGGCACCCACGCGCGGATGAGCTGCGCGAATTCGAGGCCGTCAATCTCCGGCATTCGACGGTCGGTCACGATGAGTTCAAATTCACCCGGCGCCTCGGCGAGCGCCTCCAGTGCCGCACGAGGCGAGGTGAACCCGCGGACTTCGGCGCCGCCAAGACATTCCAGAACCAGCACCATGATTTGCAGGTAAGTCTCTTCGTCGTCCACGACCATCCAGCGCCGTGTGGGTTCGGTGTAAAACGGTGCACTCATGATTTGTTTTGTTGATTGCGCATTGTCATCAAAGGTTCAGGCGGGCCGGTGGACACACAACTTTCACACCAGCCCGCCTACCGCCCACTGGAGCGGAAATCAGGATCGGACTTCGCCATGTTGCGTTGCGACAGCGATTCGTCCGTGAGCATGCGCAAGAACGCCATGAGAGCGCGCTTGTCCTCCACGGAAAGCTGGAGACCCTGCACGGGATGCTTCGCGAGGTTCGGGTCGAGCGTCGCGCTGCGCCGCACACCGGTGCTGTAGTGCTCGACGACTTCTTCGAGCGTCTTGAAGCGTCCGTCGTGCATATAGGGCGCGGTCAACGCCACGTTGCGCAATGACGGCACGGCGAACAGCCCACGGTCATGCTCATTCTTGGTCACTTCAAGCCGGCCCGTGTCGCGCGGCTCCGCATCGAGGCCGTTGTTGGCGAAACGGTGGTTGGTGAAGAACGGTCCGCCGTGACAGTGAAAACAATCCGCGCCAAACAAGCCTCGCCGCGGATCGAATTCGGTGTTGAACAGCTCGAAGCCGCGACGCTCATCCTCGCTCGGCTGCTCGCGTCCCTGCATCACGCGGTCGAACCTGGAATCGTCGCTGACGAGCGTGACGAGAAATTGCTCCAGCGCCATTGCGATGCGCTCGGCCGCGATCTCTTGCGAGCCGAACGCGCGCGCAAAGAGCGCGGGATAATTTGTGGAGTTTTTTGACGCTGAGTTTTCAAGCTTTCTTACCACGTTCGTCAGCGATTCGTGCATCTCGATGGGATTTTGGATCGGCATGAGCACCTGCTCGCGCAGCGTGCGTGCGCGACCGTCCCAGAAAAACGAGCGGTTCCACGCGAGGTTGAAGAGCGGCATCGCGTTGCGCGTTCCGGCCTGTCCCTCGGCACCGAGGCTCGCGGCGCGACCCTTGTCGGTGAAAGCCGCGTCCGCTTGATGGCACGACGAGCATGATTGCTTGCCGTTGATCGAAAGGATCGGATCGTTGAACAACTGTCGCCCGAGCGCGACGCCTTGCTCCGTCAGCGGATTGTCGCGCGGCAAATCGGGAATTGGAAACTGCCGCCCGAACGTCAGGCGATAAGGCGTCGTGCCTTTGGGCAACGCAACGCTCGGTTCGCGTTCCCGCGCGAACGGTGGCGGAAGTGGCGGAGGTCTTCCGAACCGGGGCGGCGGCGGACGAAACTCAAATGGCTCGTCTGACTTTCCCGCGACGCGCGGCTCGGCAACGCCGACGGCGAATGCGGCCTGAATGTTCTCAGCCAGTTGCGCCGCGAGCACGTCGCCTTCGCGTGAATGCGTCGAGACGGCTTCAGGGCTGAGTTTGATCGCGGACTTGCCGCTCCAGATGCGATCCACGTGCAAGGCCAGATCGAGCGCGGCATCGCGGGGCAGCGAGAGAGCGACGGGCAGCGACACAGTCATCAGTCGCGCGTCATTCGCGATGTGGTGAGAGTAGCCGCCCAGCGAGCCGTCCGGCAGGCGCCAGCGGCCCTCCATCGCGAGAAACACGTAGCCACCCTGCCAATTCCAATGCAGGCCGTTCAAGACGGCGTTGAGCGGATGCGCGGCGGGAAACTTCGCGGGGTCGCTGTGATTGATCGCGGGTTCTAGCCCGACGTGAAAACGGATGCGGTCGTAACTTCCCGCTGGAACATTCTCCACGGAAAACGTCGTCCGCCCCTCGCGCACGCTGACATAGGCAAACGTGTTGGTGCGCTCCGTCCAACCGCCGCCGGCTTCATGCAGGGCAAAGTTTGACAACAGAAAATCCAACCGCGTCACGGAAACGGCCTGTCCCGCCGCGGTCGTGTTAACGAGTGAATCAAGCACGAGTGGCGCGTCGTTGAAGCGGGCAGCGACGCGGACATTCAGCGTAACTGCAACACTCGTATTGACCGCGACGAAGAAAAGCCCCGCACACAGCGCTCCGGCGGCGCGCGCCCGCGCAAACCGTTGCTTGTGATTTGAAATTGGTTTCATTGGGGCGCGGCTTCGGCGGCGGATCAATTGATCGTGAAGCCTCCCGTCAGCGTGTAGGTCGGCGCGGGGCTGAACACGACCACGACGTTTTGCGCGCCAGTGGACGCATTCGAAGGGATCACAAAGGTGGCCTGCACCGTGCCGGCGCTCGGTCGCGAAATGGCGGTGCCGGTGATCGTGCCCGCAAGCGTGACGCTGGTCGGCACGAGATTCGCCGGTGGCTGCGGCGGCGAAGTCGGAAGCGTGATGGTCACCGTGACTGATGTGCCGCGGCTCGCGCTGCCTCCCGGCGCAACGGCGCTCGTGCCGCCGCCGCCACCGCCACCGCCGCTGCCTGCGGTGTCATAGCTGGCGACGGCGGTAAGGGCGACGCGGTAGAATTCTTTCGTGCCGCTCGTGCTCGTGGCGGATTGCGTTGCGACGGCGTTGGTCGCCGCGCTGACGCTCGCAACCTTCGTTGTCCAGTTCGTGAGCGCCGAGGCGGATTCAACGCGGTAGCTGCCGCCTTCAACAGAACTCCATACAAGCGTGACCGTGCCGCCGCTGACTGCGGTTGAATTGACCGTGAGGGGCGAGCTTGCACCGCCAACAAAATTCGTCGTCACTGTTTCGGTGAGCGAGGCGACCATCGCGCCGGTGGGGTTGCCGTAAAAGGCGCGGCCGATGTTGTAGGGAAACACAGGAATGCCGCTGGCGTTGATGGCGACGAAGTAAGCGTAAGTGCCGCCGGGAAATTCCGGCGTCACGCAAAAGCGGCCGTTATATTCGTCGAGGTCGAAGTCCGTGCCCTGCGTCTTGCCGAGGTCGCCGAGGTAATCGTTGTCCTCCATGTAGCGACCGAGCGGATACGTGGTCGAGACACTCGGCCCGCTTTGGCTGGCGGACACGCTGTAAGCGCGCACGGCCCATTGCGGAATCGTCGTGCGCCCGGCGGTGGTGAGGTTTTGCGTGCCGTTCTGGCCATTGCGCACAACGTAACCGCTGACCATGCGCCGCACGCCGCTGTTGGAGTTCATCGCGCTCGCGTAGCCGTAAGGCCCATAGACTGGATAACCGTCGCGCACCCAGCCGAGAACGGGCGAGTGCTTCGTCGGCGCGGCGGCATTCTCGGAGTAAGTCTTCGTCGAAGAGTTGAACGTGACGTTGTCGCCAAGCAGGTAGCGCAACGCGATGGGGTTCGCGTGATAATGATGCGTGCCGGTGTTCTCCTGATGCGCGTAGCCAGGATCGAACGTGATGCTTTCGTTCACGTAAGCATCGCGATTCCAGTAGCCGGTGCCCATGCCGGACTCGGTGGTGCCTGTCCAAACATAACCATCGCGGCTGTCGAACATCGCCACGCCGTCCACGAAATAGCCGATGGCACCGAGGCCCGTGAGCGTCTTTGTCACAGGCACGGTTGGATTTCGCGGGATGCGGTAGAACGTCGCCGTGTTTTTCGGCAGGTTCGGAAAAATAGTCGTGCGGCCGGCGTTCAGATACCACGGCCCCATGACGTGGCTGCCGAGTCCCGTTGAGCGGAAATAAACCCAGTCCGTCGAATACGAAACCTCCTGGATGCCGCAGTAGGCGGGCAACGACTGCGTCTGCGTGCCGTTGCTCCATGTGGTGACGGCCGCGCCGGAAGTCTTGTCGGCGTCGGTCCCGTAGATGCGCGCGTATTTGCCGGAGTAAGTGGTGAGCCACGAAGCGACGCGCGGGTCAGTGGTCTGCGCCGCGGCGGTGAACGTCATCCCGAACAGCACGACCAGCGCTACAGGCCGATTCGGAAATAAAAAAGGTGCAAGGCGCATGAAAAATTTATGCGGATTGAAGTTGAAGACGTCCGTCCGTCACGAAGTCGGGTTGAGGCGCCAAAGAAAGCACCGACCGGAGAACTGTTTCAATGTCGGCGAGTGAAAAGGGTTTCGCCAGCGCAGCAGAAAATCCAAGCCATCGCATTTCATCCGTGGTCAAGTCGGGAAAATCGGCGCTCATGAGAACGACCTTCGTGCCCAGCCCGCGCGACCGGATGAGGCGGGTCAATTTGATGCCGTCCAGCTCCGGCATGTTGCAGTCGGTAAGCACCATCTCGACCGACTCGGGATCCGCCTCGAAGGCGCGCAATGCTTCCACGGGGTTGCTGAAGGGCACCACCTCCACCGAACGGTTCAGACGGCGCAGAAGCTGGGCCGTCATTTCCGCGATTATGAGCTCGTCATCCACCACCAGCCAGCGGCGGCTTGAAGAATTGAATTCAGCTTTCATGGCCACATTCAACGCCGCGCCTGTTAAGAGATTATTTCGAGGGCGGAAGAAATTGTTAAGCAGAGGTAAATGTTCTGGCCTGCCGCCCGTCGCGAGTCGTTACATTGCGGCCATGCTGAAGAATTCCAGTGCGCGAAAACTCGCCCGACGGCTCCGCCCATGAACCTGCACTCGCTCTTCACGGTTGGAAAAAGAAACCGCAAGCCGCCCGCGCCCGAAGCGGCGGCGAAGCCGGTGTTCCCAAACGCGCCCGATTCTGCGAAGATCGCCCACGAAAATCCAATGTCCGCGCCACGACAACTTTCCTCTCCGTCCGCCGCTGCAACGCCACAGGCGTCCACGCGCATCCTCGTCGTGGACGACGACAAAAAACTCTGCCGGCTCATCCGAGATTATCTCACGCCGCTCGGCTACGCCGTCGAGATGGTCCACACCGGCGCGGACGGCGTCGCGCGCGCGACCTCCGAGCCGTGGCACGCGATCATCCTCGACGTAATGATGCCCGGCCTCGACGGCTTCGAGGCGCTCAAGCAAATCCGCCACAAGTCCGACGTGCCCGTGCTCATGCTCACCGGCCGCGGCGAGGAGGCCGACCGCATCGTCGGCCTCGAAATCGGCGCGGACGATTATCTGCCGAAAACTTTTTCCACGCGCGAACTGCTCGCGCGCCTGCGCGCTGTCACGCGCCGCTCGACGCTCACCGCGGC
Organism: uncultured Verrucomicrobiota bacterium; assembly: GCA_964589935.1. Lineage (GTDB taxonomy): Bacteria > Verrucomicrobiota > Verrucomicrobiia > Limisphaerales > VHCN01 > VHCN01. Next base: position 92,639 of record CAZPVD010000009.1, on the reverse strand, counting down.
GACAAAAGATTCTCCCAGCGACGGTGGCGAACCCGAGGCCGTCGTCGGCCCGCTGCGCGTCAACCCAAACACGCGCACAGCCGTGCTTGGTGACCAGCCGCTGAACCTCACGCCGGTTGAGTTCGACCTGCTGCTCTCGCTCGCCCGCGCGCGCGGTCGCGTGCGGACGCGCGAGCAGTTGCTCGACGAGGTGCGCGACCGGAACTACGACGTGTTCGACCGCTCGATTGACGTTCACATCTCCGCGTTGCGCAAGAAGCTCGGCGACGAGCCGAAGAACCCGCGCTTCATCCGCACGCTCCGCAGCGCGGGCTACATGCTCATCAATCCCGACGACGCATGAAGCCACGCTTTCCGCTCTTCGCAAAAATACTCGGTTGGTTTTTTTTGAACCTGCTGCTTCTTGTCGTGCTGGGCTGGGTCTTTGTCGCGCAGCAGTTCCGGCTGGGCTTCAGTTCAATCCTGCTCGGCGCCGCGCAGGACCGAATCGAGGCGCTCACCGAAGTCCTCGTGACCGAACTGCGCGCCTCGCCACCCGAGGACTGGGAGCGGTTGCTCGCGCGCTACAGCGCGCGGTATGGCGCGGATTTCCTGATGTATCGCCCGGATGGCGCGCAGATCGCGGGCACGCGCTGTGCGCTGCCGGAAGAAGTGGAAAAAGAAATCAACAAGCGCCCCGCCGGCGCGCCGCCTGGACCCAATGGCCCACCGCCGGAGGAACGAAAACGTCCGCAGTTTGATGGCTCTCCCGATTTCCGCGACGGTCCGCCGCCTCGTCGTGGCGGAGGACCGCCATTCGATGAAGACCGTCCGCCGCGCCGGGACGGCCCGGATGATTTTGGCCCGCCGCGCGGAGGCGAGGGCAAGGATCAAGGCGTTCCACCCCGCTTGCATTATCCGAAGTTTGTCGTGCGCTCCACGAACCCCGTGCGCTACTGGATCGGCCTGCGCGTGCCGGTGCTTGCGGGTCCCGGCTCGCGCCAGCCGGTCGCGCTGCTCATCGCGTCGGATTCGATTCGAGTCGGCGGGCTGCTGTTCGATCCGAAGCCGTGGCTGATTCTCGGCGGTGGTGCGGCGCTCGTGTCCGCGCTGTTCTGGCTTCCGTTTGTGCGCGGCATCACGAGAACAGTCCGCCGCGCGCAATCCGCCGCGCATGAGATTGCGGACGGGCAGTTCGACGGCCGGGTGGATGACACACGCCGCGACGAGTTGGGTGACCTCGGCCAGTCCATCAACCGGATGGCCGCGCGCCTCGACGCGCAGGTCAAGGGGCAGAAGCGCTTCCTCGGCGACGTGGCGCACGAGCTGTGCGCGCCCATCGCGCGCATCCAGATGGCGCTCGGCATTCTTGAGGAACGCGCCGGCGAATCGCAGCACGCGCATGTCGAGCAACTGCGCGAGGAAATCCAGGAGATGTCCTCGCTCGTGCACGAGTTGCTCGCGTTTTCAAAGGCCAGCCTCAAGCCCAAGGAAACGCGGCTGCGGCCCGTCGAACTCGCCGAGCTCGCGCGACGCGTCGTGAACCGCGAGGCGAACGAAATGCCAAATGTCCACGTGCAAGTGGATCCGTCGTTGCGCGCGATGGCCGACCCGGAGCTGCTCGCGCGCGGCGTTGCGAACCTCGTGCGCAATGCCGTCCGCTACGCCGGCACGAAGGCCGGGCCGATTGCAATCACCGCGCGACGCGAGGGCGAGGATATTGTTTTCAGTGTTTCGGACAGCGGTCCCGGCGTGCCGGACAAGGCGCTGCGACAAATCTTCGATCCGTTTTACCGTCTTGAGGCGTCGCGCAGCCGCGACACGGGCGGCATCGGCCTCGGTCTCGCGATCGTGAAGACGTGCGTCGAGGCGTGCCAGGGCACCGTCTCGGCGCACAACCGCCAGCCGTCGGGACTGCAAGTGGACATCCGACTGCATGGTTGCTAGGCTGCCGCCTCGCACCATGAAAAACACCGTCTTGAAATCCCTTCTGGTCGCCACGTCATTGCTGGCTTTCGCCTCCCCTGCCCTCCACGCGGCGTCCAAGCCCAACATTGTTTATGTCCTCTGCGACGACCTCGGCTACGGCGACGTGAAGGCGCTCAATCCCGACGGAAAAATTGCGACGCCGAACATGGACCGGCTCGCCGCGCAGGGAATGATCTTTCACGACGCACATTCCAGTTCCTCCGTCTGTTCGCCGACGCGCTACGGCATCATGACGGGCCGTTACAACTGGCGCTCGCGCCTGCAGTCCGGCGTGCTCGGCGGCCTCAGCCCGCGCCTCATCGAACCGGGCCGCCTCACGGTCGCATCGCTGCTCAAGCAACACGGCTATCACACCGGCGCCATCGGCAAATGGCACCTCGGCATGGACTGGGTGAAGTTGCCCGGCAAAGACGTGAGCGAACTCAACATCGAGACGCCCGCGCAGGTGAAGAACGTGGATTATATGCAGCGCATCGCCAATGGCCCGACGAGCGTCGGCTTCGATTATTACTTCGGCATCAGCGCGTCGCTCGACATGGTGCCCTACACGTTCATCGAAAATGACCGCGTCACCGTTGCGCCGACCGTGGACAAAAAGTTTTCCATGATGCTCGGCAAGCCGACCGGCTTCACACGCGAAGGCCCGGCCGCGCCGGAGTTCGAGGCGATGGATGTGCTGCCGACGCTCACGCGCAAGGCCGTCGAATACATTTCGCAACGCGCCGCGGACGCGAAGGCCGGCAAACCGTTCTTCCTCTATCTGCCGCTCAACGCGCCGCACACGCCGATCCTGCCGACGAAGGAATGGCAGGGCAAAAGCGGCATCAACCCTTACGCTGACTTCGTGATGCAAGTGGACGCGACGCTCGGCGAAGTGATGGCGGCGCTCGACAACTCGGGCCTTTCTGAGAACACCCTGCTCATCTTCACCAGCGACAACGGCTGCTCGCCCAACGCCGACTTCCCGGCGCTGCTGGCGAAGGGACACAATCCGAGCCACGCCTTTCGCGGGCACAAGGCGGACATTTTCGACGGCGGACATCGCATTCCGTTCATCGCGCGCTGGCCGGGGCACGTTGCGCCGCACTCGCGCAGCGACCAGCTCATCTGCCTCACCGACCTCATGGCGACGGTTGCGGACATCCTCGGCGTGAAACTGCCCGACAACGCGGGCGAAGACAGCGTGAGCATCCTACCCGCGCTGCTCGGCAAGGACACCAAGCCGCTGCGCGAAGCCGTCGTGCATCATTCGATCAACGGCTCGTTCTCAATCCGGCAAGGCACGTGGAAATTTGAACTCTGCCCGGGCTCCGGCGGCTGGAGCGCGCCGCGTCCCGGTGTGGCAGACACGAGCAGGCTGCCTCTCGTGCAGCTTTACGATTTACGCTACGACATCGGTGAGAAAAACAACGTGCAGGACAAAAATCCCGAAGTCGTCGAGCGCTTGACGAAGCTGCTGGAAAAATATGTTGCCGAGGGACGCAGCACGCCCGGCGTGCCGCAGAAGAACACCGTCGAGCCGGACATCTGGAAAGCCGGCAAGCAGGCGCACGAGCCATTGCCGGCAAAAAAGAAACAGCAGTGAGCGCCGGCTGGAATTATTTCCCGGCAGTGCCATCCACTTGGACGGAAGGCTGCGGTTCGGAGTGTCCCTCGCCGGTGAGGCTGAGGATTTCCTCGGCCATGTCGGGGTAGAGTGTGCGCAGGCAGTCGGGGCAGATGCCGTGGGAAACCTGCGCGAAGGTGTGGTTGGAGACGTAGTCGTCCACCTGTTCCCAGTAGCCGTCGTCGTCGCGGATGCGTTTGCAGGAGGCGCAGACAGGCAGCAGGCCGCGCAAGGTCTTGACGTTTTGCAGAGCCGAACGCAGTTCACCGATGAGGCGCTCGCGTTCGTCCTCCAGTTGCCGTCGCGAGGTGATGTCGCGGAAGATGACCACCACGCCGGCAACGACGCCGTCATCCTGGCGGATGCGCGCGGCGGTGTAATCCACGGGCATGCTCGGCCCGCGGCGCGGATAAAGCCATGCGTTGCTCGCCCACTGGACGAGGAGGCCCTTCTGAAGAGTCTCGCTGAAAAGTCCGACCGAGCGCGTGGCTTCTTTTTCGTCCGACAAAATAATGACTTCCTCGATGTGGCGGCCGGTGGCGTCGGCGAGACTCCAGCCGGTGAGTTCCTCGGCCTGCGTGTTCATGAAGCGCACGTGGCCCTGACGGTCGGCGGCGATGACGGCCTCGCCGATGCAGCCGAGCGTGCTGGCAAACCAGCGTTCAAGCTCGGCGCGATGCTGGTCCATGCGATGCCGGTGCATGGCCATCTCGATGCCGATGCGAAGCTCGCGCTCGACGACGGGCTTGACGATGTAGCCATACGGCTCGGTGAGCTTGGCCTTCTGGAAGGTCGCGCTGTCGGAATGGGCCGTGAGGTAGATGACCGGGATGTTGAGCTTCCCGCGCATCCGCTCGGCTGCCGTGACTCCGTCGGTGCCGCCGGGCAGCACGATGTCCATCAAGACGAGGTCGGGCATAAGCTCGGCGGCCTTTTCAAAAGCCTCGTCGGCCGTCGTGGCGGTCGCGGGAACCTCGTAGCCCATCGCTTCAAGCGTCACCTGAATGTCCTTGGCGATGATGCCTTCGTCTTCCACAACGAGGATGCGGGGTTTGTTCATAGCGATGGCCCGGCGGTGGTTGTTTTCGCACCATTAAAAGTTATTGCATACTCCGTGCCGTTCGTCGAATTGACATTTATCGCGCCCGACAACTGCCGGACGAGCGTCTGCACGAGTTGCAATCCGAGCGATTGCGCCTGCGCCGGATCGAAGCCCTTGGGCAGTCCCACGCCGTTGTCGCCCACGACGAGGCGAAGCTCGTCCTTGGGCGTCCGCTCCAGCCGCACCCAAACCTCGCCGCGGCGGCCTGCGGGAAAGGCGTATTTGAAGGCATTGGAAACAAGCTCGTTGAGGATGAGCGCGCACGGGATGGCACGGTTGATGTCGAGCAACACGTGCTCCATTTCCACCCGCAGGCCGACGGCATCCGGGCGGAAGCCAAACGCGCGAAGAAGATTCGCCGTGAGGCTTCGCGCGAATTCGGCGAAGTCCAGCTCGGACAGGTTGCGGGACTGGTAAAGTTTCTCGTGGACGAGCGCCATCGTCTGCACACGCGAACGGCTCTCCGCCAGCGCCGTCAGCGCCTCCGGGTTTTTCATGTTCATGGACTGAAGGTTGAGAAGGCTGGACACGACCTGAAGGTTGTTCTTCACGCGATGATGAATTTCCTGAAGCATCACGTCCTTCTCGCGCAGGGAGGCGCGGATGCGTTCCTCGGCAAGCTTGCGTTCGGTGATGTCGCGCGCGATTTTTGACGCGCCGACGATTGCGCCGCGGTCATCCTTGATGGGCGACACCGTCAACGACACGTTCACGAGCGAGCCGTCCTTGCGCCGTCGCAGCGTCTCGTAAGATTGAATCCGCTCACCGGCACGGACGCGCTGAAGGATTTTAGTTTCCTCCTCCTTCTGCTCGGGCGGAATCAACACCGTGATCGGCTGGCCGACAATTTCTCCGGCTGTGTAACCGAACAATCGCTCCGCAGACTGGTTCCAACTCGTGATCTTGCCATTGAGGTCTTTGCTGACGATGGCATCCATCGAGGACTCGACAATGGCCGCGAGGCGGCGGCGGGCCTGCTCCGCCTGCTGGCGTTCCGTGATGTCCACGATGGTGCTCAAGGCCATCACGCCCTCCTCGGTTTCAATCGGATTCAGGCCAATTTCCACGGGAAATTCCGTGCCGTCCTTGCGCAGTGCAAACAGATCACGCCCGGCCCCCATCGGCCGCGACGCGGGCGTCGAGAAAAACTCCGCCCGGTGACCGGGATGCCCGCCGCGAAACCGCGCGGGCACGAGCGCCTCGATGGACTGCCCGACCAGCTCGCTGTGCGCGTATCCAAACATTTTCTCCGCCTGCGAGTTGATGAGCACGATGCGGCCCTCGCGGTTCGCCATCACGATGCCGTTGGGGGAAGCCTCGACGGCGAGCCTGAATCGTTCCTCGCCGCGGCGGCGCTCGGCGATCTCGCCTTCGAGAGCGATGTTCACGCGGGCCAGTTCGTCGGTGCGTTCGCGGACGCGTGCTTCGAGTCCGTCGTGGGCGCTGCGGAGGGCTTCCTCGGCCTTCTTGCGCTCGGCAATTTCACGCTCCAGTTCCGCGTTCAATTTTTCGAGTTCGGCGGGGCCGCGCAACGCGAACGCCTCCGGCACGAGCTTGACCAGCAGGATCGCGGTGACGATGGACAGGGCGGCGGTCACGGCCTTGACCGCGCCGGAGAGCCAGTAGGTGCTGTGCCAGATGGACCAAATTTCCATCAGGTGCGTGGTGCCGCACGCGATGATGAAGCCGCCGAACATGAGGAACATCCACGGATACGGCAGGTCCCGGCGCTTGCGCACAAAATACACCAGCGTCAGCGGAATCGAATAGTAGGCCAGCGCGATCAGGCTGTCGGAGACGACATGAAGCCAGATCAATTCGGACGACCACCGGTAGCAGTGACCGTGTGGCATGAAACCTTCGCCGGAGAAGAGACGTTCAAGAAACTCCGTCATGGCAACCTCGTGATTTGCAAACCCGGCCCGGTTGAAACGCCTCGGAGGATTTTAGTTTCACAGGCCCGGTCGGTTTAAGGAATTCCGGCTCTGGCCCAATCGAGCGGCCAGAGCCGTGTGCAAATACTACGTCAAACCGGCAGGAACGCAATCAGGCAGGGCATCTGGCCTGCCGTCCACACGGGCGGCTCCGCGTCGCAATTCCGAGGAAGCATTTCGCGTGCAAGTCGCGGCAAAGACCCGGTTGACGAGGCATTTCCTCCCTTTCACTTCAACGAACCGGTCTGGTAATTGAGCACGGCGCGCTGGATGAGGTAGTCGTATTTCGCCGTGGCTTGGGCGATTTCGGCGGCGGTTTTGTTCAACTGCGCCTGACTGAGTTCGACGATCGAACTGAGGCCGCGCTGGTAGCGCGCATCCGCCAGATTGAGCGCCCGTGAAGCGTGCTCGAGCAGCTTGGCCGTGAGTGTGACGCGCTCGGCCGTGTAATCCACATTGAGCCGCGCCACGCGCACTTCGCGGATGATGTCGTTCTCGGCGTCCAGCAACGACTGGTCGGCGGCTTTCGCGCGCAACCCGGCCTCTTCCTGCCGCGCCTTGTAAAGGCCGCCACTGAAGAGCGGAAGGCTGAGGTTCACGCCGGCAACGGCGTAATTGTCGTTCAGGCGGTTGTCGCGGACAGGCACGACACCGACTGCGGCGAGTGCGCTGACGGTCGGGTAATCCAGCCCTTTCTCCGCGCGGGCGAATTTCTGCGCGGAGTCGCGCTCCAACCGCAGGCGCGCCAGCTCGGGACGGTCGCGCAGAGCCTGCTCGACGAGCTTCGCCGTGTCGGCATCGAGCGCGGGTGGCATGATTTCCTCGGCAAGCTGATACTCGCGCGGCTGCGGGTCACCGAGCAGCGTGGAGAGGCCGGCAAACGAGGCTTTCAAATCATTGACAGCCTTTGCCTCCAGCAGCAGGGCATCCTCGTGGTTAACGCGCGCAAAGCTCACGTCGAGGTCCGACTTGAGCTGGTTCTTCGCGAGCGCCTCGACCTGATCGAGCAGCAGCTTTCGCGTCGCGATGGTCTGCTTCGCCACGGACAAAACCGACTGCGCCTGGAGCACGCTGAAGTAGGCGCTGCTCACCTGAACGAGGATCAGCGTGCGCGTGGCATCGGTGTTCCGCTCCTCGGCGCGCGCGTGGAGCTTCGTGCTGTCGGTCAGGTTCGCGGTGCGTCCGAAGTCCGTGATGAGCTGGCTCACCACGATGCCCGCGGCGGCGCGATCCAGCACGGAGGAAACACTCAGCGAGCCGGCGGCAATGCGCGTGTTGTCTCCGGCATCGCGGACGGCCGTGAAGTTCGCTGAAAACGTCGGGTAAAATGCCGAGCGCACTTCAGAAACGGTCTGCTTCGCCGCGAGCGCGCGGAAATCCGCCGCAGAAATTCGCGGATGCCGCTGCATGGCGAGTTCCTGCGCGCGCCGCAGCGTGAGGACGGGCTGAGCGTCATCCGCCGCGCGCGAAGATATTCCCGCAAACACAAGCGGCAGGCAGAGCAAGAGTGCGATGGGCCTCATGGAAATAGTTCCGTTCATGCGGCTGCGGGCATGTGGACGCGCTTGCGATATGCGATCAGAAACGCCGCCGGCACGATGAACACCGTCAGCACCACGGAACACGCGAGGCCGCCGATGATCGCGAGCGCGAGCGGCGCGTAGGCTTCCGCGCCGACACCCATCTTCGCCGCCATCGGCATCAGGCCGATGAGCGTGGCCAGCGACGTCATCAACACCGGACGCAGACGGATGCGGCAGGCGAGCGCGACGGCTTCGCGCAGCGGCTTGCCGTCGTCGAGCAGCCGGTGCGTGAATTCAACGATGAGGATGCTGTTGGACACGACGATGCCGACCATCATCACGATGCCCATGAGCGACATGACGTTGAACGTCGTGCCGCTGATCCAGAACGTGACGAGCACGCCCGTCAGCCCGGTCGGCACCGCGAGCAAAATCAGGAATGGATCAAGGAACGAACGGAACTGCGCCACAAGAATCAGATAAACCAGCACCACCGAGAGAATCAGACCGAGGCCGAAGCTTTTGAACGACGCCTCCATGCCCTGCACTGAACCGCGCACCGTCACGCGCACGCCGTCGGGCAGATGCGTGTCCGCGATGATCTTGCGCACGTCCTTGAGCACCTGCCCGAGATCTTCGCCGTCGGGTGCGACATATACGTCAATCACGCGGCGCAACTGGTAGTGATCCACTTCGGTGGGCGAGCGCGAGTGAGTGATGCGGCTCACGGCGTCAAGGCGGGCGGGCTTCGGATGGTTTGCCGAGCGAAGCGGGATCGAGCGGAGGTCCTCAAGGTTTTTCACCTGTTCCTCCGCGTATTGCACCGTGAGGAGGTAGTCGTTGCCTGTTTTGGGATCCACCCAGAAGCTCGGCGCGATCATCTGGTCGGACGTGACGGCGGTGATGAGGTTGCCAACGACTTCCTTTTGCGAAAGGCCGAGTTCGCTCGCGCGCACGCGGTCAATTTCAAGGCGCAGCGCCGGATAATCAATGTCCTGCGGCACGAGCACGTCGCTGACGCCGGGCGACACGCGGGCGCGCTGCGCGATTTGTGATGCGACCTCGTAGGTTTTTTCGAGGTTTGACCCGCTCACCTGAATGTCCAGCGGCGCGGGCAGGCCGAGGTTGAGGACCGCGTCCACGAGGCCGCCGGACTGGAAGTAGGCGCTCACGTGCGGCAGCTCGCTCTGCACGCGCTCGCGCACGCGCCGCATGTATTCGTAACTGCCGACCTTGTGCTTCTCGTGAAGGCTCACCTGAACGAACGCGGTGTGCTGGCCGGAGTTCGGCGTGTAAAGCGCGGAGAAATCCGTCGTGATGCCGATGTTGGCGACCACGATGCGCAGGTCCTCGCGTGACACGACCGCGCGAACGATTTCCTCCACCCGCTTCACGGCCTTCTCGGTGCCATCGAGATGGCTGCCGGTCGGCGCCTTGATGTTGATGACGAACTGCCCCGGATCCGTGCGCGGAAAGTAAGCCGTGCCGAGTTTCGGGAACAAGCCGAGGCTGATGATGAACACGCCCGTCAGCCCGATGACCGTAGCGGCAGGCCGCAACAACGCGAGACCGAGGCAACGCTCGTAGCCGTCGAGCATCCCGTTGAACTTGCGATTGAACCATGCGTTGAAGCCGCGCCGCTCCGACGCCGCCGCGCCGACGGACCCGGCCTCGCCGTGCGAATGCGCGGGCTTGATGAACTTCGCGCAGAACAGCGGCACAACCGTCATCGCGACAAAGTAGGACGCAAACATTGAGAGCGCGACCGCGAGCGCCAACGCGGTGAAAAGGAAACGGCTCACGCCGTAAAGGAACGTCACGGGGAAAAACACCACGACCGTTGTGAGCGTGGCCGCGAGCACGGGCAGTGCGACTTCGCGGCCGCCCTTTTCCGCGGCGACTTCGGGCGACTCACCCATTTCAAGGTGGCGGAAGATGTTTTCAAGCACCACGACGGAGTTGTCAATCAGCCGCGAAAACGCAAGCGCGAGGCCGCCGAGGATCATCACGTTGATCGTGCTGTCGCCGGCTTGAAGCGCGATGAACGTCGCCATCGCGGAGAACGGAATCGAAAGGAAAACTCCCGCCGTCGCGCGCAGGCTTCCGAGAAAAATAAGGATCATCAGACCGGTGAGCACGAGACCGATGGCACCTTCGTGGAGAAGATTCTCGATGGCGTTCTTCACGAACACGGACTGGTCGAAGACAAGATTCGTCACCAGTTCCTTCGGCACATCGAGCAGGTCCTTGATGACGCCCTTGACGCCGCTGACGATGGCGATGGTGCTCGAATCGCCTCCCTGTTTGAGCACGGGCACATAGACCGAGCGCTGGCCGTCCACGCGGACAATGTTGTATTGGATCTGCGCGGCATCCTTCGCGGCGCCGACATCCGCGACGAGCACGGAAGCGCCCTCCACGGTCTTGAGCGGGACGTGGTTGATGTCGTCAACGGTTTCAAGCTGGTTGTTCGAGTAAAGGTTGTAGTCAAACGGCCCAATGCGCACGTCGCCGGACGGCAGGATGAGGTTCGAGTCGTTCACCGCGCGCACAACATCCATCACGCTCAATTGGTGTGCCTCGAGCTTGATGGGGTCCACATAGACCATGATCTGCCGCACCTTGCCGCCGAAGGGCTGCGGGATGGACGCGCCCGGCACGCGCGCGACCTGGTTGCGGACGCTGTAGTAGGCGATGTCGCGGAGCTTTGTTTCATCGAGGCCCTGCCCCTTGAGTGTGACGAGGCAGACGGGGAGATTCGACGCGTCGAACTTGAGCACCACGGGCGGCAGCGTGCCCGGAGGCATGCGGCGCATGTTCGCCGCGGCGAGGTTCGCGATGCTCGCTACTGCGGAATCCGCGCTCACACCGGGCTGAAAATAAATCTTGATGAGGCTCACGCTCGGCAGCGAGCGCGACTCGATGTGGTCAATGCCGCTCGCCAGCGTGAAGAACCGCTCGAACCGCGACGTGATTGCGCCCTCGATTTCCTCCGGCGGCATGCCGGAGTAAAACGTCGCAACCACCACGACTGGAATCTTGATCGGCGGAAACAAATCCACCGGCATCCGCACCACGCTCGTCACGCCAAGCACGCACGTGATCAGGCAGATGACGATGATGAAGTAAGGATAGCGAAGGGCGAAGCGGGACATGGTGCGTCAGTCTTTCATGGCCTTGACCGCGGCGCGGAGTTTTTCAATCGAGAAGTCCGCCGAGCGGCAGAGCGCGATGAGTTTCCGCTCGCCTTCCTCGATCTTCGCTGCGGTGGCAGGCAACTTGGACAAAAGTTCATTCGGCACGGAGAGCACGCCGTGCACGTCACCATGCAACAGGTCGCCCGGATTCACCTTCAGCCCGCCAACTTCAACCGGAATTCCAAAGTCCACGATGTGCGAGTAAGAGTGCGAAACCGCAAGGCTGACGGCGAAGAGCTGGAACGGCGTGGACTCGACCACCGGCACGTCGCGCACCGCGCCGTTCGTGACGACGCCGACGCAGCCCAGAGCGAGGAGGATGTTCGCGTGAACTTCACCGAGGAACGACCCTGTGCCGGGCTGCGAATCCACATCCTGCACCACGAGGACGCGCGGCGCGGGGATGGTGAGCAGGTAGTCCCACCAGTCCGTGCGGTCGAAGTAACCATGCCCCTGCGGCGGCGGCGAGGAACAGCGCACTTTCAACGTCACGGCGTGGCCGACCATCGGCCGGCGCTCCGGGAAAAGACAGCGGATGGAGCCGTCAGTGAAACCCTCGTTGCGCAGACGCACATCAAAGGACTCGATGGCGTTGGACACGGTGCATGTGTCGGTGCGCCGCAGGGCTTCGAGCAGTTCAGGAGTCAGCGGGATTTTCATGCGCGGGTCATTCGGTGTCGGCCAGCTTCATGGGCTTTGGTTCAACTTTCTGACCGGGCTTCACCTGCGTGCGGCTGCCGATCATCACCATGTCGCCCTCCTTCACGCCGGAAAGCATTTCGAGTTTCGTCGCTGTCTCGAGGCCGATCCGCACAATGTGCTCCTCGACAACGCCGTCGCGGCGCACGACATAGGCCGTGTTCTTCTTGTCACGCTCGACGGCTTCAACCGGAAGCGAAAGCGCCTTTTCGCGGCGGTCCAGCTTGATGACAACCGTCGCATACATGCCGGGAATGAGCTTGAGGTCGGCATTCTCAACGTCCACCTCCACATCCATCGAGCGCGTGGCGGCGTTCACTTCGCGTGCGAAACGGGAGACCTTGCCCTGAAAAGAACGCTCGACGGACTTCACCACCACGTCCACCAGATCGTTAAGCTTGACGCGCGCAACGAATGAAACGGAAACGGGAAATGTGAGCCGCAGGCGCTGGTTCTGCGAGAGGCGCACGAGGGCCATGCCCTGCGAACTCGGCGACGTGCCGCCGCGCACGTAGTCGCCCTGGTCGGCATAGCGCTTGGTGATGACTCCCGCGAACGGCGCGGTGATGGTCGCGTAACCTTCCTTGGCGCGGAGGCGGTTGACCAGGGCTTGCGCGACGACCACCTGCTGCTTGGCCGCGGAGAGGCCGGCTTTCGTATTCACAAGCTGCGCCGCGGTGGTGCGGTCGCGGGCCTGCGAGGTCTCGACTTCCTGCTCGGCGATGAGGCCCGGCTGCGCCTTGCTCGCGCCCAGCAGACGCTGGTAGGCGAGATGCGCCTCGGTGTAGGCGGCGTCGGCCCGCGTGATCTCGGCCTCGGCGCGCTTCACCTCTTCCTCGCTGTGATGCTGCACGGCGACGGCGTGCTCGATCTCTTCCTTCAGCTCGGGAATTTCAAGCACCGCGAGAACCTGCCTGTCATTGACCTTGTCGCCGATGTCCACGTTGATCGCCTTCACATAGCCGGCTTCCTTGGCAAACAGTTCCACGTCCTGATACGCGCGAAACTCCGCGTCCACCGTGAGTTCCTGCGCAAGGTCCTCGCGGGTCACCTTCACGACCGCGACGGGAATGATCTTCTCCACGGCTTTCGCTTCTTGTTTCGCCTCGCGCACTTCGCGCGGCATAAGGCGCGGCACCAAGAACACGCCGCCGACCGCCAACACGGCGAGCATTAAAATCCAAAACCACGCGTTGCGGCGCGGCGGCGTTGACAATTCAGGTTGCGGTCTGCTTTCAGATTCCATGTTTGTTTTCCTCTGGACTCACGCGTGCGGCGGGCAATTCCACTTTGAAACGGCTGCCGCGGCCCTCGACGCTCTCAACGGTCACGTGCCCGCCGTGCGCGGCGCAAATGGCCTTCACGATGGAAAGGCCCAGCCCGGCGTCGCCCATCGAGCGCGAACGCGCCTTGTCCACGCGGAAGAAACGGTCGAACACATGCGGCACGGCCGAGGCAGGGATGCCGATGCCGGTGTCCGTGACTTCAACGACCGCCCGTTCGCCCGCCGCCGTGACCGACAACGCGATGCGTCCGCCCTTGGGCGTGTATTTGATGGCGTTGTCGAGCAGGTTCACGACGACTTGTTTCAGGCGGGCGCGGTCGCCCTCGACTTCGACGGGTTGAACGGCGTGGCACGTAACGGTCACGGCCTTGTCTTCGGCGAGCAGGCTCATCTGGTCCGCGGTCGTGGCAACGAGTTTCGACAAATCGAACCGAACCGACTCCGCCTGGGCTTCGCCGGCATCCAGCCGCGAGAGCGCGAAAAGGCCTTCAACAATTTTTGCGAGCCGCTCGACTTCCTCGAGCACGCTGCCGATGCGGTCCTGCAACTCCGGCGCGCCGTCCGCCTGTTGCAGCATTGTCTCCAGTTCGCCGCGCAAAATGGTCAGCGGCGTGCGCAGCTCGTGCGAGGCGTCCGCAAGAAAGCGCCGGTTGTGCTGGAACGCCTCGTCGAGGCGCGCGATCATGTGGTTGAGCGCGGTGGAGAGGCGCTCCAGTTCGTCGCCGGTCTGCGGCACGGGCAGGCGTCCGGTGAGGTTGTGAAGCGTGAGTTCCTCGGCGCTGCGGATGATTTTCTCGACCGGAGTGAACGCGCGCCGCGCGAGAAACAAGCCGCCGCCGATGGCCACGATGAGCATGACCGGGAACGCCAGCAGCATGGTGAACAGGCAATCGCGCAGGATGGCCCGCACCGGCGAAAGCGACGCGCCCACTTCGACGAGCCAGCTCCCGCCGCCCGTTTCCGGCACGGGCACGGTCGCGATAAGCAGTTCCTCGCCGTCATCGAAGCGCACCACGCGCGAGGAGCGCACCTTCGCCGGCTTTGTGATCTTCGGCACGGTCGCGGGATTGAAGGTCAGTTCGGACGGAACGCCCGAAACGTAGAGCACGCTGCCATCTGGGCGTGTAATGCGCACGAAGCGGTTGTTCAATTCCGGCGCGTAGATGTCGCGAATACCATGAACCACGTCGGCCTCGCCCATCTGGCCGATGCGCGCGACGAGCGTTTCTGCAATCACGACCGCGCGTTTGAGCTGCGTCTCGCGGACGTTGCTTTCCAAGTGATGCTTGATGCCAAACCAGAGGATCGCGCCAAAGAGAATCACACCCGCCGTGAGCAGGCCGGCATACCACGCGCTGAGCTGGAAGCTGACGGAACGCGTGTTCATGCGGGCACCTCCTCGCTGATTGAATAGCCGACGCCGCGAATGGTGCGGATGAGCTTGGCCTCGTGCGGCTCGTCCACTTTCTCGCGGAGGTGACGGACATAAACGTCCACGATGTTCGTGAGACCCTCGAAGCTTTCGTCCCAGACGTGCTCGATAATCATCGTGCGCGAGAGCACGCGGCCCGCGTTGGCGACGAGATATTCGAGCAGCGCGTATTCCTTTGAGGTCAGCTCGATGCGCTTGCCGGCGCGTTTGACCTGTTGCGAAAGACGGTCCAGTTCGAGGTCGGCGACGCGCAGCACGCTCGCGCGGTTCACCGGCCCGCGGCGAAGCAGCGCCTTCACGCGCACGAGCAGTTCCGCGAACGCGAACGGCTTCGTCAGGTAATCATCCGCGCCCGCCTCGAACATCGCGACCTTCTCCGTCGTCGCGTCGCGCGCGGTGAGGATGATGACGGGCACCTCGGCGTTGTGCTTGCGGATGCGCTTGAGCACCTCCGCGCCGCTGAGGCCCGGCAGCATGAGATCGAGGATGACGAGGTCATAAGCATAAGCCTGCGCCAGATCGAGGCCGTTCGGGCCGTCCGGCGCCACATCCACCGCAAAGCGCTCGGCGCGCAGGCCGCGCGCGACAAAGTCGGCGACCTTTCTTTCGTCTTCGATGACCAGTAGGCGCATGGCGGTGATTCGCGGGTGAATGTGCCAGCTTATGATTAACGGGCCGTGAAAGGCACATTAAAAATCTTTCAGAATAATTCCGGCCCGATACGCTGCGCGCACTCGTGAACACGACGCAGACATCAACATCGCCGCAGCCGTGGGCTGCACTCGGCTTTCTCACGGCGGCGCTGCTTCTGGCCGCGCCGGTTTCAGGCGCGGACAAACCGGCGCGTTTGCCGTTTGGCGTCACAACACAGATTTATCATGGGTGGGGTGCGATCGTGCTGCGCGCGCCGGAAGCAGACGCCACGGCGATCGTGGCCCCGAGCATCGGCGGGCGGATCGTCCATTACAGCGTGCATGGCGAAAACATTCTCTGGGAAAACACGAACGCGTTCGGCCAGACGCTCGCCACCTCCACGAACGCGCCCAACTTCGGCGGCTATCAACTCGACATCGGGCCGGAACTGCGCGCGCCGCGCATCCCGCAGCACGACGCCCTCTGGGCTGCGCCGCACACCGCGAGCATCGTGCGCGATTACACCGTGCGCGTGACCAGCCCGGCGGACACGGTGACCGGCGTGCAGCTCGAAAAGGAAATCACGCTCGACCCCGACACGGGCGAACTCGGCCTCACGCAGCGCGTGCGCAACATGACGGTGGATCGCGAGCTGTCGTTCTGCCTTTGGGACCGCACGCTCTGCAATGGCGGCGGCTTCGCGTTCTTCCCGCTGAACCCGCGCAGCCGCTTCCCGGTGGGCTGGAGTTTGCGGCGCGAGTTTGAAGGCCGGCTCTTTTACGACGGCGACAGGCCCGTGCACACAAACGTGAAACTGCTCGATGGCCTCCTCGTGTCCGCGTGCGCCGGCGATCGCGCGAAGCTCGGTGCGGACAGCGACGCGGGCTGGATCGCCTACGCGCGCGGGCGGCTGCTGTTTGTGAAGTATTTCCCGCACTACGCGCAGGGCGATTACACGGATGGCGGCAACTCGGTGGAACTTTATTTTGACCATCGCGCCGAGCTTGAACCGCTGAGTCCCGAAGTGAAACTCAAGCCAGGCGAGAGCTACGAGTTTCCCGAACTCTGGCGGCTCATCCCGCTCGACCGCGACGTCACGACGGCCGAACAGGCGCGCGCGCTGGTCAAAAGCGTGCCGAAATCGCCGTTCAAGAAATAGCGCGCACAGCACGCGCGGCATTGACGCTCCGTTGCGGCGTGTTTAGCTTCGGCAGCACGCATGTCCGCCGACGGCCACTTCATCTTTCGCATCAAAGTTGTCCATTCGGGCAAGGAACAAGTGCGCGAGTTCAGCAAGCCTGAAATCGTCGTCGGCCGGCCCAAGGACGGCGTCCCGCCGGACCTTGATTTGTATCCCGACCTGAATGTCTCGCGACGGCACGCGAAGTTTTCCTTCGACGGCGAAAATTACTGGATCGAGGACATTGGCAGCTCCGGCGGCACGCGGCTTAACGACGCAGAAATCAAGGGCCACGGCCGGCAGCAAGTCCCAAACGGTTCGAACGTGCAGCTCGGCGACACGACGCTCGTGATTGAATTGCCCGCAAGCGCGCCCGCGGTTTCCACACCCGCGCCCGCGCCGCAGCCCGCCGCGCCGCCGGCGGCAAAGAAGCCCTTCGTGCCGCCACCGGCAGCCAGTCCCGGCATCCTGCGCGCGCCGCCACCGCCATCGGGCGGAGCCACACCGCTTTCCGCGCCGCCACAGCCGTCACTCGCGCCCGCCGCCACCCCCGCACCGGCCAAGCCCGCCGCTCCTGTGCTGCCGGCGATGAAATTCCCCACCGCGCCAGAGCCGAAGGCCGATGACCCGGACATGGAGATCACCACGGCGATGGATGTGGGAAGTTCCGTGTTCACCATCAACGAGGCCGGCGGCGCGGAAATGGTCCGCCGCCTCGCGCCGATGATGGAGATGCAGAACGAGTTCACCGGCGAGACAAAGTTCGAGGCGATCCTTGAGCGCATCGTCAAGCACGCGCTGACGGCGATTCCCACGGCCAAGCGCAGCGCGTTTCTCACGAGGCAAAAAGGCACGGACACGCTCCTGCTTGCGGCCTACATCGCGGAGGGCGAGCCCTCCGTGAGCGAGACGCTCGCAAAGCGCGCGATGACCGAGAAGCGCGGCTTCATCTGGACGCGCGGCGGCTTTCAGGGCGACATGATGGCCAGCATCGCGAGCCTTTCCATCCAGTCCGGCATGTATGTGCCGCTGCTCTGGAACGGCGAGCCGCAGGGCGTCATCTGCGTGGACAACCCGACGAGCGACAGCGCCTTTAACGAGGACGACCTGCGGATGCTCGTAAGCATCGCCAACTACGCCGCGATGATCACAGCCAACAGGCGCATGCAGGAGGAGATGAAGTTCAACGCCAAGCTGCTCGAACGGCTGCTGATGAACTTCTCCCCGCGCATCCGGGCGAAGCTGCTCGAAAAGGCCCACGCCGGTAAACTGCGGCCGGGCGGCGAAAAATCCGAGGTCACCATCCTCTTCTCCGACATGCGCGGGTTCACCGCCATGAGCGCAAACATGGACGCGGGCGACGTGGTGGACTTGGTGAACGATTATCTGCCCGCGCTCTCCGCGCCCATTTTCAAGCACGACGGCACGATTGATAAATTCCTCGGCGACGCGATTCTCGCCGTCTTCGGCAGCCCCGATCCCGATCCGCAACAACACGAAAAGGCTGTGCTGGCCGGGCTTGCAATGCAGGAAGCGGTCAAGGAACTCAACCTCAAGCGCAAGGCGCGCGGTGATGTGACCGTCGAGGTCGGCATCGGTGTGCATTGCGGCACCGTGCTGCATGGGTTCATCGGCGCGCAGGAGCGGCTCGAATTCACCGTCATCGGCGACGCGGTCAATCGCGCCAACCGCTTTTGCTCCGGCGCGCGCGGCGGCGACGTGCTCATCAGCACCGAGGTTTACCAGCGCGTCTTCAAGCTCGTGCAGGCCGACAAGACAACCGTCAGCACCAAGCACGAAGGCGACCTCGTAGCCTACCGGCTCAAGGGCATCAAGGCGCAGACGTAATCACGCCGGCACGGCTACAGATACTTTCGCAGGATCGGCTCGAGTTCCTTCACGGTCTTCTTCGGCCAGAGCGCGCGTTCCGTCATGATGGCGTTGCGCAGTGCTGAGTGGCAGGGCCAGTTTGCTTCGCTGGGAATCCTCGGCAGCACGTCGGCGATGATGGCCTTGGCCTGCGCGGCGTTGCGCTTGAGGTTCTCGATGACCATCTCGACGGTCACGTGCGCCTCGCCGGCCTTCCAGCAATCGTAGTCGGTGATCATCGCGAGGTTCGCGTAGGCGATCTCGGCCTCGCGCGCGCACTTGGCCTCGCCGAGGTTCGTCATGCCGATCACGTCGTAGCCGGCGCGGTGGTTGGTGAGCGACTCGGCGCGCGTGCTGAAGGCCGGGCCTTCCATGTTCACGTAGGTGCCGCCGTCGTGGGCGCGGGCCTTGAGCGAGCGCGCTGACTTCAAAAGCAACTGCCGCAATTCCTCGCAAATCGGATCGGCAAACGCGATGTGCGCCACGATGCCGCGCCCGAAGAACGTGTGCTCGAAGTCGCGCTTGGTGCGGTCAAGGAACTGGTCCGGCAGCACGATGTCGCAGGGTTTGTATTTCGCCTGCAACGAACCCACCGCGCTGACACTGATGATCCACGCGACGCCGAGCTGCTTCATCGCCCAGAGGTTCGCGCGGTGGTTCAGCTCGCTCGGCAGAATGCGATGGCCGCGTCCATGCCTCGGAAGGAACACGACATCGCGCCCGGCGAGTTTGCCGGTGAGAAAATCATCCGAGGGCGCGCCGAAGGGCGTTTTGACTTTGACCCATTTCTGGTTTGTGAAGCCTTCGATGTGATACAGCCCGCTGCCGCCAATGAGGCCGACGCGAGGAGAGGCGAGAGGCGAAGGGGAACGGAAGCGAGAGGCGGGGCGAGCGCGTTTCATGGGCGGTTAGGGTGCGTGAAATCCAGCGGACGATGCAACCGAAAGTTCGCCGTGTTCAACGCCGCTTGGCGGGGTTGCGGCAAGAATTGTCCAGCGTTCGACAAACTGCGCGAAGCCGCTCCTCGCGCCGCGCGCGACACTGCGCCAGTTATGAAAATGACATCACCAGTCTTGCAAGTGGAGGCGGACGCACTCGCGCCGCTCACCGGGCCGGCTGAGTTCAATCTCGTCGTGCTCTACAAGGACGCCGCCGCGTGCCGCCACGCGCTCGAAGCACAAGACAAACTGATCGCCGAATCCGGCCCGGACTGTTCGGTGAACACGACGTGGTGGCAGTTCGACTCGCTGCGACATGCGGACATTTTTGAGGCGTCCATCCTCGCAGCCGAACAGGCCGACGTCATTATGGTTGCCGCGCCGGAGGGCGAGACGCTGCCGCCGGTCGCGCGCGTGTGGCTGGACGTGGCGCTCGGCCGCCAGTCCGACACGGGCCGCGCACTCGTCGCGGTGCTCGGCGTGACCGAGCCGCCGCCGATCAACACGCCCGCGGAGGATTTCCTCCGTGACCTCGCTTCGACCGACAATGCGGCGTTTGCCGAGCAGCGTTATGACCTTCCGCCAAAGGATGCCAACAACCTGCTCAATCACATCCACGAGCGCGCCGAGACTGTCACGCCGGTGCTGGAGCATATCTTTTACGACACCCTGAAACACCAACGCCTGCTCGAAACCAATTAAACACTTCACCACTCCGCCCCATGATTGACCTGACTGAAGCTTGGAATATCCACGCAGACGACTTCCCTCTTAACGCGCCCGCCGAGCGCCAGTTGAAGTTTCTGCTCCGCTACGCCGTGCTCGCGCCATCCGGCCACAACACGCAGCCGTGGCTCTTCCGCGTGAAGGGCGGCACGGTCGAGTTGTTTGCCGACCGCACGCGCGCTCTCGCGGTGCTCGACCCCGACGACCGCGAGCTGGTCATTTCATGCGGAGGCGCGCTCTTCAATCTCCGCGTGGCAATGCGGAATTTCGGTTATGAGCCGGAAGTCGTGGTGCTGCCCGATGCGAACGATCCCGACCTGCTCGCGCGCGTGCGCCTCGGCGAACGCCGCGTGACGGTCCAAGAAAACAAGCCGCTCTTCGGCGCCATCCGCCAGCGCCACACGAATCGTGCGCCGTTCGAGGACAGGCCAGTTCCGCGCGAGTTGCTGCGCACGCTGCGCAAGGAGGCGCTCAATGAAAACGCCTGGCTTCACGTTGTCGAAGACGAGGAAAACCGGCTCAAGCTCGCCGCGCTCGTCGCCGAGGCTGACTGCCTGCAATGGGCGCAGAAAAATTTCCGCCGCGAAATCGCCGCGTGGGTGCATCCAAATCGCAGTGCCAGCCACGACGGCGTGCCCGGCTCGGCGAAGGGTTTCAATGACTTCACCTCGCTCGCCGGCCCGCTGGTCATCCGCACGATTGACGCTGGCGCAGGCCGCGCCGCGCGCGACAAGGACATCGCGCTGGCCTCGCCGGTGCTCGCCATGATCGGCACCGACACGGACAACCCGGCCTCGTGGCTCGCCGCAGGCCAGGCGATGGAGCGCGTGCTCCTGCGGGCCTGCACGGAAAACGTGTCCGCGTCGTTCCTCAACCAGCCCGCCGAAATTCCCGAACTCCGCGAGCGCCTCACGGACATCGTGGGCCGCACGGGTTTCCCACACGTCATCCTCCGCATGGGCTACGGCCCGCAAACCGCCAAACCGACCCCGCGCCGGCTCGTGGACGAAGTTCTTCTCAAAGGCTGAAAACGCACGTCTTCGCACAGTGCCTTGGAGAAAAACTTAGCGCCTCGAAAATAAAAACGGCCTCCCGACCTTTCCCGATCGGGAGGCTTCACTTTTGAATCGGCCAAAACCCGAGCGCCCGCCTACACGAAGTCGTGCTCGCGTTCGCGCACCGTCAGCACCGGGCAGGGCGCCATGCGCACGACTTTCTCGGCCGTGCTGCCGAGGAACACGTGCTTGAGGCCCGTGTGCCCGTGCGTGGCGATGATGATGAGGTCGGTGTCGAGCTCCTTCGCGGCGGTGGTGATTTCATGCGCGGGCGAGCCGACGCGCACGACCGTGCGGCGCGGAATCTCCGCGCTCACGTCGCTCTCGGCGAGCTTGTCGAGTTCCTTCATGCCGCCGGTGCGCATCTCCGATTCGAGCAGCGCGTAGTCAATGCCGCCGACTTCCGCGCCGACATACGGGATGTGCGCAACGTAAAGCAGCGTGATGCTTGCGCCGAACTGGCGCGCAAACGGCAGCGCGTATTGCAGGGCTTTCTTCGAGCAGTCGCTGAAGTCCACCGGCACTAGAATGCTCTTGAGCTTGAACGGCGTGGGCACACTGGCGCGGTCGTTGGACGCGATGACATCCGGGTCGCTGGGACCGAGTTCCATGAGGACGTTTCCTGATTTTGCGGCGGGTTTGATTTTCATAAGCCTGAGTCGGTTGACAGTTTCAGACTGTTTCACTGACTAGAAAATAACCCACAATCGCCGGCGCGCCAGTCCATGTTTGGCCCAGGCTCAACCGATTTTGTCCTGGGCCGGGAAATCCATGTCAACTTCTGCGAACTCTTTTGCAAGGCGCGTGGAGTTGACAATGCCGGGACGAGGCATCGTGCGCCCATGCAAAATACAGTTGCAGTGAGTCTGCCTGCGGCGGGCGTTGTTGTTATGGGCAGCGTCCCTCGCACACATCCTGTGGCCAGCCGGAAGCTGGCAACCGCGTTCGGCCTTCCCCGGCACAGCTTTCAGCACCGGCTCGTCTATGCCGTCATCTCGCCGCGGGCGGGCGGGCTTTCCATCGGCGTGAACATGAACCCGGACAAGCAGTGTAACTTCGATTGCGTTTATTGCGAAGTGAACCGCGCCACGCCGTCGTCGGAGCACTGCGTGGACGTGGACGTGATGACCGCGGAGCTCCGCGAGATGCTCGCGTGGGCGCGCGAGGGGCGCTTTGCCCGGATGCCCGCCTTTTGCGGCGTGCCCGCCGAACTGCTCCGCCTGCGCGAAGTGGCCCTGAGCGGCGACGGCGAGCCGACGCTCTGCCCGAACTTCCGCGAAGTCATCGAGGCTGTCGTGCACTTGCGCGCTCTGGCCGCCATGCCGTTCTTCAAGGTCGTGCTCATCACGAATGCCACGGGCCTTGATCTGCCGGAGGTGCGCGCCGGGCTGGACTACTTCACCGAGCGCGACGAAATCTGGGCCAAGCTGGACGCGGGCACGCAGGATTACATGGACATCATCAACCGGAGCTCCGTGTCGATCGAGAAAGTCCTGCACAACATCCTCACACTCGCGCGCGAGCGGCCCATCGTGATCCAGAGCCTTTTTTGCAAGCACCGCGGCCTCGGCCCACCGGAAGCGGAAATCGAGGCTTACGTCCACCGGCTGAACGAATTGAAGACGGGTGGCGCGCACATCTCTCTCGTGCAGATTTACTCCGCGCACCGGCCGGTCGCCAATCCCGGCTGCGAACACCTCGCGCTGCCCGCGCTCTCAGCGATTGCACGGCACGTCCGCGCTGAAACGGGGTTGAAGGTCGCGGTGTTTTAAGCACGAACAGCGCGGCGTCCGCCGCAGGAAGACTTCCTTGCGCTTGGGCCTTCGCCCGTTATAGTCCGCCGCCGTGAACCGTCTGACCAAGCAGGAGCAATTGGTGCTTGTCATCCTCGCGCTCCTGCTGCTGGCCGGCCTCGCGGTGAAAACGGCTCGAACGCCGCGCCCGCCCGTGCCGTCCAACACGCAGACGGACGCTGTTCGCCATGCACAAAAACCTTAACGTTGACGATGTTCTCGAAGAAATCCTCGCACGCGACACGCGCTACGCGCGCGACGCCTACTACTTCATGCGCGAGGCACTCGACCACACACAGAAACAGCAACTCAAGACCCGCAAGGCCGAGCCGCGCCATGTCACCGGTCAGGAACTGCTCGAAGGCATCCGCCAGTTTGCGCTCGACCAGTTCGGCCCGATGACGCTGACCGTCCTCGATGAATGGGGCGTGCGCCGCTGCGAGGACTTCGGCGAAATCGTCTTCAACATGGTGGACGCGCACCTCCTTGGCAAAACCGACAAGGACAGCCGCGAGGACTTCAAGGGCGGCTACGATTTCCACGAGGCCTTCCGCAAGCCCTTCCTGCCCTCAGACACGAAGACATCCGCGCCGCCGCCCGAAGCTCCCGTCCGCTGACCTCACCGCGCGGGCTTGAACTTCACGCGGCGAATTCACATCCTCGCCGCATGGAACCGCTCGCCGCCGGGGAAATCCAACGCGCAGTCCGCGATGCGCTCGCGGAGGACATCGGATCCGGCGACGCGACCACGCTTGCGACCGTGCCCGCGGACGCGACGGCCACTGCGCACATGGTCGCTCGTGAACCGCTCGTTGTCGCCGGCCTCGCGTTCGCTGAGGAGACGTTCCGCCAACTCTCCCCTGCCCTGCGCATCGAGCGCGGATCGAACGACGGCCAGCACGTTGAACGCGGCGCGAAGCTGCTTTCCATTTCCGGGCAGGCACGGCCGATTCTCACCGCGGAACGTGTCGCACTGAATTTCGTTCAACGCCTGAGCGGGATCGCCACGCTCACGGCGCAGTTCGTTGAAGCCATCAAAGGCACGCGCGCGCAAATCCTCGACACGCGCAAAACCACGCCCGGCTGGCGGCGCTTCGAGAAATACGCGGTCGCGTGCGGTGGTGGGCGCAACCACCGCTCCGGCCTGCACGACATGGTGCTCATCAAGGACAACCATCTCGCCGCGCTGCGCGATGAAAAGTCCAACGCAATCGCCGCCGCCGTGCAGCGGGCGCGCGAGGTGTTTCCAAAACTCAAAGTGGAAGTCGAGGCGGACACGATCGAACAGGTGCGCCAGGCCGTGGACGCCGGCGCGGACATCATCCTGTTCGACAATATGACGACGGCGCAGTTGCGCGAAGCCGTCGCGCTCGTCGCCGGCCGCGCGCAGACCGAGGCCAGCGGCGGCGTGAGCTTGCAGACCATTCGCGACATCGCGGAAACCGGCGTGGACTTCATCTCCGTCGGCGCGCTGACGCACTCGGCGCGGGCAGTGGACATCGCGCTGGACTTTGAACCGTGAACTTCGAACTTTGACCGCCATGACTGTTGACGCCCAGATTCTCAGCGCGCTCCGCAGTGCCGGTGAAGGTTCCGTGTGCGGCGCGGAACTGTCGCAACGTCTCGGAATCACTCGCGCGGCGATCTGGGCGCGCATCGAGGAACTGCGCCGCCTCGGCTACGACATCGCCGCCAGCCCGCACCAAGGCTACCGCCTCATCAGCGCGCCCGACGTGCTGCACGCGGACGATCTCGTCTCGCGCCTTGGCTCCGTGCGGGTCGTGGGCCGCGACATCCGCGTGTTTGAGGAAACGAATTCCACGAACGACGTTGCGGAAAAACTCGCGCGTGACGGCGCAGCGGAAGGCGCGGTTGTCTTCGCTGAGTCACAAACAAAAGGTCGGGGCCGCCTCGGACGGCAGTGGCTTTCACCGGCAAAGAAAG
The DNA here is from genome assembly GCA_964589935.1 of uncultured Verrucomicrobiota bacterium. Taxonomy (GTDB): domain Bacteria; phylum Verrucomicrobiota; class Verrucomicrobiia; order Limisphaerales; family VHCN01; genus VHCN01. The sequence continues at coordinate 67,755 of CAZPVD010000009.1, read as the reverse complement.
GCTTGTGGTTCTCGGTGCTGTTGCGCCCAGACATGCGCCCTCAGGCCGCGACGCAACTCACGGTCGCCGCGGCAACCGCACTCGCCCGATCCATCCGCAAACAGATGGGCCTCCAGCCGGAAATCAAGTGGCCGAACGATATCCTGCTGCACGGAAAAAAGACGGCTGGCATCCTGACTGAGTTGAGCGCCGAGCTCGACCACGTCAAATACATCATCATCGGCATCGGAGTGGACGTGAACGTGACCGCCGCCGATTTTCCACCTGAATTGCGCAAGCTCGCCACGTCGTTGCGCATTGAGGCCGGCCAGTCCGTGTCGCGCGCGGAACTCGCCACCGCAATCCTTCGCGAGCTGGACGCCGACTACGCGCGCATCCGCGACGGGCAGTTCGAGGCCGTCGCCGACGAATGGGAGGAGCAGTGCTCGACCATCGGCCGCAACGTGAGCATCCACATCGGCGATCGCCACGTTCAAGGCCGCGCCGAGTCGCTCGATGCTGACGGCGCGCTGCTGCTTCGCACACAGCATGGCCGGCTGGAGCGCATCATCGGCGGTGACGTGACCGTGGAGAAATGAGCTCGAACCACCAAGACACAAAGCCACCAAGAGGCACTTTCGCCTTCGTGTCTTGGCGACTTGGTGGTTCCTCTCTGCACACCTAAATGATTCTCCTCCTCGACATCGGCAACACGCACACGCATCTCGGTCTCGCGGACACGCGCCGCGTCACCCGGCTGGCGGACATTCCAACCGCAACGTGGTTCGACAAGCGTGCGGCGAAGCAAGTTGCCAAATTCATCGGGAAACGGTGCGTGAAGGGCGTCTGCTTTTGCAGCGTGGTTCCGCGCGCGACAGCACACGTTCACCGGCTTGCGAAAAAACTTTTCGACCTCGTCCCGCTGCAACTGACGCCGCAGACCCTCACCAGCATCGGCATCAACTATCCGCATCCAAATGCCATCGGTCAGGACCGTCTCGCCAACGCCGTCGCAGCACGGCACCGCTTCGGCGCACCCGTGGTGGTGGTGGATTTTGGCACGGCAGTCACGTTTGATGTGGTGGACGGGCACGGCGATTATGCCGGCGGCATCATCGCGCCCGGCCTCGCAGCGATGACGGATTATTTGCACGAAAAGACCGCGCTGCTGCCACGCATACGCATCCGCGAGGTCAGCGCGGTCGTCGGCAAAAACACGGAGCAGGCCATGCTCATCGGCGCGGTGCACGGCTATCGCGGGCTGGTGCGAGAACTCATCGCCGAGCTGAAGCGCGAGTTGAAATCCCGGCGACTGCCCGTGATCGCCACCGGCGGTTATGCGAAATTGATTGCCGCAAAACTTCCAGAAATCACGGCCGTCGAGCCCGCGCTCACGCTCGAAGGCTTGCGGCTGGTTTGGCAGGGAAACCCGCTTGCAACTTGAAATCTGAAACTCGAGACTTCCGCGCACATGAATCGAATCGAAGAGCGCTTCGCAAAATTGAAGCGTGATGGTCAGAAGGGTCTGGTCATTTACATCGGCGCGGGCGATCCGAACCTCGAATCCACGCGCCAGCTCGCGCTGGCCTTCGACCGGGCGGGCGTGGACGTGCTGGAACTCGGCGTGCCGTTTAGCGATCCGCTCGCGGATGGTTTGGTGAACCAGCTCGCGGCGCAGCGTGGCCTCGAATCCGGCACCACGCCGCCGAAGGTTTTGGAAACCGTCGCGGCGATCCGGCGCGAGTCGCAGATTCCCGTGGTGCTCTACGTCTACTTCAACATCCTTCACAAGCGCGGGCTGAAAAATTTCATCGCCGACTGCGCGAGGGCGGGCGTTGACGGCCTGCTCGTGCTCGATCTGCCGCCCGAGGAGGCCGATGACTACGAGCGCCTGATGAAGGCCGCCGGCCTCTGCGCCATCTGGCTTATCGCGCCGACGACGCCTGATGCTCGCATTGAAAAAATCGCCCGGCGCGCCACGGGCTTCATCTACTACGTCTCGCGCGAAGGCGTCACGGGAATGCAGGCGAAGGTTTCCGCGACGATCGGCGACATGACGGCGAATATTCGCAAGCATTCGCCGCTGCCCATCGCCGTCGGCTTTGGCATCTCGAATCCCGAACAGGCAAAGCTCGTCGCGCAATATGCCGAAGCCATCGTCGTCGGCAGCGCGGTGGTGAACCAGATTGCGGAGCACGGCAAATCGGCTGATTTGGTAAAGAGCGTGAGTGACTTCGTGAAATCCCTTTCCACCGCAGTGAAATTTGTTTGAGCCACCGATGAAACACGGATTGAACACGGATTTCCCGCTTCCGCGTTTGCCGCATTCCGTGTTTCATCCGTGTTCAATCCGTGGCTGAGAAATCTATGAGTGCGAAAGCGAAGACCGACAGTTCCGACCGTTTCGTCATCATCATGGCCGGCGGGCGCGGCGAGCGCTTCTGGCCGGTGAGCCGCGAGAAAACGCCCAAGCAACTCATCAAGCTGCTCGGCGACAAATCCTTTCTCCAACAGGCGGTCGAGCGTTGCACGCCGCTCGTGCCGCTCAAGAACATCCTCGTCATCACAAATGCGGCGCAGGCGCCGGAGGTGCGGAAACAGTTGCCGAAATTGCCGAAGGAAAACGTCATCGCCGAGCCGTGCGGGCGCGACACGTGCGCCGCAGTCACGCTCGGAGCGGCCATCGTCGGCGCGCGTTCCGTCAACGCGGTGATGGCCGTGCTGCCGGCGGACCACGTCATTCCTGAGGAGAAAAAATTTCAGCAGGTGCTCGCGGATGCGTTCGATCTCGCGAGCCGTGGGCAGGTCATCGTCACGATTGGCATCAAGCCCACGGAGCCGGCGACGGGCTACGGCTACATCCGCACCGGCGTTGAGCTGCCTCCACCGTCGGGCGTGAAAAAATACAAGACGACGTTCTTCAAGGCCGAGCAATTCGTCGAGAAGCCCGACTACGCGAAGGCGCTCGATTACGTGAACAGCGGCGAGTATCGCTGGAATGCGGGCATGTTCGTGTGGTCGTTCGTGACGGTCACGAATGGTTTGCAGATGCACCAGCCGGAGATGTTCGCCGCGTGCCAGCGGTGGTTCGAGGCCGCGAAATCACCGGCGAAACTCGATAAAATTCTCGCGAAAGAATATCCCGACATCAAAAAAATCTCCGTGGACTACGCGCTGATGGAGAAGGCGCAGAACGTCGTCGTCGCGGACGGGAGCTTCGAGTGGGACGACCTCGGCTCGTGGAACGCGCTCGCGCGGCACCTCAAGGCCGACCCCGAGGGCAACTGCGCCGTGGGCGACTTCATCCACGTGGACGCCGCGCGCAACATCATCTACGACGCGCGGACAAAGGACCGCACACCCATCGCCGTCGTCGGCCTGCGCGACGCGATTTACGTCGCGACGGACGACGCGGTGCTGCTCGCGCACAAGAGCCAGTCGCAGAAAATCAAGGAGCTGGTGAAGAAACTCGCCGAGGACGCGAAGCTCAAAAAGCTCGTGTGAGCTGAGGCGGCTCGCTTCTCGCTCGACTGCGGCAGCGCACGGTGTAGAACAATCGGCAAACAACCCGCCGGTATGAAAGCAACTGTGTCCAAATTTCTTGCCGTTCTTCTCGTCACAACCTTTGCCATCCACGCGGGCGCCGCGCCGGCGGCGCCGGAATTCAAGGCGGGAGTCGGCCGCGCGGACATCACGCCGGAAGGTCCCGTGTGGCTCGCGGGCTACGCGGGGCGCAAGGCGCCCAGCGACGGCGTTGAGCAGCGCATCTTCACGAAAGCGCTCGCGTTGCAGGACACGGCAGGCAGCACCACGCTCATCGTCACGGCGGACACCATCGGCCCGCCGCGCAAGTTCACCGACGCGCTCGCCGAGCGCATCGAGCGTGAGCTGAAGATTCCGCGCGACCGATTTCTCTTCGCCGCGTCGCACAGCCACGCCACGCCGGTGATGCGCGACGGCCTCACCGAGATGTATGGACTCAACGAAGAACAGGCCGCCGCAGTGTCGTCCTACTCGGATTTGTTTTTGCGCCGCGCGTTCGAGGCGGCGCAAGCTGCGCTGAAAGACTTGCAGCCGGCGCGGCTGATGTTCGGCCGTGGCAACGCGGGCTTCGCGGCAAACCGCCGTGCCTTCACGGCGAAAGGCGTGAACTTTGGCGTGAATCCAACCGGCCCCGTTGACCACGTCGTGCCGGTGCTGCGCGTCGAGGGCACGAATGGTTTGCCGCTCGCCATCGTGTTCGGTTACGCGTGTCATTGCACGACGCTCGGGCCGGACTTCTACAAAGTCTGCGGCGACTGGGCGACCTACGCGCAGGAGCACATCGAGACGGCGTATCCGGGCGCGACCGCGCTGTGCATCATCGGCTGCGGCGCGGACGCGAACCCGGAGCCGCGCGGCAAGTTGTGGATGTCACGCCAGCACGGCCTCGCGATGGCCGGCGCGGTGGCGCGCGTGTTGAACGAGCCGATGAAGCCCGTCGGCGGACTGATTGTGACCGCATTCGAGCGCGTGAACCTGCCGTTGAGTGAGCTTCCACCGAAGGAAGAGTTCGCAAAGAAAGCCGCGGACAAAAATCTAGCTGTGTCGCGTTTTGGAAAGCGGTTCCTCGACATGTTGGAACGCGGCGAGAAACCCATCACGAGTTATCCCTGTCCGGTGCAGGTGCTGCGTTTCGGCAGAGACCTCACGCTCGTCGCGCTCGGCGGCGAAGTGGTCGTGGACTATTCGCACCGGCTCAAGCGCGAACTGCCGGACGAGCGGCTGTGGGTCGCGGCGTATTGCAACGACGTGTTCGCTTACGTGCCCTCGATGCGCATCCTGACCGAGGGCGGGTATGAGGCGGAGTTCAACCTCATCTACTACGGTATCCCGTCGAAGTTTGCGCCTGCTGTAGAGGACACGCTTGTAAAGAAAGTGCTCGAACTGACTGCGCGGACGAAGGCGAACGGCGCGCGGTAATCTCCAACGCCGGCTTCAGCATTCCAGTTTGCTGCGCAAAACTCCGTAGATTCCGCCTTGAATTTTGCACAGTTGCCGGTCACTAATGCGCAGGTATGCCGACTTACACCTACGTGGCCCGCGACGCCGCCAGCGGGCGCGAAGTTCAAAGTTCACTCGAAGCCGTGTCGGAACAGGCCGCCGTGCAGACGCTGCTCGGCCGCAACATGCTCGTGGTCAGCATTCAGGAAAAGGCCACGCGCCGCGGCAAGGTGGCCGGCGGAAGCGTCGGGCTGCAGGACCTGGTGATCTTCACGCGACAGCTCGCGACGATGGTGGATGCGGGCCTCGCAATCGTGCAGAGCCTTCAGGCCCTCGCCGATCAGACAACGAACAAGGTGATGCGCGACGTGATCCGCGACGTTTGCACGCGCGTCGAGGGCGGCGACAATTTCAGCACCGCGCTCCAAAAGCATCCGAAGGTCTTCGTGCGGCTTTACACCTGCATGGTGGACGCCGGCGAGAAAGGCGGCTTGCTCGCGGAAATTCTCGGGCGCCTCGCCACGTATCTTGAAAACACGGCGCGCCTGCGCAAGAAGGTCAAGTCCGCGATGATGTATCCGACCGTGGTCACGCTCGTGGCCATCGGCATCACGGTCTTCCTGCTCGTGCGCGTGGTGCCGGTGTTCAAGGAAGTCTTCGAGGGCTTTGGAGCGCCGTTGCCCGGCCCGACAAAGGCGCTCATTTCCATAAGCGACTGGATGAAGCAATGGTATCTCCTCGTCGTTCTCATCATCGGCGGAGTGATCTATGGCTTCCTCGCCTACATCAAGACCAAGGCCGGCGGCGAGATGTGGGACCGCGTGCGCATTCGCATCCCGATTTTTGGAGCCATCGCGCACAAAATCTGCCTCGCGCGTTTCACGCGCACCTTCGCCTCGCTCGTGCGCAGCGGCGTGCCGATCCTCGAAGTGCTCAACATCGTCGCCAACACCTGCGGCAACGCCGTCATGGAAAAGGCCACGCGCGTCGCGGCCAGCGACATCGAAAAAGGCGAAGGCATCTCCACCGCGCTCAGCAAGCACCCCATTTTCCCGACGATGATCATCCGCATGCTCACGGCCGGGGAACAAACCGGTAAAATTGACCAGATGCTTGAGCGCGTAGCCGACTTCCTCGACGAGGAAATCGAGACGACGCTTGGTGGCCTCACCTCGCTCATCGAACCGCTGCTCATTGTCTTCCTCGGCGTCGTGATCGGTGGCCTGGTCATCTGCATGTTCATGCCGATCTTCAAGCTCGGCGACATCGTCAGCGGCCCGCAAAACAAGTAGCGGAGAAAGAAAATCGCGCGAAACCTCCCGGCTTCGCGCGATGGAATTGTTCCTGAGTGTTTGCGGTTAAAGCGCCGGAGGGCGCAGCGCCATGTCCTCGGTGTCAATGAAACCCTGGAGCTGCCGCAGGCGCGTCGGGTGGCGCATCTTGCGAAGCGCCTTGGCCTCGATCTGGCGGATGCGTTCGCGCGTGACCTTGAACTGCTTGCCAACCTCTTCGAGCGTGCGGCTGTAGCCGTCGCCGAGGCCGAAACGCAGCTCCAGAACCTTCCGTTCGCGTTCCGTGAGCGAGCCGAGCACGTCGCCAAGTTTGTCCTTCAACAAACTGTAGCTCGTCATCTCGGACGGGTTCTCCGCCGACTTGTCCTCGATGAAGTCGCCGAAGTTCGTGTCCTCGCTGTCGCCGACGGGAGACTGGAGCGAGATCGGCTGTTGCGCCATTTTCAGCACGGCGCGGACGCGCTCGACGGGCATCTGCATTTCGTCGGCGATTTCCTCGGGAGTCGCCTCGCGGCCAAAGTCCTGCACGAGTTGCTTTTGCACGCGCATGAGCTTGTTGATCGTCTCGATCATGTGCACCGGGATGCGGATGGTGCGCGCCTGATCGGCGATGCTGCGGGTGATGGCCTGGCGGATCCACCACGTCGCGTAGGTGGAGAACTTGTAGCCGCGGCGATACTCGAACTTCTCGACGGCTTTCATCAGACCCATGTTGCCTTCCTGAATCAAATCGAGGAACGAGAGGCCGCGGTTCGTGTATTTCTTGGCGATGGAGATGACGAGGCGCAGGTTGGCCTCGACCATTTCGGTCTTCGCCTGATGCGCCTTCTTCGCGAAGTGCTGGAGCTGCTGATATTGCTGCAGGTAATGCTCATGCGTCATGCGCACGAAGGCTTCCAGCGCCTGAATTTTTTTGCGCTCGGAATCGATGATGCCCTGCGTGTGCGAGCTTTTGCGGTGATGCTCCATGTCGCTGATCGTGCGCAGGCTCGCCTGAATCTTGTCGTGGATGTTGTCCGCGACGAGCGCCATCTCCTCGATGACCTTCTGCTTGTAGAAGAATTTCGGGAACGAGCGCTGGAGCTTCTCGTCCGCCTTGCGAAACAGGGTGTGGGCTTTGTCCTTCTTGGCCTTGTTCGGGGCCGAGTGCCACGCGGCGTAAAGCTCGTCCACGTGCTGGTCGGTGGCGCGGACCTCCTTGACGAGCTTGCGCAGCACCTTGAGATGGTTGTCGCGGCCCTCGATCTTCTTGTCCACGATCACGCGGTCAAAGCGCTCCTTCGGCGGCTCGGAGATGAGCTTTTCGGCAAGGGCGATGTGTTCCTTGCCGGCGAAACCGAAGCTGTAAATGATCCGCTTGACCTCGTTCTCAGCGTCCTCGATGCGCTTGGAAATCTCCACCTCCTGCTCGCGCGTGAGCAACTGCACCTGGCCCATCTGCTTCAAATACATCCGCACCGGATCGTCGAGGATGTCGAGGCGGCTCTTGTCCTCCTCTTCCTCCGGCTCCGGCTGCTTGACGCGGTCCACCTCGGCTTGGTCCACGATCTCGATGTCGAGATTGCGGAGGCGAATGAAAACCTCCTCCATGTCCTCGGCCGTGATGAGCGTGTCGGGCAGTGTCTCGTTGAGGTCGTTGTAGGTGAGGTAGCCCTGCTCTTGCGCGAGCCGGACGAGCTCCTTCACCTTCTCGGTGAGATCAAGGCCGGACTGCGTCTTGATCGTCTCGACGTGCGGCACCGGCGGCAAGACAGCCGTCACCGAGTTTGCGTTGAGAACCGATTTGGCCGGCTTGTGGGCCGGTGACGTTTCAGCAGCCGCAGACTTCGCCGCGGCGCGCCGCGGCTCTTTTGCGGGCTTCGACGGCTTGTGGTTCTGTGACTTTTGAACGGGCGAAGATTTCGATTTGACCATATTGTTCAGTGTGAACGCTCAGACTCAGAGCGAAAATAGCCGCGAAATATGGTGGGATGCCCCGCCAGAGTCAAGGCAGGAATCGGCCTTGTTTCGCGCCCGCCGGAATCGCAAAAAAAAAATGCGACTGGCCCGTGGAGAAATGACTATCTCAATTTTCTCAACTCGTCTTCAGTCCACGAGGATTCGCGCTTGGCGGTCTCGGCGCGGATTTTCTTCACGAGCACCGGGTCCACGGGGTCGAAGGTGTGATCCCACTCGCGGCGCACATAGGTGAGCACACTCGCGATGGTTTCGTCGTCGAACATCGGGCCGAGGCCGGGCATGTCGAGGTTCCACTTGCGGCCCTGCACACTGAGCGAGCCGCCCACGCCGTGCAGCACGATGCGCACGAGCGCCTCTGGCCTGCCCGCAACCCATTCGGAGTCCGCCAGCGGCGGCGCGAGACCCTCCTGCCCCAAACCGTGCGGCTGATGGCACGCGGCGCAAATGGACTCGAAGGCGGCCTTGCCCGCGGTGAAGCGCTTCTGCTCGGCCTCGTTGAGTGGACGCACGGGCGGCTCCGGCGGAACACCCGGCTTTCCCGGCCACACGATGAGCTTGTCGAGCTTCTGCGCCGCAGCCTTGATGGATTTGTCGGTGGATGCCATGAGCGCGGCGAGTGCGGGCGGTTCGGCGGCAAGTTTTACCAGCTTCACGCGGATCACTGGCGCGCCTTTCCGCGCAGCGCCGGCGGAGGTGTTAAGGCTGTTGAGCACCGCGACTGTGATCCAGTTGGGCGTGCCGGGCGTGGTGATGCGCGTGAGCAGCTTGTTGACGCGCTCGCCGCGAGCCTGAGTGAAGACGCACTTCGCGAGCGCGCCGATGAACGCGTCCGTGCCGGGTTTCGGCGGCTGCGACCACGATTTGTCGGCGGCGATGCGCTCGATCATGTCGCCCTCGCGACCGAGCAGGCCGGAGACAAGCGCGTCGCGCACGAGCGGATTCGAGCCGGCTTCGCGCGCGAGCTGAGCCATCGCGGCCTCGGCCTGCGGTTCGGCGAGCTGGCCAAGTGTGAACGCGAGTTGCGTCTGGACGTCAATGTGCCGCACGTTCACCTGCGCGAGCAGTTTCGGAAGAACGGCTTCCTTCGCGGAAGTCTTCAGCAACGGCTCGCAGCAACGGATGGCTGCGGCGCGAACTTTCGAGTGCTGTTCCTTTTCGAGAACGTTGTTGACGGTGGCGGCGTCGAGCTGGCCCATGCCGTCGAGCGTCCACAGCGCGTGCAACCGCGCGAGCGGGGACGCGCCGGACGTGGCGAGTTCCTTGAGCGGCGCGATGGCCGAGCCGGGCTGCTGCTCAACGAGAAGGCGCTGCGCGGCATCACGCCACCAGCCGTTCGGGTGCGAAAGGGTTTTTACGAGGTCCGCGGATGAAGCGGACGCAAGCTGCGGACGCGGGCCGGGCTTCTTGCCGTCGGGCACGACGCGCCAGATGCGGCCGTGTCGAAAAACTTTGTCGAGACCGCGGCTCTCGGCCTGTTGGCGCAGGTAGCTGGTGACATAAGCGCGGTGCTGGATGATGCCGTGATACATGTCCACGATGTAGAGCGCGCCGTCGGGACCGCTGTAGGCGTTCACCGGTCGGAAAATTTCATCCGTCGAGGTCAGGAACTCCGTCTGCTTGTAAGGATTCTCGCCCGTCATCGTGCCGTCCTGTTCGTGGAGGACAATGCGGCGGACGATGTTTCCAGCCGGCTCGCAGACAAAGACGTTGTTGTGGAACTCAGGTGGAAACAAATCGCCGCGATACACGCCCGGCCCGCACACGGCGGTGAACGTGGCGAGCGTGCCATCGGGGCGGAGCTGTTTCTCCTGATAGCCGCGGTTGACGCCGGGGTTCACGCGCGAGGGCCAGACCGACTGGTCCTTGCCGAGTGGCGCGATATTCAGCCCCGCGGAGGCGCGGTGGTAGGGATTGCGAAAATAATACTCCGCCGGCACGAGGTCCGTGCGGAGCTGGTCGGAGTTTGAGTTATAGAAAGGCCGGCCGAAGTCATCCTGCGAATAGCCCCACTGGCCCTTGAAGCTCGTGGGGAAACGCTTCCACTCGTCCTCGACGCGGCGGAACTTCGCGGTGTAGTTCGCGCTGTAGATAAAGTTGTCGAGGCCCCACGTGAGGCCGTTGGCCGTGTGTTCAAGGTTGCGGCGCGTGCCGAGCGCGGGATCGGATTCCTTGCCGTAATCCTTCGCGACGAGCACGCGGTTGCCCGGCTTGAGGCCGGGAAGAATCGGATAGAACCACAAGTTCGGCGGCTCGCAAACCAGCGCCCCGCCGTGCACGAGCGCAAGCGCGCGCGGCATCACGAGACCGTCGAGGAACACCGTCTTCTTGTCCATGCGACCGTCGCCGTTTGTGTCTTCAAGGATGGAAATGCGGCCGGTTGGGGCTTCCTCGTTCGCGCCGGCGGGCGTGAGCATGTAGCTGGGCATCTCGATGATCCAGAGACGTCCGTCGGCGTCCCACTGCACGACGATGGGCGTCTCGATCATCGGGTCGCTGGCAACCAGTTCGGCGTGGAAGCCGGGCGGGAGCTTGAAGGTCTTGAGTTCGTCGGCGGGCTTGAGCGGCGGCGCGGGGGGAATTTTCTCCTTCGGCACGCGCGGGGTTTGCGATTCGCCGGGCTTGTCGCCGTTCTGTGCGAATGCGGCGGCCGCGGTCAATGCGAATACAAGCAGGACTCGAAGCAACATAAACAGTTCCCAAATCAATCGTTCACAGCCACAAAGACGGCAAACGCCGTGCAGGCGAAAAACCGGCGGAGGTTAAACAAACCGCAGCCCGCCGCAATGAAAAGATGGACGGACGCCGTGAAGGGAGGTTTCAACTGGCAAGAGGCGGACCGGCACCGCGCCGCGTGCTTCAGCGGAGCGGGACGGTCGGGCTGCTCAGACGCGAAATAAAAATGTCAGACTCGCCGTAACTCTTGACGAGAAACTTGCCGAACCATGCGTCGTTGTGAATGAAACCGGTGACGTAGCTGTTGCCGGCCTGGTCCACGGCGATGCCGAAGCCGCAATTCGGATCAGGCCCCTGCGCGCCCGCCTGACGGATCCAAATGAGGTTCCCGTCGCGGTCATATTGCGCGACGAAGATGTCCGATGTGCCGCTGCTGATCATGTTCGCGCCGCTGAAGTTCGCGCGGCCCGAAAAAGTGCCGGTGACAAAGCTGTTCCCCTGCGGGTCCACCGAAATCCCGTGCGCGGATTCCGGCGTGGGCCGGATGCCGCCCGCGGTGCGCGTCCAGACGAGATGGCCGTTGGAGTTGAACTTCGCGACAAAGGCGTCCGACCGGCTGCCCGCCACATAGCTGCCGCCGCTGGGATAGATGTAAATGCGCCTGCTGGCCTTGTCGCGCGGGAGCTTCGTCGAGAAATTCCCGCGATTGGCGCCGAGATCCATGATGCCGTTGACCGATCCGGCGATGTAGCAATTGCCAAAAGCATCCACACCGATGCTGCGGCCAAAACTCGCGCCCGGACCGTCGCGCACGGAACTGGCCCACAGCACGCGACCCATCGTGTCAAACTTCGCGACGAAGATCGCCGTGTGTCCCTTTGCGGTCGTCGTCGTGATGGGCCCGAACCGCGCGGTGTCGGAAAAATTTCCCGTCACGTAGCAATTGCCCTTCGCGTCCACGGCGATGCCGTTGCCGCTGTCGTCGCCGGGGCCGCCTGCGTTGCGCGCCCAGACGAAGTTGCCGTCCGTGTCGTATTTGGCGACGAAGATGTCCGCGAAGCCGATGTTCGTCAGCGTGCCCGCGTCCCACGTCGCCTTGCCGAAGTATTGCCCTGTGATGTAGGCGTTGCCGTTGGGGTCCACCGCGATGGCGTGCGAGCTGATGCCGCCGGCCGCGCCGGAGCTGCGCACCCAAAGCTGATTGCCGTTCTGGTCGTATTTGGCGACGAAGATGTCCGTGTTGCCCGTGCGTTCGAGCTGGACGTTGCCAAAGGTGCAGTTGGTCGAATGATAAAAGCCCGTGATGTAACAGTTGCCGTCGGGGTCCAATGCCACGCCGCGGCCCTCATCATCGAAGCCGCCGCCCGCCTGCCGCACCCACAACACGTTGCCCTGATTGTCAAACTTGGCCAGAAACACATCGCTGAACCCCTGGCTCTTGAGACGAACCGGTTCACTTGCGCTCGGAATTTCGAGTGTCGCGCGGAATGTGCCACACACGTAACAGTTGCCCGAACCGTCCACGGCGATGCTGTTGCCCACGTCCTCTTCGACGCCGCCGGCCTTTAACACCCAGCGGAACGCCGGGCTTTGCGCGCGCGCGCCGAGCGCCAGCAGCGCGATGGCGGCGAGCACAAACCCTCGGCGAAATGCGGAAACCAAAGCTGTGCCAGTCGTCAGTTGCATAAACAGGGATGCCCAGCCTTGCCGGTTTCCGGCTGGCAAATAATTTTTTGGCTCTGAACGCCCACTTCCTGCGCGATACCCGGCGAGTCCGTCACGGACAGGACGGACTGATTTCAACCATTCTGGCGAAGTGCCGCCGTTGCACAAGAAAATTTCGGCCTCCCGGTTCCGATCATTGGCCGGCGCGATAGCTCGCCACCACCCATTCGCTCAACACCTTGTCCGGCACCTCGACCGCGTTCACATCGAGCGTGAACTCTTTCTGGCCCGTGTTGCCCGCGATGAGCTTGAGGCCAAACTGGAAGTCCTTGAACTTCGCCGCGCACAGGTCGCGCACCTGTTGCTTTTGATCAAGCGCGAGCGCCACAAGCGCGTCCGCCGCGGCGTCCGTGAACTTCAGCGCCAGCCCGTGCTCTTTCTCGAAGCGCACGGCCCATTCGTTCACGAGCTGCCGCGTCACGGTGCGTTCTTCGTTCGAGTGTTCGGCGAGGAGCTTTTTCAATTCAGCCTTCGGATTGTCCACGAGTTCGCGCGTCGCCACGAAGCGCTTCACATGCGTGCTCGGCAACTCGAACTTGAAGTCGCGCAGGACGCGCTCGCTCACCGTCATCAGTCCGCGCGCGCCGGTCTTCTCCTCCGCGGCGTGCTCGGCGATGCGCCGCAGCGCGTCGTCGCGGAACAGCGCCTCGATGCCGTAGGCCGCGAAGTCCTGCTCATACTGGCGGATGATGCTGCCCTCGCTGGTCTTGAGCACATGGAACAAATCATCCGTGTCGAGCGAATGACACGTGACGCGCACCGGCAGGCGTCCGATAAACTCCGGCTCGAAACCGAAGTCAATGAAGTCCCGTGTCTGCGCGTGCATGAGAACCTTGTCGGCGGTTTCAACGTCGTGCTCGCCGCGCGCGCCAAAGCCAATTGCGCCCTCGCGCAACCGCCGGCGAATGAGCTTCTCAAGGCCGTCGAACGCGCCGCTGACGATGAAGAGGATGTGCTTTGTGTTGATGGTGGGCGGTTGTTTTTTCCCGCCGCGCTGGGTGACTTCCATCATCGCCTGGATTTGCCCCGCGATGTCCTGCGGCGAGCGCGCAGGCACTTCGGTTTCCTCCATCAACTTGAGCAGATTCGTCTGCACGCCGCGCCCGCTCACGTCGCGGCCGGATGCGCTTGGTGCAATCGCGATCTTGTCAATCTCATCAATGTAGATGATGCCGTATTCCGCGCGTTTCACGTCGCCATCTGCGCGGCGGACAAGTTCGCGCACGATGTCCTCCACGTCGCCGCCGACGTAGCCGGTCTCGCTGAACTTCGTCGCGTCGGCCTTCACGAACGGCACGCCGATCAGGTCCGCCGCGCTGCGGATGAGATACGTTTTGCCCACGCCCGTCGGGCCGACGAGGATGATGTTTTGCTTCGTGTAATTCGGATGCTCCTTGCCTTCGAGCGCGAGCCGCACGTGATGATAATGATCGCACAGCGCGACGCTGATGACCTTCTTGGCCTCGTCCTGCTTGATGACAAACCGGTCGAGATGCGCCTTCACGTCGAGCGGTTTTTTGTCGAACTTGAAAACCGCCTCGTCCGTGTTCGCGTCTGGCGACTCGGCGGACTTGTCGTAATCGGAGGAAGACTGCGGCTGCGGGAACGCGCGCAACTGCTCGCGCATGAACTCCTGCAAACGGCGCTGCATTTCTTCGGGCGAAGGATTCGTGCTCATCGTCAAGGCGACGCCACAGTAACGCACAACGGCGAAAGCTCAACTGCCGAAGAGCCGCTCCACTGCGTGACGTGTCGCGTCGTCATGCAAAGGCCCTTGATGCGTAACACGTCCCGCGTCGAGCACCGCCGCATGCGTGATGCAGCGCGGCAGGTCTTCGAGATGGTGCGTGACGACGAGCAGCCGCGTGCCGTTGCGGCTCACGTCGTCGAGCGCGGCTTGCAGCGCGTGCTTCGACGCGAGATCGAGTCCGTCGAACGGCTCATCAAGCAGCAGCACGGCCGGATCATGCACGAGGGCGCGAGCAAGCAGGATGCGCCTAAGCTGCCCGTAAGACATCCGTTGCACGCTCTGCCGCGCGAAATCACCGAGTTTGAACCGTTCGACGAGCGCTCGCACCATGCGCCAGTGTTGCTCCGTCGGTTTTCGATGAAGCAAGCCGATGCCGCCAAAAAAGCCCGACGCAATCGCCTGTTCGCCCGTCACGTCATCGCGGTAAATTGCCTGAAAATCCGAGGAAACCTGCCCGATCCGGCGGCGGATCTGCCACAGCGTGTGGCGCGGGTCCACGCCGAAACGCCGCACCTCGCCTCCGAGCGCGGGATGCAGTTCGCCGGCGAGCAACTTCAGGAACGTGCTCTTGCCCGCGCCGTTGCGACCAAGGACGGCCCAGCTCTCGTCCGCGTTCATCTGCCAATTCAACGCGCGCAGGACCGCCGTGCGTTCGAGGAACACAGATGCGTTGCGGAGGCGAAAGAGGAATGAGCCGACGGCAACGGAACGCTCGCCTCCGGCCCGGCGTGTTGCTTGTGACTCGGTTTTGAATCGCGCCGGATTGAAGATAGGCGCTCCGACACGGCTCTCGCAGAGTTGCATCTCGGCACGGTGGGTGCGATGCGACGCCTCCGGTCCCTGCCACACGATGCGGCCGTTCTCCAGCACGAGCACGTGCGTGATGCACGGGAGCAGTTCGCCAGGACGATGCGTGGTGTAGAGAATCTGCGTGCCGCCGCGCGCAATGCGGTCCAGTCCGGCAAGCAGACTTTTTCGCGTCGCGGCATCGAGGCCGTCGCAGAATTCGTCGAGCACGAGCACGCGCGGCGCGTTCGCCAGGGCACGGGCGATGAGCGTGCGGCGCAGTTCACCCTGCGAAAGTTGTTGCACATTGCGCCGGCGCAGCGCGGTGATGCCGAGTTGTTCGAGCAGTTCATCCACACGCGCGCGCTGCGTGGCGGTGAGCGGCTGCTGGACGTAATCGCCGAGTGCAAAGCCCGATGCGACGACGCGCTCGACGGGCAGCGCCCATTCCTGCTGGAGATAGCGCTCGTGCAGTTCCGGCGAAACGAAGGCAATCCGTTCGCGCAAGCCAATCGAGGTCGTCCGCTCGCGCCCGTCGAAGGCGTAAACGCGGCGCGACACGTCCACCGGCTCAGGCCACACGTCGCCGCGCACGAGGCGCAGGAACGTGCTCTTGCCAGAGCCGTTCGCGCCGAGCACGGCCCAGTGTTCGCCGCGACGCAACGCCCACGTGAGGCCGGAAAGCACGCGCGCGTCTCCAAACGAGACGGAGACGTTTTCCAGTCGGACGAGTGGCGCGGACTTCATCGGTGCAGAGCATAGGAAGTCGGGGCAACCGTGCGTAGGAAAATTCGCCACATCGCGCTTGTGCCACGCACGTGCCTGCCTTCAAATGCACGCGCCCTTCGGGGCAAATGTGAGCGCTTCGCCGGACAAAAGTCTGCTGCCGCCGGGGTTGAACAACGCGTTTTTGTTCGCGGGGTTCAACGCGCTGTCTTTTCCCATCGTCGTCGGCAGCCCGATGGTGCTTTACGCGAAGACGCTGGGCGCGAGCGCGACGGTGCTCGGCCTGATCGTCGGCATGATGCCGCTGCTCGTGATCTTCCAGATTCCGGCGGCGAGGCACGTCACGCGCGTCGGCTACAAGCGGTTCGTGTATGCGGGCTGGGGCACGCGCACGCTGTTCATCTTCGGAATGGCCCTCGTGCCCGCCACGGGAAAGTTCCTCGACAAGACCACGCAGCTCGTCCTGTTGCTCGCGCTGCTGTTTGCGTTCAATCTTTCGCGCGGCATTTCGAGCGCGGCGTGGCTGCCGTGGATCACCTCGCTCGTGCCCGCCGAAGTGCGCGGCTGGTATCTCTCGCGCGACGCGTTCTGCGTGAACCTCGCGAGTTTCATCGTCATCCTCATCTCGGCCGGCGCGCTCGGCGGCGAGCCGACGTGGTGGCATTTCTCACTGCTGTTTGTGTTCAGCTCGCTGATGGGCGCAACGAGCCTCATTTTCCTCAAACGCATCCCCGAGGTGAGCGCGCCGGAGGAAGCGAAGGCCTCCGCCGAGCCGGTGCCGTGGAGGGAAATCGCCAGCTTCCCGCCGTTCCGAAAACTGATGTGGTTCAATGTCGGCTGGGCGGTGACTTATGGCGGCGCAAACGCGTTCACCGTCGCTTGGCTGCGCGCCGAAGCTGGCATGAGCGAAGGCCGCGTGCTGCTCATCACGAGCGCGGCGTTCCTCGGCGGGTTGAGCAGCCTGTGGATTCTCGGCTCGCGCATGGACCGGCTCGGCAGCAAGCCCGTCCTCACCGCGTCGCTGCTGTTGTGGCTGGTGGTCGCGATGGGCTGGGTCACGCTCGCGGGCAAGGCCGCGACGCCCGGCACGCCGATATTGTTGACGCTGCAGTTTTTCATGGGTCTGTGCGCCGCAATGACCGGCATGGCGAACACCCGCCTCGCCATGCTCATCATCCCGCCGATGGGCCGCAGCCATTTCTTCGCGCTCTTCTCGGTCGTGGCCAACCTCACACTCGGCATCGCGCCGGTGCTGTGGGGATTGTTCATTGACCTGCTGGCCGGCACGCGCCTCCAGGCGATCGGACTGGAATGGAACCGCTACGCCTTCTTTTTTTCCGGTGTCGCGCTCGTCTGCGTCGCCGCGCTCGCGCTCATCCAGCGTCTCGAAGAGCCGGCGGCTGCGAGCGTCGAGACGCTGTTGCGCGACGTGCTCGTCGAAGCGCCGCAACGGTTGTGGGTGCGCTATTGGCCGAAGTAAAACTCCCGCGTCAGAACCGCATCACGGTGAACGCGCCTTCAAACCACAGCCCGTTGAACTCAAACTGCACGAGCGGCGGCTCGATGTGCCCCTTGAACCACGTCACCTCGTTGCGCGTGCTCGCAAACGAACACAATTCGCTGAACATCTCCGCATCGAAGGCGAGCACATTGTAACGGCCGCGCCGGAGTTCCGCTTTCGCCATTGCGGCGAGAAGGTGTTCCGCGTCGGCGGGCGAGCGTTTCACGATCCAGATTTCGGCCTCGGGCGCCTTCACTGCGAGCTTGTCGAGCTTCGCAACGCTGCATTCGCCGCATTCAATCCACAGTGCGGGACGCAATTCGTAATCGTATTGCACGAGATCGGGCACGAACGGGATCGCGTCAAAATCGGGTGCGGCTTCGAGCTGCAAGCGTTCGCGGAAAAAAAGCAGATACGCGAGCAGCTTGAGCATCACGTGCGGGAGCGTCTCGGTCTCGCGCTGGCCGATGATGAGCTTCGATGGCAGCGGACGCCGCCGATCCTCGCCGCGCAGGGTGAAGCTGAATTTCGCGCTCACATCAGCGGGCGCGCTAAAGGATGACGAGGTCGTCGCGGTGGATGAGTTCCTTGCGCGGCGTGGAATGCCCCCTCACCTGCGCCGAATCAAACCGGCAGATGCCGCGTGCAAACTCCATCCCGTCCGGGTCGCAGATGCGCACCACGTCGCCGGCGGCGAAGTCTCCCTCGCAACGAGCGACGCCCGGCGGCAGGAGGCTCTTGCCCTTTTCACGCAATGCGCGACGCGCGCCGTCGTCCACAAACAGCGTGCCTTTCGGATGGTGGAAGAAAGCGATCCACCGCTTGCGGCCCTTGAGTTTGTTCGGTTTTGGAACGAACAGCGTGCCCTCGTCCTCGCCCGCGAGAATGTCCGAGAGCACGGATTTTTTCCTGCCCGATGCGATGACAAGCGGAATGCCGGAGCGTGCGGCAATTTTCGCGGCCTGAATTTTCGTCGCCATGCCGCCGACGGCCGTCGTGCTGTCAGTCCCGCCGGCAAGCCGCTCAACCGTGCCGTCAATCTCCTCGACCAGCGGCAGTGTGCGCGCATTTTTTCCACCGAAGTTTTCAATAACGCCGTCCACCGTCGTGAGAATCACGAGCAGGTCGGCGGGCAGCAGCGACGCAACGAGCGCGGAGAGTTTGTCGTTGTCGCCGAACTTCAACTCGGTGATGGAAACGGCGTCGTTCTCGTTGATGATCGGCACGACACCGCGCGCGAGCAACGTGCAGAGCGCGTTGCGGGCGTTGAGATGCCGATCGTGGTGCGCAAGGTCGTCGTGAGTGAGCAGCACTTGCGCGACGCGCAGGTCGAACTTCTCGAAGAGCCGCTCGTAAATGGTCATGAGCCGCGACTGACCGACCGCGGCGCACGCCTGAAGTTCAGCAAGTTCACCCGGACGCTTCTCATGTCCGAGCACGCCCATGCCCGCGCCGACCGCGCCCGACGTGACGAGGACGATTTCCTTCCCGGCTTTGCGCTGCGCGGCGATTTGCGCGACGAGTTGCTCCATCTGCGCCAAGTCGGGCTGCTTCCGGGTGTCCGTGAGGACGCCGGTGCCCAGCTTGACGACGATGCGGGTGACGCTTTGAAACAAATCGGAACGCACAGCAAAGAAGTAACAAACGCGCGGGGCAGTGTCGAGGCGCGGCTGTCTTGGTTTGAGGCTGAACTTGAATCAATCCCGCACCGCGGCGCAGACATATTCCAGCACGCGCCACAATCCGTCGCCGCCGGCGAGGCTGCCTTCGTTGAAGCCGGTGCGCGGGATGGGCTGCCAGTTGTCGCGCGCGTGGCTCTGCTCCGGTTGCGGCAGACCGGTGAGCGCGTGGTCGTATTGGTTGTCCTTGCCGCCGAGCTTGTAAATCACGATGTCGAGCGACGGCACGACGTAGAGGCAGAAGCCGCCCGCGCCGGACTTGAAGAACGCATCGCGCGGCGCGCCGATCACGTGGCCGTCCGCGTTGTGCTCGAATTGCAGGCTGAACGGGCAGTGCGGATTGTAGGGCGAGGGCGAATGGCACTTTTCGATGTAGTCGGCGGGCACGAGTTGTTTGCCTTCCCATTTGCCTTTGTGCAGCAGGCAGTAGCCGAAGCGCATCGCGTCCGTCGCGTGCAGCGCGGTGCTGCCCGCGCCGTTCGCGTGCGGCATGGTGAAGTCGCCGCGATGCAGGCAGTAGCCCCATGCGCCCCAGCCCATCGGCTTGGCGAGCCGCTCGTTGATGTAATCCTGCAACTCCATCCCGGTCACGTGCCGCAACACGATGGATGCGATGTGCGGGGAGGGAGACGAATAGGAATAGCCGCCGCCGGCGTTCGTCCACATCGCGCAACGCAGCGAGGACATGTCGAGGTCGCGGATGTTTTGGCCGGGCTTGGCCGTGAGCGGAAACGCGCGGCCCATCACGATGGCGGAAGGCGTCTGGCCCTCGCCGTTGTAACCGGCGCTCATGCAGAGCAACTGCCCGAGCGAGATGTCCGCGCGGCGCGAGTCGTCGAGCGGCAGCGCCTCAGGAAGAAATTTTTCCGTGAAGACTTTCGTGTCCAAGCCTTGCGGAATTTTGTCGCGGAACTCGTTCAGCATGATGCCGCACGCGATGCTCGTGAAGGCCTTGCCTGTCGAGGCCATGTCGGGATTCGCGTTACGACTTGCGCGACCAAAATACTTTTCAAACACAAGGTATCCGTGCCGCACAACAAGCAGGCCGCCGTTCTGCGTGCCGCGTTCGCAGACCTGATAGGCGCGCTCCAGCCATGCGGCGTCCATGCCGGCCTTGTCGCGGATTTCCTTCGCGTCCCTCGGCGTGCGCCATCCGCCCGCGCTGTCCGGCGGCGGGAAGTAATCAGCGGCGCGCGCCACATACACAGCGAGGAGCAGGAGCGGGAGGAAGGACATGAGGCGCGGCAGTTTCATTTGGAACTCAAAATTGGACGCAGCAGCTCGAAAGATGGTGCGCACTGCAGGATTTGAACCTGCGACCCCATCCGTGTGAAGGATGTGCTCTACCGCTGAGCTAAGCGCGCAGTCCGAAGCGCCGGACACAGTAGGGAGACGCGCACGGAGCGGCAAGCGTTTTCCAGTTTTGTGAAGCGCAGCCCGTGTGTCAATCATCCCAGTCCTTCGCGCCCGCCGTAATGGCCCACGTCGGATACGGCGCGGAGCCGCCCTTCATCGCGTGCCATAGAATGCGGTTGAGCAAATCCTCCGGGCACTTGTCCGGCTGCTTGAAGTTCATCCGCGCCGAGGCGTTCGCGTGCTGGCGCAGCAGCGGGTCCTTGATCGTGTTTGCCGCAACATTCATCTGGTCGAGCGGCACGTTGCTCGGCAGCGCGGTGAATCGCGTGTAATCCGGCGTGTCCGTGAAGCAGTCGAACATCGCCGTCGCTGTCGCGTCGAACTGGTTCATCGGCGGCAGGCCGAGGATTTGCTCCATCGTGCGGATGAGGCTCGTCGTGTTGTATTGCGTGCTCACCACCGCGCCGCGTCGCGTGTAGGGGCTGATGCAATACGCCGTCGTGCGGTAGCCGGTCACATGGTCGAAGCCCGCCTGCGGATCGTCCTCGATGGCGAAGATTGCGGTCTCCTTCCAGAACCTGCTGCGCGAAATCGCCTCGACGATCTGCCCGAACGCGAAGTCGTTGTCCGCGACGCACGCGGCGGGCGTGGGCATACCGGCCTTCGTGCCGCTCGTGTGATCGTTCGGCAGGCAAATGATGACGAGATTCGGGAACTCGCCCTTCGCCTCGAACTGTTTCAGTTCGTTAATGAAAAACTTCGCCCGGAATTGGTCCGGCACTGTCATGTCCCAGCCCACGCTGTTCGTTGCAAGATGCGGCGTGAGCGATTTCACCGCAGGCGTGCTGGCAAAGATCACTTCGCCCTTCGGTGCGCGGAATTCGTTCCAGCAATCCGTCCAGTTCGGCGCGCCTTTGCGCTTCGCGTCGGCCCAGCGCACCGCCGGCTCGGCGAACTCGCCGTAGTTGCGCAGCGACTTGCCGTGGCGGAGCGCGTTGTCCCACAGGAAGCCCGTTGGCGCGTAGGCAAGCGCGTCCGCCTCGTCCTCACCCATGCCGTCGGGATAACTGCGAGGAAAACCGGCAAAGGACTTCTCCATGTAATCCGTCGCAAACGCCGTCGTGCTCCACTGGTGCCCGTCCGCGCTGAGGATGCCGCAGCAGTAGGTGTTGTCGAGCAGCACGAACTCGCGCGCTAGCCGGTGCTGGTTCGGCGTGATGCGCTCGGGAAAGATGCACAGCGATGCGTCGCCGTTGCCCGTCTTGATGTCGCCGAGCACCTGATCGTAAGTGCGGTTTTCCTTGATGATGTAGACAACGTGCTTGAACACACTCGGCTCGCCAATGCGCTCCGGCACGGGCCGCGCGGGCTGGCCGGCGCGCGGCGGGAGCTTCGCGAGCGCGAGTTGCTCGCGGCGATAATTCTTCCATACGATCGAGGACAAGCCGGGCAACGCCTTCTTCGGCGGCACGGGCACGAGCGAGAGCGAGCCGCTGTATTGATGCGAGTTGAAGCCTTGCCGGAGTGTTTGCTTGTCCAGCTTTGTCGTCGCCGGAAGACCCTTGATGTTTGCGACGCATAGCGTCTTGCGCGGCACATCGAACGCCAACGCGCCGGGAAACCAGCCAACAGGAATCAAACCGAACAACTTTGATTTTCCCGGATTGAACTCGATCACGGCGACGGCGTTCTGCGTGCCGTTGGCAGCGTAAAGCGTTTTGCCCTTCGCGTCGAAGGCCAGCGCGTTCGGTGACGCGCCGAAAATGTCCGCCGGGCTTTGCTTCACCCAGATCGTTTCAACCACCTTGTCCGTGGCCGTCTCGATGACACTCAAGTTGTCACTCGCCGCGTTCGCGCAGACGACGTGGCGGAAATCAGGCGTCACCGCGAGCGCCGATGAATGCAACTGCACGAGCACTTCCGCGCGCGTCGCACCGGTCGCGAGGTCAATCACCGTGACCGAGCCTTCGTTCGCGATGTGCATCGCCGGGTCCACTTTCACCTCCGTGCCGCGGCCCGCCGGGCCGGTGAGGTCGCCGGGCTGCGGACGCCGCCCGCCCCAGTTGCTCACATAAACTTTTCCTGCCGCGACGGCGACATCGTAGGGCGCGACACCGACCTCAAACATGCGCAGCGATTTCCCCGTCGCCGTATCGAATTCGCCGAGCCGGTTCGAGAGGTTTAGCGCGACGTAAAGTTTTTTGCCGTCGAGCGAGACGGCGAGGCCCGCGGGAATCTCTTCCTTGCGACGCGGCGCGTTCGCGAGCGGCAGCGGGATCGAGTGCGAGCCGCTCACCGTGCCGTCCGCCGCGACGCCAAAGACCTTGACGCTGCCGTTGACGTTCGAGAGATAGATGCGCCGTCCGTCCGGTGAAAAAATGAGACCGGTAAAACTCACCTGCCCTTTCGCGTCGGGCTGGAGGATGTTTGGCGAAACCACATCCGGCCGTGGCTCGTTCTGCTTCTCCGACGGCAGTTGCACGCGCTGGAGAATTTTTCCCGTCACCGGATCAACGACGACCAGTTCGCTCGTCTTGCCTGCGGTCACGAGCAGCCGTCCGTCAGGACTCAGCGCGAGCGCCTGCGGACGCAGGCCGGGCAGTTCGACCTGCCGGCCCGCTGGCGTGACGACTTGGTTCACCGGCGTGACCGCGCGGTTCGTGCCAGCACGCCCAACGTGCTCACTTGTCGCAGGCGGGCGCTCCGCTGCAGCGAGGCAAAGCGTGGAGGCAAACAGGCAAACGAACCGGAGGAAATTCATGCGCGAGAATGGACGCGCGCACCGAAGCTTCTTGTCAATCTCATCGTGAAATTTCCGCCGCGCTGCGGCATCATCGTGGCGTGAAACTGATTTCGTGGAACGTCAACGGCCTGCGTGCCGTGCTGGGGAAAAACTTCCTGGACTACCTCACCGATGAGAAGCCGGACGTGTTGTGCCTGCAGGAAACGAAATGCACGCCCGAGGATGTCGAGCAACTCTGGCCCGCGAGCTACACGACGTTTTGGAACGCTGCGCAGAAGAAGGGATATTCCGGCACCGCCATCTTCACGCGGACTCGCCCGTTGAACGTCACGCGCGGCATCGGCCACGACGACCACGACAACGAGGGCCGCGTGCTCGCGGCGGAGTTCGCCGACTTTTTCCTCGTGAACGTCTACGTGCCCAATTCGCAGCGCGAGCTGACGCGTCTCGCTTACCGGCAGCAGTGGGACCGCGACTTCCTCGCTTGGCTGAAAAAGCAGGAGCGCAAGAAACCCGTGGTTTTCTGCGGTGATTTGAACGTCGCGCACACGGAGATTGACCTCGCGAACCCGAAGGCGAACGTGAAAAATCACGGCTTCACGCCGGAGGAGCGCGCCGGCTTCAGCGCGTTCGTGAACGCAGGTTTTCTCGACACGTTCCGCGAGTTCGAGAAGGGCGGCGGTCACTACACGTGGTGGTCGGTGTTCGCCAACGCGCGCGCCCGGAACGTCGGATGGAGGCTCGACTATTTCCTCGCGAGTGCAGCGCTGCGTCCGCGGCTCAAGTCCGCCTTCATCCGCAAGGACGTGATGGGCAGCGACCACTGCCCGGTTGGAATCGAGATCGAGTGAGGGCTACTTCTTGAGGCCCACGCTGCTCGCACGCTTGGCGATTTTGCGAGAGGTGAGAACCTTCGTCACCGTGCCGGTCTTGAGGTAGAGCGACTTCACTCTGTCAAGCAGCGCGTCGCGGCGGTCAATGAGGCGTTTCTGCCTGCGCGGCTTCACGCGGCTCAGGCAATACGCGGTCAGCAGCGGCAGCGCGATGGTCGAGTCCGTGTAGCACACGACGCAGTCGGGGAGCGTGTTTGGATCCACCTTGCCCCAGCTTACAGCCTCTGCGGGCGTCGCACCGGAGAGGCCGCCGGTGTCGGGACGAGCGTCGGTGCATTGAAGGAAGTAGTCGTGACCTTTCTCGGCGATGCCCATGACTTCCTGGATCTGCGGCTCGGTCTGAAGCATGAAGTTCTTCGGCGAACCGCCGCCGAGAATGAACACGCTCGATTTGTGCCCGCTGGACTTCGCCTCATAGACGATGGCGGCAGTCTGGTTCACGTCGCGGTTCACATCAAAGAGGAGCTTCGAGCCGCGCATCGCCATCGCGGCGACGTTCATGCCGATGCTGGAATCGCCGGGGCTGCTGGTGAAAATCGGAATGCCGCACTCGTAGGCGGTCGCGAGCACGGAGGAATCTTTCAGGCCAAGTTTTTTCCCGCGCGCTGAAACGTATTTGCCGAGGAGGTAATGAAATTCGTCCGTGCCCATCGTGCGCTGGAACTCGGGCCCCTGGATGACCTCGCGCACGAAGGCATCGGTGTCGAGCAGCACGTTGTAATCGAAAAGCACGTCGTAGATGCGGATCACGCCGTCGCGGTGCAAGTCCACGTCGTCGAGGAACGGCGAGCCAGCGTAGAGCCGCATATCGAGGCCGTAGTGCAGATCGTGGTAGAGGTTCGCGCCCGTTGAGACGATCCAGTCCACGAAGCCCGCCTTCATCAGCGGGATGAGACACGACTTGCCGAGGCCTGCCGGCGTGAGCGCGCCGGTGAGGCTCATGCCGATGAAGCCGTCGTCCGGCAGCATTTTTTCGGCGAGCAGCTTCGCCGCCTCGCGCAAACGCCCGCCGTTGTAGGCGAGGAAGGCTTGGTCAATGAGGTCGGCGGCGGAGATGTTTTTACCGACGCCGAGAGGATTGAGGCGCGGATAGGCGGAGAACTTTTTGGAAATTGTGCGTGTGGAATTTTTGCTCATAGAAATCGGCGGCGAGTGTTGCGAAACGCCGCGCGAAGGCAAAGGGAAATTCGCGGAAGGCTTTGCCTGGAGGAACGCCTCGTCCGAAGTCAAGCGCTCTGCACGCGCAGAATTGGAAACGCAGCCCGGCTATTCAGCCGTGGCAAGCGTCGGGAAGTGCTGCCCGTTCTTCAGTCTCGGCTGCACGTCGGGCACGGACGGCCCGCGCGCCTGCGCGAAGCAGACCTTCGAGCGCATCATAAGCGTGCCGAGACAGAGGTCGGCGAGCGGGAGCACCACGTTGAAGTTCTTGTGCATGTAGCGATGGTGCAGCAGGTGATGGCCGTTGAGGCGGAAGAAAATTCCCGATCGCTCGATGTTTCGCCTCCGCGGCAGGTGCATGCACCAGTGCATGTATTCATACGTGGCGTAGTAGCCGGCGCAGGCGATGAGCGAACCATAGAGAATCGCGAAACTACCCATGCACGCGGCCGCGATGGCAAAGGGTAGTTGCGTCAGCGCGATCAGCAGCGGCCCGTTCCACCACGCCATCGGGATGGTGTATTTGTCCTTCTCGTGGACGAGGTGGTAGGTGTGGTCAGCCTTGAAGACGTTGTGGTGGATGACCGCGTGCGCCTTGAATGCGTAATCAAACTTCCCGACCGGCCGGTGCATGAAGTATTTGTGCAGCGTCCACTCGAAAAAGGAGGCGAAGACCGTTCCGAGCGAGAAACCCGCCGAAACCCAGAATAGAAAATGTTGCCAATGTGACATCAGTTAATTGACCAAAAGTTGAGCAAACAGACGCGCCAGACACAATCCTTATTTGCATTATTTAATTGCTCTCTCGCGCGCAAGGCAGGGCTGGCCTCCGCTCAGGACTTTGATTCCACGTCCTTGCCGTGTCCTCGCCGCGCGTCTGACAGTTCCAACGTAGCACACAGAGTTCGTTTTCACAACAAGATAGGTTAACACCGTCAACGCGGAGCTTGTGCCAGCCACTTTGAACCTTGCACTTTCAACCTCCGCTCGCATATTCGCCGCATGGCGCACGCTGAGTTCGTTCACCTGCATTTGCACACGGAGTATTCGCTCCTGGATGCCGCGTGCCGTCTCGACCGGCTCGTCGCGAAGGCGCACGAACTCAAATTCAGCCGCATGGCGATCACCGACCATGGCGTGCTGTATGGGGCGATTGATTTCTACAAGGCCGCGCAGGAGAAGGGCATCGTGCCCATCCTCGGCTGCGAGGTCTATGTCGCGCCGGGCAGCCGCTTCGAGAAGAAAACCTCCGGCGGCGGACGCGACGTGTATCACCACCTCGTGCTGCTCGCGAAGGACGAGACGGGCTACAAGAATCTCGTCAAGCTCGTCACCGCCTCGCACATCGAAGGCTTCTACTACAAGCCGCGCATAGACAAGGAACTCCTCGCGCAGCACAAGGACGGCATCATCGCTCTCTCTGGCTGTCTCGCGAGCGAGATTCCGAGCCTCATCGCGGATGACCAGTTGCCCAAGGCGCGCGAGACAATTGACTGGTTCAAGCAGACGCTCGGCGTGGAGAATTTTTACCTCGAACTACAGCATCACGGCATCACCGAACAGGCGAAGGTGAACCGTCACCTGGTCCCGTGGGCGAAGGAATTCGGCCTCAAGCTCGTCGCGACGAATGACGTCCACTACGTCGAGCGCGGCCATTCGAAGGCGCACGACTGCCTCGTGTGCATCGGCCGGCAGATCAACATCGGCGACCCCAAGCCACGATACGTGCCGGAACAGTTTTATCTGCGATCCGCCGAGGAGATGGCCGCGCTCTTCGCGGAGGTGCCCGACGCCGTGCGCAACACGCTCGAAGTCGCCGAGCAGTGCAACCTCGAACTCGCCGTGGACGGCAAGAAGCTGCACTACCCGGTTTTTCATCCGCCGGAGCACTTCACGCGCGACGGTTATTTGCGCAAACTTCTCGCCGAGGGCCTCGTGCGCCGCTACACACTGCACGTCCGCGCCGCCGGCAAGGAGTTCATCCCCGAAGCCATTGAGGAAGCCACGCGCTTGCCGCGCTTTCGTCCTGAGCAACGCGAGCAAATCTTCAACGACCTCGGCGACCCGCTCGTCGCCGGCGCGGTGAGGGAAGTGCTCGACCGCCTCAAGGTCGAACTCGAAGTCATCGAGAAGACCGGCTTCATTGACTACTTCCTCATCGTCGCGGACTTCGTCGCGAAAGGCCGCGAGATGGGCGTCGCGTGCGTCGCGCGCGGTTCCGCCGCCGGTTCGCTCGTCACATATCTGCTCGGCATCGCCAACGTGGACCCGATCCGTTACGGGTTGTTGTTCGAGCGGTTCCTCAATCCCGAGCGCGTCAACCCACCGGACATTGACATTGATTTCGCCGACGACCGCCGCGCGGATGTCATCGCCTACGTGCGCGAGAAATACGGCCGCGATTGCGTCGCGCAGATTGTCACGTTCGGCACGATGGGCGCGAAATCCGTCGTGCGCGACGTGGGCCGCGTGATGGGCCTGAGCTACGGCGAGTGCGACCGGCTCGCGAAGATGATTCCGTTCGACCTCAAGATGGACTTGAAGAAGGCGCTCGAACAGTCGCCCGAATTCAAGGCCGCTTATACGAGCGAGGACGCGACGCGCGAGCTGGTGGACACCGCGTTTGTGCTCGAAGACATCGCACGCAACGCGAGCGTCCACGCCGCCGGCGTCGTCATCGGCGGCGAACCGCTCGTCAACCTGCTCCCGCTCAAGCAGGAAGAAGACGGCACCATCGTCACGCAATATCCGATGGGACCCGTCGGCGACCTCGGCCTGCTGAAGATGGATTTCCTCGGGCTGAAAACGCTCACCGTCATCCGCAACACCTGCGAGATGGTGAAGCGCACGAAGGGCATCGAGATAGACATTGACCACCTGCCGCTCGACGACGCAAACACTTACGACCTGCTCAACAAGGCCAACACGCTCGGCATCTTCCAGTTGGAATCCGGCGGCATGCGCGACCTGTGCCGCAAGTTTCAGATTGCGAGCGTCGAGCACATCACCGCGCTCGTCGCGCTGTATCGTCCCGGCCCGATGGATCTCATTCCCGAATTCATCAAGCGCCGCCACGGCGAGGTGAAGGTCGAGTATGAGCATCCGTTGCTCGAAGCGATTTCGCGCGAGACCTATGGCATCCTGATTTACCAGGAACAAGTCATGCAGGCCGCGCAAATCCTCGGCGGCTACACGCTCGGCGGCGCGGACCTGTTGCGGCGCGCGATGGGCAAGAAGAAGCCCGAGGAAATGGCGAAGCATCGCGATGTTTTCGTCAAGGGATGCCACGAGCAAAACAACATCCCCAAGGCGAAGGCGAACCAGATTTTTGATTTGCTCGAGAAGTTCGCCGGCTACGGCTTCAACAAATCCCACGCCGCCGCCTACGCCATCGTCGCGTATCAGACCGCCTGGCTGAAGGCCAATCATCCCGTCGAGTTCCTCTGTGCGATGATGACAAACGACATGGGCGACACGAAGAAACTCGGCGACTACATCGCCGAGGCGCGCGTGATGGGCACCGAGGTGCTCCCGCCCGACGTGAACGAGAGCCACGTCCACTTCGCGCCCGCCAGCGAGGGCAAGGCCATCCGCTTCGGCCTCGCCGCGGTGAAGGGCATCGGCGAAGTCGCCGTGCAGACGATGCTCAAAGCGCGCGACGAGGGCGGCAAGTTCACCTCGCTCGCCGAATTTTGCGAGCGCGTGGACAACCGCACCGTCAGCCGCAAGGTGCTCGAAGCGCTCATCAAATCCGGCGCGTGCGACGGCTTCGGCGAGACGCGCGCCACGCTCTTCGCGCAGATTGACCGCACGCTCGCCCGAGCCGCGAGCACCGCGCAGGACAAGGCCCGCGGGCAGAGTTCGCTCTTCGGAATGCTGGAGGAAAAGGAGCCGGCCATGCCGCAGTCGCTGATGAAGTTGACCGAGTGGCCACAGCACGAACTGCTCGCGCACGAAAAGGAACTGCTCGGCTTTTACGTCACCGGCCACCCGCTCACACCGTGGGCGCCCATCCTTGAACGAGTCGCGCTGCACACCTCGACCACCATCAGCGCGCTCGCGCACCGCAGCATGACACGCATCGGCGGCCTCGTCGCCAGCGTGCAGCGCGGCGTCTCGAAAAAGAGCAACAAACCCTACGCCAAGGCGATGCTCGAAGACCTCGCCGGTGCGGTGCCCATTTTCCTCATCAACGACAGCTACGACAAATACCAGCACCTGCTCGAACCGAACAAGGCGCTGCTCGTCCTCGGCGAAGTCAACAAAGGCGACACGGAACTCACCGTGTTCCCGCAGGAAATCATGCCGCTGGAGGACGCCGCGAAAAAATTCACCAGGCAGGTTCACCTGCGCCTGCACACCGCGCATCTGACGCCGGAGCATCTCGACAAGGCGCGCTCGCTCGCAGAGGCGCACCGTGGTGCCTGCCCGCTATTCCTCTGCCTGCGCCGGCCTGCCGGTGAAGTTATCTTCATCGAAACCAACGAACGCTTCGCCGTCACACCCTCGCGCGAACTGCAACGCGCCGCGGACGAACTCTTCGGCGAGGACACCTACTACGCGAAAGTGGACACCACGCCGCCGGAACGCGCCCCGCGCAAATGGGAGCGGCGCAGCGAAGGAACAAACGGCGAAGAATGAAGTTTGTAAGTGTCGCGCAAACGGCACGCTTCCGGGATTGACGCGGCGCGGCGAAAACCTGACCCTTGAAGCGCATTCACTTTTCGGACCGGCGTCTGACCCGCGTCATCCGTGCAGCGTGGGTTTGCGGGCGCGTTGTTGCGTCGTGCAGGCAAAGCGGTTATTCTGAGTGCGTCGGGGCGGTCGGGCCCCGTCGAGGCGCAGATGGTCGGCCGGTGTTGGTATTCTGATTTATGAAAGTTCTCGTTGTCGAAGATGATCCAGTGGTGCGGCGGATTCTTGAGGATTTGCTCACGCGCTGGAACTTCGAGGTCGTCGTCACGACAAACGCGGATCAGGCGCTCAAGACCTTCCAGCGTGAGGACGCGCCGCGTCTGGCGATCATTGACTGGCAGATGCCCGGCATGGATGGCGTTGAACTCTGCTGCCAAGTGCGCCACACGCTCAAGCTCACGCCGCTGTATCTCATCCTGCTCACGATTCGCGGCGGCAAGGCCAACATCGTGCAGGGTCTTGATGCAGGCGCGGATGACTACATCACCAAGCCCTTTGACCAGGAGGAGCTGCGCGCCCGTGTGCAAGTCGGCGCGCGCGTCGTGCATTTGCAGACCGAACTGGCGCAGCGCGTGAGGGAACTCGAGGCCGCCGTCGCCCACGTGAAACTGCTCCAAGGCCTGCTGCCCATCTGCTGTTACTGCAAAAAAATCCGCGACGACCGCAACTACTGGCACGAGGTCGAGAGTTACATCCAACAACATTCGCAGGCGAAGTTCACGCACGGCATCTGCCCCGAGTGCTACCAAAAAGTCGTGCAGCAGATTTGATTCGCCCGCGCCGCGCCATTGCGCGCAGCGCGCCGAACTGACATCCAGTTTATGGTGACGGTTCCCGAACGCCCCAAAATTCTCGTCGTTGACGACGATCCGACCACGCTCGCCAAGCTGGAGAGCCAGCTCGACGCGTGGGGCTTGCAGACGATCACCGCGCCGGATGCCGACAAGGCCTTCGACGCGCTCGTAAAGGACGACGGCATCCGGGTCGCGCTCCTCGACTACATGCTCACGGGCATGAATGGCTTCGAGTTGACGAAGAAAATACGTTCCAAACTCCACAGCACGCCGCTGCACATCATCATCCTCACGGCCAAGGGCGGGAAACAGGTTCTCGTCGAGGCCTTCAATTCCGGCGCGAACGATTTTCTCACCAAGCCGTTCCATCCCGACGAACTGCGCGCACGGCTGCTCGCCGGCGCGCGCGCCACGAAGGAACAGTCCGACCAGCGCCGTCAGCTTGTGCAGTTTGAAAATGCCGTGCGCATCCTTGGCGAGGCGCTGCACTTCATCCCGCATTGCGGCGTGTGCAATCGCGTGCGCGACCTCGACGGCAACTGGCACAAGCTCAAGATCAAGCTCTCGTTCGGCGAGGAGAAGGACATGCGCCACCTTTTTATCTGCCCGGAATGCGAAGCCAAGCAGGCTGGAACATCACCCGCGGCCGAGCCTGCCCCTGCTCCTCCCGCACCGGCGGCTCCCGCCGCAACGTCCGCACCAACACCGCCTGCGCCGGCGATGCCCACACCGAACGCACCGTCGCCGGTGCCCGCTCCCGCGGCTGCACCGCTTCCGGCGCCATCGCTTCCCAAACCGCTAGCCGGGTCCGCTCCTGCCGCGGCACCGCTTCCCAAACCTTCCTCGCCGCCGCTGCCCGCACCGTCTGCCCCGTCGCTTCCCAAGCCGAGCACGCCAAAGCTCACGTGACCTGCCGCGCGCGGGAAAAGTTCTCCTCAGAAACGACAAAGCCGTTCCGCATCACACGGAACGGCGTTCGTCGGCTTGCGCCGGTTTGATCAGGCCGGCTCAGGCCTCAAAGGATTTCCCGCAGCCGCAGCTCTGGCGCGCGTTGGGATTGGAAATTTTGAACCCGCCCCCGGTCAGCGCGTCGGAAAAATCCACCACCGCGCCGCGGATGTAGTCCGCGCTGAACGGATCAGTCAGCACCGTCAGGCCGAAGCACTCGGTCACGGTATCGTCGGCGCGCTTCTCATCGAAGACCATGCCGTATTGCAGGCCCGAGCAGCCGCCCGGCTCGATATAGACGCGCAGGTGCTTGCCGGAGTTGGCGGGATCGTCCGCAAGCATCTCGCGGATGTGCTCGGCGGCCTTCTCGGTGAGGGAAACGACGGACTCGGTTGCGACGGCGGTGTTCATCTGGTTCGGGCACAGCGAACGTAGCAAACCGGCTGCGGCATGTCAAACGGCACGGCTCACTTCGACAACACCCATTTGAAGAGCTTCGCGAACGTCGGCGCCTGCCCTTGTGCGAGCAGGCCGATGCGAAAGATTTTTCCCGCCGCCCAGACCGAGGCGAGCATGAAGAGCGTCGTGAGCACGACGCCCAGCGCGACTTCCCACCACGGCGGGCCGGGCGGGATCGCGATGCGCAGCATCATCAGCATCGGCGTCGCGGGCGGGAACAGCGACACGAGGCGCGCGAACGAGCTGTTCGGCGACTGCATCACCGGCATCCACACGAAGAACGGGAGCATCACCATCATCATCACGGGGAACATGAAGTTCTGCGCGTCGCGAATCTCCGAGCACGCCGCGCCGACCGCGGAGAAGAACGAGCCGAAGATGAGCAGTTGCAGCAGCTCGAACAGCAGGAACCACGCGACGATCTCCGGCGTGACGAGATGCGACAGCGAGAACTTCCACAGCAACCAGCCGATCGTGCTCAAGTAGAGCGCCGTGAGGGTGAGGCTCACCATCGTCGCACCGAGCAGCTTGCCGAGCATGAGCTGGAACGGCGAGACGGACGAGAGCAGCACCTCGGAAATCTTCGCCATCTTCTCCTCCAGCACCGTGTTCAACAGCGCGGGCGCGGCGCTCATCACCATCATGTAGAGCAGGAACATGCAGCCGAACGGCACGGCAAACGTTGCTGCGCGGTTTTCCTCCTTCGCCTTTTTGACTTCGCCCGTCGCGGTGTCCACGCTCGCAAGGCCGAGGCGTTTCACTGGCACGTGGCCCGTGAGCTTGCTCACGAGTTTCTGGTCCAGCCCGGCGCGCTCAAGTCGCAGCTTGTGAATCTCGTCATTGAGCGTGTGCTCCAGCCAGTCGGCCAGCTCGGTGTAGGTGTGCGACTGCGCGTAGTAGGCGATCCCGGTCGCCGCGCCGGCCTCGGCGGAAGCGGCCTCCTTGCCAATGATAATGAAGGCATCAAGTTCCTTGCGCCGCACGCGCTCGGAAAGCGCCGCTTCGACTGCACGCGCGTCGCGGCCTTCGGACCGAAACTCCTCCGCAATGAAGCGCGGCGCGTTTTGCTCGCGCTTGCCGTTTTGGGCCGGCTGAAAAATCCACGTCTCGTTGCGCTCCTTTGCCTTCGTGGCGATGGTGCCGTAGAGCGCGCCGGAGTGGTCCACGACGGCGAAGCGCCGGTCGCTGATGTCCTTCTTTTTGTCCGCGTAATATTGCAGCCCGATGCTCAGGCCCGCGAGCAGCGGCAGCGCGAGCACACCGATGATGAATGCCTTGCTGCGGACGGAATTGAGGTATTCCGTCCACGCGACGCGCCAGATTTTATCCACGTTTCACCTCCTGCGCGTCGGGCGCGGCGATGCGGATGAAGATGTCGTGCAGCGACGGCTTCGCGATCTCGAACAACTGCACGCGCGTCCGTGCCGTGAGCGCCTTGAGCAACTCCTGCGGGTCGCTGGTGCAGCGCACTTCCTGCATCTGGCCGAGGTCGCGGACGAGTTGCGCGCCGTCAAGCCCGCGCAGCGATTCCGCGCCGCCGTCCACGCGCAGGCGGACCGTGTCCGCGCCGTAGCTGGCCTGGATCGAAGCCAGCGTGCCGTCGAGCACCTTGCGGCCCTTGTAAATCATGAAGATGAAGTCACACATCTGCTCGGCCATCGCCATGTCGTGCGTGGAAAAAATCACCGTCGCGCCCTGCTGGCGTTGTTCGAGAATCGCCGCGCGCAGCACTTCGAGGTTCACCGGGTCGAGTCCGCTGAACGGTTCGTCGAGGATGAGCAGTTTCGGCCGCGCGATGACGGCAGAGATGAACTGGATTTTCTGCGCCATGCCCTTCGAGAGCGCCTCGACCTTTTTGTCGGCC
Organism: uncultured Verrucomicrobiota bacterium; assembly: GCA_964589935.1. Lineage (GTDB taxonomy): Bacteria > Verrucomicrobiota > Verrucomicrobiia > Limisphaerales > VHCN01 > VHCN01. The sequence continues at coordinate 33,792 of CAZPVD010000009.1, read as the reverse complement.
CATTTTTCGAGGCCCATCTTTGCGAGCCAGTGGCCGATGGCCTCGCGCGTGTCGCGGCTGTTCATCCCTTTGAGCGCGGCGTAGTAGGCAAGCACGCGGCACACGGTCATTTTTTTATACAGGCCGCGTTCCTCCGGCAGATAGCCGATGCGGTCGTTCGCCGCGCGCGTGCTGCGCTCGCCGAGCACTTCAATTTCGCCGCCGTCCGGATGAAAAATGTGCAGGATCATCCGAATCGTCGTGGTCTTGCCCGAACCGTTCGGCCCGATGAAGCCATACACCGAGCCGGCGGGCACTTCTAGGGAAAGACTGTCCACCGCCGTGTGGCTGCCGAACGTCTTCGTGACATTCGTCAGCCGCACCGCGAGTGCGCGGCCGCCGGTATCGCTGGCATTGTGCATGGTCGTGGATTCTGGGCGACGGCTGGATGACACCCTCGCCGGGAACGAGTTGCAATCATTTTGCGGCAAGGCTCGCGCGCGGGGAAATTATATCTACACTCGCGGAATGAAATTCCTGCGCTGTCATGCGACCGCCGCGTGCCTGTTCCTCTCGGTCGCAGCGTTCGCCGCTGAACCACCGCCACCGGGCACGCGCGCCAAACTCACCGACGGCCCGCTGTTCGTTCCGCATGACTTCAAGCCCGATGCGAAGGGCGAGTTCGACCTCACGCTGCATTTGCACGGCGCACCGGGAACGGTCGAGAACAACTTCGTGAAGGCGAAGCGCGCCGGCGTGCTGGCGAACGTCACGCTGCCCGGACTCAGCGCCGTTTACACCGAGCGCTTCAAGGACACGAACACCTTCTGGCGCATCCTCCGCGAAACCGAGGCGCAACTGAAAACCGCTGATGCCGCGCCGCGCGTGCGCCGCGTCACGGTCACGTCGTTCAGCGCGGGCTTCGGCGGCGTGCGCGAGCTGCTCAAGGACACGAACATCTTCGCGCGCATTGACGCCATCGTGATGGCCGATTCGATTTACGCCGGCTTCATCGGCGACGCGGCCGAGCGCAAGGTAAACCCGGCGAACATGGAAGGCTTCCTCAAGTTCGCGCGCGAAGCCGCCGAGGGCCGCAAGCAACTGCTCATCTCCCACACGCAACTGCGCACCGAGAATTACGCCAGCACCGTCGAGACCGCCGACTATCTGATCTCGCAGCTCGGCGGCAAGCGTGAGGCCGTGACCGAGGACTGGCCCGGCGGGCTGAAGCTGTTGAGCAAGTTTCAGAAGGGCCAGTGTGAAATCCTCGGCTTCGCGGGCGACACCGGCGAGCACCACATGCAGCACCTGCGGCAACTCGCGGTGTTTCTGGAGCGGCTGAAGTGACTGCTGTAGCGGCGGTCTGTGACCGTCGTCATTTTCTGGAAAAGTCACGCACTCGGTTGTGAATGGCGCGCGGTCACAGACCGCCGCTACAAGGCGCGATCCACAATCTCGGCGAGCTCGCCGTCCGTCAGCGCGATGGGATTTGCCTTCATGCTGCTGGCCTGCTTGGCGTTTGCGACGAGCGCCGGAATGTCGGCGGCGCTGATTCTCCACGTCCGCAGCGGCTTGATGCCGAGCGTGGCGCACAACTCGCGCACCCATGCCACGCCGTCGTCCGCCGACGCCTGCGCGCGGCCGGTGAGCAGACGCGCGATTTCATCGTAGCGACGAATCGTTTCGCTCTGCGGCGCGCGTTGGCGCAGCGCGCGAAGGTTCATTTCCATGACATGCGGCAGCAGTGCAGCGCACACCGCTCCGTGCGGCGCGGGAAATCTTCCACCGACTGGCGCGGCAAATCCGTGCACGGCGCCGAGGCCGGCGTTGGCGAGCGCGAAGCCGCCGAACAAACTCGCCACGGCCATGTCTTCGCGAGCGTTCGCATCATCGCCGTGCTCGAACGCCCGCCGCAACGAGCGCGCGGCGCGGCGCATTCCCTCGACACACAAGCCGTCCACGAGCGGATTGGCGCGGACGCACACGTAAGGCTCGATGAGCTGCGTGAGCGCGTCCATGCCGGTGCAGGCGGTGAGTTCCGGCGGCAGATCGCGCGTGAGTTCCGGGTCCACGAGCGCGACGCGCGGCAGCATGAACGGACTGCGCAGGCTGGCCTTCACGCGATGCTCGGGCGACGCGAGCACGGCGTTGCGCGTCACCTCCGCGCCGGTGCCAGCGGTGGTCGGGATCGCGATGATCGGCAGCGCGGGCTGCGTGAGCGGCTGGCCTTTGCCGATGACTTCGAGGTAATCGCCCAAGTCGCCCGAATTGGTCGCGAGCGAGGCGATGGCTTTTGCGGCATCGAGCGCGCTGCCGCCGCCGAAGCCGATGACGAGTTCGCTGTGTTCAGCTTCCGCGCGTTCCGCGCCGGCACGAATTTCGTGGGTCGTCGGTTCGCCCGCGATGGGGAATGTCGAATGGCCCACGCCCGCCGCATCGAGCAGCGCGAGCAACGGCTGCGCGCGGTTCGTGGAACGTCCCGTGACGACGAGTGCCCGCGTGCCGAAACTGCGCGCGATGCTCCCGGCTTCCTTCAGCCTGCCCGCGCCGAACACCACGCGCGCGGCGGTGGCGAATTCAAACTGCGTCATGCGGCAAGTGACCGGCGGCGGCGGCGGCGCGTCAAGCACGGAAGGAGAATCATTGCCAGCGGCACGGTGGAAAACTATTTTCCAGTGAACCAAAGTTCACGCCATGCACTTCACTCCTTCGCGGATGCCGAGTTCCTTCCCGGCGCGGGCGCTTCGCGTCGTGTCCGCGTTCGTCGTTTGCGCCTTCGCCACGGCTTCGCGCGCCGCGGTGAGCCAAGGCTTCCGCGTGCCGGATGGTTTCGAGGTCTCGCTCTACGCGGGCGACGAACTGGCGCACGATATTTTCTCGATGACCATTGACTCGAAAGGCCGTGTCGTCGTCGCCGGTGCGGGTTACGTGAAAATCTTGCACGAAACGAAGGGCACGGGCCGCGCGGACAAGGCGACGGTCTTCCTCAACGGCCCGAAGAGCGGCGCGCACGGGATGTATTTCGAGGGCAACGATCTCATCTGCGACGGCGACAACGGCGTGCGCCGCTGGTTTGATCGCGACGGCGACGGCGTGGCGGACGGCGACGGCGAGCAATGGATTCGCACCGAGCGCGACGGCGAACATTCCGCGAACGGCATCATCAAAGGCCCCGACGGCTGGTATTATTTGATTTGCGGGAACGACGCTGGAGTTTCCTCGTCGCACGCGTCGCTGCCCGGCTCGCCGGTGAAGCAGCCGAACGCCGGCGGCGTCATCCGCATCGCGCCCGATGGCAAAGGCTCTGAAGTGCTCGCGCACGGATTTCGCAACCCCTACAACATTGACTTCAATCCCTACGGACAGCTCTTCACCTACGACGCGGACGGCGAGCGCGATCATCTGCTGCCGTGGTATGCCGGAACGCGCATATTTGACATCGCCACCGGCGGGCATCACGGCTGGATTTTGCGCGGCTGGCAGCATGCGTGGAACCGCCCGGAAATCTGGTTCGACAACGTCGAGCGCCTCTGGGAAGTGGGCCGCGGCTCGCCGACCGGCGTGACGGTGTATCGGCACCGCGCGTTCCCGCAGCATTACCGCAACGGTCTCTTCGCCGTGTGCTGGACGTATGGCCGCATCTATTTCTTCCCACTCAACCGGCGCGGCTCAACCTACAGCACGCAGATGGAAATCTTCATGGAAACCGCGGGCGACGTGGGCTTTGCGCCGACGGGCATCGCGGTCGGGCCGGACGGCGACTTGTTTGTTTCCATCGGCGGACGCGGCACGGTGGGCAGCGTGTTTCGCGTGCATTACACGGGACAGCTTCCGCCGGAGCCGCCGCTGAATTCACTCGTGCGGCAAGTGCTCGCGGCGCCGCAACCGCTCGCCGCGTGGTCGCGTGCGCAATGGGTGCCGCGCGCGAAGGAACTTGGCCGCGGTGCCTTCGAGCAGGCCACGCTCGACGCTGCTTTGCTGTCGCTCGAACGCATCCGCGCGTTGGAAGTGCTCGTCGAAGTTTTCAACGGCGTCACGCCGCTGCTCGCCGCGCAAGTCGCCGACGGCAGGGACGCCGAACTCACCGCGCGCGCCGTGTGGGCCGTGTCGCGCGGCGTGGACAGCCCGGACGCGCGGGCGTTCCTCGCCATGATGACGCGGCGCGACGACCCGCGCATCGCGCGCGCCGCGTGGGAGGCGGTTCTTTCGCTGCCAACGGATGTTGCTGCGCCGACACAACCAGACTGGTATCGCGGGCTGAACTCGGATTACCGCCGAGTGCGCGAAGCGACCGTGCTCGCAGCACGCTCGCGCGGGATGCAAAGTTTCGCCGCCGCGCCGCATCCGGCGCAGCCCACCGAGCGCCAGCGGCTCGGCGTGCTGAACATTTTCGGCCCCGACCGGCCCGGTGTTCCCGGCTGGCTGGAGCAATACTTCAACACCTGCGTGTTTGTGTTCGGCCGCTCCAGCGAGGAACACGCGCGCATCAGCGCCGTGCGCCTGCTGCAAATCGGCCTCGGCGACGTGAAGATCGTGCAGGACCAGCCCGACACGCACGATGGCTTCATCGGCGCGCGCACCGACGATGTGCCCGCCACGCTCCGCCGCCACGTCGTCGAGCGGCTCGGGCCAGCTTTCCCGACTGGTCATCACGAACTCGACCGCGAACTGGGCCGCCTGCTCGCGATGCTTTCCGCGGACACACCTGGCCTGCTCGAACACGTCACCACGCGCTGGGACAGCACGACTTCGGTCGAGGACGACATCCATTTTCTCATGGTCGCGTCGCGTCTGCCCGCGCCGCGCTCGCCCGAGGCGAGGCACCGCATCGCGGAAGGCATCGCGCGCCTGCATCTCAAGCTGCTCGCCGCGCACATGGAGCCAAGCCGCTTCTGGCCCGCGCGCGTCGCGGATATGTTTGCGCGCCTCTTACAGCGCGACCCGCTGCTTGCGAACGCGCTCGTCGAGTCCGCGCACTTCGGCCTGCCCGACCACGCGCTGTTCGCACAACGATTCTCCGACGACGACAAGCCCGCGGCCGCACGGAGGCTTCTGCACAGTCACGTCGCGGTTTCTGGACAACAACCGCCGCCGTGGACGCCGGAACTCGTCGAGTTCCTCGCCGTGCTGCCCGATGAAGAACTCTTCCCCGCGCTGCGCACGGCGTGGACGAACGCAACTCTTCAAGACTCCATCACGCTCGTGCTCGCGCGCGCGCCGTCCTCGGATGACCGCGAAAAGTTTCTCGCCGCTCTAAACTCATTCCAGCCGAACGTCGCCGAGCGCGCCGCCAAAGTGCTCGCCTCCCTGCCGGACTTTCCGTCACCAAAGGAAATGGGTTCCGCCGTCGCGTCCCTGCGCCGGCACTGCGCGCAGGCGAAGGACAAGCCCGTGCGCGAGGCGCTCGCCGCGCTGCTCGCGAGCTGGAGCGGGCAAAAATTTGCCGTGACGGAGACGGGCGACCTGATGAAGTCCTACGCGCCGTGGTTCGACTGGTTCGCCGCGGCGCATCCGCAGGAGGCGAAACAGATTCTCGGCGGCGACGAGGACGTGGCGGCGTGGCTCAAGCGGCTCACTGCCATCAACTGGGACGCCGGTGACACGACTCGCGGACAGCTCGTGTTCGAGCAGCGCATGTGCGCGCGTTGCCACACGAGTTCCACGCGCATCGGGCCGGACCTGGTGGGCATCGCGGCTCGGCTGTCGCGCGAGGATTTGTTCATCGCGATCCTTGATCCGAGCCGGGACATTTCGCCGGCGTATCTGCCAAAGGTTTATGTGACAAAATCCGGCGGCAGCTACCTGGGCTTCGTCGTGTATGAATCGCCGACCGCGAAGCTCATCCAAACCGGGCCGGACACGACGGTGCGGCTGACCGGCGACGAGGTCGTCGAGGTGCGCGACGAGCGCATTTCGCTCATGCCCAACAGCCTGCTCGCGGGCCTCCGCGACGAGGATGCCGCGGATTTGTATGCGTTCCTGAAGACGATCAAGAAGAAGTGACGCGCCTCACGCCTGCACGCCGGCGATCACAACTTCGAGGAATTCCCGAGCCCGCTTCGCGAGTGCGTCAACGCCCGCTGGATCGCTTGGCCGCGCAATGACAGGAGCGAAAATGTTCTCGCAACACAGCGGCACCTTGCGGCCCGTGAACGCCACGGGCGCGAGCAGCTTGTAGTGGTCAATCTCGCCGAAGCCCGGCCCGCAATCGCCGTCCTTGGGAAAGTTCCGGTGGTCCTTGATGCAGAAACTCCGCACCTCGCCCGCGCATTTCTGGATGTCGGGGATCGGATCCACGTGCAGGTAATCCATCACGTTGCCCGCGTCGTAACAGACGCGCACGCCGCCGTCGGCGACTTCGCGAGTGATGCTCGCGCACGCCTCGCCGGTGCCAGTTTCGCCGCCGTGCTGCTTCACGACGAGCAGCACGCCGAGGTCGCGCGCGATGGGGCCGAGCTTCTTGAAGCGCTCGATCCACAACTCGCGGTTGCCGCCCTTCGTGTGGCCGAACGTGAGCACCTGCGGCACGCGCGCCGCGCCCGCCTGCTTGAGCCGCTGCGTGAGGACTTCAAGCCCATCCTTCGCCTCCGGGTAAATCGTCGAGAACATCATCAGCGGTTCGAGGCCCATGTCGCGGCAGCGCGCGGCGAGTTCCTTCGCGCGCTCCGGCGGCGCGTCCGGCGCGACGACGGGCACGGGCTTGCCGCCGTCCTCCTTGTGAGTGGTGCCCCACGCGACGAAGCGATGGCCCGCGGCCTTGATGCCCTCCAACGCGCGCGCCAACGGGAACTGCAAATACGGCAACGTCATGCAGGCGATCTGGAACTCGGTCTTCGGTTTCGACTCGGCAGCGAAGGCGCGGGCGAACGCGAGCGAAGGCAACGCGGCGGCGCTCAAGGCGAGGAATTGGCGGCGGGGAAAGCTGGTATTCACGCCACGTTACCATTTGGGACCGGTTGGAATCTTGCCGTCGGTGATTTCTTTCTTCCACGCTTCAATCGCCTCGCGGTTCTTGATTTTCATCTCTTTGTAGTTGGCAGACTTGTCGGGGTCCGCCCAGAAGCTTGCGACGTCATCAAGGAACTTCACCACGGTCGCGCGGTCTTGTGGCCGCCCGAGTTGGAGTAATTCCTTGGCAAGCGCAAAGCTCGGACCGAACGAGTTCAACTGCGGCGAGCCGGGCGTTTTGCCGGCGGCAAGCAGATATTTCGCGGCTTCGTCTGGCTTGCCTTCGCTGAGGGCGATTTGGCCGAGCTTCGAGTTGTTGTAGTAAACCATGTTGCCGTAATTCCAGTCCTTCGTCTCCTTGGTCTGGAGCATTTCGATGAGGTAGGCTTTGGCCTTGTTGGTCTCGCCCGTCAAAAAGGACGCGTCGGCAAGGAGAGAGAGATGGTTTTGCCCCCCCATCATCTGGTAGGTGGCGCGGCTCTTTTCGTCGCGCAGCCGGTGGGCGGCTTCGATATGCTCAATGGCCTGCTTGGCCACCGCGATGCGTTGGGGTGGTTGGAGCGTGTGCGCCTCCGCCAGCAAGAAGCCGCCGACATACTCGGCCCAAGCGGGGTTTTTCGGGTCGAGGGCGCGCGCTTTCTCGAAGAGTGACCGGCTCTCCTTGGCATACTTGGGATCCACGGCGGCACCATGCATCATCCACAGCGCGGCGTTGCCGAGCACCTGGGCGTCCTTCGGCATCGCCGCGACGTGCTTCTCCCAAAGTGCCACCGCCTGTTGCAGCGTGCTGCGGTCGTAGAGGAAGCTGAGGATGATGTAGATGCCGCCGGTGCCCGGCTCGCGCGGGTGATGCTCCACCAAGCCGAGCAGCAGCTCCGCGCACTCTGGCGGCATTTTGTTTCCCTTCTTGTTATAGCCAATGAGTAAGAGGCGTGCCCAGATGTCCTTTGGGTCTTTCTTCAATTTTGTTTCGAGTTTCGCTGCATTTTCCGGAGTCAACTGACTCCCTTGTCCAATCAGTCCGAAGAAATCCTCCATTGTGAAAATGCGCTCGGATCGCGCTGGCAAAGGTATGAGCGCACGGGCAGCGGCAGCGTCGCTAGCTTTCTTGGCATCCTCGCTGGCCTTCTTGCGGTCGGCGACTTCATTAGCTGCGCGGAGTTCAGCATTCGCGGCTGCCATCTGCGCTTTGTATCTTTTCTCAGCTCCCGCCAAGACTTGCGGGCGTAGTTCCGCCGCACGTTTGCTGCCTTCGGCGAGTTGTTCCGGGGTCAACTTCTTCGCAAACTCGTCACGCTCCTTGGCGAAATCCACATAAACGCCGTTGGCGGCCAGAATCTTCCACGCATAAGCTTCGACTTCATTCTTCTCCACGCCGTAGCCCAGGGCATAACAGCGGCTCAGTGATCGTTGACCCTCCGAATGGTTATATTCTGCGATGATGCGATACCATTTTACTGCTTCCGAATAATCCTTCTCCACGCCTCGGCCATACTCGTAGAGAAACCCTAGTCGGCTTTGAGCCTGAAAGTAGTCCTGCTCTGCGGCCCTGCGATACCACTTCACGGCTTCTGCGACATCCTTCGATGTGACGTGATTGCCAGTCTCATAGCAGTAGCCCAGTTCGTATTTGGCTTGAGCACTATTCTGGTCAGCCGCCTTGCGCAGCCACTTGATTCGCTCTTCGCCGCCGGAGTGCAGCGCCAGTTGGACTTGGGCCGGAACGTAATTCTGTTCCGCAGCCTTGCGATACCACTTTATCTCTTCCAGTGGATCCTTCTCCACGCCGCGACCGTCGCGGTAGTAGTAGCCCATGCTGAGTTGTGCCCTTGCGTCGCCCTGTTCAGCCCTCGTCTTGGTCGCTTGGAACTGCGCGCTCTGTTCTTCAGTCTGTTGTGTGTAAGCGCACGGCAAAAATAAGCTGGCGGCGCACAGCAACGCGGCGAATGAGATGGTTTTCATGTGGTGGGATTGCTATTTACCGTAGCTCTTGCGTCTCGACTCGATTTGCGCGCGCAATTCGTCGACTCGCTTGTTGCCAGCGGGGACTCGCTGCGGGAACAAGCTGATGCTAAAGGAACGGGCGCTGGATGTGGCGGAAGGTGGCTTCTCCAACGCCAGCTTGTTCCACGCATACGACTCCACATCATCCCGAGACACTCCCTTGCCAAATCCGTAGCAGACGGCCAGTTCTTGCTGAGCTTCCGCGTGATCTTGGAGCGCTGCCTTGAGAAGCCATTGAATCGCTACCTTGGACTGTTCTGCGTCGTCAGCTTTCTCGCCCAGCAATAATCGTCCCAATTCGAATTGAGCCTGAGCGTCACCGCCTTCGGCCTTGGCCTTCAGATGTGCCTCGCGCCCTGTTTTGGCGAGTGACTTTTGTCCCTGAATATGCACGCGCAATTCTCCCGCGCGTTTCTTGCCATCGGCGATTTGCTGGGGAGACAGCTTTTTCTCCAACGCGTCGCGGCTTGACACTGCCGCCTTGAATCTCGTTGCGGCCAGCTCATACCACGCATAAGCCTCCACATCATCCTGCGCCACGCCTCGGCCCTGCTCGATTGCGCCAGCCAGTTTGTATTGAGCCGAAGGAAGATTCTGCTCGGCCGCCGTGCGCCACCATTTTACGGCTTCCACTTCATCCTTCTTGACGCCCCATTGTCCGCGGCCGAAGTGCAAATCGCCGAGCATCTCTTGAGCCCCAGAGTGACCATGCTCCGCAGCTTTACGCCACCATTTTACGGCTTCCACTTCATTCCTCTTGACGCCAGCTCCAGAGATATAGAAATCGCCAAGCGCGTGTTCAGCTTCGGCGTCGCCTTTCTCGGCCCTAGCTTTGGCTTCCATGAATTGCTTGCGAGCCGCGTCCGCTTGCTGGCCGCGGGCGCTGGGCAAAAACAAACTAGCGGCACAGAGCAGAGCGGCGAATGAGCTGGTTTTCATAGGTGCTTTGATTCACACAAATTTCGTCACGCCCGGCACGGCGATGGGCGAGGGCGGCGGGTTGGAGTTCCACGTGTAGCCGTCGGGGGAGAGGTCTTCCTTGGAGTTGAGCGCCTGTTCCCAGGTGATCTGCTGGCCGGTGTAGGTGGCCATGCGGCCCATGATGGCCATGAGCGTGCTCTTGCACATGTAGTCGCCGTTGTTGATGGGTTGCCCCTTGCGGATGCTGGCGAAGAGTTCGTCGTGCTCGGTCTGGTAGATGTTGTTCTTCGCGCCGTCGTAGGTCCACTTGTCTGCGGTCTCAAGGATGAGGCCGCGGTCGCGCTCGGCGAGTTTGGCGATGCCCTTCTCGCCGGCGACGTGGACGGAGATGTCGCCGCGCAGTCCGCTTTGCTGGCGGCAGTAGGCGTGCAGGCGCGGGCCGCTGGCGAATTCGTAGATGACGGAGTGGTGGTCGTAGATGTTGCCGAAGTCCGCGCCGGTGCGCTGGGCGCGTCCGCCGAGGCCGAGCGCGGTGGCGGGATACTCGCCGTTCATCACCCACGCGCAGACATCGAGCATGTGGACGTGCTGCTCGACGTTGAAGTCGCCGGAGAGCCACGTGAAGTAATACCAGTTGCGGACCTGATACTCGAAGTCGGTCTGGCCGGGCTGGCGCGGTTTTGCCCAGATGGGGCCGCGGAAATCGTTCGCCTGAAGCGTGCGAACTTTCCCAAGCGCGCCGTCGTGGATGCGCTTGATGATTTCCTGGAAGCCATACGAGTAGCGGATGCACAGGCCGCTGACGACGGCAAGCTTCTTGCGCCGCGCTTCCTCGCACGTGGCGAGCACGCTGCGCACGCCGGGCGCATCCACGGCCACGGGCTTCTCGGCAAAGACGTGTTTGCCGGCGTCAATGGCGGCCTTGATGTGGATGGGCCGGAAGCCCGGTGGCGTGGTGAGGAGGACGACATCCACTTTCTCCAGCACCTTCTTGTAAGCGTCGAGGCCGATGAACTGGTTCTCCGCCGGCACGTCAATTTTCGCGGCGATGGACTCGTCTTTCTTGAGCGTGGTGAGGCTCAGGTCGAGGCGGTCGCGAAAAGCGTCGCCCATCGCGACGAGCTTCACGTTCGAGTCCGCGGCGAGCGCCTGCGAAGCCGCGCCGGTGCCGCGTCCGCCACAGCCAATGAGGCCGATGCGGAGCAGGCCGCTGTTGCCCTTGGGCGAGTCCTGTGCGAGCACCGAGTGCGTGGCAAGCGCGCCAACGGCGGCGGTTGACGTGGCAAGAAAGTCACGACGCGAAACGGCGGGATGGTTTGATGAGTTCATGGTGCAGGCGACGCTATCGCAAGAACGGATTTTACGGAACTTTAGCCACGCGCCAGCCGGGGAACAAGTGGGATTGATGCCCAATTTGGGGTTGACTTTCGCGAGCAGCACTTACAATTTTGGCCAAGACCCAGCAATCCAGCGCACGTTATGAAGTGCCATAAACACCTCCCCGTTCGTGAGCCTGCCTTCACGTTGATTGAACTGCTTGTCGTCATTGCGATCATAGCAATCCTCGCAGGGCTGTTGTTGCCCGCGCTGGCAAGCGCCAAGACCAAGGCCGCGCAATCAAAATGCGTCAACAATCTGAAGCAAGTCTGTATTGGCACGATGATTTATTGCGATGATAACGACGACCGATTCCCTGCATCAGGTTCGGCCAACGCGCTTGCTTTCCGCACGGAAGACTGGGTGTATTGGCGCACGAATTCCAACCCCAACGTGCAGCCGACGGCAAACGGAAATGGAGCCCCTTATCCTCCATTCCCCTCGGCGGACAAGGGTGCCATCGCCAAGTATTGTGGTGGATTCAATGCCCAATTGCTCCGCTGCCCCATGGACAAGACTTGGCCGACACGCCCGGAATACTCCTCGCCAAACGGCCCGTATCAATTCAGCTATGCGGCGAATAGCTACGACGCGATCAACGGCAACACGGTGAACCCAGGCATGTTCTCCCTCTACAACACAGCAGGCACAATCAGCATTCATTTTCGGAAGAGCAATATTATCAACCCCGTGCAGAAAATGATGTATGCGGAAGAAAAAAATGAGGAGGATAATATCCCTAACACCCCAAAGTTCGTGCCCGGCAATACGTTCCTTAATGATGCCCGCTGGAACCCTTACACACTAAATGCCAACGGCACGCCAAACACTTGGGCCAATAACAACATCACTCGCCGGCACAACGGGAACGGCGCGGCTGCCATAGCGGACGGGCACGTCCAACTGGTCACTCCAGAACAGGGAACGAATATCAATTGGACAGTCTGCATTTATTGAACAGATGAGCCGGTGCCTCTTTCTTTGCGCGGTAGCTGGTTTGGCATTTGGTGGATGCGGGAAAAAACCGACTGAACCCGCTCCGGTGATACCTGCCAGCGTGCCTGTCCAAACGTCCCCCAACCAGTCTCCCAACAGTCCGGCATCACCTCCAGCAGTTTCACCTGCGACTGCCCCGGCCACCTTTGGCGGAACAGTGGACATAGCTGCGCTCAATCGCGCAGTTCAAAAATACTGGAAAGACAAAAAAAGCCCGCCTTACACGCTCGATGATTTGGTGAGAGCAGGCTATGTCCAGAGCATCGGCACGCCGCCGACTGGCAAGGCAATCTTTTACAACAACGAAACCGTGAAAGTCACGCTGGTGAACCAGTAGGAACCGGCTTTATTCCGAGGCCCTGTTCTTCCCCGCGCCAATCTTCTCCTTGTCGAAATCCTTCTTCGCCGTCGCGGCCCACACGCGCAGGTTGCGGAATGACGTGCTCTGTCCGCCCACGGTGAAGCCAATGTCCGCCTTGTCCACGTCAATGCCCTCGTGCTCGCCGTAGGCGGTGGGGCCGTTGTCAAGGCGCGCGAGCATCCGCTTGCCGCTGACCTCGACGACCATCGTGTGCCACGTTTCGGGCGTGATGGTCACGCGCTGGATGTCGAGTTGCGCGGGCTTGTCCGCGCTGTCCTTCTTCGACTTGTCCTTCACCACGGTGAAGCCGCTCGGGTTGATGACTACGCGGCAGACGTGGCCCTTGCTGTCATTGAGGCTCAGGGAAGTCGCCTTTGCGCCACTGAGGCGGAAGGAAAACTGGAAGACCGCGTCGTGAAACTCGACCTTGCGGCGGATGACGGCGGCGTGCATGTCCTCCTTCAACTCCGCGCCGCGCACGATGCCCTCGGCCACCTCCCACTTGCCCTTGGCCGCGCGCCATTCGGACGCGAGCGCGCTGCCGGTGAAGTCATCGCTCACGAGCAGCTTGCCGCGCTCGGTCATCAGCGTCGCGGGCGTGTCCTTGTCGGCGGCGGAGAGTGGCGTGGCGGAAAGCGCGGCGAAGACCGCGAGCAGCAGCGGAAGGGAGAGTTGTTTCATACGCCGCGACAGACGCGCGAAATCATTGCTGAGTTACACGCGGGAAGAACTTCAAAACCTCGCGCCGATCCAGCGCAGCACATCGCCCGTTTCGCGCAGCCACAGGCCCAGCACGTGAAACACCCCGCCGAGGCGCGGCTCCAGCAGCGGCAGGCCGACGAGCAGCACAAGCACGTTGCCGAGCAGGATGACGACGAACGAAAACAAATATCCCTGGCTCGTGATGTCGCTCTGCCGCGTCTTGAGCACGTGCCACGTCAGCGTGAGATGAAACGCATACGCCGCGCCCAGCGCCACGTGCAACCACACGACGTGGCGGCTCCAGCCCCAGATCAGATTCCCGACGAGGAATACGAGCACGACGAACACCACGTAGAGCGGGAAGAAATACGGCGCGAGCGCGACGAGGAAGTTGCTCTTCGTCAGCACCACCTGGCCGCCGTCGCTCGTGGCCTTGAAGCGCTTTACCTCGCCGCCGAAGAGCCACGACCAGACCACGTGCGTCAGCTCGTGGCCGAAGACATACACGAGCATCGGCTTGGGCAGCAGCAGGAAGACCACGCACCAGCTCGCCGCGCCCGCGAGCAGCGGCACCCACGTCTCCGTCGCGCCGCCGAAGACGCGCAGCACGCGCGCGAGCGCCATCACCGCGCCGGCGCACGCCGGCAACAGCAGCAACCCGATGAAGAACTTCGCCCACTTCGGCATGGCGCAAGAATTCCGAAGCCCGCCGGGCGAGGCGAGCAGAAATGCGAACATACGCAAAAGCGGTCGTCGGAATTCTGATCCTTTACAGAAATGCGCCAGCCCGCTCTCATAACGACGTGATAAGCCCGCAATTCCAAATGGCAGAGGTGCATGCAGTGCGGCATGATAACAATGTTAGGTGTCAGCACGTCGTCGTCCACTCATGAATGATAAAAAGAAAGAAGATGTTTTCGCGGTTTTCGCAGAGGCCGATGGCCAACCGAAGGCTCTCATCATGACGCACCTCACCTTCGCTAGACTAATGGACGAGGTTGTGCTGCCTTACAAGACAAACGAGCCGTTCTTCATTGACGGCGCACCACTGAAGAAGAAAGACCTCAAGCGCCTGAAAATCATCAAGCAGCAGGAATTCTTTAGCAGCACATTGGACGATCTCCATCACGGTATTCGATGGAGCGGACATGATTTGAAGATGCGGGAGCTTTATGCCGACCAGTATCACATTCGCCTGGAGGCTTTATTGAGAGAGTCTGGCGAAGATGTCACCTCTCAGGTTATCAAAGCCTTCGACAAAACGATCATGCCCAGCCTCAAGGACTACTTACCCAAAAGAGAGGAATTGATTAAGGCTGCTTTGGAGATTTTTGTCGAAAGCATGAAGGCGCTGAGCAAATAAAGTTGACACCTACTCAGAGCGAACGAGAGCGATGCGGCGGTTGTTGAGCTTGGTTAAATAGGTTTCGCGGCTACTCACGGCACGAGCACGATCTTCCCGTAAGCGCCCGGTTCGAGCACGGCCACGTGCGCCTTGGCGGCGTCCGCGAGCGGGAGTTGCTTGCCCACGATGGGCCGCAGCGTGCCATTGCCCAGGCCCGCGAAGATCGCGGCGTGGATGCCCGCCAGCTCGGCGGTGGTGCAGTTGAAGAGCGTCATGCCGCGCACGTCGGCGTCGCGGCTCATCAAGTCGCGCGGCAGGATTTCCACCTTGCCGCGGCTGCCGATGACGATCACGCGGCCGTTCGGCGCGAGCACGGGCAGGTCCTTGCCGAGGTTCACGTTGGAGAGCATTTCGAGGATGATGTCCACCCCGCGTCCGCCGGTGAGTTTCAGCGCGTCGTCGAGATAGCCTTCGATGCGGTGGTTGAGGACGTGGTGCGCGCCCTGTTCGAGCACGAGCTTGCGGCCCTCGTCCGTGCCCGCCGTGCCGATGACGTTGAGGCCGGCCGCGCGCGCGAACTGCACCGCCGCGAGGCCCACGCCGCCGCTCGCGCCGTGGATGAGCACGGTCTCGCCCGCCCGCGCCTGCGCGCGATGGAAGAGCGCGCGGTGCGCCGTGGCGTAGGGCACATGCAGTCCCGCGCCTTGCGCGAAGGTCACGTTGTCCGGCAGGCGATAGACGCGCGCGGCATCGCCCACGGCAAACTCGGCGTAAGTGCCCGTGATCGAGCCGCCGACATAGACGCGTTCGCCAGCGCGGAAGTCCGTCACGCCCGCGCCGATTGATTCGACGGTGCCTGCGGCATCGAGGCCGGGCGTGTAGGGCGGCTTGATGGCGGGATTGGTGCCGCTGCGGAAATAGGTGTCCACGGGATTGACGCCCGCGGCGTGGACGCGGAGGAGGAGTTGTCCCGCGCCGGGCTGCGGCGTGGAGATTTCTTCGAGGTGCAAGACTTCCGGCCCGCCGAACTGGTGAACGCGAATGGCTTTCATCGTATGAAAATGTTCCGCGAGGCTGGCGTCATCGGCGGTTTGTCCGCAAGAAAATTAGGCTTTGAAATCGCGCCGCTTCTCCGCAACATCCGCGCTCTGTTTGTCGAAGTGTAGCGGCGGTCTGTGACCGTCGCCTATTCTTCGGCGGATATTTGGCGGCGCTCGCAGAGCGCCGCTACAGCAGCAGTATGAAACGCACGCATCATTGCAACGAGCTTCGCCCGGCGCACATCGGGCAGACGGTCACGCTTGAGGGCTGGGTCCACTCGCGCCGCGACCTCGGCGGTGTCCTCTTTCTCGACATTCGCGACCGCGAAGGCCGCACGCAGACTGTCTTCGACCCAGCGGATTTGTCGAAGGAGCTGTTCGACCAGGCGACGCACCTCCGCAGCGAGAGTGTGATCCGCGTCACCGGCAAAGTGCGCCAGCGTCCGGCCGGCACGAACAATCCGAAGATCGCCACCGGCGAAGTCGAAGTGCTCGCGAAGGAACTCACCGTGCTGAACCTCGCGGACCCGCTGCCCTTCCAGATTGATGAACCGGAAGCCGCCGCGAAGGTGAACGAGGAAGCGCGCCTCAAGTTTCGCTACCTTGACCTGCGCCGCCCCGAGATGGCGCGCAATTTGAAGCTGCGCAGCAAGGTCGCGACGGCGACGCGTGTGTTCATGGACGAACAGGGCTTCCTCGAAGTCGAGACGCCGATTCTTTTCAAGTCCACGCCGGAAGGCGCGCGCGAGTTCCTCGTTCCGAACCACCGCGATCCGGGCACGTTCTACGCGCTGCCGCAATCGCCGCAGCAGTTCAAACAGATTCTCATGGTCAGCGGAGTCGAGCGCTACTATCAGCTCGCGCGCTGCTTCCGCGACGAAGACCAGCGCGCCGACCGTCAGCTTGAGTTCACGCAGATTGACATCGAGATGAGCTTCATCGAGCGCGAGGATCTCTACGCGCTCATCGAGAGTCTGCTCAAGCGCGTCTGGAAAACCGCGCTCGGCATGGACATCCCGACACCGTTCAAGCGCCTGACCTACGCCGATGCGCTGAACCGCTTCGGCATTGACAAGCCCGACACGCGCTTCGGCATGGAACTCGTGGACTTCACGGAGGAATTCCGCGCGAGCACCTTCAAGGTCTTCAGTGGCGCGATTGCCAACGGCGGCGTGGTGAAGGCGATGAACGCGAAAGGCATGGCCGGCGCGACGCAGGGTCAGATCGAAACCATGACCGAATACGCCAAGAGTTTTGGCGCGAAGGGCCTCGCCTACATCAAGGTCGAGAACGGCGAATGGAAGTCGCCCATCGTGAAATTTTTCAGCGAGGCCGAGAAGACCGCGCTCAAGACGAAACTGGCGATTGAGGAGGGCGACTTGATTTTGTTCGCCGCCGACCAATGGCTGAATGCGTGCGAAATCCTCGGGAAAATCCGCCTCTACTGCGCCGACGTGCTCAAGTCGCAGCGCAAGCTCGTGATTCCCGCCGACCGCTTCGACTTCCTGTGGGTCGTGGACTTCCCGCTGCTCTCCTACGACAAGGAGCAGAACCGCTGGTATTCAAGCCATCATCCATTCACCGCGCCCGTGGCAGAGGACATCCCGCTGCTCAAGAGCGACCCGAAGAAGGTCCGCGGCCAGCACTACGACATCGTCGTCAACGGCGTGGAACTCGGCGGCGGCAGCATCCGCATCCACCAGCCCGACGTGCAGAAAACCGTCTTCGAGGAAGTGCTCGCGATTCCACCGGAGGAAACACGGCTGCGCTTCGGCTACATGCTGGAGGCCTTCCGCTACGGCGCGCCGCCGCACGGCGGCATCGCACTGGGCTTCGACCGCCTCATCGCCATCCTCTGCGGCACGCCGAGCATCCGCGACGTGATCGCCTTTCCGAAAACCGCAAAGGGCGTCTGCCTGATGACCGACTCGCCCGCGCCGGTGACGCCGCGCCAGCTTCGGGACCTCTACATCGAAGTGAAGGCGGCGAAGAAGGAGTAAGTTCCGCATCTGATCAGGCGGAAGCTGCGCGTTGTGAATGACGCATCGTCATTCGGCAAGCGCGCTGCTATGCTCGGTGCGAATGATTTTTGATGCTTCAATGCGCCCGTTCGTGCGGCAGTTTCCCGGTCGGGCTGGCGCAAATTGGCCACATTGTCCAATTTGGGACTGAGTTCATGCTCCAGAATTACGACCAAGGCGGCCTTTTTGACGAGATGCTCGACGCGCGCGGCGAGGTGCGTCCGCATTATCGGAAGTTCCGGCGGCTCTTCAAGGCCATCACGCCGGAGGAGTTCGACCAGAAGCGGCAGTCCGTGGACCTGGCGTTCCTGCGGCAGGGCATCACGTTCAACGTGTATGGCGACTCGCAAGGCGCGGAGAAGATTTTCCCGTTCGACCTGCTGCCGCGCATCATTCCGGCGAAGGAATGGGAGCACATTGAGCGCGGGCTGGTGCAACGCATCACGGCGCTGAACTTTTTTCTGCACGACATCTATCACGAGCAGCGCATCGTGAAGGACGGCGTGGTGCCGCCGTTTTACGTTTTGTCAGGAAAACATTTCCGGCGTGAGTTTGTGAATTTTTCCGTGCCGAAGGACATTTACATCCATGTCTGCGGGACGGATTTGGTCCGCGACAAGGACGGCACCTACATGGTGCTGGAGGACAACGGACGCTGCCCGTCGGGCGTGAGCTACGTGCTTGAAAACCGGCGCGCGATGAAGCGGACGTTCCCCGGAATGTTCGAGGGCATCGGCGTGCGGCCGGTGGATCATTATCCGCAGGAGCTGCTGAAGATGCTGCAACACATCGCGCCCTCGGGCGTGGCCGACCCGACCGTGGTGCTGCTCACGCCGGGCGCCTACAACTCGGCCTACTTCGAGCACACGTATCTGGCGCGGCAGATGGGCATCGAGATCGTCGAGGGCCGCGACCTCGTGGTGCGGGACGCGCGGGTGTTCATGCGCACGACGAAGGGCCTCCAGCCGGTGCATGTGATTTACCGGCGCATTGACGACGATTTCCTCGACCCGACGGTGTTCCGCCGCGACTCGATGCTCGGCGTGGCCGGCCTCGTTCACGCCTATCGGTCGGGAAATGTGTCGCTCGCCAACTCCATCGGCACCGGCATCGCGGACGACAAGGTGATGTATTACTTCGTGCCGCGGATGATCAAGTATTACCTCGATCAGGAGCCGATCCTGCCGAATGTGCCCACGTATCTCGCGAGCGAGGAGGCGGACAAAAAGTTCATCCTCGAAAACCTCGGCGATCTCGTCGTGAAGGCGGCTAATGAATCCGGCGGCTACGGGATGCTGATGGGACCGAAGGCGTCGAAGGACGAAATCGAGGCGTTCGGCAAGCAGATCGAGGCCGACCCGCGCAATTTCATCGCACAGCCGATGGTTTCACTCTCGCGCCACCCGACGCACATCCAAACCGGGTCATTCGGAGGGCGGCACATTGACCTGCGGCCGTTCATCCTCTACGGCGAGAAGATCACCATCGTGCCCGGCGGCCTCACGCGCGTCGCGCTTCGCAAAGGCTCGCTCGTTGTGAACTCGTCGCAAGGCGGCGGCAGCAAGGACACGTGGGTGCTGTATGGGGACGAATGAAGAAAGGATGAAGGATGAGGTATGAATTATGAAACTCGGCGCGCCGCAACTTCCTCGGCTTCACCCTTCATAATTCGTCCTTCATAATTTCCCATGCTCTCCCGCGTCGCCAACTGTCTTTACTGGATGTCCCGCTACATCGAGCGTGCCGAGAACATCGCGCGCATCGTGGACGTGAACCTCCAGCTTCTGCTCGATTTCCGGAACCTCGACGAGCAGCGGCTGGCCGAGCACTGGCTGCCGATCGTGCAGGCCACCGGCGACGAGACACTCTTCTTCCAGCTTCACCCAAAGGCCACGGGCAAGGCGGTCACGGAATTCCTCGTGTTTCAAACGGAGAACCCGAACTCGCTCGTAACCTCCATTTGCCAGGCGCGCGAAAACGCCCGCATGGTGCGCGACCAGATCACCATCGAACTGTGGGAGGAATTGAACCGTCTCTATCTCTTCGTGCGCTCTCCACAGGCGCGAGAGATGTGGCGCGAAAGCCCGAGCGAATTCTTCCAGCAGATCAAGGCCAGCTCGCTGCACATGGTCGGGCTGACCTACTCGACGCTCATCCACAACGAAGGCTGGTGGTTCACGCAGATCGGCAAGTTCATCGAGCGCGCCGACAAGACCTCGCGCATCCTCGACGTGCGCTACCAGACGCTCCCGGCGCGCGGCGTGCCGGCGCAGATCAGCCAGGCCGAGGCGCTCGAATGGTCCGCCATCCTGCGCTCGTGCAGCGCGTGGGACGCCTACAAATCCATCTACGGCGTCGAGGTGCATCCGCGCCAGGTCGCGGAACTGCTGCTGTTGAACGGGGACTTTCCGCGCTCCGTGCGCTTCTGCGTCGGCGAGCTTGACCGCGCGCTGCGGCGCATCTCCGGCATGCCCGAGGGTCGCTTCTCGAACGACGCCGAGAAACTCGCCGGACGCCTGCAGGCCGAGCTGCAGTTCAGCACCATTGACGAAATCTTCGACCAAGGGTTGCACGGCTACCTCGACTGTTTGCAGGCAAAATTCAACGCAATCGGCGACGCGCTGTTCAACGCCTACATCTTCCAAGCCTTCGCCAACGTCGAGGGAGAGCTCCTTGTGCAGCAGGAGGAACAGCAGCAACAGCTCGCAACCAGACTTGTCATCTCCGTCCGGTAGCGCATCCTTCGCGGCCACGATGCGCTACGAAATCGTCCATCGCACGCGCTACGCCTATGCCGCGCCGGTGCGGGAAAGCTTCAACGAAGTGCGGCTCAAGCCCGTCTCCAACGAGCATCAGACGCTCGATTCGTTCCTGCTGAAGGTGTTTCCGCCGACGCGGCTGCGCCACTACAATGATTTTTACTCGAACTGCGTCCACCACTTCGAGCTGCCCGAACCGCACGACATGCTGCTCGTCGAGAGCCAGTTGCAGGTGACGACGCGTCCGCCCGCGACCCTGCCGCCCGACGCGGCGCCGTTTCCATTCGCCCGCATCGGCGAGGCCGCCGGCGAGGGACGCTGCTATGAGTTTTTGCAGGAGACGCGCTTCGTGGACCTGTCGCCGGAAACGTGGCGGCTCGCGCTCGATGTGACCGTCGGACAAACCGACACCTGGCAGACGGCGCTCGCGCTGATGCAGTTTGTTTTCACGCACTTGAAATACGAGCCGAACTCCACCCACGTTCACACGCACATGCGCGACGTGCTCGCGCAGCGCCGCGGCGTGTGCCAGGACTTTGCGCACGTGATGCTCGGCCTCTGCCGCTCGCTGAAAATCCCCGCGCTCTACGTCAGCGGCTATCTCGCGACGGAGACGGCCAGCGCCACGCACGCGTGGGTGGAGGTGTTCATCCCCGGCCACGGCTGGCGCGGCCTTGATCCCACACACAATTGCCAGCCTGATGAAACCTACGTCAAAATCGGCGTCGGCCGCGACTACGCGGACGTTTCGCCCGTGAGCGGAAATTACCGGGGAACACAGGAACGCAAAATGGATGTCGAGATTCAGATCAAACCGCTCGCATGAAGACCACCGAATTGGAATCAACACCATCCCGGCGGATGCTTGCATGGCGCTTCCTCGTGCTCACACCGCTCATCGTGTGGCTCGGCGGCTTTACGTTCTACACCGGTGTTGTCATCCGCGTCGGCCACGGGATGTATCCCGACGGCGAGACCATCGGCTTTCTCACGCGTGACGTGACGTTCTGGCTGAACTGCATCGGCCTGCTCTCGCTCGCGCTGCTCGCGCCCAACTGCCGGCTCGACTCGCGTGCCGCGCCTCGTCGTTTGCGTTGGGGACTTTTCGCCAGCCTTGCGCTCATGGGGGCGGCGTTGACGGCGCTCCTTTTTCTTCACGGCGCGATCACTGGAACGCTCGACATGGCGGCGCACCGCGTCGTCGAGCGGGCGCGCTTTCACAAGCTGCACGAGCTTTATGAAGCCGTCGCCACCGTGCAGTGGGCCGCTGCGCTCTTGCACCTGTGGTGTCTTCTGGCAGTCTGGCAGCGCAACGGCGGACGCGCATCCGCCGCGCCGGATTCGACATGCTGAACTACCTTTGCATCGCCCTCGGCAGCGCGCTCGGCGGCGTGCTGCGTTACTGGCTGTCGGGCGTTGTCGCGGCGCGGTTCGGCGAAGTCTTTCCGCTCGGCACGCTCGTCGTCAATGTCACCGGTTCGTTTCTCATCGGCTTCATCTTCACCTTCACCGGCACCGAGGGACGTGTGCTGTTCAGCCCGACAGCGCGCAATTTTCTCATGGCTGGCATCTGTGGCGGCTACACGACGTTTTCTTCGTTCAGCTTGCAGACGCTCAACCTCGCGCGCGACGGCGAATTTTTTTACGCCGGCATGAACGCGCTGCTTTCCGTCGCCTTGTGTCTCATCGCGGTGTGGCTCGGCCACGCGCTCGCGCAATTCCTCAACCGTTGAACCCATGAAAATCCCCGAGAATGGCAAACTGCTCCGCATCTTCATCGGCGAAAGCGACCGCTGGCATCACCAGGCGCTCTACGAAGCCATTGTGCTCAAGGCACGCGAGCTGGGCCTCGCGGGCGCGACCGTGCTGCGCGGCCCGATGGGCTTCGGCGCGGCCAGCCGCCTGCACACGGCGAAAATCTTGCGCCTCTCGGACGACCTGCCCATTGTCATCGAGATCGTGGACAGCGAGGAAAAAATCAACCTGCTCCTGCCGCTGCTCGACGAGATGATGACCGACGGCCTCGTCACGCTTGAAGACGTGCGTGTGCTCAAGTATCGCGCGAAACCGCCGCAGACCTGAGCACGGAACCAAACTTACCCACTCTTGCGGCGTTGCAATTCACTGCGGCAGCCGTAGGCTTCAAATAAATCAGCCTTCGCGCCGTCGAAGTTGTGCTCATGCCGCGCTCCAATCCATTCGCGCCGCGCCGGGTCGTGCAACGACTCGCGACGATGTTGATTGGGCTGGCGCTGTTCGCCGCGCTCGCGCCGCAAACATTCGCCGCAACGGACATCGCCGAGGCGCGCAAACTTTTCCTCACCGGCCAGTATCGCAACGCCATCAAAGCCGCCGAGGCAGGTGTGAAAGCCGAGGACACGAGCGAGGAATGGCACCTGTTGCTGCTCCAGTCGCACCTCGCCGTCGGGCAGTATTCCAAAGCATTCCAGATTTTCACGAACGCCATCGAGCGCTACCCGATGTCGTCGAGCATCCGGCTGCGGCTGGTCGGCCGTGATGTGATGTTTTTCCACGGCGACCCCGACCGCGCAAAAGAACTGCTCTCAGAGATCAACCAACAGGCCAGCTCGCGCCCGTGGGCCTTTCGCGACACGCCAAACCTCGTCGCTCTCGGTCGCGCCGCGTTGCTGCTCGGCGCCGATCCCAAGCTCGTGCTCGAAAAACTCCTCGACCCCGCGAAAAAGACCGACCCGAACCATCGCGATCCCTTTCTGGCGAGCGGCGAGCTCGCGTTGGGGAAGCACGACTACGCGCTCGCCTCAAAAATTTTTGCCGATGCTTTGAAGAAGTTCCCCGACGACGCGGATTTTCACTTCGGCCTTGCGAAGTCGTTTTCCACCGGCGACCGGTCGCGCATGATGATGGGCTTGGAAAAGGCGCTCGAACTCAACACGAACCATGTGCCAAGCCTGCTGCTGCTCGCCGATCATCTCGTGGACGCCGAGGAATATGACGAATCTGAAAAGATGCTCCGACGCGCTCTCGCCGTGAACCCGTCGCACCCGGAAGCGTGGGCATGTCGCGCCGTGCTGGCGCACTTGCGCGGCGATTCCGACGCCGAGAAAAAAGCACGCGCCGAGGCGCTGAAGTTCTACACAAACAACCCGGCGGTGGACCACCTCATCGGCGCGAAGCTGTCACAAAAGTATCGGTTCGCCGAAGGCGCGGCGGCACAGCGGCAGGCGCTGCGTTTTGACAAAAACTTCACGGACGCCAAGAGCCAGCTCGCCACGGATTTGCTGCGCCTCGGCGAGGAGGAGGACGGCTGGGCGCTCGCCGACGAGGTCTACAAGGACGACGGCTACGACGTGACGGCCTACAATCTCGTCACGCTCAAGGACGCGATGGCAAAGTTTGTCACGCTCACGAACGAGCACTTCATCCTCCGCATGAGCGCTAGCGAGGCGCCGATCTACGGCCAGCGCGCGCTGGCATTGCTCGAGCGCGCGCGCTCCACGTTCACCGCGAAATACGGCTGCACGCTCGACAAGCAGACCATCGTGGAGATTTTCCCGGAGCAGAAGGACTTCGCCGTGCGCACGTTCGGCGTGCCGGGCGGCGCGGGTTTCCTCGGCGTGTGCTTCGGCCGCGTCGTCACGGCGAACAGCCCGGCGTCGCAGGCCGCGCACCCGACGAGTTGGGAGGCGGTGCTCTGGCACGAGTTCTGCCACGTCATCACGCTGAGTCTCACGAAAAACAAAATGCCCCGCTGGCTCAGTGAAGGCATCTCGGTCTTTGAGGAGCGCACGCAGAATCCCGCGTGGAGCCAGCACATGAACCCGCGCTACCGCGAGATGGTGCTCGGCAAAGACCTCACGCCGGTAAGCGAGTTGAGCGCGGCGTTCCTCGCGCCCAAGAGCGACTTGCATTTGCAGTTCGCCTATTACGAGTCGTCGCTCGTCGTCGAATTTCTGATTGGCAAGTTTGGCCTCGACGCGGTGAAGAACATCCTTGCAGACCTCGGCAAGGGCGACGAGGTTAACGCCGTGCTCGCGCGCCGCACCGAGCCGATGGAGAGACTGGAGAAGGACTTCGCCGCGTTCGCAAAGGACAAGGCCGAGAAACTCGCGCCGGGTCTGGACTTCGATAAGCCGAAAGGATTGGCCGACGGGAAAGCTTCACCGCGTCATCTGCCACCGGCCGTGCTACCCGCAGCAACGCCGGACAACACGGAAAAATTCGACCCGCTAGACTGGGCCGCGAAGAACCCGAAGAATTTCTACGCGCTCGGTCTCAAGGCGCGGAAGTTCATCGCAGACAAAAAATATGCCGAAGCAAAGGAGCCGTTGTTGAAGCTCATCGCCGAGTATCCGACGCAGACCGGCGCGGACTGCGCCTACGCGATGCTCGCCGAGGTGTATCACGCGCTCGGCGAGACGCAGGAGGAGCGCAACGTGCTCGCCAAACTCGCCGCGCTCGACGCCGACGCGCTCGACGTGTTCACGCGCCTGATGGAGCTTGCCGCCGCCGCGAAGGATTGGAAGGCCATCGAGGTGAACGCGCAGCGCGCGCTCGGCGTGAACCCGCTCGTGCCGCTGCCGTGGCGTCAGTCCGCACGCGCAAACGAGGAACTCGCCGCGCCGCAGTTTGCAATCGGCGCGTGGGAAAAAGTGTTGCTGCTCGACCCGCCCGACCCGGCGGAGGTTCACTTTCGCACCGCAAAATTGCTGCACGAGACGGGCAGCCCGCTCGCGCGCCGGCACGTGTTGCAGGCGCTGGAGGAAGCCCCTCGCTTTCGCGACGCGCTCCAGCTACTTTTGAAAATCGAAAGCAGCCGTTCGCCGGAAGCACGTGCGGAAACGCCTGAAAAGCCAGCGCCAAAATGAACTCGCGAAGAATTCTCCTGCTTCTCACCGTCGCCACGCTGACGGCGAGCATTTGCCTCGCGCAACGGTGGCGTGGCCGCGGCGGGCCGATTCATTACACCGAGGGCGGCTATCCCGTGGACGAGCGCACGGTGAAAACCGCCCGCGAGATCGCCTCGCACAGCACCGGCACGCCGGAGTGGACAAACGAGCCGGCGTTCTCGCGCGACGTGTGGACCTTCTGCCGCATCATCCGCGACCGCGATCCGTATAAGTATGATCGCTCGGGCAGTTGGATCACGGACTTTCCCGACAGCGACCTGAACCTCTCGTGGCGCGTGCAGCAGATGACCTCGATCAAGGTCAACCCCGACGGCCGCACGATCCGCCTCACCGATCCCGAACTGAAAAAATATCCGTGGATTTACATGGTCGAGCCAGGCGCGCTGCTCTTGCGCGATGAGGAAGTGCCGATCCTGCGCGATTACCTGCTCAACGGCGGCTTCTACATGGTGGATGACTTTTGGGGAGAGTGGCAGTGGGAGGGATTTTACACTCAGATGAAGCGCGTGTTCCCCGACCGCGAATTCGTCGAGCTGGAGATGGATCATCCAATCTTCCACTGTGTCTTCGACATCAAGCTCTCAAAAAACCAGATGCAGGTGCCGAACGAACGCCTCGGCCGTGAGGCGGGGCGCACCGGTGTCACATGGGAAACGCATCCGCAAAAGGACGGCAGTTGGGAGGAGTGCCGCAACGTCCACTTCCGCGCCATCTTCGACGACAAGGGCCGCATGATGGTCTTCGCCGCGCACAATACTGACAACGGCGACGGCTGGGAGCGCGAGGGCGAGGACGACTATTTCTTCCACAACTTCTCCGAGAAAATTTCCTTCCCGCTCGGCATCAACGTCATTTACTACGCGATGACGCACTGATCGCGCGTGGAAAACACGAATCACACAAAAGGAAACGAAGTGGAAACACCGCCTGTCATCGAACCCAACGCAACACCGGCTGCGGTCGAACCCGTCGTGCCGCCGCCGCTGCCCGAGCCGACCGACCGCGACACCGTCGAGCAACTCGTCACTGGACACGCGCGCATCGAGGCCGAGCTGGCGAAGGTTATCGTCGGCCAGCGCGAAGTGATTGAGCAGATTCTGCTCGCGCTGCTGTCCGGCGGACATTGCCTCATCACCGGTGCGCCGGGTCTTGCCAAGACGCTCCTCGTCAAATCCATCGCGCAGATTTTTCACCTGCGGTTCCAGCGCATCCAGTTCACGCCCGACCTCATGCCCGCGGACATCACGGGCACGGAAATTTTAGAGGAGAGCGATGAAGGGCGCCGCATGATGTTTGTGAAAGGGCCGATCTTTGCCAACATGATCCTCGCCGACGAAATCAACCGCACGCCGCCCAAGACGCAGGCCGCGCTGCTCGAGGCGATGCAGGAACATCAAGTCACCGCCGCGGGTGTGCGTCACGCACTGGAGGAACCGTTCTTCGTTCTCGCCACGCAAAATCCGATTGAAATGGAAGGCACATATCCGCTGCCGGAGGCGCAACTCGACCGCTTCATGTTCAACGTCGTGATGGATTATTTGCCCGAAGATGACGAGGTCGCCGT
This sequence comes from uncultured Verrucomicrobiota bacterium, assembly GCA_964589935.1. Taxonomy (GTDB): domain Bacteria; phylum Verrucomicrobiota; class Verrucomicrobiia; order Limisphaerales; family VHCN01; genus VHCN01. The sequence continues at coordinate 6,886 of CAZPVD010000009.1, read as the reverse complement.
GGTCACGCAGACCACCGCGCGCGCGACGCCGCGCATCGAGCCGCTCTTTTACGGCGCGGACGTGCTGCGCTTCCACGACATCGTGCGCAAAGTTCCCATCGCGGAGGATGTCGTTCGTTACGCCGTGCGGCTCGCGTCCGCGTCGCGCCCGCAGCAGCGCGGCTCGCCGGACTTCGTCAACGAGTGGGTGAGCTGGGGTGCCGGCACGCGCGCCGGCCAGTATCTCGTGCTCGGCGCGAAGGCCCGCGCGCTGCTCAAGGGCCGCGCGCATGCGACGGTCGAGGACATCCAATCGCTTGCGCTGCCCGTGCTGCGTCACCGCATTCTCATCAACTACCGCGCCGAGGCCGAGGGCATCAACGTCGAGGGCGTCATCAAGAAGCTCCTTGAGACGGTGAAGTCACCTGTCGCCGGCTGAACCGCGGCAACTCCGTTGTTGCAGTGCCTCGCGATTGCCGCAGTCTTCCGCCGTGCCGCTGACCGCCACGCAAACCACCTTTCGTTACGAGCGCATGCGCGCCGTCACGGGCGGCATCCTCGAAACCGCGGGCACGACCTTCCTGCTGCTCATCGCGGTGAAGCACTTCGAGTCCGGCGCAATGGCGAAGGCATTCATCGCCGCGGGCGGCAGCCTGGGCCTGATGCTGAGTCCGCTCGTCGTGCAGCGCGTCGAGGCGTGGGGCATCCCGACGGCGGTCGCGGCCTCGCGCGCGGCGATGCTCGGCGCTGCGTGTTTCGTAGTGATGGCGCTCGTGCCCCTGCTGCCCGTGTATGTGATCGGCGGCGTCGTGGCAATGGCGAGCGCGTCAGCGACAATCCCGTTGATGACGCAGGTATATCAGGAGAATTATCCCGACGGCGAGCGCGGCCGGCTGTTCAGCAAGGCGCTCATCGTCCGCATCGGAACCGCCGCGCTGTTCAGCGAACTGGGCGGACGTCTGCTGTCCACGAACATCGAGGAAAATTTCCGCTGGCTGCTGCTGATGTTCGCCGCGGCGTTTGCGTTTGGCGCGTGGTGTTTGGCGCGCATCCCGTCGCGACCGCTTGTTGCGTCCGGCTCGTCGCATCCGCTGCGCGCGCTACGCTACGCGAAGGAGGACCGCCTCTTCCGCCTCACGCTCATCGCGTGGATGTTCATGGGCATGGGCAATCTGATGATGTATCCGCTGCGCGTCGAGTATCTCGCCAACCCGCGCTACGGACTCGCGCTCGACGTGGCGATGATCGCGCTGCTCGTCGGCGTCATCCCGAATGTCGCACGCCTCATCATGAGTCCGCTGTGGGGCTGGCTCTTCGACCGCATGAACTTCTTCACGCTGCGCATGACGCTGAACATCGGCTTCGCTGTTGGCATCCTGTCGTTCTTCACGAGCGACAGCTTCACCGGCCTGGTGCTTGGCGCAATCGTCTTCGGCATCTCCAACGCCGGCGGCGACGTGGCATGGAGTTTGTGGGTAACGAAGTTCGCGCCGCCCGAGCGCGTAGCGGACTACATGAGCGTGCACACGTTTTTCACCGGCGTGCGCGGCGTGGCCGCGCCGGTGCTGGGCTTTCATCTCGTGCAGACGATGCCCGTCAAGACGCTCGGCATCATCAGCACCGGCCTCGTCGCGTGCTCGGTGCTGCTGCTCCTGCCCGAGGTGAAGCTCGGACGAAAAGCCCGCCGCGCGTCCGCGCTCGTCGAGGAAGTCAGCGAGTGACGCGCACTTGCCGCTGGACTTCGCGCGGCGCATTCCTTGAAATGCTGCGCATGAAATCACGCTGCCTTTTGCTTCTCGCGTTGTTCCTCGCCGTTGCGATTTCGTCCAGCGCCGCCGAGAAAAAAATCCTCCTCATCTCCGGCAAGCCGAGCCACGGGCCGGGCGACCACGAGTTCCACGCCGGCTGCCTGCTGTTGAAGAAGTGCCTCGACGGCGTGCCGGGCATCCACGCCGAGGTCCACGACATGGGCTGGCCCAAGGATGACCCGGCCTTCGATGGCGCGGACGCCGTGCTCATCTATGCGGACGGTGGCGGCGGACATCCCGCGATCAAACCCGAACACACCGCGGTGCTCAATGCGCTCGCGAAAAAGGGCGTCGGCCTCGGCTTCGCGCACTACGGCGTCGAGGTGCCCAAGGGCGATCCGGGTGCGTCGTTGCAGGAATGGATCGGCGGCTACTACGAGCACCAGTTCTCCTGCAACCCGATGTGGAAGCCCGAGTTCAACACCTTCCCCGACCATCCCGTCACTCGCGGCGTGAAGCCCTTCGCGCTCACCGACGAGTGGTATATCAACATGCGCTTCCGTGACGACATGCGGGGTATCACGCCCATCCTTGTTGCCAAGCCCAGCGACGCCGTGCGCGACGGCCCGTATGTATTTCCGAAAGGCCCGTATCCGCACATCCAGGCCGCGAAGGGCCGCGACGAGGCGATGATGTGGGTGCGCGTGCGCGAGGATGGCGGGCGCGGCTTCGGCTTCACCGGCGGGCACCGGCACGTGAACTGGGGCGACGACAACTACCGCAAAGTCGTGCTCAACGCGCTGCTCTGGATTGCGAAGGCCGAAGTGCCGAAGAACGGCGTCGAATCCACCGTGACCGACGACGACTTGAAGGCCAACCTCGATCCCAAGGGACAGAAGAAGTAACGCGCAAACGGAGCCGCGATACACGATTCCGAAGGTTCACGCTTTGACCTTCACCACCCGGCCCGGCTTGAGCGATGGCAACAGCGCGAGCACTTTCGGCATCAACGGGCTGGTGTCTTCCAGACGATTCGAGGGAGCGCACAAGGCGACGATGGCGAGGCGAAGCCGCGAGAGATTCTGCTGGCTGGCCATCGAGCCGTCCATGGTGATGAGCACGTTGAATTCTCCCTGCGCCCGCGCGAGCAGTTTGCCGTTCTTCAGCCCGGCCCAGCCGATGCGTGGCACGGATTTTACTTCGTGGCCGGGCAGGAACCGCTCCAGCCGCCAGTTCAGGTTTTCATCCAGCAGAATGCGCACGTCAGGCGTGGGCGAGGACTTCGGATTCCATTTCCTCCAGCACGGCCAGCACCTGCGACCGCTTCACGCTGGGGAAGCCGTCCAGAAAAACCTCGATGGAATCGCCCGCCTTGAGGTGGTCGAACAAACTCTGCACCGGCACCCGCGTGCCCTTGAACACCAGCGTGCCGCCCAGAATCTCCGGGTCGGAATGGTAGGCGCGTTCTTTCTTCATGCGGGAAGCGTAACCCCCGGGCGTGCGCTCAGCAAGCTTTTGCCCGTGATCCTGCTCAACGCGCTGCTCTGGATCGCGAAGGCCGAAGTGCCGAAGAACGGCGTCGAATCAACCGTGACCGACGAGGACTTGAAGGCCAACCTCGATCCCAAGGGGCAGAAGAAGTAACTGCTGATTGTGTGTAACGCCAACCCTAGCCAGCTATGTCAGCCCGCTGAGAATGACGACTGAGCATTGAGAATGCACTTCAGTTGATCCATCGTTCGAACCACTCCCATGTTTGAAGTTTCCCCGCTTGATCGAAGCGAATGCCAAGCGTCTTGTAGTTTTGTGACATAAGGGGGCCACCGCCCGGCTTGGGATCGTATTCGAACCCTGTGCTGTTCGGATCTTCACGTGTAGGTGGCCCAAACAACTGAAGAACTTCACTGCGCGGCATCCCATCGTGCAGGGAGCGAGCGAGCCGCCGTAACTCAAACCAACGCTCGGTAACGGCAGGGTTAAAATTATTCGTTTGGCCCGTTGATGCCAGCAGATTGAGCACTTTTTCCATTTCAATTTCCTTCAACGCATTTTCATGTGCATCGTCTCCTATTCCAATATTCCGTTGCCGACCTTGCCGAGGTTGAGGGAATGAGCCGCCGTAAATCAATGTCTGAGTGTGGCTACCTTGAGATGTCTGAACAACTGATTGGAAAAGCATTCCCTGTTGCAGCTGGTCACTCGACGCCGAACTGGATGGGTTGCGCGCTCTAGTCCAGATCGATGGCCGGACCTGTGTCACAGCACCCACGTCTTTCGCATTAGTTTGGATGACCTGTTTTGGCGCATTGCCAACAGGATCCGAACGAAAACGAGTCCAGCAAGCAAGACACACTGTGAGAAAGAGCAGAGCGAGAATTGATTTTTTCATACGATAGCCGTGTTCAACGATTGATTAGTGCGGAAGTCCATCAGGGCCAACATCGAAACTCGGCGTCTCTTGATAAGTTCCATCGGGATTCTGTGGTGTTAGTCCAAATTTTGTATCCTCTGGGACAAGGGACGATGCGGTCAGTGACGACTTTACTGCTGTGACAAAGGAATACCAGTGGAGAATTGCCGAAATCTGCTTGCCATCAGCTTCTACCCACTGATGGGCGAAAAATCGCATCGCTGCGCGGGAGTTGAGCTGTTGCTCACGCAGTGAATCTGCTGCATTGTTGGCACTAACCGGCAGGTTCGGAGCGTCCACATCATAGATTAGGTGATCCGAATCAGGAATCGGGTCACCGCTGTTATCGTTGCCATGCGGTCCCCGGTCGCCGAATGTCTTGTTTGCAAACTGGGCCATTGGCAGGCTATTCAGTTGACCCGGGTTCCACATATATTGTCTTTTCGTGACATCGCGATGCCACGAAAAAGCTACGTTTGCTTTGAACGGAACAGCCGCGGTGAATTCTGCCTCATTGTAGTATCCTAGAACTGCGTTGTTAGGACCAGTCTTGGTAAGCCCACTTCCAAGTTGATCTCCAGCTATACTTACAACGGTGTCATAAAACCCAGCCGCAATTCCATTCCCCTGCCAAGCGACATCCATTGGATCACGCGGGCTGATTTGGCCGGGGCCAAAGTTTGGCTGGACTTCTACTGCATACTTAATGCCGTTCACGCTATACACGTAATTCCGCTTTTGCTGGCCCGGCGGCACGGCTATGTCCGCATTGGCTGATTCACATGCGTCGTTGTCAATCGCCTTCCAAACGGTGTGGTCATCTTCACCGGGGTTCTTTTCCATGAACGTGATTTCGCCATCAGGAATAGGCAAAAGTGTGTCCCCATCCATTGCCGACACAGGAAAGCCAAATAAACCCGCCGGGATGTCATTCGTCCAGTAGCCCGCGTAGAACTGAAGATCAACAGTGTAATCCATCTTGTCAAAGCCATACGGCGAATTGATTGGCTGAAAGACGGAATTGCTCAAGGTGCCGTGCGGATAAGTGCTGCTGGGCACTCCGGGAAGCCCGATATTGAAATAATTCGAAGTATTTGTGTAACCCGGATACGTTGTAACGTCTCCGGTGCACATGTTTGTGACATAACGATCAACGTGAATGTTTGTCGTGTATTTTGTGCCCAGCAAAAGCCCGTTTGAATTGGTATCCCACAGCCATATTGTGTATTCAATTGTCTGGGCCTGTCCGTATTGCTGCTTCCAAGCGTCTTCGTAAGTTACAGTATATGACCCGGTGCAGTTCGTTCCACGGGCATATCCAAAACTCCAAAGATAATTTCTATTGGTAGTTATGGAACCCGTGTCGCCGTTTTCTGTATATGAAAGCACGCGCATATCTTGGGACTGCTCCGGCATTTGCGCCAATATGCCTTGTGTAAGGCACAAATTCAACAGGCAGACAATGGCGACGAATATGCCCGTCCAGCGCAAAGCGCGCAAGGGCACGGCAAGGGTTGCATTGCGGAGGTTCGATTGGGTTTTGTTCTGCGTCTTCATTTTCACTTCCTCTTTTTGTTTGGTTTTTGATGGAAACAGCATGTCTTCCCTGCGCTCACCCATTCACGATGACCCGCAGCACGGGGCCGAACTGCATGGTGGGCGTGGAGTTGTCCCACCAGCAGGCGCGGTAGTCGCGCCATTCGGGCGTGCCGGGCACTTTCACGGGGCGGCTGTCCACGTAGGGGCTGTTGGTGTCGTTACCCAGCGGGCTGAAACCGCCGGCATCACCCTGCCGCTGGCTCTCGATGGCCACGCCGTCGTGCTCGTGCAGGACGAAGCCGAGTTCCACCCGGTTCTGCGCCACGGCATTCTCGGTCAGCGCGGGCGGGGCCGTGTGCGCGGTGGCGGCGGCGCCGATGACGCCGAGGTCTTTGCCGATGGTGTCGGTGTAGCCTTCGGCGGTTTTCCAGCGGGCGATTTCCTCGAAGAGCCATGTCAGCATCCCGAAGAAGGGCGTGCCGGTCGGCGGCGTGAGCGTGGCGGGCACGGGCGGCGCGGCGCTGGTCATGGGATCGGGTGTGCCAGTGGCGATGTTGTTGCGCCAGTTCGTGGCGGCGGGGCCTTCTGGCCGGCGCGTGGGCGCAAAGACCTGCCACGTCCAGATGAGCCAGTTCAAGGCAAGCGTGAGCTTGGTCTGGCGCGTGGTGCTGATGTCCAGCGCGGTGTAGTAGTTGGCGGCCTTGCTCTGGATGTTGGAGAACCAGAGGATTTGGTCGCCCTCACGGTTCGGAAAGAAGGGTTGGTTGGCCATAATTTATCAGGGGATAGGGGATGGGTTATGGGTGATAGGGCAGGAAGCGGTCAAAAGAGCCAACCTGTTGAATCCGAGGGGTTTTCCGCGACAACTTTGAGGTATTCCGAGGCAGAATACCTCGAACTTGGGACGGAATATCTCGAACCTGCCCCGGACAACCTCGTGTCCGCCTTGGAATACCTCGCATCTGCTTCGGACAACCTCGTATCCGTCGCGGAATACCTCGTATCCACGGCGGACAACCTTGCATCCGGCACAGAAAACCTTTCTTGCGGGTTGGAAAACCTTGACGCTGTTGTGGAACACCTCGACTGCGAAACAGAAAACCTCGGGGCCGTTTCGGCCTGCTGCCCTGCAAATGTGGAAAATGCTCCGGCTACGAGCGGAGAGCGGAGAGCGGAGAGCGGAGAGCGGAGAGCGGAGAGCGGAGAGCGG
>CAZPVD010000008.1:0-153721 GCA_964589935.1 uncultured Verrucomicrobiota bacterium | reverse complement strand
GCGCGCTGCGGAAGCCGGAGAGATGCGCGCCGCCGTCGGGGTTGTGAATCGTGTTTGTATAGCAGAGGACCTGGTCGTTGTAGCTGTCGTTGTATTGCAGGACGATTTCGCAGTGGACCTCGACTTCTTTTTCCGCGGTCTTGACCTTTTGCTCCTTGCGGATGCTGATGACCTTGGGATGGAGCGCGGCCTTGTTTTTGTTGAGCTGTTTGACGAATTCCTCGATGCCATCCTTGTAATAAAACAACTCGCGTTCGCCGCTCGCCTTGCGTTCGTCGAGGAAACTGATTTCCAAACCTGAATTCAGGAACGCCAGCTCGCGCAAGCGCTGCGTAATGATTTCCGATTTGAACTCGATGGTTTCCTTGAAAATTTCCGGGTCGGGTTTGAACGTGATGAGCGTGCCGGTGCCCTTGGCCTTGCCGATGACTTCGAGCTTTTTGATCGTCTTGCCGCGCTCGAACTCCATGTGGTGCACCTGCCCGCCGCGCGTGACTTCGACCTCGAACCACTCGGAGACTGCGTTGACGCACTTCGCGCCCACGCCGTGCGTGCCGCCGGAGAATTTGTAGCCGCCCTGGCCGTATTTGCCGCCGGAGTGCAGCGTGGTGAGCACCAGTTCGACGCCGGGAACGCCGTATTGCGGGTGCATGTCCACCGGAATCCCACGGCCATCGTCACGGATTGAGATGGAGCCGTCCGTGTGGATGGTCACGTCAATGTGCTCGCAGTGATTGGCGAGATGCTCATCCACTGAATTGTCGAGCACTTCGGAGACGCAGTGATGCAGCGCCCGCTCGTCCGTGCCGCCGATATACATGCCGGGCTTTTTGCGGACGGCCTCGAGGCCTTCCAGCTTGCCCAGTTTGGAAGCGTCGTATTTCTCGGCGGATTCGGGCGCGGACGATGACGGAGACAACGTCGGATTGGGTTCCACAACAGCGGACTTTTCAGCCATAAAACTTGCTCAAACCAGGTCGAGTGAAGGCCTTCTCTGAACGGGGAAAATATCGCAAAAAACAGCCTCAAGCACAACGCTTATTTGGCGTGAAAATTGGCCCAGAATACCATTAGTTGGGCAGCTTTTGAAGCGAATGCCAAACTGATTGCGTGAGGACAAATAGTTTGCTGGTTCAGCTCTTCTGAATCCGACACGGCGTGTGCGAACAAAAAAGCGCGGTTTTGAAACCGCGCTCTCAAGGTATTTGCGTTGGAATGAAGTCGTGCCTCTGAGTCACGCCCGGTCAGACATCGGAGTCAGCACGACGAACCACGCGGTGTCGTTTTTGTCATCACCGCCGATGAGCAGGGGAGTGCCGGGCTTGAGGTCGAACGTGCGTGTCACAACAGGGCGGCCCTTGCCTGTGAACTTCACCTCGATGCGGTTTGCGGAAAGTTGTTTGACCTCGATGCTGCAGTTCTCCGCGAGCTTTGCCGTCTGCGGCTTGCCGGGCGCGACGCTGATGGGTTTGCTGCTGACCTCCCAATAGCTCTGCCACTTGAAAATGTTGCGCAGCCTGCCGCGAAGCGCGGCATCCACTTCCTTCAGATTCGCATCCGCGACCTTCTCGTTGGTGCCCCAGATGAGCTGGGCGTTAAGCTTCACCTCCGCAGGTGCCGCTTCCGCGAACGCCAGTCCTCCCACCCCGATAACGAAAGTCAGCAGAGCGATTTTGAGAAAACGCGCTGTGCTAATTGTTCTCATTGCGGTCGGGCTTGCCGCTCAGGTCAGGCGATGCGATCTCGGGATTCGAGTTCACATCGCTCTGAATCCAGATGACATCCATTTTTTCGGAGGCCGAGTGGAACTGGATCACCGTGGACTCCTGAAGCGAACTTTCGGTTTCATCCACGCCGCTGGAGCCGTTGCGGTTGGGCGGCACAAAGAGCGCAATCATCGCCGCCGCGGCGCATGTCGGCACCAGGGCGCGAAGCCACCACGACCGCCAAAGCGAAGAAGCGGCTGGCGCGGGCTGCCGCTCCAACCGCTCAATCTCGCGAGAAATCTTGCTCCAGTAGAACTCGCGTGTCTCGGGCACGCGCGCTTCCGGCTCGTTGCCGGCGAGGATGCTCTTGGTCATGCGCAGTTCGCCGGCGACGGCGGACAGTTCCGCGTCGCGCGCGAGCATTGCTTCCACTTCGCGGGCCTCGCCTGCGGAGAGTTCGCCGTCAATCCAAGCCGCCAGTTTCACTTCAGTTTCTGCGTTCATAAATCACCTGTTGTCTTCGTTTTTCAAACTTGCCAGCAACGCCGCCAACCGGCGGCGCGCGTAAAAGAGCCGTGACATCACCGTGCCAATGGAGCATCCCATGACCTTGGCGATCTGCTTGTATTCCATTTCTTCAAATTCATGCAAGATCAGAACTGTCCGGTGCTCATACGAAAGCTGGCTCATGGCCCGGTCAATCCGCTTCCGCAGTTCCGTCCGCTCCAACCCCTCGGTGGGGTTGACATTGACCACGGGCATCTGACGCTCGACGCCGCCGAGTTCTTCATCGAGCTGCTCGATGGACTCGGCCCGCTGCCGCTTCTGCTTTCGCAAATGGTCGAGGCACAGGTTGATGACGATCCGCGTCATCCATGTGGCGAAGCTGGCTTCGCCCTGAAACTGCGTCAGCCGCTGCCACGCCTTCACCCACGCCTCTTGGGAAAGATCAATCGCCTCGTCCTCGTTCCTGACCATGCTGAACGCGCGGGCATACACTTTGTCACGGTGTCGCGCGACCAGCTCCTCAAAGGCGAGCGTGTCACCCTTTTGAGCCACCGCAACGAGCTTGTCATCTGCCGCGGCTTTGTAGTCGAACGGTTCCGGCATGGTTTTTGACGGGGTGAGTTCGCGCGCTATTCAGCAACTACAGTTTGCCCTTCGTGCTCGGCAAAATTCCAGTGATGCGCGGGTCGCGCTGACACGCAAAGTCCGCCGCTTTCGCGAACGCCTTGAACAACGCCTCGACCACGTGATGCGGCTCGTCGCCGTAAAGCAGCTCCATGTGAAGGTTGCACCGAGCCTCGTTGGCGAAGCCCTGGAAAAATTCCCTCGCAAGCCCGAAGCGGAACGCGCTCGACATGTCCTGCGATTTTTCCGCGCGCGAAATTTTTTTGAATTGCATCCCGTCCAGTCCACGCCACACAAGGAACGGTCGGCCGCTGAAATCCACCACGCAGCGAGCAAGCGTCTCGTCCATCGGCACGAACGCTTCCCCTGCGATTGGATTCGGATTGCGCGGCTCAAACCCGGTGCCGTAGCGGCGGATGCCCCGCTTGTCGCCGAGCGCCTGCGCGAATGCCTGACCCAGCGCGATGCCGCAGTCCTCTACCGTGTGATGCGCGTCCACCGCGAGATCGCCGCGGCAGCGCAGCTTCAAGTCCACCACCGCGTGCTTCGCGAAGAGCGTGAGCATGTGGTCGAAAAACGGGATGCCCGTGCGCACGGACGCCTTGCCCTTGCCGTCGAGATTCAGTTCGAGGGCGATGCGCGTCTCGCGCGTGTCGCGTTTGATTTTGGCCGTTCGCGGAAACATCTGCGGCGATTAAAACATCATGTCAGAGCGAATTGAACGGAAAACATTCAAACTTCGCGCAGTCGCAAAATGCCCTCGCTGCGCCGCGCGCATCTGCTAGGCTCGAACCGTGAAGCGAAATTCCGCGCTCATACTTGTGATCGTCATCGTCGCGCTGCTCATCGGCGGACTTTCGGGCACGTTCTCATCCTCATCGCCGATTGAGCCAACCTACGCGGGAAAGCGCCTGAGCGATTGGGTGACTGTCAGATGGGACCGCAACCCGGAAGTTAAGAAGCAAGCTGAAGATGCAATCAGCCAGATCGGAACAAACGCCTTGCCGTTCTTGCTCGCCGAGCTTGAAGTTCATGACAAGGGATTGAAACTCAAATTAGTGCATTGGGCGGAAGTTCTCCATTTTGATAAATTTCGAGACTTAAACGCGGATTACATCCGCCGCAATCGGGCCGCGAATGCGATGGCAGCTCTTGGTTCACTGGCAACGCCTGCCATGCCCGAACTCGTCCGACGACTCAGCAGCAAGCTCGATGTAAATTTCGAATATGCTTTCTGTCTCGGGCACATTGGCACGAACGCTTTGGTTCCGCTCACCACCGCGCTGACGAATGTTTCAAATAATGTGCGGCAAAAAGCTGCGTATGGATTGGGATGGATGAGAACGAACGGCCAGCCCGCCATCCCGAATCTCCTGATTTCGCTGCAAGATTCCGATCCGCGAGTGCGGGGATATTCCGCGAGGTCGCTGGGCATGATCCGGTGCAAGCCCGATGTTGTGATCCCGGCGCTGATAGCGAGTCTCAGCGACACGAATAGCAGCGCCCGAAGCGACGCAGCTCTTGCGCTTGGCGATTTTGGGCCGGCGGCAACGGCAGCAATTCCAGATCTGATCAAAGTGATGAGCGATCCGGACAGTGACGTTACAAACAACGCCGCGCATTCGCTGTATTGGATTGATAAAGCGGCCGCAGCCAGTATTGGGTTCAGATAAGTTTGCTGCTGGCAACTTACTGATTCTGCGCCGCGAGAAAACGCTCCGCATCAATCGCCGCCGCGCAGCCCATGCCGGCCGCGGTGATCGCTTGGCGATAAACGTGATCCGAGCAGTCGCCCGCGACGAACACGCCGGGCACGTTTGTCTCGCTGCCGCGCGCCGGGAGGATGTAGCCGTTTGCATCCATGGTGATGACGCCCTTGAAGAGCTGCGTGTTGGGAACGTGCCCGATGGCGACGAACACGCCCGCGCAGTCGAGCACGCTCTCCGCGCCAGTCTTGACGTTCTTGAGCCGCACGCCAGCGACTTGATCGTTCTTCACGTTCAGAACTTCGGTGACGACCGAGTCCCACACGGGTTTGATTTTTTCATTCGAGAGCGTGCGCTCGGCCATGATCTTCGAGGCGCGGAGCGAGTCGCGTCGGTGAATGAGATGCACGGTGGACCCGAAGCGCGTGAGATACGTCGCCTCCTCGCACGCGGAATCGCCGCCACCCACGACGACGAGCGGCTTGTTGCGGAACATCGACAGGGCGCCGTCGCACGTGGCGCAGTAGGTCACGCCTTTTTTTTCGAGTTCGTGCTCGCCGGGCACGTCGAGGTGCTTATGGCCCGCGCCGCTGGCGATGATGATCGTCTGCGTCTCGACGGGTTCGCCGTCCACGGTGAGCTTGAACGGCCGTTTCGACAAATCCACCGCCTCGACGGTCGCAAACTGCACGCGCGCGCCGAACCGTTCGGCCTGCTTCTGCATCCGCGTCATCAGTTCGTAGCCGTCCACGCCCTCGGGGAAGCCGGGAAAGTTTTCAACGATGCTCGTGGTTGTGAGAAGTCCGCCGGGCATGATGCCGGTAAGCACGAGCGGGTTCAGGTTGGCGCGCGCGGTGTAAAGCGCGGCGGTCAGCCCGGCGCAGCCGGAGCCGATGATGACGACTTTTTCCATAAGGGCGGACACGCTAAAAGGGCAGGGGACGGAAGGCAAGCGCGGCCTCGATCATTCGCCGTGGTTCGCGGATGAAATTAAAAAACCCGCCGGCTTGCGCCGGCGGGTTTTGCAAATTGCGCACGCGGATTACGCGAACAACTTTGTGACGGCCTTGGCCTTGACGAGTTCGCGCGGCTGGTTGAGGTGGTTCATCACGAGCGTCTCCGGGTCAATGCCGAAGCTGTGATAAATGGTTGCGAGGATTTCGATCGGATGCACCGGGTCCTCGACGGGCGCGGAGCCGGTCTTGTCGGACTTGCCGTGGACGTAGCCGCGCTTGATGCCCGCGCCGCCGATGACGCTGGTGTAGCAATACGGCCAGTGGTCGCGGCCGTCGGCGCTGTTGCCGTTGCCGCTCGTGCTCACGCCCTTCTGCGGGCTGCGGCCGAATTCGCCAATCGCAACGACGAGCGTCTCGGCGAGCAGGCCGCGCGCGTCGAGGTCCTCGAACAGCGCGGAGAGGCCGGTGTCGAGCATCGGCGCGCTCTGTTTCTTCATGCGGTCGTTGAGGCCGATGTGAACGTCCCACGAGTGGTTGTCCGAGTTGGCGACCTTGGGCCAGATGAGTTCGACGACGCGCGTGCCGGCCTCGACGAGGCGGCGCGCGAGCAGGCAGCTTTGGCCGAAGGTGTTCCGGCCATAACGGTCGCGGAGCTTGTCGGGTTCCTGATTGAGATCGAAGGCCTCGCGGGCGCGGCCGGAGACGATGAGGTTCATCGCCTTTTTGTAATAGTCGTCGAGGTTGTAGTTCTCGACGGCCTTTTCGATTTCGGGCATGGCCTCACTGATGTCGTCACGCAGTTTCGCGCGGCGCTCGAGGCGTGCGGAGAACATGTCGGGACGCAGATTGAGGTCGTCCACTTTGATCTTGTCCATCTTCGTCATGTCCATGTCATCGCCGTCGGGGAAGAGCGTGTAGGGATCGTAGGCCTTGCCGAGGAAGCCCGCGTTGCCGCCCTTGCCGACAACATTGGACTCCTGCAACGGTCGCGGGAACTGGACGAACGGCAGCATCGGCACGGTCGGCGGCTTGAGACGGATGATCTGCGAGCCGAAGTTCGGGAAGTCCTTCGGGCTGGGCGGCTCGAGCTGCCCGGACGGCGAAACCTTGTCGGTCGTGTAGCCGGTCATGATTTGATAAATGGCCGCCGTGTGGTTGAACAGGCCGTTCGGCGTGTAGCTCATCGAGCGAATCATCGTGAACTTGTCGTTCACCTTCGCGAGCTTCGGCAGGAGTTCAGTGTATTTCACGCCGGTAAGCTTTGTGGCGATGGGCGCGAAGACGGACTTCACATTGTCCGGGACGTTTTCCTTTGGATCCCACAAGTCGAGGTGCGACGGGCCGCCCTGCAGGTAGATCATGATGACGCTCTTGGCCTTGCCCCAGCCGCGTCCGCCCGCCGACTCGCTCGCGAGGGACTGAAGCTTGAACATGCCGCCGAGCGACAGGCCAAGCAGGCCGCTGCCGCCGATGCGCAGGATGTCGCGGCGCGTGATGCCGAGATGTTTGTCACAAAGGTCTTTGCCGGGTTCACCAGGAATGCGAATCATAAGAGTTCTGGGTTTTCTATTTTGTAGCGTTTGTTGGACGTGAATGCAAGTGATGTAATTTAGGCGAATATCAACGGTTGAACAGGAACGCCGGATTGTTGATGAGCGCCCATGCAAGGTCCTGCGCGCCGACGAGCCGGTGCTGGTCGAGCTGCTTTGCGCTCAACTCGGCCGCGTGTTTGAGCTTGGCCAGCTTCGGGTCCGCAGGCAGCGGCTCGCTGAGGCGCGCGACGGAGTCCTTCAACTCCTTCAGGCGCGGGTCAACGGGACGCGGCTTCTTCGCGTCGGCAAGTTCCTTCGTGCGCTTCGCCAGCTCGGCGTCGCTGGCGCGGACGTGTTTCTCCAGCGCGTCGGCCTGCTCCTTTGTTCGTTCAGCGGGCGCAACCGCAAGAAGCGCCCGCAAGTCCTCCGACTGGCTCAGTCCGGGCGACTTCACGTCCGTCGTCGAAAGCCGGAACCGGCCGAGCGTGTAGCCCTTTTCCTCGCCGCCGTTGAACTGCTGCGTGAGCGTGAAGGTGAACGTCCCGCCCACGGCGTTGGTGAGCGGCGCCTTCAGCTCGAATGTCGCCCAGTGCGTCGAGCCGCCGTTTGGTGACACGGCCCAGCCCTGCTGGCGGTTGTTGCTGCCGTCAATCGCCTTGGCGACCTCGAAGTTCTCCTGGCTGAAGTCGGCGAGCGCCTTGGTCAGTTCGACTTTCTTCGCGTCCTCCGGCTTGCCGCCCTTGGGCATGAACTTCACGTCCATCTCGTTCAGCACGAAGTTGCCGTCTGGCGCGCGACCGGGGCCGTTCTTCGGGAATTTTTTGTCCGAAATCGCCTCCAGCCGCAGCGCGGTGATTGGCCCGTCGCCGCAGACAGCCGTCACGGTGTAAACGGCGCGCACGGCCTTGCCGGCGGTGACGACGATGGACTTGTCCTCGTCCTGCTTGAGTTTCAAATCGCCGGTGGATTTGACGCTCGACGCGGTGAGCGGAGTCCACGAAACCTTCAAGTCCTGTTTCTTCTCGAACTCGGCGAGGCGCTTCGGGAAGTCCTGCTCATCGAAGCGCTTCAACTCCGCCTCGGCCTTGGCGATGCGCTCTTTCTGCTCCGCGTCGAGCTTCGCCTCGCGCGGGGCGATTTCCTTTTCGTAACCGGCGAGTTCAACCTTCGCGTCGGCAAGATCGGTGGCGCGTTGCTTCTCACGCTTTTCCTGAATGCCCGGATAAATCTTCTCGTAATCGGCAAGCTCGCGGTAAACGCGATCGTTGTCCGCCTTCATCGTGGACCAGTTTCTCAACGTCGTCTCGATTTCGCCGGACTTGGCGGGTCTGTTGAGGATGCGCAGGAAGATGTCATTGATGAGCTTGCGGTCGTCGCTCTCGGTGGTGACGAGCTTGGCGAGCGCGTTGTCGGGCGCGCTGATGGCGTTGCCGACGGTCGCGCCGGAGATGAGCGCCATCACCGGGCCGAGTTGCACGTCGCTCGTCCGCTCGCATTCACAGGCGGACTCGCGCGCCGGCTTGCCCATCGTGGCGAAGAAACCGTCGGAGAGTTTGAAGCCCGCGTCCGCGAGCTGCGCGGCGCGCGTGCCCGGCGGCGCGCCGGGGATGTTCGACTTGGCTCCAGTGACCTTGTAAATCGAGTCATACAGCACCTCGGCGGGCAGGCGGCGCGCGGTGGCGTGGCTGAAGTTGATCTTGTCGTCGGCGTTCCATTTCTGCGTCGCAACCGAGAGCTGGTAGGTGCGCGACTTGCAGATGAGCTTCATCATGTGCCGCGCGTCGAAGCCGCTGTTGATGAACTCGTGCGTGAGGTAGTCGAGCAGCTCGGGATTGCTTGGCGGGTTGCCGGCGCGGATGTCGTCGAGCGGCTCGATCAGGCCGACGCCTGTGAGGTAGCCCCACAAACGGTTGGCGTAACTCGTCGCGAAGTAGCGGTTGTCCTTCGCCGTGATCCACATCGCGAGCTGTTCGCGGCGCGAAGGCTTCTTCTCTTGTTTCGCATCGGCGTCGCCGCACGTGGCGGGGTAGGGGAACTGCGGCGGCGTTTCCTTGCCGGTGCGGTCGTGCTTCACCTCGCCGGAGCCGGTGTCCTCGACGATCTCATACAGCGGCTTGCCGCCCTCGACCGCGGTGCCGCCGATCTGCTTGTCGCCGCTTGCGGGATCCTTCTTCAGCCCGACCTGCGCGAAGAAAGCCGCCGTCTGGTAATACTGGTCCTGCGTCCAGCGTTCGAACGGATGGTCGTGGCACTTGTTGCAGTTGAAGCGCGTCGCGAGGAACAGGTGCGTCGTGTTCTCCATCGTCTCCTGCGGTGTGCGCAGGATCTTGTAATAGCTGGCCGGCGGGTTGTCTTTGTTCGAGCCGCTGGCCGTGATGATTTTACGCGCGAACTGGTCGTAGGGCGTGTTCGTCGCGATCTCGTTGCGAATCCAGTCGCGGAACGCCTTCGCGCCTTCCTCGCCGAGGAACTTGCGGTTCACCTGCAAGAGGTCGGCCCATTTGTTCGACCAGTGGTCAATGAAGTCATCGCAGCCGATCAATTTGTCCACGAGCGCGTCGCGCTTCTCGCGGACCGGGCGGGAATCAGCCAAGAAGGCCATAACCTCCTCCGCGCTTGGCGGCATGCCGGTGAGGTCGAGATAGACGCGGCGGATGAACTCGTCGTCCGTGCAGAGTCCGCTCGGAAGAATCTTCATCCGCTGCCACTTGGCGGCGACGAACTCGTCAATCTTGTTCCATTTCTCCGGCTCCTGCCACGCGAAGGCGCTGCGGTCGCCCATCACCGTGACGGTGGTCGAGGCGTAATTGCCCTCGAAGCGCGCAAGCATCGCCGCCTCGCCGCGGCGCAGCGTGTTGACGAGGCCGGTTGCGTCCGTCTTGGCGATGTCCTGATTGCCGGTCTCGATGAATGAGAGCGTCGTCACGTCGCGCGTCGAGCCGTCGGCGTAAGTGGCGACGACGCGCATCTGCTGGCGCGAGCCGATGCGTTGCACGACGGGGTTCTGCGGATAAAGGTCAATCTTCGCGACGCGCACGGATTTTTCGTTCAGCTTCGCGCCCGCGCCGATCCATTCGCGGATGATGCGGTAGTGCAAATCGCCCGGCTCGACGACCTTGCCGCCCTGATGCGGCACGGCGGCGGTGGGCTTGAGCAACATCAGCGAATCGTCCGGCGATGCCACGTTCGCGCGGCGCGAGGCGAGGTCGTCGGTGAACGCGCGCACGTCGAACACCGCGTCGTAGCCGCGCAGCGAGAGCTTGAAGCCGTTCTTGCCTTCCTTCGCGCCGTGGCATGTGCCCTGGTTGCAGCCGACCTTTGTGAGCACTGGATTCACGTCGCGGATGAAGTCCGTGTCGGGTTCCTTTGTCACGCCGCTGACTTTGACCGGGATGCTCACGGACTTGCCCGCGAGGCTGGCCTTGATGGTCGCGGAACCGTTTGCCTTCGCGTGCACGACGCCGGCTGGTGAAATCTCGGCGGCCTTCCCGCCACTCGTGTCGAGCTTTGCAAGGCGCGTCACGTCCACGGCATCGCCAGTGCTCAGTCGCGCGGTGACGATGATCTGCGCGCTGTCCGTCCACTTCGCGAGCGTGATGGATTTCGGCTCCGCTTCGAGCGAGAGAACTTTCGCGCCGTCGGGAAGTCTTTCCGGCTCGGCATCGGTCTTTGCCGCGAGCGAGGCTGAAGAAGGGTCAAACTTTTTCGCCGCGAGCGCCTTCATGTTCGGAGTCACCTTCACCGAGATGAACTCGCTCTTGTGCGAGCCGTCGGCGGCGTTGAACAGGCGCACGATGCCGTCCGAGCCGGCGGCGGCGATGGTTTTGTTGTCCGGCGAGATGGCGATGGCGAACACGCCGGCCTGCGGAACCTCGGTCTTGAAAAGTTTCTTCACGCCGCTGTCCTTGTATTTGGCGATGACGGCGTTGTCCTGCGCGCTGCGGCCGGCGGGGATTTTCTTCATCACCGCGGCCATTTCCGCCGTGATGGCGTTCGTGCCGTAAGTGTAAGTGCAGGCGAAGACTTCGCCGACGCCGTCGAGTGCGCTGCCGGCGGCGATGACGCTGCCGTCGTGGCTGAACGCGACCGAGTAAACGCGACCGTGCATTGTGTCGAGCGGGAAGATGCCGTTGCTGTCATCGCCAATCTGGCGCGCGGCAGTGCGGAAGATTTGATAGACCTTCGGAACGCCGTCTGAGCCGCCCATGAGAATCTCCTCGCGCAGCGGATGGCGCGCGACGGTGTGGATGCCGCCCTTGAGCGCGTTGGGCGTGATGGAGGTGATGTTGTCAATGAACCGCTGCGTGGCGACCTCGGTGAGCTTGGCGGTCATGTCGCGGCCCACGGAGATGATGTGGTCGCCCTTCACGTTGAACGCGGTGTCGAACACCCAGTCGCTGTGCGAACCCATGAAGAAGACTTCCTTGCCCGTTTCGCTCTCGATGGCGCGCACGGTGTTGTCGCTGCAGCCGAACGCGATGAGCTTGCCGTCGGGCGACCAGTTCGCGCCGTAAACGGTGTCGTAAGTGGCGGGCACGGAGAGCAAAAGTTTTTTCTTCTCCATGTCCCAGATTTGAATTTCGCCCATGCGGCCCGGCAAGCCGCCTGCGACCGCCAGCTTCTTGCCGTCGGGCGAAAAGCGCACGGACTCGATGCGTTCGCTCAGGCCGACCAAGCGCGCGACGAGGCCGGAACCGTCGGCCTTGTGCAGCAGAACTTCATGAAAGCCCGGCACCGCGATCAACTCGCCATCGGGTGAATAATCAAGCGACGTGATGACTGGCGGCATCGAATACACCGGCAGATGATTCATGTCATAACGCTCCTTCGCGTTCGCGGGCGTGTCGTCCACAGCGCCTTGCGCGATCCAGTTGCGGATGAGTTCAATTTCGGTTTCGTGCAGCGGCTTCTTGCCTTCGGGCATTTCGGCCTTGCCATCCACGGGCGTGATGAGTTTGATGAGATGCGATTTGTCGGGCGACTTCGGGACGATGGCGGTTTCCTTGCTCTCGCCTGCTCCGAGCATGAGCTTGAAGTCCGTCATCACGTAGCCGCTCTTGGCCTTCGCGGGCTGATGGCAGCCCTGACAGTTGGCCTGGAAAATGGGGCGGACCTGTTTGTAGTAGCTGATTTTTTCCTTCGCGGGCGAAGGCTTCACGGGCGCGGAAGCTGCGATGGCGAGGGACGCCGACACTGCGGCGAGGCCGAAGAGAATTGAACTGCGTGCGAACTTCATAACGAATCTGCAAAAAAACCGTGTTGCGGGTCTGAGAGTGGACGCCGCGCGCGGGCAGGAAATTCTAACCGGCCCGCTTTTCCTTCATAGCAGGCCCGTGTCCCGTTGCGAATAGAGAATCCTTGCAATCGTCATGTAAAATCCTTCGCGCACGCCGTGAAGCAAGAAAAGTGCATCCCCGGCCAACCCGCGTGCTGCGTTGCGGAACGATGTGGCGGAATTTCGCAGGCAAAACATAGACCATGACCAAACTGACCAAGCGAATCAAAGCCAGGCAACCTCCAGTGCGGTTCAAGTTCAGCGGCGCCGGGGTGAATGAGGTGTGCATCGCGGGCACGTTTAACGAGTGGCATCCGTCCGCGACACAGATGATTGATCTCGGCGACGGGAACTGGGTGAAGGAACTGATGCTGCCGCCGGGGCGCCACGAGTATTTGTTCGTGGTGGACGGCCGCTGGCTGCCCGATCCCGGCGCGGATGACGCCGTGCCCAATCGCTTCGGCGGGTGGAACAGCGTGCGTGAAGTGCGGCCCGCGTATTGAAGGCGCGGTTGCGTTGAGCGCGGCCACTTGCGGTCTTGGGAATGGCATGTAAGTTGTTATTGAACCCAGAGGGCCAAAAGCCATGAACTATAACGCCAATGATCCGAACACCGAGTTCGTGCTGTGCGCGGTGTGCGACAACGGAATTCACGGCAGGCATTGGTTTGCGCGCGTCAAACACGGTGGCGTGACGGTGGCATTGTGCTGCCCGTTGTGCCTGGGCGCGTTCAAGGCCAATCCCGGTGTGTATGTGCGGCGCGTAGCAACGTTCGCGGATTTGCATGTTCCCGAACACACGTTGATCCCGGTTGAGAGAGCGGTGTGACCTCCTCTTCCTTCGTTGATCGTGGCGGTCGGTGGGTGATCGGGCAGTTTATCCTGTTGGGAGCGGTGGTGCTCGCGGCCTTGCATTCCGATGCGGCATCGTCCGGAGCGGGCGGGGTCATTGTGGGCGCGGGATTGTTTCTACTAGGAGCGATTGTCGGCATCGCCGGCGCGGTCGCCTTGGGCCGGCACCGGACGCCCTTCATCGAGCCGCGCCACGATTCGCAGCTCGTGCAGCACGGCATCTACCGTTTCATCCGCCATCCGCTTTATGCGAGCCTCATCCTGCTTTGCGCGGGCTGGTCGGTGCTCTGGCAGAGCGCGGTGGGTGGCGTCGCGACCGGCCTGCTCACGCTTCTCCTTGATGCGAAGGCCCGACGCGAAGAGTTGCGCCTGCGCGCGAAGTTCCCCGAATACGCTGATTACGAGCGCCGCGTGAAACGCCTCGTGCCCGGCGTTTATTGACTCACCTTATTTCTAATCTTCGCGCGACGATTGCCAAGAAACGGTAAGCCTGCGCCAAGCGCAGCAAAGTTTTTCGCCCGCGCGTTTCATCCAATCGCGCAACATCGCCGCGGACAACTCCGCGGCTGCACAACAACAACGCACAAAGACACGCGCATGAAAAAAATTGACGAAAGCAGGCTCGAAACCGACCTCGGCTACCGTTTCCAATATCTCGCCGACTTCATGGGATTTGGCGCCGAAGACATCAAAATCATCCACGCCGCCGCGCCGCTGCTCGCGCCGCTCGTGCCCGCGCTCGTGGACGCCGTGTATGAAAAACTCATCCAATACGACGCCACGTGGCGGCACTTCATGCCACGGCAGGCGGGCTTCGACGGGCCGGTCCCCGCGTCGCTGGAACAACTCACGATGGATCACCCGCAGATTGCCTTTCGCAAAAAACACCTTGCGCGCTATCTCGAGCGCCTCGTCACCGCGCCGTATGACGACAAGATGGTCGGCTACCTCGACATGGTCGGCAAGATGCACACGGACAAGGCCGGCAGCCCGGACATCCAGGTGCCGCTCGTGCAGATGAACGCCCTCATGGGTTACGTCGCCGACGCGGTCAACGCCACCATCCTCGGCATGGACATCCCCGCCGATCTCAAGACCTCCGCCATCCGCGCCTTCAGCAAGCTGCTCTGGGTGCAGAATGACCTCATCAACCGCCACTATCAGGCCGCGCGCTGAGTTTAAGAACCAACGCGAATAAAATTTTGTTGTCCGACCAAGAGCGCCGTCCGTGGTCTGTGCGACACGGGCGGCGCGCCGTTTATCGGTTTAACAATTCTGGATCGTCCCGCGCAACTTCTGCTCATCTTCAGCCAAGATCAGCAAAGCGCGTTCGCCGCGCCGGGGCGAGTGATGGTCCGGGATTGAGCGGTTGGTGTGAGTTGTGGGTTCAATTCCCGCCGGGGGCACCGGCGAAGCGGCGGAGGCCGGGCCCCGGTTCGGAAAAAGTTCCGCCGGGAAAGGCCGACATGAACGCAGTGACACGTTGGGATCCTTTCAAGGAGATGAATGAGTTGCACAACCGGCTGGGCAACTGGCTCGGTTGGTCGGCGCGGCCGACAGAGGGCCGTGAGTTGATGATCGTTGCGGAGTGGGCACCGCTCGTGGACATCACCGAGGACGAAAAGGAATTCCTCATCAAGGCCGAACTGCCCGAAGTGAAGAGGGAGAACGTCAAGGTGACGGTCGAGGACGGCGTGCTCACGATCACCGGCGAGCGCAAGTTCGAGAAGGAAGAGAAGAACCGGAAGTATCATCGGGTGGAACGCTCCTACGGCAGCTTCCTGCGGAGCTTCACTCTTCCTGAAGGCGCCGACGCCGGCAAGGTGGTCGCCGAGTTTGCGGAGGGCATCCTCAAAGTGCACCTGCCGAAATCGGAGAAGGCCAAACCCGCCACCGTCGAGGTGAAGGTGTCATAGCAGAAGTCAGCCAAACCGGCCGGGGCTGAATGCACTCATCCCCGGCCTCAAATACAATGTCCGCCCACGCTGCAACCAACGTCGAGGAGCAGCATCCCGCCGCGGAACAACCTGACCACTCCCAAGAACAGTTCACCCGTTCCACGGAACGGTTCATCCGGGCCAAGGAACGGTTCATCCGGGCCAAGGAACGGTTCATCCGGGTCACGGAACGGCTCATCCGGGCCACGGAACGGTTCGTCCGGGCCTCTTAACGTTAATAGCGTGTAACCTTCTAATTATGAGGTTGTTGTGCCTTAAAACGGTCCGAAACGGGCGATTTACTCGAAGCCGAGCAGGCGTCCGCCTTGATACGTGACGAACGCCAGCAGCCACGCGAGCGCGCCCATGTAGAGCCACTGGATGAGCGGCCACTTCCACGAGTTCGTCTCGCGCCGCACGATGGCGACGGTGCTCACGCATTGCAGCGCGAAGACGTAGAAGACCATCAGCGACACGGCGGTGAGCGCGGTATAGACCGTCGAGCCGTCGGCGCGCTTCTCCTGCTGCAAAGTTTTCACGAGACCCGCGGTGGCGGTCTCGGAGCCTTTCTCAAAGTCGCCGACGTTGTAAACGACGGCCATCGTGCTCACGAACACCTCGCGCGCCGCGAACGACGCGACGATGCCGATGCCCATCTTCCAGTCGAAGCCCAGCGGCGCGATGGCGGGTTCGATCAACCGGCCAAGATGGCCGGCGAAGCTCGCGCGCAACTTCTCGCCTTGTTCGAGCTTGTCCAATTCATCCAAGTCCTGTGCCACCTTCCTGGCGCGATCAATGGTCAGGTTCTTTTCTGGAACGGAATTGGTTTGTTGCTCAATGACCATGCGACGTTCGGCAAATCGCTTCTTCACATCGTCGCTCTTCGGATACGTCGCCAGAAACCACAGCAAGATGTTGATGCCCAGAATCACCGTGCCCGCGCGGCGCAGGAAGAGCTTCGAGCGGTCCCACATGTGACGGAGCGTGACCTTGAGCACGGGCCGTTTGTAGGGCGGCAATTCCATGATGAGCATCGGCGTCGCGCCCTTGAGCAGCGTTTTCTTGAAGAGCCACGCCATCCCCAGCGCACCCACGATGCCGAGCAGATACATTGCAAGCATCGTGAGGCCCGGCAGACCGAGAAAGCCGAGGAGCTTCGTCTGCGGAATGCACGCCGCGATCAGCACCGTGTAAACCGGCAGCCGCGCCGAGCAGCTCATCAGCGGCGCAACCAAGATGGTCACGAGCCGGTCCTTCGGCGACTCGATGGTGCGCGTGGCCATGATGCCGGGGATTGCGCACGCGAACGACGAGAGCATCGGGATGAAGCTCTTGCCGTGCAGGCCGACCTTGCTCATCAGCCGGTCCATCAGGAACGCCGCGCGCGCCATGTAGCCCGTGTCCTCGAGCAGGCTGATGAACAAAAACAGCAGGCAAATCTGCGGCAGGAACACCACCACCGCGCCGACTCCCTTGATGACGCCGTTGACGAGCAGGTCGTTGAGGTCGCCTTTGCTCATGAGGCCGCCGACGAAGTTGCCGAAGGCGTCCACCGTGTCCGTGAGGAAGTCCATCGGGATTTTCGCGAAGCTGAAGATGCTTTGAAACATCAGCGCCATCAGCGCGACGAAGATCAGCAGGCCCCACACCTTGTGCGTGAACACGCGGTCAAGCCTGTCGCTGAAGTTTTCGCGATACGTCTCGACTTCCGTGACGACGCGGTGCGCGATGCCGCCGATGCGCGCGTAACGCGCCTCGATGACCGAACTGCGCCAGTCCACGCCCGCCGCATCGAGCCGCTGCCGCGCGGCGAGCACCGCGATGGAAATCTCGGCAGGGTAGGGCGCGGAATGCGTGGCCAATCCTTTTTCGTCCGAGACCAATAACAACGCCTCAGCCTGCGCTGAAGTGAAGCGCGGCTGAACCAATTTCTCCAGCAACGGCGTGAGTGAAGCGAGTTCGGTGCTGAATGCGGTTGGCAGTTCGCAGAACAGTTTTGGTGCGAGCGATTGCGTGTTTTGGAGCGGCGACACTCCTGCCGCCGAATCGCTTTTCCTTGCAGTGGGCGACAAGAGTGTCGCCGCTCCTCCTTGTGACAGCCGGATGATTTCTTGTTTCAGTTCCGTGACGCCCTCACCCTTACTCGCGATGAGCGGCAGCACGGGCACGCCGAGTTCCTTCGCGAGCACGGCGGCGTCGAGCTGGTGGCCGTTTTCCTCGGCCACGTCCATCATGTTCAACGCGACGAGCGTGGGGTAGCCCAGCTCGATGACTTGCGTGGCGTAGTAGAGGTTGCGCTCCAGATTCGACGCGTCCACGACGACCACGACAACGCTCGGCGCGGGCACGTCCGCGAGGCGGTGGAAGAGCACGTCGCGCGAAATCTGCTCATCAAGCGACTTGGGGCTGAGGCTGTAAGTGCCCGGCAGATCGAGCACCGTGATGTCGGTAGGGCCGATGCCGCGCAGCTTGCCCTCCTTGCGCTCCACGGTGACGCCGGCGTAATTGCCGACCTTCGCGCGCAGACCGGTGAGCGCGTTGAACAGCGTCGTCTTGCCGGAATTGGGATTACCGGTGAGGGCGGTGAATTTCTGATTTGAAGTTTCCGCAGACAAGAGAGTTATTCGGCAGGAGCCGGACGGTTGGTGAGCATTTCAAAATGATGATTCCGGCACATGACGCTATTGTGAACTCGAAACCTTCCGCATCCGGTTTTGGCGCAAACCTCCGATTCGATTTCAGGCCCGAGGCCGTTAAAAAATCTCTCGTCCTCGACTTCCTGCTGTAGCAGCGGAGTCATCGGCTTGTATGATGAGAGCCAAGAAACAGGGTCGCTGACTTCAATTCGATATAGACATTGCGGCTGGCCGTAGTCGTAGAACATCGGATATTCCTCCACGAAAACTGCATCGCACTCGCGACAACACAAAACTCTCACCCCTACATCAGAATTGCTCGCAATCGGTTCCAGCGTGTCCCAATGCCTTCTAGTCAGTGCATTCATACGAGCGGTGAGGTCTGAACCACATTTCAGCGGCGAGGCGATTGTGCTGCACAGGCACATTTCTTATTGGGTTCTTACCAACACCAAGTCCGCCTCGTGCTTCCGCAGCGTGAGATGATAGCCGCGCACCTTGATCTCGACCGGGTCGCCGAGCGGCGCGAAGCGCACCAGCTCGACCGGCGTGCCGACGAGCAGGCCCATTTCAAGCAGGCGCGCGCGGTCTTCCGTGGGAACGCGAATCTCCGCGACGGTCGCGCTGGCGCCGACTGCGAGGGACGAGAGCGGCTGGGCTTCGGCGGGCATTTACGCGGCCTTCTTGTGCGTCGGCGCGGACGGGATGTGCTCGACCATGATGGATTCCGCCAGTTGCTTGCTGATGCCGAGCCGCACGTTGCAGACCTGGCAGATGACGTTCGTGTGCTTCATCAGCAGCTTGATGCGCTGCTCCTCGCAAAAGCCCATCTCGCGCAGCCGGTGGTTCATTTCCGGCGACGCCGCGAGGTGCTTGATGCGCACGGACGCGCCCGCCCGCACGGAATCGAGCGGGCAAAGCTCCGGCTGCGGGCACTGCCCGTTGACCGGCGTGAGTTTGGACGGCGTGTCGCTCACTGCGCAGGACGCTAGTGTAATTGAGACTGAGTTGCAAGAGACGTATTCAACCGCAAACTAATTTCCGATGGATGGCCACAAAGAAGCGCAAGAAGCGCAAAGATCTTCCGGTCGGAGGAACTCTGTCAGTCGTGTGCTCCTTGTGCCTTTTCGTGGCAGACGCTTCTGCCTTTGCGTCCCGCTTTGAACTTTCATCACGCGCGGGGTTCGTGCTTGAGTTTCCGCATGATCGGTTTGGGCACGGCCATCAACGCGGCCGGAATTCTTGTCGGCGGCATCCTCGGTGTCACGATGGCGCGGAAGATTTCCACCGAGACGCAGCAGAAGCTCAAGGTCGTCCTCGCCGTCTTCATCGTGTATGCGGGCCTGAGCATGACGTGGAAGGGCATCAACGGCTCGTTGATGCAGGTGATGAAGCAGCTCGGCATCGTGCTGCTCTCGCTCTCGCTCGGCAACTTCACCGGCTATCTGCTGCGCCTGCAGCGCGGCATGAACACGCTGGGCCGCTACGCGCGCGAACGCTTCGCGAAGGCCGACGCGAACGCGGACAACTTCAGCGAAGGCTTCGTGACATGCACGCTGGTCTTCTGCCTCGGCCCGATGGCGATCCTCGGGCCGATGGAGGACGCGCTCGACGGCAGCGTGCGCATCCTCGCCATCAAGGCCGCGATGGACGGCCTCGCGACGATGGGCTTTGTTGCGACGCTCGGCTGGGGCTGCGTGCTCTCGGTCGTGCCCGTCGTCGCGTATCAGGGCACGATCACGCTGGTCGCCGGCGCGCTCCAGCCCTACCTCGCGCACTCGGACTTGCTCGACTCGGTCAACGCCACGGGGGGCCTCGTCGTGTTCACCATCTCGCTCGTCGTGCTCGAACTGAAAAAAGTCCAGCTTGCGAACTACCTGCCAAGCCTCGTGTGGGCGCCGCTGCTGACGTGGTTGTTTCGGTGAAGCAATCTGTGGTGGTCTGTGAAGTCAAGATGTTGATACTACCGAGAAGTAAGGTGCCATTGATTATTTCTGACAAAATCGCTTCTACATTTTTCATATCAGACGCCTTCACGCGAAGTAGCAAAAGTCCTTTGTCCTCATTCAACCAAACGCCTGCAGGTGCCTCCACATCAATTTGATTTTGTTTGAAGAAGCGACGCAGCAAATCTTGGTTCGACTCGTCTGCTTTGGGCGGTGTTGCCCGTTTCAAATTTCGAACAAATCTTTCCATGTTGATTTTGTAAGAGCGCGTGGCCATTTGCTGTGCTGGCACTTCCGAGAAAACATTCATCGAACTGCAAAAAGTTGTGAAAGCCAACGCCAAGCTCCCGAGTGAAGTTTGAAATGTCTGCATACGACTGCGGTTTGATTATCAGTTAACCCGCCTGTTAAACCGAGGATTATGCTTCATGCCAGACAATAAGATTAGAACCGCGGGGGCACAGTTTGTCGAGCCGCGATTTTCCACGCCGGCGACTTCAACCGATCATTGTTCCATCGCGTTTGAAATTCTTGGACTTCTCCGGGCCTTCGTCCAACACTTCGTCGCGACTCGATGAACCGCATCCGCCTGCTTCCCGATCACGTGGCGAACCAGATCGCCGCGGGTGAAGTCGTCGAGCGCCCCGCCAGCGTGGTGAAGGAGCTGGTCGAGAACGCGCTCGACGCGCAGGCCGCGCGCATCACCGTCGAGGTGCAGGCCGGCGGGCGCAGCCTCATCCGCGTGACCGACGACGGCCTGGGCATGAGTCGCGATGACGCGTTGATGAGCCTCGAACGCCACGCGACGAGCAAACTCCAGCGCGCCGAAGACCTCGCCGCCATCGCGACGATGGGCTTCCGCGGCGAGGCGCTGCCGAGCATCGCCAGCGTGAGCCGCTTCACGCTGACGACGCGCGAGCGCGATAGCGGTTCGCCCGAAGGCACGCAGATCGTCGTCAACGGCGGCAAGATCGTTGAGGTGCGCGCCGCCGGTTGCGCGCCGGGCACGAGCGTCGAGGTGCGGCAGTTGTTTTTCAACCTACCCGCGCGCCGCAAGTTCCTCCGCCGCGAGGAGACCGAACGCGCGCACATCGCGCACTACCTCACGCTCGCCGCGCTGGCGCATCCGCACGTGGCGTTCAACTTCATCCACGACGGTCGCACTGTCTGGCAGCTCCCGGCGGCGAAAACCGGCGAGGAAATCTCCGCGCGCCTCGCCGCGCTGCGCGAACGCCTCCGCGCCTTCTACGGTGCGGACTTGAAGCTGTTGCCGGTGGACGCGAGCGGCTCGATCAACACCGCAATTACCAGCGAGGAATCCGCCTCTCCACCCGACGACCCTTGCCTCTCGCCTGTCCGTCTTTGGGGCTTCATCGGTGCGCCCGGTGTGTCGCGCGGCACGCGCGAGGATCAGAACCTTTTCGTCAACCGCCGGCCCGTCGAGAACCGCGGCCTGAACCACGCGCTCATCGAGGGCTACCACACCGCGCTGATGAAGGGCCGCTATCCCGTGGGCTGCCTCTTCCTCGAACTCGATCCCGCCGAAGTGGACGTGAACATCCATCCGGCGAAACGCGAGGTGAAGTTCCACCGCGAACGCGACGTGCGCGGCTTCATCGCGCAAGCCGTGCGCGAGGCGCTTTTGGAATTTCATCAAGGCGAGAGGCGGGACGAAGTGCGAAGTGTTCCGACTCCGACGCCCCCGGCGACTTCGGTCGCCCGACGTGAATCAGTCCCGAATCCGGCCGCGGTTGAACTGCCGCAGTTGCCGAATTTTCCTTTACCATCGCAGCCGATTTCAGAATGGCCCGCGCCGCGCGCGGAGCAGCGTCCGTTGCCGATGGGCTTCGCGCAAACTACTACGAAGCCTCAAGCGTCCCTCGCCACTAGCGCCTCGCCGATAGCCTCAAATGCCTCTGGCCCCTCGCCTCTCCTCTCCGTCCCACTGCGCATCCTCGGCGTGATCGGGCGGCTCTACGTGGTGCTCGAATCCGACCGCGGGCTGGTGCTGATGGACCAGCATGCGGCGCACGAGCGCGTGTTGTTCGAGCAGATGCTCGCGCGGCTCGAAGCGGGCGGCGAGGCGATGTCGCAAAAACTTCTCCTGCCGGAAACGGTCGAGCTGTCCGCGCGCGACGCGCAGTTTCTCCGCGAACTTCTCCCCGCGCTCACGCGGCTTGGCGTGGGGTTGAGCGAGTTTGGCGAGCGGACATTCCTGCTCGACGCGCTGCCGCCGATGGTGAGGGTGCCAGACGCGCGGCGCTTCGTGCTGGAACTGGTGGACGAGTTGAAGGCCGCCGGCGACGGCGTGAACCCGCTGCGCCTCGGCGAGCACGTGGTGACGAAGACCGTGTGCCGCCACGCGGTGAAGGCGAATGATTCACTCGCGCCGCCGGAGCTGGAGGCGCTGCTCGCGGACCTGCGCCGCTGCACGATGCCCTACACGTGCCCGCACGGCCGGCCGACGCTGATCGAGATGAACTTCCGCGAGCTGGAGAAGAAGTTTGGAAGGACGCAGTAAGCGCCTATGAAATCGGGAAGCAATAAATTCATCGTCCTCACCGGTGCGACGCGCGGGCTGGGGCGCGCGATGGTGGCGGAGTTCGCGCGGCTCGGCCACACGGTCGCGGGTTGCGGGCGTTCGCCGAAACAAATCGAGGCGCTGCGGAAACAGTTTCACGCGCCGCACGGTTTCGCGTGCGTGGACGTGGCAGACGATGCGGCGGTGAAGGCTTGGGCGGAGCGAGTCATTCGCTTGCACGGCGCGCCGGATTTGCTGCTGAACAATGCGGCGATCATCAACCGCAACGCGCCGTTGTGGAAAGTTCCTGCTGCGGAATTCTCCGACGTGATTGACGTGAACATCAAGGGCGTGGCGAACGTGATCCGGCACTTCGCGCCGGCGATGATCGCGCAGGGCAGCGGCGTGATCGTGAACTTCAGCTCCGGCTGGGGCCGCTCGACGGACGCCGAGGTTGCGCCGTATTGCGCGACGAAGTGGGCCATCGAGGGCCTCACGCAATCGCTCGCGCAGGAGCTGCCCGAGGGCATGGCCGCCGTGCCGCTCAACCCCGGCATCATCAACACCGAGATGCTGCAAAGCTGCTTCGGCGCGGGTGCGGCGGGCTTTCCGACGGCGGAGCAGTGGGCGAAGTCGGCCGCGCCGTTTCTGCTGAAGCTCGGCCCGCGCGACAACGGGCGGCAGGCGACCGCGCCCGGTTGAGTTCAAGGTTTAACGCTTCAAATTCCAAGTTGGTGCGGCGAGGGCTCACACTTTGAACTTTGAACTTTGGACATTGAACCGTAGCGTTCGGTATGGCGAACGCGCCGAAGAAAAAATCAAAAAAGCCGCGCAAGGCCCTCATGCTCGGCCTGGGCATGGACAGTGACGGGCACAAGCGCATCACGACGGGCGAGAATTTCGCACTGCTCGGCGGCTCCAAGGAGACGCACGAGGTGATGACGGAGAAGGTCATCAAGATCAACGAGAAGCTTCGCGAGCGCGGCAAGAAGCTCGATGAGGTGAGCCGCGAGGAGTTCGACGACATCGCGCACTCGGTCGGCCTGCAGCGGAATCAGCCGAACTGAACCGCGCGCATCTTCCGCGACATGACGCTAATACTTCGCCTCGCTTTCTTGACGTTCACCCGCACGCCCATTAGCGTCGCCGCGAAACTTTCGGACACCGGACACGCACGCAGCCGATGAACGCACCAATTCCACCCGCCTACGATCCGTATGTGTTCCTCGCGGTGTTCCTTGTCGTGGCCGTGGTGTTCCCGCTGATGCCGCTGGCGCTGGCGCGGATTTGGGCGAAGATGTTCTCACCGCAAAAGCCCGGCCCGGACAAGAACGCGACCTACGAATGCGGCCTCGAATCGAAGGGCGACGCGTGGGTGCGGTTCCGCTCGGAATTTTACCTCTACGCGATCGTATTCCTCGTGTTCGATGTCGAGGTGATTTTCCTGCTGCCGTTCGCGACGGCGTTCCTCGACTTGGGCGTGGGCGCGTTCGCCGCGATGATGTTGTTTGTGCTCTTGCTCGCCGAAGGTCTCGTGTGGGCGTGGATGAAAGGCGTGCTGACGTGGAAGTGAATCGAATGACGAATTTCAAATTTCAAACGGCGTCAACTTCAAGCCGGCGCACTGCCATTCGTAATTCGTAATTCAAAATTTCCCATGGACGAAGGACTGAAAAGCGAATTGCAGAAGAGCGGCATCTATGTCGTAAAGCTCGAGGAGCTTTACAACTGGAGCCGGAGCAACTCGTGCTGGCCGCTCGCGTTCGGCCTCGCGTGCTGCGCCATCGAGATGATGGCCGCGAGCATGGCGCGCTACGACCTCGCGCGCTTCGGCGCGGAAGTGTTCCGTCCCTCGCCGCGCCAGGCGGACCTGATGATCGTTGCCGGCACGGTGACGAAGAAAATGGCGCCGCAAGTCGTTCGCCTCTACAACCAGATGCCGGAGCCGAAATACGTCATCGCGATGGGCGCGTGCGCCATCAGCGGCGGGCCGTTCAAGCAGGGCTACAACGTCCTCAAGGGCATTGACAGATACATCCCGGTGGACGTCCACATCCCCGGCTGCCCGCCTCGGCCCGAGGCGCTGATCCACGCGTTCATGACGCTGCAGCGGCGCATTGACGAGCAGAAGCTCACCGGCAAAGACCGCGCGCGCCACGCCGATCCCGACGCGCCGAGCGAATTTCCCGTGCCGCAATTCGGCGAACACGACCTCGTGCCGCCGAGCAATCCGAACGTGTGGAAGCCGGCGGTGGTGGCGAGATAATGAAATGTAGCGGCGGTCTGTGACCGTTGCGCTTTTTGCAGATAAATTTCCGGCGGTCACAGACCGCCGCTACAAACCGAAGTGGAATCGCTGGAACAACTCAAAGCCCGCATCGAAGCCGCTGTTCACGGTGCGCAACTCGCCATCGTGAAGAACGATTCGCCGTGCGCGCAGCATTCGCTGCTCGTGGACAACGCGCACGCATTCGCCGTCGCGCAGTTCCTTCGTGACGACGCGCAGCTTCGCCTGGATTATTGCTCGAACGCCACCGGCGTGGACTGGCCCGACCGCGTCGAGAAAACGAAGACGAAGGTCAAGAAGCTCGTGGACGGCGTGGAACAGGAAGTCGAGGAGACGACCGAGAAGCAAATCCCCGGCTTTCTCGAAACGGTCTATCACTTCTACTCGATGTCGCTCAAGCACGGCCCCGTCATCGTGCGGATGCGCACGGAAAATCGTGCGGACAAAAATCATCTGCCCTCGCTCACGCCGCTGTGGCGCGGCTGCGAGTTTCAGGAGCGCGAGATTTTCGACCTCTACGGAATCGTGTTCGACGGGCATCCCGATCTGCGCCGCATTTTGATGTGGGACGAGTTCAAGGATTTCCCGATGCGCAAGGATTACGCCGAGCCGGACGACTACGAATACGAGCCGACGCCGCACGATGAAGTCGTTGAGAAGGCCAAGGCGCATTATCCGCGGCAGGAGGTGAAGGCGTGAGCGCGACACTTGAAGCGCCCTCGATGAGTTACGAGGTCAAACCCAAGACTCTTGGCGACGGCTCTGTCGCGGGCGAACTGCTCGAAGTCTCGATGGGACCGCATCATCCGTCCACGCACGGAGTGTTCCGCATGGATGTCGTGCTCGACGGCGAGCGCGTGGTGAAGCTCAAGCCCGTCTTTGGCTACCTTCACCGCAACCACGAGAAAATCGCGGAAAACACGAGCTACCTCGGCTCGATGCCTTACACGGATCGGCTCGATTATTTCTGCTCGCTTACGAACAACTGGGCCTACGCGCTTGCGGTTGAAAAGCTCGCCGGCCTCTCCGTGCCCGAGCGCGCGGAATACATCCGCATCATCACCGCCGAGATGACGCGCCTCGTCAATCACACCTGCCTCATCGGCTTCCTGTTGCAGGACATGGGCGCGCTCGGCACGCCGCTCATGTATGCCTTCCGCGAGCGCGAGAAGGCGCTCGACCTCATCGAGTCGCTCACCGGCGCGCGGATGATGTGCAACTACATGCGCTTCGGCGGCTGCCGCTGCGATTTGCCCGCGGGATGGATCGAGGAGGCGCAGAAGGTCGTGGATCATTTCCCGCGTTTTCTCGATGAATTCGAGGCGCTGCTTTCAGAGAACGAAATCCTCATTGCGCGAACGCACGGCGTCGGCGTGTTGCCGAAAGAACTCGCGGTCAACGCCAGCATCACCGGCCCGATGCTGCGCGCCAGCGGTGTGAACTACGACGTGCGCAAAGTGGACCGCTACGGCATCTACGACCGCTTCGAGTTCAAGGTGCCGCTCGGCGAGCAGGGCGACGTGTTCGACCGCTATATGATCCGCCTGCTGGAAATGCGCGAGTCGCTGAAAATCTTGCGCAAGGCGCTTGTGGACATTCCCGCCGGCCCGATCATTGATCCGAAGGCGAAGCTGCGCGGCTTCCGTCCGAAACCCGGCGAAGCCTACGGCCGCATCGAGGCGCCGAAGGGCGAGCTGGGCTTCTACCTCATCAGCGACGGCTCGCCGAATCCATATCGCTACCGCGTGCGCCCGCCGAGCTTCGTCAACCTGACGACGCTGGAAGACATGTGCCTCGGCCAGACCGTCGCGGACGTGGTCATCATTTTGGGCAGCGTGGACATCGTGCTCGGCGAAGTGGACCGTTGAGCCGACCCGGTTTTTGCGTGCGGACATTTGGGACTTTACGGAGCCGGTTCGCCTCGCTACCACTGCGGCACACTCAACAGCGAGAGGCACCATGAAGTTTCCTTTCCTGCCCCGCGGCGTGCTTGCCACCGGCTGCCTCGTCATTGCCTCATGTTTCGCCGTCCTGCGCGGTTGGGGAGCCGAGGTTAAAGCTGATTCTGCGAGTTCCGCACGTTTGCTGTTCGTGGATTCGCGCGGCGGCCTGTGGCTCGGCGACCTCAGCGGAACAAACTCCACGCGGTTGTCGGTCGAGGGCAAAGTCATTCACGCGCAGCCGGCGCCCTCGATGGAGCGGTTGCTCTACGTTGTCGAGGAGCAGAAGGCCGACCCGAACGACAGCTCGGCCGTTTTCCTCTCGCACAAGCTGTTCGTGGCGGACTTCGCCGGCGCGAACCCGCAGTTGATCAGTGACAAGCTCGGGATGGGGAATGTTTATTTCCTTCAGGACATGGCGCAGGCGCAGCCCGTGCCGATGTTCGTCGAGAGCGGCGGGCCGCGTCAGGCTCAGTGGAACGCCGACAGCCGCCGCATCCTCTACACGGGCCGGCGGGACAAGGACGGCTCGTATCCCATCTACGTCGCCGATGTCGTGGACAAAACGGAGAAGGAACTCGCGCGCATCCCGGCGACGAAGTCGGTTGAGATGGACATCAACGCGCCGCTGGCGGCCCAGATTCCTGCGTCCCCGCTTGCGGAACGGTTCGTGCAGGAACGGTATTTCCTGAAACTCTACAACGCACCCGCCGCGCTGAACCTCGATCCGCCGGGTGCCGCGCGCGGGCCGAGGATCGTGCCGGGCAACGTGCAGCCGGGCGAGCTTCCCAACTCGCTGCGGGTTCAGCCCGGCCAGTCGCAGGCGAAGCCCAGGATCAACGCGTGGTTTGGCTCGACGCTCTCATGGCATCCCGACGGCAAATCGCTCACGTGGTCGAGCAGCGGCGACACGAATTACCAGGCGATCTTTGTGCGCGAAATGGCCAAGTTCGATCCCGCCGACTCGAAGGCACTCACGAACAGCGATCGGATTTACTGGGGCGATCAATTTCTGTGGTCGCCGAGCGGCGAGTTCTGCGCGGTGCACCTGCCCTACGCGGCGAAGAGCGGGGGACTTGCGCATCAGGTTTTCCTTGCGACGCGCACCAACGTCGCGCGCGTCCTGCTCGACCTGCCGCCGGTGGACCGGACCACGACGCGGGCCGTGACGATGCGCGCGTGGTCGCCGGACAGCTCCCGGCTGGCGGTCACGGTTGACACGGCCTCCCGGAAATTTTCCACGCTCATCGTGGACCTCACCGCGCCGGCGAACGTCGCGCCCGTCGAGATTCCGCACGCGATCATCGGCCGGCCGACACCCGTCGAGCTGATGGTTCACAAGTTCGCCTTCACGCCGGACAACGCGACGTTTTGCTTCGTTGAAAAAACAACCAACGCGCAAGGACGGCTCACCGGCTCCGTGCTCGCGACCGTCTCGCTGCCGCCGCGCGGGCAGGCACCCACGCAGGCAGTCAGCGTCGTCACGCACAATCTCGTGCAACCTGGCGCGTCCATCGAGGAAATCCATTTCGTTGCGCCGAAGGACGAGCTGTGTCCGCCCATTGAATTTGTCATTCCCGCCGCCGGGCGCGACGCGATCTTCGCGCAGACGAGCGAGGACCCGGCGCTCGCCATTGCCGACGCGGAGAAACGCCAGAAGGCGCTGGCCGAGGTCCGCAAGCGCCGCGACGCGCTGCTCACCGCGTGGGGACACTTGCCGGAGTTGAAGGAGGAATACCAGAAGCGCCGCGACGAATTGCGCGAGCACTTGAAGAAGCCCGATCCCGCTGCGGCGACGTGGACGCCGTGGCAGCCGACCGAGTGGGACAAGCAGCGGCGTTTTCTTGAAAAACATTTGCGCGAACTCGAGGCCGACTACGCGCGCTCGGTCAGCCCGGTCTTCGCCACGATGAGCGAAGCTGAGGAACGCCAACTCGTCGTGAGCCTCAACGCGCGCCTCAAGTGCCTCGGTGAGCGCACGGCGAAGGCGCTCGATGACGTGCGCGGCGCGACGGCGGCGAACGTGTGGAAGGATTACTTCCAGAAGCGCGTCACCTACGACTGGCGTTACGCCGACCTCACCCACACGCTCACCGTGGCGCAGGCCGTCCACTCAATGCGGCTGGCCAATGCGTTGGCGGCCATCAGCGACGCGCGCGCGCGGGCGGTGCGGGCCGGCGCGCTCATGGGCGGAGGAGACGCGGCGTTGCGCGCACCGCAGCGGCGGATGCGCGACGTGTATCTCGACATCGGTGACGCCGCGCTGCGGCTCAATGCCGCGCAGGCCGAGGCCGGCTTGCTCTCGCAGGAGAGTTATCTCGCGAGTTTCTGGGGCGTTTACAAACAAGCGGACAATGTCGAGTTCGCCGACACGATGCGCGGCCAGGCGTTTCAGGGAATCGTCTTCGGCACGCGCGCGCTCGTCGCCGGCGGGCAGTCCGCGATGGGCGGCTTGGTGGACGGCACCAAGCGCCTCGCCAACGCGGCGGCGGGACTCGCCGGCTTCTCGCCGTTCGATCCCGTCGCGAAGGAAATCACCAAGCAACTGACCGAAACCCGCGATGCGAACGACCTGGCGCTGCGCACACTCGCGCGCGTTCGCGGTCTCGACGACGAGACGACGCGCTGGCTTTACGAGCGCAGCGTCGGCGACGCGGGCGTGTCGCAACTGGCGACGAACCGCGTCTTTATCGAACAGACCTCCGGCGGCTGGCGGCGGCTCGCGATGTGCTACGAAACCGCGCCCGCGCCGCTCATGGAGCAAGAGTTCATGGTCGGGCACGCGCACCTCAAGGCGACCATCACGGACATGGAGAAGGTGTTCAACGCGCGTGTGCTGGCCGACGCAAAGGGCGAGTTCGGCGCGTTGCAGGTCCTCAAGGGTTGGCTCACCGACCCGATTGGCAAGGCGAAGGTGTTCATCCAGAACACGGATTTCGGAGGCGACCACTTCTCCGCGCCGCTGGAGCATATCGCCAAGCGCAAGGCCGAGGCGCAGGACATGATGACACTGCTGCCGTGGCTGCAGCGCGCGGGCTTCGACCCCGTGCGGATGGCGCTGACAAACCCGAAGATGTTCGCGCTCTACCTTGACCTCGCGAAGGACAACCCCGATTTCCTTCAGTGGACTCTCACGCGCAGCCGGCTCGACGCGCAGCGCAACGTGGACCTGATCGAGTTCGCGATGGCCTTTGCACCCGCGGACGCACAAGCAGATTTGCAACGCCGGATCACGTTCAATCGCGCGCTCGTCGCGCTGGAGACGGCGGACCAGCAGTCGCGGCTCATGCAGTTGCAGGGCCTCGACAAGATGATGATGTGGGACTACGACGGCGCGCTGGAGTGCTTCTACCAGGCGAGCGAGTGCAACACCAACGCGCTGCCGCGCGCGAAGGTCGAGGAACTGCGCAAGGCGCTCAACTGGCAGCGCACCATCGAGACGGGCATGGAAACTTTCCAGCAAACGGGCAATCTCGCGGTGCAGGCGGCGCTGTTTGAATTCGTCGGCGGGCAGATCGGCAAGCAACTCGGCATTAAACCCGGCGAGGCGGGTCCGCCGCCGCCGATCCCGGAGGACTTTCTTCTCCAACCGATGCGTGGCTCGAAGTTCCTCGATTTCGCGTGGAAGCAGGTCAACCCGTTCAGCGAATTTCTTCATGCTTTTTACACTGAGGAGGCCGCGAAGAATGTCGCCAAGGAATCGCTTGCGCTCGGCATCAATGTCGGCGCGCAGGTCATCCAGCAGGACATCATCAAGACCGGCCTTCTCAAGGGCTGGTGCGGCATGGACGACCAGTGGGCCGACTTCATCGCCAACGCGCTCGTGAGCGTCGCGCAGGTCAAGCCGGACGGCAAGGCGACGCTCTTTTGGGAGATGTGTGTCCGGCTCAAGTCGGCCGCAAACGATTTGCGCTGGGAGCTGGTGGACCTCGGCGTGATCGGCCGGCGCGACCAGGCGCGCCGCGCGGTGTCGGATTTTTATTTCTTTCAGGAGAGGCTGCGCGAGGCGAAGGAGGCGCGTGAAAAGTTAAACCCGAAAAAGCTCGCGACCGAAAGCGAGGCCGAGGCGAAGGCCGATGTCCAGCCCCTCGCCGACGCGCAGGCGAAGGCGGAGACGAAAACCAAGCCGTTCGAAACGCACACGCT
The DNA here is from genome assembly GCA_964589935.1 of uncultured Verrucomicrobiota bacterium. GTDB lineage: Bacteria > Verrucomicrobiota > Verrucomicrobiia > Limisphaerales > VHCN01 > VHCN01. The sequence goes on along the minus strand of CAZPVD010000008.1, from coordinate 123,151 downwards.
GCAGGAGCGCTTCGACAAGTTCTTCGGGCCGGACGCGCCCAAGCCCGGCACGCCGGAACGCATCGCGCGCATCGCGGAGTTTTTCCAGGGTATCCACTGGAAGGAACTCATGGCGCTCAACCTGCCGAAGGAGCATCCGCTCAACCGGCTCGTGGACAATTTGCGGCGCGAAATCATCGCCACGGTGCAGGTGGAGTTCTTCAACGACCCGCGCTTTGCGAAGTATCGCGACTACTTCATCGCGTATCTCTACATCGGCTCGGCGGGCAAGAAGGATTCCGCGGCCTACAAGCTGATCGGCAGCGACATTGATTTCACGATGCTCGTTGACGAGAACACGCCTGAAACCGTGCGAAACCAGTTGCGCGACGATTTCATGACCTACTTCCAGTCGCGAGCCAAGGGCATGACGCTCGAAGATTACGAGATGAGCGTGATGGTGGACCCCATGCCGAAGTTCGACCCCGCCGCCGAGAGCAGCACCGCCGGCATCGTCGAAATGCTCAAGACCACCACCAATCCGGCCCAGCGCGCCGCGCTGTGCGCGAGGCTTCGCGCGAGTCTGGAGAAAACCATCGAGCAGCTCATCCGCAACGCGAGCGACAAGGAGCGTTACCTCGACCGCGGGAATTTGTTCCGCCACAATTTGTTCGTCCGGCTCGGCTGCTTCCTCAAGCGCGCGTCGAGCCGCGCGTCGCCGGAAGGCGTCGAGCTGGAGGACCTTCCGCCCAGCGAATACGACCGGCTCTACGGCGACGTGCCGCTCGATCCGTGGATGGCCTTTGACGCCATCATCGGCAACCTCGGCTACATCTTCCAGCACACGCCTGAGAACACGAAGGACGTGCCCGCCTACCACAAGCAGCTCGCCGGCAAATACGCCATTCGCGGCGTGCTTTTCTCGATGCTCATCATGTCGCCCGAGGGACTCGAACGCCTCAGCAAGCTGACCCGCGCCGAGGTCGAGGCCCGCGGCTGGGAGGGCGCCGAGCGCATCTGCATCGAGGTCGTGAAAGAAATGCTCGCGCAGCCCGACGGCATGAAAAAACTCGGCCTGCCCAGCACGCTTGAAGCACCCGGCCACGAGCAACCCATCGCGATGACCGCCGCGGACTGGGTGCGGCTTTTCGAGGAATGGGGCAACCTCAAGGAAGGCCTACCGCTGAACGAAGTTTTCGGCAAGCCGCGCCACCTCAACCTGCCCAAAGGCCACCGCCTGCTCAACGCCTTCATGGCCGAGGACATCGTCAAGACCGAGGCCGCCTTCCGCGCCGTGCTGCGCCGCTCGATTCTGGAGCAGGGCGCGTTCCTGAAAAAACTTCAGCTCGCCGAACACGCGGCGCGCGCCGCGGGTGACGCGGAGGCTGTGGAACTTCTCCGCCTCAAGATGAAGGAAATCCTCCTCTCGCAGGCTGCCGTGTGGAACCGCATGAGCCGCGAGCAGCAGATCATCGTGCTGCGCGAAATGCCGCCCGAGGCCGACTGGTGGGCCGCCATCGCCGAGGTCGAGGGCCTCAACCAGCAGGCCGGCACGCCCGCGCCCACGCCGCTCAACCCGCGCCGCACCGTCATTACCCGCGAGGCGCTGCTCGCGTGGCGTCCGCGCGTCTTCATGGACGAGCCGATTGATATCGTCGCCCGCCGCATCGCGCTGATGAAGGAAAAGGCCGAGCAGGAGAAGCGCGCCGCCGAGCAGGAGAAGTTGCGGCTGCTCAATTCCAACCCACGCCCGGCGGAGTGAGAGCCGGAGGCCGGGGCCACGAAGCGATTCGCGGCCAAAAATCAAATCGCTTCAAAAAACAAACCTGCAACTTGCAACTTTTGACCGGCCCCTTGTAACCTCCGCCCGTGCTTGGCACCGGCATTCTCAAAGGCATGGTCGAAACGGCGAGGAATTTCGCCGGCAGCTACGTCTCCGACGAGCGGCTTGTCACGCTTCAGTATCCCGAGGAGCGCGACACGCCCAAGGAAAACGCCCGCCAGTTTCCGTTCCTCGTTTTTGACGGCAACGACGCGATGAAGGGCCTGCGCTGCGTCGCGTGCCAGATTTGCGAGAAGGAGTGCCCGCCGCAGTGCATCTACATCGAGAAGTCGAAGGACAAAAAACCCGACCACGTCGGCAAGCCGCAGTTGTATCCGGCGGTCTTCGACATTGACATCTCGGTCTGCATGAGCTGCCAGATTTGCGTCGAGGTCTGCCCGTTCGACGCGATCAAGATGGACAAGGAGTTCGAGCTTTCGACGACCGACCGCTTTGGCGCTCTGCTGCTGCACAAGGAACAGCTCGCGAGACCGAACTCCCATTTCAACGAGCTTCACCCGACCGACGCTGGCGAAATTGACACGCGCCGCGTCGCCGACGTCGCGAAGGCAAAGGCCGACGCCGAGGCCAAGGCGAAAGCCGCCGCAGCCGCGAAGGCCGCGCCGGCTTCGCCAACCGCGCCAGTCGGTTCCGCCGCGCCGAAGCCCCCCGTGACACCGCCGCCCGCTGCGTGACGATGGACTTCCTCGACCAACTTCCCGTCGCGCTCAAGCACTGGCTCGTCGGCCTGTGCCCGGTTGAGTTCCAGTGGCTCGCGTCCATCGCGCTTTCCATCGTGCCGATTCTGGCGGTGTTCCCGCTGCTTTTCGGCATCGTCACGGTGATCGAGCGCAAGGGACTCGGCCGCATCCAGAACCGCTACGGCCCGAACCGCGTGGGCATTCCGTTCACGGACATCCGCCTGTTCGGCTTCGGACAGTTCATCGCGGACGGCATCAAGATGCTGACGAAGGAGGACATTGTTCCGCGCGCGGCGGACAAGGTCGTTCATTTTCTCGCGCCGGTCGTCATCATGATTCCCGCTCTGCTCGCGTTCTCCGTGATTCCTTACGGACGCAACATGACGCCGCTCGACCTGGACGCGGGCCTCCTGTTTTTCTTCGCTGTCGGAGCGAGCACGGAGCTGTGCGTGTTCATGGCGGGCTGGTCGAGCCGCAACAAGTATTCGCTCCTCGGCGCGATGCGCGCCATCGCGCAAATGGTCAGCTACGAACTGCCGCTGCTGCTCTCGACCGTCACCGCCGTGATGATCGCCGGCTCGCTCGCGCCCGCCCGCATTGTGGACGCGCAGGCCGGCTACACGTGGGGGCTGGCGAACTGGTTCATCTTCACGCCGTGGGGCTTTGCGGGATTTTTGCTCTTCCTCACCGCCGCGTGCGCGGAGGCGAACCGCTCGCCGTTCGACATGCCCGAGGCGGAGTCGGAACTCGTCGCGGGCTACTTCACGGAATACAGCGGCTTCAAGTTCGCGCTGTTTTTCCTCGGCGAATATCTCGGCCTCTTCGCGATGAGCGGGCTGGGCATCACGCTCTTCCTAGGAGGATGGCACGCGCCGCTCGCCGCGCTGGAGTTCGTGCCGTCATGGGCGTGGTTTTTTGTGAAGCTGCTCGCGTTGATCGTGTTTTTCATCTGGGTGCGCGGCACCGTGCCGCGATTGCGCGCGGACCAGCTCATGGGCCTCGCGTGGAAGTTCATGCTGCCACTCGCGCTGTTGAACCTTTTCGTCGCGGGCGTGTGGCGCTTCCTCACGCCCGGCCCCGCGCGCTGGCTGCTCTGCGCCGCGATGCTCGCCGTGCCCTACGTGATGCTCGGCCGCGGACTGACGGACGGAAAACATTTCGTGAAGCGCAAATACCACTTCGCCGAATGACGCCTGCTTTCGCCATCCTTGCGCTCGTGACGCTCGTCTCGGCTGTCGCCGCGATGAGCCTGCGCAATCTCGTCCACTGCGCACTCTGCCTCGCGCTGACGCTTGCGGGCCTCGCGGGCTTGTTCCTGACGCTGAACGCGGAGTTTGTCGGCTTCGCGCAAATCCTCGTGTATGTCGGCGCGGTTGCCATCCTCATCGTCTTCGCCATCCTGCTCACTCGCGCGGATGCTGCCGATGCGCATGTGCCGCCGACGCGCCTGTGGTTCCTTGGTCCGGCCATCGCGGTGCTCGTGTTCGGGGCAATCGGCACCGCCGCGCTCGCGTGGACGGCTTCGCGCCCGCCGTTGCCGCTGAAAAACGAGGGCTTCGCGCAACAGTCCGTCACCGTGAAGAAACTCGGCGCGCAGCTCATGGGCGACTACGTGCTGCCGTTGGAAGTCATCGCGCTCCTGCTCACCGCCGCGCTCATCGGTGCCGTCATCATCGCGATGCAGGAGCAAGTGTCAGGTGTCAGGAGTCAGGAGTCAGAACACGGCGCATCCGGCTCAATCGGCAATCACCCATGACCCCGCTTTCGTCATATCTGCTCCTGAGCGCGCTGCTGTTCAGCATCGGGCTTGCGGGCGCGCTCACGCGGCGCAACGCCATCCTCGTGCTCATCGGCATCGAGCTGATGCTCAACGCGGCGAACCTGAACTTCATCGCCTTCTGGCGCTTCGGCGCGAACCCGGAGGCTGCCGCCGGCGTGATGTTCGCGATCTTTTCCATCGCCATCGCCGCCGCCGAGGCCGCCGTCGGCCTCGCGCTCATCATCGCGATTTACCGGCACTTCAAGACCACTGACCTGAACAAGCTGAACTCGATGAAGGGATGAAATATTTAACCACAGAGACGCAAAGACGCAGAGCAGCGGGGAATAAATCTCCGCGCCGCCGCGCCTCTGCGGTTGTCACACAGGCATGACTTGGATCGTTCACAATCTCTGGCTGATTCCGCTCCTGCCACTGCTCGCGGCGGGGTTGAGCGCGTTGTGCAAGCGTCCGCAGCGCGCGCTGTCGGCCACGCTCGCCATCGGCGCGATGGCCGGCTCGCTCGTGCTCTCGCTCGTCGCGTTCGCGGCCACGCTGCAATCGCACGGCGAGGGCGCGTTCCGCGAGACGGTCAACTTCACGTGGCTGCAATTCGCCGCCGGCGGGGAAGGGCTGTTGCGCCTCGGCTTCGTTCTGGACCCGCTTGCGGCGGTGATGCTCGTGATGGTCAGCTTCGTCGGGTTGCTCATCTTCATCTACAGCGTCGGCTACATGGCGCATGACGAGAACTTCACGCGCTTCTTCACGTTCCTCGCGCTGTTCGCGGCGGCGATGCTTGGCGTGGTCATCGCGAACAGCCTGCTGCTGCTCTTCATCTCGTGGGAGCTGGTCGGCCTCGCGTCGTATCTGCTCATCGGCTTCTGGTATCACAAGCCCAGCGCGGCGGCGGCGGCCAAGAAGGCCTTCATCACCACGCGCATTGGCGACATCGGCCTGCTGCTCGGCATGGTGTGGCTCTATCACGAGACGGGCACGCTGCTGTTTTACGACAACGGCGCGGGCTGCCTTGAACAATCCGCGCTCACGAGGCTCGTGGGTGAAATCACATTTGCCGGAATGGCCGTGAGCACGGCAATTGCGTTGCTAATCTTCTGTGGTGCGATCGGCAAATCAGGCCAGCTCCCGTTGCACGTCTGGCTGCCTGACGCAATGGAAGGCCCCACGCCCGTCAGTGCGCTCATTCACGCGGCGACGATGGTGGCGGCGGGTGTGTTCCTCGTGGCGCGGGTCTATCCCTTGATGGAAGCGGTGCCTGTGCGCGGGGTTGCTATCTCTTCAGATTCGAGCGGTTATCATCTATTGGTTCCGAGTCCGGCAGTTTCAGGAATATCATCCAAGGAACGTGCGCTTGGCAGTGTGACCTTCAAGACCGAGGCCGAGTTAAGGAAGGCGGTTCAATCCGCGCAGGAGCCACCATCCGTTCTGGCTGTCGTCACATGGATCGGCGCGCTCACCGCCGTCTTCGCCTCGCTCATCGCCGTCGCGCAGACGGACATCAAGCGCATCCTCGCCTACTCAACTGTGTCGCAACTCGGCTACATGATGATGGGCCTCGGCGTCGGCGGCGTGACGGTCGGGATGTTTCATCTCATCACCCACGCGTTCTTCAAGGCGCTGCTCTTCCTCGGCGCCGGCTCGGTCATCCACGGCTGCCACGAGGAGCAGGACATCCGCAACATGGGCGGCGTGAAGAAATACATGCCGGTGACGTTCGCGACCTACGCCGTCGGCATGATGGCGCTGGCCGGCGTGTTCCCGCTCGCGGGTTTCTGGAGCAAGGACGACATCCTCCACTCCGCGCATGGCTGGGCGTCGCACGGGCCGTTCTACCTCGGCCTGTTTGGCGCGCTGCTCACGGCGTTCTACATGACGCGGCAGATGGCGTATGTATTTTGGGGAAAGAGCCGGGCGCATTCGCACGGTGAACCTCACGAATCCCCCGCCGTGATGACCGTGCCGCTCGTGATCCTCGCGGTGTTCGCGGCCGTGCTTGGACTTCTCGGCACGCCGTGGTGGCCGGCGTTCCAGCATTACCTCGGTGCAAAGCACGAGGCCGACGCGTCGGGCGCGGTTCCCGTCATGATCGTTTCCACGCTCGTCGCGCTGGCCGGCATTGTCGCGGGCTGGCTCGTGTATGGCCGCAAGCCCGCCGCGTCCGCGGACGAACTGGACCCGCTCGAAGTGAAGCAACCCGCCCTCTTTGCCATGCTGCGCGACAAGTTCCGCGTGGATGAATTTTACGAGGCGACGGTGATTCGCTGGAACGCGCTAGCCGCTTCGTTGAGCGACGTGTTCGACCGCTTCGTGTGGGGCGGCGCGGTGAAGCTCGTGTCGCTGTTCGTTCTCGGGCTTTCGTGGGTGAGCCGGTTCTTCGACGAGTATGTCATCAACTTTGGTTTCGACGAAGGCTGCCGTGGTGTGCGCGCCGGTTCCGATGCGGCGTCGCAGACGCAGGACGGCCAGGTGCAGAATTATCTTCGTGTCATCGGCCTCGCGCTCGCCGCGCTGGTGCTACTCTTGAGCTGGGGGTGCGGGAAATGAGCGAGCTGCCGCTGCTGACACTCCTAACGCTCCTCCCGCTGGCGGGCGGCGTGGCACTGCTCGGCTTCAGCGCCACGGACAAACAGGCCGCGCGCAAGTTTGCGCTCGCCGCGTCGCTCGTCCCGCTTGTGCTGGTGCTGGTGCTGTGGCGCGGGTTCAACGCGGCTTCGGCGGAACTGCAGTTTGCGGAGGTCCACAAATGGATTCCCACGCTCGGCATCGAATACAAGCTCGGCCTCGACGGGCTTGGCCTGCTGATGGTCCTGCTCACCGCGCTGCTCGTGCCGATGGCGCTGCTCGCGTCGCGCGGCATCGAGGACCGCGTGCCGCTGTTCCACGCGCTGGTGCTTTTTTTGCAGGCCGGGTTGTTCGGCACGTTCACGGCGCAGAATTTTTTCCATTGGTTCCTGTTCTGGGAAATCGGGCTCGTGCCCGCGTTCTTCCTCGTGAAGCTCTGGGGTGGCCCCAATCGCGGCGCGGCGGCAACGCAGTTCTTCATCTACACGATGGTCGGCAGCGTCGCGATGCTGCTGGCGTTTCTCGCGCTGTTTCAGGCGACGGGCACGTTTGATTTCGCCGAACTCGCCTCGCAGGCGAAGTCCGGCAAACTTCTCGCAAGTCTCGGCGAAAAATTCGCGTGGGCGAATGCGTCGTCGCTCGCGATGGTGTTGTTTATCGGCACGCTGCTCGGTTTCGCGGTGAAGGTGCCGCTGATGCCATTCCACACGTGGCTGCCCGCGGCCTATGCCGAGGCGCCGACGGGCGCGACGATGCTGCTCACCGGCGCGATGTCGAAGATGGGCGTGTATGGTTTCCTGCGTATTTTGCTGCCGATCTTCCCGGAGCAAACGCGCGCGGCGCTCACGCCGCTGCTGTGGCTTGCGGTGGCGACGGTTGTGTTCTCCGCCTTCGCCGCGTTTGCGCAGCGTGACCTCAAGCGCGTGCTCGCCTACTCGTCCATCAACCATCTCGGCTACTGCCTGCTCGGCATTTTTGCGGTCGCGAGCGCGACACCGGGCGACGCGCGCTGGGCCGTTGAAAAATCCGCCGCGCTCAACGGCGTCTTCCTCCAGATGTTCAACCACGGTCTCACCGCTGCGGCGTTGTTCTGCTTCGTTGGCTGGCTCGAACAACGCAGCGGCGGTCTGCGCGGTCTCGATGACTTCGGCGGCCTGCGCAAAATCGCGCCGGTGTTTTGCGGGTTGATGGGCATTTCGCTTTTCGCGTCGCTCGGGCTGCCGGGTCTGAACGGCTTCGTCGGCGAGTTCCTCATCTTCAAGGGCGTGTTCCCGCTCGCGGGCTGGGCCGCGGCGCTCTCGACGCTCGGCCTACTCGTCACGGCGATCTTCCTGCTTACCTTGCTGCAACGCGTCTTCAACGGCCCGCTGAACGAGCGCTGGAAAACGCTGCCCGACCTGACTACGCGCGAACGCCTCGTCATCGCACCCGCCGTCGCGCTGATGTTCGTGTTCGGCATTTTTCCGCAACTGCTGACGGAATTCACGACGGCAACAGTCGCGCGGCTGGTGGAACATCTGAAATTCTGATGATTCTGGCCTGGACCATTTATCTCTCGCTGCTTGGCTCATTCGGGCTGCTGCTTCTGCCGCGTGATGACGCGCGGTCGGCGCGCGCGATGGCGCTGCTCGTCGCGCTCGGCGGGCTTGCGTGCGGCGTCATCGGCACGCTGCAAGCGCCCGGCGGACTCTTCACCATCACGGACGTCGAATGGGTTCACTCGCTCGGCATCCGTTATCATCTCGCGGCGGACGGCATCAGCCTCACGCTCGTCCTGCTCACGGGCCTCGCGGCGGTCGCTGGAATCCTCTTTTCATGGAACATCGAGCATCGCACGAAGGAATTCTTCGCGCTGTTCCTCGCGCTTATCGGCGGCGTTTACGGCGTGTTCCTGAGCTTCGATTTGTTCACGCTGTTCGTGTTCTACGAGCTGGCGATCATCCCGAAATACTTCCTCATCGCGATCTGGGGTTCGACGCGGAAGGAATACGGTGCGATGAAGCTCGCGCTCTACTCGTTCGTGGGCAGCGCGATGGTGCTCATCGGCGTGATTGCTGCGTTCGTTGTCGCGGGTGGGAAAAGTTTCAGCCTCGTCGAGCTGGCGAAGTTTCCGTTCCCCGAGCAGTTTCAAGTGTGGGCGTTCCCGCTGGTGTTCATCGGCTTCGCGATTCTCGCGGGCCTGTGGCCGTTTCACACGTGGGCGCCGACGGGCCATGTCGCCGCGCCGACGGCCGCCTCGATGCTGCTCGCGGGTGTGGTGATGAAGCTCGGCGCCTACGGCTGCCTGCGCGTGGCGATGACGCTCTTCCCGCTGGGCCTGCGCGCGTGGCAGGGCGAGCTCGCGCTGCTCGCCGTCATTGGCATCGTGGGCGGCGCGATGGTCGCGCTCACGCAGAAGGACTTCAAATTCGTCATCGGCTATTCGAGCGTGAGCCACATGGGTTTCGTGCTGCTCGGCCTCGCGACGCTGAACATCATCGGCCTCTCCGGCGCGGTGCTGCAGATGTTTTCGCATGGTATCATCGCTGGACTACTGTTTGGCGTCGTGGGCCGCATGGTGTATGACCGCACGCACACGCGCGAACTGACCGTGCTTGAAGGCATGGGCCTGCTCAAGGCAATGCCCTTCACAGCGGTGACGTTTGCCATCGCGGCGGTGGCCTCGATGGGTCTGCCGGGCTTCAGCGGATTCGTTGCGGAATTTCAAGTGCTTGTCGGCGCGTGGAAGTCATTGCCCGGCTTCACCGTCGCCGCCGGCCTCGGCATCGTCATCGGTGTCGCCTACACGATGCGCGCGTTGCAGAAGGCGTTTTTCCCCGATGCGGAAGCGATAGCATCTCAGGCATCGCACGAACACGCGCGCGAGTTTGAACCCATTTCCATTCCAGAGCGTCTTGGCGCGGCGCTGCTGTTGGGAACGACTCTTTTCATCGGCCTCTATCCGCGAATCCTCCTCGACCTCATTGTGCCAAGCTTCAATTCGTCGCTTTTTGACGCGATGCGGAAGGGAGGCTTGCAATGAGCGTGGATTATTTTGGCCTGCTCAAGCTCGCCGCGCCGGAGACTTTTCTCGTGCTCGCCGCGTTTGCGGTGCTGGCGATTGACCTCGGCGTGATGCGCCGCGAGCCGCTGCGCAACCGGATGCTCGTCGCGTTTCTCTTTGCCTTTCTCGGCTTCTTTGCCGCCGTGTTCTTCATGGTGAACTCGGACGGCTCGGTGCGCGTCGCCGACGGGATGTTCATCGTCGAGCCGCTCGGCCGCATCGTGAAGATCGCCCTCATCGCGCTCTCGGCCTTCACGCTCGCGCTGTCGCTCGACTCGGATTTCACCGAGCACGCCGGCGAGTTCGTCGCGCTCGTGCTGCTTGCGACCGTCGGGATGATGTTCATGGCGAGCACGGAAAACCTGCTGATGATTTTCGTGTCTCTCGAACTCGCGAGCCTCTCGCTCTACGTGCTCACGGCGTTCAACAAGCGCAACCCGCGCTCCGCCGAGGCGGCGCTGAAATACTTCCTCTTCGGCGGAATGGCCGCGGCGTTCGCGCTGTTCGGACTGAGCCTGCTTTACGGGATGACCGGCTCGCTTTATCTGCCGAAAATCGCCGTTGCGTTGAAGGGCCACGCGCTCCATCCGCTGCTTGCCGTCGCGCTCGTGATGACCGTCATAGGCTTTGGGTTCAAGATCGCCGCCGTGCCGTTCCACTTGTGGGCGCCGGACGCGTATCAAGGCGCGCCGACGCCGGCCGCGGCGTTCATCGCGAGCGGCTCGAAGGTCGCGAGCTTCTTCCTGTTAGCGAAAGTCATGATGACCGGCTTCGACGGCGCGGAAGGCAGCGCGGGCTGGCATCAGTTTGCGTCCGGCTGGATGCCGCTGCTCGCCACGCTCGCCGTGCTCTCGATGCTGCTCGGCAACCTCGCCGCCATCGCGCAGACGAGTGTCAAGCGGCTGCTCGCGTGGTCCGCCATCGCGCACGCGGGCTACGCGCTGCTCGCGATCCTCTGCAACAACGCGCAGGGCGTCATCTCGTTGCTCTACTACGTCATCACTTACGGCCTGACGGTCGTGGGCGCGCTCGGCGTCGCGGGCGTGCTGGAGCGAGGCGGTGACGCGACGCTCACGGATTTCGCTGGGCTGCGCCGTCGCGCGCCGGTGCTTGCGGTGTGCATGATGGTCTTCATGCTGTCGCTCGCGGGCATTCCGCCGCTGGCGGGATTCTTCGGGAAATTCTACGTTTTCGTCGCCGTGGTGAACTCGGCCAAGGACCTCGGCCTGCTCTGGCTCGTCATCGTCGCCATCGCGATGAGTGCAGTGTCGCTCTATTACTACCTGATGGTGCTGAAACAGGCGCTCGTCGTGGAGGCGCCGGGAGAGGCTGGCGAAATCAGCGTGCCGCTTTCGGCGCGGATCGCGCTTGGCGCGCTGGCGCTCGGCGTCATCGTGCTCGGCTGCGTCCCCGATTTGCTGATCGAGCCGATGCGAAACGCGCTCGTCACCGTGGCACATCACTAGGCTGCTAACTTCGGCGGTGCGGCGTCGGCTTTCGGTTTCGCGCTCGTGCCCCGAACGATGAGGCACATCAGAGCAAGGACGGCTTCAATTCCTGCGATCCAAATCAGTCCCGATTTGATTTCCCGTTGCGTGAAGTTCTGCGTCCACGTTGCGAGTTCGACGGAGAGTTTAGGGAAGAGGTCGTTCACGAGGTCGGTGAGCGAAAGCGTTTCCCTTTTTTCGTTGGCATCGAGAAAGGCGCGCGCCTGCCCGATGGCCTTGCGGCGGAACTCCTCCACCTTCGCACGCCACTTGTCCGCGCCGGGGAACTCCATCGGCGGCAGTTCGGCCTTGGCCGCCTCGTCGAGGAGCTCGCCCAGGCGCTTTACTTCGATGGCCGCGAAATTCGTCACGCCCGCCGAGCGCAAACCTTGTTCGAGTCCCGACTGCAAAAGCTTCGGCCCTGCGGTCGTCAGGGCCCCGCCGCCCGCGCGCACCACGCCGACCTTGAGACCCGTCCATCCGCCGACGATACACGAAAAGAACACGCCGATCAGCGCGACCGACCAGAGGAACTTGCGCGGCGACTCGATGCGTTTGAGCTGAAACAAACCAAGCGCGTGCCCGATTAAATGCAGCAGGGACGCAGTGAGCATCGCGACGGCGAATCCGCCAACGATCCACAACACCGCGCCGCCGATGAGCTGGCCGATGTCGAGGCCGAGATCGAAATTGGGTTGCTGTTGCATGGATGATGTCGTGAATGCCGGAGAATAAGCACAAAGCGGCGGGCGAGGCGAATGAACAATGCATCGTCGTCCAAGCTCCCGCGGATTGCACTCGCGCCGCGCAGCCACTAGCCTCGCTTCATGTCGCGGACAAACCCGGCCTCTTCGCCCCGCACGCTGCGCGTCGCCGCGGTGCAGATGAAGTTTGCCGCGATGGTTGGAGGAAATCTGGCGAAGATCGAGCGTGCCATCCGCAACGCCGCGCGTCGCCGGGCCGACGCAGTCCTTTTTCCCGAATGCGCGACGACCGGCTACAACCGCGACTTTTCCAAACTCAACCGCGTGGAATTGCAGGCCGCATTGAAACGCATCGGATTGCTTGCGTTGAAGCATCGCATTAACGTGCTCATCGGCTCGCCCGTTCCTTATGGACGCCGCTGGCAAAATTGCCTCGTGGTCTTTGACCGTAGCGGGCGCGTCGTCCACACCTACGCCAAGTGCCAGCTCACGGAACGCGACCGGCAGTTCTTCGCGCCGGGCGATGGTATCGCGCTCTTTGACCTCGATGGCGTGTGCTGCACCGCGATTATCTGCCACGAGCGTCGCTATCCGGAGTTGGTGCGCCTCGCGGTGATGGCCGGCGCGCGTGTGCTCTTTCATCCGAACGCCGGCCTCGACACGCTGGCCGTTTCACGCCGCAAGCGCAGCGGACGCGACGGCATCACGGTGCGCGCGTGGGAGAACGCCATCTTCTATGTTTTCGCCAACTCGGTTGGCCCGCAGGGCAGTGGACTGTGGTCGGCGGGGGATTCCAAAATCGTCGCGCCCGACGGAAGCGTGCTGAAGCTCGCGGACAACTTGTCTGAATCGCTCATCGTTGCCGATCTCGAACTCGCGCAAGCTACGGGGAAGTATGCGCGCGAAAGCCTCGAACATCCGCGCTTCCTCGCGAAGCACTGGCGCGCGATGATGCGAGCGGTGAAGCGCCGGGTTTAACTCTGCTCCCTTCCCGAAAACAGCAGCCGTAAACTGTTCAGCACCACGACGACCGTGCTGCCTTCATGGCCGATGACGCCGAGCGTGAGCGGAATCATTCCGAACATCGCCAACGCGACGAGCACCGCGACGGTGCCGAGCGAGATGACGAGGTTCTGCCGGATGACCGCCTTTGCGCGCCGGCTGAGGCGGTAGGCGGCGAGAAAATTTTCCAGCCGGTCGTGCATCAGCACCACTGCGGCCTGTTCGAGTGCGGCGTCCGAGCCGCGCGCGCCCATTGCCACGCCGACGTGCGCGGCGGCAAGGCTTGGCGCGTCGTTCACGCCGTCGCCGATCATCGCGACGCGTTTGCCCGACTGCGAAAGTTCACGGATGGCGGCGACTTTTTGCTCGGGCTTCAACTCGGCGCGCACGTCTTCGAGTTGGAGCCGCTCCTTCAACAATTCGGCTGTGTCACGACGGTCGCCCGTGAGCACGACCGTGTGCAATCCCTCGCGGCGAAGCTCCGTGAGCACCGCCGCCGCCTGCGGACGCAAATCGTCGCGTAGCAGCACGCGTCCGACCAGACCGTCCCCGGCGAACCAGATTTCCGCGTGGCCCGGTTCCGCTGTGACTGCCTGGGATTCTGCCGTGTCGCAGACGCTTTTGCCGGCTTGCGCGCAGACCCACTCGCGCTTGCCGAGCCAGCACGTCTTGCCGTCGCGCACGGCCTTCAAGCCGCTGCCGGTGACGGACTCGAAGTGCTCGAAATTCACGACGGGCAGCGCGTGCTGTTTGCCGTGCCGCGTGATGGCGCGCGCGAGTGGGTGCGTGGAAAGCCGTTCGAGCGAGAACACGAGCGACGCAACTTCAGCTTCACGTCCGGGCGGGAAACTTTCGACGCGCTCGACTTGAAGTTCGCCGGTCGTGAGCGTGCCGGTTTTGTCGAGCGCGACGATGTTCACGTCCGCGAGTTCTTCGACCGCCGCGCCGCCGCGGAAGAGGATGCCGCGCCGCGCGCCCCACGCGATGGCCGCGAGGACTGCGGACGGAATCGAAAGCACGAGCGCACACGGCGACGCGACCACGAGCAGCGTCATGGTGCGGTAGAACGCGCTGCGCACGGTGTCCGTCGAGACGAACGGGGGCAGGCCGAAGGCAAGCCACCAGACGAGGAACATCGCGGCAGATATGCCAAGAATGGCATATGTGTAGCCGGTGCCGAACTTGTCGGTGAACCGCTGCGAAGGCGCGCGCATCTTCTGCGCCTCGCGGATGAGCCGGATGATGCGTTCCAGCGCGCTCTCGCTCGCGGGCCGCAGGGCGATGGTCTCAACCACGCCCCAGCCGTTGATCGTGCCGGCGAGCACGTTGTCACCAACGCTTTTTTCAACCGGCGTGGCTTCGCCGGTGAGGTTCGATTCGTCGGCGGCGGTGCGGCCTGATACCACTTCGCCATCCACGGGAAACTGCGCGCCGGGCTTCACGAGCAGCCGTGCGCCGGGACGCAGTTCGGCGACGGGCACTTCGCGTTCCTGGCCATTTTCGAGCACCGTCGCAGTTTTGGGCGCGGACTTGAAGAGCGCGCGGATTTCGCGCTGCGTGCGGCCCATCGCGTAGTGTTCAAGCGCGCCGGAGAAACTGAAGAGGAACAGCAGCGTCGCACCTTCGGCCCACGCGCCGATGCTCGCGCTGCCGAACGCGACGGCGAGCATGAGGAAGTGAACGTCGAGCGTGCGGTGCTGGAGTCGCTCCAAGACTTCTTCGGCAGCGAACCACGCTCCTGTGGCATACGACACGAGGAAAAGGACAAGTTGCGTTGCGCCCGCCGCGAAGTGCGCCGCGAGCGCACTCGCGCCACAAATCAGCGCGGCGACGAGCTGGTGTTTCCATTCGTTGATGTGCGTGTCGTCTTCCGGCTCCGGGATTTCAACCTCGCGCGGGACGATCTTCGGCAACGCGAGGTCGTGCCAGTGCCAGAAGCGCGGCGCGGTCGGGCAGGTGACGCGCGCGACGGTGTGGCCGTCGGCCTCGCGCGTGACGGTGACTGCGGCGCCCTCGTCCGCGCCGAGTGGGATGTCGCACGTGTGGCAGTCGCCCTCGCGGCCGAGCAGGGCGCAATGATGCTGCTCGCTGGCCTCGCGGCCTTGCTCAACTGCGACAGTGACACGCTGCTCCAGCTCTGGGTCGGAGCGTTTGCCCATGAGTGCGATGGATCGGGGCTGGCCGCCGCGGGTGATGGTCACCGCTTCGAGCGCCGGCTCGTTGCGCATCGTTCCCGCAACGGAGCGGACAAGGCATTTGGGCGAAGCTGGCGGCTTCGTTTGTGAAGGTGTTGTCGCTGCGGTTGAACTCATGCCCGCGCCGTGGCGCATAGACAAGGTGCCGCTGAATTCAATCGAAGACAAGGGGCGAACGGAGAAGCACGCTAAGGTTTGAGCGTGGAGATTTCTTCCGCTGGAAGCGCGCGGTCGAAGACCGTCGTGCGGCCGATCAGTCCGCGAAAATACGCGTCGTGGAAATAGAACAACTCCGCGCCGAGGACGATGCTGGGCGGGATGCTTGCGGGCGCGTCAAACTTCTGCGAGACGCCTTCGCGGACCATGCGGCCGTCGAGCCAGAGTTTCACATGCCACTTGCCGTTGTCCGGTTCCGCCGTGAGCGCGACATGATACCAATGGTCGGCTTCGAGATTGTCGGGTGCCTCGAAGATGTCCTTGTCATTCGCGTTCAGCCGGGCGGCGAGGCGATACGGCGCCTTCTGTCCGTGAAGTCCGAGGATGAATCGCCGCGCGCCCACGCCGAGAATGTCGCCCTTGCCGCCGTGCTGCGCCTTGCCCATTTCCGCCGCAGGCTTGATGAAGGCGGACATTGTCAGCCCGCGCAACTCGAAACCGCCGCCGTGCAGACCCGCAATGGCGACGGGGAGCGTGTGCTTGTCAGCGTAAGAGGGATGGTTGAAGTAGCCGTTCTCCAACGCGCCCGACGTCGCGAACTCGCGGCGTCCGCTCGTGTTGTCCGCGAAACGCAGCGCGTGATGGCCGTCGGCGACGACCCAATCGAGGTTCGCGAGTTCAAGCAGGCCGAACGGCCCGTTTGCATTGTCGAAAACAAACAGTCCTTTGCCTTCGAGCATCCGGTAGTCCGCGAGAACGCCCGCGGGCTTCGGCGGCAGCGGCGCGGGTTCCGAATTTGGCGCGGATAAAATGCCGAGCGGGAGTTGCGCGCGCTCCGCGAGTGGCAGAATTTCAAAATCCGTGAACAGCACTTCGCCTGTGCCGGGATTGTCGAACTCGACGGCGAGATTCTTCGCGCCGCTGGCGATGGCACTGATGAAGCCGACACGCTTCCAGTCGAACGTGCCGGTCCCGATGTAGTGCGTCTCGGACTTGAGCACATTCGCCGAATTCATTCGCGCGTAGCCGTGGCCGGTGTTGTCCTTCGTGAGCAGCAGTTCCATTTTCGCACCGGGGCCGAGGAGGTTGTCGGCCTTCGCCCAGGCACTGACGATGTAGCGGCCCGGCGCGAGCGGCTGTTTCACCGGCAGGTTCGCGACGGCGTGGCCGCGTGGGCCGAGGCGCATCGCGTAGCCGCCGTGAAAACCAGTGTTCGACGCGAGCGCGTAGCGGGGCAGCGCGTTGTGTCCGCTGAGGAAGGGCACGCGCCCGTAAGGCCACGGGTCCGCGAGTGACGCGAACTGCGCGAAGTCCACTTTCGGAAACGTGTCGCAGAAAATGAAATGCCGCGCCGGGTCGGTGCGCTGAAGCGGCGGCGCGGTCGCTCGCTCGCGCATCGTGAGCAACTCCGCCGCAGGCAAACCGGTGTAGCGGTAACGCACTTCAATCTTGTCGCCGCCCTTGAGTGTCTCGGTCGGGAAACTCACGCCCGTGTCGTAGGCCCACGCGCACACGGCGGTGTTGAGTTTGCGGCCCGTGCTCGTGCCGGAACTGATTTCGTATTCCACGACCGGCCCGACGATGAACGGCTCGCCGCGCCGGCCGACCCACGCGCGGAAGCCTTCCTGCGTCGCGAGATTTTCAATTGGGCCGGAGTCGTAAGGCGTCAGCGGACGGCGAAACATTTGCCCGTCGGCGCTTTTGAGTAGAAGCGATTCCCACGCGAACGGGTCGAGCGCTGTGTGATGTTCAAAATCAAAACCGTAACGGAAAGTGAACTGCTTGCCTGGCCGCATCTCCAGCCTCGAATCCACGTCATAAACATAGACCCGCTGCGCCGCGTTCCAGCCAATCTTCATGCGCGAGCGAACCTCGAAGGCGTCGCCGACGTGCCGCGCGCTCCACGAGAGCGTGAGCGAGTCGCCGCCGCCGTTCGCGGTGACTTCGGTGATCTTGCTGTCCGCCTCCTTGAACGCGCCCTGGTTCGCGAGGTCCCAGTGCGCGTTCCACATCAGCAGCGGCTTGAGGCCGGGACGCAGCTTGGCGTTTTGGTGGCACGGGTCGCCGGCGCGCGGCGTCGCGACAAGCAGGATCGGTTCCGCGCCATCAAAGACCCACGGGCGTCCGCGCCACTCGCGGAGCTTGAAGTCGGGAACGTGAACCGTCGCCGCAACCGCCGGCGGCGCGCTGACGGAATTCAGCGTGACATCGCTGAACGAAACTTTTGCTCCGCTGCTCACAGCGAGTCCCGCGCGGCCTTTCTGCAAAGGCAGTTCGCGGTCGAAGAAGCGGATTTTTTCCTGACCGTCCACTTTCACCGTGACGAACGGCCCGGCGACGACGACTTCGACGCGATGCGGCTGCTTGAGTTTCACCTCGCACGGCACGACGCGGACGAAGCCGCCCATCGGCCACTTGAGCAGCGTGACTTCCTGGAACTTGTGCGAGAGCTGCACGCGATAGCCGGAACTGCTGCGCCAGTCGGGGCCGTCGCTGACGCGCGCGAGCAACGCGGCCTCGTAACCGCCGTCGCTGTAGCCGAAGTCCGTCCACACCGTCCACCCCTCGCCCGCGAAGCGCACGGATTTCGCAGGCTCCTCGATGGTGACGGTCGCGGCAAAAGCAAAGTGCTCCGGTGTGGAAGGGCCAAGCAGCGAAGCCCAATTCTCCGAATGCATCACGAGCTTGTCAGCCGCGGTGCTGATGCCGGTGAAGTTCGTCGGGCTGCGCTGCCACGCGGCAAGTTGCGCGGGCGTGAACGACTCAGCCGCTGGCGCGTGCAACACCGCAAGCGACAATGCGGCAAGGGCAACTGGAAGGGTTCGCAGGAGGCGCGTCATGATGTGCGAGTTTCGACGCGGCGAGAGAGCAGCAGCTTCACCGCCAGAGCACAGGCGTGGACTTGAGGTGCGCGAGCAACTGCGCGTCGGCGGCGGGGAAGTCGTAGCGGTCGAGTTCATCCGCACTGACCCACGCGAGCGCGTGGCAATGCTGCGGGCGCGGCTCGGTGCTTTCTGCCTTCAGCGCGCAGCGAAAGAAGCGGAGGTGAACCGTTTTCTCCGGGTAGGCGTGTGTGATGGTTTCAACAAGTTCGCCGATGCGCGCCTCGATGCCGAGTTCCTCGCGCAGTTCGCGGACGAGGCATTCCTCGAAGGTTTCGTTTGGCTCGCGCTTGCCGCCGGGAAATTCCCACAAGCCGCCGAGGTGATCCTGCGGACGCCGCTGCGTGATGAGGAGTTTGCCGTCGTCGAATAGAAGACCAGCAGCTACTTCAACGGCTCTCATGGGTGAGTGTCACTTCCGCTTTCGCGTCTCCCACCACTGCCCGATAGACACGAGCACGATCAAAGTTATTACCGCTGCGAATAGAAACGAAGTAGTTGGTTTGTTGGCCCCAAAAACTTTTGCGAAAAGGTAAGCGGCGCCACATCCCCACAGCACGCCGAAGACCACAGATTCAGCCAAAGAACCTGATCGTCCGAAGCCTTTCATTTGAGTGGGATTAGGTCGGAAGACTCGCAGCAGACAGTGAATCGAGCAGAATGCCAAAGCCAAGCCGAGCAGGAAAACGATGCAGACGTAGAGCTGGCGCGAAAAAATGATTAACGCACCAACAGCGACGAACACCAACGCAACGTAGATCTGTCGCCTGCGCATGTTAGTTCAATTCAACGGCGTGACGCTTCTTCAAACGAGCGCATTGAGCGGATCTATCGCCCAACGCTCTTGTAAATCCACCCGGCCTTTTCCATCGCGGCGGGATCGAAGAGGTTGCGGCCGTCAAACATGATGGGATGTGAGAGGCCCTTGCGCGCGCGGTCGAGGTCGAGCTGCTTGAAGTCCGGCCACTCGGTCGCGATCACGAGCGCGTCGCAGCCTTCGGTCACGGCGTTCATGTCCGCGACATACGTGACGGACTTGCCCTCGGGGAGGAGCGACTTGGCCTTCTCCATTGCCTTGGGATCGAAGACCCGCAGCGCGGCGCCTTCCCTCACGAGACGTTGGCACAGCTCGATGGCGGGCGACATGCGCACGTCGTCGGTGTTCTGCTTGAAGGCAAGGCCGAGCACGCCGAGCTTCTTGTCCTTGAGCACCCAGAGCGTGTCGGTGATTTTTTTGATGAAGCGCTCCATCTGCTCCGCGTTGATGCGCTGGACTTCCTTGAGCAGGCGGAAGTCGCAGCCGAGCTGTTCAGCGATCTTGATGAAGGCGCTCAAATCCTTCGGGAAACACGAGCCGCCGAAGCCGAGGCCCGCGTTGAGAAAGCGCCGGCCGATGCGCGCGTCCATGCCCATGCCGTTGGCGACCTCCTCGACGTTCGCGCCGCTGGCCTCGCAGATGTTCGCGACGGCGTTGATGTAGGAAATTTTCAGCGCGAGGAAGGAATTACTCGCGTGCTTGATGAGTTCGGCGGAGTTGATGTCCGTGACGATGATCGGCGCGTTGAAAGGCGCGTAAACATCCTTCATGACCTGCGCGGGGCGCTGGCTCGCGACGCCGATGACGATGCGGTCAGGCTTCATCAAGTCTTCGACGGCGAAGCCTTCGCGCAAAAATTCTGGATTGCTCACCACGTCGAACTCGACCTTCGCCTTGCAGTAACGCTTGATGGTTTCGGCGACCTTCTCGCCGGTCTTCACTGGCACGGTGGACTTGTCCACGACGATCTTGTAATCGGTCATCGCGGCGGCGATTTCGCGCGCGACCTTTTCGATGAAGCTCAAATCCACGGAGCCGTCCGGCTGCGGCGGCGTGGGCACGGCGATGAAGATCACGTCGGAATTCTGCACGCCCTCCGCGGTGCTCGCGGTGAAGCGCAACCGGCCCGCGGCGGTGTTCTTCTTCACCATTTCATCGAGGCCCGGCTCGTAGATCGGGATGCCGCCGGCCTGGAGCGTCTTCACCTTGTTCACGTCATTGTCCACGCAGGTGACGTGATGACCGACCTCGGCGAAGCAGGTGCCGGTGACGAGGCCGACGTAACCGGTGCCGATGATGCAGAGCTTCATGAGGAAAAGTGCGAGGTGTGAAGTGCGAGGTGCGTTTGGCCCGGCGCGTTTCCCCGTGGTGTTGTTACTTCTTGTTTGTTGAAGTTGCGGGTGAAACCGGAAGAGGAACCTTCACCGCGTTGCTGACCGCTGGTGGCGTGAGCGCGGGCTTGGGCTGCACGATGATGTTCGTCGGCGAGAGCTGCGGATTTTTCGAGAGGAGAAGATCGCGGCGCATGTTGGCTTCCGAACTCCAAACGCTCTGCCGGCGCGCGCGAAGAATTTCGTCGTAAATTTTCAGCGCCTGGTCGGATTGGTTCTTCGCCTCGTAAAGCAATGCCGTCGCGAGCTGCGCCTGCACGGCCTCGGGCGAAGTCGGATACGCGCCGGTGACGCGTTGGTAGGCGGAGATGGCGGGGTCGAGTTGGTTCGCGGCATCGAGGCACGCGGCGACGCCGAGCGCGGCTGTGGGAGCGCCGGGAGCCTCGGGGTTTTCCGCGAGAAACTGCTCGAAGCGCGCGCGCGCCGCGTCAAATTTTTTCTCGGTGAACAGTTCCTTGGCGCCGAGCAGCAGTGCGCGGCGTCCCGCGGCGGTGCCGGAGAAATCGCCGGCCACTCGCAGGAGTTTGTCCGCGTCGGGCTTGACCGCCGCGCCCGATTCGCCGGGCTGGGTGAGTGCAAGCAGCGCCGCGCTCGCGCGGGCCTCGGCCTGTTCGTGGATGTGCTGGTAGGTGTAGATGCCTAGGCCGAGCACGAGCACGCCGCCCGCGCCGTAGAGGAGGCGTTTCTTGTTCACCTCGACCCACGCGAGGAAATCGAGCAGCGTGGATGTCTGCGGCGGTGCGGCTTGTTCCTGATTCATAAAGGCGGGAAATCTTTGGAGCAGTCGCGGAAAACGCAAGCTTGAAATCCGGAAAAGGTGAAATTCATCGCGCAATGGCGTTGCGCGTCAGGGTGATAAATCTGGGGCGTGGCAAAATATTTTCCCGTTTTCGTTAAATTCGGCTTGCGGTTCGCGCGTCAACCAGTGATAGATTTGCAAGACATCCAGCACTCCGGCTTATGCTGACGATCCTCGGACCCAAACAGCGTTTCTGCGATGGCGTGTCGCGACGCAACTTTCTCAAGATTGGCGCGCTCGGCATGGGCGGGCTTGCGTTGCCGCAGTTGCTTCGCGCGGAATCGCAATCCGGCGTGCGGCTCGGCCACAAGGCCGTCATCATGGTTTTCCTGCCGGGCGGTCCGTCGCATCAGGACATGTTCGACCTCAAGCCCGATGCGCCCGCCGAGTTTCGCGGCCAGTTCAATCCCATCGCGACGAACGTGGACGGCATCCAGATTTGCGAGCATCTGCCGCGCATGGCGAAGCTGATGGACAAGTGCGCGGTCATCCGCTCGATGGTCGGCTCGACGGGCGGGCATGATGCCTTCCAGTGCCTCACGGGCCGTTCGCCGCGCAACCAGCCGCCCGGCGGCTGGCCGTGTCTCGGCTCAATTGTTTCAAAACTCGAAGGCTCGACCTCGCGCGACATGGTGCCGTTCATCGGACTTGCGCCGAAGATGGGCCACACACCGTGGTCCGACAACGGCGTGCCCGGCTTCCTCGGTCCAGCGCACTCGCCGTTCCAGCCGAACAAGGGCGGCGGCATGGAAGACATGGTGCTCAACGGCGTCACGCTCGACCGTCTCGCCGACCGCAAGGCGCTGCTGGCGGGCTTCGACAAATTCCGCCGTGACGTGGATTCAAGCCGGTTGATGGAAGGACTCGATACGTTCAACGAGCAGGCGTTTGGTGTTTTGACTTCCAGCAAACTTCTCGAGGCGCTCGACATATCGAAGGAAGACCCGAAGAACCGCGACCGTTACGGAAAAGGCGACCCAAAGAATCGCGACGACGGCGGGCCGAAACTGATGGAGCACTTCCTTGCCGCGCGGCGTCTCGTCGAAGCGGGCGCGCGCTGCGTGACGCTGGCGTTCAGCCGCTGGGATCATCACGGCGATAACTTCGGCGCACTGCGTCAGGATTTGCCGCTGCTCGATCAAGGCCTCAGTGCGCTCATCGAGGACATCTACCAGCGCGGTCTGGACAAGGATGTCTCTGTTGTCGTTTGGGGCGAATTTGGCCGCACGCCGAAGATTAACAACTCCGGCGGGCGCGATCACTGGCCGAACGTCTCCTTCGCGCTGCTCTCCGGCGGCGGGATGAAACTCGGTCAGGTCATCGGCGCGACCGACCGCATCGCCGGCGAGGCGGTGGATCGGCCCGTGAAATACGGCGAAGTCTTCGCGACGTTGTATCACAACCTCGGCATTGACGTTCACAAGCACTACATCAACGACCTCAGCGGGCGCCCGCAGCACTTGGTTGATCCTGACTGCGACCCGATGCGGGAGCTGGTCTGAACGGAAGCCGGGGCAAGGTCCCGGCGCTCATCGGGCAGCCCTTCGGCTGCCGTTGCGGGTCGCGTTTGACGGCGAGAATTAAAGTCCATGCTGACAATCTACGGCAGCAAGAATCGTTTTTGTGACGGCGTAAGCCGCCGCAACTTCCTCCGCATCGGCGCGCTCGGCATGGGCGGCGTCGCGCTGCCGCAACTGCTCGCAGCCGAGGCGCAGGCCGGCGTCCGCCATTCGCACAAGGCCATCATCAACATCTTCCTGCCCGGCGGCCCGGCGCATCAGGACATGTTTGATTTGAAGCTCGACGCGCCCAAGGAAATCCGCGGCGAGTTCCAGCCGATCCCGACAAATGTCCCCGGCATCCAGATTTGCGAACACCTTCCGCTCACGGCGAAGGTGATGGACAAGCTCGTCCTCATCCGCTCGCTCGTGGGCGCGATTGACGACCACAACGCCTTCCAATGCCAGACCGGCCGCATTGCGCGCAACCAGCCGCCCGGCGGCTGGCCCTCCCTCGGCTCCGTCCTCTCCAAGCTGCAAGGGCCGACGAGCCGCGACGTGCCGCCGTTCTTCGGTCTCGCGCCGCGCATGGGCGAGATGCGTTGGGCCGACGCGGGCACGCCCGGTTTCCTCGGTGTTGGTCACGCGCCGTTCAAGCCGTCGGGCCGCGGCAAGGACGACATGGTGCTCAACGACATCACCCTCGACCGTCTCGAAGACCGCCGCGCGCTGCTTGGCTCCTTCGACAAATTCCGCCGCGACGTGGACCAGAGCGGGCTGATGGACGGCCTCGACGCCTTCACGCAACAGGCCTTCGGCATCCTCACATCGAGCAAGGTCGCTGACGCGCTCGACATCGAGAAGGAAGACCCGAAGGTCCGCGCGCGCTACGGCAAGGGCGACCCGAAGAACCGCGATGACGGCGGCCCGAAGCTCATGGAACACATGCTCATCGCGCGGCGTCTCGTCGAAGCGGGCGCGCGCTGCGTGACGCTCGCGTTCAGCCGCTGGGATCATCACGGGAAAAACTTCGACGCGCTGCGTCAGGACTTGCCGTTGCTGGATCAGGGATTCAGCGCGCTTATCGAGGACATTTACCAGCGCGGTTTGGACAAGGATGTTTCCGTCGTGCTGTGGGGCGAGTTTGGCCGCACGCCCATCATCAACAAGAACGCCGGACGCGACCATTGGCCGCGCGTCTCTTGCGCGGTGCTCGCCGGCGGCGGCATGAGGACCGGCCAAGTCATCGGCGCGACGGACCACCTCGGCGGCGAAGCCAACGAGCGCCCGGTGCATTTCGGAGAAGTCTTCGCCACCCTTTACAACCGCGTTGGCATTGACGCGAACAAGACCACGCTGCCCGACCTTTCCGGCCGGCCGCAGTATCTCGTGGACGGATGGGAACCCATCCGCGAAGTCATCTGAACATGCTGAGCATCTACGGAAGAAAGAACCGGTTTTGCGACGGCGTCAGCCGCCGCAACTTCCTGCGCATTGGCGCGCTCGGCATGGGCGGCCTCGCGCTGCCGCAGATTCTTCAGGCAGAAAACGCCTCCGGCCTGCGCAAATCGCACAAGGCCGTCATCATGATCTACCTGCCCGGCGGCCCGCCGCATCAGGATACCTTCGATCTCAAGCCAGATGCGCCGGGCGAAATCCGCGGCGAATTCCAGCCGATTTCAACGAATGTTCCCGGCGTTCAATTTTGTGAACTGCTTCCGCGGCTCTCGCGCTGCGCGGACAAGCTCGCGGTCATCCGCTCCATCGCCGACGCGCGCGACGACCACACGGATTACATGTGCCTCACCGGCCGCACGAAGCAGAACCAGCCGCCCGGCGGATGGCCGTCGTTTGGCGCGGTGATTTCAAAAGTGCAGGGCGTCGCCGATCCCGGCGTGCCGTCGTTCGTCGGCCTTGAGCCGCGCATGCAGCACCGGCCTTACAACGCGGCGACAAGCGGCTACCTCGGTCCCTCGCACGCGAGCTTCAAACCGCAAGGCGATGGCAAGGCCGACATGGTGCTCAACGACATCTCGCTCGACCGTCTCGCCGACCGCAAGGGACTGCTTGCGAGTTTCGACAGATTTCGCCGCGACGTGGACGCGAGCGGGCAGATGGAAGGACTCGACACTTATACGCAGCAGGCGTTTGGCGTGCTCACGTCGAGCGGCCTCGCGGACGCGCTCAACCTCGACAAGGAAAGCGCGAAGACTCGCGAACGTTACGGCAAGGGCGACCCCAAGCCGCACGGTGACGCCGCGCCGATGATGATGGAGCAGTTCATCCTTGCGCGAAGGCTCGTCGAGGCCGGCGCCCGCGCGGTGACGGTGGCGTTTGGATTTTGGGATTATCACGGACAGAATTTCCGCAACGCGCGGCGGGAATTGCCGATGCTCGACCAGGGCGTGAGCGCGCTCGTCGAGGACCTTTACGACCGCGGCTTGGACAAGGATGTGACTGTCGTTGTGTGGGGTGAGTTTGGTCGCACACCGAAGATCAACAAAGACGCCGGACGTGATCATTGGCCCAAGGCATCGTGCGCGCTGCTCTCCGGCGGCGGGATGCGCGTCGGCCAGATCATCGGTGCGACCGACCGGCAGGCCGCCGAGCCGGTCGAGCGGCCGGTGCGCTTCGGCGAAGTCTTCGCCACGATGTATCACAACCTCGGCATTGACGTGAACGATGTGAAGATCAACGACCTCTCCGGCCGCCCGCAGTATCTCGTGCCGGACAATTTGCAGCCGATGCCCGAACTCATTTAGTCATGCTGACCATTTACGGAAAAAATTCAGCGAAGCTTTGCGACGGCGTTTCACGTCGCGAGTTCCTGAAGGTTGGCGCGCTGGGCATGGGCGGGCTTGCGCTGCCGCAGTTGCTCGAAGCGGAAGCAAAGGCGGGCATCCGCAATTCGCACAAGGCCGTCATCATGATCTACCTCGTCGGCGCGCCGCCGCACCAGGACATGTATGACATCAAGGTGGACGCACCGTCGGAAATTCGCGGCGAGTTTAAGGAAATCCCGACGAACGTTCCCGGCATCCGCATCTGCGAACATCTGCCGCGGCTCGCGCGCATCATGGACAAGCTCGTGCCCATCCGCACGGTCTATGGCTCGCCCGACGGCGATCACGATTCGTTCATTTGTTACACCGGCCGCAGCAAGCGCAACCAGCCTCCCGGCGGCTGGCCGTCACTCGGTTCCGTGATGTCGAAATTGAAAGGCCCGACTGCCGAAGCCATCCCGCCGTTTGTCGGACTCGCGCCACGCGCGGGGCATCCGCCGTATGGCTCGCCGGGCCTGCCGGGTTTTCTCGGCGTGCCGCACTCTGCCTTCCGTCCGTCCGGCGAAACGATGGACGACCTCACGCTCAACGGCGTCACGCTCGACCGTCTCGACGACCGCAAGAAGCTCCTCGCGAGCTTCGACAAGTTCCGTCGCGATGTGGACACGAGCGGCGTCATCGAGGGCATGGATGCTTTCCAGCAACGCGCCCTTGGCATGTTGACTTCAAGTCGTCTCGCTGCCGCGCTCGACATCTCGAAGGAAGACCCGAAAGTCCGCGAGCGTTACGGCAAGGGCTTCACGCAAAATTACGGCGACGGCGCTCCGCGCAACCTCGAACACTTTCTCATGGCCCGTCGTCTCGTTGAAGCGGGCGCGCGTGTCGTGACATTGAATTTTGGCCGCTGGGATTTTCACTCGAACAACTTCAGCGAGGCGCGCGACACGCATCTGCCTTACTTCGATCAGGGCGTCTCGGCGCTGGTCGAGGACTTGCACGCGCGCGGGCTGGACAAGGATGTCTCCGTCGTCGCGTGGGGCGAATTTGGCCGCACGCCCACTATTAACAAAGATGCGGGCCGCGACCACTGGCCGCGCGTCGGCTGCGGTTTGCTTGCGGGCGGCGGCTTGCGCACGGGGCAGGTGATCGGCGCGACCGACCGGCTCGGCGGCGAGATCGCAGAACGCGGCGTCCACTTCGGCGAAGTCTTCGCGACGCTGTATCAGCGGCTCGGCATTGACCCGCACGCGACGCAGTTCACGGATTTCGCCGGTCGTCCGCATCCGTTGGTGGATTATGAGCATGAAGTGATGAAAGAACTCGTGTGAGCACGGGTGAAGTGAGTGTGTCCGGCTGAGTGGCCGGGCGCGGCTGGGCAGGGCAGTTGAACGAAACGAAAACGCACAAAACCTATGTTGACCATCCTTGGCAAATCGCAGCCGTTCTGTGACGGCATCTCGCGGCGCAACTTCCTCCGCATCGGCGCGCTCGGCATGGGCGCGTTCTCGCTGCCCTCGCTTTTCCGGCTTGACGCGCAGGCCGGCCTTGGCGCGTCGAACAAGTCGGTCATCATGATTTACCTGCCCGGCGGCGCGTCGCACCTCGACATGTATGACATCAAGGAGGACGCGCCCTCGGAAATCCGCGGCGAGTTCAACGCCATCCCGTCGTGCGTGCCCGGCATCCGCATCTGCGAACACATGCCGCGGCTCGCGGCGAACATGGACAAGTTCGTCCCCATCCGCGCGCTCGTCGGCCAGGTGGACCAGCACAGTTCATTTCAGACGATGACCGGACGCATCGAGCAGAACCAGCCGCCCGGCGGATGGCCTTCGGTTGGCTCGACGCTTTCGAAGCTTCAAGGCCCGGCGGGCGAAGGTATGCCGGCGTTCATTGGGTTGAGTGGCAAGACTGCGCCGAGCGGTTACGCCGGCGCGGCGCACGGCTCATTCGAGCCGAGCGGACCGGGCAAGACCGACATGGTGTTGAACGGCGTCACGCTCGACCGTCTCGATGACCGCAAGGCGCTCCTCACGGGCTTCGACAAATTCCGCCGCGACGCGGACGCGAGCAAGTTGATGGAGGGACTTGACGGCTTCAACCAGAAGGCGTTTGAAGTCATCACGTCCAGCAGGCTCGTCACCGCGCTCGATCTCAAGAAGGAAGACCCGAAGGTCGTCGAGCGCTACAACGCGCCGGTGCAGAGCAGGCGCGGTCTGGAAAACTTCCTCCTCGCCCGGCGGCTGGTCGAGGCGGGCGCGCGCTGCGTGACGCTCAATTTCGGCGGCTGGGACACGCACCAGCAGAACTTCCAAACCCTGCGCAACCAGCTTCCACAGCTTGACCACGGCGTCACGACGCTCGTCGAGGAACTGCACGAGCGCGGCCTCGCGAAGGACGTAAGCGTCGTGGTGTGGGGTGAGTTCGGCCGCACGCCGCGCGTGAACGGCACCGCAGGCCGCGACCACTGGTCGCGCGTCGGCAGCGCGCTGCTCGCCGGTGGCGGCATGAAGACCGGCCAGGTGCTCGGCCAGACCGACCGGCTCGGCGGCGAGGCGAACGACCGTCCCGTGCATCTTTGCGAGGTGATCGCCACGCTTTATCGCAACTGCGGCCTCGATCCGAACACGCAGACCATTGCCGATTTCGCCGGCCGGCCGCACTACCTCGTGGATAATTATGAGCCGATCAAGGAACTTCTCTGATTAAACCTTGTCGCGCGAGCGTCACAAATAAACGAAGCACAGGAAAATTATGGCACTGAAGAACTGTTCATTCCGCTCCGCGGCGGCGGGCGCTGTCTGCATTGCGGCCACGTTTGCAGTGACGACGTTCGCCGCATCAAAGGACGCGCCGAAGCCCGTTGATAAACTTGGCTCGCTCGTCCTGCAAGCTGGCGACGCCGCCGATACCAAGGGCATCCACCTCAAAGGCAGCGACGCGCGGCAGCAATTGCTTGCGACCGCGAAGTTCGCCGGCGGCATGGAACGCGACTACACGCGAGCCGTCACCTACACCGTCGCGCCGGCAAACATTGTGAAGATTGACAGGGACGGCCTCGTGACACCCGTCGCCGACGGCAAGGCGGTCATCACCGCGAAGGCGAAGGAAGGCGCGTCCGCGATGATTGAGGTCACTGTTGAAAATGCGAAGCTCGTCAACCCGGTGAACTTTCCGAACCAAATCGTGCCCATCTTCACCAAGGGCGGCTGCAACGGCGGCGGATGCCACGGCAAGGCGAGCGGACAGAACGGCTTCAAGCTCTCACTCCTCGGCTTCGAGCCGACGGAGGATTACGAGCATCTCGTGAAGGAGTCGCGCGGACGCCGCCTGTTCCCGCCCGCGCCGGACCAGAGCCTGCTTCTCGTGAAGGGCGCATCGGTTGTTCCGCACGGCGGCGGCAAACGGCTTGAGGTTGGCTCCTTTGATTATGAACTCGTCAAGCGTTGGATTGCGCAAGGGATGCCCTACGGCGACGCGAAGGATCCGACGGTGTCGCGCATTGAAGTCTTCCCGAAGGAACGCACGATGGACAAGGACGGCGACCAGCAGCTCCTCGTGCTTGCGCAATACACCGACGGCCACTACGAGGATGTCACGCGCGGCGCTCTCTACGAACCGAACGACAAGGACATCGCCTCCACGGAAAACAACGGCCGCGTGAAGATGACCGGCCAGACGGGCGACGTGGCCGTGATGGTGCGTTATCAGGGCAGGGTCACCACGTTCCGCGCGACGGTGCCGCTCGGCGCGCCGGTCGAGCGTCTGCCCGTGGCGAACAACTTCATTGACGAACTGGTCTTCAAGAAGCTCGTGAAGGTCGGCATGCCGCCGTCGGGCATTTGCGATGACGCGACGTTCCTGCGCCGCGTCACGCTCGACATCGCGGGCCGCACGCCAACCGCGGCTGAAGTGGAAAAGTTCCTCGCGGACAAGGACACGGCGAAGCGTGACAAGTGGATTGACCAGTTGCTCGACAGCTCGGACTACGCGGATTACTTCGCGAACAAATGGGCCGCGTTGCTGCGCAACAAGCGCGCCCAGCCCACGCACACGCACGGCACCTATGCCTTCTACAACTGGATTCGCGACAGCTTCATGGTCAACAAGCCCTACGACCAGTTCGTGCGCGAAATCCTCGCGGCGTCCGGCGACATCGGGAACAACCCGCCCGTCGCGTGGTATCGCCAGGTCAACACCATGACCACGCAGCTTGAGGACACCGCGCAGCTCTTCCTCGGCACGCGCCTCCAGTGCGCGCAGTGTCATCATCATCCCTATGAAAAGTGGAGCCAGGCCGACTACTACAGCTTCGGCGCGTTCTTCTCGCAGGTCAGCCGCAAGCCGAGCAGCCAGCCGGGCGAGGAAGTGGTTTTCACGAAACGCTCCACGCCGTCCGCGCAGAACAAGAAGAACGGCCAGACCGTGAAGCCCGCCGGCCTCGGCGCGGTGCCGCTGGATGTGATTCCCGACGACGACGCTCGCCAGTCGCTCGTGGACTGGATGAGCGCGAAGGACAACCGCTTCTTCGCGCAGTCGCTCGTGAACCGCTACTGGAAGCACTTCTTCAACCGCGGCCTCGTCGAGCCGGAGGACGACATGCGCGAGACGAATCCGGCGACGAATCCCGAGCTGCTCGATGCGGTGGCGAAGTATTTTGTCGAGTCGGGCTTCGACATGAAGAACCTCGTGCGTGTGATCTGCCGCTCGACGACGTATCAGTTGAGTGCGATCCCGAACGACTTCAACAAGGTGGACAAGCAATACTACTCGCGCTACTACCCGAAGCGTCTCACCGCCGAGGTGCTCTTCGACGCCATCAACACCGTCACAAAGTCCGAGCCAAGCTGGGGCGGCCTGCCGCCCGGCACGCGCGCGGTGCAGTTGCCGGACAACAGCTTCAACGCCGGCTCCTACTTCCTGACCGTGTTCGGCCGCCCCGATTCCTCCAGCTCGTGCGAATGCGAGCGCTCGCAGGACGCCTCGCTTGCGCAGAGCCTGCACCTGCTCAACTCAAAGGACATCCAGAACAAGCTCGCCGACAACAACGGCCGCGCAGCCCTGCTCGCCACGGACGACAAGCGCAGCGACGACGACAAGCTTCGCGAACTCTACGAGTGGGCCTACGCGCGCAACCCCGAATCCTACGAGACCGAGATGGCCAAGCAGCACATCGAGAAGGTGATGAAGAAGGAGCAGGACGCCGCGAAGAAACCCGCCGCCAAGCGCCAAGCCTACGAAGACATCGTGTGGGCGCTTGTGAGCAGCAAGGAATTTTTGTTCAACCACTGAGCGACAATCGCATGAGTTCGGAACAGCCCAATCGCATCGGTTGCCCCGAGTTCCGCCGCTTGCTGCGGCAGAACCGGCGCGGCTTTTTGAAGGCTGGATTTCTCGGCTGCGCCGGATTCGGCCTCGCGGACCTGCTTCGCTTCGAGTCGTCGGCACGCGCCGCGGGCAAGCCGACCTCGCGCGACAAGTCCGTCATCATCCTCTGGATGCGCGGCGGGCCGAGCCAGCATGAGACGTGGGATCCGAAGCCCGACGCGCCGGAGGATTATCGCGGCGCATTCGGCGCGATGAGCACCAGCGTGCCCGGCATCCAGATTTGTGATTTGCTGCCGATGCACGCGAAGATTCAGCACAAATACAGCATCATCCGCAGCCTGTATCACACGGACGCGGGGCATTCGGCGGGCGACCAGATTCTCTTCACAGGTTATCCGCCCAACGCGGGGCAGCCGGACGTGAACGTCTATCCGAGCTGCGGCTCCATCGTGGCGAAACAACTCGGCCACCTGAACCCGAAGATGCCGCCCTACGTCATCATCCCGCGCGACCTGCCCGGCAGCGGCTCGGCGTATCTCGGGCAGAAATACGCCGCGTTCGCCACGCAGGCCGACCCGGCGAAGGACGGTCCGTTCAGCGTGCCGAACTTCGAGCTGGCTGACGGGCTTTCGTTCGACCGTCTTGCGGAGCGCAAATCTTTGATCAGCGGCATTGACCGCATTCGCCGCGAGGCCGACGCCAGCGGGCAGATGGAGGCGCTTGACAGTTTTCAACAGCAGGCGTGGGACATTGTCACCGGTGCCGCGGCGCGCGACGGCTTCAATCTCGACGCCGAGCCGCAGAAGGTTCGCGACCGTTACGGATTCATGGCCGAATACAAGGCGCCCACGCCCGACCGCTGCGGCGTGCCCGCGTGGAGCCAGCGCATCCTGCTCGCGCGCCGGCTCGTCGAGTATGGCGTGCGGCTCGTGACCGTGGACCTGCGCTGGTGGGACACGCACGTGAAGGGCTACGAGACGATGCGCGACGGTTTCCTGCCGCGCTGGGACCGCGCTTACACCGCGCTCATCGAGGACCTTGAGGCGCGCGGAATGCTCGACTCGACGATGGTCATCGCGTGGGGCGAGTTCGGCCGCACGCCAAAGGTCAACGGCACCGGCGGACGCGACCATTGGCCGAATGTTTTCAGCGCGGCCATCGCGGGTGGCGGCGTGAAGGGCGGCCGCGTCGTCGGCTCGTCCGACGCGAAGGGTGGCGAGCCGAAGGACAACCCGAAGAAACCGCAGGACGTGCTCGCCACGATGTATCGCCACCTCGGCGTGGACGTGACCGCGCAGTATGAAGATCATCAGGGCCGTCCGCATCCGGTGCTGCCGTATGGCACGCCGATTGACGAACTGACTTCGTGAGGCCGCGTGTTGTTCGCCGTGTCACGCGCAAAATTTCGTCGAAGAAACTCCGCCCGTGCGGGGTCTGAACTGGAGTGACAGCCATGCAGAAGCCGATCATCCAACTTAAATTGTCGCCGCGCGCGGCGCTCCTCGTGTTGTCCGCCGCGCTTCTCGTTGCCACCGTGCAGGCGCAGACGACGCTGCCTCAAACCAAGCTTTTCACCGTCTTTCCGCCCGGCGGCAAGGCGGGCGCGGGAATCGAGCTGGCGATCACCGGCGCGGACCTCGACGAGGCTGACCGGATTGTGTTTTCACACGCGAGCATCACCGCGATACAGAAGAAGAACGGCGACCAGCCCGTGGCAAACACGTTCACCGCGAACATCGCCGCGAACGTCCCTCCCGGCGTGTATGAGGCGCGCGTCGTGGGCCGGTTCGGCATCTCGAACCCGCGCGCGTTCGTTGTCGGCGCGCTGGCCGAGGTGAACGAGGCCACGACAAACAACACGTTTGCCGGCGCGATGGAGCTGGCGATGAACTCCACCGTCAACGGCCGCGCGGACGCGAACAACGCGGACTACTACAAGTTCGCCGCGAAGAAGGGCCAGCGCGTCCTCATCGAGTGCCGCTCGCGTGAAATTGACTCGCGCATGGACGCCGTGCTTGTGCTCTACGATGCGGACAACCGCGAACTGGACCGCGCGCGCCGCGGCGGCCTGCTCGACTTCACGGCGCTGGCGGACATGACGCTCGTTGCGAAGGTGCATGACGTCACATTCGGCGGCGGCGGCGAGTATTTCTACCGGCTCTCGGTCACGACGGGGCCGTGGATTGATTTCGTTTTCCCGCCGTGTGGCCAGCCGGGCACGAAGACGAAGTTCACGCTCTACGGAAGAGATCTTCCCGGCGGAATGCCAGCGAATCTGAAGGCCGTTGACGGCAAGCCGCTTGAAAAAATTACGGTGGACATTGACGTTCCGGCGGATCCCGCGATGCGCCTGCGTCTCGCCAGCAGCGCGCAGATGCGGCCGAGCGATGCCGCGCTCGACGGCTTCGAGTATCGCGTGAGCACGCCGCAGGGTGTCTCGAATCCCGCGCTCATCACCTTTGCCACCGCGCCGGTCGTTCACGAGGCCGAGCCTAATAGCAAGCCAGTGCAGGCGCAGAAGATTTCATTGCCGGCGGAAATCGTCGGCCAGCTTTACCCGGCGCGCGACGAGGATTGGTTCGCCTTCGACGCGAAGAAGGGCGACGTGTTCTGGGTCGAGGTCATCTCGTCGCGGCTTGGTTTGCCGACCGACCCGATTGTCGTCATCCAGCGCGTGACGAAGAACGACAAGGGCGAGGAAACGGCGGGCGAAGTGCTCGAACTTTCGGACCAGGACGTGAACTTGAGCGCTTCGGCGGATTTCAACACGTCCTCGCGCGACCCGGCTGGGCGCTTCGAGGCGAAGGAGGACGGCGCGTATCGCATCGTCGTGCGCGACATGTTCAACCACACGATCAGTGATCCGCGTTTTGTGTATCGGCTCGCGATCCGCAAGGAGCAGCCGGACTTCCGCCTTGTCGCCATGCCCGCCGCGCAGATGCCGGTGAAGAAGGACACGAAATCCGTGGACTTCGGCAAGCCGCTGTTGCGCCGGAGCGAGACGCAGCCCGTCCGCGTGATCGCGTTCCGCCGCGACAATTTCGGCGGCGACATCACCGTGAACGCCGAGGGCCTGCCCGCGGGCGTCACCGCGAGCACGGCGGTCATTCCCGGCGGGAAGAACGTCGGCACGCTGCTGCTCACCGCGAGCGAAAGCGCCGACGCGTGGACCGGTCCGCTGAAAATTATCGGCAAGGCGAAGGTCGGCGACGCGGAGGTCGCGCGCGAGGCGCGCGGTGGCTCGCCAGTCTGGACGGTTGCCGACATGCAGGCCGAGCCTGTGTATTCGCGGCTCGTGCGCGATGTGGTGTTGTCCGTCAGCGGCGTCGAGGCCGCGCCCATCTCGGTCGAGCCGGTCGAGAGCAAGACGTTTGAAAATTCCGTCGCCGCGAAGATGCAGATTCCGCTGCGCGTCGTGCGGCGCGGCGATTTCGCGCAGAACCTCAACCTCAAGGCCGTCGGCATCGCGGCGCTCGATCCGATGAAGGAACTGGCCGTGGACGGCAAGGCGACGAACGCGACGCTGGAGATTGACCTCGCGCAGTTCAAGATTCCGCCGGGCGAGCATGTGTTCTACCTCCAGACGCAGGCGCAGGGCAAATATCGCAACAACCCCGAAGGCGCAAAGAAGGCGGACGACGACGCGAAGGCGATGGAGAAAACAGCCACCGATCTTGCCGCCGCCGCGAAGAAGGCGGCAGACGCACTTGCCGCCGCGGTGAAGGCGCAGACGGAAGCCGATGCCGCCGCGAAGGCTGCGGCAGAAAAAGCCGCGCAAGCCAAGAGCGCCGCCGAGAAAAGCGCGCAGGACCAAAATCTCACGAAGGCTGCCGCGGATGCCGCGAAGGTTTCTGCGGACGCGACTGCAAAGGCAAAGGCTGCGGCCGATGCAAAGGCCGCGGCAGAAAAGGCGAACACGGAGGCCGTCGCAAAACAAAAGGCCGCAGAAGCTAAGCGCGACATGCTCAAGGCCAAGGCCACCGCCGCCGCGGATGTCGCGAAGCCCAAGGATGTGCTTGCCTCGGTTTATTCGCCGCCGATTCACATCAAGATCGCGCCGGCTCCCATCACGCTCGAACTCGGCACGCCTTCAGGTCAGGTTTCGCAGGGCGCGAAAATTGAGGTGCCGGTGAAAATCACGCGCCTTTACGGCTATGCTGATCCGGTTGATGTTGCGCTCACATTGCCCGGCGGCGTCAAGGGCGTGAGCGCCGCAAAAGTCACCATAGCGAAGGACCAGACGCAGGCGAAGCTCGTGCTCGATGCGTCAGCCGACGCCACGCCCGGCGAGCACAAGCTCACCGTGCAGGCCCAGCTCAAGCTCAACAACCAGAACCTCACCGTGGACCAGCCGCTCGCCCTCAAGGTCGCGGCGGTCGAGAAGCCAAAGAAGTAACGCACTGATTTGTTTCCATTTATGACCGAGTCGTTGCCATCCAAAAAATCCGTCGTTCATTCACCCGCAATGTGTGTTTCGTTGGCGCTCGCGCTGGCGTTCGCCGCTGCGGCTTCGTTCGCCGCCGATTCAAAAACTTCGCCGAAGAAGGAAGCCACGAAGGATGAGCCGAAGGACGCGCCAA
This sequence comes from uncultured Verrucomicrobiota bacterium, assembly GCA_964589935.1. GTDB lineage: Bacteria > Verrucomicrobiota > Verrucomicrobiia > Limisphaerales > VHCN01 > VHCN01. The sequence goes on along the minus strand of CAZPVD010000008.1, from coordinate 87,644 downwards.
AATCCGACGCGCACCAGTCCATCGCCATCGCGAAGATCAAGCATTCGAAGGCTGTGGACTTCGAGAAGGAAGTGCTGCCGATCCTCCGCGCGAAATGTCTCGCATGCCACAACGAAACTACCGCCGAGGAAAAACTCGTGCTCGAAACCCCAAAGGACATCCTGCGCGGCGGTGATTCCGGCCCCGCTGCGAAGGCGAGGAAGTCCGCCGACAGCCTCCTCATCAAGCTCGCGTCGCAGCAGAAGAAGCCCTACATGCCGCCGCCGAAAAACAAGGTCGGCGCAGCGAATCTCACCTCCGAGGAACTTGGCCTCATCGCGCTGTGGATTGACGAGGGCGCGAAGGGCGAGGTCAAGGGCGCCGGCCCGATCGCGTGGCAGCCGTTGCCGCCGGGCTTGAACCCGATTTATTCGGTGGCGCTCACCAGTGACGGGCAGTTCGCCGCCGCGGGCCGCGCGGACCAGATTTTCATCTATCACGTTCCGTCGTCCAACCTCGTCACGCGCCTCGTGGACCCGGCGATGGCGAAGATTCCCGGCAAGGGCAGCGTCGCGCACCGTGACATGGTGCATTCGCTCGCGTTCAGTCCCGACGGCACGCTGCTCGCGTCCGGCGATTACCGGCAGGTGAAATTGTGGCGGCGTCCGGTGAACGTGCAGAAGGAGAAACTCGCCGGCGCGGCGGAGAAATCCTTCAGCGTCGTTGCCGCCAGCCCTGACGGCCAGTGGCTCGCGAGCGCGGGCGACGACAACAGCATCAAGCTCTGGAACCTCGTCAGCGGCAAAGTTGCGAAGACGCTCGCGAAGCATTCCGCGCCGGTCACGAGCCTCAAGTTCACGCCCGATTCTGCGAAGCTCATCTCCGGTTCGACGGACAAGTTCGTGCGCGTGTGGAACGTCGCCGACGGCGCGGTCTTCGCCGAGGCCGAGCTGCCCGCCGAGGTCAACGCCGTCACATGGGCCGCGGACGCGAAGCAGGTCGCCGCAGGCTGCGCGGACAATTTGATTCGCGTGCTGAAACTTCCCGACGCCGCGGGCGGCAAGCTCGAAGCCGTGAAGGAACTCAAGGGCCACACCAAGGCCGTCACCGCGCTCGACACCGTCGGCACGAACGGCGCGCAGCTTCTCTCCGGCAGCGCCGATGGCAACGTGACGCTGTGGGATTTGGAGAAAGGCACGGCGATTCGCTCGATGTCGCAGGGCGGGCCTGTTGTCGCGGTCGCATCGCGCGCGGATGGCAAGACGTTCGCCTCCGCAGGCCTGACGAACAGCGTGGCGAAACTGTGGAACGCCGCGGACGGCAAACTGATTGCCGACCTCAAGGGCGACCGTTACGCGCAGGAGGCGCAGGCCGCGCGCGAAGCGGACGCCGCGTTCGCCGCGGGCGAGGTCACGTATCGCAAGGGCAACCTCAAGACGGCGGAGGACAACCAGAAACAGCGCGACGACGCCGTGAAGAAGGCCACGGACGAAAAAGCCGCGCTGGAGAAAACGTTGCCCGAAAAGAAAAAGGCGCTCGACGAGGCCAAGGCGAAGAAAGACCCGGTCGAGAAGGAAGTCGAAACAGCAAAGGCCGCTGAAGCAAAGGCAAAAGAGGCGAAGGACGCAAACGACAAGATTCTCGCGAGCGCCGATGCGGACACGAAGGCCGCCACGAACAAGGTCGCGATGGCGAAGTCCGAAGTCGAAAAAATCGCAGCGGACAAAAAAGCGAAGGCAAAGGACAAGGAAGCCGCGCAGAAATCGCTCGCGGAGGCCGAGAAAGCCGTCGCCGACCTGACGGCAAAGATCAAGGCTGCGAACGAGTCGAAGACGAACCTCGACAAGGTGTTCACCGACGCCAGCGCGAAGCTCAAGGAATCAAACGACAAGCTCACACCGCTCGCCAAGACATTCACCGATGCGGAGAAAGAAGTGAAGAAGTTCACGACCGCCGAGGAAAATTTGCAGCTCGCGCAAACCGCGGCCAAGAAGACCGCGGACGCCACCGCCGCCGCAAAGGGCGAGCTTGCGTCAGCGGAAGAAACGCAAAAGAAAGCGGACGCGGAGGCCGCGGCGGCAAAGAAGGCCGCGACCGAAACCGAGAAGGCGATTCGCGCCATCGCGTTCTCGCCCGACAACCGCACGGTGGCGACAGCAGGCGAGGACGGACTGGTTCACACATGGAGCGCCGAGACGGGCGCGCCTGTAGAGGTGCTCAAGGGACACGGCGGTTCAGTGGCTTCGCTGGCCTTCACGCGGGCGGCTGTTCTGGCGAGCGGCTCGGCGGACAAAAGCGCCGTGCTGTGGGACTTGAACCCGGCGTGGACGCTTGAGCGCGTCATCGGCACTGGCGAGGCCGGCTCGCCGTTGAGCGGGCGCGTGAACTCGCTCGACTTCAGCCCCGACGGGAAATTGCTTGCGACCGGCTCTGGTGACCCGTCGCGCAGCGGGCAGTTGAAAATCTGGAACGTCGCCGACGGCTCGCTTATGACCGAAATCAAGAATGCCCACAGCGACACCGTCCTCGGCGTGGACTTCTCGCCCGACGGCAAACGGCTCGTGTCCGGCGCGGCGGACAAATTCGTGAAGGTCTGGGACATCGCGGAAGGCAAACTGGTGAAGTCATTCGAGGGCCACACGCATCAGGTGCTCGGCGTGAGCTTCCGCCGCGAGGGCCGCACGATTGCGAGCGCCGGCGCGGACAACAACATCAAGATTTGGAGCCTCGAAACCGGCGAAGGCAAGAAGACCATCGGCGGCTCGCAGAAGGAGGTCACCTCGCTCTGCTACGTCGGCACGACGGACCAGTTCGTCGCCACCTCCGGCGACGCGCGCGTGCGCCTCGTGAACGAGAACGGCAGCGACGTGCGCAACTTCAGCGGTTCATCCGACTTCGTTTATTCCGCCGCGGTGAAGCCCGACGGCAAGCTCGTCGTGGCGGGCGGGCAGGACAGCGTGCTGCGCATCTGGAACGGCGCGAACGGCAACCTCCTCGCCGCGTTTGAGCCGCCAAAAGTCGAGGGCGCGTCCGCCATCACGCAGGCCCCGCTGCCTGTAATGGCAAAGCCCGACAAAAAGGGCGCGAAGAAGAAGTAGGGGATTCGCAACGCGCGTCCTCGACTTTGCCGCGGGGTTTCGGTCAACTTGTCTCGCGGACATGGCCCCGCAAACTTTTCATCACCGTCATCGTGTCACTTACTCGGAGTGCACGGTCGGCAACCACGTTTATTATGCGCGCTATCTCGACGTGCTCGAAGCGGCGCGCGGCGAGTTCTTCCGATCGCTTGGCGTCACGTTCGTTGAGTGGCAGGAGCGCGGCGTAATCTTCCCGGTGGTCGAGTGTCGCGTGCGGTATCGTTCGGCGGCGCGCTATGACGATGTGCTCGACGTGGAAGTGTGGCTGACGGAACTGGGCCGTGTGCGGATTGGTTTTGGGTATTGCGTCACAAAGGCGGACGGCGAACTCGTGATCGAGGGCGAAACATTGCACGCCTGCACCGGGCTTGACGAAAAGCCGCAGCGCGTTCCCACGGAACTGGCCGCGCGTCTGGCGCCGTTTGTTCGCGAGGCCGCAAGTGGGCGCGGAGTGTGACAGGGCGTCGGCATTCGTGACACAGTGGCGCGAATCCTGACCACACCGGATGTCCGGCGTTTCACAGGAAGCGGCATTTTTCAGTGAATTCCAAGGGATTTCGGTAAATTCAAACTCTGGCAGCGGGCTTGCTAAGGAAGTGGACATTCGGGCAGCGCGCAACCATCAACCAACGATTTTATGGCAAAAGTTCTCGGCATTGACCTCGGCACCACGAACTCCTGCATGGCCGTGATGGAGGGCGGCGAGCCGGTGGTGTTGGAAAACTCCGAAGGCAAGCGCACGACGCCGTCGGTCGTGGCGTTCACGAAGGCGGGCGAGCGGCTCGTCGGCGAGGCCGCCAAACGGCAGGCCGTCACCAACGCGCGCAACACGGTCTATTCCATCAAGCGCTTCATGGGCCGGAAATTTGAAGAGGTGCAGGAGGAAATCAAGCGCGTGCCCTACAAGGTCGTGAAGGCGTCCAACGGTGACGCGTGGGTCGAGGTCGAAGTCGAGGGCAAGCCCAAGCAGTTCAGCCCGCCGGAAGTTTCCGCGATGATTCTCGCCAAGCTCAAGGCCGACGCCGAGACGCGCCTCGGCGAGAAGGTCACGCAGGCCGTCATCACCGTGCCGGCTTACTTCAACGACTCGCAGCGCCAGGCGACGAAGGACGCTGGCCGCATCGCGGGCCTCGAAGTCCTCCGCATCATCAACGAGCCGACCGCCGCGTCGCTCGCCTACGGCCTCGACAAGAAGAAGGACGAGAAGATCGCCGTGTATGACCTCGGCGGTGGCACGTTCGACATTTCAGTTTTGGAAATCGGTGACGGCGTCTTCGAGGTGAAGGCCACGAACGGCGACACGCACCTTGGTGGTGACGACTGGGACAACCGCGTCATGGACTGGATTCTCGAGGAGTTCCGCCGAGAGCACGGCCTTGACCTGCGCAAGCAGCCCGACGCGTTACAGCGCATCAAGGAGGAGGCCGAGAAAGGCAAGATCGCCCTGTCCAGCGCGCAGCAATACGAGATCAGTCTGCCGTTCATCACCGCGGACGCTTCCGGCCCGAAGCACATCAGCATGAAGCTCACCCGCGCGAAAATGGAGCAGCTCTGCGACGAACTTTTTGAGCGCACCATCACGCCGGTGAAGAACTGCCTGCATGACGCAGGCGTGCAGGCTGCAAACATTGACGAACTCGTCCTCGTCGGCGGCATGACCCGCATGCCCCGCGTGGTCGAAACCGCGCGCTCGCTCGTCAACAAGCCGCCGCATCAGGGCGTGAACCCCGACGAAGTCGTCGCGGTGGGTGCCGGCATCCAGGGCGGCGTGCTCAAGGGCGATGTAAAAGATGTCCTGTTGCTCGACGTGACGCCGCTTTCGCTCGGCATCGAGACGCTCGGCGGCGTGTTCACACGCCTCATCGAGCGCAACACGACCATCCCGACGCGCAAGTCGGAAATCTTCTCCACCGCGAGCGACAACCAGCCCGGCGTCGAGATTCACGTGTTGCAGGGCGAGCGGCCGTTCGCGCGCGACAACAAGACCATCGGCAAATTCCAGTTGATTGACATTCCTCCCGCGCCTCGCGGTGTCCCGCAGATCGAGGTGACGTTCGACATTGATGCCAACGGCATTCTCCATGTCGGCGCAAAGGACCTCGGGACGGGCAAGGAACAGAAGATTACCATCACGGCCAGCAGCGGACTCGCGAAGGATGAGATCGAGAAGATGCGCCGCGACGCCGAGTCGCACGCTGAGGAGGACAAGGCCCGCAAGGAAGAGATCGAGGCGCGCAACGAGGCCGACAGCTCCGTGTATCGCTCCGAGAAACTCCTGAAGGAATACGGCGCGAAGATGTCCGGCGGCGACAAGTCCAAGATCGAAGCCGCCGTCAAGGAAGCGAGGGACGCGATGAACACGAACAACACGGCCGGCATCCGTTCCGCGACCGAGAAGCTCAACGAAGTCTGGCAGGCCGTCTCGACCGAAATGTATCGCAGCGCGTCGAACACCAGCAGCACGGCGGCGGGCGGCACGCGTCCCGGCGCGGGGCAGGCCGGTCCCGGCGAGGCGGGCAAGAAAGACGAAGAAGTCCCGATCATTGACGCTGAGGTCGTGGACGAGAAAAAAGGCAAGTAGCGACAGGGGCGATTCTCCCCCGGTTCACCCGCGGGTTCGGGCCCGCGCTGCCGGAGGCGTCGCCTTCGATCAGAAGATGAAAAACAATTTTCCCGCTGCGGGTGTGGCGGGATTTGATTCAGAAGCAATCAAACAAACGAAACAACAAACACGATAAAAAGTATGGCAGTGAACCTCAAACCCCTCGGCGACCGGGTGCTTGTGGAGCCCATCGAGGACAAAGAAACTCGCAAGGGCGGCATCATCATCCCCGACACCGCCAAAGAAAAACCCACGGAGGGCAAAGTGGTCGCCCTCGGCACAGGCAAGACCGACGACAACGGCAAGAAAGTGCCGTTTGAAGTCAAGGTTGGCGACCGCATCCTCATGAGCAAATACGGCGGCACCGATGTGAAGCTCGACGGCAAGGAACTCAAGATCCTCAACACCGACGACATCCTCGGCGTCATTGGCTAACCCTCAACACAAACAAAACAGACACATAACATTATGGCAGCAAAACAACTCCTATTCGACGAAGCCGCGCGACAGACGCTGCTTCGCGGCGTGCAGAAGCTCTCTCGCGCCGTTGCAGCCACGCTCGGCCCCAAGGGCCGCAACGTGGTCCTCGACAAAAAGTTCGGCTCCCCCAACGTCACCAAGGACGGTGTGACCGTGGCCAAGGAGATTGAGCTTCCGTGCCCCTATGAAAACATGGGCGCCCAGATGGTCCGCGAAGTCGCCAGCAAGACCAGCGACGCCGCGGGCGACGGCACCACCACCGCCACCGTCCTCGCCGAGGCCATCTTCCGCGAGGGCCTCAAGCACGTGACCAGCGGCGCGAACCCCATCAGCCTCCAGCGCGGCATCCAGAAGGCCGTTGACGCCGGCGTTGCGCACCTCGACAAGATCGCCAAGAAGGTCAAGGACAAGGAAGAGATCAAGCAGGTCGCGACCGTCTCCGCCAACTGGGACACCCAGATCGGCGAGATCATCGCCGACGCGATGGACAAGGTCGGCAAGGACGGCACCATCACCGTCGAAGAAGCCAAGTCCATCGAGACCACCCTTGACGTTGTCGAGGGCATGCAGTTCGACAAGGGCTACCTCAGCCCCTACATGGTCAGCAACGCCGAGACCATGGAGTGCAAGATTGAGGACGCCTACATCCTCATCTACGAGAAGAAGATCAGCTCCCTCAAGGACCTGCTCCCGCTCCTCGAAAAAGTCGCGCAGAAGGGCAAGCCCCTGCTCATCATCGCCGAGGAAGTCGAAGGCGAAGCCCTCGCCGCACTCGTCGTGAACAAGCTCCGTGGCGTCCTCAACGTCTGCGCCGTCAAGGCGCCGGGCTTTGGCGACCGCCGCAAGGCCATGTGCGAAGACATCGCCATCCTCACCGGTGGCAAGTTCGTCACCGAAGACCTCGGCATCAAGCTTGAGAGCCTCGGCATCGAGGACCTCGGCCGCGCCAAGACAATTGTCGTGGACAAGGAAAACACCACCATCGTCGAAGGCGGTGGCAAAAGCTCCGAGATCCAGGGCCGCGTCCAGCAGATCCGCCGTCAGATCGAGGAAACCACCTCGGACTACGACCGCGAGAAGCTGCAGGAACGCCTCGCCAAGCTCGCCGGAGGTGTCGCCGTCATCAACGTCGGCGCCGCGACCGAGACCGAGATGAAGGAGAAGAAGGCCCGTGTCGAGGACGCGCTCCACGCGACCCGCGCGGCCGTCGAGGAAGGCATCGTCCCTGGCGGCGGCGTGGCATTGCTGCGCTGCCTCCCCGCCCTTGAAGCCCTCAAGCTCAAGGACGAGGACGAGCAGATCGGCGTCGAGATCGTCAAGCGCGCCCTCGAGTCCCCCCTCCGCGCGCTCGCGAGCAACGCCGGCGTCGAAGGCTCCGTCATCGTGCAGGAAGTCAAGAAGGGCAAGGGCAACGACGGCTACAACGTCGCCACCGGCAACTTCGAAGACCTCGTCAAGGCCGGCGTCGTTGACCCCAAGAAGGTCACCCGCACCGCCCTGCAGAACTCGGCCTCCATCGCCGGCCTGCTCCTCACCACCGAGTGCCTCATCACCGAGGTGCCCGAGAAGGAGAAGGCCCCCGCTGGCGGCGACCACCACGGTCCCGGTGGCATGGACATGTAATCGTCCGTAATCAAAAGGAACCGAGAACCTCACGCGGGGCCGGCGCAAGCCGGCCCCGCTTATTATTTGCAACGGCAGACGCATGGAGGTGCATCCCCGCGCGCTTCAGAACATCTGCCTGCCAATCTTTGCCGCCAGGGATTCGCAGGCGTGATCCAGCTCCCGCAGGAACCCTGCGCCATCATGAGCAGACCATTCGGTGAAGCGTTCGGATTTGCTGCGATATTCCAACGGGCAACGGTATAGCTCAAGCCCATCCCGGACGCGGACCAATCGCGCGTTCACCTTGATGACCAGCATCAGCGGCGAACCCCAGCCCTCCAGGGCGGCCACGTTGACTTCCCGCACTTGGATGATCAAAAGGGTGTCGGCTTCTTCCGTCTCGTCTGACGCAGCGTTGGATGCCGTCGGACCGCACACGCGAGCGGCTTTTTGGCTGGCCATCTGGCAGGTCCGCTGGCGTAGGGATTCCTGGATGACGCCGTCGGCCTCGACGCGCGCGAACATATTCTCGAAGGTCCGGGATTCTCCCTTCGGCACCGCTTGGGGCAGATTGACGACGGCTCCGACCGGGGCGAGAGCGACGCTGGTTGCCATGCTAAGGCCAACATCCCCCGCGAGGAAAAAAGGGTGATTACCGTATTCGCCGAAGACACTTCGTTGGACCTTCCAGACTACGTTGGCGATATGCCCGCCTGCCACCAGTCCACTCTTGAACCCGTCGCCCGCGGTCGCGCCGAATCCGGTGGGCCGGCGAAACCAAAAGACGGGCTTGGTGTCGCCGCCAACCACCTTGATCGTCCCGAGACTCACTCGCCGCTCGACCGGGAGCGGCGGTGGCAACAATTCATAGGCGATGATGTTCGCTCGCTGAGTGGCGCAACCCGCCGCCAGCAACGGCAGGAGGACGAGGTTGCTCTTGACGATGGCGCGGGCAATACTCGCGGCAGTCGTTGTCTTGTGGGTTGAGGAGTGGGTGGAACTTGCGTTTTTCATGCCGGCTCGATAGCACGGCCGCGCTCCGCCCGGTGAATTGATAAAACACAGGCTGCCATTGATAAAACCGGTTTTGACCAGTTCAGCGCAACTTCAGCGCTTGCAGGGCGTCCCTGAAATCGTCCGGCCACGGGGCCTGGCAGGCCACTTCACGGCCGGTGCGCGGATGCGTGAAGAGCAGCGAGCGGGAATGGAGCAGTTGCCGAGGCGCGGTGTAGCCGGTCAGCTCCGTCACGCGCGCGCTCTGGCGCTTGCCGTAGGTCGTGTCGCCGAGGACGGGGTGCCCGATGTGCTGGAAGTGGACGCGTATCTGGTGCGTGCGGCCCGTGTGCAACTCGACTTCGACGAAGGAGGCCTCGTTGAGCCTCTGAAGAAGCCGGAAACTGGTGCGGGATTCGCGGCCCTCGTCGCGCACGGCCATCTTCTTGCGCTGGTTCGGATGCCGGGCGATGGGCGCCTCGATGCGGCCGGAGGCGTTCACCAGTTCGCCGCACACGATGGCGTGGTAAATCTTCTCGACGTTCCGCTTCGCGAATTGTCCCGACAGCGCGAGGTGCGTCTCGTCGTTCTTCGCCACGACGAGGCAGCCGCTCGTGTCGAGGTCGAGCCGGTGGACGATGCCGGGCCGCGCCACGCCGGCGATGCCGCTCAACTGCCCGCGACAATGGTGCAGCAGGGCGTTGACGAGCGTGTGCGTCTCGTGGCCGGAGGAGGGGTGCGTGGCAATGGCGGGCGGCTTGTTCAGGACGAGCAGGCATTCGTCCTCGAAAAGGATGTCCAGCGGGATGTCCTCGGGCAGCGTCTTGTCCGCGACGGGTTTCGGCCAGTGGATGGTGACGACTTCGCCGGCGTGCGGCGTGTGCGTGGGCTTCACTTCATGGCCGTCCACGAGGATGTCGCCGTTCTCGATGAGGCGCTGGAGCGTGCCGCGCGAGGCGGCCTGGTAAATCTCGGCGAGATGTTTGTCGAGCCGCTCGCCGGGCAGCGTGCGCTTGATGTGGAAGGTCTCTGTGCGTTCGTCGCTCACGGTTTTGCGTCTGCCGCCGCCGGGGCCGCGCGCAGCCGCCAATACAACACCGCGCCCGCCGAGAAGATGCCGATGCTCACGAACTGCCCAGGTGTGAGGCCGAGGAAGTGTTTTGCCGGCGCGTAATCGCCGCGGAAATGCTCGACGAAGGCGCGCAGCGGCGCATACGCCATGAGGTAAATGGCGAACACCTGCCCGTCGAACTTCCGCCGCCGGAATGCCCACGCCAGCGCGAGGTAGAGCGCGAGGTTCAGCAGCGCTTCATACACCTGTGTCGGATGGACGGGCAGGGAAGGCGAGTGCGGCGGCACAAGACCGAGCTGTTCGTGCTGCATCGCCGCCGGTGCGCCGGGCGGGAAGCGCACCGCGCAGGCGAACCCTTGCGCGACGCGGCCATAACAGCAGCCGGTCATCAGGCACCCGGCGCGTCCGAAGACGTGTCCGAGTGCGACGCTCGGCGCCAGCACGTCGGCGAACTTCCACACGGGAAGTTTCTTCCGCCGCAGGTGAATTATTCCCGCGAGTGTCGCGCCGATCAGCCCGCCGTAGAACACCACGCCGCTGCGAAAGACGAAGATGTTCCAAAGCGGTTTGCCCGCAAACTCCTCACGCCAGTATGTGACGACGTAGAAGAGCCGCGCGCCGACAATGCCGCCCGCGATGAGCCAGAAGATGGTGTCCGCGACGGCCTCCGGGGCGAGTCCCGCGTTGCGCCCGCGGCGCGTGGCTGTCCACATGCCCGCGAGCAGGCCGAGCGCGACGAGGACGCCATACCACTTGATCTCAAGGGAGCCGATTGTGAACGCGTTCTCGTGCACGTCGGTGTCAGCGTAGCGCGTGGAGGGAACGAGGCAAAGCGGCAAACAAAGGCGGGAGCGTCAAACGGGCTAGCGGTTCGTCGTGCCGAGGACGGGCAACGGTGCCGCGGGCGGTTCGCCGAAGCCCGGCGGCATCGGCGGCAAGGCCGTGGGCATCGGCGGGAGCGGTGGCATCTTCACGACGAGCTGGCGGAGGAGTTGTTTCTCGACATCGGACAGTTTCGCCCAGCGCTCGGCGTTTGAGAAGAACTGGAGCTGCTGTTCGGGCGTCATGCTGGCGAAGCGCTTGAGCGAGTTGATGCAGAGCGTGCGCTGCTCGGGCGGGAGCTGCTCGAAGGCGAGCAGTGTCTTCTCGATCTCGGAACGTTCGCTGCCCGGGACGGTCTTGAGGATCTTTGACTTCTCCTTTTCGTTCAGCTCGAAGAACTGGTTGAAGTTGGCGAGCATCCGGGCGCGCTTGTCGGCGGCGAGGCTACTCCACTTGGCGAGATCATGCTCAAGGCGCTCGCGCCGGTCGGGCGACATGGCGTCGAGCAGCTCCTTCTGGTGCGCGGGCGAGCTGGATTGCAGGCGCAGGACGGTGTGGATGAGCCACTCGTTTTCGAGGACTTCGCGCTGAAGCTCGGCGGGGAGGCCGTCCCACTGCGCGAGGCGCTCCTCGATGAACTTGCGGTCCTCGGCTGGAATGAGTTCGAGGTGCGGGGCGCGCTCGTCCGGTTTCAGTGAAAGGAGCGGCGTGAGGTAGTAGCGGAGCTGTGTGACGCGGAGGCGCACCTCGCGCTCGGCGGGCGTGAGCGCGTCGTATTCCTTGAGCTTCACCTTGAGGTAGGCGCGCTTTTCGGGCTTCTCGGCAAGGGCCTTCTCGCGCTCGGCGGGATTCATCGCGAGCAGCTTGCGAAAGAATTCAACCGGCGAATTCGTATCCTGCCGCGCGCTGGCCGCGCCGGCCGCACTCTTCGAGGGAGTAGGTGGGTCTTGTGCGACCATCACGCCCGCACTCAGGATGAAAATGGCGAGCAACGCGCGCATGGTTCAACGCGGTTCGGGCGCGAACGCGGCGAGCAGGTCGAGGTCCGCACGCGGCGCCTGGCTGAGACTGTTGATGGCGTCGAAGTCCTTGAGCATGTCCACGCTGGGCAGCTTCGCGACGGAGGAGACGACCTGAAGGTCTTTCGCGAGCGCGACGCGCGACTGGGAACGGACATGCTGATAACTGAACAGGCCGACGCAAAGGATCACGGCGGCCATCGCGGTTGCCTGCGTCCAACGCAACCCGCGGAGCCACGCCAGCCAGTCATGAGAACGGGTGACCGGCTCGATGCTGCGTTCCTCGCGATCCACAGCGGCCAACACTTGCGCGGTGAAGTTGCTGGACAACGGCGCGTTCGGGAGCTGGCGCAGTGCGTGTTGCAGCGCCATTTCCTCGTCCCACGCGGCCTGGTCTTCCGGGTGCAGGAGGAAATGCGTTCGCAGCCGCGCCTCTTCGTCGGCGTTGAGGGAACGCCGGAGGGCGGCTTCGAGAAGTTGCTGGCAGGAATTGTTCATCGCAACCTGTTAGGGAATAACCGTATCACGCAAAAAGTTTCGTTTCTTCGTTCAATCGCTTCCAGTCCAGACGCCGGTCCGCAGGTAGGGCTTGAGCCGCGCCTTGAGTGTTTCACGGCCGCGGTGGATGAGCGATTTTGTCGCCGAAAGCGAGCAGCCGAGAATCTTCGCGATCTCCTCGTAGGACATGTCCTCCTCGCGGTAAAGCAGGATGGCCGTGCGCTGTGTTTCGGGCAGGGCGGCGAGGGCCTCGGCGATCTTCTGCTCGAGTTCGCCGTGGAGCACGGCGTCGGGCGGCGAGAAAGTCTTCGCATCCTCGAACTGCCGCAGCGGCTGGTCGTCGTTGTCAGGGTGCGGTGCGTCGAGCGAGTCGGCCGGATGCCGCGAACGGCGGCGGATTTCGTTCAGGCAGAGATTGCGCGCGATGGTGAAAAGCCACGTGCTGAAGCGCGCCGAGACTTCGTAACGCTCGCGCGACTTGAAGACCTGGATGAAGACGCCCTGCGCGAGGTCCTCGGCCTCGGCCGCGTCCGGCAGCGTGCGGTAGATGATGTTCGTGACGGGCTGCCTGTATTTTTCGACGAGCGCCTCAAAAGCCGCGCGGTCGCCGCGTTTGACGCGCAGCATGAGCGCGGCATCGGGGTCTTGCGGCGCGGCAGACATGGCGGGAACGTAGCAGAGAAGCCCCGCCAAACAAGCCGGATTGCGCCGGCCGCGGCCCCGCGCTTGCGTTGAAACTGACGTGTGCCCTATCGTCGCCGGACGCGATGCCGAACCTCAGGGAACGAATCGAAGCGAATGCCGCCAAGCGCCTGCCGCTTCCGCCGGGCCGCCAGCCCGCGCAGGAACTGCAGCGTTACAAGACATTCCTCAAGGTCGAGACCCACCGGCTCAAACTTCTTCACCGTTCGGGCCAGGGCGGCCTCGCCATCTGCCACGCTCGCGCCGCAGTGCTCGACGCCGTGCTGCGGAACATCTTCGACGCCGTCATCGCGGGCGCACCGGCCACGCCGCGTGTCGCGCCCGTGCGCATCGCGCTCATCGCCATCGGCGGTTATGGGCGCGGGGAACTGAATCCGTTCAGCGACATTGACATCATGCTGTTGCACGACAGCGACAGCCTCGCCGCGGTGCGCGGCAAACTTCATCCGCGACTCGCCGCGCTCACCGGGCCGGGCGGCTTGATCTACACGCTTTACGACATCGGCCTCAAGGTCGGCTCGTCCGTGCGCACGGTCGAGGATTGCATGAAAGCCGCGAATGAGGACATGCAGTCCAAGACCTCGCTCATTGAGGCGCGGCTTATCACCGGGGACGCGGAACTTTTCAAGCGGATGCAGGCCGTGGTGTTGACGAAGTGCATCCGCGGCTTCGAGGATGATTACATCGCCGCGCGCATCGCGGACCAGGCCGCCCGCCGGACGAAGCACGGCAACTCGCCGCTCATGCAGGAGCCGAACATCAAGAACGGCAGCGGCGGCCTGCGTGATTACCAGAACCTGCTGTGGATGTCGTTCGTGAAATACCGCACGCGCTCGCTCGCCGATCTCGAAGCCAAGGAACTCATCAGCAAGAGCGAGGCGCAGGACCTTGCCGAGGCTTATGACTACCTGATGCGCGCGCGCAACGAGCTGCATTACCACACGAACCGCGCCGCCGACGTGCTGACGAAAAGCGTCCAGCCTCACGTGGCGCACAACCTCGGCTACACGGATCGTTCTCCAAGCCGCCGTCTTGAGCGGTTCATGCGAGATTTCTACGCGCACACGCGGAACATTGACCTCATCACGCGCACAGTCGAACAACGCCTCGCGCTGCTGCCTCAAACCCGGCGTCTTCCCAGTTTCCGCGAACTGCTCCTCACGGGGCGGCGCAAGGTTCGGGAGCAGGTTGTGGACGGGTTTCGCGTCGCCGAGGGAGTCATCGAGGCCGTTTCGCCGCGCGTGTTCAAGGACGATCCGGCGCGGCTGATGCGTGTTTTCCTCCACTGCCAGCAGCGCAATCTGAATCTCCACCCCGACCTTGCCGCGCGCATCCGCCACGATCTTCAAACGCTTGTGGACGCCGAGTTCCTCCGCAATCCGCACGTGCGTGTGACGTTCTTTGAGATTCTCCGCCAGCGTGGGAACGTCTCGCGCATTCTCCGCATGATGCATGAGGTGGGTTTTTTGGGACGTTACGTCCCGGAGTTTGGCAAGCTCACCTGCCTCGTGCAGCACGAGTTTTATCATCAATACACCGCCGACGAGCACACGCTCGTTTGCTTGGAGAAGCTCGACCAGCTCTGGCACGCCGCGCAGCCGCCGTTCAACGCCTACGCGGAAATCTTCCGGGAAGTTGAGCACACCGAGGTTCTCTACCTCGCGCTGCTGTTGCACGACGCGGGCAAGGCGGGCGAGCACAGCGATCATTCCGAGGCCGGCGCGCACCTTGCGCAACGCATCGCGCGGCGAATGGGGCTGGACGGCATCACCGCCCACACGCTCGGACTGCTGGTCGAGCATCACCTTGCGATGGCGCAGATTTCGCAGCGGCGCGATCTCGACGACCCGGCCGTGGTCCGCAACTTCGCCAAGCTCGTGCAGACGCGGGAGACGCTGGCGATGCTCACGCTCCACACGCTCGCTGATTCGCTCGGCACGAGTGACAAATTGTGGAACGGCTTCAAGGACACCCTGCTTCTCACGCTTCACCACCGCGCGCGTGAAGTGCTCGCCGGAGGCACCGAGTTCATCCGAGCCGAGGCGCGCCAGCGGCAACTGCTGGCCGAGGAAGTAGTCAAACTTGTCACAAAGCCCATCACCGCCGAGGAAACCGCGGCGCACTTTGAGAACCTGCCGGGCCGCTACTTCCAGATTCACAACGCCGCCGAGATCGCGACCGACGTGAAGCTCGCGCACGACTTCATGTCGCGGCAGCTTCTCGACGAGGAACACGCGCTCGAACCGGTCGTCCACTGGCACGACGATGCGGACCGCAGTTGCACGATGGCAAAGATTTGCACGTTCGACCGCGCGGGACTGTTCGGCAAGGTCGCCGGCTCGTTCACGGCAGCCGGGCTGAATATCCTCAGCGCGCAGATTTTCACGCGCGCCGACGGCATCATCCTGGACACATTTCACGTGACCAACGCGCTCGCGGGCACGCTGGCGTCGCGCGAAGCCCGCGAGAAATTTGAATCATTGCTCGCCAAGACACTCACCGGCCATGTGGATTTTCACGCGCTCATCGCCAAACAAAAACACGCCGCGCCGCTCTATCAGTCCCTCGAAGGTGACCGCATGCCCACGCGCGTCAGCTTCGACAACGAGGTTTCCGAGACGCGGACCGTCATTGACATCGAGACCGAGGACCGCGTTGGGTTGCTCTTCGTGATCTCGCAGGCGTTGAGCGAGCTTGGCCTCGACATTTCCATCGCGAAAATCAACACGGAAAAAGGCGCGGCTGAGGACACCTTTTACGTCACCGAAGTGGACGGGCGAAAGATCAACGCGCCCGAACGCCAGCGCGCCATTGAGGCTCGTCTGCGCACAGCGATCCTCAGCCTTGACGCGGTGTAGGCGGGGAAAGTTCCTTTGTCACAGGGAGTTTTGCAAGGCTGTCCCAGTTCCACTTGACAAGGCCGCGGAATGTGCGATTTGTCGCGCGTCTGAAGTTGCAGCCGAAGTCGGACCGCCTTCCTGCGGAACGACGCGGGGGAACCAGATGCCGGAGTGGAAACTCCGGCCGGGGCGAACGGCGCGCGGGGTCACAACCGCCGCCAAGGCCACTTTCAAGGCCAAGCCCGTCAGCTAACCTCGCAGGCATTTGGAAGGGCGATCCTCTAGCCCGGCGTGTGCCGTGGCCCATGATCCCCAGTAGCAAACAATCGCGTCGCGCGCTCGTGCCGTGCTGTATCTGGCGTTTCTGCCAGGAATATCCCGGTGAGTCGGCGACGCACAACGCTGAGCTCAAATTATGAAACGCATTGTGTTGTTTGTGACGGCCATCGCCGCCTTGTGGACTGTGGAAAACAGTTGGTTGAACACACATCAAGCCGCATTGGCACGCGAGCTTGCGTTAAATCAATTCAACAACGGGGACGCCGCCGCGCAGGCGCTGCGCGCGTTCGACACGTTCAAGGACACGGCGCACATCATCACCGCCGTGCTGATGCTCGCGGCCTCGTGGCTGTGCTTTGGCGCGTGGGCGCAGGCTGGGTTCGCGAAATTGCGCGATCGTTTTGCGCGCGGTGCCGCACTCTTCCTGCTCGTGCTCACGCCGCTGGCCTTTGCGGGCTGCATGAAGCCTTTCGACCGGCCGGAGTATGTCGAGATTGACACGTCGGAGACGGGCTTCCTCATTCCGCTCGAAGGCGACACGACGCAACAGGCGCGCTTCCAGAGCGAGGACTACCTGAAGCAGCGCAAGGTCGCTGCCAAACGGGTGCAGATCACGCACCGCTGGTCTCAGGAAGGCCGACTTGGAAGTGACGGCCGCTGGATCTCGACCGTGCGCCTTGTGAAAGTGAACCGCTCGCCCGTCACGCGCGAATGGACGACCGCTGAAATGCCCGCAGCCCACGCCCAACTCAAGCGCGCCGACAAGGCCATCTGGATCGAGAGTGCGGATAGCGTCGGCTTCAGCATGGGATTCACCTGCACGGCCTTCATCGCGGAGGACGACGCGGCGAAGTTCCTCTACTGGTATCCGAGCGGCTCGCTTGCCGACGTGATGGATCACGAGGTGCGCGGGCGCATCCAACAATCCGCCGCCGAGGTCGCCGCGAAATATGCGCTCGACGCGTTGCGGTCGAAGAAACAGGAAATCGCCGATTCTGTGAAGGCCGACGTGACAAACTTCTTCACTACGCGCGGCGTGAGCATTACGACCGTCGGCATGTTCGGAGGCATGACCTACGAGAACCCGGCAATCCAGAAGGCGATTGACGAGACGTTCATTGCGCAGCAACTCAAGGTCGTCTCCGAGGCGAAGTTCGAAGCGCAGAAAAAAGAGAACGAGCGTATTGAACTCGAAGCCAACGCGACTGCGGAAAAAGCCCGCCGCGAGGCACAAGGCCAGGCCGATGCGCGCAAGACCGCCGCATTTGCCGAGGCCGAGGCGATCCGCGAAGTGAACCGCGCTTCGCAGGAAGCGCAGGCCAATCCGCTGCTGCTCCAGTTGAAGCAGCTCGAAGTCGAGAAGTCGCGTGTCGAGAAGTGGGACGGCCGCTACCCGACGTGGTTCATGGGCAACGGCGCTCCAAACCTGCTCGTGCAGGTGCCTGCGCCTGGAACGAACTTGGTGAAGTAAAACCGATCAACACCAATGAGGCGGGCGCGGTGGCCTCGCGCCGCCGCGCCCGCTGAAACTTCCCGAAAGTTATGAACGACGCTTCACATAAATGTCCCGAGTGCGGACGTGATTCACTCTACATCTCCAAGTCCCCGATGCTTGGGCACGCGGCCGCGCTGTGGCCGGGTTTGTGGCGCTGGTTTGGTGGAACAGACGTGGACATCATCGTCTGCGGCGACTGCGGGCTGACCCGATTTTTTGCCAAAGACGCCTCGCTTGCGAAACTTCGCACGTCGGGTAGGTGGCGGACGTTGTGAATCGTGCCGCAAGTGTTCTTGCCTGCGCCGCATGTTCCGACAATCGTTCCGCCATGCACCGGGCTATTTGTGTCTACAGCGCGTCGAGCAGCGCCATTGACCGCCGTTATTTTGATGTCGCCGCGGAACTCGGCGCGTTGCTCGCGCAGCGCGGGATCACGCTCGTCTATGGCGGCGGCAACGTCGGCCTCATGGGCGCGATGGCAAACGCTGTTCATCGCCACGGCGGCAAGGTCGTCGGCGTCATCCCGCGCTTCATGGTGGACAAGGAGCTTGCCTATCGCGCGGCGGATGAACTCATCGTCGTCGAAACGATGCGCGAGCGGAAAGCCGTGATGGAAGCGCGCGCGGATGCGTTTATCGCGCTGCCCGGCGGCTGGGGCACGCTTGAGGAAATCCTCGAAATCCTGACGCTCAAGCAGCTTCAGCAGCACGCCAAGCCCGTGGCGTTCCTGAACACCGACGGCTTCTATGATCCGTTGATCGAGATGTTCCGCCGGCTCGTGGAACTGCGCTTCAAGAAGCCCGACAACACGAACCTTTATCACATCGCCGCCCATCCGCATGAAGTCATCGAGTGGCTGGCGAATCACCAGCCTGCGCCCGTTGAACCGAAGTGGTTTTGAAATGAGCGAGACCTTCGGCGAATTCACCGTCCGCGCCGCGACGAATGCGGATTGCGCCGCGGTGCAGGCGCTCGTGTTCGGCGTGCTGCGCGAATACGGCCTCACGCCAGAGCCGCACGCGACGGATTCCGACCTCGCCGACATCGAGGCGAACTATTTCAAAACCGGCGGCGCGTTTTGGGTCGTGCAAAATGGCGCGGGCGAAATCATCGGCTCCGTCGGGCTGCACCCAGAAGCCAGCGGCGACTGCGAGATGCGAAAGATGTATCTTGCGCAGACCGTCCGTGGACGTGGCTTGGGCCGTAAGTTGCTCGAAACTGCCGTGGCCGGCGCGCGCGAACTGGGCTTCCGGCGCGTGACGCTCGGCACAGCAAACGTGTTGAAGGAGGCGGTCCGGCTTTACGAGCGAGCCGGCTTCAAGCCGATTCCGTGCGACCACTTCCCCGGCCGTTGTGACCAAGCCTACGCGCTCGAACTTTAAGCGGCGACAGCAAGGGGGTGCGTTTCGCTTCAGTGGGCCTTTGCGGAACCGGCATCCTCGACTGCCGCAGCAGCCTCCTGCAACAAGACGCGGCTGACGAACAAGTCGAGCCAGCGCGTGTTTGGCCCGACGGCATCAGAGCTTGGCCATGTTGAAATCACTTCGCGGGCCGCGGCGAGCGAGGCGCGGGCTTCCGCGTGCTGGCCGGCCCGCCGGCGGCAGAGTGCGAGGACGCAGTTTCCGGCCGCGCGCGGTCCCGGTTCAGATTCGACGGCCGCCTTCGCTGCCATTCCTGCGGCGGTGTCGAACTGTTCCAGCCGGTAGTCGGCGAGGGCCAGCGCGGCGAATCTCCAACCAGCCGGTTCGGTCGAGGCGCGCGCCGCGTCCGCCAGCCGTCGGAGGGCCTGTGCGTCGCCCGTGGCCGAGGGTGACATGGCGAGGGCCTCGCACGCGCTCAACGCGAGGTCCGGGAGGCCGGGTTTGCCGAGGCGGGAGACGAAATCCGTGAACGCCGCGCGAAGCGCCGGCGCGTCCTTCCTCGACCATGAAACTGCCATCAGGTAGGCCGGGATTTGCTCGTTGTCGCTGCCGAGTTGGGACGCGCTTTCGAGCAGCAGGACGGCGTCCTTCGAGTAATCGCGCCACGCGGCCGTCATGCCGAGTGAGGCGAGGCCGTTGGCCCAGACAAAACGGTCACGCTCGGCAAGCGACTTCGCTGTGGCGATCAGGCGCGAGATGATTTCATCCGCCTCGGCGTCGTCGCCGCGTTCGCGCAGCATCATGGCGAGGCTGCCCGCGCCGGAGATTTGGCCGGGATGATTTGGAGTGTGGCGTTGGGCGATGTCCCACGCGCTGCGAAAAAGGATTTCGGCCTCGTCGCGCTTGCCGTTGGCGAGCAGGAACGAGGCGAGGTTGTGCATCCATGCGCGAAGGTCGGGATGGTCGTCGCCCTTGTCGCGCCGGGCGGCGTCGAGCGCCTCCCGGAAGAGCGCCTCTGCTTCGGCCGTTCTGCCGCGGAGTTGCATGACGTAAGCCTGTGCGGTGGCGAACGAGGAAAGGCTGGCGGGCAGTTCGTCACGTGAGGCGCCGGGGCTTTTCCAGTATTGGCGCGCCTTCTCCAGCGCCTCGCGGCACACGGCTTCCGCTTCGTCCATCTGCCGCAGGGACATCAGGTTCCACCCGAGGCGGCCCTTGATCCACGTAAGCCGCGGGTGGCTTTGGGGATAACTTTGCGCGCCGAGCTGGACCGCTTCGCGCAACAGCGGGTCGGCGGCCTGCGCCTGCCCGCCCTGGCTCAGGTGCCAGCCGAGATTGACGAGCGAATCAATCACCTTGAACGGCGCGAGTTCCGCGTGTCGGCGCGCCAGCCGCAGCGCCTCGCGGTGCATGTCAATGGCGCGCCGACGCTGTCCGAGGCTGGAGTAGACCTCGCCGAGCGTGGTCCGCAGTTCCCATTCAACCGCCGGATGAAGTTCGTCCGTGCCGATGCGCTCGGCGGCCTTGTCCACGATCTGCCGCCACGCCGTGGATTCGCTGGCCATGGCCACCGGCCCGACGCTCTCGATCATTTCCTTCATGAACAGCGAAACCTCGCGGCTTTTCGCTGCCTCACTGCGCGCCTTCTCGGCATTGATTCCGGCACGCCTGGCGTTCACATCGGCCTCCTTCTGGAGAAGCTCCTGCTGGTGTTTCGCGGCCCGCTCGCGAAAATAAAGCGACATGGAAGTCGCCAGGCCGATCACAAGCGAAGCGGCCACGGCGCTGCCAGCGGCAAAAACCAGCCGGTGCCGACGCATGAGCTTTTGCAGGACGTAGGTGGTGGTCGGTGGCCGCGCGACCACCGGTTCGTTTTGCAAATATCGCCTGAGATCCGCCGCGAGGCCGTTGGCGGTTTCGTAACGCCGCGCCCGGTCCTTCTCCAGACACTTCATCACGATCCAATCCAAATCCCCGCGCATCTGCGTGGGCAGTCGCTCCGGTTCGGCGTGTCGCGTTCGAGCCACGGCGGCGAGCTTCGCGCGGTCAAGATTGCGCAGGCGGGTCGAGGGCCGGAGCGGATCCGTTTCGCAAATGACGCGGCGCACACCGACGAGGCCAGTCTCCACAAATTTGTCCTGATCGAAGGGCTGGTATCCGGTCAGCAACTCATAAAGCACGGCGCCCAGACTGTAGATGTCGCTGCGCGTGTCCACGTCCAGTCCGGCGGCATCCGCCTGCTCCGGGCTTGCGTAAGCCGGCGTGCCGATGAACGCCTGATACGGAGTGAGCAGCGTGTTTCTGGGCAGGCTCTCGTCCATCGCCTTGGCAATGCCGAAGTCAATCACCTTGGGCACCGCCACGCCGTCGTGCAGCGACACAAGAATGTTCGACGGCTTGATGTCGCGATGGATGACGCCCTTCTGGTGCGCGTGTTGAATCGCCCGGCAAACTTTGATGAACAACTCGATGCGCTCGCTCTGCTTCAGGCGGTTTTGATCGCAGAACTCGGTGATGTTGATTCCGCGGACCAACTCCATGACGAAGAACGGACGCCCCGTGTCGGTGGCCCCGGCATCCAGCACCCGCGCGATGTTCGGATGATCCATCATCGCCAGCGCCTGACGCTCGACTTCAAAGCGCGCCACCACTTGCCGCGTGTCCATGCCGAGCTTGATGACCTTGAGCGCGACCTGGCGTCGGACCGGCTCCTCCTGTTCAGCGAGGAACACCGTGCCGCAACCGCCCTCGCCGATTTCTTGGATCAATCGGTATCGGCCAATCGTGTCGCCGCGCTGTTCGGTCGTGACCGCTTCTGCACCGCGATTGATGGGAGGAAAATAAACCTCGGCCTTTGCCGGCGCGGCATCCACGGGAGAACTTCTCGTCCGCTCAACGGCATCAAGCTGCGACATGACTCGCTCGCGCAGCTCATCGTCACCCGCGCAGGCTCGCTCGATGAAGGCGGCGCGCTCCTTCGGCGAGGCGATGCCCGCGATTTGCCGAACGAGCGATTCCGTGCTGGGCCGGTTCATGTCTGGTCGTTCTCCCAGTTTTTACCTTTCACACGCATTGCAGGCCAACAAAAAGCAGCGGTCATCTGGCCCGCGCGGCATCCTTGGCAATGGAACTTTTTTCACGCCATGCGAAGCGCGCGGTGAACGCATTCGGTTTTCGTTCCACGACATCCGCGATGAGGCCGCCCATCACCGGCGCAAACTTGAATGCATGCCCGCTGTCTCCGGCCGCGACGACGAGACCTTCACGCTGCGCATCGTGGTCAATCCAGAAATGCCCGTCGAACGAATCGCAGTAGAGGCAGGTTTTGCTCGCGAGCAGCGGTGCGTCGGCCAGCACGGGAAATGTGTCATGCAAAAAATTGCGGAAGCGCTCCTCCTCGCCGGACCACACCACCGGCGGCTCGTCGGGTTGCACGCGGCGGCCCGGGCCGTGATTCGCGACCTTGAGCGTGCCATTTGCGAGAGCAGGGAAGCCATACCAGCCGGTGCGTGAGATGTCCGCGGCCCACACGGGAAAGCGCGGCGACTGCCACTCGTCGGGGTTGGCGACTTTGAAGTGAAACACGGGCTGGGCGGTTGCCCAAATCACCGTGGCAAGATGCGGCAGCAACGTCGGCGTCCACGCGCCGGCGGCGACGAGCACGAAGTCCGCGCGAAACTCTTCGCCGTTTGAAGTCGTCACTCCAACAACGCGCGAGCCGTGCTCGATCAAGCGCGCAAAGCCTGCGCCTTCACGCACGTTCACGCCGCTTGCCTTCGCCTCGATGGCGAGACGCGCGACGACGTTGCCGCTTTCAGCCCAGCCCGCGCGCGAGTTCAAGTAGCCGTCGGGGAACCTCTCTGCCGCCCACGCCGGGAAAGCTTCTCGCAGCACGGCGGAGTTGACGCGGCGCAACGGAAAGCCGCGCTTCTCCAGCGTTGAAAAACTTTCGTGCTCGAAGCCGCCCGGCTGCATTGCATCGCGGCGCATCACGAGAAAGCCGTCCTCGTGGTAAAGTTTTTCGCCCCACTGGCGGTTCCACAAGTGCCAGCCAGCGAGGCTCGCTTCGCCAAGTGCGGTGTAGAGTTCGTCACTGCCGTAGTCCGCGCGCACGACCTTGCTGATGTCGGTCGAGGCGGCGGTCGTGCGCGGAATCGGGCCGGGATCGAGCAGCGTCACGCGCCAGCCGCGGCGGCGCAGTTCGAGCGCGGCGGTGACGCCGAACATGCCGGCGCCGACGACGATAATCGAGCGGCTTGCTGCGCTCACGTGCCGAAGAATTTTTCAAAGCGGACGGCCGCTTCGTTCCACTTCTCCATGTCACACGGACGAAATATTTGCATGGCGGTTGAATTGCGGACGACCTCGCGCGCGGCGGCGAGCGATGGCAACTGCCCAAGCGCGATGGCTTGCACAAGAATGTTCCCGATGGCGGTGGCCTCGACGGGGCCGGCAAACACAGGCACGCCGCAGGCGCTCGCGGCGAACTGGTTCAGCAGTGCGTTCCTGCTCCCGCCGCCGACGATGTGCAGGCGCTCGATGCGCGCTCCAAGAAGCTCCTCGATCTGCCGCAGCGTGCGGCGGTAAAGCAGAGCGAGGCTTTCGAGCGCGCAGCGAACGAACGCGCCGGGCGTGCGCGGCTCGATCTGGCCCGTTTCACGGCAGAATTCCGCGACGGTGGCTGGCATGTTTTCCGGCGCGAGGAAGCGCGCGTCGGCCGGGTTGATGAGCGCGGTGAACGGCGGTGCGGCCGAGGCGAGCGCCGTCAGCGTGCCGTAATCGAAGTCCTGCCCCGTGCCCGTCCACGCGCGGCGGCATTCCTGCACGAGCCAGAGGCCGCTGATGTTTTTGAGCAGGCGCACGGAACTGGCGAAGCCGATTTCATTGGTGAAGTTCAGTTTGCGGCTGCGGTCCGTGATGACGGGCACGGCAATTTCAACACCCATCAATGACCACGTGCCCGAACTCAAGTAAGCCCATGACGGAGGCTCGGAGTTGACCGACGCGGGAACAGCGGCGACGGCCGCGCCAGTGTCGTGCGAGCACGTTGCGATGACTTCGATCGGGCCGAGGCCGGTTTCGCTCGAAATCTCCGGCAACAATCGTCCGAGCCGCGTGCCGGGTGGCACGAGCTGAGGAAATTTTTCCGAGCAAAGCCCGACGGCTTCCAGCAGCAACGGCGACCAGTCGCGCGTGTGCGGATTGTAGAGCTGTGTGGTGCTGGCGAGTGAAATCTCGGCGCGCGCCGCACCGCAAAGCATCCAGTTGAATGCGTCACCGATGGGCAGCACCTTCGCCACACGCGCGAGCCGCTCCGGCGATTCCGCGGCGAGATGGAACAGCGTGTTGATGGGCATGAACTGGATGCCCGTCTCGGCGAACACGGTTTCCCACGGCACTTTCGCGAGCAGCGTCTTGACGCCGCGCTCGGTGCGCGCGTCGCGGTAGTGAAAGGTCGGCGGGATGATCTGCTCGCGCTCGTCCAGCAGCACGCAATCGAGGCCCCACGAGTCGCAGCTCACGCTCGCGATGGGTTCGCCGAGCGCGGCGGCCTTTTTCAAGCCCTCCTTCACGCCGTCGAACAGCGCGGGCACGTCCCAGTGCAGGCCGGCATCGGTTTTGAGCGGAATGTTTGGAAAGCGGTGAAGCTCCTCGACGGCGAGCCGGTCGTTGCGGAGGGAGCCGAGCATCACCCGGCCGCTTTCAGCGCCGAGGTCAACCGCAAGGTAGTGTGTGGGCGTCGCCGCTTGCAAAATGACAATTGCCGTTTCTGGAAAGCTTGCGTGAGTTTCAATCCGCCATCGGGGATTGGCAATGAACAATCACGGCATGGGTGCAATCGGATGGCTCGCGGGACGGGATTGAAACGTGAAGCGTCACTCGCGCCAAGTCGAATGAGGCCGTGCTTGCCTTTGCCGCGCCGTTTGCTAGAACGCCATCATGCGTCAGGGAAGGCTCCTCGCGTTGATGCTCGCCGCGTGCGGCGTTGCGCACGTTGCCGCTGCTCAGACGCCGCCGCGATCTGCTTCGCCCGCGAAAGCTGATGTCGCCGAGCCTTCCGCATCGCAACCGGAATACTTCACGTTGCGCGCCGAGCAATGGTGGCTGCTCAACCTGCCGAACGACCAGCGCTTTGACGCGTCGGGCTTGGTGCTTCTGCCAGACGGCGGCTTGCTCACGGTGAACGACCGCGCGCCGGGCATTTGGCGAATTGAGTTTCTGAAAGGCACGAATGTCGCGGAACTCCTCCGCTTGCGCAACGCATTCACGCCCGACCAACTCGCGCCTTTTTCGAGCGAGAAGATTCATCGTTATGACTGCGAAGGCATCGCGCGCGACGAGCAGGGCCGGCTCTACGTTTGTGAGGAGGCAAACCGATGGATTTTGCGCTTCGACCCGAAGAACGAAACACTCGAACGCTTGAACATTGACTGGTCGCCGGTCTCGAAATATTTCCACCCGACCGATCTCAACGCGTCCTTCGAGGGCGTGGCCATCGGCAACGGCAAACTCTACGTCGCAAATGAGCGGCAGCAGGGCATCATCATCGTCGTGGATTTGGCGACGCTGAAAGTGTTGGATGATTTC
This sequence comes from uncultured Verrucomicrobiota bacterium, assembly GCA_964589935.1. Taxonomy (GTDB): domain Bacteria; phylum Verrucomicrobiota; class Verrucomicrobiia; order Limisphaerales; family VHCN01; genus VHCN01. The sequence goes on along the minus strand of CAZPVD010000008.1, from coordinate 62,175 downwards.
ATCGTGAAGCCTTCGGCCAGCCGGGCGCGTGACGCGCATTACTCGGACTTGAGCTGGTTCGACGGTGAACTGTGGGTGTTGTGTCGCGACCACCATTGCGTGCTGCGTGTGAACCCGGAGACGAAGCGCGTGCTTGCGGAATATGATTACGCTTCGATGGAACGCGCGCCTGAGGTCGTCTACACGCCACGCCCGTCTTCCGGCGCAATGGAGGGTCTCGCCGTTGACCGCGACTGGTTTTGGCTCGTCACCGACAACAACGGTCGCGGTCGTTGGAAGGATTCGCGCGACACGCGGCCCACGCTGTTCAAGTGCAAACGGCCGGATGCGCGCAAATAGCCGGCATTTCGCGCTTTTCACCCGCCCGCCGTTCGTGTCTATTCCCCGCCGCTTATGAGCAAGACTGCTTTGTTGTTTGCGGGCCAGGGCGCGCAGGTCGTCGGCATGGGGAAGGACTTGGCCGAACAATTTCCAACGGCACGCGCGCTGTTCGACCGCGCCAACGCCGCGCTCGGCTATGATCTGGCGGGCGTGTGCTTCAACGGCCCCGAGGCTGAACTCACCAAAACCGAGAACGCCCAGCCGGGCATTTTCCTCGTGAGCTGGGTCGCCTTTCAACTGCTTAAGGAGCGCTCGCCCTCGCTGAAGTTCGACGCGACCGCCGGGCTTTCACTCGGGGAGTTCACCGCGCTCACCGCGGCGGGCGTGATGAGTTTTGAGGATGGCTTGAAGGTCGTCCGCCAGCGCGGGCGCTTCATGCAGGAGGCGTGCGAAGTCACGAAGGGCGGCATGGCCGCGATCATCGGCCTCGATGAAGCGCCGACGCGCGCAGTCTGCGCCGAAGCTGGCGTGGAGCTCGCGAACCTCAACTGTCCCGGCCAGCTCGTCATTTCCGGTGAAGCCGAAAAAATCGCGAAGGCGTGCGAACTCGCGAAAGCGCGCGGCGCGAAGCGCGCGCTGCCGCTATCGGTTGCCGGCGCGTATCACTCGCGGCTCATGGCGAGCGCGCAGCCGAAACTGCGCGACGCTCTCGCGGCGATTCCGCTGAATCTTCCCGCTGTGCCGGTCATCGCGAACGTCACGGCGCAGCCGCACGGCACGTGCGGTGAGATTCACCAGCGGCTCGTCGAGCAGGTCACGGCGTCCGTCCGCTGGGAGGAGTCCATGCGCCATCTGCTCGCGCAAGGCTTCACGCGCTTCATCGAGCTGGGGCCGGGCACGGCCTTGAGCGGCTTTATGAAGCGCATTGATAAGACCGCGCAGATGCTCAACGTCGCCGATGCGCCGAGCCTCGAAGCAACGGTCAACGCTCTCGGCCACGGATGAAACACGGATTGAACACGGATTGAACACGGATTCTTTAGCGTTGATCAGTTCCGTGTTTCTTCCGTGTTCAATCCGTGGCTGAAAATTTCTGTTCATCTTTTCAATTCTGCCAGACACTCGTTGAGCTTATGAGTTCACTCGCCAATCAAATCGCCGTCGTCACCGGTGCCGGGCGCGGCATCGGACGCGGTATCGCGCTGAGATTTGCCGCCGAGGGCGCGGATGTCGTGTGCGTTTCACGCACGGCGGAGAATTCCGAGAAGGTCGCCGCCGAGGTCCGCGCGCTCGGCCGCCGCGCATGGGCGCACGCGGTGGATGTTTCCAATTCCGCATCGGTCGCCGCCGCCGCCGAGGCAATTCTCAAGGATTGCGGCAAGGTGGACATCCTCGTGAACAACGCCGGCGTCACGCGCGACGGCCTGCTCATGCGCATGAGCGACGAGGATTGGGACACGGTGCTCGACACGAACCTCAAGGGCGCGTTCCTCTTCACAAAGGCGTTCGCGCGCAGTTTCCTGAAGCAGCGCGCGGGCCGCATCATCAACATCGCGTCGGTCATCGGCCTGATCGGCAACGCGGGCCAGTGCAATTACGCCGCGAGCAAGGCCGCGCTCATCGGCTTCACGAAGTCGGCGGCGAAGGAGCTGGCCTCTCGCGGCATCACGGTCAACGCCATCGCGCCGGGCTTCATCGAGACGGACATGACCGCCGTGATCAAGGACGACATGAAGGCGGAGCTGTTGAAACAGATTCCGCTCGGCGCGCTCGGCCACGTGGACGACATCGCGCACGCGGCGGCGTTCCTCGCGTCGCCGGCGGCGCGTTACATCACCGGGCAGGTGCTGACGGTGGACGGCGGGATGGTGATGTGAAGCAGCGGGAATCGGGGCGAATTCGCAGAAGTTTTGCATGATGCAATTCCGCAGTTGACGTGGCTGAAAAAAACTTCACCTTTCGGGGCTTGACGCCCCCAAGCGCGTCGCATAGAGAACCAGAAAAACAAACGAAACATGGCCGACAAAACCATCGAACAGCGGGTCAAGGGAATCATCGTCGAAAACCTGAGCGTGAAGGAAGACCAGGTCACGCCCGACGCCAAGTTCATCGAGGACCTCGGTGCGGACTCGCTCGACACGGTCGAGCTGGTCATGGCGCTCGAGGAGGAGTTCGGCATCGAAGTGCCGGACGAGGACGCCGAGAAGCTCCAGAGCGTCGGCGATGTCATCAAATACATCGAAGAGAAATCCAAGTAGGCCGCGCGCAATTTTGAGGGGCAGCCCGGCTGACGCCAGCACGAGCTGCCCCGATTGTATTTATGGCAAACTGGTCCGAACGCAGGGTCGTTGTCACGGGGCTGGGCGTGGTTTCCTCGCTCGGCCACGACGCGGACACGTTTTGGAAGAATATCATTGCGGGACAGTGCGGCATTGACCGCGTCACGCTCTTCGACATCAGCGGCTACGACTGCCAGATCGCGGCGGAGGTGAAGAACTTCGATCCGACGCCCGCGTTCCCTACACCGAAAGACGTGCGCCGCACGGACCGCTTCACACAGTTCGGCGTCTATGCGGGCTGGCAGGCGCTGAAGAACTCCGGCATTGACCTCGACAAGTGCAACCGCGACGAGATCGGCTGCTTCATCGGCTCCGGCATCGGCGGACTTTCCACGACGGAAGAACAGCACAAAGTTTTGCTGAACAAAGGCCCCGGCCGCGTGTCGCCGTTCATGATCCCGATGCTCATCCTGAACATGGCCTCGGGCATGTTCTCGATGTATCAGAAGCTCCGCGGGCCGAATGTCGCGACGTGCTCCGCCTGCGCGACAAGCACGCACGCCATCGGCGAGGCGTGGCGCACGATCAAAATGGGCGACGCTCAGGCGATTTTTGCAGGCGGCGCGGAGGCGGCCATCGTGCCGCTGGGCATGAGCGGCTTCGCGGCGATGCGCGCCCTCAGCACCCGCAACAACGAACCCAAGCGCGCCTCGCGCCCGTTCGATGCGCAGCGCGACGGCTTCGTGATGGGCGAGGGCGGCGGCGTGGTGCTGCTCGAAGAACTTGAACACGCGAAGAAGCGCGGCGCGAAAATTTATTGCGAAATCGTCGGCTACGGAAACACCGCCGATGCGAACCACATCACCGCACCCGCGCCGGAAGGCGAGGGTGCCGCGCGCTGCATGAAAATGGCGCTGCGCAGCGCCGGATTGAATCCGTCTGACATTTCCTACATCAACGCCCACGGCACCTCCACGCCGCAGGGCGACGTGTGCGAGACACAGGCGGTCAAATCAGTTTTCGGCGAGCACGCGAGGAAGCTTGCGGTGAGTTCAACGAAGGGCGCGACCGGCCACATGCTTGGTGCTGCCGGCGTGGTGGAAATGGTTCTCTGCGCAAAGGCCATCGAGACGGGCATCGCCCCGCCGACGATCAACTACGAGAATCCCGATCCGCAGTGCGACCTCGACTACGTGCCAAACACGGCGCGCGAGCTGAAGGTCAATGCCATTCTCAACAACTCATTCGGCTTCGGCGGCCACAACGCGACGATTTGCGCGAAGAAGTTTGTCGGTTAAGCGCGATCATTCGCGGGCACCCTGTCTTTCTTCATCACCGCCTTCACCGCAAACGCCACTCCCAGCGTCACGCTCGTGCCGATCAGCGTGAACCACGGCCAGAAGACTTCGCCGTGAAATGTGTTTATCCACCACGCCTTCGTTGCATCCAGCTTTGCGGGCCAGAACATCAGGTTCATCACCACGAGCGACGCCGCCATGCCGCACATCGCGGCGACTGCGCCGAGGCGCTTCCAGAACACTGCGATGAACAGGCTGCCCAGCAGGGCGCCGCTTGTCAGCCCGCGCAGCGAGAAGGCGGCGTTGAGCACGAAGTCCACCTGCCGCGTCAACCACGCCACGCCCACGAGTGCCGCCGCCCAGAACACGGTCGAGTTACGGCTGAAGCGCAGAAAAAACTCTTCGCCGCGCGCAGGCATCATGCGTTTTATGAAGTCCATCGTGGACACCGACGCCAGCGCCGTGAGCGCCGAACTGATGCTGGACATCGCCGCGGATAAAATCGCGACGATGAGAAACCCGCGCAGCACGTGCGGCACCTCGGTCATCATGAAGATGGGAAATATGAAGTCGTTCGCCGCGATGCCGGGCCGCGCTTCGGGCAGAGGAATCTGAAAGGGATGTGATTTGTAGAACACGAACAGCAGTGCACCCACGAGCAGGAAGATGAGCATCAGCGGAAAAATCACCACCGCCGAGAGCACCAGCGCCTTGCGGCCATCGGTGACGTTGCGACATGCGAGCACGCGCTGGACGATGAGCTGTTCCGCGCCGTGCGAGGACATTACCAGCACCGTGCCGCCGATGACGCCCATCCAGATGTTGAACGGTGCGGAGAAGGAAAACTTCGCGTTGAGCCAGTGGAGTTTTCCCGCATCGGCTGCCTGCGCAAACGCGCCGCTCCAGCCGCCTTCGACGAGCGTTGGAATGTAGAACAACGCGAACAGCCCGCCCGCGAGGAACAGGCCGAACTGCACCGCGTCGGTCCAGATGACGGCCTTCACGCCTCCGATGTAAGTGTAGATGAGCGACAGCCCGACGAAGAGCACGATGGCGCCGAGGATCGGATTCATCAGCCCGCCAAAACTCAAAAGCGAATCACCGAGCATCAGCCGGATGGGGATGCACGCCACATACACGCGCACGCCCGCGGCCATCGTTTCCATGAGCAGGAACACGGCTCCCGCGAAGCGCCGCGGCGTCTGGCCCAGATGATTCTCCAGCAGTTGATACGGCGAGTAAATCTCCCCGCTGAAGTAGTGCGGCACCATCACGACCGCGAGGATGAGGCGCGCGATGACGTAGCCGACGATCATCTGGATGAACGCGATGTCGCCGCCGTAGGCGATGGCTGGCACGCCGATGATGGTGAGCGCGCTCGTCTCCGCCGCGACGATGGAGAAGCCGATGCCCCACCACGGGATATTGCGGCTGCCGAGGAAGTAGTCGCGCGTGTTGCGCTGGTCCTTGCCGAACCACACGCCCAGCCCGATGATGCCGAGCAGGTAGGCAACGATGACGAACCAGTCGGCGGCGTTGAAGTGGCTCATGGAACGCGCGCGACTGTGGCGGTGGCAGGCACATTTGGCAACGATGCGTTGAGCGGATACGCATTTTCCTGCATGGGTTTGGTGCCGTTACGTATTTGACTCCGCGTGCGGCGCGGATAGGCTCGCGGCATGTTCGCTGCCCGCAGCAAAGCGGCGGAGCACGCCGTTTCTCCCGCCCGCGCCGAAAGTTCCACCGATGTCTGGAAACAGATTGTGGAGCCGGTGCAACCGTTTCTCGACGACGTGGGCAAACGGCTCGGCGAACAAGTCGAGGCGTTCGACCCGGAAATCGCGGCCTACGCAAAATACGCGCTGACGAACCAGGGCAAGCAGCTCCGGCCTGCGCTGGTCGCGCTTGCAGCGGGCGCGACCGGCCGCATCACCGACCCGCACATCACTGTCGCGGTCATCATCGAGATGGTGCATCTTGCGACGTTGGTGCATGACGACATCATGGATGCCGCGGAAATCCGGCGCCGCCGCCCGACGCTCGCGGCAAACTGGGGCAACTCGATCTCCGTGCTCGTGGGTGACTGTCTTTTCGCGCATTCGCTGCAACTGGCGGCGAGCTTTCCCACGCCCGTCGTGTGCCGTGAGGTTTCCGCGGCGACGAACACGGTGTGTTCCGGTGAAATTCTCCAGTCACACCGCCGGCTGAACTTCGCCGTGACTCGCGCGGATTATTTCAAGGTCGTGGCGATGAAGACCGGCGAACTCTTCGCGCTTTCGTGCGATCTCGGCGCGCGGCTCAACGCGGTGCCGGAAGCGCAGCGCGTCGGGTTGCGCGACTACGGCCTCGCGCTCGGCACGGCGTATCAGGTGTATGACGATTGCCTCGACGTGTTCGGTTCCGAAGCGGATGCGGGCAAGTCGCTCGGCACCGACCTCGCCAGCGGCAAGCTCACGCTGCCCGTGCTGGTCGTGCTCGAACGCGCGAGCGCAACCGAGCGCGAGCAGCTCAAGGAATGGCTGACGACGTGGCGTCCGCATTATCTCCCGCGCGTGCTGGAGTTGATGCAGAAGCACGGCGCGCTGGCCGAATCCCGCGCGGTCATCGGGCAATTTGTCGCGGACGCGCAGGCGAGCCTTGACGCGCTGCCGTTGAGCGAGAGCCGCCTCGCGCTGGTGGCGTTGACGGAATTTCTTGCGCGGGCGACGGAGTCCTTGGGCAAGCAGGCATGAGCGTGATGAGCAGCGACAAGCCCGCGACTGGGCCGACCTCAGCAGCGCCGGCGACCGTGCCCTCGGATGAGCCGGAGCTGATCCGCCGCGCGCAGGGCGGCGACTTGGATGCCTTCGACGAGCTGGTGCGGCGCTATCAGGAACGCGTCTATGGCACCATTTATCACATGACGTCGAACCACGAGGACGCCGCCGATCTCGCGCAGGAGACGTTCGTGAAGGCGTGGCAGGTGTTCAAAAACTTCAAGGGCCAGTCGAGTTTTTTCACTTGGATTTACCGGATCGCCGTCAACAAGACGATCAACTTCCTCAAGTCGAGGAAGAACAAGCACCACACGAGCCTCAACGACCTCGACTCCGGCGTGGAAAACGATCCGTCAATCGTGGCGCTCATTTCGGACAAAACGCCGCGCCGGGACGCCGCGCTGAACGAGTTGCAGGAAAAATTGAACGCCGCCCTGATGAAGCTGTCGGAAGATCACAGATTGGTTGTGACGCTGCACGATGTCCAGGGGTTGCCGCATGACGAAATCGCGCGCATTCTGGACTGCAACCCTGGCACGGTGCGCTCACGACTGTTTTACGCCCGGCAACAGTTGCAGGCGTGGCTGACCGATTACCTGAAGTGATATGGACCCGGCTCCTGAGAACTTCGACAAATTGCAAAAGCTGCTCGCCCTGAAGCGGCACGAACAGCCGCCGCACGGCTTCTTCGAGCGCTTCCCGGCGCAAGTGCGCGCGCGCATCGCGGGGCCGCAGAGCGAGCCAAGCGCCTCGTGGTGGCAGCGGCTCCTCGAAACGCTCGACGCGCGTCCGATGCTCGCGGGTGCCTACGGTCTCGCCGTTGGCGGCGCGTTGCTGCTTGCGGTGAACTTACTCGTCAAGCCGGAGCCAGCGCCGAGTTTCACGCAACAGCCGCCGCAACCGGTGAAGGATTCAATCGTTCAGCCCATGCTCGCGCCCGGCCAGCCTGCCATCGCGTTTGGAAGCACGAATGACACCACGCCTTCAAACGGCACTCCGCCCGGCTTCCTCGTCACGCCCGGCACCGGGGTTGATGGCGTTCAAGCGCCACGCAACGCGACCTTCCGCACGAACAATCCGTAGTTCTGGCGTTCAGCCACGAACCACTTTGCTGCGCGGTTGGTCTGGGCTTTCAGGCGCGCGGATTTGAGATTTGTCGCCGGGGTCAAGGCCGCGCGAAAATTTTCCGAACCATTCCGCCCGTTTCAACGTTTCATCCTCTGAACCGAGACGCAGGCCAAGACATGACCTTCACGCCAGCCAAACGAACCGTGCCCGGCGCGGTGCCTCGCCCATGATTGGAAACCTCTTCGCGCAGTTTTCGGCCGTCAGTGATGAGCGAGCCATGTGGCGTGTCCGCGCGCACGATGACCCGGATGCGTTCGCCCAGCTCGTGCGCCGATGGGAGGACCCGATCCGCCGGCTTTGCGTTCGCATGACCGGCGACTCGCATCGCGGCGAGGATGTGGCGCAGGAGGCCTTCGCGCGCGTCTTCGCACGGCGCAAGGACTGGGAGCCGACGGCGAAGTTCTCGACGTGGCTCTGGCGTATCGCGCTGAATTTGTGCCACGACGAACTGCGCCGCCGGCATCGTCACGGCGAAGAGCCGTTGCCCGACGGCGAACACAATTCGGATTTCGCGGTCTTCGAGCCGACACCGGCGGAGCGCATGGTGGAACGCGAGCGCGCGGACATCGTGCGCGGCGCGCTGCTGCGGCTGCCGGAACATTACCGCTCCGTGCTTGTGCTGCGACACTACGAGAACTTGAAATTCCGCGAAATCGCCGACGTGCTCGGCGTGCCCGAGGGCACCGTCAAGTCCCGCATGTCCGAGGCACTCGCGCAGATCGCCAAGCTGTTGAAGCCGGCGCTCGAAGATTCGCGCCCCGTGCCGATGCCGTCTCCGCTGCCAACCCCAAACCGCCTGACCGGCGAACGACTCCTGATATGAACCACCCGACCCACGAAGAAATTGTTTCCCACTTCTACGGCGAACTGCCGCCCGCCCGCCGCGTGGAATTGACAACGCATCTCGCCGATTGTCCCGAATGCCGCGCCACGGCGGAGGAACTCCGCAGCGTGATGAGCGAGCTGGACGGCTGGAAATTGCCCGCGCCGCGCCGCCACGTCCGCGTCTGGGCGCAACCCGCCCTCCAGTGGGCAGCCGCCGCTGCGATTGCACTTGCCGTCGGCATCGGCATCGGGCGCTCCACCGCGCCGCGTGCGGACGCCGCGGCTGTTCACGAGTTGGTGCAGACGCAGATTGACCAGCTTGCGCGCGGCTACGACGCAAAGCGCGAGGAGGATCGCGCCGCCATCGTGGACATCCTGAAGACGATGCAGACGCGGCACGATACCGATCTCGCCGCCTTGCGCAGCGCATTGGAAACCGTCGCCGTCAACGCCGAGAATGGCTTTCGCAGCGCGGCCTTCCAGATTGGCGAGCTGGCGAGCATCGCACAGCCGGCATCCGATCTGCCGTCGTCGCAGGGCAACAAGTGATTTTCGCAGCCATCATCAACATTCAACTCCAACCAGCACATCCCATGAAATCATTCATCCCAACGGCCGCCTTGTTCGCCGCGTTCGCGCTGCCAGCCGTGGCATCAGCGCAAACTGCTGAAACCCAACTCCAGCGCGCCCGAGCTGAGGTCGCATCGGCCCGCGACGTCGCGCAACATTCGTTTGATGAACGGCGGGAGCAGTTTGTCCGGGCCGCGCAGGCATTGGATTCCGACACGGTGCAGTTCCGCATCGCACAAGCCGCGCCGCCAAAGCCGGCACCGGCTCCGAAGTCTCCCACTCCCGCGTTCGCGCCTGCGCCGCCGGGAAGTGAAAGCGGCGGTTCGTCCGACCCGACACGCACCACGACGCCAAAGCGTGCCATGGGCGGCGGCAGTGGAGTTGGCATGAGTCGTTTTGCCCAGAGACCGATGCACACGCTCATCGTCAGCTCGAAGCCGACCGACGCCAAGTTTGCAGGCGAGATGGAGGAGGATTTGAACATCATGACCCGCGTGTTCGAAAAGGAGACGAGCCGCGAAACAAGGCAGGAAGGACCGGATCGTGCGATGGGCATCTGGCTCATGGCTTCGGGCGATTCGCGGCATCCGCAGGCGATGTTCATCGAAGGCTACGGCGCGCTGTTTCTGCTCAACACGCGCATGCCGCTGGCCCCCACGCCGGCGAAGCCGGAGGAGCCAAAGAAGGAACAGGCGCCCGACTCGGTCTGGGAAAAAACCAAACGCGAATTGTTCGGCCCGCACGAACCCGGAGCCGGTTCCTATACCATCACCACGCTGCCGGATCCGTATTATTCCGGCGGGAATGACAAGAGCCGGGGGGAATTCAAATACGACGCTGGCAGGGTCGAGGAGTTCAAGAAATCGCTCGTCGAGGCGCTCAAGAACGCCAGCAACATACGGCATCTCAAGCCGGAGGATTACATCACCGTCGTGGTGCAGGCCGGCGGCGGCACGGGCGGGCCGTTTGAAGTGACGTATCACACAGCCGGAGCGACGGCTGGATGGAGCGCTGGTTTTGGCGGACCGGGACCCACCGCGCCGGGCGCGGCCCAAGTCTTCGACAGATATCCGCGTCCTCAGCAAGAAGGGCCGCGTCAAGCCACGCTCACTCTGCGCGTCAAAAAATCCGACGTGGACGAATTTGCCGGCGGGAAATTGAGCGCGGATGAGTTCCGCAAAAAAGTCGCGATGAATCTGAACTGAGCCGTTTCCAAAACAGCGCGTGAATGCGCTTAACGGCGCTTTAGTTCCTCCTGCCATCGAGTCGCGTCATCGGTCTTGCCCAGCTTTTGCGCGAGGCCGATGAGCCGTTCCAGCACGGCGCGGCGATCTGCGTAGTCCGGTGCTTCGACCGCCAATTGCTTGAGCGCATCATACGCGGCCGCGTCGTCGTGCAACGCGAGCCGCCGTTCCGCAAGCGCGAGCAGCAGGCGGATCTTCTGCTGCGGGCTTGGTTCCTGACGTAGCGCCGTCGCCGTTGTGTCGGCGGCGGACGACGGTTTGCCGAGCGTCTGATACAGGTCCGCGAGTTTTTCGAGCAGCACGGCGCTTGTGCGCATTTGTGGTTGGGCTTCGAGGAAGCCCGCCATTTCAGCGGTGCTCGTGCCCATCGCAAGGTTTCGGTTCACGATGAGCATCAGCGACCAGTCGAGGAGCCGGCTTTTGCGCGCCGCGAGGGATTCATGCAGCTCGCGAGGTGATTTGCCGAAAGGCCGGTAAATCGGATCACCCACAACGGTTGTCTGCCACGAAAGCGCTGCCTGCGACGCATACGCCGCCTCGCCGAACGTGAAGCCCTGCATCAGCCGATCGAAGAACACGTGCAGATTTGGCGTGCCGGTCAGAAACGGCTCGTCCACGCAGCCCATCGTCGCCGCCGCGCCGCGCGCGAGCAATGGGCCAACCCAGTGGTCGCTGCCGGTCCGCAGCGTCTGCGCGCTAAACGAGTGCAGATGATACGCAATCGCGCCCGGCACGAACTCGACCTGCGTCCGGGCAAACGGGCCGGACATGGTTGCGTCATACCAGCCCGCGTAGAGCGCGATGTGACTCATTGGAAATGCAGCGGAAAACGTCTCAGGTTTGTCGTCCAGCACAGTCTCGAAACCAAACCGCCGCGCCGAGTTCGCCGCACCGCGAATCCATTCATCGCCCAGGAGATAAGGTCCGTTTGTCAGCCCGCGCGCATCGAAGTAGGCGCGGCCCCACAGTCCGTCGGTCTCGGCTTGCAGTGCCTTGTCCACGAGGCCGCGTGCGATGTCCGCGGTCGGGCCGTCAAGCCGCGCGACAAGCAGAATGCCGTTCGTCGGGTGCAGTGCAGTGGCATTGGTCGTGCCGAAATGCGGATTGCTCAATGGCCCCGCGAGCATGTAGCCCGCGCGGGCGAGCGGCAGGAGCGCGAGCTCGCTGTCCACGGCCGCCTCGTTGCGGCGTGCCGCGGACGGGATTTTCTCGGCGGCTGGCTCGTCCAGTTTTGAATCGTGGGAAATTTTCAACGGAACGCCAAAGCACAAAACGAGATAGCGCACCTTCGCAGCCGTCACTTTGTTACTCTCGCCAAAAGTGAACAGCTTTCGCTCTTCCAGCGCCTTGAGTAGCGGTGTTTGGAGCTGTTCGCGAAACTCCGCGCGCGTGATGGCGTCGCCCGTCGGCATCGGCAGCGCCAGCACTTGTGCGGATGGCACCTTGCGTTTCTCCGCATAATGCCGCGCGACAACCTTAGACTCCGGCTGGCGCGGGTTGAAGACGACAACGACCGACTCGCCCGGTTCGGCGGCAGGGCAGGGGAAGGCGGCGGAAAACAGCAGGAGTGCTGCCGCAGTGAATGCTCCGCGAGTGCTCGTCGTGTTCAAAGTTTCACCTTCAACCCGTCCCACGCCAGTTCGACGCCCATCGGCAGTTCGGCCTGATCAACATCGTGATCGTAGTAATCAGCGAGGTGCGTGAGAAACGTGCGGCCCGCGCGGATGCGCCGCGCGGCGCTGAGCGCCTCGTCGAGGCTCATGTGCGTCCAGTGCGGCGTCTTGCGCAGGCCGTCAATCACGGCGACTTCGACGCCCTCGATTTCTTCGACGACCGGCATCGGGATTTCCTTGGCGTCGGGAATGTATGCGAGCCGTTTGCGCCCGGCCTGCGTGAACAAAAAGCCGAGCGTGTGGGTTTTGCCGTGAATCACCTCAAGCGGTGTCACGCGCAAATCGCCCAACTCGAACGGCCCTTCAATCACCCGTGGCGCCGGGACGAAGTAGCCGCGCGGATGAGGCCCGTCGTGGAACGCGTAGAAGAAAACGCGGCGCAGCACGTCCATCGTCGGCGGGGCGGCGTGGATGGGCAGTGGCTTTTGCTCCGGCCCGTCGCAGAAGCGCCGGCAGTCATCCATGCCCATGATGTGGTCCGCGTGCGCGTGCGTGACGAGCACGGCGTCCAGCGAGCGGACGCCCGCGCGCAGGCATTGCAGGCGGAACTCCGGCGTGGTGTCCACGACGAGCCGCATCGCGTCCGTCGCGACATGGATCGAGGCGCGGGTGCGATGGTTCTTCGGGTTCGCGAGGTATTCGGGCGGATACTCCTTGCCGATGAGCGGCACGCCGACGGATGTGCCCGTGCCGAGGAAAGTGAACTCAAATGCCATTCGATGCGGATGATGAAGCGACAAAAAACTTTTGCCGAACGGTAACACAACGTCCAAATTCGCGGCCAGCGAAACCAACTGACGAAACGCCGCCGTGCTGACAACGCTCCGCATCAAAAATCTCGCGCTCGTCTCTGACCTCACGTTGGAGCTACGGCCCGGCTGCAACGCCATCACGGGCGAAACCGGCGCGGGCAAGTCCATCCTCATCGGCGCGCTGAACCTCGTGCTTGGCGAGCGCGCCGACCGCACGTTACTGCGCGCCGGCGCGGACAGTTGCACAGTCGAGGCGGTGTTCGACGTGACGAGCCTACGCGCGCCGCTGAAAAACTTCCTCGAAGAAAACGGCCTAGAATCATGCGAGGACGGCCAGCTCGTGCTCAAGCGAACCTTCACCGCGGCGGGCGCAAACCGGCAGTTCGTCAACGGCTCGCCCGCCACGCTTGCCGCGCTCGCGTCCATCGGCGAGTGGCTTGTGGACATCCACGGTCCGCACGATCACCAGTCCCTGCTGCACGCGCCGAAGCAGCTCGCGATCCTCGACGCCTTCGGCGGCCTTGCGCCACAGCGCGAGGCCTTCACCGGACTCGTTCGTCGGCGCGTCGCGATCGAGTCGGAAAAGTCCGCGTTGATCGTGGATGAAAAAACTTACGCCCAGCAACTCGATCTGCTTCGTTTTCAAGTGAAAGAGATCTCCGACGCGCGCCTAAGTGCGGACGAGGAAGCTCAAGTCGGGCAGGAGCATCAGCGGGCCAGCAACGCCGCGCGGTTGATCGAACTCGCGCAAGGCGCGCTCGCGCTGTTGAGCGAAAACGACAACGCCGTGCTCACGCAATCCGGTGCGGTGGGACGGCTCTTGCACGAGCTTCAACGGGTGGACTCCAGTGCGGCGAACATAGTCGCGCTGCACGAGCAGGCGAGCGGCGCGCTGCGTGAATTGCAGAGTGAGCTTTCGCATTACGCGGGTTCGATTGAAATGGACCCCGCCCGGCTTGCGCAACTGGACGCGCGCATCAATCTCATCCACTCGCTCAAGCGCAAATATGGCGTGACGCTTGCGGAGGTCATCGCGTTCGGCGACGAGGCAAAGCGGAAATTGCACAGTCTCGAACAGCGCGACGGCGAACTCGCGCGGCTCAATGCGGAACTCGCAAAGCTCGACGTGGAACTTCACCGCGCCGGGCAGGAGTTGACGAAGGCGCGGCGCAAAGTCATTCCCAAGCTCGCGAAGGCCGCGACTGCGCAGCTCAACGACCTCGGCTTCAAGCAGAGCCATTTTGACGTGGCGCTTGCCGGTGCGGCGGTTTCGGCGTCGGGTGTTGATTCGGTTGAGTTTCAGTTTGCGCCGAATCCCGGCGAGCCGGCGCGGCCATTGCGGGCCATTGCCTCAAGCGGCGAACTGGCGCGCGTGATGTTGGCGTTGAAAACCGTCCTTGCCGCCGAGGATGAAATTCCCGTGCTGGTCTTTGATGAGGTGGACGCCAACGTCGGCGGTGAAACGGCTCATGTGGTGGGCGACAAAATGCGCGCCATCGCGAAGCGGCGCCAGGTGCTGTGCATCACACATCTCGCATCGGTCGCGGCGGCGGCTTCCACCCACTTTGTCGTGGCCAAGCAAGTGAAGGCCGGGCGCACGCTGACGGAAATCCAGCAGCTTGAAGGAAAGGAGCGGGTGACGGAGCTCGCGCGCATGCTCGGCGGCCAGAGCGAGGCGGCGCGGCGGCACGCAGAGGAGTTGTTGCGATTGTAGAGGATGAGAACGGAGGAAGGCGTGTTGCCATCTTCCATCGTCTATCCTCCATCCTCGCTGTCACAGTTCATTCTCCTTGTCTTCGTAAAAGAGCCGGTGCGCGCGGTCGTAATCGGCTTCGGGCACGAGCACTTTGGTCTCGCGGTTTAAGTCGCCATCGTCGGGCAACGCCGAATCTTCAAATTCCTGCGTCGCCGTGATGCCGTGCTTTTCGAGCATCACTACAAGCATCTCCGCGTTCACAAGCGGGCCGGTGTAGAAAAGTTTCACAACGTCAGCGAAGCATCACCAAAACGAATCCGCCCACGATGAGAAGCGCGACGATCCACCAAAGCCAGCTCACGCCTTCGGTCTTTGTGGCGTGTTCCTTTTTTTCGCCGAACTCCTCCTTCACGAATTCATCGTAATCAAACTCGTCGTCGGGCAGGTCGAGATTTTGCGCGCGCGCGCGGTCATTCCAGCCGGTCTTCTCATCCGCACCGCATTCCGGGCAGGCCATCGCGTTGTGCGGCACATCCGCGCCGCAGTTCGGACAGGTTTCAGGAGGCTTCACGCTGGATCACAGTTGGCCCGGTCCGCTGTAGGCGATCGCCAGAACCCCTGCGGTGCCGACGACCAGCCCGACTTGCACGGCATCCACTGCGATGGCGAACGGCGTGAGCACCCACCGCTGGATTCGCGCGGGCGTGTCGCGATAGGTCGGCAGCGGATGTTCGTGTGGTATGCGACCGGGCTCGTGCAAGGTGAATGATTCACCCTTCGGCGCGATGACGGCGTGTCGGGCTTGAGTTTCTCCAGCCGGGTTCACCGGGATGGCTTGAAGTCCGTCAGCCGTGGCCAGAGGCACGAAATGCGGCTTGCTGCCGCGGTTCACGCGCTGTGAATTCTCGTAAAGCCAATAGGCGCGCGGCTGAATGTCATCCTTCGATGTGATTAGTTCATCGTAACGCACGAGCAAATCGCCGCGTTGCGTTCCCTCAAAAAGCCTGAGTTCGGGATTAACGGCCGGGACATGCCGGCACTCGAAGGTGTGACTGGTCCAGAGTTTGTGCGTCAGGCTGCAGTCCCGCGCGCATTCGCAGCCCGTTGAGCTTGCCAGCAAAACGCAGACGCCCGCGATTCGGAACAGCACGCTCATGCGCTCAGCCCATGCCCGCGTATTCCTCGTCCGTGACGAGGTCGAGGCCCATGAGAACGTAGTCGTGCGTGACGGCCTGCATGTCCTTGACGTAATCGGGCAGGTTCACGAGTTGCGAAAATCCGAGCAGGCCGAACATCTTCATCGCGCCCGCCTGTTTCCCGATGAACTCGGCCTCGACTTTTTCCAACCCGCACGAGCGAGCGACTTCGATGGCCTCAGTCACGAGCGCGCGCGCCAGGCCGTGGCCGCGATGCTTGGGATGCACATGCACGCTCACTCGGCCGATGTGGCGTTTCCAGCCGCCGAGCTGCTGGTGCAGCGTGGCGACTCCGACGATGCCGCCATCGGCCCACGCGAGCAGCGGCAGGTTGCGCCCGTAATCAATCGCATCGCACCACTCCTGGATGACGGGCAGCTCGGTGACGCGGTGCTTGATGAAGAGCAGTTCCTGCGGCGGCATCGCGAGGAAGAACTGTTGGAACGCAACGGCGTCGCCGGGTTCGAGCGGCTTCACCTGCGCGGTGAAACCGGATTTGAGGCGAATATCTTTTGGGAATTCATCGAGGGCGGATTCGAGCGACATGCGTTGGGTTGTGTTGCAGAGTTGGGTTCAGAACGGTTGTGACTGCGAGAATTCTCCAGTGATTCCAGGCCCGCCGCCGATCTGGCGTTCGTCAACCGCCGTCGGGTCGAGGCTCCAGCGCGCGGCGAGCGCGGGGACTTTCTCCACGTTCAAGGCCGCCGGTTCCTGCTCGTTGAAATCCGTGCGCGTGGCTTCGTCCGTGTAGCCGAAGCACCGCAGGCCCAGCGCTGCCTCGTCGAGCGTCATGCGGCCTTCGTTCCACAGCGTCTCGCCGGCCCACGCGTAGGCGCGCAGCACCCGGCCATTTTCGAGCCGCACCCAGGCGTGATGATGCAGCGCGCGGTTGAGGCTGAAGAACTGCACGTGGCCGAGCTGCTGGCTCAACCGGCGGAGAAAATGAAAGCAGACATCTACATCCTCGGCGGGATCGGGCAGGCCGGAGCCGACGACAAGAACCCATTCGCCGACGGGCGGCGAGATGAAGAGGCGCCGTTCGCGGGCTTCGGCCAAACCTTCCTCCCACGAGCACGCGACGGGATTGTTCAAATGCAGCGCCTGCTGCACTTCGAGCGCGTTGCCGCTGCGCACCGCCAGCCAGCGGCACGGCGAGTCGAACAGCGGCGAGCTTGCCTGCGCGGAAAAACGCGCCGCCGGGGGTTCCGTTTCATCCCGTGCGATTTTTTCGAGCTGCGCGCGTGCGTGCCTGCGGACGAATGAGAGGAAAAAAAGACCAACCGCGATGATGAAGAGAAGAAGCAGGATGAGCGCGACGGCGGTGGTGTCATTCAAGGCGGCCGCGCCGTCGGAACTATCTCGCAGGTTTTGCAAGATGCCGTTCATCTGTCGCGAATGTAGCCGCGCAAAAGGGGAGTGCAACCGCAAAACGGACGTAACGCCGCAGGACGCGCGTTGCAACAGAAAGCTTGCGGCGCGCGCCTCGTGGAGAATAGTTCTGCCATGAACGCGGGGCACTCCATCCACGGACGCGGCGCGGCGGACAACCCCGCCAACCGCTTCGAGCCGCTGCATTTCGAGCGCGATGACGAGTGGAACCCCGACGAGGACCCCGCGCGCGCGACGCGCTTTTTCCGCGACGCCAGCGCGAGCTTCATCACCTACAACGACAGCCCGGACATCCCGTTCACGGCGAGTGCCAACCCGTATCGCGGCTGCGAGCACGGCTGCATCTACTGCTACGCGCGGCCCACGCACGAGTATCTCGGCTTCTCGGCGGGGCTCGACTTCGAGAGCCGCATCATGGTGAAGGACCACGCGCCCGAATTGCTCCGCAGGGAGCTCTCGTCGCCAAAGTGGAAGCCGCAAGTCCTCGCGCTCGGCACCGTCACGGACTGCTACCAGCCGGTCGAACGAAGGCTCAAACTCACGCGCCGCTGCCTCGAAGTGCTCGCTGAGTTTCGCAACCCCGTCGGCATCGTCACAAAAAATCACCTTGTCACGCGCGACATTGACTTGTTTGCGGAACTTGCCCGCTACAACGCCGCCGCCGTGTTCGTCAGCGTCACCACGCTCGCCGCCGACCTCGCGGCGAAAATGGAGCCGCGCACCTCGCAGCCGCAACACCGCCTCGCCGCCATCCGCGCGCTGCGCAACGCAGGCGTGCCCGTCGGTGTGATGGTCGCGCCGGTGATTCCCGCGCTGACCGACCACGAAATGCCGCGCATCCTCGCCGCCGCGGCGGAGGCGGGCGCGCGGTTCGCCGGCTACGTCGTGCTGCGGCTGCCGTTCGGCGTGAAAAACCTTTTCGAAGACTGGCTCGCGCAAAACTTTCCCGAGCGAAGGGACAAAGTGCTCAACCGCATCCGCGAGATGCGTTGCGGAAAGTTGAACGACCCAAACTTCGGCTCGCGCATGGAGGGCGACGGTATCTTCGCGGAACAAATCAGCCGGATGTTCGACGTGGCGCGGCGCAAGGCAGGCATCGGCGAAGCAGGGCCGGCGCTTTCCGCCGCGTCGTTCCGCGTGCCCGGCCGCAGCGAACAGATGGAGTTGTTTCGTGGCTAGTTTGCGGTGGGCTTCACATCGGTCAGATATTGTGCCGGCCCATCGGGACGCAGACAGGGCCGCAGAATTTCCCACGGCACATGCACTGTGAACGCGCCCTCTGCATAGCTGCCCACGGCGTAGGGGGAGAAATAAATCTGAAGTCCTGCCGGTGACACTGTGAAATTCGCCAGTTCCTCGGCATTGAATTGATGATCTTCACCTCCAATGCTCGATGCTTCCTGTCGCATCAGATCCGTTACACAAAACTTTTCGAGCCGTCGCAGCCAGTCGCTGTCGGGTTTGAACAAATCCTCCAACTTGAAGAGTGTCACCTTTTCGTTCGCTGCGATGAAATTCATTCCGCCGTGCGACGAGTTGCCATGCGCGCCGCCGGTGTATTGGTATTCCACATCGCGCATGCTTGCGATTGCCTCCGACGAGTGAACGATTTCGATCCGGCTGAA
Organism: uncultured Verrucomicrobiota bacterium; assembly: GCA_964589935.1. Classification (GTDB taxonomy): domain Bacteria; phylum Verrucomicrobiota; class Verrucomicrobiia; order Limisphaerales; family VHCN01; genus VHCN01. The sequence continues at coordinate 43,423 of CAZPVD010000008.1, read as the reverse complement.
TGCGTCCCAGGCATACGATGGACTTCTCACACGGGTGCCTTCCAACATGTGATCGACCACGCCAGTATTAAACTCCGCCTCGCGCCGGCGCATTTCACCGAGCACTTGGCGGTTCACGTCCGCGTGAAAAGGCGATGAATCGGAGAACACAGGAAATTCAGCGAAAAAATCCTTCGTTCCGCCAAAACCCGCGATGCTCAGGCCGACGCGGCGTTGAAGTTTCATCAGCTTTGCAATGTGGCACAGTTCAACAACAACATTCTGCGTCGTGCCCGTCGGTATCCACGAGCCGCGCAGCGCTGGCGGCACACCGGCGATAGCGAATTGAAAAACTCCATTCGTGCGCTCGTCCAAGCGGTTCTCGACGACGGAAACCAGCCGGAACGCGGAGCCGCCCGCACGTTGTCCGTCGAGAGTTGCCTCCTCCACGCCATCGTGCAGCCGACAGGTGCCTTCGGCGTTTGTGGTGGTGATTTTAAGTTGGAGGCGCACCACGCCGAGTCCCTCGATGTTGCCTGCGAAGCATTCGCCGATTGGCCGGGGTTCCAACTCCTCCAGCGCGTTCATAAACAGCACCAATGTTGAAACGGCGAGCAGCGCGCCGATCACCAAGAGCGGCCAGAGAAGCCGCCGCTTGCCGTGGCTGTCGAGGTTTGGTTGATCGGCCCGCGATGTGTCCACGACGCGACAGTAGGCGCGGCAGGGGAGTTTGACCAGCCGCCGAGGTTTTGAATCGCGCAGAGCTGGCGGCTTGTGTTTGGATTCCCGCGCATGGCAGGAAAGATTTTCTTCATCACCGGCACAGACACCGGCGTGGGCAAGACGGTGCTCACGTGTCTGCTCGCGCGGCATCTGCTTGCGCGCGGCTTCTCCGTAGCTGCGGTCAAGCCGCTCTGCTCCGGCGGGCGTGGCGACGCACGCGCGTTGCACGCCGCGCTTGGCGACTCGCTGACGCTGGATGAAATCAACCCTTGGCATTTCCGCGCGCCGCTCGCGCCGCTGCTTGCGGCCCGGCGCGAAGGTAAGCGCGTTCGACTGACTGAAGTGCTCACACATGTCCGGCGTGCGCAGCGAAGTCACGACATTGTTCTCATCGAAGGCGCGGGCGGCCTGTTGAGTCCGCTTGGCGAAGGCTTCAATGCGCGCGACCTGATTGCGAAACTGCGCGCGACGCCGTTCATCGTCTGCCCGAACCGTCTCGGCGCGGTCAACCAAGCCCTCCTTGTGCTCGAAGCCCTGCCGCCGTCCGCGGCGAGGCGCACGCAAATCATCCTCGTGCAGCCGCGTCGGGCCGACGCATCAACCGGATCGAACGCGCGCGTGTTGTCCGAGTTTGTCGGCGCTGCGTGCATTCACCTTCTGCCATGGATTTCAAATACTCGCCACACAAGCCGGGTTGCAGGTTTGAAGCGGTTGCTTCGGCGATTGGAGTTGGCGGCAGCGATTCAGATCGGAGCTCGGCGGAAACGCGGCTGAGTTCGCGGGCGTTCCCGCTTTCACTTCCTTTCGCGAACCGGCATCAAACCGAGATGCAGCACGAGCCAGACGGGCACGGCGAAGATGATGATGGCGGCAAGCCGGTCCCACGTCCACGCGAGGTAATGCGCCTGAATCGGGAAAATCGTGATCATGAAATAATTGCTGAAGCGCGTGTGGCCGAGGAACGCGCCATGCTTCGGATACCGGCGCCGGATGCCGCTGAAGAGCGCGATTGCGCCGAGCACGAGCACGAGGAACGTGACGAGCAGGTTGACCGGCAGCATCGCGTTGATTTCCACGCGCGGCCCGCCGGGCGTGTGCGGCTTGAAGTAGGGATAAATCCACTGCGCGGCGGCCCAAAGGAAACTGAACCCGGTCTGCACCGCCGTGCGATAGCTCGCCTTCGCCGAGGTCATTTCGTTCAACAGCAGCGCGAAGTAGAGCGGCACGATGCCCCAGATCAGCGGCACGTGCCGGAACGGCGTGACGATCAGCTCAACAAACGTGGACCAATAGCTGTGGCTCATCCGCTGTGTCGAATGCCCGCTTGATTACGCGCGCCGTTCCTTGATTGCCGCGAGAATGTCCGCGATGACTTCCGCCTTCGGCTTCGCGCCCTGCGGACCTTTGCCGTGGAGGCGCACGCTCACCTGGCTGGCGTCCATGTCGCGGCCGCCGATGACGAGCATGGTGTGCACGCGCGCGGTCTCGGCGTTCGCAATCTTTGCCTTGATGGGGTCGGAGCCGAAGTCGCCCTCGCAGCGCACCATGCTCGCGCGCAGTTCCTGCACGATGGCTTTCGCGTAGGCCACGAGCGGCGCGCTCGCTGGATCGTCCGCGCTGCCGAGCGTGAGCACGCGCACCTGCTCCGGCGCGAGCCAGAGCGGGAAGTTCCCGGCGTAATGCTCGATGAGGAACGCGATGAACCGCTCGTGCGTGCCGAGCGGCGCGCGATGAATGCACAGCGGCGTCTTGTTCGAGTTGTCGCGGTCGCGGTAGGTGAGGCCGAACCTCGCTGGCACGGCGAAGTCCACCTGGTTCGTGGCGATGCTGAACTCCCGGCCCGCCACGCTCCACACCTGCACGTCAATCTTCGGCCCGTAGAACGCCGCCTCGTTGGCGACCTCGACGTAGTTGATGCCGGAGTCAATCAACACCTTCCGCACCATGTCCTCGGTCTGCTTCCACAGCTCCGGCTCGTTGACGAACTTCTGCCCGAGCTTGGCCGGGTCGTGCGTGCTGAAGCGCATCTGGTATTTCTCGAAGCCGAAAATCTTGAAGTATTTCAGATACATCTCGTTCACCGCACGGAACTCGTCGGCGAACTGCTCCGGCGAGCAGTAGATGTGTGCGTCATTCATCTGCATCGAGCGCACGCGCATGAGGCCCTGCAACTCGCCCGACTGCTCGTAGCGATAGCAGGTGCCGTATTCGGCCAGGCGCAACGGCAGGTCGCGGTAACTGCGCGGCTCCGCCGCAAAGATGCGGTGGTGATGCGGGCAGTTCATGGCTTTGAGGTAGTAGTGTTCGACATTCCCAGACTTGATTTGCTCTCTGAGAGCAATCTCGCGCTTGAAGCTGCTCAAAGATTTCTCCAACTCTTCCTTTTGTGTTGAGAATTTTGACTCCCAAGCTGAATCTGGAAACGGGTTTTTCTCCCAAGCGCTCGGAAACACAAACTTCGACAAGCTTGCGTTAATCTCTTCAATTTCCTTTGCTAACCGCTCCTTAATGTTTTCACGCCTTTTCAATTCAGCGCCTTCAAGTTGCAACTCCATCGGCGGAAACATGCTTTCTGCGTAGTAAGGCAGATGGCCGCTGGTGCGATACATCTTCTCCTTCGCCAGATGCGGCGTCCGCACGCGCACGTAGCCGGCTTGGAACTCCGTTTCCTTCGCCAGCTTCTCCAGCTCCTCGATGATCGCGCCGCCCTTGGGCAGCCACAGCGGCAGGCCCGGCCCGGTGAAGTCCGGGTCCAACGTGAACAGGCTCATCTCCGTGCCGAGCTTGCGGTGGTCGCGCCGCTTCGCGTCCTCCTGCATCTTGAACCACTCGTCGAGCGCGGTCTTGTTCTTGAACGCCGTGCCGTAGATGCGCTGGAGCTGCGGGTTTTTCTCGTCGCCCTTGTAGTAGGCGCTGGCCACGGTGGTGAGCTTGAACGCGCCGATGTTGCCCGTGCGCATCACGTGCGGCCCGGCGCAGAGGTCAAGGAAATCACCGTTCTTGAAATAGGAAATCGGCTCGCCTTCGGGAATCTGCTTGAGCAAATCCAGCTTGAACTTGCTCGCGTTGCCGGGCCGCTCGACGAGTCCGCCGAGGCGACCGCTCTGCGCGTCCGCGATGGCCTGTTCGCGAGTGACGACGAGCTTCTCGAAAATGTTGTTCGCCTTGATCTCCTTCTTCATCTCCGCCTCGATCTTCTCGAAGTCCTCCTGCGAGATGCGATGCGAACATTCGAGGTCGTAGTAAAACCCATTTTCGACCGGCGGCCCGTAGGCGAATTGGGCGTCCGGCCACAGGCGCAGAATGGCCGTGGCCATGACGTGGGCGCACGAGTGCCGGATGCGCTCCAGCTCGGTCATCTTTGCGCGGTCGTCGAGGGTCTTGCGTTGGGCTTCAGTTTTGTCGGCTTCCATAGGAATTTTCAGATTGAACGACCAAGTCGCCAAGGCACCAAGAGGCGGGAAGAATCATTTTTGTTCGCCGCGCTTGGTGTCTTTGTGTCTTGGTGGTTGTCCATAAACAAAAACGCCTCGGACGGTCAGTGCGAGGCGTGGGCGTCCGCGAGATTTTCGCGAACGCTACATCGTGGTCGTCGTGTTCCGGCAAACGAACATGCCCGCAGCTTACGGAAGGCGCGGACGCTTGGCAAATTCTAAACTGGGATGCCGTTGCGGCGTCCTTGCAGAACTGGAACACGCCAAGCCGCGCCTGAATTTGCCACGCTTGGGCCGCGTCAACTCGCTGACCCGCTCGAACCCAGGCGGGGCAACGTCACATGATGAAATATCGCTACGATTCAAGCCGCGTGGTCAGGCAGGCCGCCTTTACTTTGATTGAACTTCTCGTCGTCATCGCGATCATCGCGATACTGGCGGCAATGCTCCTGCCCGCGCTCGCCAAGGCCAAGGAAAAGGCCAACGCCACCAAGTGCCTCGCGAACAACAAGCAACTCATGACGGCGTGGCTGCTGTATGCGGGTGATTACGACGACAGGATATGCAAGAACGGAGGCGCAGCCGCTTTAACCGCGGCAAACTTGGCCAACTCGTGGTGTGTGGCAGGTGAGCGTCCAGGTGGCGTCGGCTATGTGGCTGGCTACGAGACGAACACCGACTTGTTCATGCTCGCGCAATTGGGACGGTATGCCCAAGCAGCGGCGATTTTTCGCTGCCCTTCTGACAGGTGGGTTTATCCCGGCGGCGTTGATGTCTTTGCACGCAGCGTCTCCATGAATAACTGGATGAACGGCGGGTTGCGTCCCAATCCATTTCCCGGCCCTCCGGCACAGCAGTTCAAGGTCTTCGCTCGGTTGCTAGACATGCGGACGCCTGACAGCCTCTACGTTTTCCTCCACGAGGATCCAAACAGCATTGACGACGGCTTCTTTGCAGTGGACATGTCCACACCGCAAGCATGGGCTACAGACAACTTACCCGCGGCCATTCACAACGGCACCACGGCGTTCGGCTGGGCCGATGGACACTCCGATTTCAGAAAATGGATTAGAACCAGACTTTCCACAGGAGCAGCGATTCCCGGCGTCCTCCGTCCGGACAACTCTGCCGCCGCCAACGGCCCCGGCACGGATGTGGACTGGCTGAAGTCGCATACCACTCAATAACCTTTCCACTTTCCGGCGCGGCGCGCGGCGGGTAAGCTGCGCGCCGTTTTGTTTTCATGCCGAGTGTCTTCATCAAAACCTACGGCTGCCAGATGAACGAGCGCGACAGCGAGGCCGTCGCCGCGCAACTCGTCGCCAAGGGCTATTCGCTCGCGCCCAGCGAGTCCTCCGCGGATGTCATCCTGCTCAACACGTGCAGCGTGCGTGATGCCGCGGAGCAAAAAGCCATTGGCAAAATGACCGCGCTCGCCGCCGCCGCGCGCAAGCGGCGTTCAGACGTGGTGCTGGGCTTCATGGGCTGCATGGCGCAGAGCCGCGGCCGCGAACTGATTGACAGGCTGCCCGACGTTGACCTCGTTCTCGGCACGCAGAAATTTCACCGTGCCGTGGAATATCTGGATGATTTGTTCGCCGGCCGCCGCAAAAAAATTGTTGATGTGGCGGAAGAGCAGGGGAGCGAGGCGAAGATTCGCGAGCACATGCTCAAGGGCGCGAACGGAACGAACGGCGACGGTCACAAGCCGCCGCAGGTGAGCGCGTTCGTCAGCATCATGCAGGGCTGCAACCAATACTGCACCTTCTGCATCGTGCCCTACACGCGCGGCGCGGAGCGCAGCCGCACGATTCCCGACATCGTTGCCGAGTGCCGCGAACTCGTTGCGCGCGGCGTGAAGGAGATCAATTTGCTCGGCCAGATTGTCACGAGCTACGGCAAGCGAGACATCCCGGCGCGCGACGGCAAGTCCGCCTTCGTGCAGCTCATCGAGGCCGTGCACGAGATCGAAGGGCTGGAGCGCATCCGGTTCACCTCGCCGCATCCGAAGGGCTACGGAGACGATTTGATCGAAGCCTTTGCGCGGCTGCCCAAGTTGTGCGAGCACGCGCACCTGCCGGTGCAAAGCGGCAGCGACCGCGTGCTCAAGCTCATGCACCGCGGCTACACGCACGGGCGCTTCCTCGACATCGTGCGCAAGCTGCGCGTGGCGCGGCCCGGCATCGGGCTGGGCACGGACATCATCGTGGGCTTCCCCGGAGAGACGGAGGAGGATTTTCAGGAAACACTTTCACTCGTGCGCGAGGCTGAATTCGACAACGCCTACGTCTTCAAATACAGCCGACGCAAGGACACACCCGCCGCCGCGATGCCGGATCAGGTGTCCGAGGAAGTCACCGAGGAACGTCACGCGCGGCTGCTCGCGGCCGTGGATGAAATCGTGGCGCGCAAACTCGCCGCGTGCGTGGGGCGGCGGATGCAGATTCTTGTCGAAGGCCCGAGCCACAAGAACCCGGCGCGCTTCGAGGGCCGCACGCGCTGCCACAAAATCGTGGTATTCGAGGGCGGCGAGCGGCATCGCGGCCAGCTCATGGACGTGCAGATTGTTCGCGCCAGTCGCAGCACGCTCTACGGAGACCCGGCGATTTATCTGGATTGAAACGAAGCGCGTCCCAACCCACATGACCCTTTCCAAACTGTCCATCCTCCTCGGCCTCGGTTACGCGGTTCCGCAGGTGTTCGCGCTGATGCAGCCCGCGCAATTCCGCGACAGGCTGCGCAAGTTCCCGCGTTCGCAGGCGTGGGGCTGGTCGCTGATGCTGCTCGCGGTGGCGTGGTTTCTTTTTTATTTGCGGCAGGAAAACAACGGCGACATCAGCCGGATGAAGCCCTACCTGAGCGCGGGCTTTGTGGCGCTCGGCATCGCGACGTGTCTCTACGTGAAGGATTTTCTCGCCGTGCGCGGGCTAGCGCTGGTGCTGATGCTCGCGGCAAAACTCATCCTCGACGTGCAGCGCTGGAACCCGTCGCACTGGCGGCTCGTGCTCGCGGTCATGGCCTATGTGTGGATCGTCGCCGGCATCTGGTGGACGGTTTCGCCGTGGCGGTTGCGTGATTTGATCGAGTGGGTGACGGCGACGGAGGGGCGCATCCGCTACGCCGCGTTTGCGCGGCTGGCGTTTGGAGTATTGCTCGTGCTGCTCGGGCTGACGCAGTTCTAATGGCGACGCGAACGCCGGTTCACATGAAGGCCCGCGGAAAAATCCTCGTCATCCGCGGCGGAGCCATCGGTGATTTCATTCTCACACTGCCGGTGTTCGCGGCATTGCGCGCGCAATTTCCCCACACGCACCTCGAAGTGCTGGGCTATCCGCGCATCGCCGAGCTGGCGCTCGCGGGCGGCCTCGTGGACGCCCTGCGCAGCATCGAGTCGCGCGCGCTGGCAATGTTCTTTGCGAATGGCGCGCCGCTAGACGAGGAGTTCGCCGGTTACTTCGAGGACTTCAGCATTGTCGTGTCGTTCCTCTACGACCCGGACGGGCATTTTCAGGAAAATGTGCTGCGATGCTCGAGCGCGCAGTTCATCGCCGGCACGCACCGGCCGGATGAAACGCAGCCTGTCCACGCTACGGAAGTTTTCCTGAAGCCGCTGGAACAGCTCGCAATCTTTGGCGCTGATTCCGTGCCGCACCTGCAGCTTGCTCCGACGAACGGCCACGCGCCCGCGGCGGGCCGCTGGCTCGCGGTGCATCCCGGCAGTGGCAGCGAAAAGAAAAACTGGCCCGAGTGGCGCTGGAAGGAATTCCTTGCCGCGCTGCTCGCGACCGAACCTGTGAACGTGCTGCTCGTTGGTGGCGAAGCTGAAACGGGAAAATGCCAGCGGCTCGCGGCGAACCTGCCGTCGTCGCGCGTCGCGCTTGCCGAGAATCGTCCGCTGCCCGAACTCGCGCGCAGGCTGCTCAATTGCGAGGCCTTCATCGGTCACGATTCCGGCATCACGCACCTCGCGGCGGCGCTCGGCCTGCCGGGGCTTGTGTTGTGGGGCGACACCGCCGAGCACGTGTGGCATCCCAAGAGCGACAAGATGAGCCTCGTGCGCGACGTGGGTGGACTCGCCGCCCTGCGCGTGGACGAGGTGCTTGCCCACGCGCAGGAACTGCTCAAGAGCGCGCAGAAGCTGGCTTGAAGACAAAGTGCGATGGACACCAGAGCCGGGTTTGGTAGGCTCCGCGACGCCCGATGGACGCGAACGAACTCCAGATTCACCCGCCGATGCCGCGACGGAAGGACTTCCGCATTGGCGTGCTCGGCAGCGGCTTCATCGTCAGCGAATGCCATCTCCCGGCGTATCGCAAGGCGGGCTTCAATGTCGCGGCGATTGCCTCGCGCACTCGCGAACGCGCCGAGGCCGCGGCGAAGCGCCACGGCATCGCGAAGGTTTGCGAATCCGCTGGTGAACTTCTCGATGACGCGAGCATCGAAGTGCTCGACATCGCCGTGCCGCCGGACGCGCAGGTGGCGCTCATCAAGGCCGCGTGCGCGCGCCGCACCGTGAAGGGCATCCTCGCCCAGAAACCGCTCGCCGTGAACTACGCCGAGGCCGTCGAGGCCGTCGAGTCGTGCGAAGCCGCTGGCATCACTCTCGCGGTGAACCAGAACATGCGTTACGACCAGTCCGTGCGCGCCGCCCGCACGCTGCTCAACCGCCGCGCGCTCGGCGACCCGGTGTTCGCGACGATTGACATGCGCGGCATCCCGCACTGGATGCCATGGCAGTCCGGCCTGGGCTGGGTGACGCTGCGCATCATGTCCATTCATCATCTCGACTGTTTCCGTTACTGGTTCGGCGACCCGGAGCGGATCATCTGTTCGACGCGGTCCGATCCGCGCACGCAGTTCCCGCACAACGACGGCATTGCGACTTACATTCTCGAATATGCCGACGGCCTGCGCTGCGTGGGCATTGACGACACGTGGACCGGTCCGGCGAAGGAAGGCTGCCCCGCTGACTTCTCGATTCGCTGGCGTATCGAGGGACTCGCCGGCCTTGCAATGGGTGAACTCGGCTGGGTCAAGACGCCTTACACGTCGCCGAGCACGATGCAGTTTGCGATGAAGGGCGACGTGGGTTTCCGCCGGCCCGTGTGGGGCGAGAGCTGGTTCCCCGATGCTTTCGCGGGAACGATGGCGCAGTTGCTCATCGCGCTGGAGACGAACACCGCGCCGGCCATCAGCGGACGCGACAACCTCGTGACCATGGCGCTCGTGGATGCCGCGTATCGCAGCGCCGAGGAACATCGCGCCGTCGCACTTGACGAAGTGCTCGCGCCGCCCCCAATGAAGCCGATGGAACGCGAGCCGCGCCTGCCGTCCTTTGCGCTTACGGTCACAGAGTCGGAACAAACGTCGTTGCCCGCCGTCATCGAATCACCGCTGAAACATCATCACGCGCCGCGCACGGGGCTGACGGCGCATATGAGCCGTCGCGCGATGCAGGCGGTCGAGTATGCGAGCGTGGCTTGCGAACAATTGGGCCATCACGCCATTGGCACGGAGCACTTGCTCCTCGGCCTTGCGGAACAGGGCAGCCCCTCCGTGGCGTCCGTCTTGCGACAGGCCGGGCTGACGCTCTCGCTTGTGCAGCGCGCCGTGGAGGAGGAGGTCGGCAGCCGGCCGCCGTTCCAGCGCATTGATCCGCCAAGCCTGACTTCCGTCGTCAAGCATGTGCTCCAGCGCGCGACGGAGGAAGCCGACGCCCTTGGCGCGCCCGTGGCCGGCCCGGAACACATCCTTTTGGCCATGCTGCGTGAAAATGACGGAATCGGGCCGAAGATTTTGAACCGCTTCGGTGTGACGCTTGCCAGCGCGGAGGAAACGATCAGGCGCATGGCCCGCTGACGCGGGGCGCACTGGCTCCGCCGAATTTTCATCCTGCCAACTCGCTGGCTTTCGCAGTTTGTTTTGATAACGTCGCGCCGCTATGGCCTTTGATTCCTTCCGTGATTTCCTCAACGCGATCGATCAGGCAGGCGAATTGAAAAGGATTTCCCAGCCCGTCGCCACTGAACTGGAAATTACCGAACTCGCCGACCGCGAAATGAAATCGCCCGGCGGTGGGAAGGCGTTGCTCATCGAGAAGCCCACGGTGAATGGAGTCGTGTCGCCGTTCCCGCTCGCGATCAACACGATGGGTTCGCACAAACGAATGGCGATGTCGCTCGTCGCAAATTCCGTGGACGAAGTTGCCGCGGAACTTGGCTCGCTCATGAAAGCGAAACCGCCGACTTCGTTGCGAGAGACGATGAAATTGCTCGGTCAGGCAATGGATTTGCGCCATGCGAAACCGAAGTTGGTGAAGGATGGTCCCTGCAAGGAAGTCATCCATCGTTTCAAAGACGAGGATAGAGGATCGAAGATGGAAGATGGCAAAAACCGCGCGTCGCATCCTCCATCCTCCATCCTCCATCCTCCATCCTCGCCGCTGCCCACGCTGCTGAATCTCCCGATTCAACAGTGCTGGCCGCTCGACGGCGGACGCTTCATCACCCTGCCCTGCGTGGTAACGCGCGACCCCGACACCGGCGAGCGCAACGTCGGCATGTATCGCATCCAGATTTACGACGACCGCACCACCGGCATGCACTGGCAACTCCAGAAAGTCGGCGCGCGCCACGGCCGACGTTATTACGAAACCGGCACGCGCATGCCCGTCGCAATTTTTCTCGGCGGCGATCCCGTGTTCACCTTCGCCGCCACCGCGCCGCTGCCGGACGGCCTCGACGAATTTCTGCTCGCCGGTTACCTCCGCAAAAAATCCGTCGAACTCGTCAGGTGCGAGACCAACGCCCTCGAAGTTCCCGCCAACGCCGACTTCGTCATCGAAGGTTACGTTGACCCGACCGAGCCGCTGCGCGACGAAGGCCCGTTCGGCGATCACACCGGCTACTACACGCTGCCCGAGCCGTATCCCGTCTTCCACGTCACCGCCATCACCCACCGCAAGGACGCCGTCTATCCCGCCACCATCGTCGGCATGCCGCCGATGGAAGATTTCTACATGGGCGGCGCGTCCGTGAAACTCTTCCTGCCCATCTTCAAGATGAACTTCCCCGAGATCGTGGACATCGCGCTGCCGGCGGAAGGCGTCTTCCACAACCTCGTCTTCGTGAGCATCAAGAAGACCTACCCGATGCAGGCCTACAAAATCATGCACGGCCTCTGGGGCATGGGTCAGATGATGTTCACCAAATACATCGTGGTGGTGGACGCCGACGTGGACGTGCACAACACCAGCGAAGTCCTCTTCCGCCTCTGCGCCAACACCGACCCGCAACGCGACAGCATTTTCACCAAAGGCCCGTCCGACGTGCTCGACCACGCTACGAGCGAAATCGCCAGTGGCAGCAAACTGGGCATCGACGCGACGAAGAAATTGCCGGGCGAAGGCTTCAAACGCCCCTGGCCGCCGCTGATCAAGATGGATGCAGCGGTGAAGGCGAAGATGGCAAAATTGTTCAACCCGTAGGAGACGACGTAAGGAGCGCGACAACATGCTTCAAATTAGAACCGTAACCAAACGCTACGGTGCACTCACTGCGCTCGACGGCGTGTCGCTCGAAATCGCGCGCGGCGAGTTCTTCGGCCTGCTGGGGCCCAACGGCGCGGGAAAATCAACGCTGATGTCGCTCATCGCAGGCCTGCGAGCGGCGGACGCCGGCACGATCTCGCTTGATGGCACCTTGCTCACTGCCACGAATGTTGCCGCGCGCACCTCGCTCGGTCTCGTTCCCCAAAACCTTGCTTTATACGACGATCTAACCGCGGAACAAAACCTGCGGATTTTCGGCCAGCTTTACGGCCTGCGCGGCGGCGAGCTGCGCGCGCGCGTTGACGAAGCGCTCGAAGCCGTGCAGCTCACGGATCGCCGACGGGATCTGGTGAAAACGTTTTCCGGCGGAATGCAGCGCCGCCTCAACCTCATCGCCGCCTTGCTCCACCGGCCGAAGCTGCTGCTCTGCGATGAGCCGACCGTCGGTGTTGACCCGCAATCGCGCAACGCGATTTTCGATTTCCTCGAAAAACTGAACCGCGAAGGTCTCACGATCATCTACTCGACGCATTACATGGAGGAGGCAACGCGACTCTGCCCGCGCATCGGCATCATTGATCATGGGAAAATTCTCGCGCTCGGCACGCTCAACGAACTGCTCGCCCGGTTGCCGTTCGATGACGCGATTGCGTTTCCCGCGACACCTGTTACAGATGCGCTTGCCCTCACGCTCGCTGATTATGGCTCGGTCACGTCCGATTCGTCCACCCATCGCTTCGAACCGCGTGCGGAGTTTCGGCTGTCGCAATTTTACGCGCTGGCGGAGCGCCACGATGTTTCGCCACGGCTGTTCGCCCACGAACGGCCCACGCTGGAAGCTCTATTCCTCCATCTCACCGGCCACAGGCTCCGCGAATAACCATGAACTCGATCCGCGTTCTGCTCTATAAAGGTTTCGCGCGCTACCTGCGCAACCGAACCGCACTCGCTCTCACATTCATCGTGCCCATCGCGATGATCTACATTTTTGGACAAGTGTTCGGGCTTAATCGCAAGGAGTCCGGCCCAAGAGGCATTCCCCTCGCGGTTGTCAATGAAAGCGACCATCCCGCGGCAAAAAGGCTCGTGGCAGCGCTTGAAGCTGAAAAGGCGTTCCACATTGTCACGCAGTTCGTCAACGCCGACCATTCCACCCGCCCGCTCCGGAAGGACGATGTGCGGCCGATGATTCGCAACCGTGATCTGCATTTCGCGCTCGTCATCCCCGCCGATGTCGTTCCCAAGACCGGTTTGGGCCTGCACCTGAAAATCCTTGCGAACCCTGTCAACGAAATCGAGACACAGACCGTCAACGGCATCCTGCAAAAAACGATTTTCTCCAACGTCCCCGAGTTGCTCGGACAATCACTGCAGGAGAGCGCGAAGCGTTTCATTGGCCAGCAAGGCATCGACACTTTCAACGAGGCGATCGCCAGCGCGATCGCCAACGCATTTGGCGGCGACAAAGAAACAATTCAGGAGCGCATTGCGAACGGCGATTATGGATTTTCGCGTTTGAACACGGCGACCTCGCGACAAACGAACAGCCCCGCAGGCGATTTGTTTTCCCGTCTCGTCAATATCGAAACGGAACAGGTCATCGGCAAAAGCGTGAAGAGTCCTGCCGCCACGCGCGTGGTCGGTGGCTGGGCGATCATGTTTCTGATGTTTGCGCTGAATGGCGCAGCGACATCACTCTTCGAGGAGCGCAAGGCGGGCATCTTTCAACGGCTGCTCGCCGCTCCGGTCACGCGCGCACAGATCTTGTGGTCCCGATTCCTCTTCGGCGTCGTCCTCGGTGTCGTGCAGCTCATTACGGTTTTTTCCACTGGCAGCCTGCTATACGGCATCGACGTCATCGGTCACTTGGGCAATCTCATCATCATCTCGACGGCCGCTGCCGCCGCCTGCACCGCCCTCGGGATGCTCATCGCGTCGGTGTCCGATACGCCCGAATCGGCGATGGGCCTCGCGACATTCCTCGTGCTGACGATGAGCGCACTCGGCGGCGCATGGTTTCCGGTGAGTTTCATGCCGCCATTCATGCAGCAGTTCGCGAAATTCACGCTCACGTATTGGGCGATGGAGGGTTTCAGCCAGGTGCTCTGGGCCGGCAACACGCTTCTTGAAATCCTTCCGACAATGGGCATCCTGCTCGCGATCACCTGCGGTATGATGGCAATCGCGATCTGGCGATTCAATCGCGGGAATCTTTTTGGCTGACATGCCGCGGCTGGGCCCGGCCTGTGTTCGCGCTCGAACGCGCTTCGATTTCATCACACCGCCACGCGCCCGCGCCGTCCGCAAATCATTTCCAACCGCAACGCGGTTGCGGGTCTTTACAGACGGCCACCAGTGCGTCGTTGCGTCACGTCCTGAGTTCCAAATCAACGAGCACCGCGTCGGCGGGCTTGGTGGAGACACCGGCTTTCGTCTGCGTTTCTTTATCAACCGCGGTGAATTTAAACATTTTCACGACGGCTCCCACGACCAGGCCGACTTCCAGCAGCCCTAAATATCTTCCCGGACAGAAACGCGGTCCATGCCCGAACCCAAAGTGAAGGATGTCTTTTGCGGTGATTCCTTTTTGGGCAAGAACCTCCCACCGGTCCGGGGCAAAAGTTTCGGCGGGGTAACCGGACACCGCTTTTCCCCAAAACTCCTCGCACCGGTTTGCATGCCACACATCGAGGCGAAGTTGAGTCCCTTTTGGGATAAGCATCTTCCGGTGATCTGCCGTTTCAATCCAGATATCAACTGAGGCGCGGCGCGGGAGGAAATAAAGTGCCGGCGTCAGACGTAATGTTTCTTCAAGCACCCGGTTGAGGGTTGCTGCGCTGGCCAGATTATCGGGGTCATAGGCGTTCATCTCTTTCACCTCCGCATAGATTTGCTCCTGGACATCGGGTGCGTGTGATAGATGCGATATAGCCCAGCTCGCGAATGACGTCGTGGCCTCCATGGCACCGGCAAGGAAGACGCGGATGTTGCTGCGCAGCGCGTCATCCGTGGCGTCGGATTGGAACTGTTTCCATAAGCCGAGACCTTTGGTGCGCCCAGACAGCGCGATGTCGGTCAAGGCTTCGTAGTCCGCCATCTTTTGTTTGAGAATCGCGTTGCGGCCGGTGAGCGTCCGGCAAATCGCAAGGGTGGTTGGCGCGACCGTGTCGCTGATCATGTGATCAATCAGCATTTCGAGGGCGGGAACAAAACGATTGCGCAATTCACTTTCGGAAACGCTGCCGCCAAAAAAATTATTCACCAGCATCTCAAGCATCACGACTTTGATTTCGGGTTCGAGGTGAATCCGGCTTACTTTCTTGCCGCTGGCCTGCTGAAGCAAACGGAGCGCTTCGAGTCTTTCCGCAACCGTCTTGCGGAATGTTTGCTCAAAGCCATGAAACTTTTCCGGCTGAAATAGATTGGCGCGACTGAATGGCTCGGCGGACAGCCTTTTCTGTCGTCGCCACATCGGGCCGTTGGAATACAACAGCGAATCCTTGCCGGTTGCGCGAGCGATGCCTGCCATCGGGCTTTGATCTCGATCAAACTGGCCGGGTTTATCGCCGGTGGCACCGAGCACTGCTTTGATAACGGCTGGCTCGCGAGTCAGCAATACGGGCGGCAATCCTGCCACATAGATATGGCGATTGTGTTTTCCTGATCCCGTTTCCTTTTCGGCATCCCAGTAGAAGGTCTCGAAAATCTTGATCGGGTTTTTGTAATTCCACAGATGCGGAAACGGTAAGGTCGGTCGCCCGAATCCGAACAGAGAGACTCGCGTTGGTAGACAGTCTCCGTCAAACGGATTCACTCCTCTGACCTGCTGCAAGAGGTGTGCTGACCACGTTTGGAAGGACATCTAAATCTCTCCGATCATTTCCGCCGAGTTGGAACCAAATAACCCGATCTGGCAATCCTGTAATCGACAGAGTTCAATTAGAGTCGCAATCACGCTCCGGACGGCAGTAGAAGCTCCAGCCCGAATTTTTTCGCAATCTCCATGACGCACGGAATGTCCTGCTGTTGCTACTGAGTGCCTCGATTTCCTCGGAGAATTCTTCCGACTGATTTCGCTGAAATCCAAGTCAGTTGAATTTGGATGGGGTGCTTTCCTACCTGCCAAGTTCGCGGACAGCCGTAGGTTTGTGTAGTGGCAGACGTATCTACGGAACGAAAGGGCTGATTATGAAAACTTGGCTGAACTCGGTTGTGATCGGGTTCGTGGGCGCTCTGTGTCTGGGAGTGTTCAGCACCCGGGCGGACGTGGTGATCTCATCGTCAGTGCAGATCACGGCCAAGGCGGATTTTTACGCGCCACTGTCGGCACATGGTGTGTGGGTTGAGGTGGACAATTACGGGCGCTGCTGGCGTCCCGCCAGTGTCGCCGTTGAATGGCAGCCGTATTGTTACGGCCACTGGGTCTGGACGGACTGCGGTTGGTATTGGGCAAGTGATGAGCCGTGGGGATGGGCGTGCTACCACTACGGATACTGGGTCCGTCACCCTTATTATGGATGGGTTTGGATTTCGGACACCGAATGGGCACCGGCCTGGGTTTCCTGGCGTGTGGGTGGAGGTTACATCGGATGGGCGCCTTTGGCGCCACGGGTCGGTTTGTTCGTCAGTGTGCCGGCGCCGCCCTTCTTCTTCGTGGAGATTGGCCGGTTTCATGAGCCGGTGAGGCCGTCCACCGTGATCGTGAACAACACGACGATCATCAACAAGACGACCGTCATCAATAACATGAAGTCGGAGACACGAAGCGTCGGTGGTTCTGCGCCCCGGAAGGTCATGATCAACGAAGGCCCCGGATTTGCGGCGATTGAGAAGGCGACAGGCCAGAAAGTCCGCCAAGTGCCGATCCATGAAGCCATGCGCCAGACGCCTGTCCCTCGCGGAGTGGAGCGCCGGAATGATGAGCCGGCGGAAAAGGGGAAGCCCTTCATTGGCTCAGACCAACCCAAGGTGGCGCCTTCACCCCGACCGGATCGAAGCGAGGATCCAGGATTACCACCCCGATTACCATCCAACGTCGGCCCGCCGGGCAAAGGCAAAGAATGGCCGCGCGAAGGTGTTGACCCTTCGACGAAGCCGCCGCCGCCGGAAAAACCCTCCAAACCTGGGAAAGGAAAAGGCAAGGAGCACGAAATTGATAAGCCTTGACCAAGGACACAAGATGGAACGGGCGCGCTTTCACTGGCCGGTCGTGGAAACGGGAGTGCCTTGACACATCGCAGCCGCACCTGTTTTGGAGCGCGGGCCCGTGGACCGTGACGCGTCCGAATACGAAGAGCGGTGAAATTTCCCTCAGCATCCCAGCCTGCGAAGCTGCTGCGAGTCTCAGAGTCGCGCTCTGGAGGTTGCGCGTGCGAGTCGCTTTGACTAGGCTTACCGCACTTATGCAAAGCAAGGCGACCACTGTTCAGCAGTATCTTGCCGAGTTACCCGCCGACCGCCGCGCCGCCATCGAGAGCGTGCGTGCGGCCATTCTCAAGAACCTTGATCCCACTTACGAAGAGGGGATGCAATACGGCATGATCGGGTATTACGTGCCGCACCGGGTGTATCCGCCGGGGTATCATTGCAACCCGAAGCAGCCGCTTCCGTTTGTCAGCTTGGCGTCGCAGAAGAATCACATGTCCTTGTATCTGGGTTGCGTCTATGGCCACTCGGAGCGTGAGCGGTGGTTTCGCGAGGCGTGGGCGAAGACCGGCAAGAAGCTCGACATGGGCAAGTCATGCGTCCGTTTCAAAAAGCTCGAGGACTTGGCGCTCGATGTGGTTGGCGAGGCGATTCATCGCGTGCCCGCGCGCGCGTTCATTCAGGAATACGAATCGGTCATCAAGAATATGCTGCGCCGTTCCGCCGGGAGTGACGCAACGAAGTCTTCAAGTTTGAGGCCGAAGAAGAAGGCCGCGCCGGCAAAGCGTCAGAAGTAACGTCCGCTGTTGCTCTGCAACGGCAGCGTTGACACGGGGCGCGGTTTTGTTTTCCGTTACGGGCAACGTCCATTTGAACCAACACGTCATCATCATGCGCAAAAACATTCTTGCCGTTCTCACCCTCGCCGCCCTTTTGGGCAACGCGTCCGCCGCCGACTACAAAGTCGTCCCCGACTGGCTCCAGCTCCCCGAAGGCCGCCCCCAGCTCGGCAACCAGCACGGCGACATCGCCGTCAGCTCCAAGGGCGAGGTCTATGTCAGCGTCATGGACCCGAAGGCGGGCTTGATGGTGTTTTCGCCGGCGGGCAAGTGGCTCCGCAACGTGCCGGACGCGCCACCGGATTTCCACGGCTTCGTGATTCACAAAGACGCCGATGGCCGCGAGTTCATCTACGGCCCTCGTCTCAATGCCGATGGCCAGACCATCTTGAAGCTCACGCTCGAAGGGAAGAAAGTGATCGAAGTGCCCGCGTCCGCCATCCCCGAGGAGTTCAAGGCCAAGGTGCCCAAGAACACCAAGAAGAACGACAAGGGCGAGATCGTCCCCAATCCCAATGAAGGCAAGTCCTTCGTCCGCCTCACCGGCATGGATGTCGCGCCCAACGGCGACTGGTTCGTGACCGATGGCTACTCCACCAGCTACATCCATCACTTCGACAAGACCGGCAAATACCTCAAGTCCTTCGGCGGCAAGAAGCCCCCCTACAACTTCACCACGCTTCACAAGATCGCCGTGGACACCCGCTTCTCCCCCGTCCGCCTCATCTGCTGCGACCGCGAGGCGCTGCGCGTCGTGCATCTGTCCACCGACGGCGAGTTCCTCGGCGTCGTCGCCAAGGACTTGCTCGCGCCCGCCGCCATTGCCGTGCAGGGCGACTACGCGCTCGTCGGAGAAATCCGCGGCGAAGTCAGCGTGCTCGACAAGGAAGGCAAACTCGTCGCCCGCCTCGGCCTCAACGAGACGAAGGGCGAAACGGGCAACAACAACCTCGAGCCGGCCAAGTGGCGGCCCGGCTTCGTCACCGCGCCGCACGGCGTGGCCTTCAACGCCGCCGGCGACATCTTCGTCTCGGAATACAACAAGTTCGGCCGGGTCCACCGCTTCAACCGGCAATAAACATTGAACAAGCGCCCGGCTCAGAAGGCCCGCGCTTCGTTGAACACTCGGATCACGCCGTATTCGCCGTCGTAGCCCGCCTCGCGGGTGACTTCGCCCGCGCGCATCCGGCGGATGCCTTCGGCGAGCAGTGCGGAATCTGCTTTGCGCAATTCGTCGAGCGGTGCCTGTTCGAGGATGAAGAGTTCGGAGCCGACGGCGCTCAACAGTTTCTCATAATTTTCGGTGGCCCTGCGGCTGCCCGCCCCAACTCGATGAATCTCCGCGAGCAGTTCCGGCAGCGGCACGAGACTGCGGAACGGCGCGGTCTTTTCGCGCGTCCCGCCATCGGGCCGGTCGGCGAGTTCACCCACGCGGTGCAGGACGCCGATGGTCAGTTCCTTGCCGCAGACGGGACAGATTCCACCGTGCTGTTTCGTTTCGTCCGGCTCGCAGCGGATGCCGCACGCGCGGTGGCCGTCGAGATGATATTTCCCTTCCTCTGGAAAAAACTCCACCGTGCCGCCGTAGCCGCGTCCGGTCATGAGCGCGTTGCGCATCGCCCAATAATCCAAGGCGCAATCGAACACGCACGCCTCGCGGCCAATCTTGCCCGGCGAATGCGCATCGCTGTTTGAGACGAGCGTGAAGCGGTCGAGCTGCGAGAGCCGCCAGTTCATCGGCGGATCGGAACTGAGTCCGGTCTCCAGCGCGAAAATATGCGGCGCGAGGTCGCCGTAACATTCCACGATGGAATCAAAGCCGCCCTTCGAGCCGAGCACGGCGAACCACGGCGTCCAGATATGCGCGGGAATGAGGAACGCGCCGTCACTGGCTTCGAGTGTGATTTCCAGCAGGCTGCGCGAGTCGAGGCCGAGGATTGGCCGTCCGTCGCTCGCGAGATTGCCAATGCGCCCGAGCCGCGCGTTGAACCGCTCCACACTTGCCAGATCAGGCATATAATGGAGGTGGTGAATTTTCCGCGTCTTGTCGCCTTTTTTGTAGATGGTCGAAATCTCGACTTGCAGGAGGAAGCGAGTGGGCTGCGCCGCGAACGCGGGAAATTGTTCTGCGCACCATTGCTCGAACTGCGGCTTGAGGCGGAACAATCCCGGCTCGGCGGGCACCAGCTGCTCCTTGATCTCTGCGAACCACTTCGGGTGCGTGAAGTCGCCGGTGCCGAGCACGGCCACTCCTTTCTTCGCCGCCCACAGCGCCATGTGCGGCAGGTCGAGGTCGCGGCTGGTCGCGCGCGCAAACCGCGAATGCACATGCAGGTCGGCGTAAAACGGCATGGGTGAATTTCGCGCCGCGCACCGCTGCATGTCCACGCAAAATCCAAAGACCAGCCTCACGCGTGTTCGACACACGCCGAGCCGTCGCGATACCTTTGCCGAAGTGCAACGCCAAACCAGTCATTCGCGAGAAGGCAAGCCAATCCGAGATGGCGCGAAGCACGCGGCGTTGGCTCGTGCGTTGTCCAAGCTCGGCTTCTGCTCGCGCAACGAGGCGTGGAAGCTCATCCACGCCGGGCGTGTGCGCGTGAACGGCGCAGTTTGTCGCGATGCCGAGCAGCGCGTTTCACTGGATCGCGACCGTCTCGATGTGGATGGCCGGAGCATCGAAGCCGGGCGGAAAATCCACCTCATGCTCAACAAGCCGCGCGGGCTGGTGACTACCGCCAGTGACGAGAAAGGACGCGGGACGGTGTTTGATTGCCTGAAGAACGCGGGCCATTCCGGTGAAAGTCACTTGTTCGCCGTCGGCCGGCTCGACAAGGCGAGCGAAGGCTTGCTGCTGTTCACGAACGACACCGCGTGGGCCGCGCGCATCACCGATCCGGCGAGCCGCATCGAGAAGACGTATCACGTGCAGATAGATTGCGTGGCCGATGATGCGCTGCTGCGCCGCTTGACCGAAGGCGTGCGCGAGGAAGGTGAATTGCTTGCGGCGCACCGGGCTTCATTGTTGCGTAGCGGCGGGAAGAATTCGTGGCTCGAAATCGTTCTGGACGAGGGCCGCAACCGTCACATCCGGCGGATGCTTGCCGCGCTCGGCATAAATGTGCTTCGGCTCGTGCGAGTGTCCGTCGGTCCACTTCTGCTTGGCTCTCTTGCGAAAGGTGCGGTGCGCGAGCTGACGGCGCAAGAAGTGGATGCGTTGGCGCGGTAGGGACGACCTGCTGGTCGTCCGCGGCCGCGCAGCAGCGCGGCCCTACCTCAATTCTTCTTTGGCGGCAGGCCGGGCTGGATTGACTTCGACGATGGCTGAGGCGATTTGGGTGGTGCGTTTGTCTTGAACGCGGAACGAAGAAGCCAGTGGCGTTTCAATCCTTGCAGAAGTTCGTCGGCATGGACGATGGAGACGGAGATTTCGCTGACGATGTTGGTGTTGGCCTCGACCTGTCTGTGAAGATTCGCGGTGATGCCGGCGAGGTTGTCGAGGGTCTTGCTCAATTCGAGGACGGTGTAGGCGATGTTCGTGTCCGCGTGCTGCATGAGGGTGCGTGCGTCGCCGAGGGTGAGGTTGACGTTGCTCATGGTGTTGGTGGCTGAACCCGCGGTCGAGGCGAGGGTATTGGTGAGCGAACCGAGCGTGGCGCGGGCGCTGGCGAGGGTGTCGTTGATCTGTTTTTCCAGGCTGGCGGTGATGATCCAATCGCCGAGCGCGCCGTGCGCGTTGGTGAGGTTGGCTGTGATGCGACCGACATTCTGCACGGTGGGCTGCGCGCCGGCGAGGAGGTTGGATGCCTGTATCGTGAGCGGGCGCGCCTCGTTGATGAAATGGTTCACGTTCGAGAGCAGCGTCTGGCTGTTGTTCAACACGCCAGAAAGTTGGTTGGTCATGGCGAGCAAAGCGGGCAGGGCGTCCTTGACGCGCTTGGTCACGTCTTCAATGACTTCACTCAGCACGGCGGCTTCGCGGGCATTGAGATAATACTTGCTGGGCTTGGGGCCGCTGTGGACGTAGGGCACGTAGTAGCCGCTGGCTGCGGCCGTCTCGTAATAGGGCGCGTCATACCACATGAAGGTCGGCAGGCGCGACTGTGTGCGCGTGTTGAAGACCTTCACCGTCTTGATATTCGCCTCGCGCAACGCGGCAAGCTGGTTCGTGCCAACGGGCTTGATGGTTTCGGCGATGCGATTTGTCGCCGCGTTGAAGTAATCCTGCGCAAAGGCGAAGGAGTTTTCGCTAAATGTCGCTGCAAGTTCGGCGAGCGGCATCTCGCGCAAGTCTTGGAACAAATACGTCGGGTAACCGTTGGTGCCCTTGGTCACTTCGAGGAAACGGCTGCCGAACACGCCCGAGGACGAGACATTGATGTGCGAGCCTTCGGTCCAGATGTAACCCTCGTTGGGATGGCGCAGCACGAACTCGACATATACTTCATAGCCGGATTCCGGCGGCATCGGCTTGATGTCGGTGATTTCGCCCGCGTCGAATCCCATCAGCTTGACGGTTTCCTTGGGCTTCAATCCCACGCCGCTGCGCAGGTAGGTGTAGTAACGCACCTTGGTGTCGAACCAGCCTTTGCGCTGGGCCGTGTGATACACGTAGTAGCAGAAGCCGGCGGCCAGCAGCAGCGTGGCGAAGCCGACGAAGAAACCCACCGCGCGTTCGACGCGGCCGAGGCGGGTGCGGAGTTGGGGTGTGAGGTCTTGCATGTCAGGCGTCGTGCAGATCGGCGGCGAGCAGTTCGCGCAGGGCCGGCTCGCGCACTGGATCGAGCGAGTCCCGCCCACCGAGCGCAAGCCACCGATTTTCCTTTAGCATGGCAAACTGATGTCCGTGCGTAACCCACGGGCGAAGATCATCCGTGGTCGCGGCCAGCGTCAGCGGCCGTTTGTCGAGAAAGTCATGGCCCGCGACGAGTGAGCCGAGGAACTCCAGCCACCACACCGTCTGCCGCCAGTCGAGGCCGCCGAGCGGATTGTCCAGCAGCAGCACTTCGGGCCGGAGCGCCAGCGCGCGCGCAAGGCCGACCCGCTGCCGCCACGCGCGGCCGATGCGGCCCGGCAACACGTCCGCCATCCGCGCGAGATCGGTCAGTTCAAGCACGGTGTTGATCTGCGCCGTTGCGTCGGACACGTCGAGGTTGCGATGATAACTCAGCGGCAGCGCGACATTTTCCGCGACGGTGAGATGATGGAAGAGCCGCCCGCCGTTCTCGAACACCAGACCGATGCGCAGCCGCTCGCGCAGAAACTCATCCTCGTCCAGGTCATCAATGTCACGCCCGAACAGCCGGTGCGTTCCGCTGGCGGGCCGCATCAAGCCTGCCGCCGTTTGCAGCAGGTCGCTTTTCCCCGACCACGAAGGCCCGCCAATCACCCACCACTCGCCGCGCTGCACGCGCCAGTTCACATCCTCGACCGCTGCGGCACCGTCGAGCGGCGAAGGCGTGACCGTGACCGAGTTGAGTTCGATCAGCAGTTCGGGAGTGGTTGCGGCGTCGCTCATTTACATCACGAGATAGACGATGATGAACAGCGCGTCGAGCAGCACGCACGCCACGACGCTGTGCAGCACCGCGCGCGTCGTCGCGGCGGAGACTTCCTCGATGCGCAACGGCTGCGCCAGCCCTTGAAAGCACGTCACGATGGCGATGATGACGCCAAACCCGGCGGTCTTGAGCGCGAGCAGCGCAAAATCCTCCCACAACAGCGCGCCCGCAAGCTGCTTGAAGTAATCCCCGGGCAGCAACGGCACGTCTTGCAGGAACGCAAACACATATCCGCTGAGCACCGCCACGATGATGAGATACACCGTCAAAGCAAAGATGCTCACCGCCATGCCGATCATCCGCGGCACGACGAGAAAATGAATCGGATCAATGCCCAGCGCCTCCAACGCCTCGACCTCGCCGTTGGCGCGGCTGGTTCCAAGCTCGATCACCGTCGCGGTGCCCACGCGCGCGAGCACGAGCAGCGCCGCGGCGAGCGGGCCGAGTTCGCGGACGACAACCGTCACCATCACCTTACCGATGAAATCCGACTGGCCCAGCGTCGTGAGCAGCGACACCGTCTGCCCGATGATGACGAGGCCGAGCGCAACGCCGATGAAGGCCACCACTGGCAGCAACCGCACGCCAGCCCGCCGGATTTCCGCGCGCACGAGCGGGCCGATGACGCGCGGGGCGATGCTGGACTTCGTCACAGCAACGCCGAGTGTGATCAAAGCGAACGCGCTCAAGCCTTGCACCGTGAAGACGAACCGCAGCAGCAACCGCCCGGTGTAATTCAGATAGCCGCGCGGCAGCGGCGCTTCCATGATCGCCTGCACGCTCTGGAGCACCTGCGAAGTGGCCTCGCGCGGTTGCATGACGCGAGATTAGGCGCGGGGCAGGGCAGGGGGAAGTGGAATCTCCAGACGCGCCACGCCATTCAAGCCAGCGCCTTCGAGATGAGTTCTCCGCTTACGTCGGTGAGGCGCTCGTCGCGGCCGTTGTGCCGATACGTGAGGCGTGTGTGGTCGAGTCCCAACAAATGAAGCAGCGTCGCGTGGATGTCGTGAACGTGCGTCTTCTCCGTTTCGGCGCGCAAACCGACCGCGTCAGTCGAGCCGATGATGGTGCCGCCCTTCACGCCGCCGCCGGCGAGCCACATGCAGAAGCCGTGCGGGTTGTGGTCGCGGCCGGTGCCGCCCTCGTTCATCGGCGTGCGCCCGAATTCGCCGCCCCAAACCACCAGCGTCGAGTCAAGCAGGCCGCGCGACTTCAAGTCTTTCAGCAATCCCGCGATGGGCAGGTCGCTCTGCGCGCAAAGTCTGGAGTGGTTGCCCTCGACGTCGCTGTGACCGTCCCAGCCGTTGGTGTCACCGCAATAAAGCTGCACGCAGCGGACGCCGCGCTCGACCATGCGGCGTGCGAGCAGGCAGCGTGTGCCGAACTCGCGCGTCACCGGGCTGTCGAGTCCGTAGAGTTTGCGCGTCGGCCCGCTCTCGCCGCCGATGTTGACGACCTCGTGCGCGTGGCTTTGCATCCGAAAGGCCAGTTCGTAGGCCGCGATGCGAGCGGCGAGCGGCGAATCCTCCTCGCCGGGGCGCAGGTCGGCGCGGTTGAGCCGGTTGATGAAGTCCACCGTCGTCCGCTGTTGCTCGGCGGAAATTCCCGGCGGTGTGTTGAGGTGCAGGATGGGCGAATCTCCGCCGCGCAGGAGTGTCCCTTGGAACGCTGCGGGCAGAAAACCATTGCCCCATGCGGGCGCGCCGCCCTTCACCCAGCCCGAAGGGTCGGGCATCACGACGAACGCCGGCATGTTTTGGTTTTCCGTGCCCAAGCCGTAAGCCGTCCACGCGCCGAGGCTCGGCCTGCCCATGAGGATCGAGCCGGTGTTCATCAGATACACGGATTCGGGATGCGTCACGCTGTCCCCGTGGCAGCCGCGCAACAGGCAAAGGTCATCCACGCAGGACGCGATGTGCGGCAGGAACTCGGACACTTCCATCCCGCACTGTCCGTGCTTGTGGAAGGGCCGGCGCGACGGCATGAGAGAATTCTTCGCCACGGCGCGGCGCGTCTTGAACGAGCCGAACGATTCGGGAATCGGCTGCCCCGCGAGTCTCACCAACTCCGGCTTCGGCTCGAACAAATCCACGTGGCTCGGTCCGCCCGACATGAAGAGGAAGATGATGTTGTGCGCGCGCGGAGCGAAGTGCGGCGGCTGCGGCGCGAGCGGATTTGCCGTGCGCGACGCGTGCGGCGGCTTGGAGTCGGCGGCGAGCAGGCCGTCGCGGTCCAGCAGCGAGGCGAGCGCCACCATCCCGAAGCCCGCGCCGGCATTGCGGATGAAATTCCGCCGCGTCGTCGCGCGCGTGTGCGGGCCGGTTGGACCGGGGCAGTTCATCATGCTTAGTTCATCAGATAGCACAAACGGTGACGGCAACGAAGCGATTTTGTTTCATGCAAGAATCCCTCTCACCACTTCGCCCGCGATGTCCGTCAGGCGGAAGTCGCGGCCCTGAAAGCGGTAGGTCAGGCGGGTGTGTTCGATGCCGAGCAGGTGCAGCAGCGTCGCGTGCAGGTCGTTCACATGCACGCGGTCCTCGACGGCGTTGTAGCCGAGTTCATCGGTCGCGCCATGAGTCACGCCGCCCTTGATGCCGCCGCCGCAGAGGAACATGGAAAAGCCCTTCATGTGATGGTCGCGGCCCGTGCCGCCCTTGTTGCCCTGCGCCATCGGCGTGCGGCCGAATTCACCGCCCCACACGATGAGCGTGTCCTTGAAGAGGCCGCGCTGCTTGAGGTCGGCGACGAGCGCGGCGGTCGCGCGGTCCACGCTCGCGGCGTTGCCGCGGATGAATTTGACGAGGTCGTTGTGATGATCCCAGTCGCGGTGGTAAAGCTGGATGAAGCGCACGCCGCGTTCCGCGAGGCGGCGCGCCAGCAGGCAGTTCGAGGCGAACGAGCCGTCGCCGGGCCGCGCACCATAGAGGTCGAGGATGCTTTGCGGTTCGTCGCGAATGTCCATGAGGCCCGGCACGCTCGCCTGCATGCGGAAGGCCATCTCGTATTGCGCGATGCGGGCGGCGATTTCGGGGTCATCCACCTGCGCGTCTTCGAGGCGGTTGAGGCTTTGCACGGTGTTGACCACGTCGCGCTGCTGTTGCGCGGAAACACCGGCGGGATTGCGGACGTAAAGAACGGGATCACCCTTCGCGCGCAGCTCAATGCCAGAGAACTGGCTCGGCAGGAAACCGCTGTGCCACATGCGCGTGGAAATCGGCTGCGGGCTGCGTCCTTCGGTCGAGGTCAGCACCACGAATCCGGGCAGGCTGTCGCTCTCCGCGCCGAGTCCATAGAGCACCCACGAACCCATGCTGGGCCGCCCGCTGATGACGGTGCCCGTGTTCATCAACGTGTGGGCCGGGTCGTGGTTGATGGCGTCCGTGTGCATCGAGCGGACGATGGCGATATCGTCGGCGACGCTTGCGATGTGCGGGAAGAGTTCTGTGATTTCCTGACCGGACTGTCCGTGTTTCTTGAAGGAGAATTGCGGACGCCAGCAAAGGAGTTTTGCGCCCTGCAACTGCGCAATCGGCTGCCCGGTGGTGAAGCTTTCCGGCATGGGCTGGCCGTCGAGCTTGGCGAGCTGGAGCTTGGGATCAAAGGTCTCCAGATGCGACGGCCCGCCCGACATGTAGAGGAAGATACAGCGCTTCGCCCGTGGCGGATGATGCGGCGGGTCCACAACGCCGCGCCAGCGCGGAAGCTGTTCGCCTGCCCGTGCGGACTGCGCGAGCCTCAAGAGGCGCGGGTCGAGCAACGAGGCCAGCGCCATCGCGCCCAGCCCGGCGCGTCCGAGGAACGCGCGACGATGCAGTCGCGGAAAGATGTGCGTGTCACGGTGCATGTTGTGCTTTGACGGAAGCATGGCTTCGTCAGCAGCTCGCTGCAAGTCAGACGAACTCTTTCGCGGGCACCTTCGTTTGAAGAATGTTGGTGGATGACGCGCCAGCCGGGTGCGGGCAAGTAGCATCATGACTTGACGGTGGGACGGTAAAATGTTGACGCGCTTGGATGCGACGTGTAGTCCATTTGCCAATCACCAATGAGCAGCGGGGATTCCATCATGACTCGACGCCGGATTGATTCCCACGACTGGCACTTCACGTGAAACGCGACGCACAAGGCAAATACCTATGAAAAAGTTCCCGCTGCTCCTCATTGTCTGCACATTGACTGGAATCGCCACCGCACAGGCGGCAGACACAGGCACAGTGGTGGCGTGGGGACACAATGGCAAAGGACAGGTGACCGGGTTGCCGACGAGCGTTGCGCCGTATAGCGCAATCGCCAACCCCGTCGCGCTCCGGTTGGAGCCGTTGAGTGGCGTGAAGGCGCTCGCGGCGGGACATCTCCACACCGCAGCCCTGATGGGTGACGGGACGATGCTGTCATGGGGAGTGGTGATGATAGGCAGCCGTCCTGAGAATGCTTTTGTTCCTGATGATTTGAAGCGAGTGAAGGCCATTGCCGCAGGATACGCCCACACAGTGGCGTTGAAGGAGGGTGGAACAGTCGTGGCTTGGGGATACGGAGACTACGGACAAACCAGGGTGCCTTTAGAACTCGACGGCGTGACGGCAATCGCCGCGGGGCATTATCATACCGTGGCCTTAAAGGGCGACGGGACGGTGGCGGTGTGGGGTCGGAACGTGTTCGGACAAACAAACGTGCCCGCGGGGTTGAACGGCGTCGTGGCGATTGGAGCGGGAACAGGCAATGTCTTGGCGGTGAAAAAGGATGGAACTGTGGTGGCGTGGGGGAAGAATGATTTTGGCGAATCAACGGTTCCCGTCGGCTTGAGCGGGGTGACTGCCGTGGCGGCGGGAAACACCCACACCGTGGCCTTGAAAAATGACGGAGTAGTCGTTGCATGGGGAAAGAAGGAGTTCGGAAAAACGACGGTGCCCGCCGGCCTGCGCGGAGTGACAGCCATCGCTGCCGGAGCAAATCATACCGTGGCGTTGCGGGAAGACGGAACGGTTGTGGTGTGGGGCGATAATTCCGCCGGCCAATCAAGAGTGCCTGCGGGGTTGAAAGGCGTGATCGCGATTGCTGCCGGTTCAAACCATTCTCTCGCGCTCGTGGACACCAAGGTTTTCACCTCCGCGCCTCCCGGCAAGAAATGACAAGGCAAGCAGAGGAATCCGTTTGATCCGTTCGCCTCACTTCGGAATCTGATTCAGCGTGTAGTAGAACGTGTCGTGCCAGAGGGGCTTGCCTTCGGCGCTCTTCACGTCGAGGCCGCGCACGAGCGTGACGTAACCGGGCTTCCATCCTTCGAGCGTGAGCTGCACTTTCAGTTTGTCGGCGGACACGGCGGCCTTGGTGATCTTGATGGCGGTCGCGCTGTCCTTCTTGCCGTCGTGGTCAATCTCCGGAGAGCCGTAAATGGCGTGGTAGATGTAAGTGTATTGCGCCACGTCGTAGCTGTCGGGGTTGCTGGCGGCCTTGTCATCCACCGGCTGCGTGAAGTCCAGTTCGAAGCCCGCCGGCGTGGCGTGAACTTCGCGCACCTCGAAGGGCACCTTGCCCGTCCACGCCACGCGGTCGAGCGAATACATCCGCGGCCCGAGCGCGCCGGACCAGTGACCGCCCTTGCCGCCGCCCGCGTAGAGGCGGCCGTCCGCGCCCATGGCGAGACGGTTGACGCCGGAGCCGAAGCCCTTGAGCAGCGGCCACACGCAGCCCTGCCATTCGCCGTTGACCTTCTCCAGCGCGACGCGCACGACGACGGAGTTCTGAAAGTCGGCCACAAGCATCTGGCCTTTCCACGGCCCGAAGCGCTCGTCCTCGATGGTCGCGATGCCGCTGGCGGAGCGCACCATCTTGTAGGGGAACCACACGGCCGGCGGGGAGAAACTTTTCGGTTCGCGGAACTCATCCTCCGGCGCGGGCGTCGCGCTCGGGAACCCGTAGAAGCGGTCGTCGCGCAGGTTGATGAGCTTGCACGCGCCGAGCCACTGCCCCTGGTTGTCGGTGGCGAACAAATCGCGGTCGGGGCCGAACACGCCGAAGCCGTTGGGCGCGCGCAGGCCGCGGCAGAAGCCCTCGAAGTCGCTGCCGTCGGGCTTCACGCGCACGGCCCAGCCCATGAACGGCACGTCGTAAAGCCCGCGCTGCCCGTCGAGCACCATCACGAGGTTGCCGTCCTTGTCCAGCATCGGGCCGAACGCAAAATGATGGTAGTTGCCGATGAATCCCCAGCCCTGCGACACGCACTCGAAGTAATCGGCCTCGCCATTGCCGTCGGTGTCCACGAGCCGCGTCAGCTCGCACTTTTGCACGACGTAAATCTGGCCGTTGACAACCTTCAACCCGCCCGGCTCGCACAGGCCGCGCGCAAACCGCCGATACGTCGCCGCGCCCGGATCGCCGCCCGCGCCCTGCACGATCCACACGTCGCCCGGCCACGTCGCGACGGCGAGATCGCCGTTCGGCAGCCAGTCCATGCCGGTCACTTTCAGGTCGGCACCGGCGGGCAGGGGAAAGCGCTCCAGTTTGTAGAAGTCATCCCCTTCGCCGCGCGCTGCAAACGCTTTGTCGCCTTCAAGAATTTTTGCCGGCGGAGCGTTTGTGTCCTTCTCGTTGTTTGTGATGAATTCCATCCGCGACGGCGCGACGCGCACGGGCACGAGCTTCGGCACGAGCTGCTCGGCCTCCTCGCGTGACTTGCAGACAACGGTGCAAACCTCGAACGCGATGTCCGCCGCGTGCGGCGGAATCGAGAGGAACGCGCGCGCCTCCTCGCGCTGGATTTTACGCTGCTCGATCTGCGGCTCCGACTTGTTCTCGACGATGAGTTCCAGCGTGTAATCGGCGGGCGCGATGCCGGTCTTCCACGCGAGCACGGGCCGTCCGCGCGCGGCGACGAGCAGGAAATCCTTCTCGCGCTGGAGAATGGTCGCGGCGGAAGTCTTCGGCAGGTCGAGCACGTGCCCCGCCTCGGAATGCGCGAGGAATTCCAGCGTTTCCTCCGCGGCGGAAATCTCGAAGCGTCTCAGGAGCACGGGCGTTTCACCGATGTGTTCGAGCCGCGGCGACTCGTGGATGCGGATCGTCTGGCTCTCGCGCGGCGTCAGTTCGTAGAGCAGTGACACGCCGCCCTTGGTGCTGATGCCGCGGAAGCGCTGCCTGAACGACACATCCACGACGCGCTTGCCGACGACATCCGTCACCTGCCACGGCAGCACCGGCGGGTTGCCCCAGAGCGTCGTGCCGGTGACGGTGCAGAGCCAGCGTTCCGCGCTGCCGTGATGCGGCGGGCCGAAGAGGTTCAGCGTCTCGCCCTCCCACGCGGTGTGGACGCGCAACAGCTCCGTGTCGAAGGCGATGTGAAAATTCGTCGCCAGCGGAATGTGAACGCTGCGCCCCGCGAGCGCCATCGGCGCGCGGCGGAAGGGCTGGTCCGGCGGATCGTGCTTCGGTGGAAGATTGGAGGCGGGCTTGACGGCCTTCGCGGCTTTTTTTGCGTCCTGCGCGCAAACGACGGAGACGCACATCACCGACAAGGCAAGCCAGCAGGGCCGCCAAACCAACCGGCGTGGAGTGGCTCCATTCATTCGGAAATCGGAGATACGCATTTTGATTTGAGAGAAGCCAGGCTCCTCACGTTGGCTTCTACCGGGTGTTGGGCAGCACTTCCCATTTCTCGCCGAAGAAGTTTGCGTCCACGACGCCCTTGCCGGCGACGCGCTCGGCGAGCGGCACGCTGAGGTCGAGCACGGCCCAGTCGGGCAGCTTGGGCGTCTGGAGCGAGTTCGACGCAGCGGCGAACTGCGGGAAGGTGAAGCCGCTGTTGATGACCACGTAGCGCGACGGGTTCAGCGGGTTCGGGAAGATGAACACCGGCACGTTCTTCGTTGCGTCGTAGGTCTTGTCGCCAACTTTGATTTCCTTCGCGCTCCACTGGATCGGCAGCTTGTCGGCGATGCGAGCGAGGAGCTTGTTCGACGACGGGTCGCCCCAGAGGACGAGGTTGCTGGCGGCGATGTCGGCGTCGGTGATGGCGGAGTCGTCCTTCACGGGGGCTTCGCCGCGGAAGTAGCGCCGCCAGTGGAACGCGGCCTCGGCCAGCTCAGTCTTCGCCCACTGCCCGACAGCGGCGTTCAACGGCTGGCCCGTGGGCCGCACCATCACGAATGAGTCCATGAAGGCGTCGTCAATGGGGCCTTGGAGATTGTGACGTTTGATGTCAGGATGCCATTGCGTGTCAAGAAACCACTTACCGTTGATTTTGCTCGGTGCGGCTTTCAAGAACACTACGGCTTTGCCCGTATCGACAAAGCCATCTCCTAGGTCTTGTCCGTCGATCACACATCTCTTACCAGGGTTTTGCATGATGACCCCGAGAGCTGAATACTGTGGAACTCCCATAAATAATCCCAGCCTTGCTACATTCCGCGTCTTAACCACGACACGAAAAACGTCGCCTTGCGTGATGATCTCCGCATCTACACGTGCTTCTTCCCACTGCTTTTCCATCGCATCAATCGTCACCCAATGCGCTGAGTTGAACTTCAGCGAGTGCGTCACCAGCGTGACCTTCTTTGGCTGGTGGTTGATGCCTTTGTTCGTCGCCTCATCCACGAGGCCGGCGACGACTTTCTTCGCTTCCGGCTCGTAAGCGTGGCCGGTCTTGGGGCCGATGATGTGGGTCATTTTCACGCCGTCCTTAAGCAGCGCGTCTCCCATCATGTCGGCGGCGACTTTCTGCGCGTCGTCCTCGCCGCTATAGGCCACGAGTGTGGTGTTCACGAAATTGATCGGGCACGCCAGCGGGTCGTAGAGGTTCCAGAGTTTTTGCTCATACCACGGGATGGCCGCAAGCCCGCCGGCTTTCTCGATGGCGCTCGCTTGGTAGTTCTTCACGTCCACAAAACCCGCGCCGGGATTGACGGAAGCGAATTGATCCGCGTGATGCGCGCCAAGGTGCCACGCGCCCGCGCCGCCCATCGAGAAGCCGCGCATGGCGAGCTTGTTGCGGTCAATCGGGTAGTGCTCCGCCGCGTGGGTGTAGCTTTCCCACACGTCCGTCTCGCCCGCGAACTTGAAGGCGTTCATGAAGCGGCCGTAGGGATCGAGCACGAACGAGTCCTCGGGCATGAATGAGCTGTTGCCACGCTGCTGATTTTCGATGAACGCAATCTCGTTGAGCGTGTCGCCGCGCCCGTGCAGCCAGAAGTCGAGCCGGCGCGGCTTGTCATCGCCGGTGAGGTAAGTGATAGGCACCTTCAACCCGTAAGGCTGCACCGAGCCGTCAATCTTCGACACGTAGCCGCGCACGACGGGGATGTGCGTGAGGGTGGTTGGCGTCTTGGCCTTGCCTTCGAGTTCCTTCTTGAGCGCAAGCAAGCCGGCCTTCGTGTTCCACGGCGCGTTGCCGGCGGCGAGCTGTTTGGCGCGCTCGGAGCCCGTCTTGAGCAACGCACGGGCGGAGTTGAACTGGTTGGTGCTCGTGAAGATGTCGTCCTCCAGCGCGTAGCGGACGGCGTTGTGGTAAATCTGCACGTCGGGCAGCAGCGCGAGCAGTGCGGGCTTGGACTTCAACGACGCGCGCAAGGTTTCGATTTCCTTGCCCAGCGCGTCCACGCCTGCGGCGAGATCCGCCTTCACCGCGGTGGGCACGACGACTCCGGGCGGCGGGTTGAGTTTCTTCGGATTCGGCTGGAGGTTCGGCGGCGGGGCTTTCTTGGCTGCTTTTTCGGCGCAAAAGCCGGGAAGAGCAAGCAATGCGGCGACGACGAAGGCAAAGTGACTTTTCATTTTGCCCATTGAACCACCAATGCACGAAGACGCGAAGGAAAAGTTCACTTCACTGGGAATGGAACTCGCTCGAACACGCCGCGCCCGGCTTTCGTCCAGTTGCCATGCAATTTATCCGCACTTCAGCCGTTTTTTGCGCCGCGCTCGCCGTGTTCGCTCTTTCCGCTCGCTCTGAAAACTGGCCGGGCTGGCGCGGCCCGCGCGGCGACGGCACGAGCCTTGAAAAAAACGTCCCGGTCAAGTGGAGCGGCACGGAGAACGTGCTCTGGAAGACGCCGCTCGCCACCGGGCACGCCTCGCCCATCATTTGGGGCAACCGGCTCTTCACCGTCGAGGCCGTGGCGGACACCGAGGGACGCAACCTGCTTTGCCTCGACAAGAGTTCCGGCAAAATCCTCTGGGAGCAGACGGTAGTGAAATCGCCGCTGGAGAAGAAGCACCGCGAAAACAGCCACGCTTCGAGCACGCCGGCCACCGACGGCAAGCTCATCTACGTCGCGTTCCTCGACGTGCAGGACATGGTCGTGGCGGCGTATGACTTCAACGGGAAACAGCAGTGGCTTGCGCGGCCCGGCGTCTTCAAGAGCGTCCACGGCTTCTGCACTTCGCCGATTTTGCACAACGACAAAGTGATTGTGAACGGCGACCATGACGGCGATTCTTACATCGCCGCGCTCGACAAGGCCACGGGCAAGACGCTCTGGAAGGTGCCGCGCCCCAATCACACCCGCAGCTATTGCGCACCGCTCATCCGGCAGCTCTCGGGCCGCACGCAGATGATTCTCGCGGGCGACAAATCCACCGCGAGCTACGATCCCGACACGGGCAAGCTCCATTGGTATCTCAAAGGCCCGACCGAGCAATACGTCGCGTCGCTCGTTTACAACGAGAAGGCCGACTTGTTGTTTCTCACCGCGGGGTTTCCCGAGCATCACCTGCTCGGCCTGCGCCACAACGGCAGCGGCGACCTAGGTGACATTTATCATCAGGCCGAGATCGACCATCCGCAGGTCGCGTGGCATCACACGAAGGCCAGCATGGTTTCTTACGTGCCCTCGCCCATCAGCGAAGGCGATTACTTCCTCGTGGTCGGCGACACCGGCATGGCGAACTGCCTCGTGGCGAAGACCGGCGAGCCGCTCTGGTCGGAGAAAATAGGCCGCAGCCACGCCTCGCTCGTGTCGGCGAACGGCCTGGTCTATTTCCTTAATGACGACGGCGTGGCCTACGTGGTGAAGCCGGGCAAGAATTTTGAATTGATTGCGAAGAACGAACTCGGCGAACCCACCTATGCCTCGCCCGCCATCAGCGACGGCAAAATCTATCTGCGCGGCGGCTCGCACCTCTTCTGCATCGGTGCGCCCAAGACCGCGGCGAGATAACGCGGCAAGACGTCACTTCTCGTTTGCCTTTTTGCCCTTCTTCTTTTTGTCGCCGAAGTCCTCCGCGCCGCCGCGACCGCCGATGTCGGGCTTGTTCTCCTTTGGCAGATACTTCGCCAACTCTGTTTTCCTGTCCGTGAAGTCGGTCTTCGTGGCGAGGTTCGTCCATTCGTATTGGTCCTTCGCCTCGTCGTAGAGTTCCTCGTCGCCGTTGGCGTAGCGGATGTAGCGCCAGCCCTCGCTGCGGACGGCGTGGTTCATGAACTTGTAGGTCGTCAGCGCCGGCTTGTCCCACGCGGCTTGCGGATTCACGAGCAGCGAGCGAATGCTCTCGCCCTGGACGTGCTTCGGCGTCGGAATGCCACACAAGTCGGTGAGCGTCGGGTAAATCGTCATGAAATCCACCGTGCGCTCGCACACGCCTCCGGGCTTGGTGACGCCGGGCGCGACCCAGATGAGCGGCGCGCGCGTGGCTTCCTCCCACAACGCGAACTTCCGCCAGTGATGCTTCTCGCCGAGGTGCCAGCCGTGGTCGCCCCAGAAGCAGATGATCGTGTTGTCGCGATACGCCGACTTGTCGAGCGCGTCGAGCAGGCGGCCGACGTTCATGTCCGTGTAGGCGATGGCCGCGAGATAGCCGCGCACGGCCTCCTTCCACCGGCCTGATTCAAGAATGTTCTTGTGATCTCCCTCGGGCTTCGCCATGCGCACGCCGGCGGGCGGGATGTCGTCCAAATCATTCTCCAAGTAGGGCGGCAGCTTGATGTCTTCAAGCGGAAACAGGTCGTAATACTTCCGCGGCACGAACCACGGCAGGTGCGGCTTGTGCAACCCGACCGCGAGGAACAGCGGCTTGTCGTGCTTTTTGCCGAGCTGCGCGATGCCGTAATCCGTGATCTTGTAATCCGCGAGGTCCTCGTCCTTGCAGTCAATCGGCGCGAACTTGATGCCGCCCACGCCGTCGCTCTGGCCCGCGGCGGGCGAGGGATTGCCGCCCTCGCGTTCGAGATAATCATCCCACTCGCTGCGCCGCTTGTAGGCCTCGTGATAAATCTTCCCCGCGCCGCACACGAAGTAGCCCGCCTGGCGGAACTGCGTCGTCAGCGGCAGGTTCTCCGGGATGACCGTGCGCCAGTCGTTGTTGTTCTCATACACGCCCGACGTGAAGGGCCGCAGCCCGCTCATAAGCGCCGCGCGCGACGGATTGCACACGGGCGCGGCGCAGTAGGCGTGCATGAACCGCACCCCGCGCGACGCCAGCCGGTCAATGTTCGGCGTCCGCGTCTGCGCATTGCGGCCGAGATAGCCGACCCAGTGGTTCAGGTCGTCAATGGCGATGAACAACACGTTCGGCTTGGAACCCTGCTTCGGCGCGTCGGCGGCAAAGCAAGGCAAGGCGAAGCAAACAAGAATGAGAACGCAAATAAGCACGGGGATGGAGCGAAGGGCTTTCATGTCGGATGCGGTTGAGTCAAACCCGCAGACGAGGGCGGATTCTGCGAAGTTACAAGACTGCCCCTCGTCGTTGTGCGTGGAAAGCCCGCCACGTGTGAAACATGGATGCTCTGGAGAAGTTTGGACTCACGTGAGGCAAATGTGGATTTCCGCGTGTTGAAGTCGTGAAAGGCACTGCCGATTCGCTGCTGGTCAAAAAAAACCAGTTTGCTCAAGCCTGCACAGCATTTGATTCATCGAATCGAATCAAAAAATTTATCACTCGCAAAAAAGCACTGAAAAACCCGATGTTTTTTGAGATTCATATTTTACGCCGGCATCGTGGCATCGGCGTTGCTTAACGCGGCTCGCCGGTTGCATTCCGTCGAGTTCATCGGTCGGAAGAGTTTTGTTGCGCGAGGCATCGTGCGTGTGGCCGGCGGCAGAGTTGAAACCGTGTCATGCAATGATTTGAACACACCGTGAAGAAAATCGAGGCCATCATCAAACCGTTCAAGCTGGAGGAAGTAAAAGACGCCCTCAGCGAGCTCGGCATCGAAGGCATGACCATCACCGAGGTGAAAGGCTTTGGTCGCCAGAAGGGCCACACCGAAGTCTTTCGAGGCAGCGAATACACGGTGGACTTCCTGCCCAAAATTAAACTCGAAGTGGTTCTTCCAGACACGCGCGTGGAGGCCGCCGTCGGCGCCATCGTGAAGACCGCCAGAACCGGCAAGATTGGTGACGGCAAAGTGTTCGTCAGCCCCATAGACACTGCCATCCGCATCCGCACTGAGGAGAAGAACGAGCAAGCCATTTAGGCCGAGAGCGAGAGAAAGACTGAGACCAAGACCAAACCAAAAAACAAAAAACAAACTATGGCAAACCAAACAACTACCCCTGGTGGCGGCGACAAACCCGCAACCAAAGCAACACTGGGTTTGACGGGACTGACCATCAACGCCATGGCGCTGATTGCGCCTGGCGCATTCCTGTGGCTGACCTTGCAACAGCAGTCGTTGTATGGCGCTCCGATGGCGGGTTGTGCCATGTGGTTCGGTCTTCTGGCCGCACTGCTTCTGTGCTTCGCCACGGCGATCAGCTACGCGGAATTGTCCAAGCTATATCCCGGCGCCGGTTCG
The DNA here is from genome assembly GCA_964589935.1 of uncultured Verrucomicrobiota bacterium. GTDB lineage: Bacteria > Verrucomicrobiota > Verrucomicrobiia > Limisphaerales > VHCN01 > VHCN01. The sequence goes on along the minus strand of CAZPVD010000008.1, from coordinate 6,470 downwards.
TCCTATCTTTACGCCGAGCAGGCATTTGCCTCAAAGACGAAGGCGTTCAAGTTCGCGCGAGTCGTCAAGTTTTTCACCGGCTGGGCCAGCCATCTTTATTACTGGGTTTATCCGGGATTGATGGTGGGCGTGACGGCGATCTTGTGTGGTTACCTGCTAAGTCAGCTCTTCCCGGACACGTTTAGCGGCACTTACAACAGTCCGCTGTTCATGTATCTCTTTTGCATCGTCTTTTCGTTGGGCATTGGATACATCGCCTTCCGGGGCGTTACGGGAACCACCGCAGTCAACATGGCGATCAACGTCATTCAAATCTCCGCGTTGATTGTGTTTTCGGTGATGGCCATTTCCTATCGCACAAGCCACAAAGAAGGCGCGACGGCGATTCATATCTCGAACGGCACGGCGGTCAATTACAACGTGGACTCGGTCAACGTGCTGGATGACAAGGGTAAGCCAGTGCCTGATATGTGGGCCGACAACACGCCCAAATTTGCGGATGCCAAGGGCAATCCGGTTGCGGACGAAAAGCTTGCGGCCAAAGACAAGGACGGCAAGCCGGTGCCCGTTTTCAAACAGCAGGACCGCACCGTCACCAAGGACGATTTGGACAAGGCCAAAAATACTGATGCCGCCGTGCTGGGCGGGTTGACCGCCATGGGACTTGCCGATGGCGATCCATATCCGGTGTTTCAAAAAGATGATGCTGGAAAACTGAAACTCGACAAGGACGGGCACGCCATGGCCGAACTATTCACCATCAGTTACAAGGCGGACGCTGCCATCACCGGCAAAGCAGGCGACGCGAAGGATCCGCTAACATATAACTTCCATACATCCGCCTCGTCGGTGGTTTCACCCCATGGATTCAGTTACGTCATCATCCAGGCGTGCATCGCGATTCTTCTGTTAGTGGGTTTCGAGTCCGTCACCGCGATGGGCGAGGAAGCGAAGGATCCGAAGAAGGACATTGGCCGCGCGGTGCTCCTGTCGCTGGCCATTCAGGGCGCTGTTTGTTATCTCTTTGAATACTTTGCCGCCAATTATCTATTCAACAGCGGCTACACCATTTCAAATGCCGGCGCTTCCGGAGCGCCACTCGGCGACATGATGTTGATTGTCGGCACGTGGGCCTTTGGCAGCGCGGCGGCCGGCAAGGCATTCATGCTCATCCAGGCGTTCACCGTGTTTCTGGCGCTGGTTGGCACGACGCTGTCCTGCTTGAGCACCGGTGCGCGTGTGACTTACGCAATGGGTCGCGACGAAGAAGTGCCTTCGCACTTTGGTCTGGTGCATGGCCGGACGCTCTCGCCTCATCGCGCGATCTGGACACTGTCCATTATCTCGATTTTCATCGGCATCGCGGCGGTGACGCTGTATCTGGGCGGCACAACTCCGGCGGCGTTGGACAAACACAATGTCTGGTATAGTTTCGCCATCTTTGCGCCGGCAACCTACGCGAAAATGCCCAATACGCTGCTGATCGTCACGTTGATCAGCAACTTCGGCACGTTCCTGCTCTACATGACAACGTGTCTTGTCGCCATCGTGGCGTTCAAGGAACATCACACCTTCAGCGGCATCAAACATTTCGTCATTCCGATCTTCGGGCTGGTGGCGAACCTGGCGTGCATGTCGTTTTACCTCATCGGACCGTTCATGGTTCCCGGCATGAGCGTGAAGGAACCCTACATTGCCCTTGGCTTCTGCGCCTTGTGGGGCATCTATGGGCTTATTTACTTCGTGAAGAGGAGCAAAGAAACCGGCAAGGAAATTCTGCTCACTCAGAAACCCGCATAACCCTGAACCGGCTGCACAAAAACCCGGCCACTTGAACGAAGTGGCCGGGTTTCTTTTTGAAGGCAGATAGGTTATTCCGGCCTCGGATGATAATCAGGCCGGTTGATAATTGATTGGCGCATGTCTGTATTTTACGCTTCTAATAAAGCGAATTTTGCATGGATCAACTTACGATTTTTGGCTTGTTTGCCGTAACAGCGATGCTGGTGTGTTACGCATTGGAGGATCGCAACCGATGGTTTGTCTTTGGATTTGCCGTGGCTTGTATGGCAGGATCGGCCTATGGATTTCTTCAAGGCGCATGGCCCTTCGGACTGGTGGAGGCGGTCTGGTCGCTGGTCGCGCTGCGGCGTTGGCGGGAAAAATGCCAGATGGCGGCTCAATCAGGAAGAATCTGACCGGCCGTTGGAATCAATCCGCCCGACCCGCGCCAGTCTTTCTTTCTGATAAATGTCCCTTTAATTTACGCCATCAATGAAAGTTAAATGTTTCCAAGTCTCCAGCGTTGGAACGGTTCGAGAACATAATGAGGACTTCATTGCCTTTTGGGAGCCGGAAGAATTTCAGCTTTTGCAGGCGGTCGGCAGCATTGCGATTCTGGCCGATGGCGTGGGCGGGGAAGGCAACGGTGATATAGCCAGCCGCATGGCTGCGGAAACCGCGCTGTCTGTTTTCAAGGAGGCAAAACCCGAAACCACTGTCAACGCCCTGGTTCGCCAGATTTATGATGAAGCTTCAGCCAAAATTTTTCAGGCCGCGCAGGAACAGGGCCGTATGTCCACGACGCTGCTGACCTCCATTTTTCGACAGGACAAAGTCACCATCGCGCATGTCGGCGATTCCCGCGCCTACCTTATCCGCGCCGGAAAAATCAAGCGGTTGACCACCGATCATTCCTATACCTCGCTGCAAGTCAGACTGGGATTGCTGCTGGAACGCAACGCCATGACCAGTCCGCATCGCTCCACGCTGACCCGCGCCGTCGGCTGGGAGCCGATCTGCCAATGCGACATCACAACGGAAGAGTTGCAGCAGGGAGATTTGATTTTGCACTGTTCGGACGGACTCTACGGATTTGTTTTGGACGAGGAAATTCTGGAGGTAATGATTAAATACCATCCCGGAGAAGCCTGCAAGCGGCTGATCGGTTTGGCCGAGCGCCGCCAGGCCAGCGACAATGTCTCTGTCCAGATTATTCAGGTGTGGCACGTGGAGCACGCGATGCAGGTTCAAAACGCCGCCGCCAAAACCCGCCAGCCGATCGGAAAGGATATTGGCGTGGGGCAGTTGCTCGACGACCGCTTTGAAATCACCGACATCATCGCCAAAAGCGGCATGGCCTCGCTTTTCAAAGCCAACGACCGGCAAACCGGCCAGGCGGTGGCCCTGAAAATCCCCCATTTGCAAATCGAGAGCGATCCGGCGGGATTTGATCGTTTTCTCCGCGAGGAGGAGATCGGACTTAAACTCAATCATCCCTACATCCTGAAAATATTTCCCGTTGAAAAGAAGAGCCGGCCTTACATTGTCAGCGAGTATCTGATCGGTTGCACGCTGCAGCATCTGCTCAAAGCGATGCATCCCCTTCCGGAGAAAGACGCCGTCAAAATCGCCGGCCTCATTTGCACGGCCCTCTCGTATATGCACCAAAGCGGCGTCGTGCATCGCGATTTGAAACCGGCCAACATCATGATTTGCAACGACGGGACGATTCGCATCATGGATTTTGGAATCGCGAAATCGCTGGCGTCGCGCCGTCTCACCTTTGTCGGCTTCACGCCTGCGATGGGCACGCCGGATTACATGGCGCCGGAGCAGGTCAAGGGCAGCCGCGGCGACCATCGCACGGACATTTACAGCCTCGGTGCGATTCTTTACGAGATGGCCACGGGCGAAGTTCCCTTCGGTGGTGACAGCCCATACGTCATCATGAATTCGCGCGTCACCGGCGATCCCGCCGCACCACGCAAAATCAATTCCAAGCTCACCCCGGTGCTGGAAGAAATCATCCTTCACGCGATGGAGCGCGATCCGAAACGGCGCTACCAGTCCGCGCTGGAGATGGGGGCCGAGCTGGAAAATTATGAAATCGTGGAGATGAGCAGCCGGCACGCGCGCTTGCAGGCGCCGCAACTTTGGAAATCGCGCTTTCGGATGTTGCCGCTCATTCTGGTGTTTGTTGCGCTGTGGATACTCGGTTTCTTTGTGATGTTTTGGTTTTTGCGCAAACACCACTGAAATAATTCCCTTCCCGAATGACGGCTTCGATTGGCTGTCAAGAAACAGCCAATCTGGTCAAATCGATACCATTGCAACCTTTTGTGCGCACATGAGGAACAGTGAACATCCGAATTATCACGGTTTTTCTTGCGACAGCGCGATTAGTTTCGGCAAAATGAGTCCCATCGTTCTCAGTGGCAAAACGATTGCTACCCTTGGGGCCGAACAAATTGAATCCGTGTTTTCAAACGATTCAGAAGTGTAGGTGTGTGCCTGCACAGCCCGTTGTGGTGCCCTTTGCCGTTAGAACGCGAAGACACCCCGCATGAAGAAAATCGAAGCCATCATCAAGCCATTTAAGTTGGAAGAAGTGAAGGACGCCCTTGGCGAACTCAGCATCGAAGGCATGACCGTCACCGAGGTAAAGGGGTTTGGCCGCCAGAAGGGCCACACCGAAATCTACCGCGGCAGCGAATACACGGTGGATTTCCTGCCCAAGATCAAACTCGAACTGATCCTGCCGGACAATCGGGTGGACGCCGCTGTCGGTGCCATCGTGAAGACCGCCAAGACCGGCAAGATCGGAGACGGCAAGGTGTTCGTCAGCCCTGTGGAGACTGCCATCCGCATCCGCACCGAGGAGAAAGGTGACAGCGCCGTTTAACACCCGTTGAACTGCAACCTTCGACTTTCAACCACCATGAAGAAATTGATTCTCTCCCTCGGACTTCTCGCACTTGCTGCAACGCTGTCGTTCAGCGCTCGTGCCGCGGATGCCGCCGCCGCCGGAGCCGCGCCAGCCAAGGCACCGGAGCCGACACTCGAACAACGCATCGCCGGATTGGAAGCATACATCGGCAACTCCGATCCTTCCGGCGTGGACGCGCTGAAACCGTTGAAGGACAAAGACGGCAACCTGCCGAAGGACTTCAAGATGGCCACGCTTGGCACGCCCGGCCCAGGTCACAATGGTTTCCAAATGGTTTGTGCCGCGCTGGTGCTATTCATGACGCTGCCGGGCTTGGCGCTTTTCTACGGCGGCCTTGTCCGCAAGAAAAACGTGCTCTCCGTGCTCGCTCAATGTCTCGGCATCGCCGGCCTCGTCACAATACTCTGGTGGCTGTGCGGCTACAGCTTGGCATTCTCGCACGACGGTGTAATCAAGGGTGTCCTTGGCAACCTCGACTGGGCACTGCTCAAAAATGTGGATTCAACCCCCAACTCGGCCTATGGCGCGTGGGTTTCGCACAACGTGTATTCCATGTATCAGCTCATGTTTGCCATTATCACGCCCGCGCTCATCGTCGGCGCGATTGCGGAGCGCATGAAATTCTCGGCCATCCTGCTGTTCATGACGCTGTGGATGTTCGTCGTTTACTTCCCGCTCGCACACATGGTTTGGGGCTCGGACGGCGCGATGAATGGCGTGTGGAACCCTGACGCGAAGATCAAGGCGATTGACTTCGCCGGCGGCACCGTGGTGCACATGAGTTCCGGCTGGAGCGCGCTGATCCTCTGCTTGATCCTCGGACCGCGCATCGGCTTCGGCAGGGAACCGATGCCTCCGCACAGCATGGTCATGTGCATGATCGGCACCGGCATGCTCTGGGTCGGGTGGTATGGTTTCAATGCGGGCAGCGCCGTCGCGGCTGACGTCGTCGCCGCGAACGCCTTCACCACCACGACGCTTGCGACGGCAGTCGCCTCGTTCGTGTGGGCGATGGCTGAGTATCTGTTCCGTGGCAAGCCGAGCGTGCTCGGCTTCTGCTCCGGCGCGGTCGCCGGCCTCGTGGTCATCACGCCTGCGTGCGGTTTTGTTGATAGCAGCGGCGCTGTGATCATCGGCATCGCTGCCGGTCTTGTGCCGTTCTTCGCCTGCTGGAAGATCAAGGCTGTATTCGGCTACGACGACGCGCTTGACACGTTCGGCGTGCACGCCGTCGGCGGCACGATGGGTGCCCTTCTTACTGGCCTGCTTGCCACGAAGAATAGCGGCAATGCCAACATCGTCAGCAACCTCGCCGACGTCGGCGGCAAGATGGATCTCGCCAACGCTGCCACCAAGAACGGACTGGCCAAGCTCGTCGCTGAAGGCGGCCTCTGGTTTGAGCAGGTCAAGGCCATCGGCGTGACACTCTGCCTCGCAATCGTTGGAACGCTCATCATCGCCAACATTGTGAAGGCGATCATTGGCCTCCGTCCGACCGAGGAAGTTGAGACCGCGGGCCTCGACCTCGCCGAGCATGGTGAAGAAGGTTATCATGGAGCTTAATCCAGCCAACCAACTCGCGTTTGTCGCGCCGGGTGAGGCGCAGGCCTCCCCGGCGCGGCTGCGCGACTTGAGCAACAATTCAGACAACAACTAAGAAACACAAAACAACAACATCAAAAAGAAAATGAGCACACCCAAGAGCGTGATAGAGATGGCGAAGAAGGCAGGGGCGAGGATG
>CAZPVD010000007.1:0-217698 GCA_964589935.1 uncultured Verrucomicrobiota bacterium | reverse complement strand
CGATACTTGCCGCGCACGTGGCTGCGGAAATTCCACATCGTGACGCGGATGTTCGCCGACTCCCACGCTGCGAAGATGGCCACGCCATCGTCCACGTGGCGATAGACACTGCCAGTGGGCTTCACGGACTTTTCATCGCGGATGTCGAACCGCTTCTTGAGCAGCCAGGGCTGCGGTTGGTTGGCGATGGCCTCGTTCAATACCCGGTCGGCCGCATCGAGGTAACTGCGCAGCAGATACGAGGACGTGTGCAGCAACTCGGCGCTGTTGTCGAAGCCGCTTGTCGAAGTGTCCGGCGGCAGCAGGTCGCTCAAGTCAACCTCCACGCCGAGCAAGTCGCGCACGGTGTTCGCATACTCGGCGCGGTTCAACCGCCGCATGACCACGCGGCCCTCCGCAGCCCTCCGCGCGAGCTCCGCTGCGCCCGCGCGCTCATTGATCCAACTGACCGCAGCCTGGACATCTTTCACTGGCGGACGCGGCTTGTCCTTCGGCGGCATCTTGCCCGACGCGAGTTGCTCCATCACAGCGAGCCACAGCTCGCGGTTCTTCTTGTCTGAAAAATCCTGCGTCAGGCCCTCGATCTGGAAGTCGCCCTTGTGCTTCGGCCCCGCGTGGCATTTCTGGCAGTGCCGCGTGAAAAGCTGCCGCGCCGGGTCACTCGAAGCGTTGCTGGTCGCAGCGGCTGTGCGCGACTCGGCCGCGCACAAGTTCAAGCCGCTGAACACAACTCCAGCGAGAAACGCCATTAACCACGCTTGCCAGCCAAGGCCGTGGTTTGAGGAGCAACAATGGTCGTCGCGGAATGACATGACTAATGTCGTTGAGCATACCTTCCCGTTGCGCGCGACCAAGTAGTTTTTTGGCTGCTCTTCTCGTGCTCCGGGCGTCAAGGCGGATCTCACCGAATCCCAAAGGCTGCGGGTCGCGTCGGCTCGTTCATATCTCGGAGCGAACGTTGGCGAGTGACTATCCTCCACCTCGCATGAAGTCGTGACAACCACCATCACGTTCGGTAGCTTCACGCTGCAATCCACATGAAGGCATGTCATTTTTCCGTTTTGGTTGCGCTTTCGACTGCCCTCGATGTCGCCGCTGCCGCGAAGGAAGGACTTTTTCCCGACTCGCTCAACGTCTCGCTGCCGCACTTCTCCAGGGACAAGCCGGTGAAGCTCGACTGCGACATCGTGCATGTCCGCAAGCCGCACCGCGGGGACAACGCGCGCAGTTTCTGGACGGAGATCGCGCACCCGACGCCGATGGACTCGGGCGCGGACCTGATGCTGCTGCCTCCGGGCGGGAGCGAAGAATTGCTCGTGGCGATGGCGTTTTTCACCGCACAAATTAAAGCGCCAGCGGAGGACCGCGGCACCAGCGAAGGCAAGGTGGAAACGAAGCGGGCTGACAAGTCGTGGTGGTCGCTGCAACCGCTGAGGGCGATCAAACCGCCTTCGGTTCGTGCGTTGTCAGAGGCATGGAAGAAAAACCCTATTGATGGATTCCTCTACGCCAAACTCGCGGAAAGAAAACTCAAGCCCAGTTCGCCGGCTGATCCGCGTGCCTTGGTCCGCCGGATTTATTTCGTCCTGACCGGCCTGCCGCCCACGCAAGAGGAAGTCGAGGCGTTCGTGCGCGAGTGTTCAATTGGTAATCGAGAATCGGCCATCGCCAATCTCACCGAACGTCTCCTCGCCTCGCCTCACTTCGGCGAGCGGTTCGCCCGCCATTGGATGGATGTCGTCCGCTATGCTGACACGCACGGCACCGAGGACGATGCGTGGCTGCCGCACGCGTGGCGTTATCGCGACTATCTCATCCGCGCGTTCAACGAGGATTTGCCTTACGACCAGTTCGTCCGTGAACACATCGCAGGCGACCTTTTGCCAAAGCCGCGTTGGAATCAGGCCCTCGATATCAACGAATCGCTTCTTGCGACCGCGTGGTGGAGGCTCGTTGAATTCAATCAAACGCCTGTGGACGTGAAGGGTGAGGAGGTCATTGTGGTGGACAACCAGATTGACGCCTTGAGCAAAGCGTTTCTAGGCCTGACCGTGTCCTGCGCGCGCTGCCATGACCACAAGTTCGATCCGATTTCACAACACGATTTTCACGGCCTTTACAGCATCCTTGCCAGCACGCGCACGTCCGTCCGCGTCCTCGACCCGCCGGAGAAACTGCACGCGCGAGATGTTGAGTTGGTGAAGTTAAAAACAGAAATTCGCGCCGCATTAGTTACAATCTGGCAAAGGCAAATCGCGCTGTGGCCGCGAGCGATTGCCGCCGCCCGTGAAGACGGCGAGCCGGCGAAGGAACTGCAATCCGAAATCACGCGCTGGCGCGCCGCCTTCGCAGCCGCGGAGACGAACAAGCAATCTCTCTCGCCGTTGCTCAAGGCACTCCGCTCCGGAGCGCGGAACATTGGCTCGCACGACTCCAACTCTGCATCGAAACAGAGTAACGCTTCGCGTTTAGTCAATTTCGCCGACTTCACCACCGGCTCCGATTGCGGCTGGTTTGCCACCGGCGGCTTTACGCAGCGCGCGGCGGCTGGTGATTTCTCCATCGCGACGACCGGCTCGAACATTTTGTCCGCGACCTATCCTGCCGGCCGTTACTCGCATCTGATTTCGGACAAGCACCCCGGCACCTTGAGGTCTCCGAACTTCACGATCACGAACAAGTTCATCTCCGCACTTGTTACCGGGGACAACAACGCGCGGCTGCGTCTCGTCATCGAAAATTTTCAGGGCGACTCGCTGCTTTTCACCCAAGTCACGCCGAAGCTTGCCGATCGCACCGTGCTGCGCTGGGTTACGCTGCCCATCCGCGATAACTGGCGGGGCCGTCGCGCTTACATCGAACTCACGCCACGCGACGACTTTCCCTACCCCGGCATCGTAAAGGACGTGTCAAAGCTTCCGACTGACGGCCGTTCTGCCGCCGGCATTGCAAAGGTCATTTTTCACGATGGTGAAAAGCTGGCGCAACCATCTGTGCTGCCCACCGAACTCTCCTCGGCGAAAGACGTGTCTGACCTCGCTGCGGAGTTCACCGATGCCGCGCGGCATGCCGTGGACGCGTGGGCCGCGGACAAATGCGACGACGCACAGGCGCTCTTCCTCAACTCGCTCCTTCGAGCGGGCTTGCTGGAAAACGAAATGCAAACGGCGTCCGCGCCTGTCGCCCGGCATCGCGAAATCGAGGCGCAAGTTCCAGTGCCGACGCGCGTCGTTGCCGTCTCGGACGAGGCGCCGGGATTTAATGAAAACTTATTCCCGCGCGGCAATCATCTTCAGCCTGCGGCCGCCGAACCGCGGCACTTTCTTTCCGCGTTCAACGTCGCGCCTTATCGCACCACGGCCAGCGGGCGGCGCGAACTGGCCGAGGACATCCTGTGCAGCCCGCTTGCGTCGCGCGTGATGGTGAACCGGCTCTGGCATCATGTCTTTGGCGCGGGCCTTGCGCGCAGCGTGGACAACTTCGGCAAACTTGGCGAACAACCGAGCCATCCTGAGCTGCTCGACTGGCTCGCAAATGATTTCATCGCGCGCGGCTGGTCGGTGAAAGCGATGCTCAGGCTCATGCTCACGAGCGAGGCATTCGCGTCAAGCAGCGAGGTTCCGCCTGGCGCGGCCGAGCGTGACCCGGACAACCGTCTCCTCTCGCACGCGAACTTGCGCCGGCTCGATGCGGAGTCGTTGCGCGATGCCATCCTTGCCGCGAGTGGACGGCTCGACCGCGCGCAGTTCGGTCCTGGCGTCCCGGTTCTCATCCCGGCGGGCCAGCGGGATGACTACTCGCCGAATGACGGCCCGCTTGATGGGCTTGGCCGGCGCAGCCTTTATCTTGAAGTGAGGCGCAATCATCCGTCGCCATTTCTCTTTGCCTTCGACCAGCCGAAGCCCGCATCACCCGCCGGCCGTCGCGCGCCGACGAATGTTCCCGCGCAAAGCCTGACCTTGCTCAACGACCCGTTTGTGGTCCAACAAGCCGGTCTTTTCGCGCAACGCGCGCTCGCCCAATCCAGCGACACGACCAGCCGCATCCGCTGGTTTTACGCAACGGCGCTGTGCCGGCCGGCGACGGACGCGGAACTCCACCGCGCTGAGGAATTTCTCGTGAAACAAACCGGCACCTGTGACGGCAGCGAAGTGAAAGCGTGGTGTGACCTGGCGCAGGCGATGTTCAACTTGAAGGAATTCCTTTACTTGAAATGAACTCCGCCTGCGGCGAACTCAGCACAGACGGCAATTATGCCGCGCGTTTGACCGACGGTCACAGCGTCAGCGCGGCGGTTCATCGCGGCTTGTTGACCCGTCGTGCGATGTTGCAGCGCGTTTCCACAGGCTTTGGTTGGCTGGCCTTCGCGGGATTGTTCGGACTGGCGCCGCAGACGAGTGCCTCCGCCATTTCGCAAACACGGCCCCACGTTCCGCATTTCCCGGCGAAGGCGAAAAATGTCATCTTCCTTTTCATGGACGGCGGGCCGTCGCAGGTGGACACGTTCGACCCGAAGCCGCGCCTGCGCGCCGAGCATGGCAAGCCATTCCCGCTGCGCACGGACGCGACACAGTTCGACGCCATCGGCAAAACACTCGCCAGCCCGTGGGAGTTCGCAGCGCACGGGCAATCGGGGATTCCCATGAGCGAATTGTTCCCGCACCTCGCGATGTGTGCTGACGACCTCTGCATCATCCGCTCGATGACGAGCCAGTTTCCCGAACACGCGCAGGCTTGTTATTTTGTTCACACTGGCAGCGGGATGCAGGGCCGGCCCAGCATGGGTGCCTGGGCTAGTTACGGGCTCGGCACCGAAGCGGCAAACCTGCCCGGCTTCGTCGTGCTCAACGGCGGCTCCATCCCGCTTGGCGGATTGGCGAACTGGAGCAGCGGCTTTCTGCCCGCACAGCACGAGGCCACCCAGTTCAACCTCGTTAACGGCCCGGTGATGGAGAACCTTGCATCGCATGGTTCCGCTGCGGCGCGTGCGAACCAGCTCGGCTTCATCGCGGAAAGCGACCGTGCCTTTGCTGCGCAACTCGGCGCGCAATCCGCCCCGGTCGAATCCGCCATCCGCAATTACGAACTTGCCGCCGCGATGCAAACGGCGGTGCCCGAAGCCGCTGACCTGCGCGGCGAGAGCGAAGCAACACTCAAGCTCTACGGCGTGAACTCAACCGACCCGCTCAAGGCGCGTTACGGGCGGGAGTGCTTGCTCGCGCGCCGGCTCGTCGAGCGCGGGGTGCGCTTCGTCGAAGTCAGCGCCGTCAGCGGTATCCGCTTCGTCTCTCCTTGGGACTCGCACGGCAACATGAAGAAGGATCATGGGCGGAATGCCTTCGTCGTTGACCAGGCGATTGCCGCGCTGTTGAAGGATTTGAAGGCGCGCGGACTGCTCGACTCGACACTCGTGCTCTGGGCCGGTGAATTTGGCCGCACACCCTTTGCCCAAGGCAGCGACGGGCGCGACCACAACCCGCAAGGCTTTACAGTCTGGCTCGCCGGCGGCGGCGTGCGCGGCGGGACGACCTACGGCGCGACGGATGAGTTCGGCTATCGTGCCGTGGAGAACGTTGTGGAAATGTATGACCTGCACGCAACGATGCTGCACCTGCTTGGTATTGACCACGAGCGGCTGACATTCCAGCACGGCGGGCGGTTTCACCGGCTCACGGATGTGAGCGGGAACGTGGTGAAGGAGATTCTTGGATGAAGTGCTTTTTGTATTCAGATGTGATCTGGCGGCACGTTCGTCATTCACGGCGGGTTGCGTGCATCCGCCAATCCATGAGAATGTGTGCCACTCACATGAAGTCGGGCGTGTTGATCGGGTTTCTCGTCATGAGCGGCGCGGTTATGCAAGCCGCTGCCGCCACGGCGAAAAGTGCTGCGAAGTCCACATCGGTTCGCGCCGAAACACACTGGGCTTTTCAGCCGTTGCGGCGGCCTGCGGTGCCGGAAGCCCGCGGGCGGGCGTATTCACAATCGCCCATTGACCTGTTCATTGCGCAGCAGTTGAAGGCCGCGGGGCTCACCGCGAATTCTGAAGCGGATCGCGCGACGCTCCTTCGACGCGTTGCCTTCGCGCTCACTGGCCTCCCACCGACGCCCGATGAAATCGCCGCGTTCACCGCGGACTCGCAGCCCGGTGCCTACGAACGCATGGTCGAGCGCTATCTAGCTTCGCCACGCTACGGCGAGCGCTGGGGCAAGCACTGGCTCGACGCGGCCGGCTACGCCGACTCCAACGGCTACTTCGCAGCGGACAGCGACCGCCCGCTCGCCTACCGCTACCGCGACTACGTCATCCGCTCGCTCAACCGCGACAAGCCGTTCGACCAATTCGTGCGCGAGCAACTTGCCGGCGACGAATTGTCCGGCTGGAAGCCTGGCCAGCCCGCGACACCGCAGGTGATCGAGTTGCTTGAAGCCACGCACTTTCTCCGCAACGGCCAGGACGGCTCCGGCGAGAGCGACGGCAATCCCGACGAGGTCCGCACCGACCGATACTACGCGCTCGAATCCACGATGCAGATCATCGGATCGAGCCTGCTCGGCCTCACCGTCCAGTGCGCGAAGTGCCATGACCACAAGTTCGAGCCGCTCACGCAGCGCGACTACTACGCGTTCCAGGCGTTCCTCTACCCCGCCTTCAACATCGAGAAGTGGGTCACGCCGAACAACCGCATCACGCACGCGAACCTCCCGGGCGAACTGGAAGCGTGGGAGGCGAAGGACAAGCGCATCGAGTCCGAGCAAGCCGCGGTGAAGGCCGAGTTCAACGCGTGGCTCGCAAAGAACCGTCCCACGGGCCGCGTGTTGTTCGCCGACCGTTTCGACCAACCCGGCCCGCTCTCCGCGCGCTGGTCCAACACCGCGCCCGGAGACGACTCGCCGGGCGGAAAGCCGCCGGTCACACTCGACAGCGAGCAAGCGCCCGGCGCGATCATCAAGGACGGTGTGCTGCGCATCATCGAGAGCGGCGCGGCCGGTGACCGTTGGATTTCGACGAAGCAATCCTTCGACTGGCGGCCCGCGAAAGCGGGCGAGTGGATTCAAGCCACGTTCGACCTCGTCACGTTGCAGGTGGACGGCAAGGGCAAGCCCGCCGAGCGCGTGGGCTACTTCATCGCGACGCACGACTTCAACAGCGGCTCTCCTGTTGCGGGCGGCAACATTCTGATTGATGGCAACCCCGGCGGGCCGACCACGCTCGACGTGCGTTATCCCGGCGCGAAGTCGAACCGCCGCGGCAACATCACTACTACGCACTACGAGGCCGGCCACAACTTCGGCGTGCGTGTGACGCGGACGGACAAAGACAAGTTCACCGTCGAGCATCTCGTGGACGGCGCGGCTGACGGTGGCACGCTCACGCTCGACGCGGATGATCTGCCGCCGGGCGGATTCGGTTTCGAGTATTGCTGCGGGCGCAGTTTCATCGTGGACAACGTGAGCGTCGAGGCATCGCAGCCCGACGACACGGAGTGGGCGGCGCGGAACGTGGCGTTCCAAATGGCGCTGGCAACGCGGAAGCAAACCTTTGACGCGCGCATGAAGGAACTCGCGTCGCAGCGTTCGCCCAAGCCCGGCCGCATTGCGTGGGTCAGCGACCTCGCCGCGGAACCGCCTGAAGTTCGCCTGCTTGTGCGCGGCGACCACAAGACACGCGGCGACGTCGTGACGCCGGCATTTCCTGCATTCCTGAAGCCGGGCACGGCGGCCATCTCGCCAACGGGCTCGACGACCGGCCGCCGGCTCGCGTGGGCGAATTGGCTCACGACGCCCGGTTCGCCGCAGGCCGCGCTGCTCGCGCGCGTCACGGTCAACCGCGTCTGGCAGCATCACTTCGGCGCCGGCCTCGTCGCGACGCCGGACAACCTGGGCCTGAGCGGCGCGCGACCGACGCATCCCGAACTGCTGGAGTGGCTCGCCGCCGAGTTCGTCGAGTCAGGCTGGAGCCTCAAGGCGCTGCACCGGCTCGTGCTCCAGTCCGCCGCGTTCCGCCAATCCAGTGCGCCGCAGCCACGCCAACTGGCTCGCGACCCGGCCGACCAGCTTCTCTGGCGCTTCCCGCTGCGCCGCCTCGACGCCGAGGCCATTCGCGACGCGATGCTCGCCGCGAGCGGCAGGCTCGGCGCGAAGTCGGATGGTCCGTTCGTGCCGACGCCGCGCGCCGCTGTCGGCGAAGTCTCCGTGGATGAGTCGAAGCCCGACGCATTCTCCCGCTCGGTGTTTCTCCAGCAGCGCCGCACGCAGGTGAATTCCTTTCTCGGCACGTTCGACGCGCCGTCCATCGTCTTCAACTGCACGCGCCGTGCCGAGACCACAATGCCGCTACAGTCGCTCGCGCTGCTGAACTCCGACTTCGCCGTGAAGCGCGGCGCGGACCTTGCGCAACGACTGCTGCGCGAAGCCGGCCCCGACGCGACCACCATCGTGCGGCGCGGCTTTCTCCTCACGTCGGGCCGCGAGCCAGACGCCACCGAACTGGCTGCGTCGCTGCGCTTCTTCGCGCAGCAGTGCGAGGTCTATGCCGGCAAGCCCGACGCAACGCAGCGCGCGTGGGCGGATTTCGGTCAGTCACTCTTCGGTCTGAACTCGTTTCTTTACGTGGAATGAACTCCGCCTTCGATGTTGTTTCTCGTCGCGCCTTCCTCGGCCGTTCCGCTGGCAGTCTCGGCGCGCTCGCGCTCGCGGACTTGCTCGGCACTTCGTTCGCCGCCGACACGGCGAAGCCCGGTCACCACCGCCCGCGCGCGAAGGCCGTCATCAGCCTCTTCCAGCACGGCGGGCCGAGCCAGATGGATTTGTTCGACTGCAAGCCCGCGCTTACGAAGTGGAACGGCAAGCCGTATCCCGGCGGCAGTCTCGAAGTTCATTTCGACAAGCAGGCGGGCAACGTCCTCGGCGCACCCTACGCGTTTCAACCGCGCGGGCAGTGCGGCATGGAGTTGTCCGAGTTGCTGCCGCACACCGGGGCCATCGCGGATGAGATCACGCTCGTGCGCTCGATGAGCACCGGCTCGGTGGATCACGAGTCCGCACTGCGCATCATTCACACGGGAAAATTTCTCGCCGGCCTGCCGTCGCTCGGCTCGTGGGTGCTCTACGGACTTGGCTCTGAGAACCGGAACCTCCCCGCCTACGTCGTGCTCTCCGATCCCGGCGGCCTGCCGGTGGACGGCGAGCGCAACTGGTCGTCGGGCTTCTTGCCGGCGGTTTACCAAGGCACACCGTTTCGCAGCGGGGCTTCGCCCGTGTTGAACTTGCAAACGCCCGCGCACATCCCGCAGGCCGGGCGCGCGAACCAGCTTGCGCTCCTCGATGAGATGAACCGCCATCACGCCGCGCGCTTTCCTGAGAACACGGAGCTGACCGCGCGCATCGCAAATTTCGAGACCGCCGCACGGATGCAGTCCGCCGTGCCCGATGCGCTCGATCTCTCCGGCGAATCCGCCGCGACAAAAAAACTCTACGGCCTCGACAATCCCGTAACCGAGGAATACGGCCGCCGCTGCCTGCTCGCGCGCCGGCTTGTCGAGCGCGGCGTGCGCTACGTCCAACTCTTCCTCAACGGCCAGCCGTGGGACACGCATGACAAGAACGCCGAGCGGCTCAAGAGCCTTTGCGCCCGCACCGACCAGCCGAGCGCGGCACTCGTCCGCGACCTGAAGGCGCGCGGCCTGCTCGACTCGACCGTGGTGCTGTGGACGGGCGAGTTCGGGCGGCTGCCCGTGTCACAGGGCAAGGACGGGCGCGACCACAACCGCCACGCGTTCTCGCTATGGGTCGCGGGCGGCGGTTTCAAGGCCGGCTGCGTCCACGGCGCGACCGACGAGTTCGGCTACAAGTCCGTCGAGGACGTGGTGACGGTGGCGGACTTCCACGCCACGCTGCTGCATACGCTGGGCCTCGATCATCGGCGGTTGAATTTTCCGCACGAGGGCCGCGCCACGAGCCTCACCGATGCTGACGTAACGGATGCTAAAGTCGTCCGCGACCTGCTCGCGTAAGGTCGAGGATGATCACATGTTTCCAATCCGACTGGCGGGAAGGTTGCCAGACATGGCAAACGCAACAGGTTGAAGCACTCTTCATCACGCGCAGTTCCCTGGATCGAACGCAAGGTTGTGCAGCCGCAATACAGTTGGAGCAACGGCGACGGAGTTGGCTCTCCCAATTTCCTGCGAGTTTCCTCCGTAGCCAAATGAAACGGCTTCGCTAGAATCGCCGCGTGGCTTCCGATTCCAACTCGCGCGCAAACTGGCTCGTGTTCGCGCTGGCGCTGCTCGCCTGCTTCCTCCTGCTCGGCACGCGGGGGCTGAACGAGCCGGACGAGGGCCGCTACGCCGAGATCGCGCGCGAGATGATCGAGCGCGGCGACTGGCTCGTGCCGCACCTGTGGTTCGTGCCGCATCTCGACAAGCCGCCGATGACTTACTGGCTCGTCGCGCTGTCGCTGAAATGTTTCGGCCTGAACGCGTGGGCCGTGCGGCTGCCGGTGGCGCTGGCGGGACTCAGCGGCGTGTGGGCCGCGTTCCTGTTCGCGCGCAGCATCGCGGGCGCAACCGCCGCGCGCAACGCCGCGCTCATCCTCCTGAGTTCGCTGCTCTACTGGGGCATGGCGCGGATGCTCACGACGGACATCTTCCTCACGCAGTTCATCGCGTGGTCGCTCTATTTCTTCTGGCGAAGCTGGCGCGCGCTCGACGGCCTCGCCGATGTGGAGGAAGAAGTTCGCGCGAAGGCGGCGAAGCAGTTTTTCCTCTGGCACGTCGCCTCGTGGGTCGCGCTGGCCGGCGGTTTCCTGACAAAGGGGCCGATTGCGCTGCTGATTCCGTTTGCCGCCGTCGGCGCGCTGCTCGTTTTCCGGCGGAAGGAAAAGCTGCGCCTCAACCTGCTCGTGCTCGGCGTGATTGGCGGCACGCTGGTGTTCGGCATTCTCGTGGTGCCGTGGTTTGCGACGATTTTCCAGACGGTGCCGCAGGCGTTTGATTTCATGGTGATGGGGCAGGCGGTCGGGCACTCGTTCGGCACGGCGATAGATAACCGCGGCAAGCCGTTCTACTTTTTCATCGGCGTGCTGGCGGCGGGTTTCCTGCCGTGGACGCCGCTGCTGGGGTGGCTCTGGCGGCGCGCGCACTGGCGCACGCTCGATGCCGCGCGCAAGGACGCGTGGGTGATGCTGACGGCGTGGGCGGCGTTCACGTTCGTGCTGTTCTCGTTCACGCGCGCGAAACTACCGGCCTACATTTTGCCGATGTTTCCTGCGCTCGCGGTGCTGGTGGTGATGCGGTGGAATGAGTTTTTTGAAGAACAGGGCAGGGGAAAATGGTCGGCGAGAATGCGTGCTGCGCTGGCGCTTTTGGCGATTCTTCCGATGATTGCGCTGCCGATTACATTAAACATCGCATTCAATCTAACATGGACAACTTGGTCCACCATACCCGCCGTTTGGCTCATTTTTGCGCTCCTTATCATTTCCGACGATTTTAGAAATGCCGCTCCGAAAACTTTCATACTGCGAGTTTCACATTTGGCACTATTACCCTTGTTTGTTGTCCTGTGGTTTATTCCTGAAATTGAAACGCGCCTCCGCAGCAACCAGACGCTCGCGCCGCTCGGCGAAGCATTGCGCGACGCATACAAGCCGGGCGATGCGGTCCTCGTGTGGGGCCGGCTGCCGCAGGGCCTGCCGTTCCACGCCGCGCCGGTCATCAGCGCGACGAACCAGCCGTTCATCTACAACTGGCCGATGCATCGGGTGCCGTTCGAGTTCCCCGGCAACGCCGAGCGGATGCGCGAGTTCATCGTGCCGGACGAGGCGTCGCTGGCGAAGCTGCTCACCGGCGAGCGGCGCGTGCTCGTGGTGGGTTTTGGGGATGTTTTCGCGCCGGCGCAACGGCTCGCAAGTAACGCGCCACCGCGGAAGCTGCTGCACAGCGGCGAGTGGGAACTGTTCTCGAATCATTGAGCGGCAACTTCGTCAAAAGCGCGGTGTTGCAGAAACACATTTGCGCCGGACTCACCGCTTGCGGTAAGCTGTCCCGTCACACACGCATGAAGCAACTGATTGTATGGATTGTCGTCCTCGCCGCGCTCGCGGGCGGGGGATGGTGGGCTTGGAAAAATCACCCAGAGAAGTTTGCGTTTTTGAGCGCCGCGCAGCCCGAGGTGAAGAAAAGCTCGCGGCCAACGACCGCGCAGGTTGTGGCGCGCGACATCTCGTTCGCGGTTTATGCCGCGGGCGACATCGGCCCGGCCGAGCAGGTTTCCGTGCGGCCCGAGGTGAGTGGCAAGATTGACAAGCTGCCAGTGGACATCGGCGACAAGGCGAAGAAGGACGCGCTGCTTTTCACGCTCGACGACTCGGATTTGCAGACCGAGCGCTCGTCACACGTGACCGAGATTGACGCGGCCAAGCTGCAGATCGAGGCGGCGCAGTTGCAGTTGGAGAAGAACCGCCTCAACTTCGAGCGCACCAAGCAGCTTTACGACAGCAAGCTCCTTGCGCAGGAAGTCTTCGACAACACCAAGGCCGATTTTGACCTCTCGCGCAACAACCTCGCGCAATCCAAGAACAACCTCGAGCGCGCGCAAAAGGCGCTCCAAGCCGTCGAGGACAAGATTTCCAAGACGAAAATTCTCGCGCCATTCGACTGCACTATTCTCACGCGGCCCGTGTCCGTTGGACAAGCTGTCAGCGGTGCCAGCGGCGTCAACAGCGGCACCGAGGTGCTCACCATCGCCAACCTCGGCGACATGATCATCACCGCGCACATCAACCAGGCCGACGTCGTGCGCCTGCGCGTCGGGCAAAAGGTGGATGTCGAGGTCGAGGCGATTCCCGGACTTAAGTTCGCCGGCATTGTGGACCGCGTCGCGCCTCAGGCGACGATTCGCAACGGCATCAAGGGCTACACCACGCGCATCATGCTCAAGAACGCCGACCAGGCCGTCCGTCCCGGCATGACCGCCAACCTCACCATCCCGCTCGCGAATGCGGACAACGTGCTCGCCGTGCCGCTGGCCGCCGTGTTCACCGACCAGGGCGAGCGCTACATCTATGTGAAGAAGGAGGAGAAATTTGTCCGCACGCCTGTGAAGGTGGGCGTGTCCGACTATGACTTCGCCGAAATCACAAGCGGGCTTGAAGGCGGTGAAACCGTCTCGCTCGTCGTGCCCGCCGAGGAAATTGGAAAAGTTCAACAGCTATTCGGGCAGAAAGGTCCGGCAGGCGCAAAGAATCCCAACACCACAAAATCAGGGAAGTCCGGCAAATCCGGCGTCGGCGGGCCTCCGGGCGGCAAGTCATCCGTCGCCGGTCCGTAACCTCAATTCTTCGAGCGTATGCCTCTGGTTGAGCTTCGCAACGTCAGCAAGATTTACCACCTCGGCGGCGAGGAAATCCGCGCGCTCGACGACGTGTCGCTCGACATCGAGGGTGGCGAGTTCATCTCCATCATCGGGCCGTCGGGCAGCGGCAAGTCCACGCTCATGCACATCCTTGGCTGCCTCGACTCGCCGACGCGCGGCACGATCCGGCTCGACGAGGTGATGATTGAGAAAGCCTCGCAGCGCCAGCTCGCCTCGATCCGCAACCAGAAGATCGGCTTCGTCTTCCAGTTCTTCAACCTGCTGCCCAAGCTCAACGTGCTGCAAAACGTCGAGTTGCCGATGGTCTATGCCGGCATGGCCGCGCGGCAGCGGCAGGAACGGGCGATGCACGCGCTCAAACTCGTGGACATGGAGAACCGCGCCAAGCACCGGCCCATGCAGCTCTCTGGCGGCCAGCAGCAGCGCGCTGCCATCGCGCGCGCCCTCGTGAACGACCCGAAGATCGTCTTCGCCGACGAACCAACCGGCAACCTCGACTCGCACACCGGCGAGGCGATCCTGCACTTGTTCCACAACCTGAGCCAGCAGGGCCGCACCATCGCGCTCGTCACGCACGACCCGGAGATCGCCGCCGTCACTCCGCGCCGCATCGAGATCCGCGACGGAAAAATCGCAACGAATGTGGACACGAAGCTCGCCGGCCAGCGCGACGCGCCGAAGTTCAGCCTGAACGCGGAACGCAGAACGCGGAACGCGGAAACCGGAGCCTAAGTTCAGGAGCAACGTCCATGAAAGAAACAGACCTGAAACGGCGAACAAAACAATTTGCGTTGGACATCATCCAATTCATTGAGCTGTTGCCGAAGGACGAAACCTCGCGTGTGCTGGGAAGGCAGTTGTTGCGCGCGGGCAGTTCCGTCGGGGCAAATTATCGGGCAGCCAGGCGCTCCAAGTCGAATGCGGACTTTATCAGCAAGATGGGAACCGTCGAAGAGGAAGCCGACGAGTGCGGTTACTGGCTGGAGTTGCTCTTGGATAGCAACAAGACCGCGCAAGTCAAGGCCACTCCGTTATTGCGCGAGGCCGATGAACTGGTGGCCATCGCCGTCGCCTCCATCAATACTGCCCGCAAATCCGTGAGCCGCTAGCATGACCACGACGCCATATTCCCCGTCGCCGAGCTTCCCATCTGCCTTCCGAGTTGTCCGCTCAAGGTTTCCCGTTCTCTGTTCCGCCTTCCGTCTTCCGCGTTCCGCGTTCCTATGAACCTCTTCAACGCCGTCATCATTGGCTTCAAGGAAATCTGGGCGAACAAGTTCCGCTCGGCGCTCACGATGCTCGGCATCATCCTCGGCGTCGGCAGCCTCGTCGCGCAGTCCGCGCTCGTGAAGGGCATGGAGAATGGCATGAAGGAGGCGCTCATCGCCATCGGCGGCCTCGAAAAGGTGCGCATCGAGGATCAGGACATTCCCGTGTGGCAGCAGCACCTTGCCGACCAGGCCGTGGGCAACACGATGAACGACGTCTATGCGCTCCAGCACAGCGCGCCGCTGCTCACGCTCGTCACGCCGGAAATGCGCACGCGCAACGTGACGATGACCTACGCGGGAAAGGCCTTCAACCCGTGGAACTTCGCCGGCACGTGGCCCAACGCGCTCGAAATGAACCAGCACGTCATCGCGCACGGCCGCATGTTCAACGAGATTGACGACGAGCTGGCGCGCAACGTCTGCGTCATCGGCACGGCGGTGCGCGACGCGCTCTTCGGCTCGCCGGAGCAGTTGGGGCGCGAGATCATTCCCGTCGGCGAATACATCAACGTCAACGGCCACCGCTTCCGCATCATCGGCATGTTCGAGCATTACGAGAGCGAGCAGGACCGCAAGAAGCGCGAGCTGGCGAAGGAGAACCCGGCCCAGCAGCAGCAACAGCAGAAGGGCGGCGTGCAGCGCGGACGGCCCGCCTTCGGCGGCGGGCGCGGCGGCAGCGGCTTCGTCTTCGACATGAAGAACAACACCGTCTATATCCCGCTCAACACGATGTGGCTCAAGTTCCGCGCCTCCTCCGGCACCGGCAGCGGTTCCAGCCGCAGCGGCAGCAGCGTCAGCGGCAGCATCGCCACCGCCGCCACGGACACTTATCCCGACCCGCGCCTTTCCGGCCTGGCCATCAAGGTCACCGACATCGAGCACATGGATGCCGCGCTCCAGCAGGCGAAGAACGTGATGATGCACATCCACAAGGGCATCGAGGATTTCTCCTTCCGCACGCAGGAGAACTGGTCCGAAAGCATCACCAGCGCGATCAAGAACGCGCGCCTGAGCGGCGGCATCATCGCGGCCATCAGCCTGCTCGTCGGCGGCATCGGCATCATGAACATCATGCTCGCGAGCATCACCGAGCGCGTGCGCGAGATCGGCATCCGCAAGGCCATCGGCGCCACCTTCATGAACGTATTCATGCAGATCCTCGTCGAGAGCGTCGTCATCGCCGTCATCGGCGGACTGCTCGGCCTCATCGCCTCCAACGCGCTCGTGCAAATCCTCACGCGTCTCACGCCGACGGACAACACGCCCGTCATCACCGTCGAGGCGATGGTGCTGGCCTTCGGCTTCAGCGTGTGCGTCGGCGTTCTGGCGGGAATCTTCCCGGCGTTCAAGGCCGCGAAGCTCAACCCCATCCAAGCTCTGCGCTACGAGTAGGTGCTTCGCTGTGTTTCCAGCTCGCTGCCGTTCTGAACGCTACGGTTTTTTCACTTCTGGCGCGTTGATCTTGGCTGGCTCGGCGTGTTCCGCCGACGCGGCCTTCGCGGAAGATTCGAGGCCGGTGATGGGAGTGTTGAGCACCGTCATCATCTTCAACGCGGCGTAGAGTCCGAGCGCAAGCGAGATGAACCAGAGCGGCCTTTTCTTCACCACGAGACAGATGCCGCCGATGGCGATGGAGACTTGGAAGAACGTGATGGCCAGGCCCATGTCGCGCGAGTGTTGAGCCGCGTTGTCGGCAAGCGCGCGCGCGGCATCACGGCCCTTCTCATGCGCCTTGGCCTTCGCCAGCGACTCGGCCTGCTCCTGCTTGTATTCGGCGATCTTCTCCTTGAGCTTCTTCGCGCGCGCCTCCGCGGCGGCATCGGCGGCGTTGCCGAGCATGTCGAGCTGGAATTCGTAGAGCTTCTGCTTGATGGACTTGGCCTGAAACAAATTCCACTCGTCCGACGCGAGCGTCTGCTGGAACGTGGCCTCGTTCATCTCCTTGAGCGTGCGCGTGGTGAAGCCGCCGCCCTTGAGCGTGGCGATGGCCGTGAGCACCGCGACGCACACCAGTGTGAGCGAGACGTATTTCATCCACGAATCGCGCTTCTCCTTGTCCTTCGTGGCCTGGCGGTCGGCCTTGAGTTCCGCGACGAAGCTTTTCAGTTCGTTGAGTTCGTTGGTTTCCATAGGGTCAAATGCAAATCCAAGTTCGGGCGCGCGTTCTACACAGCCGCCGCCCGCATGGCAAGGGGTTTGAAGCCCGCTGCTACAAATGGAGCAGCGCGCGGCGCAGAAGTTCGAAGGCTTGCTGGCTCGTCACGTATTTGAAGGTCTCACGGTCATAGCGGTTGATGGGGTTGATGACTTTTACGCCTTTAGCCGTGGCGAGCGCGATGAAGACGGTGCCGACGGGTTTGGTTTCGCTCCCGCCGGCCGGGCCCGCAATGCCGGTGACGGCAAGCGCGAAGTCTGCGCCGGTGCGGGCGCGCGCGCCCTCGGCCATCTCGCGCGCCGTCGCTTCGCTCACGGCACCGTGCGCGGCGAGGGTTTCCGCGCGAACGCCCAGGGCGGATTGTTTCACCGCGTTGCTGTAGGTGACGAAGCCCGCGAGCAGCACGGCGGATGCGCCGGGCACGTTCGTGATGCGGTTGGCGATGTGGCCGCCGGTGCAGGACTCCGCGAGCGCGAGGGTTTGCCTCCGTTCCGTGAGCGTTCGCACGAGGACGGATTCGGGCGTGTCGTCGCCGGTGCCGTAGATGTGCTGACTGATGAGTTCGCGCACGAGACGCTCGGCGTCGGCGACGAGTGAGGCGGCATTCGCGCCGCGCGCGGAAAGGCGCACGTCCACGTCGCCGGTGCGGGCGCAGTAGCCGAGTTCGAGGCCTGATTTTACGAGCGATTGCAGCGGCGGGGCGATGCGTTCTTCGAGATAGGATTCGCCGAGTCCAAGGGTGCGGAGCGTGACGGAGGCGTAAGGCGCGGTGAGCGGAAACTTTTCGCGCAACAGCGGCAGCACCTGTTCGCTGAACATGGGGCCAAGCTCGCGCGGCGGGCCGGGAAGCATGACGAGCCACGACGGTTTGCGGCCGGCGCGGATGGGATTCGGGTTGACCTCGATGGCGAGGCCGGGCGCGGTGCCGTTCGCGTTAGCGAGAACGAGCGCGCCTTCGGGCACGAGCGCCTGCACGCGCGTGCTCGCGGGCATGACACGCTTCCGCGCGGTGAAAAAGCGCTCGATGTTCGCCAGCGAGGGGGCGTGCTCGATGAGTTTGCGGTCGAGAAGACGGGCGATTTCATCACGTGTGATGTCGTCCGAGGTCGGGCCGAGTCCGCCAGTGGTGATGACGAGGTCTGTGCGGGTGAGCGACTCGCGCACGGCGGCGGTGATGTCCGCGGCCGTGTCCGCAACGGCGACCTGGCGCGCGACGACGTGGCCGCGGTCGGCGAGTTCGCGGCAGAGCCATTGCTGGTGGCTGTTGACGATGCGGCCGAGCATCAGTTCGGAGCCGGTGTTGATGAGTTCAATCGTCACAAGAAACAAGAATCAGAATTCAGGAGTCGGTCGTGAAATCGGCGCCGGCATCGGTTTGTTGAGAGCGTTGGCAGACTCAAGACTGAAAATCGAAGGTTGAAAACAGAAAAGTTCCCAAGGCTTGCTTGAATCTCGACTGCGAACGGCTAAAGTCCCTTTGTGCCATCGGCCGAAAAAACCGCCGCGAAACAAAAATTCCTCGACTTCATCGGGACGAAGAACCTGCGCATGACGTCGCAGCGCATGGTGATCATCGAGACGGTGTTCAGCACGGAGGAGCATTTCACCGCCGAGCAACTGCTCGACTGGGCGCGCAAGCGGGACAGGTCGGTGTCGCGCGCCACGGTGTATCGCACGCTGCCGCTGCTCACAGAGAGCGGGCTGGTGCGCGAGATGGATTTCGGCAAGGACTACAAATACTACGACCCGAACTACGCCGATCACCCGAACCACAGCCACATCATCTGCGGCGACTGCGACAAGATCGTGGAGTTCGAGAGCGAGAAAATTTCGAAGCTCGAGGACGAAATCAGCCACAAGCTCGGGTTCGCGGTGAAGACGCAGCGCCTGCAAATCACCGGCACGTGCGAGCAGCTCAAGAAGCTTGGCGCGTGCAAGAACAAGTCGCGGTGCTGAGGACGCCGCGTCGTTTCACTTCGCCTTGATTTTCACCGTCGCGGGCGGCGGGTTGGTGCGCAGTTCATCCGTGTAACGGCGCATGAGGACGAGTTGTTCAGCAGTGAGTTTGGATTTCTTCCCCATTTTCGTCATCCACACGCTCCATTCCTTGCTCGAATAGTCGGACGGCTCGTAGAACTCGTGGCACTTGGCGCAGCGAGCGACGTAGATTTTCCGCGTGTCGTGTCGCTCGGTATCCGTGAGCGCGTTGGCCGGGGCAACAGGCTCCGCCGCTTTCGCCGCGAAGGGATGCACGGCGAAGGCAGCGGCGACAAACAAGGCTGGTCGAAGTGATTGCATGTCTGCGCGCGGCTAAAAACTGATGCCGAAGATGAGGCGCGCGTTCCAGCGCTCGTGGCCCTCGAGTTCGAGACGGCGGTTGCCGTCCGGGTCGGGCGTGGAGAAGTTCGCGCCATAAATCTGCGGCATGACGGTGAGCGTCGCCCACCATTTTTCCGCACGGTAGCTCACGACGGGGCCGATGTAGAGGGCGGTGTTCTCCCACTTTTTGTATTCGGGCAGCTCGTTGTGGTCACGCAGTTCGATGCCGACGGCCCAGTGTTTCCCGATGAGGCGCGAAAGGCCGAGGCTGACCTCGACTTCGCCCTCGGTGGCGCGGAAATGATCGCCCCATTCCGTCGCGTGCGTGAAATTTACCGCCCACTTCCACCTGCCGTGGCGCTGGCCGACGATGATCTTCTGCTCCAGCTCGAATTCTTTGCCAGAAAAGCGCGGCTCAAGGTAGAGCGTGAGGCCGACGGGATGCTCGGCGGCGTTGAGCACTTGATAGCGGTTCTCGATTGAAATGCCGTCGAAGATGAAGTCCGACGTGCGTGTGCCGGTCGCCGGATCGGTGAAGCCCTGATGGAATGTGTTGAAATAAACGCTCGCCTCGTAGTTGTCCGTCACGCCGTATTCCAGCTCCTGCCGGAACTCCCAGCGCGTGAAGTTTTGCTGTCCCACGGCCGTGGAACGCTGCTTGCGGAGCGTGACCCAGTTCTCGTATTCCCACGCGCCCTTCACCGCGGTTTCGGGTTCGTAAGTGTAGGTGAAGAGGCGCTCGTCCGCGCGCGAAGCGGCGCAAAGCCCGGCGAGCGCGAGCGGGAACAACAGTCTTGATGTCGGTTTCATGTTCATAGAGTTCAACAATTCGTGCCGCCTCTCTGACGAGAGCGGCGGTGTTTTTATTGAGATTAAGTCTCAATGTCAACAGGCATTTCGCAGGTCAATGTTTCCCCTCCTCTTCGCTTGCATCGGACTGTGTTCTCTCCTCCGGCCGTGCGCCCGCGCGGGTTGAGCGAGGCGCGGCGTCCTCAACCGTCACGCACCGTCGCCTTGAGGCTTTGCTTGAACTGCGCGACGACTTTCTCATGCGCGGCGTTGACTTCCGCGTCGGTCAGCGTGCGCTCGGCGTGGCGGTAGGTGAACGCGTAGGCCACGCTTTTCTGTCCCTCGCGCACGTTCTTGCCTCGGAACACATCGAACAGTTCGACGCTCTCCAGATTCGCCGGCTTGGATTGTTTCACCGCGGCAAGCACTGCGTCGTGTGTCGTTGCTTCCGGGACAAGCATCGCCACGTCGCGGCGGCTTGACGGGAATTGCGGCAGCGGCTTGAAGGACTTCGCCGGGTTCCGTCGTGCGAGCAACTGGTCGAGGTTGAATTCCCCCAGCAACACGGCGTCGCGCAGGTCGTAGCGCCTAGCGAGCACAGGCGAAAGCAGGCCCATCTCGCCGAGCGGCAGCTTGCCGCCGAGCGCGATGACGGCGGATTCGAGGAAAAGCGGCGTGGACTCTGCGCGCCGGGTGTAAACGATGTTGCGCAGACCGAAGTGTTCGAGGAATTCCCCGATGACGCCCTTGAGGTCGCTGGCGTCGAACTTTGCGTCGCGGTCGCCGCTGCTCCAAAAGATTGGCCCGCGCGCGCCGGTCAACGCGATGGCGATGCGGCGCTCTTCCTTTGCCTTTCCGTCAGCGAGCGTGAACACGCGGCCAATCTCGAACAGCGCCACGTCGGGATTCTTACGCGTCACGTTGTGATGGAGGGAATGAATCAGGCCCGGCAGCAGCGAAGGCCGCAACACGTCCATGTCGGAGCTGAGCGGGTTCGCGAGCGCGATGGTTTCTTCGTCCTTCACGCCTCTCACTTCGGATTTTGAAATGAGCGTCTGGCCTTGCGCCTCGTTCAGACCGAGGCCGCTGAGAATGCGTCGCGCCTCGGCGATTTGATCATGCACGGCGTCGAACGCGTTGGCGCCGATGGCTCCGCGCGGCGGAGTCGCAGGAATCTTGTCCACGCCGTGCAGGCGCGCGACTTCCTCGATGAGATCGGCCTCGCGCTTGAGGTCCACGCGGAAAGTCGGGATGACATAGGTCACTGGTTCAGGCGCGCGCGTGTCGTCTACGGCGCGCGCCTTGCGTGTGGCGGCCTTCAAGCCAAGCTGGCCGAGGTAAAACTCGATTTCCTCCGCGCGCAAATTAACGCCGAGAAGTTCGTTGACCTTGTGATGACGCAGTGTGATTTGCTTCGGTTCAACCGGCTTCGGATACGCATCCACAACGCCCGGCGCGAGGCTGCCGCCGGCGGTTTGAAGAATGAGCTGCGCCGCGCGCTGGCTCGCGTAATCGGCGATGCTGATGTCGCATCCACGCTCAAAGCGATAGGACGACTCGCTGCGAAGCCCAAGCGCCTTGCTCGTGCGGCGAATGTTTGTCGGGGAAAAATAGGCACTCTCGATCAACACGTCCTTCGTGTCCTGGTGAATTTCCGTGTTCGCGCCGCCCATGACGCCGGCGAGCGCAATGCCATTATGCTCGTCGGCGATGAGCAGCATTTCGCTCGTGAGAGTGCGTTCCTGATTGTCGAGCGTCTTGAATTTTTCGTCCGCCGCCGCGCGGCGCACGACGATGGTTGGCTTGCCGTTGGCAGCCTTGGCGATGAGGTGATAATCAAACGCGTGCAGCGGCTGCCCAGTTTCGAGCATGACGTAATTCGTCACGTCCACGACGTTGCTGATGCTGCGTATGCCGACTTTTTCCAACGTGCTTTTCAGCCAGTCGGGACTCGGCCCGACTTTCACGCCTTTGATCACGCGCGCGGTGTAGCGCGGGCACAACTCGGCATCTTCAATGCGAACCGAAACGAGCGCAGAAGTTTCAAGTTTTAAGTATTCAGTTTTCAGTTTTTCCGACTGAACACTCGGTATCTTCAGCGCATTGCCGGTGACTGCCGCAATTTCGCGCGCAATGCCGATGACGCTGTTGAGGTCGGGGCGGTTCGGCGTGACTTCGAGGTCATACACGACATCGCTGCCGGCGCGGCCGAGATGCTCGGCGAACGGCTGGCCGACTTTCGCGTCCGACGGCAGGATGATGATGCCGTCGCCGTCCTCGCCGAGGCCAAGCTCCTTGTTCGAGCACATCATGCCCTGGCTCACGACGCCGAAGACCTTGCGCTCCTTGATGACGAACGGCTCTTTCTCGCCGGCCTTCAGCGGCAGGGGGAAGTTCGGCAGGATGAGCGCGACCTTGTCGCCCGGCTGGTGGTTTTGCGCGCCGCAGATGATGGTGCGTTCGTCCTTGCCGTCGGCAACGCGGTTGACGGAGAGCTTGTCCGAGCCGGCGACTTTTTCTTTGGTAAGCACCTGCCCGACGACGATGCCCTCGAATTCGCCGCCTAGTTTTTTCACGCCCTCGACCTCGAGGCCGAGCATCGTAAGACGCTCGGCCAGCTCGGCGGGCGACCAGTCGAAATCAACGTATTGCTTAAGCCAGTTCAGCGTGACTTTCATGGGCGGCGGATATTGTGCGAGCCTGCGGGGCCGGGTCAATCAGCGAAGCGCGGATGGGATTGCTTCCATGCTGTGCGGATGAAGCCCGTCAACGCGGAAATTGACATTGCCATTCGCATTCTGCCAGCCTCAAAACGTCCAGTGCATACGACGCTCGCACGCGAACAGGCGGAAACGACGGGAAGGCGCCCATCGCGCCGCGCCGTCATGCGGCCGCGCGCATCCCATGCGTGACCCCGCCGGAGAATCCCAGCCCGGTCTCGCGACCTACGAGCGCGTCATCCGCCCGAAGCGCGGCCTCGTGGCGATAGACTTCCGCGAGCTGTGGCTGTATCGCGAGCTGTTTGGCTTCCTTGCGTATCGCGACATCCTCATCCGCTACAAGCAGACGTATCTTGGTGTCGCATGGGCCGTGCTCCAGCCGCTGCTCACAATGGTCGTGTTCACGGTTGTCTTCGGTCGGATGGCGGGTTTTTCGGACAAGTTCAACGTGCCGCAACAAGTCTATGCCGTGCTCACGCTCGCGGGTTTGGTGCCGTGGCTTTTCTTTGCGAACGCGATGAGTGCGAGCAGCCAGTCGCTCGTCGCGTCGGCGAACATGATTTCCAAAATCTATTTCCCGCGCCTCATCATCCCGGCGAGCGCAGTCATCAGCGGCATGGTAGACTTCGCCATCGCGCTGGGAATCCTCCTTGCGATGATGGCGGTCTATGGCGTCGCGTTCACGCCCGCGCTGTTGTTGCTGCCGTTCTTCTTTGCCGTTGCTGCGCTCGCGGCGTTCGCGGTCGGGCTGTGGTTAAGCGCGCTGAACGTGAAGTATCGCGACGTGAAATATGTAGTGCCGTTCCTCGTGCAGATGGGGCTTTACGCCAGCCCGGTCGGTTTCCCGTCGAGCCTTGTGCGCGACAAGTTCGGTGACACGGTCGCATTTCTTTACAGCCTCAATCCGATGGTCGGCGTGATTGACGGCTTTCGCTGGTGCGTGCTCGGCGCTCGGTTTGAGCCGTATTGGCCGGGCTTTGCCGTGAGCCTCGTCGTAATTGTCGCGCTCCTCGTGACCGGCGCGATTTACTTCCGCACCGCGGAGAAGACGTTTGCCGATGTGATTTGAGATGTCCTCGCCCATCATCAGCGTCCGCAACCTGAGCAAGCGCTACACGCTCGGCAGCGCGCGGCACGACACGCTGCGCGACCAGATCGTGGACGCCGCGAGTTCGCTGCTGCGCGGAAAGCAGAGCGAGCAAGCCGGAGAAACTTCGTTCTGGGCGCTGAAGGATGTTTCGTTCGATGTGCAACCCGGCGAGGTCATCGGCGTCATCGGCCGCAACGGCGCGGGCAAGTCCACGCTGCTCAAGGTGCTTTCGCAAATCACCGAGCCGACGGAGGGAGAGATTCGCATCCGCGGACGCCTCGCGAGCCTGCTCGAAGTCGGCACGGGTTTTCATCCCGAACTCACCGGACGCGAAAATATTTTTCTCAACGGCGTCATCCTCGGCATGACGAAGGCGGAGATTCAGCAGAAGTTCGACGAGATCGTCGCGTTCTCCGAGGTCGAGAAGTTCCTCGACACGCCGGTGAAGCGCTACAGCTCCGGCATGTATGTGCGGCTGGCCTTCGCGGTTGCGGCGCATCTCGAGCCGGAGATACTCGTCGTGGACGAGGTGCTCGCGGTCGGCGACGCGGCGTTTCAAAACAAATGCCTCGGCAAGATGCAGGATGTCGCGCAAAAACAGGGCCGCACGGTGCTGTTCGTCAGCCACAACATGAGCGCGGTGCAGGTTTTGTGCGGTCGCTGCCTGCACTTGAAGCAGGGCCGCGTCATCGGCTGCGGCAGCGTGGCGGAGCAGGTCAACGCCTACCTCGGCGAGGTGAAATCGCGCAGCCTGCGCACCGGCGGCGACGCGATCCCGCTTGGCCGCGTGCTGGAGTTGCATGAGCTCGAATTCACGCCGAATCCGGTGACGAGTGGCGAATCGTTGCAGTTCGAAATCGAACTCGCCGCAAAGGAGGACACTTCACTCACGCATCTCGCGGTGCTGATTTATTCGGTTTATGGAACGCGCGTGGCCATCCTTGATTTGCGCGGTCGCGAGCCTGCGGCGTTGAAGAAGGGCAAACCGCATCGCGTCACGGGCACGATCCGCGCGTTTCCGCTCGTCGAGGGCGATTATCGAATTGGCCTCTTCGCCGGTTGCACGCAGTATGACGGCGACTTTCACGACCTGGCGGGCATTACAGTCGCGAGCGCGTCGGACGCGGGCGGCAACGTGCCGTATCAGGCGGTGTATCGCGGGCTCACGGAATTGAACTACGAATTCAAATCAAGCGACGGAAATGGAGGCGCCGCGTGAACGACCCTCTGCGCATTCTGTGGCTCAAGACCGGCCCGCTGCATCCGGCGGACACGGGCGGAAAAATCCGCACGCTCAACATGCTGCGCGAGATGCGCAAGCGGCATCGTGTCACCTATCTGTCGCTGCTGCCGGAACTGTCGCCGGAAACGGTCACCCGGGAAGCATGGCAGTATTCGCATGACCAGATTTGGGTTCACTGGCGCGAGACGCCGAAATACTCGTGGAAATTTTACGCCGAGGTCATCAACGACGTGTGCTTCTCGCCGCGGCCCTACATCATTGACAAGTATCGCTCGACGTTCATGGAGGCGCACATCTCCGAGTCCGACGAGCATCACAAGCACGACCTCATCGTGTGCGACTTCCTCACGCCGGCGGTGAACCTGCCCGGCCTCGGGCGCTTCGTGCGCACGCCGGTGCTGCTCTTCCAGCACAACGTCGAGGCCCTTATCTGGAAGCGCCACTACGAGACCGAGGTGAACTTTTTCAAACGCCGCTTCTACAAGGGCCAGTGGCGCCGAATGCAATCCTTTGAAAAGGAAGCGTGCGAATCCGTCACGGCCGTCGTCGCCGTGTCCGAGCCGGATTGCGAGCTGATGCGAAAGGATTACGGGTTGAAGAACGTCCTCGGCGCCGTGCCCACGGGCGTGGACATCGAGCATTTCAAGCCTGTGAACACGCCGCGCAAGCCGCGCTCCGTCGCCTTCCTCGGCTCGATGGACTGGATGCCGAACGTGGACGCGATGATGTGGTTCGTCGAGGACATGATGCCGGCATTGAAGCAAAAATATCCCGATCTGACCGTCACCGTCATCGGCCGCAACCCGATCCAGCGCGTGAAGGACCTCGCGCGACGGCACGACTTCGTGCGCGTGACCGGCACCGTGGACGACGTGCGACAGTTCCTGAACGAAAGTGAATTGATGATCGTCCCGCTGCGCGTCGGCGGCGGCACGCGCATCAAGATTTTTGAGGCAATGGCCACCGGGATTCCCTGCGTCTCGACGCGCATCGGCGCCGAGGGATTGCCTGTCACGCACGGTGAACACATTCTGCTCGCGGACAATCCTGCGGATTTCGTGCGCGAGATCGGCGCGCTGTTCGACAGCCGCGACTTGCGCGAGAAGGTTGGCGCGAATGCCCGCTCTCTTGTGGAAAAGCAATTCAGTTGGGAAAGCATCACGGCCGTGTTTGAGACGTATTGCCACGAAGTCGCACAGCGCGGACGCAGTGCCGTGAAGGGAGGCGCGCAGTAATGTCCCCGTTTTTCATCGAGCTGGAGGACCGGCTGCGTTACAGCGCCGCCGTCCGCTGGTCGCTCTGCCAGTTCAAACTCGTGACCGCACCGCGGCCCGATCCGGCGGACCCGCAGACGATCGCGCGCGCCGTTGCCCATCTCTGCGACGCCGCGCGCCTCGCGACGAACAAGCCGCTTCTGCTCGAAATCGAGCGCGAGATCGGACGCCTCGTGAAGCTGCTCGACGGCAGGAAAATTTACTGGCGCGAATTCGAGCCGGGCGCGCAGAACAACCGCGTCGAGAAAGCCGTCGTGCTCAAGCCGTTCGTCAGCGAGCGCGAGAAGGGCGCGGTTTATATTTCCTTCGAGTATCAGTGGGTGCGTCTCGTGGCGAACTGCGACGTGGGCGAATTCACAAAGCGATACACGCTCATCCTTTCGCCGGTGTGGGCCACGCCGCACGCGCTCGTGAACTACGTGCTGCCTGCGGTGGCAAACGGCCCGGTCATCTCGCACTTGAGCGACCCAAACGACGCCGAGGTCATCCCGCGCCAGTCGTCGAACTACGTCACCGTGCCGCTGCTGTGTTCGAGCTGGGTCAACCCCGCCTTCTACAAGCCTGTGCCGTTCGAGAAGAAGGACATAGACATCGTGATGCTGGCGAACTTCGGCAAATACAAGCGGCACTTCACGCTCTTCAAGGCGCTGCGCGACATGCCCAAGTCGCTGAAGGTTGTCCTTATCGGCCAGCACAACGGCAAACGCACGCGCGACGTGCTGCTCGCCGAAGCCGCGGCCTACGGCGTGGTGGACCGCATCGAATTGCGCCAGAACGTGTCCGACGCCGAGTTGTTCGACACGCTCGCCCGCGCGAAGATCAGCCTCATCCTCTCGCTGCGTGAAGGCTCGTGCGTCGCCATCGTTGAGAGCATGTTCGCCGGCACGCCGGTCGGCATGTTTGCGGATGCCGAGGTCGGCTCGCGCCAGTTCATCAACTCGCAGACGGGCCGGTTTCTTCTGCACAAGGACCTTGCGTCGCAATTGATGGATTTCATTGCGAGCTCACGGAACTTTTCGCCGCGAAAATGGGTCGAGGAAAATCAAATCCACTGCCACGGCAGCAGCGCGAAGCTCAACGCGGCGGTGAAGCAGGCGATGCTCGCCGCCGGCCAGCAGTGGACAGTGGATCTCGCGCCGTTCCACTGGCGGCCCGACCCGCTGCTTCTGAGCGAGGCCGACAAGCAGCGCATGAAGCCAAGCTACGACGATATCCGCAAACGCTTCGGTATCGAGATCGGCACGCCGGACCTTTACGCATGAGCGCGCTGCTTTCGCCCATCCGCTTTCTCCGCGACGCTCGGCGCATTTTGCGCCTCAAGGACGCGCCACCCGGCGCAGGCGCGTTATTCAAGTGCTGGCTCTCGCTCCAATTCGCCCCGGAGAACAGCCCGCTTTCCGCGCGGCTCGGCCCGCTCACGCTGCACGCGCACAACCGCGAGGAGCTGGGCTTTCTCTTCGAGGAAGTCTTCGTGAAGCAAGACTACCTCGTGCCGCTGGACCGACCCGACCCGGTGATCGTGGACTGCGGCGCGAACCTCGGCTTCGCGACGCTTTACTTCAAACTGCGCTGGCCCGGCGCGCGCATCACGTGCTTCGAGCCGAACCCAAGTTGTTTTCAACACCTCGAACGCCACGTCACGGAAAACGGTTTGAAGGACGTGACGCTCGTGCAAGCGGCGTGCGGCAAGTCGGCAGGCGAGATTTCCTTCTTCGTGAATCCGGGCTTCTCGCCGTTGAGCAGCATCCACGGCAGCCGCTCGGCGGACGCGCAGGAAATCAAGGTTAGGCTCGTGAAGCTCTCCGACTACATCACGGGCGACGTGGATTTGTTCAAGCTTGATGTCGAGGGCGCGGAGTGGGACATCATGGACGACCTCATCGCGACAGGCAAAATCGCGCGCATCCAGCGCATGGCCGTCGAGTATCACCATCGCATCGGCGGCGCGAAGCCGGAGTTGAGCCGCTTCTTGAAAATGATCGAGGACGCGGGCTTCACTTATGACATCGAGGCGTTCGTCTCGCAGCGGAAGAAGTTCACCGGCGCTTTCCAGGACATGATGATCCTTGCGAGCCGGCCCGAAGTGGCCACATCGCGCGTTTGAAGCAGGCAGTGCTCTTTCCGTTGCCGAAGAAATTCGCATTGTTTTCTAAAATTTCCCCGTCCCTTGGCGTCTATCTTGGCGGCACGCCATGAACACCGACCTGCACAACGTCATTCCCGACGAGCTGCGCGGCGCGCAGGCGTATCGGTTTGGCGACATCATCGCGCGCGGCGGCATGGGCGCGGTGCTGAAGGCCGAGGACGAAAAACTCAACCGCACGGTGGCGATGAAGGTCGTGCTGCGGGGCACGCAGGCCAGCCCGGAGAGTTTGCGGCGCTTCATTCAGGAGGCGCACGTGCTCGGCCAGCTTGAACACCCAAACATCGTGCCCATCCACGAGCTTGCAGTGGACTCTGTCGGCCAGCCTTACTACACGATGAAGCTCGTCCACGGCGTCACGCTGCGCGACGTGCTGCAAGGCATCCACGCCGGCGATGCCGACA
The DNA here is from genome assembly GCA_964589935.1 of uncultured Verrucomicrobiota bacterium. Taxonomy (GTDB): domain Bacteria; phylum Verrucomicrobiota; class Verrucomicrobiia; order Limisphaerales; family VHCN01; genus VHCN01. The sequence continues at coordinate 188,910 of CAZPVD010000007.1, read as the reverse complement.
CAATCAAGCGCTATCCGCTCGACCAGTTGCTCGTCGTTTATCAAAAGGTCTGCGACGCCATCGCGTTCGCGCACTCGCGCGGCGTGATTCACCGGGACTTGAAGCCGGACAACATCATGCTCGGCAACTTCGGCGAAGTGCTCGTCATGGACTGGGGCCTCGCCAAAATTTTGCCCGGCAGCCCCATCGCTCACGTCGCGACGGCGCAGCCTGAATTCACTTCAGATTCCTCCGGCGAGATGGGTTTCGGTGAAGCCTCGTCGCGGAACATCAGCGATTCGCTCGCAGACGCAATGACGATGGAAGGCGAGGTGATGGGCACGCCGCACTTCATGGCGCCGGAACAGGCCGAGGGACGCATCCACGACCTTGATGAGCGCACGGATGTTTTTTCGCTCGGCGGAATTCTTTACAGCATTCTCACCCTCAGCCGGCCCGTCACGGGCAGCACGCTTCAGGAAGTCCTCAGCAACATCCGCCGCGGTTACATCGCGCCGCCCGCGCTCTACAACAAGGTCAGGACGGCCCCGAAATCGGCGGACAGATACACTGCGGACGACGCGGAGCCGATGCTCGAACACGCGAAACTGCGGCATCTGCCCGACGGCCGCGTGCCTGACGCGCTCTCGGCCGTGGTGATGAAGGCGATGGCGGTCGCGCCGTCGCGCCGCTACCAGAGCGTTGCCGAGTTGCAACGCGACATCACGGCGTATCAGAGCGGCTTCGCAACGAGTGCTGAGGAAGCGGGCCTCGTGCGGCAGTTGCTGCTGCTGGTGCGGCGGCACAAGACACTGGCGATTTCCGTCGTGCTCATTTTGGCGTTGAGCGGCTTCTTTGCGGCGGAAATCATTTCCGGCGAACGCAAGGCCCGCGCCAGCCTCGAACGGCTTCGCGCCACGGCGCCGACGTTCCACGACCAGGCGCGCGCTCTCATCGAGCAGGCCGATCTCGCGGACGCGCTGGAGAAGATTGATTTCGCGCTCGCGCTTTCACCAAACGAGGCGCAGTTCCTGATTACCAAGGCGAACATCCTCCAGACGATGCGCCGGCTCGACGACGCGCGCGCCGTGTATGCGAAGGTGCTTGGGATTGATCCCGCCAGCCGCCGGGCGCAGATCAACCTGCGACTCTGCGACGAGCTGAAGCAAAAAACAAAGGATGGCGCCGACTGGCCGGCCGAGGCGCTCAAGTCCTTCAACAATGAACTCGTCAAGCAGGGCCGCTCCGCCGAGGCTCTTTATTTGAACCGCTTCCTTCTCAAGGACGGCGAAGTGCTCAACAAGGTCTGGAAGGCCAGGCTCGCCGCCTCGGGCATCCAGCCGCGCCGGATGGAGTTGCTGCCGAGCGGGCGCTTCAGGCTCGACCTCCGCGGGCTGCCCATTGACGACCTCACGTCGCTCAAGGCCATGCCGATCGAGAGACTCGACGTGGAGGGCACGCGCATCGTCAACCTCGGTCCGCTCGAAGGCATGGGCTTGAGCCAGCTCGCCTGCTCGCGCACGCGCGTGGCGAGTCTCGATCCGCTGCGCGAGATGCCGTTGACGCACTTGGAGGCCTCCGAAACAGAAGTCAGCGATCTCGATCCGTTGCGCGGAATGCAGCTTGAAACCCTCGTGCTCCGCGACACTAAAGTCCGCGACCTCTCGCCTGTCTCAGGAATGCCGTTGCGCCAGCTCGACCTCATCGGTTGCACCGAGGTCACCGACCTCGGTCCGCTCCGCCAGTGCACGAACCTCATCACCCTCGGCGTGCCGCCAAACGTGAAGGACTTCTCCCTGCTGCGCAAGCTGCCCGCGCTGAAGACCGTCAGTTTTCAGCGCAACATCAGGATGTTTTCCGAAACGACGGAGGAATTTCTGCGCCAGCAGGAAGCCAGCGCCGCGATTCCGCCGCGGCCCGGGATGCTTCCGCCGGGGACACCGATGCCGCCGCAGAAGAAGAAGCCCGCAAAGTGACGCGCGTTACCGGCTCAGTTCGCTCCGGTTTTTGTGAACTGCGCCACATCCACTAGGAATCGCACGCCAAACGGCGAGCCGTTCACCGAGGTGAGAGAAATGTTTCCGTTGTGAATTGTCAGCGTCGGCCAGCCCGCGTCGCTGCGATGATACAAATCGCCGTGCATCTTGAGCACCTGCTCCTGCACGGGGTTTGGAAATTGCGACAGGCCCGCGTTATAGTGATGGCCGTTGCGCTCGACGCTCTCGATGCCGAGCGCCGCGCACAGCGCGAGGTCTTGCAATAGCGCGACCGGCCCGACGTTACACAAATCCTCGCCGCTCATGATGCAGCGCTCGCCACGCGCCGCGCGGCGGAGCAGGAGGCACCGGTTGGCGACGCCCTTGAACACGCCCTTGCAGTTCTTGTGGCTCGTGCCGTTGTAACCGAGCGCAAGCGCCGCCGGCAGGCTCCCGATCTCGCCGTCGCTTTCATCAATGATGAATGGCGGCCGCTCGGGCCACACTTTCAGCGCCGCGCCGGCCTCCGGCTTCAACGCGTCCGCGCGATGCACCGGTTGCTCGACAAACATGAGCCGTTGCAAAAATTCCTTCAGCTTTTCGCTCGCCGTCACGGCTTCCCAGAACACGCGAAACTCCGCGAATGACTTGAACTGCTCGTTGCCGTCGAGCGTGAACGCGAAGTCGCCGGCGACATTCTGTTGAATGACTTCTGCCACGCTGTGCAGTCGCGTGAGGTCGCGTTCGAGGTTGCCGTTGACCTTGATTTTGAAGTGCCGCAGCCCGTAGTGCAGGATGCATGCGGCGAGCGATTGCGGCAGGCCGTCGTTGACGCGCTCCGCCGGTGCGATGTCTGCATCACGTAGCGGATCAGAGAGGCCGACCGTGTGGCGCGCGATGATGTGGGCCAGCGGCGACGGCGGCAAAAGGTCGGCCGGTTCAACGCCGCGTAATTCCTCGTGAAGCTCGCCGAGCCGGATGCCGAAAATGTTCTCACGCAGCAATTGCGCGAACGGCCTGCCCGCGGCGCGGCACACGGACTCGATGACCGCGCGTTCCACGAGCGACGTGCCGAAGTGCGCGAGCAGCGGCGGAAGTTTCTCCTGTTCAGCCCAGCGCGCTTGCGCGGCGTAAAGCATTCGCCAAAGGTCAAACGGCGTTTTCGCGCTCATGCCGTTTGCGAAGGCGACCGCGCGCTCGGCCACGCGCAGCATTTCGGTGATTTCCTCGTCGAGTGGGCGCGCTGGATCCTTCGTGAACCATTTCGGCGGAAGCAAATCCGCGGCAACGCCGACCGACTGTGTGCGCCCGGTTTCGACCGCGAGCCGCACGAAGACCATCGGCATTTCCGTCATCGTGGCGATGCCGTATTTGAACGGCATCCGCGTGCGGAGCTGCGTGGTGTGCAGGTCGCCGCCGAGGACACGGACGTTCATGCGGCGGGCTGCTTGATCTCGACCACCTGCAGCGGGATGCGCGCGATCATTGAGCCGTCGAGCGTGATGTCAATCGAGTATTGCCCGGGCCGGGAGAACTCAAGCCCTTGCAGGTTGAAGATCATGTTGCTACTGGCGAAGAAAAGATTCTCCGGCAGCGCCACGTCCATCGCGGCGTCAAGTTTGGGCAGCAAATTGCGCCCGTCCTCATCAATGAGCGAGAACTTGAGGTTATGCCGGCCGCGGTCCTCGTCGCGGAACAGGATGCGCAACGCGATGGCGCAATGCGGATGCTTGATGGGAAACTTGGCTGCGCCGATCGTGTCGAAGACTCCCATGGCGCAGAGTTTGCCGCCATAATCAGCGGCGAAATCGCAGAGGGCGGCAATTTGAATTTCCATGCGGTGCGGGTGGATTAAACACGCAGCGTGGTTTCCGTGCGAGTCGAAAGTGCGCCCATTGGCGCAAACCCGGCGAACCACGGCTCAGGTTCCGCAATAAATTCCCGCGCGCAATTGCGCCATGCAAAGCGCACCGCACGCGCGTGCAAGGCTTGGTTTTCCAAGATCAAACGATGGTGCTGTTCCAGCGTGAGCCGCTCCTTCACGAAATCGAGATAGAGCATTTCATCGCCGCCGTAGAGCTTGTCGCCGACAATCGGATGGCCGAGATGCGCGAGGTGAATGCGAATCTGATGCTTGCGGCCCGTGAGCAGCCGCACGCGCAGCAGCGTGAAGTCACCCTCGGCGCGCGAGAATCGCCGCATCACTTCAAACTCCGTTTGCGCCGCCGCGCCGTCGGAACGCACACAATCCTTGATCGCCACTTCGCTGCGCTCGTCCTTGCCAAGCGGCACTTCAATCGCGCCGCGCTCGCCGGGCACGTGGCCGTGGACGATGGCGAGGTATTCCTTTTCGACGACGCGGGTTTCCCACAACCGGCGCAGCTCGCGCGCCGCGTCGTCCATTTTGGCGACGAGCACCACGCCGCTTGTCTCGCGGTCGAGGCGGTTGATGAGATGAGCCTTCGCCGAGTCGCCCAAGTGCAACCGCACGCGGCTGATGAGGCTCGATATCGGGCCTTTCTTCGTCGGATGACAGGCCAGCCCCGCCGGCTTGTTGATGACCAGCAGATCGGTGTCTTCGTGAAGGATGTCGAACAGCTTCTCCATCGCGCCGACGAGCTTCGCCTGTGCCCGGCAATTGGCAATTGGAAATCCATTTTGCGTCGCGTAGGTTTCGCTGCGTTGAAAGACCGGATTCGCAAACACTGGCCCGTGCTCGCGCTGCTGGCGGCGTTCGCCGTCACGCGCTGGCCCGGCTTGCTGCCGCTGAACTTCAGCATGGCCTACGGGCTGGCGTTCTGCGCGGGCGCGTTCCCGCGCCGCCTGCCGTGGTGGGCCGTGCTGGGCACGATGCTCGCAAGTGACCTGGCGCTGAACATCTTCTATTACCACACCGACTCGCTGTTCAGCGATTATCAGGCGGTGAATTATCTCGCCTACGCCGCGCTCTTCGGCTTGGGCCGATTCTTCAACGCGCGCTCCAAACTGTGGAGGCTCATCGGCGGCGGGTTGCTCGGCGCGGTGATTTTTTACCTCATCACAAATACCGCGTCGTGGCTCAGCAACCCCGAGTATCAAAAGACCTTCGCAGATTGGTTGCGCGCGCTCACCACCGGCACGAGCGGCTGGCCGGAGACATGGACGTTCTTCCGCAACACACTGCTCGGCGGCGGAATCTTCACCGGTGCCATTGCGGGCGCGTTGAAGGCAACCGAAGCGGAAGAACCCGAGCCGGAAGAAGCGGAAGAACCCGCGAAGGAAACCGATCCGGCCGCTGACGAACAGAAGGCGTAATGCTTCTCGGCCTCATCTCCGACACGCACGGCTACTTCGATCCCGCACTGCCGCCGCTCTTTGCGGGCGTGGAACACATCCTGCACGGCGGAGACATCGGCCCCGCGAGCCTCATTCACGAACTGGAAAAAATCGCGCCTGTCACCGCCGTGCTTGGCAACAACGACAGCGACCCGTCGTTCAGGGAAACGGAACTGCTCGCGCTCGGCGGACGGAAGTTTCTCGTCCACCATATCGTTGACCTCACGCACGCGCAGGCGCCGATCCATGCGCGCATTGCGCGGCTGCGGCCCGACGTGGTCGTGTTCGGCCACACGCACAAGCCGTTTCGCGAGACGCGCGACGGTCGGCTCTACGTGAACCCCGGCTACGCGGGCAAGCCGCGTTTCGGGATGAAGCGCACCGTCGCGCTGCTGCACGTGACGGGGACGGGGGTGAAGGTGGAGTTCATGGATCTCAAGTCCACCGCGTGAACCGAGCATCAGGGCACAGTGAATTTGTTCAACCGGTCACTGTTTTCTGTGAACATATTCCGTTTGGCGGATACCCGAGTCGAGTCAGCCGGCGGATGCATGAGGACAAAATCCTTCCTTATGTAAACGCGAAACCAGTGCGTGAAATAATTCCATTCCCCCAGCGGGCGCGGTGTGCGGAACTTCAGCAGATACCACGGCAGGCGCGGCTCCTCATGGTGGTGAATGTGGCGGTTCAGGTTGAACAACGGGATGAACACGCGATATTCGTTGGCGAAACCGTCGTCTCCCGGCCGGCTGTGATGCTCGACGGCGCCACGCAATGAGACGGGCACGGCCGTGGTGAACGCTGTGATCGTGATTAACTTCCAGATGATGTCGGGCCGGCCAAGCTGAATCCAAAGCGCCATCCAAGTGAATGAGAGCGCCGCGGCCATGGCGATGCGCTGGCCTCGGACAAACGGATGCATTCCCTTCAGCGCTTCGAGGTAGAACTTGAGATGCTGCGTCATTTCGAGAGAGGCGATCGTGGTGAGGAGGCGATTTCGCGGGCGTGCTTCATTTGCCTGTTTGAAGCCCGAGTCGCCGTCGCTGTTGAGCCAGCGATGATGCGAGAGATGTGTCCCGCGAAACAGCTCAAGCAGGCCGAACATCATCATCAAGCCGTCAAAGAACAACAGCGCAGCCAGACAATCTCGATAGCGCCGAAATGGAATGCCGTGGATGTATTCATGCAACATCACGCCAACGCGATGCGCGAGGAGCGAGCCGGGGATGAACGCAAGCCAGAAGGGCGCGGAGAGCAACAGGCCAAAGTAAGCCGCCGTCATCACCGCCAGGCTGCCGTGCGTGAGCCACGGCGCCCAACGGCTTTTCAGGAAATTCAGCCAGACTTGGTTTATGTCTTGCGCCACTGAGTTCATGGCTGGAGTGGGTTGGTGTGAACGTTTGCAAGCGAGTGCGAAGTTGGCGAGCCATTTGTGACCGGAAGGCCGGTCAGCTTTGCGGCCACCTTCATCGCAAGTTCGCGGGCGCAGTGGTCCAGTTCGTCGCGCATGGGCTGGCCGTTGTTCGCGCTCCAATCGCGCAAACTCAGGCATCTCGCGCCCGTGAAGTTCACCACGACAGAGTCCATCGCGCGTCCGTCGGAGGCGCGCTTGAGCCGGGCGTAGGCCGTGGCCTTGAGCCTGAGCCGCGAACTCCACGAGGAAGAGTTCGCAAGATGGAGGCTGAGCACTTCGAGTTCGAGCAGCGCATCCGCGCCGTCTTGGGCGGCGTCGCTGTGGTTCGGATTTTGCGCCAGGAAAAACGTCGCCCTGCCAGTCGGCGATGTTTCGCAGAGATGTTCGGCGATCCGGGTTTGAAGTCCCTTCGCGAGCCGGCTTTGAACAAGCGCCGCATCCGCAGTCGCGACATCCTCTCTCGAATGCGACCGGGCCAGACCCGCAGCGGCCCCATAGGTGTAACCAAGAACGATCCCAGTGGCGGGAATGGCCAGTATCATCACCCCGGGCCCTGGCCCCACGGCGGCGAGCCACCCGTCTGAGCGCGCCCAATCAGGAATGTGTTCGACGGCTTCTTCACTTGTGCCGAGGCGGTTGAAACCGACACTGTGCGGATACGAGGACGGAACGACCGCGATGCGGCCCGTGAACGCGGAACACGCGGTGGCGGTGTCCGATACCGGTCCGCTCGTCCGCGGCGACGAGCACCCGGCTGTTGTGAACGAAACGATGGTGACAAGCGCGAGGGCGCGGTTCGGTGTTTTCATGCCGCCGCTTGTAAGGCAGCTTGCCTCGCGGGCGTGAATTGATAAAATGCGGCACTCCATCAAAAAAACTTCATTATGCTCAACGTCCACCACCTCGAACTCTTCTACTACGTTGCGCGGCACGGCGGCATCAGCGAGGCGGCGCGGCGCATGCCCTACGGCATCCAGCAGCCGGCCATCAGCGGACAGATACTCCAGCTCGAGGAGCACCTGGGCGCGACGCTGTTTCAGCGGCGGCCCTTCGCGCTAACCGAGGCGGGCGCGCGGCTGTTCGCGTTTGCCGAGCCGTTCTTCGCGAACCTTGACGCCGTCGAGCTGGAATTGCAGGGCGGCGCGGTCCACCAGATTCGCATCGGCGCGTCCTCGCTCGTGCTGCGCGACCATCTGCCCGTGCTCATTCGCAATGTGCGGAAGAAGTTTCCGAAACTCCGCCTCACGTTGCGCGAAGGCTACCAGCCCGACCTGGAGGAATGGCTCGCGAAGAATGACATTGACCTCGCCGTGACGCTCCTTTCCGGTGCTGCGCTGCCCGGCGTGCAACGCGTGAGCCTGCTCAAGCTGCCGCTCGTGCTGCTCGTCGAGAAGTCCAGTCGCATCAAGTCCGCCGACAACCTCTGGTCGCGCGACAAAATCACCGAGCCGCTTGTCGCGTTGCCGGCGAGCGAGACGATCTGCAAGAACTTTCAGGCCGGGTTGGCGCGGCGCAAGATTGACTGGTTCACGAGCGTTGAGGTCAGCTCGCTCGAACTCATCGAGGCGTATGTTGCGAACGGCTTTGGCATCGGCGTGTCCGTGCTGGTGCCGGGGCAGAAGCTCGTGACCGGCGTGCGCGCGCTGCCGCTCGAAGGCTTCGACCCGGTTGAACTCGGCGCGCTCTGGCGCGGCAAGCTGCTGCCGGTCTACAAGGAATTCCTCGGCGAAATGCAGCGACGGGCAGGGGAGTTTGCAAATTCTTGAGCGTGCCGGTCAGTTACTCGGCAAATGCCTCCAGTATCTGGCCGGCAATGTCCCACTGGCATTTTTCAACTTCCGCACGGAGCCGCGCAGCATCATCCGCCATCCAGCGCATGAACTTCTGTTTGTCGCCTTTGTAGCGATAATAACGGTAGCCAAGTTCCTCGGCTCGTCCAGCGGTGAGCTTCAAGAGCCGGGCACGGACATGCACGGCAAGGGCCATTCGGGAGTTGACCGCTTCGTCGTTGGAAGCCTCCAATGACGGAGCGATGACCTTCAACTCAATGACACGGGTAACACCCTGTTGGCCGAGCGCCTCATAACCCTTCGTATTATCGTGCGATCGCTCCGATGACTGTTTCCTGCAAACCTCCGCAGAGGTCGTGTGTGAAACCAACTCCAGTGTGATTTGGTGCTCCGCCGCGGCCAAGTTGGTCAGCCAGCTTGCGAGACCTGACTCGAAGTCGCATTCTTGTTGAAATTGATTTGCCTTGAGCAGAGCCGGACGCAACTCGTCCTCGGAAACCCCTGCCAACGCCCCGTAAGCCGTGCCCAGAAGCAATCCGGGCGGAATCCATGCGATGGCGAGCGCATGCCCTACTCCACCCGCGACGTGCTCAAATGGGCGGAAGGCAACCTGAACAGCGCCCTTTTTCACCGCGCTGGCCTTCGTTTGAGGCGTCTGAATCTCGAGTCGCGGCGCTGTGGACACGGTCATGAGCGCGACCGCTCCTGAGTTTCGATTCAGCTTCTCCACAACGACGGCCGGAGGTGTGGCGCATCCACTCAAGACAAGAAGTCCACAAGTGAGAAGCGTGGAGGCAACCAAACTGGATGGACACTGTCCGGAAAAACGGGGAGTTCGCGCCGGCTGGAAAAGATTTCGCATTGCGACGGAATAGCCCTTTTGTCAGCAACCACGGAAATCGAAAAAACCTGATGCCACATTGGTTCTCGCAATGGCTTTCACGTTCGCGCGCGACATTGCACTCCTTGCGTCACTTACCCGCCGTGTTTTTCTCTTTCACGCCGCGCCGCTTTGGCCTTCAATCGCCGGCGCACCCAAACTCATCTCATCATGAAAACTCTTAAGTTACTCGTTCTGGCCGTGCCGGTTTTTGCTATGGCGGCGTTCGCGGCCGCGGCGGTTTTCGCCGCGGATTATGAGTCGAAGGTCGGCCTGCAAACCTACTCGTGCCGCAACATGTCCTTCGACGAGATGGTGGACTTCGCCGTGAAGCACCATATCAAATACCTTCAGGCCTTTGGCAGGCACATTGACCCGAACGGCCCGGTCGAGGAAACAAAACGCAAGAAGGCCATCCTCGATGAAAAAGGCCTCGTGTGCTACACGTTCGGCGTCGCGGCCACATCGCCGGACAAGGAGAAGAACCGCAAGCTCTTTGAGTTCGCGAAGCTCATGGGCATCAAGGTCATCGTCGTCGAGCCAAAGAATCCCGCCGACTGGGACAGCCTCGAAGAACTGGTGAAGGAATACGACATCAAGCTCGCCATCCACAATCACGGTCACGACTCCGTCTATGGCACGCCGGAAAAGGTGAAGGCCGTGCTCGACAAGCGCGACCGACGTATCGGCGTGTGCATGGATGTGGGTCACATCACCGGCGCGGGCTTCGACGCGGCGAAGGCCTTCCGCGACTACGACGGCCGCGTGTATGACATCCATCTCAAGGACAAGCGGACCGAGAAGACCGCCGACGGCAAGAGCGTCATCCTCGACGTGATGGTCGGCACGGGCGACGCGAACTACGCGGGCCTGCTCGCGGAACTGAAGAAGGCGAAGTGGGACGGCGTGATGGCCATCGAGACGGACAATGCGGCCTTCGCAAAGGAGCCGACGGAATTCGTCACCGGCGCGATCAAATTTGTGAAGGACCACGCGAAGTAGGAGCGGTTCACCAACGCGGAGCTGTGTTTCGTCACGGAAAATTTGTTTTGTTTTCCGGCGGGCATTCCCTACGCTCCGCGTCTGTTCGTCGCCGTTTTGGCGGCGTTTGAAACACGACACGAACCATGCCACTGACACACACACGCGACCTGTTTGCCAAGGCGCTCAAGGGCAAATACGCCCTCGGCGCCTTCAACGTGAACAACATGGAGCTGCTCCAGGCCATCATCGAGGCCTGCGAGGAGGAAAAAGCCCCGGTGATGCTCCAAATTTCCAAGGGCGCGCGCCAATATGCGAACCCCGTTTATCTCAAAAAACTCATCGAGGCGGCTGTCAGCCTCTCGACGATTCCCATCGCGGTGCATCTCGACCACGGCGACAGCTTCGAGCTGTGCAAGCAGTGCATTGACGAGGGTTTCACCAGCGTGATGATTGACGCCAGCCACGAGCCGTTCGAGAAGAACATCGAGATTTGCAAAAGCGTCGTGGACTACGCGCACAAGCACAACTGCGTCGTCGAGGGCGAACTCGGCATGTTGGTCGGCGCGCAGCACGACGATGGCGAGGAGGGCGGCGGTTATTCCAAGGGCGGTTGTTACACGCATCCCGACGAAGCGGTGGACTTCGTCAAGAAATCCGGCGTGGACTCGCTCGCCGTCGCCATCGGCAATTCTCACGGCGCCTACAAGTTCAAGGGCGAGCAGCACCTCGACCTTGAACGCCTCAAGGCCATCAAGAAGGCGCTCATGGACGCCGGCCTCGGCGATTATCCGCTCGTGCTCCACGGCGCGTCCAGCGTGCCCAAGGAAATCGCCGCGCAGATCAACAAATACGGCGGCAAGATGGGCGAAGACACCGCCGGCGTCCCCGAAGCCGACATCGAGATCGCCCGCCGCGTCGGTTGCACGAAAGTGAACATTGACACCGACCTGCGCATGGCGATGACCGCCGCCATCCGCAAAGTCTTCGCGGAAAGCCCGAAAGAGTTCGATCCCCGCAAGTATCTCGGCCCGGCCCGCAATGGGGTGAAGGAACTCGTGCGCCACAAGGTGCGCGATGTGCTCTGCTGCGCGGGACACGCGTTTGATTGAGCAGCGGAGAGATTTCCAACTTCAAGGCGCATCGTGCAAACGGTGCGCCTTTTTGTTTTCAACAGGGAAGGGGAAAAATAAAACCGGGCCGGGCAACCAGGGGATGGTCGCTCCGGCCCGGGGAGTTTTCAGAATTAGCACGCATGGGGACTTATGGGGATTTCCGGAACCAGCCGTGCTCACCGGAACCGAAATTCGTCGGGCAATCAAAGAACAAACACTAACCTATCTGCCCTTAAAAAATCTGTGCGTTACTGGGCTTAATTTCTACAGCACTTCGACGGGCCGTCAACCGAATTGTTCAAAAAACTTTACGCTATTACGCCGGCTTGTTTTACGGATTAAACGGCGCGGCGCGTTCAGTCGCCGAACAGTTTCTTCAACTGGTCGCGCGCCTTCGCCTCTCGGGCGTCCGCTGCCGCGCCCTTCCAGTCGCGCCGGATGAAGTCGAACCACTCGCAGAAGTTCGCCATGTGTTTCTCCATCACCGGCTCGGCCCGGCGCTCGCGGCACTGGTGCGCCGCGCGCACGTCGTAGTGGGCGCAGTTGAGGCACACGCGTAAATCCGCGCCGCACTGGTGGCACGTCTCGCTGCGGCCCGGCATGACCGCGAGCGTCCATTCCCATCCGCACTTGTGGCAGTGGCGGTTCATGCGAAGAATTTGCGGTTCAAGGCCAAAAGTTCAAAGTTCAAATTTTGGAAGGCAAACAATCCTCCTCGCCCCGGCGCCTGCCGACATTGAACCTTGAACTTTGGACCTCGAACCTGAAACTCCGTCCATGCCGGACGCCTACACGCAGCTTCTCGACGCCACGATTCAACAGCTCGAAGCGATGAAGTCCGCGGGCGCGCGCCACGTGAACGTGGACCGCGCCACGCTCGCCGCCCTCGCCGCGCCGGTGCCGCACAGCACAGCACGGCAGCCCGCCTTCTCGCAGACCGGGCCTGTTGTAATCCCTCAAGCAAAGCAAACGGCTGTTTCTGCGCCTGCTCCGGCCATTCAAGCTGCGTCCGATGCGAAGCCTGAAACTTCTTCCCCGAGGAGCGCTACGGGTTTGTCGTCGGCGGAAAAAACCACGGCGCTCGCCGCGTTGCGCGAACGCGCTCTGGTTTGCACGCGCTGCCCGCACCTCGTTTCATCGCGCACGCAGGTCGTGTTCGGCGTCGGCAGTGCGAATGCCGAGCTGATGTTTGTCGGCGAGGCGCCGGGCGCGGACGAGGACAGGCAGGGCGAGCCGTTTGTCGGCGCGGCGGGTCAGTTGCTCACCAAAATCATCCAGACGATGGGACTTTCGCGCGACACCGTTTACATCGCGAACATCCTCAAATGCCGGCCCGACATGCCCATTGGATCGAGCGGCAACCGCAAGCCCACGCCCGAGGAAATGCAGACGTGCATCCCGTGGCTGCTGGAGCAGATCGAGATCATCCGCCCGCGCGTGATGGTTGCGCTCGGCGCGACGGCGGTCGAGGGCCTGCTCGGCAAGACCGCGGGCATCACGCGACTGCGCGGCAACTGGCAGAGCTTCCGCGGCACGCCGCTCATGCCGACGTTTCATCCCGCGTATCTGTTGCGCAACCAGGCCCTCGCCGAGAAGCGCAAGGTCTGGGAGGACATGCTCGCCGTGATGACGAAACTCGAAATGCCCATCAGCGAGAAGCAGCGCAATTATTTCCTGCCGCGTTGACGAGAACGGACGACGCATGAAATTCACCGTCAAGGCGCTGCTCTGGCTCGGCGTGCTCGCGCTGTTGGGCATCTGTGCGCTGTGGCTCGCGCACGAGCGCGGCAAGGCGCATCTCGCCTACGTGAAGCAGCAACTCATCGCGAAGGGCGAGAAGCTTGCCATCGCGGAGAATGCACCGGCGATTCCCACCAGCGGATCAAACGGAGCCGCCGATTTTCTACATGCAGCCCATGCGCTGACTTCGATGGATGGAAACCTGCTGCCGGCGCGGATGAAAGTCGTCGCGCCGGGCCGCGCGCGTGTCGCGTGGCGGCAGGAGCAGTTGCCGAACGAAAAGGAATCCGACCTTTGGCCGTTCGTCACCGCCTACGTTGATAACAACCGCGCGTTGCTCGCCGAAATGCACGCCGCGCTCGAACGTCCGGCGTTCATGCACCAGCTCGATTTCAACAGGGGCTTCGCGATGCTCCTGCCGCATCTCGCCCCGCAAAAATCCGCCGCTCAGGCGCTTAATTTCGCGGCATTGGTTGATTTGCACCAGCAGCGCCCGGATGAAGCCTTCACAAACCTGCTTGACGCGGTGAAGTTCGCGCAGCGCGGCACCAACGAGCCGCTGCTCATTTCGCAACTCGTCCACATCGCCATTGGCGCGATTGCAGTATCAACAACGTGGGAGGCGCTCGAATATCCGCGCTGGAGCGAGCCGCAACTCGCCGAATTGCAGGCCGCGTGGCAGGGCGTGGAATTTCTTCAGGCCATGACACGCGCCGCAGAAATGGAGCGGGCTGTTGGCGGCGACTACTTTCGTGAGGGCCGAATGAACATTCGGTCTCTCAATGATCTGGGTGGTGTGTCCAGCGGTTCTTCAACAGGTGTTTTTGAAGATTTTTTCAAAGGCATCGCTGAAGAACCTGAGAAGATCGGCAAACATTGTTCCGACCTTTACAACTTGCTGGCTTGGCCGCTTTGGAACTCCTATCCGGATGAAATCTTCTACCTGCAATCTGGTGAGGCGTGGCTTGAAGCCCTGCGCATTTTGGCTGCGAGCAATTCCATCATCCCCGCAAAAGCACACTTCGACGCAGCCGAAAAACGCCTCGGACAACCGAAGGACAAGTTCATCGTCTCCAGACTGATCGCAGAGGCATCTTTGAACGTGATGAACAAACTTGGCCGCGCCGAGACGCAGCGGCAGATCGTCATCACCGCCATCGCGCTGCACCGGCACAAGTTGCGCCACGGCAAATTCCCCGCCGACCTCGCCGCGCTCGTGCCGGAGTTTTTGCCCGCTGCGCCGATTGACTTCATGGATGGCAAACCGCTCCGCTATCGCCTGCAATCGGACGGCACGTTTCTGCTTTATTCCGTCGGCGAGGACGGCGTGGACAACGGCGGCGACACCGGTGTGCTTGGAGTTACATCTTCAACTTGGACGAGTGCGCGCGACTGGGTCTGGCCGCAAGCCGCGTCGCCCGCCGAAGTCGCCGCGGACAACGCGGCGATGGAAGCGAAGCGCACGAAAAAGTGAGGGAAATCCAAGATGGTCGGGGCGGTGAGATTTGAACTCACGACCTCTTGCACCCCAAGCAAGCGCGCTACCAAGCTACGCTACGCCCCGACCGAAAGGCCCGCGTTCACGGGCAAAGGGGCGCCAGACTAGAGCGGCGGCGGTTGTTTTCAACATTTTTCCACGGCGCAACGCTTGCCTCACTCGAACTCGCTCTTCTTCTTCGCGGTCTTGGACGGTTCGACAGGCTTGCCCGGCTCGAAGACGTTCAGCTCGTGGATGGACCAGAACAGACCGGCGACCGAACCTGTCTGCGTGATGCGGATGAACTTTGCTTTCGCGGGCGGGAAAGTGATTTCCGTCAGCGCGGAATTACCCTGACCGGTCGCCACGGGCTTGCCCCATTCCTTGCCGTCCGTGGAAAGTTCAACCTTGTAGCCGCGTGGGAAATCCCGCGTGGACTTCCCCGCGTCGAGCTGAACGCCGGAGATCGCCGCTTCCTGCGGCAACTCGATCTGCACCCACATGCCGGGCACCTGCGATGCGCCGGTGTCGTAGCGCGTGTCGGGCTTGCCATCAATCGCGTTCGCGAGCGCGTCTTGCTTGTGGCTCGCGGTCAGCCTCCATGCGCTGCGGTTGGTGAGCGCCTGTGGCAGCACGGCGTGCAGTTCTTCGACCGTCCACGGTTCGGTGTGCAGCTTTGTCGCAGCGCGGACGCGCGCGACATCCTTTGGGTCAATCAACGACGCGTTATTGCCAAAGTTGTGCCGGACGAATGATGCAGCCGCCGCGATCCACTCGTCGGTGTTGCTCTCCATCGGCACCATGAGCGCCTCATAAATCCTGCCGTTGACGGGGCCGGTGAGTCCCTTGAGCACGACACTGATGATGCCGTCGCGGTGGCCGAGCACGGTCTTCGACCCGGCAAATGGCGGCGCGAGCGTCTGGCCCGGCTTGCCATCCACGGGCATGC
Source organism: uncultured Verrucomicrobiota bacterium (assembly GCA_964589935.1). Classification (GTDB taxonomy): domain Bacteria; phylum Verrucomicrobiota; class Verrucomicrobiia; order Limisphaerales; family VHCN01; genus VHCN01. Next base: position 173,294 of record CAZPVD010000007.1, on the reverse strand, counting down.
CCTTGCCGTCGGGGCCGTGGCAAGCGAAGCACAGCTCCTTGTAAATCGCCTCGCCTTGCGTGAGCAGCTTCTTTTCGGCGGCGGAAAATTCCTTCGCAATCGAAGTCGGCGGCAGCAAAATCTGCGTCGCGATTTCCCGCAGGCCGCGCGGCGCGTTGGTGTTCGTGAGCGAACTGGTGAGCGACTTCGCGTCTGGGAACTTCAGCAGATTCACGGTGAGCATCGCCTGCATCGCGACGTTCGCATCGGAATCCTTCACGAGCGCAGCGACATCATTTGTGAACGATTTGTCGCCGGCCTTGAAGAGCGTCTCGCTCACGCGGATCGCCGCGGCGCGCACCTCCGGCTGCGCGTCCTTCATGCGCTCGCGGACGAAGCCTGCATCTGCTTCGCCGAGACCTTCGAGCGTCCACAGCGCGTGCAGCCGCGCGAGCGGATTTGCGCTGGACGCGGCCATCTGCCGCAGCGCAGGCGCGACGGATTTGTCGCCGCGCAGCACGAGGAGTTTCTGCGCGGTGTCGCGCCACCAGCCGTTCGGGTGTTCGAGGCGCGCGACAAGTTGCGCGGACTTATCATCGTTCATCTTTGGCTGCGGGCCGGGAGTGAAATCCTTGTGCGCGAGGCGCCAGATGCGGCCGCGGCCGAAGTTTTTGTCGAGCGAGTATTGCTGCACGACCTTGCGGAGATACGAGCCTTCGCGGACCCAGTTGCCTTCCTGGATGATGCCGCGATACATGTCCACGAGGAACAGCGTGCCGTCGGGCGCGTTGGCCATGTTCACGACGCGGAAATTGGGATCGGTCGAACGGATGAACTCGGACTTGTCGTAGGCGTTGCGGAGAAAAGTGAGGCCGTCCTTCGTGTCAATTTTTGTGCGGCGAATCAAGCGGCCCACCGGCTCGGAGAAAAGCAGATCGCCGCGCAAATTAGCCGGCAGCCGGTCGCCGCGAAACAATTCCGTGCCGCACGTCGCGGTGAAATGGTTCAGCGTCTTGTCCGCTGGACGGAAGCGGCTGTAACCGCCCTGCACGTCCGCGAGGCCAACGAGCGGCCACACTTCCATGTAATCCGATGAAACCTGGTCCTTCACGTTGAAGGCGCCGTAGGCAATGTGGGTTTGAAAATTGAGCGGGCCGCGTTCGCCGCCGGCGTTCACGAACCACGGCTTGCCGAAATCATCCTGCGCGAGGCCCCACTGTCCGCCGTTCGGCGCGGTGGATTCCTTCACGATGTTCGTGCCCTGCGCACGCAGGCGGATCGCGTTCACGGCCTGGTAGAGCCAGTTGTCGAGGCCCCAGATGAGGCCGCTCTGCTGATGTTCCAGATTGCCGCCGCGCGAGCCGCCGGCAAACCACAACTCCTTTTTGTCCGCCACGCCGTCGCCGTCCGTGTCGCGGTAGAGCCAGATGTCGTTCGTGTCGGTTTCGTTGACGAGCAACTCGCCGGGGCCGAGCGGCAGGATCATGCGCGGCAGCTTGAGCTTGTCCACGAACACGGTGTGCCGGTCGAATTTGCCGTCGCCCTTGCTCGACCAGTGCAGCGAGACGCGGCCGGTATTCGTGTGCTCGTTGGAGCCGTCAATGTCCTGCATGTAGCTGCGCATCTCGGCGACGAACATGCGCCCGTTGCCGTCGAACACGGCGACGACCGGCTCCTTGATGTCCGGCTCGGCGAGGACAAGTTCGAGCGAGTAACCCGGCTCGGCAAAGACGAACTTTTTCAATTCCTCAGCCGGCGTGAGATACGGCACGGGCGGCTGCGGTGGAAATTCAAGCGGTTTGTCCGCGGCAGGCGCAGCGGAAATGCCCGCGGCAAGCGCGAGCGCGATGGCAAAAATGCAGTTCGAGGTGTGGTCGGTCTTCATGCGGCTGTCAGCGCAAATGGCGCGAGTGAGGACAGACGACAACGACCGGGTTTTCTTCACAACGAGGCGGGTCACTTCTTCGCGAGCATCCCGCGGTCACCGAGCCATTCCTCGAAGCGCGCGAGCCACTGGCCGGCGGGAGATTTGTTTGTCGCGCGCACGCCGAAGCCGTGTCCCGCGCCGGCGTAGATGTGCAGCTCCGCGGGCACGCCGGCCCTCTTGAAGCGCAGATAAACTTCCGCGAGTCCCTCCGAAATGTCCTGACGATCACCGTAGCCGCACGCGAGAAAAACCGGCGGCGAATCCTTGCGCGGCACGATGTCGCCGGAACGGCCCGGATAGATGAGCGCCTGAAACGCGGGCTTGGCGTTTTGCTTGTCCACGTCGTCCTTTGCCTCGCCGGGCGCGTCGAACCGCAGGCTCGCGAGCGAGGCGAGTTCGCCGCCGGCGCTGAAGCCCATCACGCCGAGGCGCGCCGGATCCACGCCCCATTCCGCCGCGCGGCTCCGAATCAGCCGGATCGCGCGCTGCGTGTCCGCGAGCGCGTGGCCTTCGATGGTGTAAGTCGAGTTCGGCTCCTTCGCGAGGCGGTTCTTGAGAATGAACGCCGCGATGCCGCGCTCCCTCAATGCCTCGGCGACGTTGTAGCCCTCGTGCCCGATGGCGAGCACGCGGTGCCCGCCGCCGGGGATGACGAGCACCGCCGCGCCGGTGGCCTTGTCCTTCGGCGGCAGATACGGGGTGATGCTCGGATTGTGGACGCGCGCAACGCTCGTGATGTCGCCGCTGGCGGACTTGGTGACGAGTTCCGTTTCGGTTTTGCCTTCGGAACCGGGCGCGCCGTTGGGCCACAGCGGAATCTCAGCCGGAATGTCGGCGGCGAAAACGGACGCGGCCAAAAGCGGAACGGTGAGGAACAGCGTTGTGAGTTTCATAACGGAGAGTTTATTTCGCAGAGTCCGGGTCCAGTTCCAAGCGCAGATAATCATATTCGACGCCGCTCATCACGCCGCCCGGCGGAATGGTGAGCTTGAGGAGATTCGCGCCGGGCTTCATCAACGCGGCATCGAAGGCCACGTCGCGTTCCGTCCAGAAACCGCGAATGCCGTCGCGCCGGATCGTCGCGGTGTCCATGAGCCGCTCGACCGCGCCGGCGGGCTTGTCGTTGACCGTCACCGCGATGCTGCGCGCGCTGGTCGCGGCGAGCGCTAGGCGCAACGTGGCCTTGCCGCGCGGCGCTTCGGGCAGGTCGAACGTGACAGTCCACGTCGTGCCGTCCGGCCGGTCGGCGCGCGGGCACTGGCAGTAATTCCAGTCCTTGCGCCAGTCGCTCCTGCCGATGATGAAGTTCACGTCGCCGGGGAATTCCTTCGCGTAATCGTTGTAGAGGCCCCATTGCCAGTAATGGTCGCCGTGCCGGAACTCGCGCGCGGTGCGGTCGGGCACGCCGATTTCCCAGAGCGTCTTTCCGAAGCGCACGGGCTTCCATGCGAGTTCGCCGAGGAGTTTGGTTTCGCCCGCTGAAACGGCGACGTTCGTCAGTGTGAACTCGCCGAGAATACCATCCGCAATCGCGTGCAGCGTGTAAGTGCCGGGGCGGACTTTGGGAATCGTGAAGCGGCCCTGAGCATCGGCGCGCGTCCAAAACTCGTAATGCTTAGCATCGAGCTGCCAGTCCACCGTGGATGGCCCGAATCGCCCGCCGCGCGCGGCGTAATCGGGATGCGCGAGGCCGACGAGCAGGTTGCTCATCGTCGCAATCGGATCGCGCAGCACGACTTGCCCGATCACCGCACCGCGCTGGTTTTTCAATGGATAGTCCACACCGGCGACCCAGTCATACGGCCACGCGGCGGATTCCTTCGCCGCTTTCGCGAGCCCGTCTTTCCAAAGCACGTCGTGCAAGTCGCCGCTGCCACTTGCTTCGTTGCAGTAAATCAGAAATGGCCCGATGACTTTTGCCCACGCCTCGCCCTGCGCGATGCCGCACGAACTGCCGCCATAGTGGCTGCCGCGCCAGTAATTCAGCAGCGTCGGCGCAGCGCCGGCGTTGTTGTCGAGGTGGCCTGTCAGTTCGACCTTTGTCGCGCCGCCGCTGAGATACTCGATGGTCGGATTGATGAACCACAAGCCGAGTTTGTGCTCGGTGCTCGACCAGCCGAACGCCGGGATGTCGAACTGCACCGCCGAGTAATCATACTTGTGCTCGACTTGGCCTTTGTAGATGCCGGTGTTGAGGCGGCGCGCCTCCTTCATGTTGAGCTGTGTGCCCTGATCCCAATCTTCCGGCTTGGGCATGACTTTGCGGCGGTTCGCGTCAATCGTCATGAAGTCGAAAACGTCTCCGCTGAGCTTCGCACCGAAGCGCGCCTCGCCAATCGAAGTCGCCGGATAGTCCGCCTTGTGCTCGAAAATGGAATACGTGTAGATGCCACTGTCACCGCGGCCGAGCGCATAGCGAATCTCGATGTCGCACGCGGTGCTGCCGCCGGGGCCGCTGCCAAGCGGCGTGCCTTGATAGAAGCCCTTCACGGAAATTTCCGCGCGTTCGCCGTCGTTTTTCGCCGGGTCAATCGTGACGGACTGCACGTTGCGGGACCCGCGCCCCGGTGAATGCGACCAGTAGGCAAACGGATGGCCGGAGCCGCCCGCGAGCAGTTCAAGGTCGTGGTATTTCAGCGAAACCAGATCGCCGGAGCGTTTGCCCACCCGCGCTGTAACGATGCTGTTGGCGAGCGTGAAGCCGGATTCATTCTCGGTCAAAATCACCGGTTCGGCAGCGGATGCCTTGACGCAAATTACAACACACGCAACGATGAGTCCGACCGAGTTGGAACAGCGCGCCATGACTGACTGTGACATGGTTTCTCGCGGAACAAAAAACCGCTGGCGGAGTTTCATCCGCGTATGAACACCAACCCGCCTGCTTCGTTTCTCGCCGGGGATTCCGGCCGCCGCATTTTTCTTCGCCGGCTTGCCTTTAGCGCGGCGTTGTTCACCGTCTCCGGTGCATTCGCGGAAGAACTCATCCGCACGCCGCGCCAGACCGAGGGGCCGTTTTATCCCGACAAGCTGCCGCTCGACACGGACAACGACCTGCTCATCGTCAACAATTCCATCACGCCTGCCGTCGGTGAAGTCTCGTGGGTGAGCGGGCGCATCCTCGACGCGCGTGGCGAGCCAGTGCGCAACGCGCTCGTCGAAATCTGGCAGTGCGATCACGGCGGCGCATATCTGCACACCAAGACCGGCAACGCCGCCAAGCGCGACACAAACTTCCAAGGCTTCGGCCGCTTCCTCACGGGTTCGACCGGCGAATATGTTTTTCGCACCATCAAGCCCGTGCCGTATCCGGGCCGCGCGCCGCACATCCATTTCAAAATCAAGCAAAGCAACAAGGAGTTGCTTACCACGCAGTGCTACATCAAAGGCCATCCCGGCAATGACAAGGACGGAATCTGGCGCGGCATCAAGGACGAGAAACAGCGTGCCGCGGTCACGGTGGATTTTGCGCCGATGAAAAATTCGCGCATCGGTGAGCTGACGGCGAAGTTCGACGTCGTGCTCGGCGTGACGCCGGAAGCGTGACACGGGCGGTTTTCAATTTTGCAGAGTCAACACCAATCCCATAACACAGGAGACACCATGAAAAAAATCCTTACGTTCCTCGTCGCTGCCTTGCTCGCCGCCTTCAACGCCTCCGCTCAAGATTGGGCCAAGGCGCGGCTCGAAAAATCACCGCGCCATCTCGAATGGATCAAGGTCAAACACGGCGCGCGCGAGGTGAACTGCTTCATCGCGTTCCCCGAAGTGAAGGACAAAGCCACAGCCGTCGTGGTGATCCATGAAATTTTCGGCCTGTCCGACTGGGTGCGCGGCGTGGCCGACCAACTCGCCGAAGCCGGCTACATCGCCATTGCGCCTGATTTGCTTTCCGGCGCCGCGCCCGGCGGCGGTGGCACTGCGGAACTCGGCGGGCCCGACGCCGTCCGCAAGGCCATCTCGTCGCTCGCGCCCGATCAAGTCACGGCAGACTTGAACGCCGTCGCGGGCTATGTTGCCAAACTGCCCGCGTGCAACGGCAAGCTGGCCGTCGGCGGCTTTTGCTGGGGCGGCGGACAGACGTTTCGTTTCGCGACGAACAACAAGGACATCAAGGCCGCGTTTGCATTTTACGGCACCGGCCCCGAGGCGGAGGCCGACATCGCGCGCATCAAGGTGCCCGTCTATGGATTTTACGGAGGGAACGACGCGCGCGTGAACGCCACCATTCCCAAGTCCACCGAGTTGATGAAAAAGGCCGGCAAAACCTACGAGCCGGTCATCTACGACGGCGCGGGCCACGGCTTCATGCGCGCGGGCGAAGACCCCGCTGGCAGTGAGGCAAACAAAAAAGCCCGCGACGAAGCGTGGAAACGCTGGAAAGATTTGCTGAAGAAAATTTGACGCACCGCACCGATGAAATCCCGCTGCCCGGTTTTTATATTTATCACGCTTGCCTGTTGCTTCGGCGCGTTTGCCGGCGAGGCCACGGGAAAAATCAAGGTCCTGCTCATCACCGGCGGGCACGGCTTCGAGAAGGAGCCGTTCTTCAAGGTGTTCAAGGACGATGCCGACATCACCTTCACCGCTGCTTCACATGCTGACGCGAAGACCGGCGCGTCCGCTTATGAGCGCGACGACTTGCTCAGTTACGATGTCGTGGTGCTCTACGACATGCCAAAGGAAATCAGCGAGACGCAAAAGGCGAAGTTCCTCTCGCTGATTGATAGAGGCACTGGTCTCGTCGTGCTGCATCACGCGCTCGTGTCGTATCAGCACTGGCCCGAATACGAAAAAATCATCGGTGGACGTTATCCCGAAGAGGACGGCAAGAGCGGCAAGGTCACGGAGCAAATCGGTTACAAGCACGACGAGGAGGTGCCCGTCGTCATCGTTGCGAAGGATCATCCCATCACGGCGGGACTGAAGGATTTCACGATTCACGACGAAATTTACTGGGGCTTCCGCGTCGGCGCGGACGTGAAGCCGCTCATCACCACGACGCATCCAAAGAGCGGCAAGCCGCTCGCGTGGACGCGCACACAGGGCAAGTCGCGCATCGTGTATCTCCAGCTTGGCCACGACCATTCGGCTTACGAAAATCCGAACTACTGTTCCCTCGTTACGCGCAGCATTCAATGGACCGCGAAGCGGTAGGAGAAATCTTCAATTCCTGATTGATCACGCTTCGTTCAGCGCGCTGAAATTTCCTCACTCGCCCACAGGTCGCTGTGCAGCAGTCCCCATTCGGTCACTCGACGTTCGCGAAGCGTGAAGCCGCAACGGACTAGCAGAGCGTCGGGCGGTGTCAGATTTTTGGCAGACAATCGCGTGATGCAGCGGAAGAAAAGATACATCGCCTGAAGAATGAGTCGCGCGCGCCATTTCGCCACGCCAGCCGGCGGCTCACAGAAATCCGCCAGCAGCCAGCTCGCCTTTGGAGCGGCTGCGGAGGCAAGGCGCGGCACGATTTGTTCGAGCTGATCCGGGCGGAAGCAGTCGAGAAAGAAGTGCGTCACGATGAGGTCGAATTGCTTCGCCGGCGGCAGCCATTCGCACAAATCGGCACGAACGAATTCGACGGTTTCCGCCTTCCCACCGCTTGCGCACAAACGGTCGCGGGCCCGCGCGAGCATCGCGGCGCTGGCGTCCACGCAGGTGACGCGGCACGCGGGATGAGCACGGACGAATTCCGCGAGGAACCGCCCGTTGCCTTCGCCGACAAGCAGCGCGTTGCGCGGCGGCGGAATCAAACTCAAAAAGGCGGTGCGGCACCGGTGAAGCTTCGAGCCGGCGAGCACCGCTTCCATCCAGCGATAGTGCGGAGCGAGAACATCAAAACTCATGCGGCGCGGCCTGTTCGGGCCTGCGCGAGCATAGCGCAAAAGTGACGGACGGCGAAACACGCTCCGCGGGGCGCGCCGCTGAATTGTTATTTCTCCGGCGGCGTCCACTGGCCGGCTCCAATCATGAAGACCCTGCTCATTCGTTGCGCTCTGGCCGCCGCGTTGTCCACAGTGTTTCTTCCAGATGGCCGCGGCCAGACGGCGGGCGTCGTTAGCCGCGTGAAGGTTCTTTCGGGCGTTGTTGAGGATGTATCGAGCCTTGATGCATGGAAAAATTCCTTCATCAAGCCGGGCATGTCGGACAGGGAGAAGGCTCTCGCCGTGTGGCGGTCAGTCGTGGCGTTCCAGCATCAGGACCTTCCGCCGGCTGAATTCCTGCAATCAGGCGGCGATGTGCTCGACCCGATCAAGATGTTCAACGTGTATGGCTACTCGTATTGCAGCGTGGCCTCGGCGGAAGTGCAGGCGCTGGCGCGGCACGCCGGGTTGCAGACGCGCGGTTGGACGCTCAACCAGCACGTCGTGCCAGAAATTTTCTTTGACGGCTCATGGCATCTGCTCGACGCGTCACTCATCAATTATTTTCCCAAATCGGACGGCAGGCTCGCTGGGGTTGAAGAAATCGTGGCGGGCATCAAAGACTGGTATGCGGAACATCCGGGCTTGAAGGGCAACGACGCGCAGCTCCGAAAATACATGGTCGGCGGCGGCTGGAAAACCGGCCCGGTCCTGCTGGCGTCCAGCCCGTTCTACGACGCCAACGGCTGGCTGCCATCCGCCGCGCATGGCTGGTATTCTACGATGCAGGAGTATGATGGCTCGACGCTTTTCCCGTTCGAGGCGGGCTATTCGCTCGGCTACGAGGTGAACATCCAGTTGCGCCGCGGCGAGAGGCTCACGCGGAATTGGTCGAACAAGGGTCTGCACGTGAACTTCGACAAGGGCGGGACGCCCGGCTGCCTCAAGGGGAAGGTGGGCGAGGGCGATTTGCGCTACACGCCGCAGTTCGGCGACCTTGCACCCGGCCGCATCGGCAACGGCTCGCTCGAATACACGGCGCCGCTTGCCGACGCGCATTTTCGCGATGCGACGTTGAGTATGGACAATCTCGTGTGCCAATCCGAGGATGCCAAAGGCCCTGCGCTGCACGTGAAGGACGCCGTGCGCCCTGGCGAGTTCGTTCTGCGGATGCCCAGCAGCTATGTGTATCTGAACGGCGAACTGGAGTTGAAGACCATCGCTGGCAGCGGCGGAAAAATCGTGGTGTCGTTCTCGGACAACAACGGGCTGGACTGGAAACCACTCGCCGAGTTCACCGCGTCCGGCGCGCAACGCGTGGATTTGAAACCGCTCGTCTTGCGCCGCTACGACTACCGGCTCAAGTTCGCGCTGCACGGCACGGGCACGGGACTCGACGCGTTGCGCATCACGCACGACATCCAGCACTCGCAGCGTCCGTTGCCTGCGCTCGTTCAGGGCGGCAACACGATTTCATTCAGCGCCGGCCCGTCCGAGGGCACGGTTACCATCGAAGGCAGCACGGAACTCGCGAACAAAAAGCGTCAGCTTGTGTTCACCGATTTTCATCCCGAATCCAAAGGACTGATGAAGGACAAAATCATTCTTGCCGGTGCCGCAGGTGAAATCACCTTCCCGGTCGAAACGCCGGGCGAGATCACGCGGCTGCGCATCAGCACATTCTACCGCGCCCGTGACGCGCGCGACGGCTGGGACGTGCAGGTTTCATTCGACGGTGGGCAGAACTTCAAGACGGTCGAGCGTCTTCAGGGACCGACTGTGTCCTTCGGCAAATACGTTGTGGTGGGTGACGTCCCGGTCGGCGTGAAGAAGGCCCTCGTCCGCTACGCCGGCACGCAGCGCAACACGACGATGATCGGCAACTTCCGCATTGATGCCGACTACCGCGAGCCGCGCGGCGGTTTCCAGCCGGTGAAAGTGACGTATCAGTGGGAGGAAAACGGGCAGGCAAAGACGGACGTTCACACCGCTCGTCAGCCGGCGGAGAAATACACAATCCAGTGCGAAGCAAAGCCGGTGATGAAAGGCATCACGCTCGAACTCGCGGAATGAACGCCGCACTCAGCGCGCCGTTTTCGGGAACTGTTTCCTCAACAGAGATTCCGCCTCTTGCTGCGCTTTTGCGAGTCGCGGGTCGTCCACAAGGCTGCGTGTTTCCGCCGGCTCGTCCTTGTTTTCGTAGAGTTCGCGCGCGACGGTTTCGCCGCTTTTCCAGTCGCGCCATTCCGTGTAGCGCACGCCCGCAGTGCGGACGCTCACGCCCATCACCTTCGGCTGCTTGTCCGGCTCGCGGTCGTAGTAGGCCGGACGCGGATGCTGTGTGAACGCAGCGGGCTTCGCTGACTTCTGCGGATCACGCAGCACGGGCACAAGACTCACACCTTCGAGTCCGGGCGGTTTTGGCAGGCCGCAAAGTTCAACGAGCGTTGGAAAAAGGTCGAGCAACTCCGCAAGCGAACTGGTCCGTTTTCCCGCGCTCGTCATGCCGGGCGCGCTAATGAAAAACGGCACGCGCGCGTCCAGCTCGAAGTTAGAGGTCTTGCCCCACAACGTGTGCTCGCCGATGTGATAGCCGTGGTCGGCGATGAAGACGATGAGCGTGCGGTCGGCCACGCCGCTGCGGTCGAGCGCGTCAAGCACCTTGCCGAGCTGCGCGTCCATGAAAGCGATGTTCGCGAAGTAGCCGTGACGCATCTCGGCGGTTTGCTCGGGCGTGAGCGGCTTCTGCTTCGCCGGCGGGCCGAGGATTTCCGTGCTCTGATGGAACGCGATGTCCGGCGCACCCTCGGGCCGGCGCGGGTCGAGCGGCGGCAGCTTCGCGCGGTCGTAAAGGTCCCAGTATTTCTTCGGCGCGTTGAACGGTGCGTGCGGTTTCCAAAAGCCGACGGCGAGAAAGAACGGCTTGTCCTTCACCTCGGCGAGCACGCGCACGGCCTCGGCGGCAACGCGACCATCGTAGTAGGCTTCGTCCGGCACATCGCGGCATTCGCAAATGCCGTTCTTCGCGTAGCCAAAGCCTGTCGTTGTTTTCGCAAAGTTCGGCGGCAGCGGGCCGGAGACTTGCGCGTCGTCGTCGCCGTGATTGGCGTAATGCAGGAATTCCGGCGCGCTCCACGAGCGCGGGTCGCCATGCACCGTCGTATGCCAGTTGTGGAATACTTTCCCGACGCAGCGCGTGTCGTAGCCGTGCTCCTTGAACCACAGCGGCAGCGTCATCACGTCCGGCCCGGCCGCGCCGTCGCGGAAGTGCGTGCTATTGTTCCAGACCTTCAGCGTGTCGGGCCGGCGGCCGGTGAGGAACGACGAGCGCGACGGGTTGCAGACCGCCTGCTGCGCGTAGGCCCGGTCGAACTGCAGCGCGCGCTTCGCGAGGCGCTCGATGTTTGGCGTGCGCGCGGGCGAGCCGTAAGTCGCCAGCTCGGCGCGCAGATCGTCGGACACGATGAACAGGACGTTCTGTTTTGGAGCTGCCGTGGCAGTGACTCCGCCTGCGCCCAACAGCACGGCGAACAACAAAGACAAGCGTGATGATTTCATGGCTGGTTTTGCAGGCTCAGCTCGTGATTTCCAATTCCGGCAACGCGGCCTTCAACTTTTGCAACGCGGCGGTGCCGACCTTTGTGCCGCCGAGGTTCAACTTCTTCAAATGCTTCAGCCCGGCGAGCGATTGCAGCCCGGCGTCGGAAATCTGCGCGCCGCCGAGAACCAACTCTTCGAGGTTCGCAAGCCTGGCAATCTGCTTCAAATCGTTGTCCTTCACGCCGCCGAGATAGACGCGCAGAACCTTCAGCGTCGAAATCGCGCTGGCGTGACGCAGCGCCTCGCTGGCGCCGGGGAAGTCGTGCAAGTCCAGCTCGCGCAGCTTTGGCAACGCGCGCAGATACGCCACGCTCGCGCCCGTGGCCTGACGGCTGCCGAGCTGAATGCGCTGCAAATTTTTCAGCTTCACCAGATGAACCGCGCCCGCGTCCGTGAAGTGCGTGTGAACGATCTCCAGCCGCTCGAGGCTCGCCATGCGGCTGATCTCGCGCAGGCCGTCGTCGTTGACCGGCGTGTTGTGGAAGTTGAGGTTTTCCAGCTTCGTCATCGCGCCGAGATGGCGGAAGCCCGTGCCGTCGCACTTCGCGCTGGCGAGGCTGAAACGCTTCATGTTTTTGAGCGCGCTGAGATGCTGGAGGTATGCATCCGTGACCGGCGTGAGCGTGAGGTTGAGCCATTCGAGGTTCGTGAGCGTGCCGACGTGCTTGAGGCCCGGCCCGCGCACGGCGGTGTTCGAGATGTCGAGCTTGACAATGTCGGTGAGGCCGCCAACGCGCGCGAGCCAGTCGTCGCGGATGCTTTCGTTCAATTTGTAGTCCTTCGCGTGCGCGTTTGCGCGGTCGTAAACGTCCACCGTCACCAGCCGGTCAAAAACCTGCATCGCCGCGTCGCCCGCGAGCGCGCGCAACCACGCCGGTCCGCCCGGCGCAGTCTCGGAGATGGCGTTGATTGCCTTCAAATCGGCGGCGAGCATCTGGTTGCGCGCGTGCCGCGCCGCTGCCGTTTCAATTTCGGGAATCAACTTCTGCACGCGCTGGCGTAGTTGCGGATCGGCGATTTTCGCGCGGGCGTCTTCCATTGAACTGCGCAGCGCTGAGGAAGTCGGCTGGGTCGTTGCCGCCACCAAGAGCACGCGCTTCACGGCCTCGGCATCCGCCGGGCTTGCGCTGACCGAGGCGGAGTCGTGAACGGTGGAACACGCGGCCCAAGCCAGCGCGGCACAAACTGCAAACGGCAACGCAAGGCCGGATTTGAAAACGTGGTTCATGATGAGGCGCGAGGATGAATTTCGCGTGTCGCGATGTAAAGACTGTTCAAGTCCGGCAAATTGCCTTGAATCACCAACGCCGAAGTGGGATTGAACTGCGTCCCATGCGAAAGAAATCGTTCTCCTCGTCGTCCGCATCCTTGTTGTCGAAGAAATCAACTTCTTCGCGGCGCGAACTGCGCGGCGTCCTGCCTGTTTTTCAAACGCCCTACCATTTCGACGAGACGATTGACTTCGCCACGCTCGAACGCGAGATCGCCTGGCTCCACGATTGCGGCGCGCACGGCATCGTGATGGCGATGGTGTCCGAGACGCTGCGCCTCAGCAGCGAGGAGCGGGAGGAACTCGCCGCCGCCGCGTGCAAGTTCGGCCACGCGCGCGGCGTGGTGGTCATCAGCGTCGGCGCGGAGTCGAGCAAGGTCGCCGAGCGTTACGCGCGGCACGCCGAGTCCGTCGGTGCGGACGCGGTGATGGCGATTCCGCCCGTGTCCGTGGGCATCGGCGAAGGCGAACTGCTTGCCTACTACCGACGCATTATCGAAGCCATCCGCATCCCGGTCATCGTGCAGGACGCCAGCGGCTACGTCGGCAAGCCCATGCCCATCGCCATGCAGGCGCGGCTGCTCGACGAGTTCAGCCCCGAGCGCGTGCTCTACAAGCCCGAGGCCAGCCCCATCGGCCCTAAGCTCTCCGAACTGCGCGACGCCACGGGCAGTCGCGCGCGCGTCTTCGAGGGCACCGGCGGCATCGCGCTCGTGGACTCCTTCCGGCGCGGCATCGTCGGCACCATGCCAGGCGCGGACCTCATCCGCGGCCTCGTCCCGCTGTGGAATGCGTTGCAAAATGCCGACACTGAAAAAGCCGACCGCATCCACGGCCCGCTCGCCGCGCTCATCTCGATGCAGACCAGCCTCGACGCCTTCCTCGCCGTGGAGAAACACCTACTCGTGCGCCAAGGCATCTTCAAGAACACGCTCGTCCGCGGCCCCGTCGGCTTCCGCCTCGATGCCGAAACCACGCGCGAAGTGGAAAGGCTGTTTGACCGGATGATCGAGGCGATTGCTTAACTACAACTTGATACAAATGAAGAAGCTAGCACAAGAGAATGAACAGGCTGTTGACCGATTCCTTGTCAGCAAGCTCAATGATCGAATTCACTCATACAATTTATGACAGTTGCCATTTGTTTCAAATGCGGAGCATTTAAGACTGGAGCATTTAATTGGTGTGAAGCGTGTGGTGCACAACCCGTCAACCTTGATGAGATTGCTCTTTCGATGGCGCTGACTGACCACTTCTACGATAAGCCAACGCTGGATCAAATTAGGGCTGAACTAGTATTTCGCAAACGCTTACCTATTGACCCAATGTTTGTTCTCAGAATCAGGGATGAACTGGGGACACCAACTGGCCAGCGTATGATCGAGATGTCTCGGCGAATTCGAGATGACGTCGTTTTGCCGCCCGATCAGGCACAAGCCAACAGAGGCGAGGCCACCAATACAATTCCTCCGGTCATTAAACCTCCCGTGATTAGCAGCCAACCTCGGAACAACACGGACATGATCGCCAAACGGCTTGTTTCGATTGAGATGTCAAGACCAGGCACCGTCAGAATGCACGCCAACCCATTTATGCTGTCTCAAGTCGTGGAAGGGCTTAGACAACTTGGTTTCAAGAAGCCATTTTTTACAAGTGCTCAACAGTTTATCTTTGATTCTGTGCTCACTCACGAGGCAGCAATGGTGCGTTGCTTGCCATCTTCGATGCTAGCCGGACCAACTAACAGAGAGGGTTGGATTCAGTGTTGGGCAGGTTCGGGGCCATTCATCGGTGAGCAAGGACTTATTCAGATAGGTGACTTCACGAGCGGCGGCAAAGACAGAGTCGTCCTCATTATCAACATTGAGCCCTTCTTCGCTGAACTCGCTGATTTGTTAGGCGAGGCGAAGCACCGTGAATGAGGCTATGTGGATGAGACACAACTTATTCGTCAGTGTTTCTAGAAGTCCGGCAAATTCAGCATGACCATTGACGTCCACTCCCACTTCTGGCGGTTCCCCGGGGATTTCTCCGCCGACTTCATCCGGCGGGCACAGCGCGCGCGGGGCGGGCAGGCGATGGACTTGCGCGTGCGGTTCGAGGACTACGCGGCCAGCGCTCCGGCGGAGACGCGCACCATCGTCTTTGGCGGCAAGGCGCGCCTGAGCGGCGTTTGGGTGGACGACCAATATGTGGCGGACTACGTCGCCGCGCATCCGGACCGGCTCGTCGGCTTCCTCTCCGTGGACCCGACGCAGGACGGCTGGGAGCGCGAGCTGCGCGCGGGCCACGAGGAACTGGGCCTACGCGGCATCAAGCTGCTGCCCATGTATGCCGGCTTCAGCATGGACGACCCGCGCCTCGACCCGCTCTGGCGTTACGCCGAGCGGCACGCGTTGCCGGTGCTGTTGCACGCGGGCACGACGTTCATTGCGCAAGCCCCGCTGGCTTTCACGCTGCCGCGCCTCATCGAGCCGGTCGCGCTGAAATTTCCCGGCGTCAAAATCATCCTCGCGCATCTCGGCCATCCCTACGAAGCCGAGTGCCTCGTCACCATCCGCAAGCACGACAACGTCTTCGCCGACGTGAGCGCGCTGCACTACCGGCCCTTCCAGCTCTACCACAGCCTGATGCTCGCGCAGGAATACGGCGTTTGGCCCAAGCTCCTCTTCGGCACCGACTACCCGTTCACGACCGTCAACGCCAGCATCGCCGGCCTGCGCGCGCTGAATGACATGTTGGGGGGAACGAAGCTCCCGCGCCTCGATGTGAACCAAATCGAGGCGATGATTCAACGGGACAGCCTCAAGCTGCTCGGCTTGGAGCCACAGAAGGCAAATCTTTAGCCACGGATGAAACACAGATGAAACACGGATTAGGGAGCGAACTCGTGAGGAAGCCTGCGCTGCCCCAAGGCGTTTGCAAGAGAATCTGTCAGCTTCGTTCCTGCCTTCCTGCGTTCCTGATTCTTGTCTGTGTTCAATCCGTGTTCCATCCGTGGCCAAGATGAATGCGCCGACGCACACGCGCTTCATCGTCCTCGCCGGCCTGTGCGCCGCCGCCGCGCTCTCCTACGTCGCGCGCAACGCCATCGCTGTCGCCGAAAGCACCGTGCGCGGCGACCTTGGTTTGTCGAAGGAGCAATCCGGCTGGCTGATGAGCGCATTTTTCTTCAGCTACGCGCTTTGCCAAATTCCCGCCGCGCAATTCGGACAGCGCGTAGGTTCGCGCCGTGCGCTGCCGCTTTTCGCTGCCGTTTGGTCCGTCGCCACGGCGGCGACGGCGTTCGTCGGCGGGCTGGCTGGATTCGTCGTGGCGCGCATCGTGCAAGGCGTGGCGCAGGCGGGGTTGTTTCCCGTCTGCACCGTGACGGTGGCGAAGTGGTTTCCCAAAACGGGCCGCGCGCTCGCGACCGGCTCGCTCGGCAGCTTCATGTCCGTCGGCGGCGCGTTGTGCGCGTGGCTCACCGGCGTGCTGCTCGAAGTGCTCGAACCGCGCGTCGCGCCCGGCTGGAACTGGCGGCTGACGTTCCTGCTTTTCGGCGTGCCCGGACTGCTGTGGGCCGCGTGGTTTTGGAAATGGTTCCGCGACGAACCGCGCGCGCATCGGTCGGTGAATGCGGCGGAAGCGGAGTTGATTGAAGGAAACCTGGGCGATGGGGAGCGCACGCGTCTCGCGTGCAGTTCTCGGCGTCCCGCCGAGAACTCGTCCCACTCACTTTCCAAAATCGAAAACGCCAAGTTACTTGAAACGAACGGCGGCGCGACGCCGCCGGAAGCACGCGGGACGCGTGCGCTCCCCGAACAAACTCCGTGGCGCTTGCTCGCGAGCAGCCCGGCGCTCTGGTGGATTTGCGGCCAGCAGGTCTGCCGCGCGGCGGGCTACATGTTTTTCACGAGTTGGTTCGCCACTTACTTGCAGGAGACGCGCGGCGTGGGCATCGCGCGCAGCGGCTTCCTCAACATGCTGCCGCTGCTCGGCGTGGTGCTCGGGGGCATCGTGGGCGGCGCGTTGTCCGACTGGCTCCTCAAGCGCACCGGCAGCCGCGCCATCGCGCGCAAGTTCATGGGCGCGACGTGCCTGTTCGTGTGCGCGCTGCTCATCTTCGGCTCGATGTTCATCGCGGACGCGCTCGCCGCGGTGCTCGTCATCAGCGCCGGCTCGTTCTTCGCCGCGCTCGCCGGGCCGTGCGGCTACACCATCACGATTGACATGGGCGGGCCGCACGTCGCCGCCGTCAACGCCACGATGAACATGATGGGCAACCTCGGCGCGTGGGCGTTCCCCATCGCCGCGCCGTGGCTGCTGAAGGAGTTCCGCAGTTGGGACGCGGTGCTGGTGGTGTTCGGCGCGCTCTACGTCGGCGGCGCGCTGTTCTGGTTGCTTCTCAAGCCGGAAGGCAACATCGTTGAACAATCACTCGCGCGGAACACGTCGCCGGCTTGAGCATGAACACACCGTCCATCACCGAAGTGAACACGCCGCAAAGCCGCTGCCGCTTCGCGCTCGCGTGGGGCGACATCACGCCGCCGCCGAACATCTACCACCGCATGTGGGGCGCGGCGAAGCACGAGCGCGCGACTGGCGTGCATCGTCCGCTGCGCGCGACGGTGGCGGTGTTTGAGGCAGCGGAGAGTTTGAGCACGAACTCCGAAGCAAGCATGGGGAGCGCACGCGTCCCGCGTGCCAGTTCGGGCGTCGCGCCCGAACATTCGTCCGGGGGTTCCGGGACGGAGAAGTTGGTGGAACGAGGATTTCGGCGGGACGCCGAAAACGTCACGCCAGAGGCGTGCGCTCCCCAGGAACGCAATCGCCAAATTCTCCTCGCGCTGGACCACTGCGTGCTTGGCGCGGTGGAGCACCAGCAACTCGTCACGCACATCGCACAAGCCACTGGGCAGGCGAAGGAAAGCATCCTCGTCGTCTTCTCGCACACGCACGGCGCTGGATTGATGGGCTTGGAGCGTGCGTCGCTGCCGGGCGGAGATTTGATTCCAGGCTATTTGAAGAGCGTGGCGGAATGCGCGGCGGGGTTGGTGAAAGAGGCGTTGGCCAAACTCACGCCCGCCGACATCACCTACGGCAACGGCCGCTGCAATCTCGCGGCGCACCGCGATTTCTGGGATGCGGAACGAAAGCTCTGGGCCTGCGGCTTCAATCCCGCCACGCCGGCCGATGACACCGTGCTCGTTGCGCGCGTCACCGGCACTGACGGCAAGCTCCTCGCGAGCATCGTGAACTACGCCTGCCACCCGACCACGCTCGCGTGGGACAACACCCTAATCAGCCCCGACTACATCGGCGCGCTTCGCGAAGTAGTCGAGCGCGAGACGGGCGCGCCCTGCCTCTTCCTGCAAGGCGCGAGCGCCGAGCTTGGGCCGGTCGAGGGCTTTGTCGGGGACACCGCTGTTGCTGACCGCAATGGCCGGCAGCTCGCTTATGCCGCGCTCTCGACGCTGACGGCCTTGCCGGTGGCGGGCACACGCTTCCGCTACACGGGTCCGGTGGTGTCCGGCGCGACGCTCGGTGCGTGGGCGCACGAGCCGTTGTCCGCCGACGAACTCGCGGCGAAGTTGGAGTGGCAAGTGACGCGGTGGAATGAGCAGTTGCCGTATCGCCCAGGCCAGCCGACAGCGGCTCATGTCGAGGCGGAGTTGAAACAGTTTCAAGCTGGCGAAGACGCAGCCCGTGCGGCAGGCGACCCGGCCAAGGCCGCCGATTGTCGCGCGATGGCAGAGCGAAAGCGCCGCCTGTTGCACCGGCTCTCGCAACTCCCGCCGGGCGACCAGTTCCCGCTACAAGTCACGCTCTGGCGCATGGGCGACGCATTCTGGCTCGGCGTGCAAGGCGAGTTTTACAGCGTGCTCCAGACAGAGCTGCGCCGGCGCTTCCCCGGCAAAGCTATCATCGTCGCGACGATTGCGGCGGACTGGGGCGCATCGTATCTGCCTCCGCGTGAGCTTTACGGGACGGGGATTTACCAGGAGACCATCGCGGTCGTCGCGCCGGGGAGTCTGGAACGAGTCATCGAATCAGTTGCAAAACGAATGGCGGAATTTTTGAGCCACAGATGAAACACGGATTGAACACAGAAACGAAGCACAGGCTAAGAGTCATTCCGTGTTTCATCCGTGTTCAATCCGTGGCTAAACAAAGCACATGAAAATCAAGAAAATCGAAACACTGGTCTGCCACGCGCGGATGCGGAACTGGGTGTTTGTGAAGGTCGTCACCGACCAGCCGGGGCTCATCGGCTGGGGCGAGGCGACGCTGGAATGGCACACGCGCAGCATCGTCGGAGCCATCGAGGACATCGCGGAGCTGCTCGTGGGCGAGGACCCGACGCGGCCCGAGCACTTGTGGCAGATGATGTATCGCCAGCACTTCTGGCACGGACACGGCATCGTGCGCGCGACGGCCATCGCGGGCATTGACCTCGCGTTGTGGGACATTGTCGGGAAGGTCGCGGGGCTGCCGCTGGCGAAAGTTTTTGGCGGGCCGGTGCGCGATTACGTGCGGACCTACTGCCATCTCGGCGGCGGGAAGATGGAGGACTTTTATCAAACGCCCGCAGACAACGCCAAGCGCTTCGCCGACCTCGCGCTCGCAGCGGTGGCCGATGGCTTCACCGCATTCAAGAGCATGGCCGTGCCGAGCACGATGCCCATCGAGGGTCAGAAGCCGGTAAAGGCCGCCGAAGCCGCCGTGGCCGCGATGCGCGACGCCGTGGGGCCGGACATTGACATCATGGTGGATTGCCACGCGCGCCCCTCGCCCGCGATGGGCCTGAAGTTCGGCAAGGCGCTGGACTCGTATGGCCTCTATTTTTTCGAGGAGCCATGCTGGCCCGAGTGCGTGGATGGCCTTGCAAAGATTAACGCCGCGCTTACCACGCCCGTGGCCAGCGGCGAGCGGGTGACGAACCTCGAAGCGTTCAAGGATATGTTCGACAAGCGCGCGGTGGAAATCTGCCAGCTCGACCTGACGCATTGCGGCGGCTTCACGGCGGCACGGCGCATCGCGGCGCTGGCGGAGGCGCACCGCATCGCGCTCGCGCCGCACAATCCGCAGGGGCCGGTGAGCACGGCAGCCTCGCTGGAGTTCGGCTTCTCGCAGCCCAGCTACATCATCTGCGAGACCGTGCACAACGACGTGCCGTGGCGCACGGAGGTGGTGCAGGAGGGCTTCACCGTCGAGAAGAAAGGCCGCATCGTGCGCCCGAACACCAAGCCCGGCCTGGGCATCACCATCAACGAGAAGGCCGTGAGGAAGCACCCATTCCAGCAGGAGATTGCACAGCGTGTGTTTTACAAGGACGGCAGCGCCGGAGATTGGTGAAGCGTCGGTTCGCGATTTCAACCAGCAATTCCGCGCGCTTCAATCCAGCAGTTTTTCGCCGCGCGTGTATTTCTTCAACGCGTCGCGGTCGAGCGTGAGGCCGAGGCCGGGCTTCGCCGGAATCGCGAGCATCCCGTCCGCGTCGAGATGCCAGCCGCCGACGGTGATTTCGTCAATGAACGGGGAGCCGGTGAGATACTCAATGATGTCCGTGCCGGAAAACGCTGATGCGAGTTGCAAATCCGCCGCGAGGCCCACAGCCGTGTTCCAGCCGTGCGGGATGAAGCGCACGCCGTGCTCCTGCGCCATCCACGCGATGCGCCGCTCCTCGCTGATGCCGCCGCACTTCGTCACGTCAGGCTGGATGATGTCGAACGCGCGCGCTTCGAGGAACGGCTGGAACGCCTGCCGCCGCGTGAGCACTTCGCCGCCGGCGATGGGCACGGGCGAATGCTCCCGCAGCTTCGCGAAGTCTTCGAGCGCGTCGGGCACGAGCGCTTCCTCGAACCAAAATACGTCGTAGTCCGCGAGCATCTTCGCGGTGTTCAGCGCCCACTTGTAGCCGTTGTTCCAGTGCGCATCGCTGCCGCCGGCGTCCACCATCAGCTTGTTCTCCGGGCCGACGGCTTCGCGTGCGGCTTTGACAATCGCTTCGTCGGTCTTCGCATCGCGTCGGCCGAATGGCCCCCAGCCAATCTTGAACGCGCGGAAGCCCTGGGCCTTCACGCGCAGCAAGTGGTCACGCAGCTTCGCCGGTTCATCCATGAGCAGCGACGCGTAAGGCTGCACACGCTCGCGATAACGTCCGCCGAGCAAGCGCCCGACCGGCTGGCCCGTGGCCTGACCGAGCAAATCCCACAGCGCGATGTCCACGCCGCTGATCGCATGCGTGATCGATCCGCCGCGACCGAGCCAGAAAGTATTCTGGTGCAGCTTTTCGCTGACGCGCTCGGGTTCGAGCGCGTTCTCGCCGCGATAGAGCGGCTCCAGCACCGCGAGCGCGGCGCGCACCAGCGCGTCGTTCGTGAAGACGCTGCCCAGGCCGACCAGCCCTTCGTCCGTATGCACGGCGATGAGCGTGTGGACGCAGTCTTCGGGCCGAAGCTCATTGCTCCAGCCGCCTTCGGGAGTGGCGCCGCGCAGGCCGGCGCAGCGGATTTCGCGAATCTTCATAAATATGGTGGCCGAAGCATAGACGCGGTGAAGCGAAAGTGGAATGCAAAGTGCGCAACTTCTTGCGTGAGTGGCGTGTTGGAACGAGTGTTTGTGCGTCTCTGAATATCATGTTGAACTTGCCAGTCATTGCATTGCGTTTGTGACGACCCAATACATTCACATCTCAAATCGCAGGCTTCGCGCGCCGCGGCAGTTCGCCGCAGTAGCCATTTGTATTGCGATAATGTTCAGCGTCGTGTCACGGCTCGCAGCCGCGTCGGTGCAGGCGGATTTTCAGAAAAACGCCGTGGCTTTCATGGAAAAGCACTGCTTCGAGTGCCACGGCAAAAAGACGACCAAGGGCGACCTCAACTTCGTCAAGCAGGACAAATCCGACGCCGCGATTTTGAAAGACCGCAAGGTCTGGCTCAGCGTGCTGACGCAGGTCGGCACCGGCGAAATGCCGCCGAAGAAGCAGCCGCGTCCCGCGGCGGAGGAAATCGCCATCTTCACGCATGCGGTCGAGGCAGCGATGGAGCGCGCCGAGGCGAAGCTGCCGCTCGATCCGGGCCGCATCACCATCCGCCGCCTCAACCGCGCGGAATACAACAACACCGTCCGCGACCTGCTGTTCGTGGACTTCAATCCGGCCGAGGATTTCCCCGCCGATGACATCGGCCACGGTTTCGACAACATCAGCGACGTGCTCACGGTTTCGCCGGTGCTGATGGAGCGTTATCTGGCCGCCGCCGAGAGCATCGCCACGCGCTGCCTCGTGATGGAGCCGGCCAAGCCGCCAACGCGCACGACGCTGTCCATCTTCCTCGAACCCGGCGGCTACGGCTCGGAGAACGCGACGCGGCCGGTGACGAAAGGATTTCTCTCCAACGGTCAAAAATTGACGCTCGACGGTGAATATATCTTTCGCGTCCGCGCCGGCATGACGAACACTCCCGCCGGCGAGCCGGTCAAGATGGCGCTGCTGCTCGACGACAAGGAATTGACAACCGTGGTCGTGACGAACGCGCCGAAGAAGTGGGAGCAGCACGAAGTGAAGCTCAACCTGCCCGCGGGCGAGCATCGGTTCAGCATCAAATTTTTGAACCCGTCGTCCGGCGACACAAACCGGATGCTCTTCGTGCATGAGTTTCAGGTCATCGGGCCGAGCGACACGCGGCCGGTCTTCCAGCAGCGGGTCACGGCGAAGTTCGGCGACAAGCCCGACGAGGCAAAGAAGCGCGAGTTTGTGACGTGGCTCCTCACGCGCGTCTTTCGCCGACCGCCAACACCGGGCGAAACCGAACGATATCTGAAGGTGCTGCTCGAATATGAAATCGTCTCCGGCAAATTTCAGGGCGGCGTGCAGGCGATGCTCAAGGCCGTCCTGTGCTCGCCGAAATTTTTGTTCCGAGTCGAGCTGGACGACCGACCGCAGTCACGCGAGCCGCACCCGCTTGATGAGTTTCAGCTTGCATCACGGCTGAGTTACTTCCTGTGGAGTTCGATGCCGGACGACGAGCTGCTCGACCTCGCCGCAAAAAAGCAGCTCACGTCGAACCTCGACGCGCAAGTCAAACGGATGCTCAAGGACAAGAAGGCCGACGCGCTGGTGCAGAACTTCGCGCTGCAGTGGCTCCAGTTGAAGCGGCTCCAGACTTTCGCGCCGGACAACAAGCTGTTCCCGCAGTTTGACGAGCGGCTGCGCCGCGCGATGATGCGCGAGACGGAGCTGTTCTTCGGGGACATCATGCGCGAGGACCGCAGCGTGCTGGATTTGATTGACGGCAATTTCACTTATTTGAACGAGCAACTTGCGCGCCTCTACGGCATCGCGGACACGGCGGGCAACCCGCTTTACCAGAAAAAGACCCAGACCGGCGGCCAGCCGATCCCGCGCGACCAGTTCGTGCGCGTGTCCCTGCCGATGAAGGAGCGCGGGGGGCTGCTTACGCAGGCGGGCGTGCTCACTGTCACGTCAAACCCCACGCGCACCTCGCCGGTGAAGCGCGGCAAATGGGTGCTGGAGCAAATCCTCGGCACGCCGCCGCCGCCGCCGCCGCCGAACGTGCCCGAACTCGACGGCCAGAAAAAGCTCACTGGCACGCTGCGCCAGCGCATGGAGCAACACCGCGCGAACCCAAGCTGCGCGAGCTGCCACACGCAGATGGACGCGATGGGCTTCGCGATGGAAAACTTCAACGCCATCGGCGCGTGGCGCGCCAAGGACGGCGAGGAGAAGATTGACGCTTCGGGCACGCTGCCAGACGGGCGCTCGTTCAGCGGCCCGGCGGAGTTGAAAGCGGTGCTGCGCGAGAAGAAGGATTTGTTCACCCGCAACGTCGCCGAGAAGCTGCTCACCTACGCGCTCGGCCGCGGGCTGGAGTTCTACGACGCCCGCGCGGTGCGGCAGATTTGCGCGGAGACGGCGAGGCAGGACTACAAGTTTTCCGCGCTCGTGACGGCCATCGTGAAGAGCGAGCCGTTCCGTTTGCGACGCGGAAAAGACTTGATTCAACAACAGGCCGCGGCTGAATAAGCTGCGCAACAATCCATTCCAACAATCATGAGCAATCGGTTTCAAATTTCCCGCCGCATGGCGCTTCGCGGCATCGGCGCGACACTCGCGCTGCCGTGGCTTGAGGCAATGGGCCCGCTCGATTCGTGGGCCAGCGGCAACACGCCCGCCAGCAAGGCCGCGCCGAACCGCATGGCGTTTCTCTACGTCCCCAACGGCAAGAACATGGTGGACTGGACGCCCAAGAACGAAGGCGAACTCGGCGAACTCCCGGCCATCCTTGAACCGCTTGCGGAATACAAGCGCGACTTCTCGATTCTCACCGGTCTCACGGCGGACAAGGCCCGCGCCAACGGCGACGGCGGCGGCGATCACGCCCGCGCTCTCTCGGCATTTCTCACCGGCGTGCAGCCCCGCAAAACCGATGGCACGGACATCCGCGCCGGCGTTTCCGTGGACCAAGTCGCGGCCTCGCGCGTCGGCGAGCAGACGCGCCTCGCATCGCTTGAAATCGGCACCGAGGCCGGCTCGATGGCGGGCAACTGTGACTCCGGCTATTCTTGCGTGTATTCGTCCACGATGTCGTGGCGTTCTGCGACGCAGCCGTTGCCGAAGGAAGTGAATCCCAAGCTCGTCTTCGAGCGGCTCTTTGCCGCGGGTTCGGCGAAGGATCGCGCCAAGCGCGACGCGCAGCGCAAGAGCATCCTCGACTTGGTGAAGGAAGATTTCAGTGATTTGAACGGCCGCCTCGGCCGCAACGACCAGCGCAAGCTCGACGAGTTTGCCTCCGCTGTGCGTGACATCGAGCTGCGCATCGAACGCGCGGCGAAGTTCCCGGAGCCGAAGGCGCCCGAAGGCGTTGCGACACCGGCGGGCATTCCGCCGACCTACGAGGAGCATGTGCGGCTGATGGCTGATCTGATGGTGCTGGCGTTCCAAACCGACACGACGCGCGTGGGCACGTTTGTCATCGCCAACGAGGGCAGCAACAAGCCGTATCCGTTCATCGGTGTGCGCGAGGGCCATCACGATCTCTCGCATCACGGCAACGACGAGGCGAAGAAGGCGAAGATCGCCCAAATCAACCGATTCCACACGGCCCAGCTCGCTTACATCCTGGGCAAACTAAAGTCCGTGAAGGAAGGCGACGGCACGCTGCTCGACCACTGTATGCTCTGTTATGGCAGCGGCAACTCAGACGGCAACGCGCACAATCACGACAACCTTCCCATCCTCCTCGCCGGTCGCGGCTGCGGGACGCTCACCGCGGGACGTCACATCGTTTATCCAAAGGAAACGCCGCTGAACAACCTTTGGCTCGCAATGCTGAACCGGATGGAGATCAAGGTGCAGCAACTCGGCGACAGCACGGGCGAGTTGAAGAACATCGCCTGAACGGTTGGTGTTTTGGTTCTTCTGGCTTACTTGTAGCGAGCCCGCTGAAACAACTGCGCCTGCGGCGTGAACTTCACGTCCGCATCCAGCGGAAAGATTGGCCGCGCGCACTTCGTATGGCCGAGGCTGCGAAGGTTCGCGCTCGTGGAGCCGGGTGCGTCCACATCCACATAGCGCGCCGCCCACGCTCTGAACATGTGCGGCTCGCACTGCGGCGACTTCACCACCACTGCGTCGAAGTGCTTCGGATCGCAGTCGTGGGCGAGAAACAGCGCGCGGTCATACAAACTCACCGCACGGCTCGTAACGATGAGCGTGAAATTGCGGAACTGAATCACTGCCGTGCGCCCCGCCTGCCACAGCTCGCGCGTCGTCTCGCTGTGGAACCAGCCGTCCGAAAGCATCCGCACGCGGCCCTCGGTCGGCAACGGCGTGAAGCGGCCGCGATCGAGCGCGCCGCCGACGGTCGTCTTCACTGTATTCCCCACGCCCGCCGAAAACGCCGCGTCCACTGCGCCCGGGTCCACGATGGGAATCAGCGCTGTGCCTTCGTAACCCGACTCCAGCAGCGCGCGCAGGATAGCATTGCTGTCGCCCGACGCGCCGGAGCTCGTTGCATCCGCCGCGTCCACCAGCACGACCGTTCCCGATTTGTTCTCCTTCGCGCTGCGCGCTGCGCCCTCAAGGCTCGTGAGCGGCACCTGCATCTTCTCGTGATGTTCCCAGAACAAGTTCGCGATGCGCAGTGCCTCGCGCTTTGCTCGCGCCGGGTCGTTGTCCGTCACCACAAAACTGTTCGACGCTAGCGCCGGCACGTCGGTGAACGGGTTGCCCCACATCATCGCCGCCGAGAGTCCGCCGGGACTTTGCTCGATGGCCTTCGCCACATTTACCGCGTGACGGATGGAGCCGGTCTCGGTGATGAGTTCATCCCCGCGGACGAGCGCTGGAACCGTCACCTTCGCCGTCACCGGCTTTACTTCGTTCGCCACGATGCGCAGCAGCAGCCTCGCCGCACGCGCGCCGGTGCCGAAGAAGTCCACGTGCGGATACGTGTGAAACGCCACCGCCGCGTCGCTGTGATCGAGCATCTGGTCCGTGAGGATGCCGTGCAGATCGAGCGAGATCACGATCGGCACACGCTCGCCGACAATCTTCCGCGTCTCCGCGAGCAAGTAACCTTCCGGGTCGCCCTCGCTCTCCGTCGCCATCGCACCGTGCAGCGAAAAGTAGATGCCGTCCACCGGCGGTGCGGCCTTGATGCTCGCAAGAATTTCTCCCGCGATGCGCTGAAACGCCTTGTCCGCCAGTGTGCCGCCGGACGTGATGAAGTGTGCGCTGCACGTCGGCATCAACTCCACGCCCGGCGTCGCATCGAACACGCTCAACGCCCCGCCCACTTCGCTGCGCACCCGGCGATGGTAGTCGAGAATCTCCTGTCCATGGCGGACGGTGAAATCCTCGTAGCCGCTCAACACCGGGTTGAACGTCGAGACTTCCTGTTTGCACTCGGCGATTAAGATGCGTGGCATGGTGGCGACGGGAAAGGTTAGTAAATGCGTGAAGCTCTAACAAGCGGTCATCGTGACGCTGCTGGCATTTTCCACAGCTCATCGAAGTAGCCCGCGCGGATGGCTTCCTCGGGAAATGTCGCCACACCGGGCTTCCAAGTTTCCGCTCCGGGCGAGATTCGCATCACCGCCCAGTCGCCAAGACGCGGGAAGAGGAGGTAGTTAAACGCGGCGAATTCCTTCTCGTGAAACGTGTGGCCGCTGTTGATGACGACGTAGTGGTCGCCCGCGCCGGGGAACGGGCTGGCGTTGATGAGCACGGGCGCGTGATCCTTCGCGGCGTGTGTTTCCGTGCCGAGCTTCACGATGTCGCGCGTCCAAGTGACAGGCAGCTTTGGCAGTGCCTTGGCAATCCACAGGTTGCTGCCGGGGTCGCCGAAGAGGATGAGGTTTTTCGTGTGCACGTCGGCCTCGGTGACTTCGGTGTCCTTCTTCAACGGCAGATCGCCGCGCATGTAGCGCGCCCACTCGTAGGCGAAGCGCCGCAGGCTCGCGTCCGCCCACGCGCCGACGGCAGGATTCCACGGCTGGCCCGTGCCGCGCACGCACAGGAACGGCGTGGCGAATGCGTCGTCAATCGGTCCCTGCACGCCGGGACGCTTGCCCGTGAGCGCGACGGACTCGCGCGTGCCGCTGCATTTCCATTCGTCGCGTTCTTTTCTGAAAACAAACGTGCGCGGCGGGTCGCCAGCTTTCCGCTCGGGCAGCGGGATGTAGTGATAATCAATGCAGAACTTTGACTTGGGGTTTTGCAGCATCGGTGGATGGATGGCGAACTGCGTGATGTTCTCCGCCTTCCACACGACGACGTTTCCATCCGGAGCCGCGTTCGCTTTGAACTCCGCGCGCTCATAGTGCTCGCCGAGTGCAAGCAGTTCGAGCCAGTGGCAGCGGTTGTATTTCAACGTCCACGTCACGAAGCGCAGCTCTTTGCGCGCGTGGTCCAGACCCTTGGCGGCGTGTTCGCCGATGCGCCGCATCTGCTCGCGATGCGTCACCGGGTCAATCGTGTGGCCGGTGCCGGGCGAAATGAGGTTCACCATTTCGAGACCTTCCTTGGCCATGACTTCCTTCATGTGGACGTGTGATTGGAAGAACACATCCTTGTCGCCGATGGCTCCGATGGCGGGCACGACGCCGGCGTTCGCCGCGTAGTCAATCGAGTCGAGCATGTGCAAGCCGCGCTCCTGGTGCTGCGGCAGCGGGCCGACCTTGATGAAGTTCGGGATGGGCGTCTCGGAGAAGCGGTGCGTGTCCACGTAGCCGCAGTAAGGTCCGAGCGCGACGAAGCGGCTTGGGTGCTTCAGCCCGAGATGCCACGTGCCCGATGCGCCCATGCTCATTCCGCGCAGAACGATCCGATCGCGATCGATTTTGTAATTCCGGCACACGGCCTCGATCGCCTCGAACACGTCCGTCTCGCCGGCCCAGCGGTAGCAGTTCTCCACGCGACCCAGCGGGTGAAGCTCGATGAAATCCGCATCCGGCGCGGACTTCGCGGCGTCATCGCCCTCGTCGAAGCGCGCGCCGAAGCGCAGTTCGCTCATTCCCACCGGCTTCGAACTGCCGTGCAACACCACGTCGAGGCGCATGGGTTGTGTGCCGTCGTAACTCGCGGGGATGATGACGCCGTAAGGCTGCGTGGAGCCGTCCACGGCGGAGACGAAGCCGCGCAGGACTTTGCCTTTGCGCGTGGCCCAAGGCTGCTTGCCGTCGTTGATAAGGCCGTCGGCACGTTGCAAACCGCGCGCAAGGGATTTCTTGAGCAACGCGACGTCGTTCGTCGTGAGGTTCGTCTCGTAGCGCAGCGCCCAGACGACGCCTTTGTGAAAGAGGTCGGCGTCCGCGAAGCGGTCGAGTTGCGCGAAGTCGCGCAAAGCTGATTCGCGAAGCGAGTTCAGTTTGCCGCCGAGCAATTTCAAGTCGTGCTCGAAAGACTGCCGGTCTTCAGCAGTGAAACCGCCGGGAAACGATTCGCCCAAGGCGGGCAGCGGCGCGGGCGTCGGCGCGGGTGCCGCAGCTCCGTTCAATGCGCACAGCAGCGCCAGGGCGCAGAATGTCGCACGCGCGACGCGCCCGCTTCGCGGCGATTCGGTTCCATTCGTGTTCATTCGTGGTTGTTGTCAGTGAACTCTGTCGTAATCGCGGCGGAAGAGAAACTGGATTCCTGCGATGAGTGCGAGGCCGCCTGCGAAATATGCCAGCGCGGTGTAGGTGAACAGCTTCTCGATGCCGACGCTCTGCTTCAGCACGCCGCCGGCAAGTGTCGCGAAACCGGAGACGATCGAGCCAAACAAGTTCAGCATGCCCACCGCCGAAGCACGCGCATCGGCGGGGACAATCTCAAACGCGGACGGAAAGATGTTGCCCATGAAGAAGCCGCTGAAGAGGCCGAAGCCCATCGCGGCGACGCGCGTGCCGGCGAGGGTGTCGCTGTTGCCGAGGTAGTGGAGGAACGGCGCGCAGCCGAGCAGGCTCGCGGTGAGGAGCCAGAGCCGCGCGGCCTTCGTGCGGTAATAGAGCGCGTCCGCGAGCACACCGCCCGATAGCATCCCAACGAGCGTCGCGCCCTGGAGGAATACGGTGGCGTTGAAGGCGGAGTCGGCGAGATTCAGTGCGAACTTCTCGTGCAGGAAATTCGGCAGCCAGCCGTAGAGCAGCCACAGGCCGAAGACGAAGACCGGGAAGACCACGCACAGCAGCCAGTAAGTCGGCGTGCGCGCCAGTCCGGCCAGCGCGCCGGAACCGCCGCCCTTCTTCGTCTCGACCTGCGCCTCCTCGCTGACGCCGCGCAGGAACGCGAAGTAAGGCAGCGCGAAGACCAGCCCCACCGCGCCGAGCACGAAGAACGCAGTGCGCCACTGGCCCTGCTGCGCCATCCAGCCGCCGAACCAGCCGCCGCCCACGTTGCCGAGGATTTGCGCCGTCGTCAGCGCGGCGATGGCGCGCGAGCGCGTGGCGGGCGGGAAGGCGTTCGCCGTGAGCGCGATGGCCGCCGGCATGAAGAGCGCCTCCGAGATGCCCATGAGCGCGCGCAGCGCCAGCACCACGTTCGGCGAGTTCGCGAGGCCGGTCGCGACGGTGACGAGGCTCCACAACGCGAGGCTCCACACGATGAGCCGACGCTTGGAAAACTTGTCGCCCACCTGCCCCGCGAAGAAACTGCCGACGCCATAGACCCAGAGGAACCAAGCGCCCACGAAGCCGAGCTGTTTGTCCGTGAAGCCGAGGTCGGACTTGAGCACCGGGAACATCGAGAACACCGCCTGGCGGTCGCAGTAGTTCAGGAAGTAGGCGAACCACATGAAGGCCACGAGCAGCACGGCTTGGCGCGTGGAAACGGCGGGATCCTGAGGGGTGACGCTCACGATTCGCAAAGGGGAACGCACGCAGCGTGCGTGACGGATCGGGCGGTTCGTCCAGCCTTTTGCAACGTTTGGGAAAAATGCTTGCAGAAGTTTTGGTTGCACCTTGCTGTTGCGCCGCAGCGAAGTCCCGCGTGCGACTTCCTCTCCGCCACGGGGGAAGAAAGTTTGTGGATGGGACAAGGCCGGAGCGAATGAGGTTGACTCGATTTGGAGGACACAACGTGGGCAGTGCGCCTGTGTGTTTAGTTGAGTTGGTTTTCAAAGTCCACACGTGATTTGCAGCCTGGCCGCCGCCGGTCGTGGATCACCTTCACTGATTCGAAGACACTCGTTTCGCGAGGTGGCATGTTCGGGATTTGCAGTTGCCGCTGCGCGGGAGGATGCCCATGCTCGCGCGGATTCCCGATGAAGGCCATGCCACGACACGACGCGCGCGGACGCCGATGAACCAATCCCTCCGCCCCACTCATGTCCGCTACGCCGTGCTGCTCGCCACCACGCTCACGTCGTTCGTCCTCTATCTCGACCGCGTGTGCATCGCGGAAATTGTCAAGGCCGACGCGTTCAAGAGCGAACTCCACCTCGGCCCGGACGATGTCGGCAAGGTGCTGAGTTCCTTTTTCTTCGGCTACGGGCTGGCGCAGGTGCCGTCGGGCTGGCTCGCGGACCGGTTCGGCGCGCGCGGCATGATGACGTTTTATGTCGCCCTATGGTCCGTGTTCACCGCGCTGACGGGATTTGTCCACGGTCTAGTCGCGCTGGTTGTGGTGCGGGTTGGTTTTGGTTTCGCGCAAGCCGGCGCGTATCCGACGAGCGGCGGGCTGTTGAGCCGGTGGATTCCATTTCCGGTGCGCGGCCTTGCGAGCAGCGTGGTGACGTTCGGCGGGCGGTGCGGCGGCGCCGTCGCGCCGTGGCTGACGGCGCTGTTGATCGTGGAACTGCAAAGCTGGCGGCTCGTGCTGCTCGTGTTCAGCCTCGCGGGCATTGCGGTGTCGGCGGCGTTCTGGTTTGTGTTCCGCGAGCGGCCGGCCGTCCATCCGCTTTGCAACGCCGCCGAGTGCGACCTGATTGAGAAGAGCCGTCCTGCCACCGCAACCAGCCCGCACGGACGCGCGCACCACGTGCCGTGGCGCGAACTCTTCGCCAGCCGCAGCCTCTGGCTCATGTGCCTGTCGCAATGCTGCACCAACATCGGCTGGGCGTTTCTCATCACGTGGCTGCCGACGTATCTCAAGGAGGCGCAGCACGTGGATCCCGTGACCGGCGGCAAGATGGCGAGCACCGCGCTCTTCGTCGGCATGAGCGGGATGATCTTCGGCGGCTGGCTCACGGATGCCGCGACGCGCCGGCTCGGCGCGCGATGGGGTCGCGCGTTGCCGCTGGCCGGCTCGCGTTATCTCGCGGCGGGTGCCTACGTGTCGTGCTTGTGGCTCGATTCGCCGTGGGCGCTCACGGCGGCCTTTGCGCTCGTGGCCTTCGCGACGGACATCGGCCTGCCCGCGTCATGGGCCTACATGCAGGACGTTGGCGGCCGGCACGTCGGCTCCATCCTCGGCTGGCCAAACATGTGGGGCAACCTCGGCGCCTTCGCCACGGCGGGACTGCTGCCGTGGGTAAACAGGACATTCGACGCGAACCACGACTGGCACGAAGCGTTTCTCGTCTGCGCAGGGGCGTTTGTGATTTCGGGAACGGCCTCGCTCGGAATAGACGCAACCAAGCCCGTCGTGAAGGATGTGGAATAATTCCGCTCACGGACGGGGCGGAAGTTCATCCAGAGGGAACACCGGCCTTTTCACTTTGCGGAACGGAAGTGATTTCAAATTGCTGCTGCACGGGCCGGGCGTGTCCACCCACAGCATGCGTGCTGCAATCTTGTCGTAAGCGCGCCGGTGCGCCACGGCGGCCTTCACGCCGATAACAGAGAGTTTCGACGGCTCGATTCCTTGGCTGCGCCACTGGCCGAGATCGAACGGCGGCGTCTTGTGACTTGTAAGCAGGATCGTCACGCCCTCGCAACGCACCACGGCGCACGGCCCCATGTCGAACGCGTCGCCGCACATCGAGGCGAGATGGCTGTGTTTATCTTCGAGTTGAAATCGTCCGTCGCGGCGCGAGATGAGTTCGACCTTCAACGACAACGGCCCCGCATCCAGCCGGTTGCCTTTGCCGCCAATGGCAAGCGTGGTCGTTGCGCCAACCGAAAGTGTCACGAGCCGCGCGACGGCTTCGGGATCGTTGATGCACACGGCTGAATTTGGGACGTGACAATTCACGAGTGCGCGCAAAATACCCGTGCCGTCGCCGGGCGCGCCGCCGCCGATGTTGTCCGACGGCTCGACGAGCACGGTGAGACCTTCGCGCGGCGGGAGAATCTGTTTCATCACCTCGTCAATCGGCGGCTCGGTGACGTTGCCCGCCGCCTTGTGGTGCAGCGCAAAATCGCTCAGGTCATTCAGCACCGCGAGCGCCTCCGGCTCGCCGCCAGTGATCGCGATGGAAAAACTCACGCCCGTGTCCGGCGTGTCGGCGAAGGCAAAACCGCCGGCGATGTTCACCGCCCAGATGTGGCTGTGCTTCTGCTCGAACTTGCGCGCCATCGCTTCGAGGCTGCTCATCGGCTCGCTCGCCGTGCCGGTGCCGGTCGGCGGCCAGATGATTGGCGGGTGCGCGAAAAACATGCGCGGAACTTTCCCCATTTGGAAACTGCGCTGCATCAATTCGGCAGAATGCACGGCGGCCTCGCGCGCGTCGGTGTGCGGGTTCTCGCGATAGGCGACGAGACAGTTCGCGTGCGCGGCCATGCGCGCCGTGAAGTTCGCGTGCAGGTCGAACACGCCGAAGATCGGCAGCGTCGCCGCGCCGGGAAGCTTGCGGATGCGTTCGAGCAGCTCGC
The DNA here is from genome assembly GCA_964589935.1 of uncultured Verrucomicrobiota bacterium. Lineage (GTDB taxonomy): Bacteria > Verrucomicrobiota > Verrucomicrobiia > Limisphaerales > VHCN01 > VHCN01. Next base: position 140,416 of record CAZPVD010000007.1, on the reverse strand, counting down.
CTTCCACGTCGGGGAATGATTGCGACACCATCGCGCCGTGCAGCACGAGGTAGATGCCGTCCACGCCGCGCGCCAGCTCCGGCTCGGCGTGCGCGCGGAACTCGTGCCACCACGTTTCGATGACTTCGTCTTCGACGATGGCGCTTGGAGCGGCGCGAAAATCAATCGTCGGCAACATGGTCCAGCTCAACTTGCGCGCCAGTTCGAGCACGCCGCCGAACGGCGAAATGTCGCCCTCGCACGCGAGCAGTTCCGCGCCACGCCGGATTTGGAAGTCGCGCAGCGGCGTGGTGCCGTCCACGAAGCAGTGCGTTTCGTGGAAGAGGCCGGCGATGAGGATACGCATAAAAAGCTAGCCACGAAGAGGCACAAAAGACACAAGAAGGCTGAGTCGTGGCGCCGGAATCATTTTTTGCATGTGCCTCTTTCTGGCCATCACAGAATCCCGTATTTGCGGAACACCTCGCCCATCGGCACGCCGCGGGCGAGTTCCTCGCGGGCGATGTTTTCCCCGGAGATTTTTTCCAGCGCGAGGCGAATGGCTTCCTTCGCCGCTTCCGCCGGGATGATGACGACGCCGTCCTCGTCACCGAGAATGTAATCGCCGCGACGCGCGCGCACGCCGCCGATGGTGATGGGTTCACCGATGGCGGTGACATCGAGGCGGCCCTTGCTGTCGGCCGGATGGAAGCCGAGGCCGAAGACGGGGAAACCCAGCTCGCGAATCTTCCACATGTCGCGCGTGCAGGCGGTCATCACCACGCCGTGCACGCCCTTGGCCATGCAGGCGGTGGTGAGCAGTTCACCCCAGAACGCGCTGCCGAAATCGTCGCCGGCATCCACGACGAACACGTCGCCCGCGCGCATCGAGTCCACGGCGGCGATTTCGAGCTTGTAAGGTTCGGCGGGAATTTCGCTCACGGCCTGCGCGCGAGCGGTGAAGACGCGGCCGGAAACCTTGTTGTTCGGCGTGAGCGGCCGGATGCCGGCGGCGAGCGCCTGGTTGCGGAAGCCCATCGTGTCGAGCACGTCGCAGACAACGCCGGTGTAGAGGCGGGAAAGTTGCTCGGGAAAAGGGTCGTTTTGCGGGGCTGAATTCATGCGATGCGGGCAAGCGTAGCGGAGGCGGTGGCGCGGCGTCGAGGGGGAAGGCGTCGGAAGGATTGCCTCCGGCATGGACATCATTTGAATTGCCCGCAGAGACTGGCGTCAAAAAACAGTTGCAATCCCGTCCGATAAGCCTTAAACAAGCCGCGTTGCAGGTCCAATCGCCGTAAAGCCAATTCGGTTTCTCGCAGATCGAGCGGCGGTCTCCCAAGTTCAACATTCGCGGCCGACTCACGGAAATATCCTTGAGCGGGGTTCACAGTGCAGCAGATATGAGCAAAAACTCCAACACGCCGGACGTAGGCTCCGGTTATCTTGAAATCGCCGAAAAAGGCTTCGGGTTCCTCCGCTCGGCGGACAACCGCTTCCAGCCCAAGCCCACGGACATCTTCGTGACGCCGGACACCATCCGGCGCAACTTCCTGCGCGAAGGCTGCCTCGTCGAGGGCCACACGCAGCCGCCGCACCGCGGGACCAGCCCGCAGTTGCGCGAGGTGCTCGCCGTCAACGCCATGCCCTTCGCCGACTACACCAAGTCCGTCCGCTTCGAGAACCTCACCAGCATTGACCCCGTCGAGAAGTTTCAGCTCGAAACCACGCCCGAACTGCTCGAAACCCGCGTCATTGACCTCGTCACCCCCATCGGCAGGGGCACCCGCGGCATCATCGTCGCCCCGCCGCGCACGGGCAAGACCACCATCCTCAAGCAGATCGCCAACGCCGTCACGGCGAACCATCCCGAAGTCAGCGTCCTCGTCCTCCTCATTGACGAACGGCCCGAGGAAGTCACCGACTTCCAGCGCTCCGTCAAGGCCGAGGTCGTCGCCAGCTCCAACGACCAGGACCTCGAAACCCACGTGCGCCTCAGCCGCTTCATGATCGAGCGCTGCCGCCGCATGGTTGAATGCGGCAAGGACGTCTTCGTCCTCCTTGACTCCCTCACCCGCGTCGCCCGCGCCTACAACTCCGTCCACGGCGGCTCCGGCCGCACCATGACTGGCGGCGTGGATGCCCGCGCCCTCGAAATCCCGCGCAAGATGTTCGCCGCCGCGCGCAAGATCGAAGGCGGCGGCTCCCTCACCATCGTGGCCACCGCGCTCATTGACACCGGCAGCCGCATGGACGAACTCATCTTCCAAGAGTTCAAGGGCACCGGCAACATGGAGCTGATCCTCGACCGCAAGCTCGCCGACCGCCGCCTCTTCCCGGCCATTGACATCCCGAAATCCGGCACGCGCAAGGAGGAGAAACTCTTCGCCACGAAGAACCTCGAACCCATCCGCAAGCTGCGCCGGATGCTCGTGGACTTGAACCCCGTCGAGGCGATGGAAACCCTCACCGCCGCCCTCAAGAAGCACAAGACCAACGACGAACTCCTCGCCAAACTCGGCGCAAGCTGATCCGGGGAGCGTGCGGCGCATGAATTCCAAGGTGCTCAGGATTGTTTTGAGAGTTGCCGGAGGAATTCTGCTCGCGATTGGCCTCGTTTGCATTGGCGCTGATTTGCCGGGTTCCATTCAAGCAACCGGCTCTCCCTTGCCTGTCGCGTTTGACCTTCGATTCAGCAGCGCCAGCCTCGGTTTTCTATTCAGCGGGGCACTCCTGTTCGTTCTGAGCTTCACCCTGTTCAGGAAGCAGGTCTGACCACGAACACATCGGCACACAAACGTAGCCGACCTTGGCAGTGGGTTGGAACCGGGGAGCGGACGACAGGAGATGGCGTCGTTCAATCAGGATGAAAGGTAGGGCCGCGCTGCCGCGCGGCCACGGACGACCAGCAGGTCGTCCCTACCTCGCAAACCAGCCCCTGCTGGTCGCTTCGGCCAACCCCAAAGTCACTTTTGCCAGCCCGGAAGCCGCTCAAGCCTTCAATTCAACTCACTTTTGCCAACCCCGAAGCCGCTTTGGTCAACCCCAAACTCGCTTTGAGGTTCATCAAAGCCGCTTTGGTCGTCACAAAAGCAGCTTTTGTCCTCACGAAAGCTGCTTCGGTCGTCATCAAAGCAGCTCAAGCCTTCATTGAAGCAGCTTTTGCCTTCATCAAAGCGGGTTTGGTCGTCATGAAAACGGCTTTGGCCTTGACCAAACCGGGTTGGGCCAAGGCAAAAGCTGGGTTTGCAGGCATTTCTGGCGATTTCCACTGACCCGGGCGGCGCGGGCGCTGGGTTTGCAGCCTTTGCTGGCGCAGGGTTGAGGCATATTTGCTGTGCTGAGGCGAAGATGGACAGGGGCTTGCGACGGGAATAGTGTCAGCACCATGAAACGGGATAGGCTGCAAATTTGCAGTTCAATTAACTGTTAGGCGTGCTACGCATCACCAAATCATGAACACGAATCGAAAGAGACTCACCATTGCGGCACTTGTTGTGTTCGTAGTCACCCTCATGTTTGTGCCGTGGGATTTGACCGGCAGCCCAAACCATACAAGTTGGACAGTTGTTGCTCCGATTTTCATGCCACCCGGTTTAGAGACTTGGACAAAGCGTGAGATAGCCAGCAGCGTTTATTTGTCGTGGCTTGCTATTGGCATTATTTACGCCGGATTATTCGCGCTTTTGGGAGAGCCGAAGACCACGCCAACCAAGAAGTCAGATGAGTAGAAGCCGCACGCCTAACAAGTCGCCGGAGCCAACCGCCGTTGGCGCTGGCAGTTCCGCTGTCGCGGTTCCCGTCGCGAGTCGGCGGTGGCTCAGCTTTCTACGTTAGACCACTACGCGCTGTGACAAAGCTCCACATCATCGTGATAGTTGTTTCAGCCTTGATCGCATGCCCGGCGATATTCTTGGTCATTCGCGATACACTTCGCGGCAGCGGCAGATGGGGCGTCAGCTATCGCGGTCGCCCGTGCCCCACATGCGGCACACCGTTGCCACGCATTCGCCGTCCTCAGAACGAGCGACAGCGTCTCTGGGGTGGTTCGACTTGCCAGAAGTGTGGCACTGAGGTTGACAAGTGGGGCAAGATTATTGACCCAACGACGGAATATGAGAACGACGTGGTCTAACAAATCGCTGCAGGCAACGCGGGATGGCGCTCTCAGTTCCGCTTCGCGGTTCACGTCATCTGGCCCCGTGTGCCTGAGCTTGGGTCGTTAAGCGACATTCTCCTGTTTGTTCCCATCCGGCCGTGAAGCGGCCAAGCCACAAAGGGCTTGATTGGCTTGGCGGCTTCGTGTCTTGGTGGTTCATGCCGAAACGCACGGAAGTTCGCCTGCCCCTCTCGCGTCCGCCGCTGGAGCGCATGATGCGCATCCATCAGGCCATCGCCGCGGGCGGGCTGCCCAACGCCACCACGCTCGCCACCGAGATGGAGGTCGCCACGAAGACCATCGGGCGCGACATCGAGTTCATGCGCGACCGGCTCGGCCTGCCCATCGAATACGACGGTGCGCGCTTTGGCTACCGTTACACGCAAGAGGTGAGCGGATTCCCCACGCTGCAAATCACCGAGGGCGAACTCTTCGCGCTGCTCGTCGCGGAGAAGGCGCTGCAGCAGTATCGCGGCACGAACTTCGAGCGCCCGCTGGCGAGCGCGTTCAAGAAGATGGCGTCCTCGCTGCCGGACACGATCTCTCTGCACCTCGCGGACTGGGATGCCACGGTGTCCTTCCGCACGAGCGCGCAGCCTGTGCTGAACCTGGAGGTGTTCGACGCCATCGCGAAGGCCGCGGCGCATCACGAGCAGATCGAGATCACCTACCGCAAGCCGGGCCGGCGCGACACCGAGGCGCGCGTGGTGGACCCGTGGCATCTCGCGAACATCAACGGCGAGTGGTATCTCTTCGCGTGGGACCATTTGCGCAAGGCGGTGCGGACGTTCGTGCCCGCGCGCGTGCAGACGGTGCGCGCGACGGGAAAGAAGTTCGCGAGGCCGCAGAAGTTCTCGCTGGCGAAGCAACTGGAGGCGAGCTTCGGCGTTCACTCGGCGGAAGGCGAATACGACGTGGTGCTGCGCTTCAACGCGCAGGCGGCGGACTACGTGCGCGAGAAAAAGTGGCATCCCTCGCAGGAGCTGCGCGAGCTCAAGGACGGCGGCCTCGAACTGCGCCTCAAGCTGTCGAGCCTCGTGGAGATCGAGCGGTGGATCCTGGGCTGGGGCGGGAGCGTGGTCGTGGCGCAGCCGGCGGAACTGCGCGAGCGCGTGCGCCATGCGGCGAAGGAGATTGCGAGGCACTACGCGGCATGAGCCGGGAAAGTTCTCGAATCCTTGCTGTCGCCCGATAGAGTTTTGTCGTCCGTTGTCGCGGCACGAGCCAAAGTTTCGCGCACGCGCGCCGAACAAATTCCCGGCGCGCAGCGTCGTTCAACGGAGTTCATTCAACGGAAATTGCAGCGATGAAAATGAAATTCTTCCGCCCGGCAGCGCTGGCCTGCATTGCGTTCGCGCTTGCGGGCTGCTCGACCTTCGACCGCGACTGGAAGGCCGCCGCGGACACGCCCGCCGCGCCCGGCTCGATCGAGGGCCGCTGGCTGGGCACGTGGAAGAGCGACCGCAACGGCCATAGCGGCGAGCTGCGCTGCCTCATGACCCGCGCCGGCACGAACACCTACTCGGCGCGGTTCCATGCCACGTATCAAAATATCCTGACCTACACCTACACCGCGCCGCTCGTGGCGCGCGAGGAGAACGGGAAGTTCAAGTTCAGCGGGCAGTCAGACCTCGGTTTTCTTGCGGGCGGGCTTTATCACTACGAAGGCATCGCGACGCCGACGAATTATCTTTCCACGTATCGCTGCCCGTCGGACTGGGGCACGTTCCAGATGCAGCGGCCGTGATTGCTCGTGGCGGCAGCAGGCAACTCGATTGGAAGTGCCGCGTGCTTGTTCAACTGAACAACTGCACGAGCGGGCGGCCTTCCTCCAGCAAGTTGTAGGGACGGCCTTGAAGGTCGGTCGCTTCGAGATTTTCGATGCCCATCGCGTGATAGACTGTCTTGGTGATGTCTTCGGGGCCGACAGGATTCTCCGCAGGATATTCGGCGTGCGCATCCGTCTTGCCGTAAGTCTGCCCGCCGCGGATGCCGCCTCCCGCCATGAGCACGCTCATGCACGCCGTCCAGTGATCGCGGCCCGCGCCGATGCGCCCGCCAGAGCGCGGGTCGCCGACCCTCGGCTTGCGGCCCATCTCGCTCGTGAGCAGCAGCAGCGTGGAGTCGAGCAAACCGCGCTGGCTCAGGTCTTCAATCAGCGCGGAGAAGCCTCGGTCAAATTCCGGCAGCAAATTTTCCCGGAGGCAACTAAAGTTGTTCCCGTGCGTGTCCCAGCCGCCGCCGCTGAGGCATTTCTTGGAAACAAGCTCATCATCTTCCGCCCAGAAAACCGTCACGAACGGCACGCCCGCCTCGACGAGCCGCCGGGCCATGAGCAGGCTCGTGCCGTTGATGGTTTTGCCATAACGCTCCAGCGTCGCTGGTTTTTCGGACGCGATGTCAAACGCGCCGGCGGTCGCGCTCGATGAGAGCAGCGCGAAGGCCTTCTCCTGCTGGCGGACGTAGTTGCGCACCATCGCCTCGTTGTCGAGTTCGCGGCGCGCGCCGTTGACCGCGTCGAGCAACGCGCGCCGGTCTTTCATCCGCGCGGCGGTCATGCTCGCGTCGAGCGTCAGCGTCGGCGCGCTGAAGCTCAGCGGGTTCTCGCGGTTGCCCGTGAGAAAGAACGGATCGTATTCCATCCCAAGCCGTCCCGCGAACTGCCCCGGCCGCGTGTAAGGCGCGCGGCTCGGCTTGAACGGCAGCGTGATGACTTGCGGCAACTTCTCGTGCGGTGGACGTCGCGAGCCGATAACGCAGCCCATGTGTGGCCAGTCGGTTGGATAAGGACGCCGGTCATTGCCCTGCTGGCGGAACGTGTCGTCCGGCGCGTGTCCGGTGAGGTTGTAGTAATAGCCTGCGTGATGATCGCCCGTCGCGCGGCCATAGTCCGTGATGCCGTGCACAAGCGAGAAGTGATGCGCCTGCTTCGCGAGCAACGGCAGGTGCTCACAAATCTGAATCTCCGGCGCGGTTGTGCGGACAGCCTTGAACTCGCCGCGATATTCAACCGGCGCCTCCGGCTTCATGTCCCACATGTCAATGTGCGACGAGCCACCGCAGAGGAAGAAAAGGATGGTGGACTTCGCCGGCGTCTTCCGCGGCGTCGCCGTTGCCGCGCCAAACGCCGAACGCCCGAAGCTCAACCCCGCGAACCCCGCCGTGGACGCCGCGAGAAACGCGCGACGGCTCAACACCGGGGTGAACAGCGGGAACTTCATGCTGGAAGAATCTGACGAGTCAGACCGAAAAATCAATCAATTGTGTTGGTGTCACGGGACAGCTTCACTTGTTGAAACACTCCGACGGCATCCGCGCGGGCGAGGAGACGTGCGGCACAAATTCCATTTTCCCCAGCACGTCAGCGTCGAGGCTCACACCGGGCGCGAGTTCGCGCAGTTGCAACCCGTTGCGGCCCAACTCGAACACCGCGCGTTCCGTGACGTAAAGCACCTGCTGGCCGCGGGCGAGCGCGGACGGGCCGTGAAAACAGACCTGCGCCACGCGCTTCACAAACTTCGCCTGCCGCCCTTCACGAAGGATGCGCAGCGCGCCGTCACGCGCGCTCACCTCAAGGCCGTCCGTGCGAAAGGTGCAGGCAAACACGACGCGCTTCGCGTTCTGCGTGATGTTCACGAAGCCGCCGACGCCGGCGAAGCGTCCCGCGCCGAGTGTGCTGACGTTCACGCTGCCCTCCGCGTCCACTTCGAGCGCGCCGAGCACGGCGATGTCCAGTCCGCCGCCGTCGTAAAAATCAAACTGCGACGGCTGGTCAATGACCGCCTCTGGATGCGCGCTGCACCCGAAGCTCAACCCGCCCGCCGGCACGCCGCCAATCGGGCCGCTCTCCAGCGTGAGCGTGAACTCGCCAAGCCGGCCGGTCTCCGCCGCGACGCTTGCGACCGCCTCCGGCACGCCGATGCCGAGGTTCACGATGTCGCCCGAGTTGATTTCGCGCAGCACGCGGCGACCGATGATTTTGCGTTCGGAGAACGGCATCGGCTTGAACGCATCCGTCACTTCGCCGCAGCTCACATAAGCATCGTTGAACGGCTCCGCGAAGGTTTGGTCGTGTTGCTTGCCGTCGGATACCACGATGAAATCCACGAGAATGCCCGGCACGCGCACGGTCTTCGGATCGGTGATGGAGCCGACGATGCGCTCGACTTGCGCGATGACGATGCCACCGTGGTTTTTTGCGGCCTGCGCAATCGGCAGCACCTCGCCGATGAGCGCCTCGCGTTCGAGTGTGAGGTTGCCGCGCGCGTCCGCCGAAGTCGCGCGAATCAATCCGACGTGAACGGGAAACGCGCGATAGCGGAGCCAGTCCTCGCCGTCGAGCTGAAGCCGTTCAACCAACGGCTCGGTGGTGCGCGCGTTGAGCCTGCCGCCCGTGTTTGCGGGATCAATGAACGTGTTCATCCCGACCTTCGTGAAGATGCCTGGACGCTTCGCGGCGATCTCGCGAAGCAGCACGCACACCACGCCCTGCGGGAAGTTGTAAGCCTCAATCTCATTCGCGAGCGCCATGCGGCCGAGCTTCGGCGCGAGGTTCCAGTGCCCACCAACGACGCGCTTCACGAGGCCGGCGTGCGCCAGATGATTCAGTCCGCGTTCGGCGCGGTCACCCTGTCCGGCGCAATACACGAGCGTCAAATCGCGCGGCGAGCCTGTCTTGAGAAAGTGATTTTCCAGCGCAGCCGTGAGCATCTCGGGATGTCCCGCGCCAACAAATCCGCCGATGGCGACCGTCGCGCCCGACGGAATCGCAGCAACGGCCTCTTCAGCGGAGACAATGCGCGCGGCGGCTCTCATCCGCGCCAGCCTCCGTTCACCTCGATGGTCTGGCCTGTGACGTAGCTTGCGAGTGGCGAGCAGAGAAAGAGCGCGACGTTCGCCACTTCCTCCGTCGTGCCGTGGCGCGCAAGTGGAATGTTCTTCAGCATTTCCACGCGGACATGTTCCGGGATTGTAGCGGCCATCGCCGTGTCAATCACGCCGGGTGCGATGGTGTTGGCGCGGATGCCGCGCCGCGCGCACTCGCGAGCGAGGACGCGCATCATCGCTTGCACGCCGGCCTTGGCGGCGGCGTAGTTCGCCTGGCCAAAGAAGCCCTGAATCGCCGCGATGCTGCCAAGGCTCACGATTGCTCCGCCGTCGCGCATGACTTCGAGGCCGAACTTGCAGCAGTGAAAAACGCCCGTGAGATTCACGTCGAGCACGGCGCACCATTCGTCTTGCGACATCTTCGCGATGGTTTTGTCGCGCAGAATGGCGGCGTTGTTGATGAGAAAATCCAGGCCGCCCTGTTGTTGCTTCACTGCCTGCATCATCGCACGAACCGCGTCGGCGTCCGAAACATCAGCCGCGAACGCGTTCGCGCTGCCGGGCCGCGCCGAGTTCAATTCCGCGGCGAGACGTTCTGCATCTGCGCGCGTTGCGCCTAAGTCTGGATGGTTCAGCGCGACGACTGCGCCCGCCGCGTGGAATGTCCGCGCCATCTGCGCGCCGATGCCCTGCGACGCGCCGGTGATGAGTGCGACCTTGCCGGAGAGATCAATGACGGTGCCCATGCGGTGAGGAGATGAAACCCAACCAGCGGCGGGAATTCAATTTGTTTGCGTGAAATGTTCGTTGCGCGGCGCGTGCAAAGGGCGAACAAATGGGCGATGCAGCGCGTCGGTGTGATGTTCACGCCATGAAAATCACCAACGTCGAGGCCATTTACGTCTCGCAGAAACTGGTCCGCGAACAATGCGACAGCGGGCAGGACGCGCTGATCGTGGAGGTTTCCACCGACGCGGGAATCACCGGAATCGGTGAAGTGGACTCCGCGCCGCTTGCGGCGAAGGCGGTGATCGAGGGGCCGTTCTCGCACACCATCAGCACGGGGCTGAAGCATTTGTTGATCGGCGAAGACCCGTTCGAGACGGAGCGCCTGTGGCACTTGATGTATCATCGGACGATTTACTCGGGCCGGCGGGGCATCGGCCTGCACGCGATGAGCGGAATTGACCTCGCGCTCTGGGACATCAAGGGCAAGGCACTCGGTCTGCCCGTGTGGAAACTCCTCGGCGGGGGCTTTCAGAAAAAGATTCGCTGCTACGCGAGTTCGCTCTTCGGCGCGCCGCCCAAGGCGACGGGTGAACTCGCCAAGCGCATCCGCGCGAAAGGTTTTTCCGCCGTGAAATTTGGCTGGGCGCCGATGGGCCAGGACGCCAAGACCGATGTGGACCTCGTCCGCCAGGCGCGCAAAGGCTTCGGCGTGGACGGCGACGTGATGATTGACGCCGGCCTCGTGTGGGATGCGCGCACGGCCATCCAGCGCGCGAAGGCCTTCGCCGAGTTCGGCATCTTCTGGCTGGAAGAGCCGCTGCCGCCGGATGACTACGAAGGCTATGCGAAGTTGACCGCCGCGAGTCCGGTTCACATCGCCGCCGGTGAGCAGGAAAGCGGCCGGCAATCGTTCCTCGACCTGATGGACAAGGGCCGCGTGGACATCGCGCAAGTGGACCTCACGCGCTGCGGCGGTTTCACCGAGGCGATGAAGATTGCGAGCCTCGCCGCCGACCGCGGACTCAAGGTGGCCAACCACGGCTTCAGCACCTACATCAACGTCCACGCCGCGCTGCACTGGCTCAACGCGATCCCCAACGCCCTCATCGCCGAGTTCGTCGTGCAGGAAAACACGAGCCTGCGCGAGTTCCTGACGAAAGGCCACGTCCGCATGAAGGACGGCTTCCTCCCTGTGCCCGACGCGCCCGGTCTCGGCTTGGAACTGAACGAGGAACAAGTGCGTAAGCACCGCGTCGCGTGAGCGAACATTCTATAGCCACGGATGAAACACGGATTGATCACGGAACTCAGAGGTCGCGCGAAGGCCGAGAAGGATGCGAAGGTGGAGTTCAGTTCGCCTCAGATTCCTTCGCCCCCTTCGCGACCTTCGCGCGAAGTCTCCTCCGTCATCCGTGTTCCATCCGTGGCAAAAAACTCCGTGTCCCTATCATGCTAAACACCACCCTCAACTTCACCGCGCCCGGCAAGCAGCAGGGCTTCCTCCAAGTTCCCTACTCCCACAACCTCGGCGGCTGGGCCAACGTGATGATTCCCTGCACCATCGTCGCGCGCGGCAAGGGGCCGTCCGTCCTCATCCTCGCCGGCAATCACGGCGACGAATATCAGGGCCAGATCGCCATCATGAAACTCGCGCGTGAGCTGACACCTGAGATGGTCAACGGACGCATCATCCTCATCCCTTCGCTCAACTTCCCCGCCGCGCGCGCCGCCACCCGCCTCTCGCCCGTGGACGGCATGAACATGAACCGCGCCTTCCCCGGCCAGCCCGAGGGCGCGGTCACGAGCCAGATTGCGCACTACCTCACGACAGTTCTCTTCCCGTTGAGCGACGTGGTGATCGACATCCACTCCGGCGGCCGCAGCATGGAGTTCGTGCCGTGCTCCACCATGCACCTCGTCGCCGACCGCGCGCAGCGCCGCACCATGCTCGACGCCATGCTCGCGTGGAACTCGGACTTCGCCTTCCTCTACGCGGACATCGCCGGCACGGGCCTGCTGCCGGTCGAGGCGGAGAACCAGGGCAAGCTCGTCGTCACCACGGAAATGGGCGGCGGCGAATGCGTCCCCGCCGATGTGCATCGCATCACGCAGGGCGGCCTGCGCAACGTCCTCATCCACCTCGGCGCGCTGAAGGGCCGCGTGCGGACCCGCGCCAAGCTCGGCCTGCCGCCCGTCATCCTCACGCAAGCGCTGCACCGTGAGGACTACCTGCTCGCGCCCGAGTCCGGCATCTTTGAAATCTGCCTCGACCTCGGCGCAAAGGTGAAACGCGGCCAGACCGTCGGTTACATCCACCACCTCGAACGCCCCGACCGCGCCCCCGAGCCGCTCGTCGCGCAATCCAGCGGTTTCCTCATCACCATCCGCGCCCCCTGCCTCACCCAGCAAGGCGACTGCGTGGCCGTCATCGCCCAGCAGGTCAGCGAGAAGGAAGTGATGGTGGCGTGAACGCGAGACCAGTTCGCCGCCGCACTTCGTTTTTTGGACATTCAATGTTGAATGTCGCGTTTGCCGCGGACAACATCACGCTCCATGACTTCGCCAGACACCGCCTCGCGCAAACTCGGCCTCACCGAATGGCTTGTGCTCGTCATCGCCAGCATCGGTTTTCTCTTCGACACCTACGTGCTGCTGATGACGCCGCTGGTCGGCGTGCCCGCGATCGCGGAGCTGCTGCAACTGCCGGCAAACCACCCGACCGTCACTGATTGGATGGGGCGGATGCTGTGGATGACGGCGTTGAGCGGCGGCGTGTTCGGGCTGCTCGGCGGATGGCTCATTGACCGCTTCGGGCGCAAGCGGATCATGGCGCTCGCGATTTTCTTTTACGCGTTTTCACCGTTCGCGTCGGCGTTCGTGACGACCCTGCCGATGTTTGTGTTTTATCGCTGCACGACATTCATCGGCGTGTGCGTCGAGTTCGTCGCGGCGATCACGTGGCTCGCGGAGCTTTTCCCGGACAAGCGGCGGAAGGAGCTCGCGCTCGGCACCACGCAGGCGTTCGCGTCGCTCGGCGGCCTGCTTGTGACGGGCATCAACGTGTGGGTCGTCTCGCACGCCAACTCGCTGCCGGCGCTGCCGCTGCCGGAGATGTTCAATGCGCACGCCTCCTGGCGCTACACGCTGATGAGCGGCCTGCTGCCGGCGATCCCGATCGCGCTGTTGCTGCCGTTCGTGCCGGAGTCGCAGATTTGGCGCGAACGCAAGGCCGCCGGCACGCTCAAGCGCCCAAGCTTCGCGGAACTGTTCTCGCCGGAGCTTCGCCGCGTGACGCTCGTGACCGCCGGCCTCTCCGCGTGCGCGTATGCGGCGGCGTTCGGCGCGCTCCAGCTCACACCATTGCGCGTGGCGCCGGGACTGCCGGAACTCGCGGACCAGCGCAAGGAACTCAAGCCGCTTCAGGACGAGGCGAAGCAGCTCAACGCGCAGGTTGACACCGTGATGCCCGCATTCCGTCAGGCGGAACAAGACGTGCCCGGTCTCGGCAGCCTGGCGGGGCTGCGCTCCAAGAACCGCGTCGCCTTCCGCGCCGCGAACAACGCGGGCGCGAAGGAAACCGCCGACGCGCTCAACGCGGAGTTCAAGCAGCTTGGCGCAAAACTCGACGAGCTGACCGCGTCGAAACCGGACGCGAAGAAGGCGGTGATCGAGCGCGAGAAAATCCTCAGGGCGCTCGGTGACAACCGCGACAAGCAGGAGCCGCTCAACAAGCTCGTGAAGGAGCGCGGGAACAGCATCCAGATGCTTCAGGAGACCGGCGGACTCATCGGTCGAATCGTGCTCGCCGGGCTGCTGCTCACCGCGATCCCGCGCGGGCGGATGCTGCGGATGTTCCTCCTTCCGGGCATCGTGCTTTTCGCCGTCACCTACTCGTCGCTCTACGCAGCGGGCGGGACTGGATTCCAGGCGGGCATTTTCTTTTGCGGCTTCCTCGTCGTCGCGCAGTTCAGCTACTTCGGCGAATACCTGCCGAAGATTTTTCCGATGCACCTGCGCGGCACCGGCGGCAGTTTCGCGACCAATGTCGGCGGCCGCATGATTGGCACGAGCGCGGCGTTCTTGACCACGACGATTGCCTCGCATCTGAGCGGCCCGAGCACCTTCAACAACGTCGCCTTCGCCGCGGCGATTGTCGGGACGAGCGTCTTTGTCATCGGGTTCGCGATAAGTTTCCTGCTGCCGGAGCCGAAGGAGCAAAAGGACTAACGTCAAACCGGCCGCGCTTTTACCGGGTCGGCGAAAAATCAGGAATTACTTTGGCTTCCCGCCTTTGATGACGGTGTCGAGTTCGAGCAGGAGGCTGGCGGCGGTGAACGGCTTGGCGACGAATCCCTGCACGCTGAGGCCCACGTTGCTGAGCGCTTCCTGATGGCTGGTGAGGCCCGATGCCACCAACACGCGCAGGTCGGGCTGGATGTTCCGCAGCGCGCGGATTGTCGCCGTGCCGTCCATGTGCGGCATCTGCATGTCCGTGAGCAACGCCCTCACTTCCTGCCGGTTCTCGAAGAATCGCGCCACAGCCTCGGTGCCGTCGCAGGCCGTCACCACGCGGTAGCCGTAGTTTTCGAGCGTGGCCTTGACGATCTCGCGCACAGCCGCCTCGTCGTCCACCACCAGCACCAGCTCGCCATGCCCCACGGGCAGAGTGAAGATGGTTGTGGCCGACTTGTCCTGCTCGCCCACGACGGCGGGGATGTAAATCTTGAACTGCGTGCCGTTGCCGGTTTCGCTGTAAAGGTGGATGAAGCCGCCGTGGCGCGCGATGATCTGCTTCACTGTGGACAGGCCGAGGCCGGTGCCCTTGCCCGGTTCCTTGGTGCTGAAGAACGGTTCGAAGATTTTCTCCTGATGCTCCTTGGGAATGCCCGAGCCGTTGTCCGTGACAGTCAGGACGACATAAGGTCCCCGTCGCGCATCCTGGCTGGATTTTGCGTAGGTTTCATCCAGCGTGATGTTTTCCGCCGTGAGAACAATTTTGCCGCCGTTAGACATGGCGTCGCGGCTGTTCACGCAGAGGTTGAGCAGCACTTGATACAACTGCGTGGCGTCGCCGAGCACCGGCCACAGCTCCGAGGCCACGTTGGACTCGCAATAGATGTTGGGCGGGAAGGTGTCCTTCATCATCTTGACAATGTCCTTGAGCAGATGCCGCACCTGCATCAAGCCCTTCTCGCCTTCCGTGCCGCGGGCGAAGGAGAGGATTTGACGGATCATGTTCGCGCCGCGCTTGGTGCCCGCCTCGATCATTTCGAGCAGCTCCTTGGTGCGGTCATCGGTGGCGCGCGCGTGCAACAACTGCGCCGCCATGAGGATGGGTGAGAGGACGTTGTTCAAATCATGCGCCACGCCACCCGCCAGCGCGCCCATGCTTTCCATGCGCTGGCTTCGCAGGAACTGCGCCTCGATCTGCTTCTTTTCCGTGATGTCGCTGTTGATGGCAAGAATGGCTTCGGGTGCGCCGGTCGCGTTCCACAACAAGGTCCACCGGCTGTCAACGATGAGCTGCTTTCCTGCTTTGGTCTTCTGATGCAGCTCGCCCTCCCATCGGCCCTGCTCCAACACCTGCCGTCGCGCTGCTTCACGCCCGTCCCACGCGATTGAGGCGTAAAGTTCGGTGACTATCTGGCCGACCGCCTCCTCGGCCGTCCAGCCGTAGAGGCTCTCCGCGCCTTTGTTCCAGAAGGTGATGCGGTGCGAGAGGTCGCGGACGATGATGGCCTCGGAAGTCAGGTCCAGCAGAGCCGCCTGCTCGCGCAACCGTTGCTCGGCCTTGAGGCGCTCGCTGATGTCCATGCAGGTGAAGTTGTAGAACTGCACCGTCCCGGCAGCATCCCGCGCGGCGCTGGCGTTGATTGAAACCCAAAAAACCTGTCCGTCCTTGCGTTTGAACTGGCACTGGAAATCGTTGCAGATGTTGTTTTCCGCAATCATATCGAGGAAGGTTTTCCTGTCCTCTGGATTGACATAAACATCCCGGCCCATCAACAGCGACGCGGCCAGCAGGGCCTCCGCGGACTCGTAGCCGAGCATCCGGGCGAACGCGGGATTTGCCGTGAGGATGCGTCCCTCCGGCATCGTCTGGGCGATCCCTTCGACGGAATTCTCAAAAATCCCGCGGTATTGCGACTCGGCCCGCCCCAGTGCTTCCTCCACCTGCTTGCGTTCAGTGATGTCCAAACTGAAGCCGATAAACCCGGTGATCGCTCCCGCTTCGTCGCGGATGGGGAACTTGTCCGTCTGCCACCAGCGAGTGCCGGCCAACCCGACCATGGGTTCAATGATGTTGCGCTTGGGCTGGCCCGTGGCGGCGACTTCCTCCTCGTCCCGGACGTATTGTTCGGCATGAGGCAAACCAAGATCGGAGTCGGTCTTGCCGGCGAATTCCGCGGCGGACCGGCCGTGCGCCCGCGCGCACGAGGCGTTGACGCGCACGAGGCGGTGCTGGCGGTCCTTGTAGAAGATGATCGCCGGCACGGCATCGAGGATCATCTGCAATTCTTCATTCTTCTGCTCCAGCCGGGCGACCAGCCGCTGGCTGTATTCCTTGAGCACCTCGGCTTCCTTCATCACACCGCCTTGTGGCGCGGCGTGGGGTTTGGAGGTGACTTCCTGCAATGCGGCGGCGATGTCGTCCATGGATGCCGGTTTTCTCAGGTATTTGTCCACTTGCACGTCCGAGGCCAGCTTCTCGTCCTCGGGCGACGTGTAAATGCTCGAGTAAACGATGAACGGCAACTGCTTCAGCCGTTCGTTTCGCCTCACCTCGTAGCACAAACGGTAGCCGTCCATCCGCGGCATGAGGATGTCGCTGATGACGGCGTCAACCTTCTCCCGTTCGAGCACGGCCAGCGCCTCGATGCCGTCGGCGGCTTCGAGCACGGTGTGGCCTTTGGACTCCAGTTGCGCGCGGAGCAATTCCAGATTCGTCGGAGAGTCGTCAACGATGAGGATGTTCATGGGTTGTCAGATTTAGGAATTCCCCTCACCCCAGCCCTCTCCCCTTACAAGGGGAGAGGGTGGCCGAAGGCCGGGTGAGGGGTGTGGTTCACGCGAATTATTCCGGCGTCACGGTTTGCACACGACGGCGAGGGCGTCGCTCACGAGGCCGATCTCCTGGTCGTGCAGCACGTAGATGGCCGTGTAGGTGCGCGTCTCAGGCTGGCCGGCGATGAGCAGCGGGCGGTTGTCCACATAGGGCGAGCTGGTGTCGCGTGCGAGGAACTCCGGCGCGGCCTGCGCGCCGCGCTGGCAATAGAGGTTCACGCCCTGCGAGATGCTCTTGTCGAAGCCCACTTCTGCCGTGCCGTGCGGCTGCGCCGTGCCGGTGAGCGTGGGCTTGGAGGTCGTCAGGTCCGTGCTGTCCACCGGGCCCTCGATCTTCAACTGCTCGCCCAGGGCCGGCGTGTAGCCGGGATTTTTCTTGGCCTGCTGCGCCAGCGCGCGGTGCCGGGCCTTGACGGCCTTGACGGTGGCCTGCTTGGTCTGGGTCTTCTGCTGCGCGACGGCATCGGCGGCGTTCGAGGCCGCGATGTCGGTGTGCAGCGCGGCGTTGTCCGCGTCAATGTCGGTCAAATTGCCCGCCGTGAACCCCACTTGGGCGCCCACTGCATGGGCGGCGGCCTTGAACTGGTCGTGCTGGTCCAGATAATCGGCCTCCACTTTTTTCAGATAATCACCTTTTGCCATATTTACCTCTCTTTCAACTGCTTCTGCATTGTTTTGGTTGGTCTGACCCGGCCTCCGGCACCCGCCAGCGGACGGTTCGCCGGGGCCAGCGAATCATTTGCTGGCCCCGACAAATGAAAAGTTGGCCCCAACCGGCGGCTGGTTGGCCCCAACGAATGACCCGCTGGCCCCAACCGTGCAGTGGTTGGTCCCGACGAACGACCCGCTGGCCCCAACAAAGGGAAAGTTGGCCCCGACCGTGGCGTGGTTGGCCCCAACGGGCGACTGGCTGGCGTTCGCGCGCCGCGCGCTGGGGCCGACGAGAGTTCGGCTGGCCTTGGCGAATGGTTTGAAGCTGGGAGGAATTGCCGCGGTGAATCGGCTGCGCGAGCGGTGCGAGGGAAGCTGACAGGGGCAGGATGCAAAGAGAGCGCAGGCCGAAAGGCTCAGTCAGCCGCCGTGTCGCCGCATTCTCCATCTCCACTCAACTCCCAAACGTTGCCCACCGATAACGGACCTCAAATGATTGCGGTCATCTTATGCCTCCCACGCTGGGCTGCAAGACCAAATTTCTGGCGGACGGGTGCGAATGGATGGCGCGGCCGTCCTCCGCGGAAGTTTCAATTGTCGGGTGAGGGGCGTTACCCTTTTCCGTTCTTGATGACGGTGTTGAGGGCCTTGGCGAGTTCCTCGATCTTGTAAGGCTTGGCGACCATGCCGCTGAAACCGTGCTCGCGGTAGTTCGCCATTTCCGGGCCGCTGGAGTAGCCGCTGGACACGATGGCCTTCACTTTGGGATCAATCTCAAGCAGGCGTTTGATCGTCTCCTTGCCGCCCATGCCGCCGGGGATGGTGAGGTCCATCAGCAGCGCCTCGAAGGGCCGGCCCGTGGCGCGCGCGGTGGTGTAGGTGCGAATGCAATCCGCGCCGTCGGCGACGGTCTCGACTTCGTAGCCGAGGTATTCCAGCACGGTCACGGCCAGCTCGCGGATGAGCGGGTCGTCGTCCATGACGAGGATGCGTCCGTGGCCGATGATAGGCTCGTCGTGGACGACCTGCTGCGGCGCGATGGGCTTGCTCGACGCGGGCAGGAAGATGTTGAAGGTGGTGCCGTGCCCGACGGCGGACTCAACGGTGATGAGGCCCTCGTGTTTATTGATGATCGAGTAGCTCACGGCGAGGCCGAGGCCGGTGCCCTTTTCCTTCGTCGTGAAATAGGGGTCGAAGACTTTTGAAAGGTGGTCGGGCTTGATGCCGATGCCGTTGTCCTCCACGGAGACTTTCACAAACCGGCCGGGCGGGAGCGGCAGGCCGTGCTTGCGTTCGAGCGTGAGGTTTTCGCCGCGGAAATGAATCACACCGCCCTGCGGCATGGCCTGCATGGCGTTGATGACGAGGTTGTGCACGACCTGGCTGAACTGGCCCTGGTCCACCTCGACGGGCCAGATGTCCTTGGGAAAATGAAATTCGCAGCGGACGTTGGAGCCGCGCAGGGCGAACACGGCGGAGCCTTGGATGAGTTCCGTGATCGAAGAGGTGGCCTTCACCGGCGCGCCGCCCTTGGCGAAGGTGAGGAGCTGCTGCGTGAGGTCCTTGGTGCGCAGCGACGCGCGCTCGGCCTCGTCCAGCCGCAGGAAGACCTTGTCGCCGGGCTGGCAGTAGAGCTTGGCCAGCGAGAGGTTGCCGATGACGGCGGTCATGATGTTGTTGAAATCGTGCGCGATGCCGCCCGCGAGCACGCCGACGGATTCGAGCTTGCTGGCCTTGAGCAGTTCCTCCGTCGTGCGCTGCTCGGTGGTCACGTCGCGGAAGACAAGCACGGTGCCGATGATCTTGTTCGCGGCGTTGACGACGGGCGAGCACGAGTAGGCGATGGACAACTCGCCGTTCTGCGAGCGCAGGACGGCGGTGCGGTTGGTCAGCTCGATGACGCCCTCGGCCTCGAGCACCGTGGCGACGGGATTCTCCTCCGGCTCGTGTGTCTTGAGGCTGGCGATGTGGAACATGTCGTCAAGCGAGCGTCCCATCACATCCGCCTGCTTTGCCCCGGTGAGATGCTCGGCCATCTTGTTGATGAGGATGACGCGGCCCGTGATGTCGGTGACGATGACACCCTCACCGATGGAACGCAGCGTGACGGCGAGCCGCTCGGTCTCGGCGGCGAGTGCGGCCTCCACGCGCTTGTTCGCGGTCACGTCGAGCGCGAGCGAGGCGACGCCGACGATCTGCCCGCTCTTGTCAATGAGCGGCGTGTTATACCATTCGCAAATGATGATGCGTCCGTCCTTGGTGCAGTTCTCGTTGACGCTGCGGCGTCCAGAGCCGTGCGGTGCGTCCGCCGCGCCTTCCTTCGGCGGAGGCATTGTGAGGTCTTCCCAAACCTGCTTTGTCAGTGGACGGATGTGTTCGGGAACGATGAGGTCGAACGCGTGCCTGCCGATCGCCTCCGGCATCGTGTAACCGAAGATGCGCTCGGCAGCGGGGTTCCACTCGGTGACTTGGAAATCAAGGTTCCACTCGATGACGGCCAGCGGGGTCTGCTCGACGTGGAGCGAGAGTTTGCGCTCGGAGCGCAGACGCGCCTCCTCGGCTTCCTTGCGGCCGGTGACATCCACCATTGAGCCGACCATGCGCACGGGCAGGCCGAGGTTGTTGTGGATGATGTAGCCGCGGTCAATGACATCGGCGAAGGAGCCGTCGCCCTTGCGGAAGCGATACTCGTCGGCCCAGAACTCGCCGCCGGTCTGGATGGCCATGTCGCGCCCGTTGAGGATGCGGCGGCGGTCGTCGGGATGGAGGCGCTCCTTCCACCACTCGACCGTGGGGCGCAGCGTCTCCGGCGCGTAGCCGAACATGTGCTGCACGGCTTCGTTCCATGTGAGTTGGTTGGTTTCCAGGCTCCAATCCCAGATGGCGTCGTTGGTCGCGCGCTCGATGAGGCGGTCACGCTCGGTGACGCGCTTGAGGTTGTCGGTGAGTTGTTCCGCAATGAACTTGGCCTTGGACTGCGACAGCGTGATGCGGAAGAGCAGCACGTTCACCGTCAGGCCCGCGATCAGCACGACGAATGGAAGCTGCTTTTGTGAAGTCGCCTCAAACTCCGGCAGCGCGGTGAACCGCAGCGTCCACACGCGGTCGAGCACGGGCACGGTGCGCGTGGCCTTGAAGGCTGATTCGTCGCCGCCGCTCGTGGTGCGCGCGCGGCGGTCCGCGTGCATCGAGTTTCGCGGCGCTGTTCCAGTGCCGTCGAAAACTTCCACGTCCAGCACCGTGCCCTCGCGCCTGCCGAACGTGCCGATGAGCAGTTTGTCCACCGCAAACGTGCCGAAGATGAATCCCTGAATGGCGGCGCGGCGCTCTTCCATCGTCGCGATGGGCACGTCTTTGCGATAGACCGGCATGTAGATGACAAAGCCGGCCTGCCGGTTGGTGCTGGTGCCCGTCGCGACTTCCACGCGCCCGCTCGCGCTCGCAGCGCCGGAATCGCGGGCCTTCTCGATGGGTTCGCGTAACGCCGGGTCCGCGTAGGCGTCCACGCCGAATTCCGGCAGCAGGAGTTCCTCGAAAAGATTCAGATAGACCGTCGGGAAGTAGAGTTCGCGTTCGCCGTCAGGCGTGATGCGGTAGCTGGGAATGATCTTGCGCTGGCGCGCGAGATGCGCCGCCTTTTCCGCAGCGGTCACGCGCTCGACGTAACCGACGGAGCGGATGCCGGGATAATGTCTCGACGGATCGAGCGTCGCGACATATTTGCGCCAGGCGTCCACGTCCGGCGATGCGGGCGCGAAAAACGCGCGGATCGCGCGCAAATCCTCTTCGTAGTGTCGGATGCGCTCGCGGATGGCGTCCACCATGGCCTGCACCGCGGTGTTGAAGCGCGCCTGATCGCGCTCCTCGACCGCCTCCCGCACGCGTTCATAAGCGACGATGGTCGGGATGACTGAGATCGCCAGCACCAGATACGGTGCGCCCATGCGCCGCAGGTGGGCGCGCAGCCACGGAACAAACTTTTCCGCCAGTGTTGCCAATGGCTTGCAACGTGGCGAATTTTCGCCCGGTTTTCAAACCTTTTCACCTTCCGGGAAATCGCCACCCGACTTCGCCTTCGCCGTTGCAAACTCTTGCGCGCGGTGCCATTATTTTTTGTGCAGCCCATGAATCCAGTCGTCACCAGCAATGACGCGCCGCTCACCGAAGGCCAGAAGGCCGCGCTGCTGACACTGCTCACCGACGACGATGCGAGCGTCTATCAACTCATCCGCGCGAAGATTCTCTCCCACGGCCCGGCCATGCGCGACTGGATGCGCCCGCACACGTTGAGCACCGACCCGGTGCTGCGACGGCGCGCGGTGGAGATCGTGGACTATTTTGACCGCGAGAACGCGGACGACGAGTTCCTTTCGTTCTGTCTCACTCGTGGCGAAGACCTCGACATGGAACTCGGCGCATGGCTGCTCGCGCAGACGCAATACCCGAACATCAACATCACCGCTTATCAGGCGTTGCTCGACAGCTATGCCGGCGACCTCAAGATGCGGATAGATTTCGGCTCGCCGGCGGACCAGATTCTCGGCTCGATCAACCAATACATCTTCGGCCATCTCGGTTTCACCGGCAACGACCAGAGCTATTACGACCCGGAGAACAGCTACCTCAACCGCGTGCTCGACCGGCGCACCGGCAACCCCATCAGCCTCTGTGTCGCCTACATCGCCGTGTGCCGCCGCCTGCGCCTGCCTGTTGCGGGCATCGGGATGCCGGGGCATTTTCTCTGCCGCTTTCAGGGCACGCGCGGCGAGATTTACATTGACGCCTTCCGCCGCGGCAAGCTGCTCAGCAAGGCCGACTGCGTGAAGATGCTCATCAGCGCCGGGCATGATTTCTACGAAGGCTATCTCTCGCCAGTGAGCAACCGCCGCATTCTGCTGCGCATGTGCTCCAACCTCCACCACATCTACACGCGGCTGGAACACTCCGAGGAATCCAACCGCCTCCATCGCTACATCACCGCGCTCGCGAAGTGACTTCCGTAGCGGCGGTCTGTGACCGCCGCGAATTCATCAGCTTCCCGTCGAATTGAGCTTGTCTTGGGGAAACACCATCACCTGCGCGTGCTTCACCCAACCGGCGCGGTTCGACGAATCGAGCACTTGAATCCAGTCGTCCTTGCGGCCGATGACGCGCACCTCCGTGCCGTCGCGCAGCGTGAAAAAAGTTTTTGATTCATCAAGCGGCCCGTAGCGCACGATGACTTCCGTCGCCGTCACCACGGCCGTTGGCTGTCCATAGCGCACCGCCAGCGACGCGGCAAGGCACACGGCGAACACGCACAAAACCGCCGTGCTGAAAACAGTGAGGCTTCGCAGCGGCGCCTTCCACTGCGGACACCACTGGCGCAATGCGAGCAGCACGAACACAAACCAAGACGCAATCGTCGCGAGCACGGCCCACTCATTTAGCGAAAGCAAATCCAGCGCGCGTTGCCAGAGCGGCGGGCCGTCTGCCAGGCCGCCTGCGACTCGGGTGCGGGCAAACTGCAAATTGGCCCGCACTTCCGCATCGCGCGGCGCGAGCAGTTCCGCCTGACGATACGCCGCGATGGCGCGGCCAAACTGTCCCGTCTTGAACCGCGCGTTGCCGAGGTTGAACCACACCGCCGAGGACGAATGGCCGTCGGCAAGCATCTTCTCGTAAGCCGTTGCGGCGTCCGCAAACTTGCCTTGCTCGAACAATTTGTTCGCCGCCTCGAAATCAGTCGTGGCGTCCGATGCAAACGACGTGACACTTGCGAGCAACAGCAACAGCAAAGCGATGAAAGTGCGCAAAGCGATGCTCAGTCGGCAATCGGTAATCAGCAATCGGCAGTTCACTTCGCCACCTCCAGCTTCTTCAACCGTTCAAGCACCGCGTCAACTTTCGGCACGAGCACGGCAAGGCTTTCACCGTCGCTTGCTCCGGCGAATCGTGCCCGGTTGCACAGGTCGAACAACTCGCGCAGTGAGGCTAGTTCATCTTCTTTCAAACCGGCGGGTTGAAGCCGTTCTTCCACGACGCTTTCGGTAATGGCCGACGCAGGCAGGTCAAGCCGTTCGCCAAGCTGTTCCTGCAACAGGTGAAACAGCGCTGCAAAAAACTTCTCGCGTTCATTTGCGCCGGCGTGGCGGCGGAGTTCGTCAAGGCCGGCCTCGATGACTCGCGCGACTTCGCGTTGTCTTCGCAGGCGCGGATTGTTCGCGAGCTTGTCCTCGCGTTTGCGCCATGCGACGAGGCCGAGCCACGCCGCGAGCGGCACGGCCTGCAACGCGAGGAACCACGGCTGCATCACGAGCGGCGCGCGTAACGGCGCGACCGCGCCGAGCTGCGGCTTGATGTGTGCGATGTCGGTCGCGGGCGGCGGCGTGTTCTGCGCATTCGGCTGGCCTGCGAGCACGACGGTCGGCTGTTGCGAGCCGGCGCTGCCCGGCCGCACGGTGATGGGAATGCCCGGCTGGCGCACGGTGCGATACGTCTTGGCCTCGGGATCAAAAAAACTGAACGCGACCGCCGGCAGTTCCTTCACCTCGGCGTTCTGCGGCAGCACGACCTGCTCGAAGTTTTTGATACCCATGACGGAAAGCGGATCGAACATGTCCACCTTCACCGTCGCTGGATAGGTCTTGAAATCACGCCACTGGTCGAACGGCGGCAACTGCACTTGGTCGAGCGCGCCCTGGCCGGTGATCTGGATTTTCACCGTGATGGGGTCGCCGGCCTGCACGTTGGTCGGCGCGGCAAGGTAGCTCATCTGATACTTGCCCACCGCACCGGCGAAGTCCGCGGGCTTCCCCGCGTCGGGCAGCGGCAGCACGTTGATTTCGACGGCGTCGCTTTGCGGCGAATACTGCTGCAAACGGTATCCAAAAAAATCCTGCGCGCGCACCTGCACCATGAGCTGGCACTCGGCGGGGCCGAGCGGGAGCTTGCCGGTCTTGACCGGCGTCACGAGCGTGCGGAATCGGATCAAGTTGTAGAGCGTGCCGTTGACGGGCGCGGTCGCCTGCTCCGTCACCATCTTGCCGACGGTGAAGCCCTCGCAGCGCAGGTTCGGCATCTGGATGTCGCGGCCCGCGGCAAAGAAGAGCTGGATTTCGACGGGAAAAATTTCGCCGATGTAGCATTCCTTGCGTGGCGAGTTCAGCCGGACAAAGGCGAGCTGTTCGAGACCCGAACTCTGCGGCGTCGCCGCGCCGCGCTGGACGACCTTGAGTTGCACCGGCGGCGTGTTTTGTTTGCCGCCACCCGTCTCGATGGAAAACGACGGAATCGTGTAGTCGCCCGGCTGCCGCGCTTGGATCGAATAACTGAGCGAGACCGAAAATGAAGCCTGGCCGTTGACCAGCGTGAACTGCTGCGACTTGCCCGTTGACGTGATGACCAGCCCGGCCACTTCCGGAGGCTGCGGGACGGTTTTGGGCGCGCTGCCGATGAATGAAAGCGTCAACGTCGCCGTTTCGCCCACGCTGATTATTCCGCGATCAAGCCCGGCGGTGACGGCAAATGACGTGGCGACGGTGAACAAGAGCAGCAGCGCCGTGACGACGGAGCGTGGCGCGCGCGACGCGCCGCCAAATCGGCAATTGGCAATTGGCGATCGGCAATTCATCTACCAATCCTTGAAAATGCGGCCGCGGCTTTTGCCCTTGAGTTCCTGCGGGAGGAAAATGAGCGCGCGCTCCTCGCCCTTCTGTGAATCGAGCAACTGCTGCGCCTGTTGCGGCGTCATCTGGCCTTGGACGGTCTGCGGGTTTGCCTGACTTTGCTCGCCTTGGCCATCCTGCGAGTCCGGTTTCTTTTGCTCGCCTTGGCCGCGCTGGTCTTGCTTCTGTTCGCCTTGCTGCTTTTGCTCCGGCTCCTGCTGGCCTTGCTGTTTCTGCGCGTCCTTTTTTTCGTTCTGTTTTTGCGAATCCTTCTGCTGTTGCTGCTGCTGTTGGTCTTGCTTGTCTGGTTTTTGCTGCTTCTGCTCGTCGTCCTTGTCCTGTTTGCCGGATTGCGACTGCTGCTGTTGTTGCTTTTGCTGTTCCTGCTTCAACTCCTCGATTTTCTTCTTCACGAAATCGCGGTTGAACTCGGCGTCCTTGTCCTGCGCGTTGAGCTTGAGCGCTTGGTCGAACAGCTTCACCGCCGTTTCCCACGCCTCGATTTTCTTGTCGGTGTCGAGCGGCGCACCGGCGCGAAAGAACGTGTTGCCGAGGTTGTAAAATCCGCTTTGCTGAAGCGACTTGTCCGGTGACGCAATTGCGCCAAAGAACGCGCGCGCCGCTTCCTCGTAACGCTTCGCCTGATACGCCGACGCGCCCTCGTTGAAGTGCAGCCGCGCGTTTTCCGGCCGCTTCTCGCGGAGACGCTGGTATTCCTTGAGCGCCTCCTCGTATTTGCCCGCTTCGTAGGCGCGTTGCGCACTGGACGACGATGCGCTCGCGACGAGCGGCACGAGCAGCGCGAGCAGCACGGCGACGGCCTGCCGCAGTGGCTCCTTCGGCGAAGTCACCTTCGCCTCGCCTCGCTTCGATGTTGGCCGGTCAGGCAAAAACATTTCCACCAATAGCAAAACAATCCCGAGCGCGAGCGGCCAGTAAAAACGCTCGTGATAACGGCGCATCATCTTCGCCTCAAAATCGCCCTTCGGCAACGGCGCAAGCCCTTTTTCGTAGAGCGTCTCGATGGTGTTCACGCCGCGAAGGTTCAGGTAGAAGCCGCCCGCCGCGCCGGCGATCTGCCGCAGGAGCGTCTCGTTGAGCCGGCTCTTGACGACGTTGCCGTCGTTGTCGCGCAGGAAGCCGGGCCGGCCTTTTTCGTCCGGCACGCGGATGAGTTCGCCGTCTGTAGAGCCGATGCCGATCGTGAAAATTTTCATGCCCTTCTCGGCCGCGGCCTTCGCAGCCTCGATGGCGCCGCCGTCGTGATCCTCGCCGTCGGTGAAGAGCACGAGCACGCGGTGATTTTCGCTGTCGTCCTTGTAGGCGGTGAGCGCGGCGTTGATGGCCTCGGTGAGCGCGGTGCCGCCCTGCGGGATGATGTTCACGTCGAGCGCGGCAACGCACTGGCGGAACGCCTCGTCGTCAAGCGTGAGCGGGCATTGCAGAAACGCGGACCCGGCGAATGCGACGAGTCCGAGACGGTCGGTCTTGGCGAGCTTGAGCAGATCGAGCGCCGCGAGCTTCGCGCGTCCGAGCCGGCTGGGGCGGACGTCCTCGGCGAGCATGGAACGCGACGTGTCAATCGCAACGACGATGTCCAGCCCGCGCTGCTTGACCTCCTCCATCGTGAAGCCCCACTGCGGCCGCGCCAGCGCGAGCACGAAGCACGCAACGGCGGCGACGAGCAAAATCAATTTCGCCTTTTCCCTCGCGTGCGAAACGCCGACCGCGAGATGCGCGAGCAATCGTGCGTGAACGAATTGCGCGACCAGCCGCTGCTTCACGCGCCACGACCACCAGAGGAACGCGGCCAGCAGCGGCGCGAGCAGCAGCAGCCAGAGATAACTTGGGTTCGCGAAAATCATTGGTGTTCGTTCACGGCAACTTGCGCCAGATCGTGTGGGCGAGCGCGAGTTCGAGCAGCAGCACCGCCAGCCCGGCGGCGATGGGCCATTGCATCAGCTCGCGGAAACGCTGGTATTTTTTCACTTCGACAGTTGTCTTTTCGAGCTGATCAATTTCCGCGTAGATGGTCTTGAGCGCGTCGAACGTGGTCGCGCGGTAATATTTGCCGTTCGTCTTCCGCGCGATTTCCTTGAGCGCATCTTCATCAATGTCCACGGGCAACTGGTAGTATTGGCGGCGACCGAACGGATCCGTGCGCGGCCACGGCGCGGTGCCGTGCGTGCCGATGCCGACGGTGTAAATCTTCACGCCCATCGTCTGCGCGGCCTCGGCGGCGGTGAGCGGAGGCACCTTGCCCATGTTGTTCTGCCCGTCGGTGAGCAGGATGACGATTTTGCTTTTCGACTTGAGTTCGCTGAGCCGGTTGAGCGCGGCGATGAGCGCGGAACCAATCGCCGTGCCTTCCTCTATGCCGTCGAAGCCGAGACGTTCCAGGTTCGCAAGCAGGAACTCATGATCGAGCGTCATGGGTGACGCGACATAGGCGCGGCCCGCGAACGCCACCAGCCCGATGCGGTCGCTGGGACGTTTCTCGATGAACTTCTTCAGCACGGCCTTCGCGACATAGACGCGGTTGGTGCGCTGGCCGAGTTCGTCTCTGAAATCCTCCGCCTCCATGCTGCGCGACAGGTCAATACAGCACACGATGTCAATGCCGCTGGCGCTGATGCGCGCCTCGCCCTGTCCGAGCCGAGGTCGCGCCAGCGCGACGATGAGCAGCGCCAACGCGAGCCAGCGCAGCCGGCGCAGGATGCGGCCCGCGCGCGTGTGCGCCGGCGCGGTGAGGCCCTTGACGAGTTGCACGGAGGAATAGAGAAACGCCGCCTGCGGACCGGGCCGCCCCTTGAGCCACGCGAGCACCGGCAGCGCGAGCAGCAGCAACAACAACCACGGATGGGCAAAGGAGAGCGTCATGCGGTGACGGGCTGCTGGGGGTTGACGGCTGACTGCTCCAATTGGGAACGCTCCGTTGTCTCTTCAACTAATCGCAGCGCCGCGGCGTGAAGGTCTTCGAGTTCGGGCCGCGCCGGTTCGTATTTGGCGAACTTCACCAAATCGCAACGGGAAAGAAATTCACTCAGCCCCAACTTCTGTCCTTCGCTCAACAGCGTCGTTGCCCGCAGCTCGACGAGGAATTCCTCGGTCGTGCGTTCTGGCGCGTGAAAATCAAATCGCTCCTCCAGATACACGCGCAGCGTCTCGGACACGGCGAAGCAGAACGGTTTCGGCTCGCCGATGAGCGCGAGCGCCTCAAGCAACTTTTGCTTCGCGCGAACGTGCGGCGGCACGATGTAAATGACCGGCGGCCTCACGAGTTTGTGCCCGAATTTGCGCCACGCCCACACGAGCAGCGCGACGGCGGCGAGCGCGCCAAGCGTCCACCACAGCCACGTCCACTCGCCCGGCACCGGCACCGGCGGGCGAATCGCGCGGATGTCGTTCGTCGCCGCGAGCGCGTTGGTCGCGGGTTGCGCGGGAATGATGACCGCGGAATTTGTGTCGGCGAAGTTCATCAGCCGTGACGGCGGCGTTTTTCTCGCGTCTCGAAAAAACGTGCCAACTCGACCGAGTAAGGCCGGTCCGTGTGAAGTTGGATGGCGTCGAGCCGCAGTTTGTTGAAAAGCCGGTGCAGTTCCGCCTGCCGCTGCGCCTGGCGTTCCGCGAAGAACGCGCGCTGGCGGGCGTTGCTCGTGTTGACCTCGACGACCTCACCGGTCTCGGCGTCCTTGAGCACGAGGCGGCCGAGCGCGGGCAGTTCCATCTCGTAACGGTCTGTGATCTGAACCGCGACGACATCGTGCCGGCGGTGCGCCTGGCGCAACGCAATCTGCGACGCGGGTGAAATCGCCTCCGGCGGCGCGCCGATGCGCGGCGGAACGGCGTGGCGTCCAAACCGCTGCGGCGCGCGCGGCGACTCGATGAAATCGGAAACAACAATCGCAATGGCGCGGTGCGAGGAAACCCGTTGAAGAAAGTCGAGCGCGGCCTTCAAGTCCGTGCCCGTTCGTCGCGGCTCGAACGCGAGGATTTCGCGGATGACGCGCAGCACGTGGCGGCGGCCTTTGCGCGGCGGGATGAACTTCTCGACCGTGTCGGTGAAGAGGATGAGGCCGGCCTTGTCGTTGTTGCGGATGGCGGAGAAGGCGAGCACGGAGGCGAGCTCCGCGGCGAGTTCGCGCTTGCTCTGCCCGGCGGAGCCGAAGAGGCCGGAGCCGCTCAGGTCCACGAGCAGCATCACGGTCAACTCGCGCTCCTCGACGAACTTTTTCACGAACGGATGGTTCATGCGCGCGGTGACGTTCCAGTCAATCGCGCGCACGTCGTCGCCGGGCTGATACTCGCGCACCTCGTCGAAGTTCATGCCCTGGCCCTTGAAGACGCTGTGATACTGGCCGGACACCGACTCCGTCACGAGGCGGTTCGTGCGAATCTCGATCTGGCGGATTTTTTTGAGAATCTCGCGGGGGATCATGTAAGTCGGTCCCAAATGTCACCATCTTCTTTAACTTTTCGTTGGTCTATCAACCTGATCTGATCAAACGTTATTTCTCCGGAGATAGGTAAAGCTTCGTCGGCGTGAATGCGCCAATGCAATTTGAGTTTCGGAGATCGAATAAAGGTGACGTTACCGTCTCCTAAATCTCTGACTTGGATTTGAATAAGCTCACGATTTAGTCCCGGCAAAATAGGCACATGACGAGAAGGACCGAATTGAGGGGCAATACCGTCTTTAATCTTGTCTCTAAATATGTTTTCATACACATAACGAGTATATTTGACGCCCGCTATCTCCAAACTTTCAATCGTCTCTAAATTGCACAAGCGTGCGAAGGACGTTGGGAGGTCAACAAAGCAGGATACATATTTCGCATATTTACTCCCGATGTTGTTTGCCACTATTTTCAGTATCAAAACGCTTTTGGAATTTTTTGATGGTTTAGGAATTGGAGAATACAAGGTTTCGCAAACAAAAAACGCCAACACTTCTAATTTTGGATGTCGGCTGCGATTCATCGTGTCCCTAACCTCAAAATCTTGCATCGGGACAGATTCGAAGTTCCAGCGTTTGTAGTAGCGAAAATCTATTGCCTGATGTGCTGTGTCGCTTTGCGGCACCTCCACAACGTAAAGAACTTCGTCATTGGAATCTTCGATGGGGATTGGATGGATGGCCAAACCCTCGATTTTTGGCCTGATGTTTGAGATGATGCTTTCTAGCCATTCTTTACTAAACTCTTTCCGTGAGATTGGTGATATCCGATTAGGGAGATGCTTGTCCTCGGGCCTATGGCCTTCTTCCATTCCATAGACAATTACTCCCCCGCAAGAATTCGCAAATGCCGATACATCCTTGGTTATCTCCTTCTTAACTTTGTCTGTCCTTTCTAATGCCGCTGAAGACTTGTATTCTAGTGACAAGGATTCTTCTACCTTGTCAGCAATCAGGCTTCTTACTTTTTCGATGTTCCACTTGCTGGTCATTCTAGTTATAGCCTATCTTCACGGCACCGGCAGTTCATCTAAAATCTTCTGCACGACCGTTTCGCTCGTCTTGTCCTCGGCTTCGGCCTCGTAGGTGATGGCCACGCGGTGGCGCAGCACATCCATCGCGATGCTTTTCACGTCCTGCGGTGTCACGTAGCCGCGGCCGTGCAGGAAGGCGTAGGCCTTCGACGAGAGGGTCAGCGCGATGGTCGCGCGCGGCGAGGCGCCGAGCTGGATGAAGTCCTTCACCGCGATCTTGTAGTGCGCCGGGTCGCGCGTGGCGCACACGAGGTCCACGATGTAATCTTTCACCTTGTCGTCCACGTAGATGTCGTTGAGCACTTCGCGCGCGGCGAGGATTTGCTTCGCGTCCACCACGGCGCTGGCACTGGGCTGGCCGCTGGTGCGGGCCATGAGGTCGAGAATCTGCCGTTCCTCCTCGCGCGACGGATAGCCGATCTTGAGCTTCAACATGAAGCGGTCCACCTGCGCCTCGGGTAGTGGATAGGTGCCTTCCTGTTCGATGGGGTTTTGTGTGGCGAGCACGAGGAAGGGCTCCTCCAGCTTGAAGGTGTTGTCGCCGATGGTGACTTGTTTTTCCTGCATCGCCTCGAGCAGCGCGCTTTGCACCTTGGCGGGCGCGCGGTTGATTTCGTCGGCGAGGATGAGGTTGGCGAAGAGCGGCCCCTTGCGCGTGGTGAAGCCGCCGGACTGCGGGTTGTAAATCTGCGTGCCGATGAGGTCGGCGGGCAGCAGGTCGGGCGTGAACTGGAGCCGCGCGAACTTCACGTCGAGGCACTGTGCGAGCGTGCGCACGGAGAGCGTCTTGGCGAGGCCGGGCACGCCCTCGAGCAGCACGTGGCCGTTGGCGAGCAGGCCGATGACGAGCCGCTCGACGAGGTATTTCTGGCCGACGATGACCTTGTTGATTTCGCTGAAGAGCGGCGGGACGAACGCGCTCGCCTGCCGCACGGCTTCGTTGATGGCGGTGATTCCTGAATTCATTTTTCGCAATGTTACCGGCGGATAGACCGCGCGAGAAGCAAATGCGTTCAGAAATGCGGAGAAGGAATTTCCCTCATCCCCCGCGTGAAATTAAACCGAAGGGCTGCCGTTGAAAAAGTGAAAGGCGGCGGTTTGTGACCGCCGCCTTTTGAAATCGCGACTTCGATTACTTCACGCCCGGCGGCGTGGGCACGAAGGTCTTGAAGCTGATGCCGTCCGGGCCGGCGCTGGCGGCCTGCACGGTGTAGTAGAAGTATTTCGCGAGCTTGTCCCACGTGGGCAGGAGGCCGAAGTCGAACCACTCCTTGAAACCGCGCGCCGCCGCCAAGCCGGGCGCGGGCACGCCGGGCATCGAGAAGAGTTTCTCCAGATAGTTCGGGTCCTGCTTGAGCGCGTCCAAAAGGATGCGCAGGGTTTCGGCCTCGTTCTCGTAGCCGAACCAGCCGGTGTTCATGCCGCCGACTTTTTGCGCGGCGTCGGTCAGGCCGGCGGTCTCGGACAGGGGACGCGGCTTGTTCTCGGCACTGCGGAGGTATTCCTCAAGAAACGCGCTGTCCATCGAGATCGCCGCGTAATCGCCGCTGGCGGTGAAGCTGAGGCTGCGCTCGACGGGCTTGCCATCCGGGCCGAACGAGGCAGGCAATTCAACGGAATAAACCTTGCGGCCGAGAAGCTCGCGTTCCTTGGGCGCGTTGAAGGAGCCGATGACCGTGCGCAGGCTGCCGATGAGGTCCTCGGGCTTGGGCGAGGCGATGAGAAATAGCTGCGGTGGTGTCGCGAGGTCGGAGAGCTTCGCGCTGCGCGGCGCCTTCTGCATGACAACGATGTCGTTGCCGAGATTGCCGATGATCTGTTTCTTGAAGTCAAAGTTGGGGTCCTTCTCCTTGCCGGCGTTGGCGATGCCGAGCTGCATGAGCGCGCCGAGCTGCGGGCTCATTTCGTTCACGGTGGCTTCGATGGTGGCCCAGAACTTCTGCCCGTCGAGGCGGAAGCGCGCGAACTTCGTCACGTCCGCGGGCACGAACGCCGGCGGCGCGGACTCCTTGTTGTCCATGACGATGAGCTTGAAGAGGCCCTTGCGATCGGCCTCTGGAACACCGAGGAAAAAGTTCACAAGCGTGCCGTCCTTGGACTGGTTGAAGTGGAACGCAACCGTCTTAAGGCCGCCGAAGCCGAGGGCGTTGACGGCTGCCTGCGGTTTGAGTCCGAGCGGGTTGTTGTCGCCGCCGTCGGGATTTTTCGCGGCGATTTCCTTGATCGCCATGTCAATGAGTGACTTGGCATCCACCCAGCCGTAGAAGATCGCGTCGCGGAAAAGCGAGGAATGATTCGCCTCGTAGGCTGGCTGCTCGGCGAGTGCGGGCGCAATCCCGCCCGACTGCCGCGCGAGGATTTTTTCCAAATCATCGCGGCTGTTGCTCATCATGAACAGCGAGCCGGACTGGCCGATGAGCAACTCGGATTTGTCGTCCGCCTTGGCGTTGTCGTCCTTGTTGCCCTTCGCGTTGGGGAAGGCCTTTTCAAGGCTCTTGCCGAGTTCCTGGCCGGCGTTGACGAGGACGGTGAACTCCGCGTCGCGGACTTTTTCCGACTTCATCTGCTTGCCGCCATCGGCCCATTTCTTGCGGAGGTCGGCGAGGATTTTCTTCACTGAATCGCTCTTGTCCTTTGCGTCGGCAAGGAAGACCACGCCGGGCGTCTTGCCCTTGCCCTGCCACGTCTGCGTGAGCGCGAGCGTCACCTGGCCGTGTGCGAGGCCGGTGTAATCGCCCAGCTTGACTCCTAGTTCGCGCTCGATCGGCGCGAGCACGTCGTCGCGGAACTTGTTCGCAAACTTGTCAGCGAAGGGCTTCATCGCGGGGTCGCGCCACATGCGGGACATCGCGGAATCGCCGCACGAGGCGTTGGCGCGGTCCACGTCCGGCACGGTGAACACGGCGAGCGTGTTGGCGGGCAGGAGCTTTTCCGGCGGCAGTTCCGCGCGCGCGGTCGCGGCGCAGAGCAGGATGGCGAACGTGATGCGAGCAAGTTGAGCGATCTTCATGTTGGAGGTATTACACCGCTTGGACGGTGCGGGTTGCAGTTGGTTGTTGCCGATGGGGTGAATAAAAGCACATCGCCCCCGCCAATGCAATCCTCGTAAAACAAGCCAAAAACAGCCTGAAATCAGCCGTTCTTGAGCAAGGCCACGGCGTAATCGCGGTTCATCTTGGCGATGAAGTTGAGAGAAATCTCCTTCGGGCAGACGGCCTCGCACGAGCCGGTGACGGTGCATGAGCCGAAGCCCGCCTCGTCCATCGTCCGGACCATGTTGAGCGCGCGGCGGTCCTTCTCGGGCTTGCCTTGGGGGAGGAGGTTGAGGTGCGACACTTTTGCGGAGACGAAGAGCATCGCGCTGGCGTTCTTGCACGCGGCCACGCACGCGCCGCAGCCGATGCACTGCGCGGCGTCCATCGCGAGGTCGGCGGCTTCCTTCGGCACGGGAATCGCGTTTGCGTCCGGCGTGCCGCCGGTGCGAACGGAAATGAATCCGCCAGCTTGGATGATCCTGTCGAACGCCGTGCGGTCCACAACGAGGTCGCGCAGCACCGGGAACGGCCGCGCGCGCCACGGCTCGACCGTGATGGTGTCGCCATCCTTGAACTTGCGCATGTGAAGCTGGCAGACGGTGGTGCCTTTTTGCCCGCCATGCGGGACGCCATTGATGACACACGAGCAGGTGCCACAGATGCCCTCGCGGCAGTCGGAGTCGAACGCGACTGGCTCCCGGCCTTTTGAAATCAGCCCTTCGTTCACCACGTCGAGCATTTCGAGGAACGACATGTCCGGGTTGACATCACGCGCCTCGTAGGTCTCGAAGCGGCCCGTGTCGTCCGCGTTCTTCTGCCTCCAGATTTTCAGCGTGAGGTTCATGTGCTACTTGTAGCTCCGCGTGCTCATGTGGACTTCCTCATAGACGAGCGGCTCGGTGTGGCGCAGCGGCGTTTTGCCGGGGCCTTGATATTCCCAAGCGGCGGCGTGCGCGAAGTTCTCGTCGTCGCGTTTGCACTCGCCCGCCTCCTGGTGCTCGACGCGGAAATGTCCGCCGCAGCTCTCCTCGCGTGTGAGCGCGTCGAGGCAGAGCAGCTCGCCGAATTCGAGGAAGTCCGCCACGCGCCCGGCGTGTTCGAGAAGCTGATTCAACTCGCCGTTCTCACCGGTCACATTCACGTTGTTCCAGAACTCCTCGCGCAACTCAGGGATGCGCTTGAGATTTTTTTCAAGGCTCTGCTTGCTGCGGGCCATGCCGCAGTTCTCCCACATGAGTGAGCCGAGTTCGCGGTGGAACGAGCGCACAGTTCTCTTGCCTTTGATCGAGAGCAAGCGCTTCACATTTGCACGCACGGTCTCTTCGGCGGCTTTGAACTCCGCATGGCTCGTCGTGGGCCGCGCGGCTTTCGCCGAGGCGAAGTAATTTCCAATCGTGTAGGGAATGATGAAGTAGCCGTCCGCGAGGCCCTGCATGAGCGCGCTCGCGCCGAGACGGTTCGCGCCGTGGTCGGAGAAGTTCGCCTCGCCCAGCACGAAGAGGCCGGGCACGTTGCTCATCAGGTTGTAATCCACCCACAGGCCGCCCATCGTGTAATGCACGGCCGGGTAAATGCGCATCGGCTGGTGATACGCGTTCTCGCCGGTGATCTTTTCATACAT
The DNA here is from genome assembly GCA_964589935.1 of uncultured Verrucomicrobiota bacterium. Lineage (GTDB taxonomy): Bacteria > Verrucomicrobiota > Verrucomicrobiia > Limisphaerales > VHCN01 > VHCN01. Next base: position 105,217 of record CAZPVD010000007.1, on the reverse strand, counting down.
GTCGAAAAGATTGCCGTAGCGCTCGCGAATCTTCTGCTCGCCGAGGCGCTTGATGGCGTCGCTGAAATCCAGATAAACGCCCAGCCCGCCGGGGCCGACGCCGCGGCCCTCGTCGCACACTTCCTTCGCGGCGCGCGAGGAAATGTCGCGCGGCGCGAGGTTGCCAAAGCTCGGATACTTCCGCTCAAGCACGTAATCGCGATCCCCTTCGGGAATTGAAGCTGGCGATTTGCCGCAGTCTTCCTTGAGCTTCGGCACCCACACCCGGCCGTCGTTGCGCAGCGACTCGCTCATCAGCGTGAGCTTCGACTGATGATCGCCGCTGACGGGAATGCACGTCGGATGAATCTGCGTGTAGCACGGGTTCGCAAACGCCGCGCCCTTCTTGTAAGCACGCCACGTCGCCGTCACGTTGCAGCCGACCGCGTTGGTCGAAAGGTAGAAAACATTTCCGTAACCGCCCGTCGCGAGCACGACCGCGTCACCTGCGTGCGAGGAAATTTCTCCTGTCACGAGGTCGCGCACCACGATGCCCTTCGCGTGGCCGTCCACGATCACGACATCGAGCATCTCGGTGCGCGGGAACATCTTCACCGTGCCGAGGCCGATCTGCCGCGAGAGCGCGGAGTAAGCGCCGAGCAATAACTGCTGCCCCGTCTGGCCGCGGGCGTAAAACGTGCGTGAAACCTGCGCGCCGCCGAAGGATCGGTTGTCAAGCAGCCCGCCGTATTCGCGCGCGAACGGCACGCCCTGCGCGACGCACTGGTCAATGATGTTCACGCTGACCTGCGCCAGCCGATACACGTTCGCCTCGCGGGCGCGGAAGTCGCCGCCCTTGATCGTGTCGTAGAAAAGCCGGTAAACCGAGTCGCCGTCGTTCTGATAATTCTTCGCCGCGTTGATGCCACCCTGCGCGGCGATGGAGTGCGCGCGACGCGGGCTGTCCTGGTAGCAGAAGCACTTCACGCCGTAGCCGAGCTCCGCGAGCGTGGCCGCGGCGGACGCGCCGGCAAGGCCGCTGCCGACGACGATGACCTCGAACTTCCGCTTGTTCGCGGGGTTGACGAGCTTCATCTCGAAGCGGTGCTTGTCCCACTTTTGCACGAGCGGGCCGGAGGGGATTTTGGCGTCGAGCTTCATCTTATTTCACGAGGCCGAAGAGCACTGCGAGCGGGATGGACGCGTAGCCGGCGAAGATCACCCACGCGGCGCCGCGCGCGAAGCAGTCAATGCGCGGTCCCCACACTTTGTTCTTCAGGCCGAGCGACTGGAACATCGCGCCCACGCCGTGGCCGAGGTGCAGGCACAGGAGAAACATTGCGAGCAGGTAGAACCCGCTCACCACCGGCCGCGAAAACCCCAGCACCATCATGCGATACACGTCGTGCCTCATCGCGCCGTCGCGCGTCGTCTCGTGCAGCGAATGGAAATCCCAGCCGGTGAAGTTCACGCTTTTCACCTGCATCGTGAAGTGCAGCAGGTGATAAATGATGAACGTGAAGATGATCAACCCGCTCATCAGCATCGTGCGCGACGCGTAACTCGCGACCGGCGGCACGGGGTCATTGAGGTAGCCGACCGGTCGCGCCTCCGCGTTCTCCCGCGTGAGCGCGACGGCCGACCAGATGTGCAGCGCGACGCACACGAGCAACCCGATGCGCGCGGGCCAGATGATTTCGAGATTCGACTGGAGGAAGTGGCCGTAGCTGTTGATGGCCTCTGGGCCGAGAAAGATTTGCAGGTTGCCGACCAAGTGACCGACGACGAACAGGAACATCGCTGCGCCCGTCAGCGCCATGATGAACTTCTTCCCGAGGGACGAGCAAAACAGGTTGGTCAGGACATTCATTGGCATCGCGCCGGCAATCAAGGGCCGGACAAACGGCGACGCATTAAAGGACGCGACGCCCATAACGTCAATGCGACCGCCGAAAGTATAAGGGTGACTTCCCCGCGCGTTATGCGGACTTATTCGCAATCCGAGAATCCCCGAACGCTTGAGCAATCATTCGCGCTTCGTCACGCCACGACGATGTTCACCATCTTTTTCGGCACGACGATGATCTTCTTCACCGTCTTGCCCGCGAGGAACGGCTGCGTCCTTTCGCTCGCAAGCGCGGCCCGCTCCATGTCGGCATTCGCCGCCCCGGCGGGCACGCGGATGACATCACGCAGTTTGCCGTTCACCTGCACGGGGATTTCCAGCGTGTCCTCGACGAGCAGCGCGGGATCGAACTCCGGCCACGGCGCGTAGGCGAGCGACGGCGCGGCCTGCCCGAACGTGGCGTGCAACCGCGCCCACAACTCTTCCGCGAGATGCGGCGCAAACGGCGCGAGCAGTTGCAAAAAAATCTTCAGCGCGCAAACCGGTCTGGTTTCCCACGTCATCGCGTCGTTCACAAAGACCATCATCGCAGAGATTGCCGTATTGAAGCGCATCGCGTCGAGGTCCTCGGTGACCTTTTTAATGCAGGCGTGCAGCGTCTTCAATTGCGCGGGCGCGGCCGCCACGTCTTGAATTGCGGAGTTGAGGTTGATCAGGTTCAGCAATTCTTGGTGACTTTGTGTCTTGGTGGTTGTCCCGGCTTGTTCAAACTCTGTCTCCGACTTTTCATCCACGAACAGCCGCCACACGCGGCCGAGGAAGCGATACACGCCCTCGACATTTTTTGTGCTCCACGGCTTCGTGTCCTGCAATGGGCCAAGGAACATCTCGTAGAGCCGGAACGCGTCCGCGCCGTATTCTTTGAGAATGTCGTCGGGATTCACCACGTTGCCGCGCGACTTGGACATCTTCTGTCCGTCCTCGCCGAGAATGAGGCCCTGATTGACGAGCTTGAAGAACGGCTCTGGCGTCGAGACGTAGCCGAGGTCGAACAAAACCTTGTGCCAGAAACGCGCGTAGAGCAGGTGCAACACGGCGTGCTCCGTGCCGCCGACATATAAGTCCACTCCGGGGGTCGTGGAGTTTTCAGTTTTCAGTTTCAAGTTTTCAGACTGAACACTTGAGACTTGAGACTTGAAACTCGCCGCCGTTCCCATCCAGTAACTTTCAGCTTCGCGGCCCACAAAGGCGGCGGAATTTTTCGCATCGAGATAACGCAGATAATACCAGCAACTGCCGGCCCACTGCGGCATCGTGTTCAACTCGCGCGTCGAGCCGTCTGGCAGATTCACCCAATCTTTTGCGCGGGCGAGCGGCGGTTCGCCGGTGGCGGTGGGTTTGTAGTCGCTCAACGCCGGCGGCAGGACGGGTAACGCGCTTTCCGGCAGTGCTTCGTGGTAAGGTTCTGAGTTTTCAGTTGTCAGTTTCAAGTTTTCAGACTGAACACTTGAAACTTGAAACTTGGAACTCTCGGGAGCGTCGCGCTTCCAGACAATCGGGAACGGCTCACCCCAGTAACGCTGGCGGCTGAAGAGCCAGTCGCGGAGTTTGTAATTGATGGTGCGCTTGCCGAGGCCTTTGGCTTCGAGCCAGTCGGTGATTTTCTTTTTGGCTTGGGCGGTGGGAAGACCGTTGATGAAGTGGGAATTTATGGCAACTCCGGGATCTGGAAAAGCGGTCGAAAAATCGGCCACATACTTTGTGAAGACTTCGTAAACCTGAGGCTCGAAAGTTTGGTCTTGATTGGTCGCAACTTCTAACAACTCAAGATAGGTCCACTCGAGTTTCTTTCCTTCTGCACGGACCTCAACCATAAGGTGGCCACCATTTTTCCGCAGCCATTCCATTGTCGGTTTAACCACCGCTCGAATCGGAAGTCTAAATTTGATGGCGAACTCAAAGTCTCGTTCATCGTGCGCCGGCACGGCCATGATTGCACCTGTGCCGTAGCTGGCGAGAACGTAGTCGGCAATCCAGATGGGAATCTTCTCGCCGTTGACGGGATTGATGGCATAAGCGCCGGTGAAGACGCCCGTCTTTTCCTTCGCGAGTTCGGTGCGTTCTAAATCACTCTTTGCCGAAACCATCGCTCGATACCGCTCCACCTCTTCCCATTTTTCAGTTCCGAGTCCATCAACGAGCCAGTGTTCCGGCGCTAATACCAAATAAGTCGCTCCAAAGAGTGTATCAGGCCGCGTGGTGAAGACTTTGATTTGGATTTTGGTTTTCGATTCTTTGAAGATGACTTCAGCACCTTCGCTTTGCCCGATCCAGTTTCGCTGCATTTGTTTCAGCGAATCGCTCCAGTCTATCGTTTCGAGGTCTGTCAGAAGTTTTTCAGCGTAGGCGGTGATGCGTAGCATCCATTGACGCATCGGTTTGCGGGTGACTGGATGGCCGCCAACTTCACTTTTGCCGTCAACGACTTCTTCGTTGGCGAGGACTGTGCCGAGTTGTTCGCACCACCACACCGGAGCTTCGGTCACATAGGCAAGGCGATGTTTGTCGCGATGAATTCGTTTCTTTTCTTCGAGTGTTTGAGGACGAATGAAGTGGAACTCTTGTCCTTTCACCGGACGGAGTTCAGGATATTCTTCCACGGTTTCAAGCCAGCTTGGATATTCAAGAGTTTCAATCGGTTCAGCCCGGTTCGTTTTCGGATTGAACCACGAGTTGTAGAGCTTGAGAAAAATCCACTGCGTCCAGCGGAAGTATTCCGGGTCGGTGGTGTCCACTTCGCGCGACCAGTCGTAGCTGAAGCCGAGCGACTGAATCTGCCGCTTGAACGTCGCGATGTTCGCCTCGGTCGTCTGGCGCGGATGCTGGCCGGTCTTGACGGCGTATTGCTCGGCGGGCAGGCCGAAGGCATCCCAGCCCATCGGGTGCAGCACGTTGAAGCCGCGCGCGCGCCGGTAGCGGGCGAGAATGTCCGTGGCTGTGTAACCCTCCGGATGCCCGACATGCAGTCCCGCGCCGCTCGGATACGGAAACATGTCGAGGATGTAAAACTTCGGCGGCAACTGCGGCGCGTTGACCTTGCCGGAGACATTGTGGCGCGCGGCGAACGGGTGCGCGGCGGGAATTTCCTCGCCGGGATTCCACGCGCGGAAGGTCTGCTCGGCGTCCCACTTCGCCTGCCACTTTGGCTCAATCAAATCAAACGGATACTGTCGGCGCGACATAGGGCGGGGATATTGCGGAATGCGCGGGCGCGCGGCAACGGCGGAATTGAACGGTCGGAGAAGCGGACACACTGCAATTTATTTTCCTTCGACTACCGCTTCTTCCACCGCCTCGCGAATGAGCTTCTTGAACTGTGCGATGCCTTCGTCGAAGGCCGCCGCGATGGGCAGCACCGGCGTGCGGCGTGCCTTGCGTTTGAACGTGCGCAGATTCGCCTCGGCGACGGCCTCGTCCATTTTGTTCGCCACGAGGAGGCGCGGTTTGTCGAGCATCGCGGGGTCGTAGAGTTCGAGTTCGGCGAGGAGTTGTTTGTAATCGTCCCACGGTTCGCGGCCGTCGGTGCCGGCCATGTCGAGCAGCAGCACGAGCACCTTGCACCGGCGGATGTGGCGCAGGAACGCGTGGCCGAGTCCGATGTTGCGGTGCGCGCCCTCGATCAGCCCCGGCACGTCGCACACGGTCAGGCGCACGTAGTCGGGATACTCGACGATGCCGATCTGCGGCGTGAGCGTGGTGAAGGGATACGGCGCAACCTTGGGCCGCGCCTTCGAGATGGCGGTGAGCAGCGTGGATTTGCCCGCGTTTGGATAACCCACGAGGCCGATCTCGGCGACGATGCGGAGTTCAAACAGGAATTCGCCCTCGCCACCCGCCTCGCCCGGCTGTGCGAATCGCGGCGTCTGCCGCGCGGCCGTGGCGAAGTTGCGGTTGCCCAACCCGCCGCGCCCGCCCTTGCACAGCACGAATCGCTGGCCGTTCTCCGTCAGGTCGGCGATCAGTTCGCGGTCTGCGGAAGAAGATTCTTCAGAAGAAGTTTCGTCGCCCGCGCTCAGGTCAACTTCCTCGGCGATCTCGCCGCGGCTGGCGCGAATCAGCGGACGCCGCCTCGTGGACAGGAGCAGCTTTTTCTCCTCAGTTTCCGGCTCAGGCTCGATGGGTTTGATGTTCTCCGTCCGCGTTGTCATCGCCGGATTAACACGCCACACGAGCGTGCCGCACGGGACTTTCACAATGAGGTCCTTGCCCGCGTGGCCGTCCATGCCCTTGCCGAGTCCCATCTCGCCGTCCTGCGCGAGCAGGCGCGGCACGTAGAACTGGTTGATGAGATTGTTGAGGTCGTGATCGGCTTCGAGAATCACGTCGCCGCCGCGCCCGCCGTTGCCGCCGTCGGGGCCGCCCTTGGGCCGGTAAGCCTCGCGGCAGAAGGCGACGCAACCTTTGCCGCCGTGGCCGGCACGGGCGAAAATTTTGACCTCGTCAACGAACATGATTGAAGCGTTTTGCGGCGGTGCGGTTCAAGGAAACAAAAAAGGCGAGGCGTGCGCCTCGCCGTGAAATGGAATGGTGCGCGCTAGTTCGCGGCGGGCGCGGCCTGCGCGGCCTGAGGGACAATGTGCACGCGGCGCCTGTTCTTGTCGAACTTCACGTGGCCATCCACGAGCGCGAAGAGCGTCCAGTCACGTCCGATGCCGACGTTGGCGCCGGCGTGGAACTTGGTGCCGCGCTGGCGGATGATGATGCTGCCGGCGGAAACCAGCTCGCCGCCGAAGCGTTTCACGCCGAGCCGCTGGCTGTGGCTGTCGCGCCCGTTGCGGCTGCTGCCTTGACCTTTCTTGTGTGCCATAACTAAGCCTTGATTTCCTTGACCTTGATGACGGTCAGCTCCTGCCGGTGGCCCTGCGTTTTGTGATAGCCCTTGCGGCGTTTCATCTTGAAGATGATGACTTTTTCGCCGCGCTTGTGCTCGAGCACGTCGGCGACGATGCTCGCGCCCGGCACGGTGGGAGCGCCGACCTTGAGCTGGCCCTCGTTGTTGACAAGCAGCACCTGGTCGAAGGTGACCGGCTGGCCCGCCGGCACGTCGAGACGCTCGATTTCGAGCTTCGTGCCCGCGCTCACGCGATACTGTTTCCCACCGGTTTTCAAAACGGCATACATAAAATTTCCCCAAAAAGGGACGGAGATAAAATCAAACCCGGCCGGACGTGTCAACAGCGCATTTTGCCCTTGAAGCGTATCACGCGCAACTCCGCCGTGCTTGCCTTGCCGCGGCGTGGCGCGTAGAACCTCCGGCGTTCCACGCATGAACAACTTCACCCTCGCGCGCCTGTTCGCGTTGTGCCTCGCGCTGCTGCTCGCCGCTTGCCGCGCGCCCGTGCCGTCGTCGCCGGCGACTTCCGCTGTTCCGCGCGACACGCGCCCGCCCGTCGTTGTCTGGCCGCCGCAAGTCTTCAACACGGACAAGCTCGCGGAAATGGACCGCGCCATCGAGGACGCCATTGCCGCGAAAAAACTCCCCGGCGGCGTGCTGTGGCTGGAGCATCACGGCCAAGTTTATCAAAAAGCCTATGGCAAGCGCGCGCTCATGCCAGCGGAAGAGCTAATGACGCGCGACACCATCTTCGACGCCGCGTCGGTCACGAAGGTCATGGCCACGACGCCCGCGATGTTGCTGCTCATCGAACGCGGCAAGGTGAACGTGGACGCGCCGGTGAAAACCTACCTCCCGCAATTCACCGGCGGTGGAAAGGAAGCCGTCACCATTCGCCACTTGATGACGCACACGTCCGGCCTGCGCCCCGGCCTCGACGCGGGCGACTGGCTCGGTTACGACCACGCCATCGAGCTGGCCTGCGCCGAAACGCTGCGCACCGCGCCGGGCACTCGATTTGTTTACAGCGACATTAACTTCATCGTGCTCGGCGAAGTCGTGCATCGCGTGAGCGGCGTGCCGTTGAACGAATTTTGCGAACGCGAAATCTACCGTCCGCTTGGCATGAGCGACACGGGCTTTCTGCCGCCGGCGAAGAAGCTCCCGCGCATCGCGCCAACGACGCAGGAGAAAAGCGACGTCGTTCGCGGCGTCGTTCACGACCCGACGTCGCGCAAAATGTTCGGCGTCGCCGGCCACGCGGGGCTGTTCACGACCGCGGCGGACACGGCGCGTTACGCGCGGATGCTGCTCAACGGCGGCGAACTCGACGGCGTGCGCGTCTTCAAACCGGAGACGGTGCGGCTGATGACGAGCGTCCAGTCGCCGCCCGAGGTGCCGACGCGCCGCGGCCTCGGCTGGGACATTGACTCAGGCTACAGCGGCCCGCGCGGGAAAATTTTCCCGCTCGGCTCGTTCGGCCACACCGGCTGGACGGGCACGACGCTGTGGATTGATCCGTTCTCGCAGACGATTTTGATTTTCCACTCGAACCGCAACCATCCCACCGAGTCCGGCAGCGTCCTCGCACTGCGCGCGAAACTTGGCACGCTCGCGGCGGAGGCCATTCGCGACTTCAATTTCCTTCACGTGCCCGGCGCGCTGCCGGCGCGAAGTTCCGTCGAGAAACCGATTCAAGGCGAGGTGCTCAACGGCATTGATTCGCTGAAGCGGCAGAACTTCGCGCCGCTGAAAAATCTCCGCCTCGGCCTCATCACCAACCACACCGGCCACGACCGCGAGCGCAACGCGACGATTGACCTGCTCAAGGCCGCGCCTGACGTGAAGCTCGTCGCGCTGTTCAGCCCCGAGCACGGCATCCGCGGCGCGCTCGACGAAAAAGTCGGCGACAGCACGGACGAAAAAACCGGCCTGCCCGTCTTCAGCCTTTACGGCGAGCGCCGCGCGCCGACAGCGAAACAACTCGAAGGACTCGACGCGCTCGTGTTCGACATCCAGGACATCGGCTGCCGCTTCTACACGTATCCCGCGACGCTCGCGAACTGCCTCGAAGCCACCGCGAAGGCGAAGCTCAAGTTCTTCGTGCTTGACCGCGTGAACCCGATCAACGGCACGGCCGTCGAGGGGCCGGTGCTGAAGGGCGCGACGAGTTTTGTCGCGTGGCACCGCGTGCCGTTGCGTCACGGCATGACGGTCGGCGAAGTCGCCAAAATGTTGAACGCCGAGCGCGCGTTCAAGGCCGATCTCACGGTGATTCCCGTCACGGGCTGGTTCCGCGAGTTGTGGTTCGACCAGACCGCGCTGCCGTGGACGAATCCGTCGCCGAACATGCGCAGCCTCACCGAGGCGACGCTGTATCCCGGCGTCGGCTTGATCGAGACCGCCGTCAGCGTCGGGCGCGGCACGGACACGCCGTTCGAGGTTGTCGGCGCGCCGTATGTGGATGACGTGAAGCTCGCCGCCGAACTCAACCGCGCCGCGCTGCCGGGCGTGCGCTTCGTGCCGGTGCGTTTCACGCCGAAGGCGAGCGTGTTCAAGGACAAGCCCTGCGGCGGTGTGAACATCATCGTCACCGACCGCGACCGCTTCAACGCGGTGGACGCGGGCCTCGCGCTCGCGCTGGCGTTACAGCGGCTTTATCCGAACGACTTCGCGCTGGAGAAGATGGACACCCTACTCCGCGACCGCGCCACGCTTGACGCAATCAAGGCCGGCAAATCGCTCGCAGAAATCAAGTCGGCGTGGGCAAACGATCTCGAAGACTTCAAGCGCCGGCGCGAGGCATTTTTGATTTACAAGTAAGATGTAGCGGAGGCTCGACGCCGCGGCAGAGGCGCGTGTAAAATTTCCGCGCTGATTTATGGCAACAAACGCAAAGCCGCTCGTCGGCGTCATCATGGGCAGCCAGTCGGACTGGGAAACGATGCAGCACGCCGCGAAACAACTCGCGGACTTGAGCGTGCCGCACGAGGTGCGCGTGATCTCGGCACACCGCACGCCCGATTTGCTTTTCGAGTATGCCTCGACCGCGCGCAGCCGCGGCCTCGAAGTCATCATCGCCGCGGCCGGCGGCGCGGCGCATCTCGCCGGGGTGACGGCGGCGAAGACCGACCTGCCCGTGCTTGGCGTGCCGATGAAGGCGTGGGCGCTCGACGGTCTCGACTCGCTGCTCTCGATGGTGCAGATGCCCGGCGGCATCCCGGTCGCGACGTTCGCCATCGGCAAGCCGGGCGCGATCAACGCGGCGTTGTTTGCTGTTGCCATTATCGGGAACAAACATCCCGAGCATCTCCGCGCCTACGAAGAGTTCCGGAAAAAACAAACTGAGCGCGGCATCGCGAATCAGGAGATCAAGCCTGCCGCAGCGAAGTAAGACGGGCGCGAGTCACGCGGTTGTGTTCAGCAGCAGCTTCTCGATTTCCTCATATGTCCCGACGACGTGCGTCGCGCCGGCGTGAACCAGCGCTTCGCGCGCGAACGAGTTCGTGATGCCGATGACGCTCATGCCCGCCGCGCGCGCGGCCTGCACGCCAGCGACGGAATCCTCGATCACGCAGCACTCCGCCGGGGAAACGCCGAGCAGTTCCGCTGCTCGGAGAAACACATCCGGCGCCGGTTTGCCACGCGCCACGTCCTGCACGCTGACGACGACGGGGAAGTGCCGGCGGAGGTTGCGCATCGCGAGCACCTCGTCAATCACCGGATGCATTGAGCCGCTGGCGACGGCGAGCTTGTAACGCTCGGCGAGTTTCGCAACGAGTTCAGGCAGTGATTCAAAGATCGGTTCGTCGGCTTTGAGGATTTTCAGGAAATGGCGCTGCTTCCACTCGACAAGTTCATCAAAGGGCTGCGGTGGCGAGTGCTTCGCGACAAAGTCCCGCCACAGCGCCACGTCCGAGCGGCCGTAGTAATCGGGAAAGTGGACCCCGTGCGAATCGCCGTAGCCCATCTCGGCAAAAATCTCGCGGAACGCGCGCTCGTGATACGGCTCGCTGTCCACGATCACGCCGTCCATGTCGAAGATGATGGCGGAAAAGTTGTGCATCGTTGTTGTGACTTTGGCAGCGGTCTGTGACCGCCGGTGAATTCGGTTTCGTGAACGCGACGGTCACGGACCGCCGCTACGGAAGACGGAATCAGCAGGCCGCTCGACGAAGTGCAACAAGTTTCCCTCCGGGTCCTTGAAGAACAGCACGCGTCCGCCGCCGCCCGCGGGCTTGGGCGACTCGGTGAACGCAACCCCACGGGATTCGAGTTCGCGGCGCGCGGCTTCAATCGAGTCCACGCGTAGCGCGAGATGCCGCCAGCCGGCGAGGCCGTTGTTCGTTGTGTCCGCAATTTCTTCCACAATGGGCAGGAATTCGACCGGGAACAACGACATCATCTCACAAAGCGTCGTGAGGGAGTTTGTAGCGGGATAGATTTCGATCATCAGTCCGCCGCCAAGCTCGACAAAGAACGCCGCCGGCTGCTGGCCGTTGTCGAACACGACGCGGCCGCCGAGCACGCGCACATACCAATCCTTGAGCGCGGCGGTGTCGCGCGCGGCGAGGCCGAGGTGCTCGACGGAGAGTTTGAGTTCACTCATGGGCCGAGATGAAACGGGCTGGCCGCGCCGCGGGCAACAGGAAACTTCATCGCCCGCAATGCGTGTTCCGCGATTGCCAAAGCGCGAGCGGTGCCGGTAATGTTCGCCGTCCCGCGCGGTGCGCTTCGCGGGCGACGCATGGCTGAATACAAAGTCCAGTTCGAGGTTTTTGAAGGGCCGCTTGATCTGCTGCTCTATCTCGTCCGCAAGGAGGAGGTGGACATCTATCAGGTGGACCTCACGAAGATCGCGACGCAATTCATCGAGCACGTCGAGCTGATGCGCGAGCTGGACCTCGACATCGCGGGCGAGTTCCTCGTGATGGCCGCGACGCTCATGTTCATCAAGAGCCGCGAGCTGCTGCCGAAGGACCAGCAAATCACGCCAGAAGGCGAGGAGGACGAGGAAGACCCGCGCTGGGAACTCATCCGCAAGCTCGTCGAATACAAGAAATTCAAGGACGTCGCCGCGCGCCTGCAGGAGCGCGAAGTCGCGATGGAAGGCATCTATCCGCGGGTGCCCGGCAAGCTCGAGTTCGACACTCCCGCGCCGCGGCCGCAGGTGTCCATCTTCGACCTGCTCAACGCGGTCAACGTCATCCTCAAGCGCTTCGCCGCGCAGGAGGTGCGCGACATCTTTGAGGACAAATGGAGCGTCAGCGAAAAGATCGAGGCGCTGCGCCAGCTCCTCGCGCAGCAGCCGATGGTGAAATTCAGCGAGCTGTTCGCCTCGGCCACGACGCGCACCGAAGTGGTCGTGACATTCCTCGCGCTGCTCGAACTCATCCGGCTCAGGCACCTCGTCATCTCGCAGCCCGCGCCATTTTCGGAAATTGAAATCAGCCGCGCGCCCGAGCCGGCACCGGTGGCCGCGCAGCCTTCACCTACGGAAACAACAGCGCCTCTTTCGCCCAACGCCCCTGACCTCTTGCCTTCTGTCTGACATGGAACTCAAGTTCATCCTCGAAGCGATCCTGTTCTCCGCGCAAAAGCCACTCAGCCCGAAGGAACTTCGCGACCTGCTCGCCAGCGCCGCCGAGCAACCCGACGAGCCGGACACGCGGCCCTTCAAAAAAGTGAAGGAGGAGGCGCTCGTCACCGCGCTTGAAGAACTCATGCACGACCACGAGGCCGCGCAACGCAGTTACCGGCTGATGTGCGTCGCGGGCGCGTGGCAGTTTGTGAGCCAGCCGGAATACGCGCCGTGGCTTCGCGCGCTCGTCGGCGCGCGCAACCGCCCGTCGCGCCTCTCGCAGCCCGCGCTCGAGACGCTCGCCATCATCGCCTACCGCCAGCCGCTCACGCGCGCCGAGATGGAGCAGATTCGCGGCGTGTCCGTGGATGGCGTCATCCAGACGCTTGTCGAGCGCGGCCTGGTCGAGCAGGTCGGCCACGCGGACGTGCCCGGCCGCCCCGGCACTTACGGGACGACGGCAGACTTCCTGCAATACTTCGGCCTGCGCGCGCTCGAAGATTTGCCCGCGGCGGACGAGCTGCGCAAAATCCAAGTGAAGAAACCCGACCACTTGCTGACCGCCGACGCGGGACTCGCGACCGTGCCACCGGAACAACTCACGCTGGCGGAAGTGACGGGTCAAAAAACTGGTGCCATTCCCGCCGAGGCTGCCGCCACGCCGGCAACGCCAGCCGTGACAGAACGCGAAGCGTCCGCGTCGGGGGACGCCGATTCGAGTCAGCAGGCGTAACAAAGAGGTGGCGTGATTTTGACGGGCAAAGTTCAACCTCAACTGCACATGAACAAATCCATCCTGAATCACGCCACGTGTCTTGCGGTTCTTCTGAGCGTTACGCCGCGCGCATTTGCCGGCGGCAGTGACTGGCATGCGCAGAGCCTTCCGGAAGCGCTTGCCTACATGGCGCTGTTTGCGTTCGTCGGCGTCATGCTTGCCATTGCGGGCTACAAACTTTTCGACAAGTGCACGCCGGGCGACCTGCACAGGGAGATCATCGAGAACAAAAATGTTGCCGCTGCCATCATCGGCGCGGCTGTCATCATCGGCGTCTGCATCGTCGTGGCGGCCTCGATGAGCTGATACAAACGCAGCGCGCCTGTGTAATGGCGGAGTTGCGGCCGGTGCGCCACGGTGTGCACCGTGAGAACGCCCCAGCCAATGTCTCGCAAGGATCCCCTGCGGCGTGCCGCCACGTGGCTCGGTCTTGGCCCAATGAAACGCAGCAAACACATCAACCTCGTGCTTTCCGGCGCGCTCGCCACGGGCGCGGGCTTGGGCGGAGCCTGCCGTCAACAGCCTCCGCCTCCACCGTTGCCGCCCTCAAACGCGATGCAGGATCAGGGCGCGGTGCCGCTGCTCTCGACGAACCAGACCTATACGAACAATCATTACGTGCCGAACGTGGGGTATTACCACGCGCCGTATCAGGGTTGGTTTCCGTATCCTTACAACTACTATTCGCCGGGCTGGGGTTATTACCACGGCGGCAACTGGACGCCGCAGCCCAACGGCAACACCGTCACAAATTCGCATCCGACTTCGCGCGCCACCAGTTCCGCCCACTCGACGTGGAGCAGCAGCCGGAGCAGCGGTAGTTCCAGCGGAGACGGCGGTTCGAGTTCGTCTTCGGGAAGTTCCACCTCGCGCGGCGGCTTCGGCAGCAGCTCGCACAGCACGGCAAGTTGATGCAACGCCACACCCTCACTCCGCGGCCCGGCTGGCAGAAGAAGGTCGAGGAAATCGGCCTCACCTATCACACGCACGAGAGCGGCCCTTACTGGGACGAGTCCGCCTACTACGAGCTGTCGCGCGCCGAAGTGGACGCGCTCGAATCCGCCGCGAACACGCTGCACGAGTTGTGCATCAAGGCCGCCGGGGCGGTCATCGAGAAGAACTGGTGGCATCGTCTCGCCATCCCGGACGTTGCGGTGCCGGTCATCCTGAAGTCTTGGGAGCGCGATGACTTCAGCCTCTACGGCCGTTTTGATTTCGCCTACGACGGCACGCAGCCGCCGAAGCTGCTCGAATACAACGCCGACACGCCGACTGCGCTGGTCGAGGCAAGCGTGGCGCAGTGGTTCTGGCTGCAGGACTGCTTCAAGATCGCGGACCAGTTCAACTCGCTTCACGAGCGCCTCATTGCCGCGTGGAAAAAACTCGCGGGCCAGCGCGTGCATTTTTGTTCCATCAAGGATTTTCCCGAGGACGAGCAGACGGTCGCGTATTTGCAGGACACGGCGCACCAGGCTGGGCTGGAGACGAAGTTCCTCCACATCGAGGACATCGGCTGGGACGCGCGGCGCGAGCGTTTCGTTGACCTGGAAAATGATGCCATCACCGCGTGCTTCAAGCTCTACCCGTGGGAATGGATGTGGCACGAGGAGTTCAGCCGGCATTTGCCCGCGGAACCCGCGCGCTTCATCGAGCCTGCGTGGAAAATGCTCTTGAGCAACAAAGGCCTGCTGCCCGTGCTGTGGGAACTCTTCCCCGGCCACGAAAATTTGCTGCCGTGTTACGACTCGCCCGAACGACTCGGCGGCAACTACGTGAAAAAACCCAGGCTCGCGCGCGAAGGCAGCAACGTCACTCTCGTCGAGAACAGCCGCGTGGTCGAACAAACCGGCGGCGATTACGGCGAGGAAGGCTTTGTGTATCAGGCGCTCGCGCCAGTCGCGCAGTTTGATGGCCGCAACGCCGTCTGCGGCGTGTGGATCGTGAACCACGAGGCGGGCGGGCTGGGCATCCGCGAGGACACGCGGCGCATCACCGGCAACTTCAGCCGCTTCGTGCCGCATTTGTTTTGAGTAACCTTGTTCCACCCGGCTCCGCACTCGGGGACTATCCATCTGCGCCGCGTTCTGTCATCATCGGGGCATGACGATTCCTGAGCATCGCAAGGCCATTGATTCGCTGGACAAGAAGCTCATTGCTCTGCTGAACGAGCGGACGAAGCACGTGCTGGAAATCGGCGACATCAAGCGCAAGGCCGGCGAGGAAATCTACGCGCCGCACCGCGAGCGGCAGGTGCTCCAGCGCGTCGCGCGAATCAACAAAGGCCCCATCACCGATGAGTCGCTCAAGGCCATCTACCGCGAGGTGATGTCCAGCGCGCTCGCGCTCGAAAAGTCCATGACCATCGCCTACCTCGGCCCGGAGGCGACCTTCACACATCAGGCGGCCATCGGGAGGTTCGGTTCGAGCCTGTGCTACGCGTCGCAGAAGACGATTGCCGACGTGTTCAACGAAGTCGCAAAGGGCCGCGCGGATTACGGCGTCGTGCCGGTCGAGAACTCCACCGAGGGCGTTGTCACGCACACGCTCGACATGTTCGTTGACAGCGATTTGAAAATCGTCTCGCAGATCGTGCTGCCCATTTCGCACTGCCTCGTGAGCCGGGCGGCGCGGCGCGACATCAAAAAACTTTACGTGCATCCGCAGACGCTCGCGCAGTGCCGTTCGTGGGTTCACAAGAACTTTCCACACGCGGAACTCATCGAGACGTCGTCCAACGCGCGCTCGGCGGAACTCGCTGCGAACGAAAACAAGCACAGCGCCGCCATCGCCGGGCTGCTGGCCGCGGAGAAATACGGCCTGCCAATCCTCGAACACGACATCCAGGACAACGCCGCGAACGCGACGCGCTTCCTTGTGCTCGGGCGCAAGTGCAGCCCGCCGACCGGGCGCGACCGCACGAGCGTGATGTTCAGCATCGCCGACAAGGTGGGCGCGCTGCACAAGGCGCTCGCGCCGTTCCGCCGTTTCCGCATCAACATGACGAAGATCGAGTCTCGCCCCAGCAAGCGAAAGGCGTGGGAGTATTTCTTTTTCGTGGACTGCGACGGCCACGCGAGCGACCGCAAGCTCTCAAAAGCGCTCGGCTTGCTCGGCGAGCATTGCAGCTTCGTGAAAGTCCTCGGCTCCTATCCGAACGCGGATTAGTTCCCTCTCTGCGATTACGGCACTTGGTGCACGCGATAGAAGCGCTTCACCTGCGCCGCGCCGCCGACATCTGTGACGGTCGTGGTTGCGCCTGTGGCGGTCACAGCAGTGCCCACGGCGGCCCACACATTGTTGACGCTCACAAGCCCGTCAGTGCGTTCGAGCTGATACCGGTTTCCCGTGACGGTTGTGAATGTGATTTGCCTGTCTCCGCCAACAACTGCCATGCCCGTGATGCCTGTGCCGATCTGGATGACTTTCGCAATCGAGGGGACACCGTTCGAGTTGAGCAGGAACAATTGATAGTGGCCCGGCGGCGCGAGCACGGACGACGCGGGCGCGGTGACTTGCACGCCGGTCGTGGTCTTGGTGAAGGCGAGCCGGTTGATGTGCTGGTTTTGGTTGAAGTTGTGCGTGATGTCTCCGATGCGGATCCAGTTCACGTTCGCGATGTTTGCCGCGTCCGGTGTCTGCACGCTGAAGGTCTGCCCGTAAGTGGTTGTGTTTGGCGCTGCGCTGATTGTCGGCCGCGCGCCCTTGAACAAATACGGCGGCGAGAAGAATTCCGCGTTCGGCTCGGCGGTGCCGTCCACCGGATCGGGATGTCCGCCGCCGGTGGAAACCACGCGGCCGTCGGGCAGCAGCAGCGAGTTGCAATGATAGCCGCGCGGGCGCGACTGCGCGGCGAGCACGGTCCACTGCTCTGTCACCGGATCCCACATCTCGGCGAAGAACGCCGCGCCAGCGACGCGATTGAAACCTGGCGCGCTGCTGCCGCCGGTGACGAGCACCTTGCCGTCGGGCAGCAGCGTGGCGGTGCCGAACCGGCGGCCGATGTTCATCGGCGCGACTTGGCGCCATGCGGGCTGCGCGTCGTTGAGGTTGATGACTTCGGCGACGCGGCTGGGGAAGTATTGATACGGCCCGTCGAAGTAGGGTTCTTGCGGATTGCCGCCGGTCATGAAAACTTTTCCGTCATCATACATGCACGCGGTCCCGTAATCGCGATAGGTGAGGCTGCTCGCGGCGACATCAATCCAGTTGCCCGCGCCGGTCGGGTCGAGGTAACGCGACAACTGCTGTGGGCCGGCGCAGAAGACCATGCCGTTCGGCGCCTGCATCATGTAGGGATAATAATTCGCCCAAACGGGGAAGCCCTGGTTCAGCCCGCCGGCGGTGGTGAGATAACGCCACGTGCCGGTGATGGGGTTCCAGACTTGAGGCGTCTTGTTGACGTTCACCCCATTCACGCCGTAAGTGCCGGCCTCGACGAGCATTTCACCGGTTGCGAGCGTTGTTACCGTTGGATACCAGCGGCCGAGGTTCATGTCCGTGATGCGTGTCCACGTGTTCGCCACCGGATCGTAGATGCTGGCCTTGGGTTCGCCATCGCCGTCGGTGATGTGGCCGCCCACGACGAGAAGCCGCCCGTCCGGCATGAGCGCGTGGCCGGCGCAGAACAAATCGTAACTGTTCGTCGGCGTCTTGGTGAACGTGTTTGCATTCACGTCCCAAAGATATTGATCGCCGTCCGTGCCGCCGAAGTTCGTCCCGTGACGGTCCCAGAAAAGAATTTTTCCATTGGGCAAAAGGTTGAGGTGAATCGAGACGAGCGGATACGGATTCGCCGGAAAATTGGACACGCCGCTCCACTGGCCGACGACGGCTGGATTGTCCACGTCCACGATGGTCGCGAGCGCGTTGCTCTGCGCGCCGATGGCCGCGCCGGTGGCGTTGGTGAGCACGGCGACAAACGTTTTGTTGGCGTTGACCGCGCCATTCCTGGTCGTCGTCAGCGTGAAGTATTGGATGGATTCGCCGTCGGCGAAATTAAGCATTGCGTTGGGCACCGTGAAATCCGTGCCGGCGACAGCCGTGCCGTTCGAGATGGCCACCTGCACACTCGCCGCGCCCGCGGTGCCGTTGATGCGCTGCACGTGAAGATACAGCGGCGAGCCTTCGACTGTGGTGAAGTTCGTGAAGCCCCAGACGAACTGCGATCCCTGGACCGTCACCGGATTGAAGAACTGCACGTTGATGTTGTCCAAGTCGTGCGACGCGGACAGCGCCGGCCCCGTGCGCGCGCCAAAATGCACGCGGCCCTCGTAGGGAACCAGGTTGGTGACGAAGAAATTGTTGACGATGGTGAACGCGTTCACGTTCGCGTTCGACAATACAACCGTGACGAGGCCGCCGGGCGAGCCGGGATTGGACGCGTTGTTCCCCGGCTGCGCGGTGATCTTCGCGTGAATCCACAGCCCGCTCGCGAGGTTGAACGCCGTGGCGTCGAACTCGCCGAGCTTCAGCCCGTTGAAGTGGATGGAAACGTGGTTGTCGTAGAGCTCGCCGTTTTCGACGTTCCTGTAAATGTCGAACCCGACGCCGAGCGAGTTCGCCAGATTCGGCTCCTCGTAAAGGACATTGCCCCCCAACTCCACCCCGCCGTCCTGGCCGAAGTTCCCTGTGTTCAGCAGCGCGAAGCCCATTCCGTCCGACGCGCCGTTCGGCCCAGGCGTGATGCGGAAATCAAAGTCGGCCACGATCAGGCTGTAAGTTCCCGCGTCGCTCACCGCGAAATCCATCGAGTTGTTCACGCCGTTGTTCGTCGTCGTCAGCCGCAGGAACGCGCCCGTTGGCCCGCCCGCGAGGATGGCCGGCGCGGGCGCGAGATTGTTCTGCAACAGCGTGTAGGCCGTGTGCGCAAACACGTTGTCGAAATCCGTGAACGTGGCGGCGCGGAGGGAGGTTTCAAGGCGTCCGGCTGCTGCGATGACGAGGAACAGAAGCATGAAGCCGCTCAGCGCGGGCAAGAAACCCCGCTTTGCCGCAACGCAGCTGATTCGCATTACTGAACTCATAGCTTGCGCAATGCCATGTCGCAATTCAGAAAACACCGTAGTCATGCACATTGAGGCGCTTTTGCTGGAATTCTTCGGCAAATCGCCGCCTGCCACGCGGAATGAAATTTTTTCCATGCGTCCCGCACCGCGCACAAATCCAAGTAGCATGGAACCAGCGGCGCGACTGGACATTTATTGTCATCGCCTGACCGTCGGTTGCCGCGTGCGCTGTGAATGGTGTGTGAACAGTCGGCGCTAGACAACCCCCGCGCCGTTCTCCACTCTCGCTCCATGTCAAAATCCGCATTGGGTCGCGGTTTGGGCGCGCTGCTCGGCGCGCCGGCCGCGCCGAGGCCGGCCGCACACACAACGCCGGTTCAAAACCCGTTCACGCAGACTTCAACGCCGGCATCGCCCGCCGGGGCGGCGCAGGCCGTCGTTCCCGCGGACAACCGCGAGCGTGTCGAGCGCGTGCCGCTGGCGCGCATCCGGCCGTGCCCGTTCCAGCCGCGCAAGGATTTCTCCGCCGATTCCATCCGCGAGCTGGCCGACTCGATCCGCGAGCAGGGCATCGTGCAGCCGCTCATCGTCCGCGCGCACGACGGCGGCTACGAACTGATTGCCGGCGAACGCCGCTGGCGCGCGGCGCAAACGCTCAACCTCGCCGAGGTGCCCGTCATCGTGCGCGAGGCCGACGACCGCAAGGTGCTCGAAATCGCGCTCATCGAAAACTTGCAGCGTGAGAACCTCAACCCCATCGAGGAGGCGCAGGGTTATTCGCAGCTCATCGAGCAGTTCGCGCTGACGCAGGAAAGTGTCGCAACCCAAGTCGGCAAGAGCCGCGCCGTCGTCGCCAACGCGCTGCGCCTGCTGCGCCTGCCGCCCGACGTGCAGGCACACCTGCGCAACGGCCTGCTCTCCGTCGGCCATGCGAAAGTGATTCTCGGACTTGCCGGCGCGGCGGAACAAAAGCTCGCCGCCGAGCGAGTGCTCAAGGACAACCTGAACGTCCGTCAGACCGAGGAGCTCGTCGCGCGTCTCCAGCAAAACGCCGCGAGCATTACGACGAAAAAGGCCGCCACGGGCGCCGCGCCAACTTCGCGCGACATTCATGTCGTGGATTTGGAAAACAAGCTCACCGAGCGCTTTGGCACGAAAGTCTCGGTGCGCTACGTCAAGGGTCGCGGCAGCGTTGAAGTGAAGTTCTTCAACGACGACGATTTGCAGCGCATCCTGCAAATCGCCGGTGTGAAAATGGATTGATGCAAATCCGGTCGGGCTTCACGGTGCATTCGTTGTTCGTGCAAAGCCGGCTTGACCTTCGCTTTCGCTCCCCCGACCTTCTGCGCCGTCATGGTTCTTGAAGTCGTCAAATACGGCCACCCGGTGCTGCGGCAGAAGGGCGCGCGCGTCGAAAAAATCACGCCGGAAATCCATCGGCTCATCGCCGACATGTTCGAGACAATGCACGAGCGGCACGGCATCGGCCTGGCGGCGCAGCAAGTCGGCCACGCGCTCCAGCTCACGGTGCTGGACATTCGCGCCGTGACCGACCGGCCCTCGACGCTTCAGCTCGGCGACAAGCCCGCCGATCCGAATTCGCTCATGCCGCTCGTGCTCATCAACCCGGAGTTCAAGCCGCTCGCTGAAGCGGTCAGCGGGCCGGAGGGATGCTTGAGTTTTCCGGAAATTTACGCCGACATCGCGCGGTCCGAATCCATCGAAGTCACCGCGCAAAACGAAACGCTCGAGCGCGTGCAGTTCAAGTGCGGCGGACTGCTGGCGCGCGCGATCCAGCACGAGCACGACCATCTGCACGGCATCCTGTTCATTGACCGCATGAGCGCGGACAAACGGCGCGAGATCAAGCCGGAGATTGACGAGCTTCAGGCCACGACGAAAGCCGCGTTGAAGAAGGCGAAGGAAAAGCGCTGACGGCGCGTCACTGTTGCCCGCCGGTGCCCGGCTTGCGCAACCGAAAGAACTGGTGCGCGACACCGAGAGGCGCGACAAGCACCTGGCGGCGGCCGTTGAGGACGGTCTGCACGCCGGTATGAGCGGTCCAGTTCAAGCTGGCATCGAAGCGGTCGCGGACCTCAAGGATGAAGCCCGTCGAAGGATCGGGCCACGAGATCTCGATCAAACCGACCACGACGCGGACGGCGAGTTGCGGCACCGGCTCCACCTGGATTACCTGCGAAAGCGGCGCCGATGTGCTGCCGTTGAAGTTCGCATCGCCGCCGTAGATGGCGGTGATGACGTTCGTGCCGGTCGGGAGCGAGCTTGTGTTAAAGGCCGCTGTCCCCGCCGCGAGCGCGCTGCTGCCCAGGAAATTCGCGCCGTTGTAAAACGCCACCGTGCCGGTCGGGACACCCGTTGCCGGCGGGACTGCGCTGACGCTGGCAGTGAACGTGACAGAAGCGCCGGTGAAAGCGGGGTTTTGCGAGGAATTCAGCGTGACACTGCTCTGGCCCGACGGCAGGGCGGTGATGTTCACTGTCTGCGTCGTCGTGCCGGTGTCGTCGTCGGTCAGCGTCGCTGACACGGTGTAGTTTCCCGACGATGCGAATGTATGTGAAAGATTGAAGGACGTTACGCCCGCGCCGAGGTTGTTGGTCTGCCGCAAGCCGTCACCCCAGTCCACGATGAGCGTGAATGTGTCGAGCACGCCGGGGTCGGCGAACACGCCCACGAGCGACGACGCCGTGCCCGCCACAACCGGCCCCGGCATCGCGAGGCTCACGAAACTCGGCGGCACGTTCGTGATGGTCAGGCTCGTCGTCGCGCTTGCACTGCCCGTGACGCCGGAGAGCGAGACGTTCACTGTGTAAGTGTCCGATGGCGTGCCGGTCGGGTTGTCGTCGAGAAATTGCCTGGAAACACTGAAGGTTGTTGCGCTGGCGGCGAGGCTGTTTGTCTGTCGCGTGCCGTCGCCCCAGTCCACGATCAGTTGATACGGTGAACTGGAGAGCGCGTAGTATTCCGCCGAAGAAACCAGTGCCACGACGATGTCCTCGTCGGTCGTTCCCGAATCCATGGCGCTCGTGAACGAGTTCACCTCGCCCGCCGCGGGTGTCCGGTGCAGGAGGCGCTGGTAGAATCCGGTGATGAGGTTGTGGCGATATTCCGCGCTCGTGAGCACGAGCAACGCGACGGAGCTGCGCGCAAAGCCGCCGGCCAGTTGCGTCAGGTAAAACGACTGCGCTGCCGTGTCCACCGGCCTGCCGAGCAGGTCTTGATACAGCGCGTTGAGGAAATTCGCGTTGTCGTTTGTCGCGCGCGTCTGAAAATACTCGGCCGAGCCGGCGAGCGCGGCGATCACCTGCTCGTCTGTGCCGCCGGACACGAGGAAGCTCAATTGCGCGTTCAACCCGGCCGGATCGGCGGGCCGTTGGAGAAAACGACTGAAGTAACCTTGCACCAGCAGCGTGCGATATTCCGCCGAACTCACGAACTCCTGCGCCACGACCGTCCGCGACGCGCCGCCCGCGAGCTGCGTGTTGAACCCGTTGAATCCGCCCGTGTCCGGAGGCCGCTGCAACAGGTCGAGATAAAGCTGCGTCAGAAAATGCCCGTTTGCGCCGCCGGCCACATCGAGGATGTTGCCCGTGAGCATGACCGTGCCGCCTTCGGGCACGGGGCCGCCCGCGCTGACGCCGTTGAGCGACACGAACGAGGGCGCGGCGTTCACCGTCTGGGTCAGCGTGATGGAAGTGCTGCCGTTGAAGCTCGCGTCGCCGTTGTAATTCGCCGTGATGGAATGCGCGCCTGCTCCGAGCGCGGTGGTGAAAAGCGCGGCCTGTCCGCTCATCAATATCGCCGTGCCCAAGACCGTCGCGCCCTCGGTGAACGTCACCGTGCCCGTCGGCGCGCCCGCGCCCGGCGCCGCCGCGTTGACCGTGGCCCTGAGCATGACCGACTGACCTGCGCTCGCGGGATTCACCGACGAGTCCAGCGCCGTCGTGGTGCCCGACTTGTTCACGATTTGTGGCAGCGCGGCCGACGTGCTGAAGTTGAAATTCACGTCGCCGCCGTAACCGACGGTGATGTTGTGCGTGCCGACAGCCAGCGCGCCGTTGGTCAACGTCACCTGTCCCGACGCATTGAGAGTGGCCGCGCCGAGCGCGACGACGCCGTCCATGAATGTGACCATTCCCGTCGGCGTGCCCGTGCCCGGCGCCGACGCCGACACCGTCGCCGTAATCACCACACGCTGGCCGAACACCGCTGGATTCGCGCTGCTCGCCACCGTTGCCGCCGAGCCAGCCCGGTTCACCGACTGCAACACAGAGCCGCTCGTGCCGCCGAGGAAATTGCCGTCGCCGGAATACACCGCCGTCATTGAAACTGCGCCGACCGCGGCCGTGGCCGTGGTGAAGGCCGCCCTGCCCGCCGCGTCGAGCGAAACCGTGCCGAGCGGCGTCGCACCGGCGAAAAACGTGACCGTTCCAGTCGGCGTGCCCGCGCCCGGTGCTGCCACGATGATGGTCGCGTTGAATGTGACGGATTGCCCGGACACGGAAGGATTCGCGCTCGATGTCAACGCCGTCAGCGTCGCGGCTTTGTTCACGGTTTGTGTCAACACCGCGGTCGTGCTCACGTCAAATGTTGTGTCGCCGTTGTATTTCACCATCAGGTCATGGTTGCCGACCGTGAGCGCGGTCGCTGTAAAGGATGCGATGCCCAAGCCGTTCAATGGGACGGAGGCCAGCGAAATCGCTCCGTCGTAAAACGTCACCGTGCCGGTTGGAGTGTCCAAGCCCTGGGCCGGACCGCCCACGGTCGCCGTCACCGTGACGCTCTGGCCAAAGACCGACGGGTTCACGCTGCTGGCGATCACCGAAATGGACACGGCCTTGTTGACCGTCTGGCTCAACGCCGCCGAGGTGCTGCCGCTGAAATTCAAGTCGCCGCTGTATTGCGCCGTGACCGAATGCGTTCCGATGGCGAGCAGGGACATGGTGAAGTCGGCCCTGCCGGAAGCGTCAAGCGGAACCACGCCGAGCGGCGTTGAGCCGTCGTAGAAAGTCATCGTGCCCATCGGCGTCCCCGCACCCGGCGCGACCGCGCTGGCCGTCGCCGTGAACGTCACACCCTGCCCGAACGGCGACGGGTTGAGGCTGCTTGTCACCGTTGTGGAAGTCGCGGCCTGCTGGACGGTTAGCAAACCTCCCGCAGAAGAACCCGATTGGAACGTCACGTCGCCGTCGTAGGAAATGTTGTAGGCATAGTCCGCCGGGGCCAGCATCACGCTCTTCGTGAGGGTCGCGCCACCTTGCCTGTCAAGGGTCGCGGTGCCGAGGACGTTTGTCCCAAGGCGAAATGTGATTGTTCCGGTTGGAATCCCAACTCCAGGAATCAAACTGTTCACCGTCACCACGCAGGTCACGGACTGGCCGAACAGGACTGAAGCCGGGATGCTGGCGAGGGATATTGAGATGCCGGCCTTGTTCACGCTCTGGTTCACTGCGAGCGAGGTGCTCGAAGCGAAGCCGGCGTCGCCACTGTATTGCGCCGTGATTGTATGCGCGCCGATGCCGAGCGATGCCTGCGTGGTGGCTGCCTGACCGGAGACGCCCACGACAGCAGTGCCAATCGGCGCCGCGCCGTCGAAAAACGTCACTGTGCCTGATGGCGTGCCTGCGCCCGGCGCCACAACACTGACCGTCGCGGTGAAGGTGACACCTTGACCGAATGCGGACGGGTTGAGGTTGCTGATCAAAACCGTGGCCGTCGCCGACCTGTTCACAATCTGGTTCAGCGCCGCGAGCGTCGCGCTGGCGTTGAAATTCGCATCGCCGCTGTAAGTCACCGTGATGGGATGTGTGCCCACAGCCAGCGCGCTCGTTGTCAACGTCGCCTGGCCCGAACCGTTCAGCGACACGGTCGCCAGCGAGCCTGCGCCGTCGAGGAAAGTCACCGTGCCGCTCGGCGTGCCCGCTCCGGGCGCGACTGCGGTGACCGTGACGTTGAATGTGACGGATTGGCCGGACACGGACGGATTCGCGCTCGTTGTCAACGTCGTCAGCGTCGCGGATTTGTTCACGATCTCGGACAGGACTCCCGATATGCTGCCGTTAAAATTGGCATCGCCGCCGTAGCTGACCGAGAACAGGTGCGCGCCCAATGCGAGCGGGGACGTGTTGAGCACGGCGCTTCCGGAGGCATCCAGCGCCAAAGTCGCGAGCCGCGTCGCGCCGTCGAAAAACACCACGGTGCCGCTCGGAGTGGCCGTCGCCGGCGGGATCGGCGAGACGACGGCCGTCAATGCCACCGTCGCACCGAACACTGTGGGATTCAGAGATGAAGTCACCGACACGCTGCTCTGCCCCGACGGCAGGACGGTGACGTTCACGGTCTGCGTCGTCGTGCCGGTGTCGTCGTCCGTCAACGTCGCCGTGACGGTATATCCGCCGGAAGCTGCGAATGTGTGCGAGAGATTGAATGCCCTCGATCCGGCGCTGAGGTTATTGGTTTGCCGCGCGCCGTCGCCCCAATCCACGACGAGCGTGAACGTGTCAAGCACTCCCGGGTCCGTGAACACGCCGTTCAGCGCGGCCGCCACGCCCGCAGTCAACGTCCCGTCCATCGTCAGGCTCACGAAACTTGGCGGCACGTTCGTGACGGTCACGCTCGTCATCGCGCTGGCGTTGCCCGTGATGCCCGATAGCGAGACGTTTGCCGTGTAGGTGTCCGATGGTGTCCCGGTCGGATCGTCGTCGAGAAATTGGCGAAAAACGCTGAAGGTTGCCGCGCCGGCGGCGAGGCTGTTTGTCTGCCGCGTCCCGTCGCTCCAGGCCACGATCAACTGATACGGGGAGTTGCCCGCGAGCGTGTAGTATTCCGTCGAGGACACCAGCGACACGATGACGGACTCGTCGGTCGAGCCGCCAGCCAGTGTGTTCACGAACGCGCTCACTTCGGCCACCGACCCGGCGCGCCGCAGAAAACGCGTGTAGAAGGCCGAGACAAGATTTTGCCGGTATTCCGCGCTCGTGAGCACCGATTGCGCCACCGCGGTGCGCGACACGCCAAGCGTCAGTTGCCCCAGAAAGAGCGCCTGCGCCCCCGCGTCAATCGGCCGGCCCAGCAGGTCTTGATACATGACGTTGAGAAAAGTTGCGTTGTCGTTCGAGGCGCGTGTCGCGAAATATTCAGCCGAGCCGACGAGGTTCGCGATGACCTGCTCGTCCGTGTAGCCCGATGCAAAGAGGTTCAACTGAACGCTCAATCCGCTTGAGTCCGCGGCCCGTTGCAGGAAGCGGCTGTAATAACCCTGCACCAGCACGGTCCGGTATTCCGTCGAGGTGGTGAATGTTTGCGCGACCTGCGCGCGCGTCGTGCCGCCGGAAAGCTGGCCGTTGAACAGGTTGAACCCCGCCGTGTCCGCGGGCCGTTGCAGCAGGTCGAGGTAGAGTTGCGAAAGAAAGCGCCCGTTCGCGCTGCCGGCTGAGTCGGTGATGTTGCCGGAAAGCGTGACCGTGCCGCCTTCGGGCAGGGGGCTGTTCGCTCCCACGCTGCTGAGCGACACAAATGACGTGGTGTTGACCACCTGCGTGAGGGGACTCGACGCGCTGGCGTTGAAGGTCGTGTCCGCGTTGTAATTCGCAGTGATGGAATGCGTGCCAGAACTGAGCGACGCGGTTGAGAGCGCGGCCTGTCCGCCGCTCAGCGCCATCGTGCCGAGCGTGACCGCGCCGTCCGTGAACGTCACGGTGCCGGTGGGCGTGCCCGTCGCCGGGGCCACCGCCGAGACGACGGCGGTGAACGTGACGCTTTGGCCGGAGGCCGATGGGTTGAGGGACGAGACAAGCGTGGTGGTCGAGGACGCGGCGCGCGCGTTGAGGGCCATGAGCGACAAGGCGGCGACAAGGAGGGTGCCGAAGTTGGATTTCATGGGTGGAAAAAGTGTAAGGAACAGCCGGTTGGCTGGGTGCAAAGGACGCGCGAACCGTTTGAATCCATTCGCCTGAATGCCATAGCTTCAGGTTGGAAGGTGATTTCTGTCGGCGCAAAGATGCACCATTCACGGCGTTCGCGCAACTCGCCGCAAAATTTTAATACACCCGGCGGAGGTTCGAAGGGAGGATGTTCAGCTCGCCGCGGTATTTCGCCACGGTGCGGCGCGCGATGACGATGTCCTTCTCCTTGAGCTTGGCGACGATGGCCTCGTCGGAGAACGGGCTGGAGGTGTCTTCCTCGTTGATCATGTCGGCGATGAGGTCCTTGATGCTGGTGTTGGACATGTCCGCGCCGGTGCTGGTCTTGAAGCCGGAGGTGAAGAAGAACTTCATCTCAAACACGCCGTGCGGTGTCTCCATGTATTTGCCGGACACGGCGCGGCTCACGGTGGTCTCGTGGACGCCGACGACCTCGGCGACCTGCGCCATCGTGAGCGATTTGAGGTGCGTGATGCCGTGCTCGAAGAACTCGCGCTGGCGGTTCACGATCTCGCGGCCGATGTTGACGATGGTCTGCTGCCGCTGGTGAAGGGATTTGATGAGGAACTTGCCGGCGCGAATCTTGTCGCGGATGTAATCGCGCACCTCGGACGCCGTGCCGGTCTGCGCCATGAGATCCTTGTAGGTGTTGCTGATGCGCAGGTGCGGAATCTGGTCGTTGTTCGTGCTGACGATCCATTCGTCGCCAACTTTTTGCACGAAGACCTCCGGGACGACGTATTGATGATCGTCGGGCAGGAAGGCGCGCCCCGGCCGCGGTTCCAGATGCGCGATGCGCTCGGCCGCGCGCTGCACGTCCACGGCGTCAATCGCGTCCTCGCCGATGGCGCGGGCGATTTCCTGGAAGCGACGCCGCCCAAGCAGTTCCATGTGGTCGCGTATGATTTGATACTCGAGTGTTTCGGTGCGTCCGGCGCGTTCGAGCTGGAGCATCAGGCACTCGCGCAGGTCGCGCGCGGCCACGCCTGGCGGCTGGAAGGTTTGCAGCACCTTGAGAACGGCGGCGATTTTTTCAACGGCGAGACCGGTGGAGAGGGCAAGGTCTTCCACGCGCATCTGAAGAAAGCCGTGGTCGTCAATGTTCCCGACGAGCAGTTCCGCGATCTTGAAGTCGTCCGCCGACAACTCGCTCTCCCGCACCTGATCGAGCAGATACTCCTGCAACGAAGTCTCCGCGACGATGGAGTCGAACATGAACTGCCGGCGTTCCTCTTCCTCCGGGCTGGAGCGCTGGACGATGTTGCTCTGCGAAAAGTGCTCGCGCCATTCCTGATCGAGCTGAACGAGCTTGTCGAACTCAGCCTGGAAATCATCCACCGGGTCAGCGTTGGGCTTCTCCGTGGCCGGATCGAATTGCACGTCCTGCGGCGGCTCGGCGGGATCAACGGATTCACCGTCGGCATCGGTTGCGCCGTCCCGCTCGCGCTTTTCGTCCTGCGAAACCTCGACGACTTCCTCGAGCACGGGGTTCTGCTCAAGTTCCTGCTCGACGAGTGCCTTGAGTTCGAGAGTGGGGGCCTGGAGCAGCGCCAGTGATTGCTGGAGCTGCGGCGCCAGCACCATTTGCTGGCTCATGCGCTGACTCAGATGCATGCCTTGTGCCATCGGCCACATGATACGTCTGGCACGAGAATCGCTCAAGGAAAGAAAGGCCAGCCCCGTGGAAGTTCTTCGTTGCCCGGCAGGGTCACGACTTCTAACGTCGGCGCGTGCCCGCGCACTTCACCATTCTCGGGAGCGGTTCCAGCGGCAATTGCGCCTATGTCGAGACCGACCAAACGCGGCTGCTGATTGACGCCGGCTTCAGCGGCAGGCAAATCCGCGAGCGCCTCGCCGTCATCGCGCGCACACCGGAGACGCTCCACGGCATCCTCGTCACGCACGAGCATCACGACCACGTGCAGGGCCTGACCGTGCTCGCCGCGAAGCTCGGCATTCCGATCTATTGCAACGACCACACGCGCCGCGCCATCGAGGAGCAAATGGGTTTGCGCCTCAACTGCCGGCTCTTCACGACGGGTGCGAGCTTCGAGATCGGCGACGTGACAGTGGACACCTTCAGTGTGCCGCACGACGCGTGGGATCCGGTCGGCTTTCTCCTGCGCATGCCGGAGGGCAACATCGGCTTCCTCACCGACCTCGGCCACGCGACCAAGCTCGTCATCGAACGCGTGCGCGAAGCGAACGTGCTCCTCCTCGAAGCCAACCACGACGTGAAACTCCTGCAAGACGACACGAAACGCCCGTGGAGCACGAAGCAACGCATCCTTGGACGTCACGGCCATCTCTCGAACGACGCCGCGGCTGAACTCGCCGAGCAAGTTGCCACCGACCGGCTGCGGCAGGTTTTTCTTGGTCATTTGAGCCGCGACTGCAACCGGCCTGAACTCGCACAACGCGCCGTGTCCGCGCGACTCGCCCGTTGCGGCGCCACGCACATCCATTTGCAAACGGCCTCGCAAGACACGCCATGCGCGACAGTGAGTTTGTGAGTTGCGAGACGCTTCTCCCTTCGGACTTCTCACGTCGCACTTCGCCCCATGCTCCGCGTTGAACGCATCACCTCGCTCGACCTGCACGCGCTCGCGCCATATCGCACGATGCGGCTCCAACGCGAGCATCACGAGCAGGGCATCTTCGTCGCCGAGGGCGAGAAGGTGACGCGCCGCCTGCTCGAAAGCCCGCTCGAAGTCGTCTCGCTCGTCATGCCGGAGAAGTGGCTCGCCGACCTCGGCGCGCTCGCGCAGGCACGGCCCGAAAACATCATCGCCTACGTCGGCGAACACGACACGCTCGAAACGCTCACCGGCTTCTCCATGTATCAGGGCGTGCTCGGCGTCGGAAAAATTCCGCCGCCTGTTCCGCTCGAAACCGCGCTGAAAAACTCGCCTTCGCCGCGCCTCTTCGCCGCCGTGGATGGCCTGACGAGCGCGGAAAACATGGGCGTCGTCGTGCGCAACTGCGCCGCGTTCGGCGTGCAGGCGCTGCTCGTGGGCGAGACGTGCTCGCATCCCTACATCCGCCGCTCCGTGCGCAACTCGATGGGCGCGATCTTCAAGCTGCCCTTCGTCGAGCCGCGCTCGCTTGCCGATGCGCTGCGCAAACTTCGCCGCCACGGCGTGCGCTCCATCGCCGCGCATCCGCACACGGATGAACGCAAGCTGTCGCAGGCGGATTTCACCGGCGATTGTTGCATCGTCTTCGGCAGCGAAGGCCACGGGATTTCCGAGGAAGTGCGCGCCGCGTGCGATGATTGTGTTGTGATACCAATGCACCTCGGCGTGGACTCGCTGAACGTCGGCAGCGCAACCGCGGCCTTTCTCTACGAAGCCCGGCGCCAGCGCGGCGCGGCTTAGTTTTTCGTCGGAGAAGCAAGTGCGCGTTGAATCGCCGCGATGGTGGGCGCGGGATCGCTGTTCAGCCCGGCCTGTTGATGGATGATTTCGCCCTGCGGATTCAGCACGGTGATGAGGTTCGAGTGCGCGAACTGCCCGCGCGCGTCCTCGCGGTAGTTCACGCCGAGCAGCGCGGCGAGTTCGCGCACGTCGTCGGGTTTGCCGCGCAGCAGCGTCCAGTGCGCAGCGTCGAGCTTCTGCCGTTCGCGATACGCGCGCAACGCCTCCGGCGTGTCGCGTTTGGAATCGAAGCTCACGAGCAGAAAGTCCACGCGGTCGCGCAGCGGCTCCGGCAGCGCGGCCTGGATGCGCCGCAGGTCGTTCACAATGACCGGGCAGGCGAATTCGCACGAGGTGAAGAACATCGCCACGACCTGCACGCGGCCTTGCAGCACGCCGAGCTTCACGTCGCGGCCCACGTCGGAAGTCCACGTCGAGTCGAGCTGGTAAAGCGAGCGGTCGGTGTAACGGCCCGACGGCGCGAGCACGCGGCAGCATGGCGGTTTTTCCTTCGGCGGCGAATTCGTTTCTGCGGCGTTGACAGCGAACGCCAGCAAAACGGCGGAGAAAATTGCGCGCATTCGTTTCATAAATCCTTCGCGCAACGGAAGCCGAGGTTGGGCACGGCGTAGTTTGCCTTGAGGCTGCTGCGGAACGCCTCGCGCATGAAGGCCGGGTAGTTCGCGCGGTCGCTCGCGCCCTGCGAGCCGCTGCCGCAGAACAACTGCCGCTCGAGGTCCGTGTCGCCGCGCGCGTCGCCGGTCACGAGCGCGGAGTTGAAGTCGGATGTCCACTCCCACACGAGGCCGTGCAGGTCGTGAAGGCCGAAGACATTCGCGCGGCCCGACGCGACCGGCGGGAGCTTTGCCGGCGACGGCGTCGAATACCAGCGGTTCAGCGCGGCGACGAAGCGCGCGTCGTTCACGCCGTCGGCGCGGTCGAAGCCCGCGCTGGCGGCGTATTCCCACTCGGCGGTCGTCGGCAGCCGACCGCCGCGCCACGCGCAATACGCCTTGGCCGCGAACCACGAGACATGCGTCACAGGTTGCCGCGCCGCAAGCGGGTCCGCGCCGATGTCAAGGTCGCCGGCCCAGTGGCGCAGGTAGGATTCGTCGGCGAAGAGGCGCTTCACGCGCGAGCGTTGCCACTGCGGATTGGCGCGGACGAAGTCGAGGAACTGCTCGTTCGTTACTGGCGTGACATCGAGCAGGAAAGCGTTCACGCGAACTTCCTTCGGCTCGGTCTGGCTGCGGAAGAGCGGCGTGTGGACGCCCGCCGGCACGCGCATCATGCCCGGTGGCGCGTCGCCTGCGAAAATCGCAATCGCAGCCAGCAGCGCGGCGCGAAGAAAAAGTTTTGCGACGCAACACATGGCTTACTCGAATGGATTTGCCTTCGGCGGCGGCGCTTCGGAGCGGATGCGCTGCACTTCGGCGGCCGTGACAGCGTCGCCGGAGTTGCCCCAACTGTTGCGC
The DNA here is from genome assembly GCA_964589935.1 of uncultured Verrucomicrobiota bacterium. Lineage (GTDB taxonomy): Bacteria > Verrucomicrobiota > Verrucomicrobiia > Limisphaerales > VHCN01 > VHCN01. The sequence continues at coordinate 73,306 of CAZPVD010000007.1, read as the reverse complement.
ACGTAGGTGAGCGCGTTGGCGATTTGATCGTCAGCGAGGTAGTTCAACGGAATCATCACGCCGTTGAACTTCTGGCCCTTGACGACCTGCTCGCCGGTCAGGCCTTGCAGCACGATGCGGATCGAGCGGTCCTTGTCCGCCATGAGGAAGTCCGACTTGGCGAGCGGCGGAATCTGGCCGGGAATGCCCTCGCCGCTGACCTGATGGCACACGAAGCACGTCTGCATGAAGACCTGCTTGCCGCGCTCGATTTGGATTTCCTTCGTCAGGCCGGCGATCTTCGAATCGGTCTTGATGGCTTCCTTCATCTGCGCCTGGAGCTGCGCGATTCTTTTCTCCGATTCGGAGCCGGCCTCGGCTTGGCGGCCGAGATAAATCGCGTCCACTTCCTTGCCGGAATAGACGAGCAAGTCGGGCGGGCCGTCCACCTTCAACATGCCGAGCGCACCCTTGTTGAAGGCGCGGAAGAGCGAATGATCCACGAGGATGAACGTGCCTGGCACCTCGACCTTGAACTCGACCATAGCCGAGCCGCCCGCAGGGATGAGCGTCGTCTGGACGTTGCGCTGCGTCGGCACCACACCGCCCTCCTGATACACCGTGTCGAAAATCTCCCCGATGACGTGGAACGAGCTGACGAGGTTCGGCCCGCCGTTGCCGATGTAGAGGCGGATGCGCTCGCCGACCTTTGCCCGCAGCGCGCGGTCGCCGACGAGCGAGTTGACCGCGCCGTTGAAGACGACGTAGCTGGGCCGTTCGTCCACGGCCTTCTCCATCGAGAAGCTCTGCAAACCTTCCTCGCCGAACTTGCCCGTCGTGTAAAACTCGCCCTGCATCACGTAGAATTCGCGGTCCACCGGCGGCAGGCCGCCCTTTGGCTCGACGAGGATCAGGCCATACATGCCGTTCGCCACGTGCATGCCGACCGGTGCGGTCGCGCAGTGATACACGTAAAGGCCCGGATTCAGCGCCTTGAACGAAAACTGCGAGCTGTGCCCCGGCGCGGTGAAGGATGATGTCGCGCCGCCGCCCGGCCCGGTCACGGCGTGCAGGTCAATGTTGTGCGGCATCTTGCTCGACGGATGGTTGTCGAGGTGGAATTCGACCAGATCGCCCTCGCGGATGCGGATGAAGCTGCCCGGCACGTCGCCGCCGAACGTCCAGAAAACATAGTCCACGCCGTCGGCGAGGCGCTTCGTCACCTCGCGCACTTCGAGCCGCACGATGACGCGCGCCGGCTGCGTGCGGCGGATCGGCGGCGGCACGTTCGGCGCGTCGGTGACGACGGCCTCCTCGGTGAGCGTGAGCGTCGGATCAACGGGCCTGGCTTGTTGCGCCGCGGCGAAGGGCCAGCGAGTTGTCAGCGCGAGCATCAACGCAACTGCAAGTGTCCTCGGAAGAAATTTTCTCACAAAAGAATTTGCGCCGGTTTTCCGCCACATCGGGTCTGTCGCATTCATGCGGCGAACCTGCACGGGACCGCGAATCGCGGCCAACCCTCGCTTGGCATTGCGTGGGCATTGTTTGACCAGCACGACGCCGCAGCGCGCCGGAACAGGTGAAGCTGAGAACCGGATTACTTCAACGCGCGCACAATGTCGGCGGCATTGGTGGAGGAGAGAATCGTCAGCGCGGAGCCGGCCTTCTGCTGTTCGTAAACGCGCTGCGTGAACTCAAACTGTTTTTTTAACGCGGCCTCGTCGAGCAGTTTGCCGCCGCCGGTCACGCCGCCGGCGATGACGAGCTTGCGCGGCGCGATGAGCGCGGCGAGTTGCGGGATGTCGCCCACGTCACGCACGATGCCCGGCGCCATGATGCCGAGCCGCTGATTTTCATACGGCTCATCCGTGAGATAACTCGCGAGCGAGCCGACGGTGACGACGCGCGTGATGCGTTGGTCGAGCGCGGCAGCGCAGAGCGCGACCACGCCGGCTGGGCCGCAAGCAACCAGCGTTGTGTCAGGCAGCTTCTTGTCGGGTGAATGTGATTCGATCTCACTCAAAAGTTCACGAACGTCCCGCACCCATTGGCCCAAGAGCGGGCGGCCCAGCCACATGGACCACTCGGCGGAATTGTGGTCAGGCGCGCGACCAACCTTGTCTTGAGGAAGCGCCAATGCACCAGTTCCTCTCAGGTCGAGGTTGAACCGACGGTAATGATTCTCCCACATCAATTCACCGAAATCCTTTGTCCATTTGGAACCCCATCCATCCAGGTCTAACTGCACAAACAAGGGGCCTTCAGACTTCATCCAAAACACCTCTCCCACATTTAATATCACGCCGTCTTCTGAAAAAACACGAAACCTCCGCTTGGAAATCCCACCTGACACAACATTCATTTCCCGTTTGGCTTGCTTGATGGTGTGTCCACCGTTGAGGACATTGTTCTCCAACGCCATCAGCATCTTCGGCTTCTGCTGTTTGAAATTCGCCACCGACGGCGACCGCTCCATCAACGCCGCTTTGCCCGCGCCCATCGCATATTTCGGTATCGTCACCCAGTTATCCGGCCGCGTCTGGCCGGGGAAGCAGCGCAGAGTTTCGGGGTCTTCGACCTTGATTTCTGGTTCGGGGATGGGCGAGCCGTCGCCTTCGCCCTTCAAGTGCTTAATCATCCAGCCATACATCGCCTCGCGCATCGCGCGGCTGTAATCGTGCGGCGATTCGAAGATAGCGTGTCGCACGTTCTCCGGCTTGCCGTGCAGCGCGAAGACCGGTTCCGCGAGCGCGAGGGATTTCTTCGCCGCCGCGACTGAGAATTGCGGCGCGTCCTTCGTCGCGCTCACGACCATGAGCGCGCGCGGTGCGACAAGTGCGAGCAGTCCCCACTCCTCGGTGAAGCGCAGCGCGCCGGGCACGACCTCGCACATACAGCACGCCGCGCCGAGATAGGCCTGGTAATTGCCGACGGAGCACACGGGCACGACGGCCTTGAAGCGCTCGTCGAACGCGCCCGCATACATCGTCTGGTTGCCGCCGCCGCTCGCGCCCGTGATGCCGAGCCGCGTGCCGTCCACTTCCGGCCGCGTGAGCAGGTAATCCACAGCGCGCATATTCTCATAAACTTGCAGCCCACTCAGCGGCAGGCCGACAGGAAACAATGTGGCTGCGACCATCTCGCCATGATACTCGCCGAGATTTTTTGAAATGCCGCGCTCGCCCGCGCCGAAGGCGTCCACGACGAGCACGAAGAAGCCGAGCTTCGCCAGCCCGATGCAGCGCGACTGCACGACGGGGTCCTGCTTCGCGCCGCGCCAATGTCCGTGAACGCACAGCACGGCGGGAAGCTTACCGGGCCTGTCCGGCACGTAGGCGTTCGCGGTCATCCATACGCCGGGAAAAGTTTGGAAAATGATTTTTTCCACGCGATAGCCGTCGCGCTGGAGTTCGCCGAGTTTCTTCGCGTTCAGCGGTGCGGGTTGCTTCGGCCAGTCGCCCCACGCTTTCATTAAGTTTGCGCGCAGAGCGGCGCGCTGTTTGTTCCAGTCCGCGAGCGAGGCGGGCGGCTTGTCGTTGGCGCGCAGTTCAGCGGCGCGGGCCTTGACGAAATTGAGGAAGGCTTGCGAGGCGTCGTTGGTCTGTAGTGCGTTTTGCGCGGAAGCAGTGGTGACGAACAACAGCGCGAGTGCGATGGCGTAAAATGGGCGAGGCATGGCGGGAGTTTGGACGCCGTGGCGCGCGACGCAAATCGAAAGTTCCCTCACCACTTGTTGCCGAGCAGGCGGCGCGTCTTGCGCACGGGCCATTCGAGCAGGCCGCTGGGAAATTCCTCCTCGCACAGGATGTCGTCGTAGCGCACCACCGCGTCGGTCCAGAGCTGGAGCAGCATCGCGAGCGCGTAGAGCGCGTGCTTGAGCGTCCAGCCGAACGTGTAGCCCTCGAACGGCCCGATGAAGACCGTGGACAGCCCGCCGCTGCCGCTCCAGAGGATCGAGAGTGCCAGCGTCGCGAGCAGCTCGATCCACAGCGACATGATCGTCACTGTGCGCGCGTTGATGCCGTGCGGGTCGAGCACGCGCTGCTTCGTCCGCGACCAGAGGAAACCGAGCAGCGGGCTTAGCGGCAGCAGCACCCATCGTCCGATTGTGGCGTGCCGTTCCGCGCGCGCGGCCTCCTCGCGGTGCTGCACGTAAAGCTCGTCGTAATGGATGACGAAGGAGGACTCGGTCGTTTCGCCCTCGATCCACGGCGAAAGTTCATAACGCGCGGCGTGCGGCGGCGTGGCCTCGCCCTTCGCGCGGAGGTAATATTTTTTGCCCTGGAAAAAAATCGGGAGGCGCTGGTTCGCGCGCACGACCCAGTCGGGCATCTCGCGCAGCGCGCAAATCACGAGCCGCTCCCGGACGAACCACACCTGATCTACGCCGACCCGACAGCCCGCCTGCGCCATGTTGGGCTTGGCGGTTGTGTCCGCGGACCGAGGCTGCGGCGTGTGCTCTGTGCTCACGGTGCGGGCAGTGTCCGGCGGAGCGGCGCGTGGGTCAAGCCGGCTTGCCACGCACGTGCGGCCGGTTATGCTCGGCGCATGAAATTGTCCCTCCGCAAAATCGCCGCGCTCACGGCGGCAACGCTCATTCTCGGCATGGAACATTCCGAAGCCCAGCCCGCCGGCGCCAACTATGATGAATCGAAAGTTGGCGACTTCACGCTGCCCGATCCGCTCGTGTGCGCCGACGGAACGAAAGTCGCCGATGCCAAAACATGGCAGAAAAAACGCCGGCCAGAAATACTCGAGCTGTTCCGCTCGCAGATGCACGGACGCAGCCCGGCCCGACCGAAGGACATGAAGTTTGAAGTCACTTCCACGGACAAAAACGCGCTTGGCGGCAAGGCGACGCGCAAGGAAATCACCGTTCACTTCGGCGCGGAAAAAGACGCGGCTGTGACGCACATCCTGCTCTACGTGCCGAACGGAGCGAAGAAGCCCGCGCCGGCGTTCGTCGGTGTGAACTTCGAGGGCAACCACACCATTGTCGCCGATCCGGGCATCACGATCCACGAGCAGTGGACGTGGAACAACAAGGAGAAGCGCGACGAACTCACGCGCCCCGCCGAAACGACGCGCGGCAAAAGCATCGGCAGTTGGGCAGTCGAGACGCTGATGGCGCGCGGCTACGCGCTGGCGACAATTCCGCGCGCGGACATCGAGCCGGATTACGCGACGGGCTGGCATCACGGTGTGCGCGGATATTTTTTGAAAAAAACGGGCAAGAGCGAGTTTGCGCTAGACGACTGGGGCGCAATCGCCGCGTGGGCGTGGGGCCTGAGCCGCGCGCTGGATTATCTCGAAACTGACCGCGACATTGACGCGAAGCACGTCGCCGTGATCGGGCATTCGCGCATGGGCAAGGCGGCGTTGTGGGCCGGCGCGAGCGACGAGCGGTTCGCACTCGTCATCTCGAACGACTCCGGGGAGAGCGGCGCGGCCCTTTCGCGGCGCAACTTTGGGGAGACGGTCGAGCGCATCAACACGAGCTTCCCGCACTGGTTCTGCGCGAACTACAAGCAATACAACACAAACGTCGCCGCGCTGCCGTTCGACGCGCACATGCTCGTCGCGCTCGCCGCGCCGCGGCCCGTGTATGTGGCCAGTGCCGAGGAAGACCGATGGGCCGATCCCAAGGGTGAGTTTCTTTCGGCGAAAAACGCCGAGCCAGTCTATGCGCTTTTCAAGAAAGCCGGTCTTGGTGTTGGCGAATGGCCCGCGGTGAACAAACCTGTCGGCGACGCCATCGGCTATCATGTCCGCACCGGCAAGCACGACGTGCTGGACTACGACTGGGAGCAGTATCTTGCGTTCGCAGACCGGCACTTCGGACGGAAACACTGACACCATTCTCATTGTCGCCGCGCCTTCATTCGATTAACCTCCCGCGCCATGAAACGTTTCTTTTCAATTGCCCTTGCGCTGACTTCTATCGCCGTCGTTCGCCTCGCCGCCGAGGACGCGAAGATCAATACCCTCACCGACGCCGAGAAAGCCGCCGGGTGGAAATTGCTCTTCGACGGCAAGACCCTCAACGGCTGGCACAACTTCAAGGCCGAGGGCGTCCGCCCCGGCTGGCAGGTCAAGGACGGCACGCTGGCCTGCGTTGATCCGCACAACGCCGGCGACATCGTCACCACTGACAAGTTCGACTGGTTCGAGCTGGAACTGGATTACAACATCTCAGTGGCCGGCAACAGCGGCATCATGTTCCACATCACGGACGAGGGTGCGCGTGTCTGGCAGACCGGGCCGGAGATTCAGCTTGAGGACAACAAGGAAGCGAAAGACCCGCAACGCTGCGGCTGGCTTTACGGCCTCTACCAGCCGCCGGATGACCCGAAGACCGGCAAGCCGCTGGACGCCACCAAGCCCGCCGGTGAGTGGAATCACATTCGTGTGGTCATCAGCCCCGACAAGTGCGAGCACGTCATCAACGGGGTGAAGTATTTCGAGTATGTGCTGGGCAGCGAAGATTTCAACACGCGCGTGGCCAGGAGCAAATTCGGGAAGATGCCGCTCTTCGCCAAGTCGAACATCGGCTACCTTGCGTTGCAGGGCGACCACGGGGAAGTTTCGTTCCGCAACATCAAGATCCGCCCCATTGCGGCGAAGAAATAACCACGCCTGCCGATCCGTTCATCAGGATTCAGCCAAGACCTCGCTGCAATTTCTTGGCGGCGCAGGAAAATGGATTCGTTCGAATCGTTGCTGCGCCAATACCGCCGCGCGTCGGTCCTGCCAAGCCGTCCTTGAGTTTCTTCGCGCGCACCGTAGATTCCCCCGCCTCATGTTGACTCTTTCCGAAATCAGCAAGGCGCACGGCGGGCGGGTTTTGTTCGACGAGGCTGCGTTGCAGGTCAATCGCGCGGACCGCATCGGGCTGGTCGGTCCCAACGGTGCGGGCAAGACCACGCTTTTTTCAATCATCCTCGGCACGGAATCGCCGGACGACGGACAGGTCAGCCGTGAGCGCGGCGTGACCGTCGGCTACCTCCCGCAGGAAAGCGCGCCGGCCGGCGATGAAACGGTCATCGAACTCGCCACCGCCATCACGCCCGACTTCGTGAAACTCCGCCGCCTCATCAAGGCATGGGAAGCTGACCATCCCGTCGAGGCGTTGCACATCGAGGAAATTCACGACAACGCGCACGACCGCTACAACGAACTGGGCGGCTACCAGCTCGACGCGAAGGCGAAGCAGATTCTCGCCGGCCTGGGCTTTCGCGAAAGGGATTTCGAGCGTCGCGCGAGTGAATTGAGCGGTGGCTGGGTGATGCGCGCGCACCTCGCGCGCCTGCTCGTGCAGGAGCCGGACCTGTTGATGCTCGACGAGCCGACGAACCATCTCGACCTCGAGGCGCTACTTTGGCTGCAGGAGTATTTGCAGTATTATCCCGGCGCGATCCTGGTCATCTCGCACGACCGCGAGTTTCTCAACCGGCTGGTCGGCAGCATCGTGGAAATCCGCCAGAGCAAGCTCATCCGCTATCGCGGCAACTACGACGATTACCTCGAACAACGCGCGGCCTACGAGGAGCAGCTTCTCGCCGCCTATAAAAACCAGCAGCGCGAGATCGGGCAGCTCATGGAGTTCGTGACCCGCTTCCGCGCGAAGGCTTCCAAGGCCGCGCAGGCGCAGAGCAAGCTCAAGCAGGTCGAGCGCATGGAAAAAATCGAGGCGCCGGCGAACGACGAGCGGAAGGTGAGTTTTTCATTCCCGCAACCGCAGCGCAGCGGCCTGAAGGTCATCACGCTCGAAGACATCCACCACGCCTACGGCGACAACGTGGTGTATCGCGGCATGGAGTTTAAGGCCGAGCGCGGCCAGCGCATCGTGCTCGTCGGGCCGAACGGCGCCGGGAAATCCACGCTGCTGAAAATCCTGGCCGAGGTCGTCAAGCCGCAGGGCGGCACGCGCACGCTCGGCCACAACGTCAAGGCGGGATACTACTCACAGAACCGCGTCGAGATGCTGAACCCGGCGCACACCGTGTTCGAGGAGGCGATGGACACGCCGCAGCGGGTGACCGAGCAGTTCGTGCGCACGTTGCTGGGCTGTTTTCTTTTCAAGGGCGACGACGTCTTCAAGAAGGTCGGCGTGCTCAGTGGCGGCGAAAAAAGCCGCCTCGCGCTCGTGAAGCTCCTGCTCGATCCGCCGAACCTCCTGCTGATGGATGAGCCGACCACGCACCTCGACATGGCGAGCATTGACGCGCTGGCCTACGCGCTCGACCAGTTTCAGGGCACGCTCATTTTCATCAGCCACGACGTTTATTTCATCCGCGCGATGGCGAATCACGTTGTTCACGTGAACGCGGGCCAACTCACGCATTATCCCGGCGGCTACCAGTATTACCTCGACAAGACCAAGGCCCTGTCCGCGCGCGCGGCGCTCACGTCAACGGGCAGTCACACGCCGTCGCGCGGCCATTCCACGGAACAGAAAAAGGCCGCACAACCGCGCAACCCCGCCGCCTCGCGCAAGGATCAAAAGCGTTTTGAAGCCGAGCAACGCCAGGCCCGCTCCCGCGAGCGCAAGGCACAGCAGGAAATTGTGAGCCGGCTCGAAGCCGAGATTTTGCAGATCGAGACGCACCTTGGTGAACTCACCGCGGAGCTGGAAAATCCAGCGACTTACGAAAAGCCGGGCCACGCCGTGGAGGTGAATCGCGAGCTGCTGCACGCGCAGGAGCGGCTGGCGCAACTGAATCCCGAATGGGAAGCCGAGGCTGGTAAATTGTCGGCGATGAACTGAGGGCCGGGGTTTCATTCCTCGCCGCCTGCGCTGCAAGTGGGCTGCAATTGGCTTTTGCAATGCGGGCGGCGGCTGCTAAACTGCGGCATGATTCGACACAGCGAGTCCGAGTTCGCCGTCGCGCCGTGGGCCGCCGATGCGAAGGCCCGCGCGCCGTTGCACGACGTGCAGAGCGGGCGCGACCATCGCGAGCTGCGCATTGACAAGGTCGGCGTGCGCGGGCTGCGCTTCCCCATTACCGTCCGCGACAAGGCGCACGCGACGCAGAACACCATCGCCACGATCGGCATGTTTGTGGATCTGCCGAAGGAGTTCAAGGGCACGCACATGAGCCGCTTCATCGAGGTGCTCAACGCGCACGGCAGCGTCGTCCACGTCGAGAACATCGAGGACATTCTGTTTGCGATGCAGCAGAAGCTGAAGGCCAACGCGGCGCACCTCGAAATGGAGTTCCCGTTCTTCCTTACGAAAAAGGCGCCCGTGACCGGCATGACGAGCGTGATGGATTACACGGCGCGCTTCGACGCGACGGCCATCGGCAAGGAGATTGATTTTGTGCTCACGGTCATCACGCCGGTCACGACGTTGTGCCCGTGCTCGAAGGCCATCAGCAAATACGGCGCGCACAACCAGCGCGGGCACTGCACCGTGGCGACGCGCTCGCGCAAGCCGATCTGGATTGAGGACATCATCGCGCTCGTCGAGGCCAGCGCGAGCAGCGAACTCTACTCGCTCCTCAAGCGGCAGGATGAAAAGGCCGTCACGGAGCGCGCGTATGAGAATCCCGTCTTTGTCGAGGACCTCGTTCGCAACGTTGCGACGAAGCTCAACGCGCATCCCGACGTGACGTGGTATCGCGTCGAGGCGGAGAACTTCGAAAGCATCCACAACCACAACGCCTACGCCTGCATCGAGAAGGGCTGATTCCGCGCGACCGCTCCCAATCGCCCATTTTCCTGAGGCAGAATTCGCCTTCAAAGCCTGCGAGTTCATTCATCGCAAGGTCCCGTGCGGTGCTTGGTTGACTCAGGATTTTACCGCAGAAATTTTCCCAAAATTTTTGTGGCGTATTTGAAGTCCTTTGTTACATTCGCGCACTCTTGACGGACGGCGCCGCCCGGCGATGACGCGCGACGACGCCTTTCTCAAGCGAAATCAACCGTTTTTTGCTGTGACAAATAAGAAGAAAACCGCCGCCAAGAAGGCCACCGCGCCGGCGGCCAAGAAGGGCAAATCCATCGGCGCCGCTTCCGCGGCGTCCATCCTTGGCATTGGACCGGTGAAAAAAGCCACCGTCGTGAAGCCCCGCTACACGCCCAACGGCAAGGCCAAGGTCCGCAAGGAGTGGCAGAGATATTACGACACGCTTCTCGATTTGCGCGACCGCCTGCTCAACCAGATGAGCGGCCTTGCCAAGGAATCCGCCGAGCAGATGGCCAGCTACAGCCTCCACATGGCCGACTCGGGCACCGACAACTTTGACCGCGACTTCGCGCTGAGCCTTCTCTCGTCCGACCAGGATGCGATCTACGAGATCGAGGAGGCGCTCAAGCGCATCGAGAAGGGCACTTACGGTGTCTGCGAACTCACCGGCAAGAACATCCCGTCCGCCCGCCTTGAGGCAATCCCGTGGACGCGCTTCACCGTCGAGGCCCAGGCCCAGCTCGAACGCGAGGGCGCCGTTCGTCAGAAGCGCCTCGGCGCGCTCGGCACTGTTGACAGCGCCGGCGCACCCGAGCCGGTCGAGGAAGAGGACGAGCCCGAGGAAAAGGCCGGAAAGGAAAAGGAATAATTTATGCCACGCGAAACCGTCACCATCGAATGCACTGAAGCGCGCAAGGAACGCAAGGCGCCCTCACGCTACACCACCACGCGCAACAAGAGGACCGGCTCGGAGAAACTGGAACTCATGAAATACAACCCGGCCCTCCGACGCCACACACTCCACAAGGAAATCAAGTAGCCATGCCCCGCAAAAACCGCTCCGAGAAAGACGAAACCCGCGGACGCCGCGGCCAGCGCACCGAGAACCGCACGCCCCGGCCGAAGCCGAAGATTGACTTCACCGTGGACATGCTCGACTACAAGAACGTCAACCTGCTCCGGCAGTTCGTGACCGACAGCGGCCGCATCCTGCCGCGCAAATACACCGGCCTGCCCGCGCACTACCAGCGCCGCCTCACCACGGCCATCAAGCGCGCGCGCCAGATGCTGCTGATGAAGTAACTTTCACCAAAAGCCCGCCGGCCATGCCTGCGGGCTTTTGTTCGGCACCGTGTTGCAAATGATTTGCAGAAAGAATTTCGCGCGCCGAGACTGAGTTCAACCGACACCGGGCATGGATTATTTCATCCTCCTCTCCACGATCATCGCCGGCGCGGTGACGGTCATCTGGTTCCGCCTTGAGGAACGCAGCTACGTCAAGCTGTTCAATTCCTTCACCGGCGCGTATCTGCTCTCCATCACTTTTCTGCACCTGCTGCCCGAACTTTACGAGCACGGCGTGGGCGAAGGGCAGACCAGCCAGTATCTCGTTGGCGCGCTCATCCTCGTCGGCTTCTTCATCCAGATTATCCTCGACTCGTTTTCGCAGGGGGTAGAGCACGGACACTCGTTGCAGGCGCACAACGGCCACGACCACGACGATCACCATGGCCACTCGCACGGGCCGGGAGAACATCATCACCATCACGGGCCGGGGATCGCGCGCGTGGCGGTTCCCATCGGCGTGCTAATGGGACTGTGCCTGCACGCGTTCGTCGAGGCGATGGCGCTGGGCGATCCGCACACGCATCACGATCCCGCGTCCCGGCAGATGCTGCTGTGGAGCATCGTGCTGCACAACTATCCCGTGTCCATCGTGCTGCTCGTAATGCTGCTGCACGCGGGCCTGAGCCGTCCCAAGGCGCTCGGTTATCTCGGCCTGTTCGCCGCGATGGCACCCATCGGCATGGCGATCAGCAGCTTCACAGAACTGGCACACCACACGCGCGAGCTGACCGCGATTGTCATCGGCATTTTCATGCACATCTCGACGACGATTTTGTTCGAGAGCAGTGACGGCCACCGCTTTAACCTCGCGAAAATCATCGCCATCGTCTGCGGCGTGGGACTTGGGACGCTGACCGTGATGTTCCACCGTTGAATTTCGCGATGAAGTCCGCCTGCTCCCATCGCCACGAACCCGAGCCGCTCGGCGAACTCACCGGCCGGCTGCGCGAGCACGCGCGCAAGATCACCGGCCCACGCCAGGCCATCCTCGACGTGCTGCGGCGGCATCCGCATCCGCTCACGAACAAGGAAATCCACGCCGCGCTGCCCAAGGGCGACTGCGACCTTGCGACGATCTACCGCTCGATGCACCTGCTTGAGGAGCTTGGCGTCGTGCAACGATTTGATTTTGGCGACGGCGTGGCGCGCTTCGAACTCGTCGGCGCGCACAAGGACATCCATCATCACCACCTCATCTGCGTGCGCTGCTCGGACGTTGTCGAGCTGGAGGAATGCTTCCCGCGCGAAGTCGAGGAGCGCATCGCGCGCCGCAACGGTTTCAAGGCCGTCACACACAAGCTGGAATTTTTCGGCATTTGCCCCGATTGTCAGTGAGCCGCGCGCTCACATGATGCAACCTCCGCCCGCCAAGCCCGAACGCAGCCGCCGTTTCGCGGTGACGCTGAACCTGATCCTGCCGGGTGCGGGCCAGATTTATCTCGGCCGCTGGAAGCTGGGCGCCGGGTTCCTGCTGCTTTTCGCCGCGTGCTTCATTTCGCTCGTGGTCATTTTCCTCGTCGGCGCCGCGCGCTACTTCGACCTGACGACAAACGGGAACATCCTCGAAGGCGACAAGCTGGAACAACTCTCCACAGTGTATCACCCGCGCTGGCTCATCGGCCTCTCGCTCGCCGGCGCGGGAATCTGGGCCGCGTCGCTGATTGAACTGGCCCGCAACGATCAGCGCACCGAACTGCCATCCGCTCCGCCGCGCGAGCGTTGAAGATTGCGGCGTGACAGAGCCAACCCGACGCCGCAGGCAACAACCCAGAGCATCGCCGGCTCCGGCACCGGCGAAAATTGAACGATGAGTTGCGGGCCGTTCAACGGGTCTTCGCGCGAGCCAAAGCGCCGCGCCGTGAACGTCGTATTCTCCGCCTCGCTGATCAAAATCCATCCGTGATTGTTCTGCGGATTGTTCACCCACGTCTGAACGTCCGCGACGAGTCCCGGCGTCGAGGCAAACGTGTAAGGCGAACTGGCCGAGTTATAGACCGTTTGCGACGCACTGACCGCCGCGGCGAAGTCCACGCCCGCCGCGCCGCCGGGCGCGCTCCACGTCGCGATGCCCTGCATCCGCGAGTTCCACGTCGCCTCGCCGGCCGAGGCGGGCGCGCCCTGGCCGGGATTTGCGGGATTCGCCGCGATCTTGTTGCCCTCGCCCCACGGCACGAGCACTGTGTGCAGGTCGAACGTCGAGGCCGCGTAGCCGTCGGCGGGCTGCTTCACGACGTTGATCACCAAGTCCACCGCGATGACGAGTGAATTTGCGGGAATTTGCGAAGTGAAGTCGAACTGGACCAGCCCGCGCGTGCGCGTGTTGTTCTGCGTCGTGCCGGAGTTGAAGAAGGTCTGGCTGCCGTTGTTGTTGTTCGGCGCGGTCTCGATCAACGTCGTGTCCGCGACAGGCGCGAGCGTGACGGTGGCGGCCCGCGCGGATTTCAGCGGAAGGCAAAGCGCGGCGAGCAGCATGCCTAGCGTGAGAAGTCGTGGCGTTTGCACGCGGCGGGAAAAAAGTTCGGCGTGGTTGCGGCTCAGATGAACGGAGGCTCACCCGCGATGCGCGTGCCGTCAATCGAGGAAACGCCGCCGCCGAGGAGCTGCTCGCCTGCGACGGCGTAGCCGGGGATGATGGTGTTGATCTGGTTCTGCGACGCGCCGAGATGGTCACGGATGATCTTGCCGAGCACGGAGCGGTAATCAATCGAGCGCTGCAAGTAGCGGTTGACGACGCCGAACATCGTGCCGGTCGGGTTCGCCGGCGCCGCGCCCGACGGGCCGGGCACCCACGGCACGGACTGGCCGTTGTAGCTGTCGCTCGTGTGGCAGCCGAAGACGCCAGTCGTTGCGCCGCTTTTTCCACGGCCCTTCACCGCGCCGCCGGCGACGAACATCGCGCCCGCCTCGGCGTGGTCGGTGCCGGCCGACGTGTTCTCGATGCTCGTGCGGCCAAACTCGGAGAGCGTCACGACGACGACATCATTCCAGCCGACCTGCGCGCCGGGCAGCGGATTGGTGCCGCCCTTGCCGTAAATCAGGAAGAACTTCCGCAGCCCGTAGAGCGCCCACGCGATCTGCCGCTGAAGGTTCGCGTGCGCACCGACAGTGCCGCCCTCCGCGTTGTGCGTGTCGAAGCCGCCGAACTCCGTGCCCGTGAGGATGGCGTCGGTGAGGTTCAGGATGAGCGCGGCGGCCTTGAGGTTGGTGAAGAACGAGTAGGCGCTCGTCGGCACGGCGTATTTCGTTGAATCGTTTGTGCGGCCGTTCATGTAAGCGCCGCCATTCTTCTGGTTCATCGTCGGGAACAAATAATACGGCGCGACATCGCCGTCCGTGTTCGCGTCGTCCACGAAGGCGTTTCCGTCGCCGGCGGTGCCGGGCGTGAAATCGGTGAAGTTGATGCCCGCGAATGTTTGCAGCGTGCTCGTGAGGTTCTTGTATTGCAGGTCGAGCAACTGGCGGCTGAGCTTCGACGGATACGGAAAGGTGTTCGCGTTGGTGACGGCGCCAAAGGCTTTCGTGTTCGCGCCGGTTGAATTGTTTGGAATTCCAAGCAAGTCGTAGCGGGTCGGGTCGGTGAGGTTCGTCATCGCCGCCGCCGAGCCGCGCAAAATGAGCGGCAGCGCGGACTGGATCGAGACGCCCGTCAGGCCCGGCGAGCGCGCGGTGCCGTTGAGGATGCTTTGCACCATCGTGCGGTAAAAGATGCCGTCAGTGGTGAAGTTGCTGTTTGGCGTGCCGTTCTCCCAGTAGTTCTGCGAGTCGAAGTGCGAGCGCGACTGCCGCGGGTAGCCGACGCGCGAGATGAGCGCGAGGTCGCCGGCGTTATAGACCGGCGCGAGAAACTTCAGCGACGGATGCATCGCGGCGAAACCGTTCCCGAGCCGGATGGCAAAGTTATAGCTGAACGTCGCCGCGCCGGCGGTCGAGTTCACCGGGAAATCCGCCGCGATGTTGCTCTGCGAATAATCCGTCGCGGGATCGTTTGGAAGGAACGTGGTCGGACGGTTCGAGCTGTTGTAGGCCGGATCGAGAATGGGGACGACGGAGTTCAGCGCGTCGTTGCCCCCGCGCAGCCAGATGAAGAGCAGCTTCTTGCCGTTGCCGCCGATGCTGCCTTCGGCCAGCGCGCGCTTGAGCACGAACGGCAGGTCCGTGAGCGTGGCGAGCGCGGAGCCGAGCGCAATCTTGGTGCCGCGGTCGAGGAAACCGCGCCGGGTGATGACGTGGACGTGGTTCATGTCATTGCTCATGGAAGCGCGCCATCGTGAGCAGCATCGCCACGACACCGCGTAGACGGTTGTCGTAGGTCGAGCCAGCGGTGGCGCTGACGCTGAGGCTGCTGAACGGTGACGCGAGGCCGTTGTCGTCCGTGTTGAGATAGTTGATCGCGGCGGTGCGATAGAGGTCGAGATTCGCTGTGCCTTCGCCGGGGTAAAAAATGGCGAGAAGATAATCCACCACGTTCGTCGCGTTGCTCACGCTGCCGGGCGGCGACTGCGACGGCAGCTTCGCCTGCAACAGTGCGAGCGGATTGCACAGGTTCGTGTTGACGTAGCTGTAATCGTTCTTGCCCGTCTGGCCGGACGCGATGAGGAACGTCTGCACGAAGCGCAACCGTTCGGCGAGCGTGCCGCCGCTGATCCAGCCCTGCGCGTCCTCCGGGTAGCCGTTCGGCGCGTCGCGGTCGAAGAGCAGCATGTTGCCCATGCGTGTGAGCGGCGCGAGGCCCACGTTGTAGCTGCTATAACCGGTGTTCGTCGCCCAGCCCACGCCGGTGATCGAGTAGCCGTCGGTGTCCGCTGAAAAAGTCCCTGCGGCGAACGTGCCGTTTGTGCTCGTGCGCAGCGCGCGGATGGCGCTCGCGGTGAACTCCAGCGGCGTCTTGACCTTGTGGAACGCAGCGCCGTGGCTGCGAAAAAGGTCGGAGTTGAAAATCGTCGCGAGCACCGCGCGGACTTGTCCTTTGGGGTTGCTGTTCTCCCACGCGTTCATGCAGGCGAGCACGAGCTGGCCTTCGGCCGTGAGGTTCGTCGAGGTGAAGTCGTAACCGATGGCGAAGTTGTCATGCACGAACAACCGGCACAGCTTCACGCTGAGGAACTCTTCCGTGAACGGCTGGTTCGCGAGGTGATTGATGACATCGTATCCGTCCTGAATGCTGTTGGTGCCGGTGCGCTGCGGGACGTCGAGCTGATAACCGCGTCCGGCCCACGGCGGGCCGAACCGCGCGGGCACTGTCTTGCCGACGAAGATGGATTTCGAGTTCGTGTTGTGATGGTCCTGCCTGAAGTTGAAGGCCCACACGCCGATGTTGGTGCTCTTCAACCCGCCGGCCGCCGATGCAAACGGATTGGAGGCGTTCGTCGGGTCCACTTTCTCGACATACCAGCCCGTCCAGCAGCGCGACATCGTGGTCACGTCCGTCTGGTCGTAGCCGTTGTCCACGCCAAACGTGAAAAGCTCGAGCAGCTCGCGCGCGTAGTTTTCGTTCGCGATGCGGCCGCCGTCGCCGCGGCTCGTCACTGTGTCGAGGTAGATGATCATCGCGGGGCTTTCGGCGCTGATCCGCAGCAAATCGTAAAACGTGCACTGCGGATTGAGCAGCGCGGTGCGCCAGCGGTCGTTTTCGAGGAACTCGAACTGCGTCGCCACGCGGTCGTCCAGATAGCCCGTGCTGCCGCCAAGAAACGCGTCGAGATACGTGGATGACTTCGAGTATTGCGTGACGAAATGGTTTTCGAGGAATTGAAGCAGCACTTCGAGCAACTGGCGCTTCGCGTTCACGGCGCGCAGCACGTGCCATGCGCGCAGGTCGGCGATGTTCGCGCTGGCGGCGGAGACGATGCCGGTCGCGTTGACCATCTTGCCGCCGATGAAGGCGATGTTCGTGTGTTGATTGACGCCGGTTTCAGCGAGGTTCTCCGGCGCGAGCTGCTCGTTGATGAAGGCCTGCGGACCAATGGCCGCCGGCCCCGTCAGCACGCGCTCGATTTCATCCGGCGTCGGCCCGTAGGCGAGGCGGTTGAGCACGATGGCGGTGAGCAGCGCGTTGCTCGCCATCGGCGTAACTTGCAGCGAGTAGAAGCGGAACGCCTCTGCGTTCGTGGACGAGTAAGTGTAGCCGCTGAGGCCGCCGTTCGTGTCCGAAAGAAATTGTGCTCCAATGTTCGTCGCGCTCAGGAGCCGGAACATTTGCGCCGAGGGATACGGCGTGAACTGGATGACCGTCTGCCCGTTGGCGCGGACGAAGTTTGTGATGCCCGGCGGCGGCGGGTCGAACGGCGCGCCCAACGCCGCGTGCGCAAGCACGAGGGCGGACAGGCTCAGGATGATTCGGGCAGAGTGGGCGGCGCGCATGGGTGTGATTCGCGTTCTGTTCCCAACCGTGAGAATCGTAGCACCATCGGTGCCGCCGCCCTATACGGCCTTCACCCGATGGGCACGTTGGGTGAAATCCTACGTTGGAAGGTGGAAATGTCCTGCGCGGAATTCCCCGGAAATCCCGATGAAAGCCGACACTGACCCGTTTTCAAGATCCGCCGCAAATCCTTTGACGCCTTCCGGCGCTTCCCGTAGCTTCACGCGACGTTTTTTCGACATGATCGGATTCATTCTCAAGAAAATCATCGGCTCCAAGAACGACCGCGAGTTGAAGCGGATGCGCCCCATCGTCACGCGCATCAACGAGTTCGAGCAGGCGCTCCAGTCGCAGCCTGAGCAAACGCTGCGTGACAAGACCGCCGCGTGGAAGGCCGAGCTTTCGCAGATCAAGGACAACGCCCAGCTCGCGCGCCGGCTTGATGAAATTCTGCCCGAGGCCTTTGCCGTCGTGAAGAACGCCTGCCGCCGCCTGTGCGGGCAGGATGTCATCGTGCGTGGCCATCCGCTCAAGTGGGAGATGGTGCCCTTCGACGTGCAACTCATCGGCGGCATGGGCCTGCACAGCGGCAAGATTGCCGAAATGGCCACCGGCGAAGGCAAGACGCTCGTCGCCACGCTGCCGGTCTATCTCAACGCGCTCACCGGCCGCGGCGTCCACGTCGTGACGGTGAACGACTACCTCGCCGCGCGCGACGGCGAGTGGATGGGCGCGGTGTATAAGTTAGTCGGCCTCACGGTCGGTTGCATTCTGCATGACCAGTCGCCAAGCATCCGCCGCGAGCAATACAACTGCGACATCACCTACGGCACGAACGCGGAGTTTGGCTTCGATTACCTGCGCGACAACGGCATGGCCACGAGCCTTGAGGAGCAGGTGCAGCGCGGACATCACTTCGCCATCGTGGACGAGGTGGACTCGATCCTGATTGATGAGGCGCGCACGCCGCTCATCATCAGCGGCCCGGCTGTCGCAGCCGCGGACAACAAGAATTACGAGGAGCTCAAGCCCGCCATCGAATCGCTCGTGCGCGCGCAGCAGAGGCTCTGCGATCGTTTTCTTTCCGAGGCCGAGGCGCTGATCAAGAAGCTCCGCGCCACCGACTTGCCGCCGCCGCAGAATCCCGACGCCGTCGAGCGCGAGATCGGCATGTTGCTCTACCGCGTTAAGACCGGTCAGCCAAAATCACAGGGCCTCATGCGCCTGCTCGAAGACCCGGCGAACCTCAAGCTCATGAACGATTACGAACTGGAGCTGCATACGGACCAGAAAAAGGTCGAGCTTTACGCGCAGAAGGAGGAGCTGTTCTTCGCCATCGAGGAAAAGAGCCACGAGGCCGACCTCAGCGAGAAGGGCCGCAAGTTTCTCTCGCCGAACGATCCCGACGCGTTCGTCATGCCGGACATCATCACGGCGTTTCATGAGATTGACCACGGCGCGGAGACCGACGCGCGCAAGCGGCTGGAGTCGAAGGCGAAGATTCAGGCGGACTTCGAGGCGAAGGCGGAAAAGATTCACACGATCAGCCAGCTTCTCAAGGCCTACTGCCTCTACGAGCGCGAAGTGCAATACGTCGTCCTCGAAAACAAGGTCATCATCGTGGACGAGCACACGGGCCGCCTTATGACGGGCCGCCGCTGGAGCGACGGCTTGCACCAGGCCGTCGAGGCGAAGGAAGGCGTCGAGATCGAGCGCGAGACGCAGACGCTCGCGACCATCACGATCCAGAATTACTTCCGCCTTTACCACAAGCTCGCGGGCATGACCGGCACCGCTGAGACCGAGGCGCAGGAGTTCATGGACATTTACAAGCTGGGCTGCCTCGTCATCCCGACGAACCGCCCGGTCGCGCGCCGGGACATGAACGACTCGGTCTATAAAACAAAGCGCGAGAAATACAACGCCGTCATCGCGGAAATCCAGCGCATCCACGCCGAAGGCCGGCCCATCCTCGTGGGCACGATTTCTGTCGAAGTGAGCGAACTACTCTCGAAGATGCTCAAGAAGGCCGGCATCGTTCACTCCGTCCTCAACGCGAAGTATCACCAGCAGGAAGCCGAGATCGTCGCGCGCGCGGGCCAACGCGGCAGTGTCACCATCGCGACAAACATGGCGGGCCGCGGCACCGACATCAAACTCGGCACCGGCGTCCCCGATCTGGGCGGCCTGCATGTGCTTGCGACCGAACGCCACGAGGCGCGGCGCATTGACCGCCAGTTGCGTGGCCGGTGCGCGCGCCAGGGCGATCCCGGCTCGTCGCACTTCTTCCTTTCGCTTGAGGACGATTTGATGCGCCTCTTTGGCTCTGACCGCATCGTGAAGTTGATGGAGCGTCTCGGCCAGGAAGAGAACCAAGAACTGGAGCATCCGCTGCTGAACCGCTCCATCCAGACCGCGCAGAAGCGCGTCGAGCAGCACAACTTCCAGGCCCGCAAGCGCACGCTCGAATACGACGACGTGATGAACAAGCAGCGCGAGGTCATCTACGGCTTCCGCAACGAGATCATCCTCGGCCACGACGTGCGCGACCGCCTCATGGACATCATGGAGGAGGTCGTGCTCGACAAGGTCACGCAGTTCACGAACAACGAGGTGGACGCGCGCGAGTGGAACATCCGCGGCCTCGCCGACTGGGTGAACATCACCTTCCCCATCGGCATGAGCGAGGAGCAGATCATCACGTCCGCTGAAAAGGCGTCGGAGAATCCCGTGCCCGGCTCGCTCTACGACGGGTTGAACGCGGGACAGTTCGCGGTCTGCACCTTCATCGCCAAGGCCGTGCGCGACGCCTACGAGGTGAAGATCAGCTTCGAGGATGCCGAGACGCTCAAGAGCATTGAGCGCTACACGATCCTCAGCGCCGTGGACAAACTCTGGCAGGAGCACCTCTACGCGATGGACGGCCTGCGCCACAGCATCGGCCTGCGCGGTTACGGCCAGCGCGACCCGCTCATCGAATACAAGATCGAGGCGAGCAAGGTCTTCGAGGATCTCATGGTCAACATGAAGAGCGAGATCTGCCATAACATCTTCCGAAGCGCGTCGAGTCTGATGGCGTTCGAGAACTTCATCCGCAACATTCCGCAAATCACCAGCCATCAGGAAACGAGCGCGTTCGGCGCGCCCGCGGCCGACCAGAAAAAATCAAGCGATGTCGTGAGCGAAGCCGCCGCCGCGGCCGCCGCGGAAAAGGCCAAGCCCGTCCGCACCGGCCCGAAAGTCGGTCGCAACGACCCGTGCCCCTGCGGCAGCGGCAAGAAATACAAGCAGTGCTGCGGACGATGAGCGGCCCGCGGAACTTTCCGGCGGTTTGAGTGTTTTTCCCATGTAATGCGTCCAAACCGCAAATTGACCGCACCAAACCGATGAAAACCCTGAAAGCCCTCTTCACCGCCGCGTGCCTCGCGGCCTTCGCCACGTCGCTCTTTGCGGCAGACAAGAATGACGACAAAAAGGCCAAGGCCATCCCGTATCCGCTCAAGGTCTGCCTCGTGCAGGATGACAAGCTCGACGACAAGCCCTTCGTGTTCACCTATCAAGGCCGCGAGATCAAACTGTGCTGCGATTCCTGCAAGCCGGACTTCGACAAGAACCCGGCGAAGTTCATCAAGAAACTCGAAGAAGCCGAGAAGAAGCTCAAGAAGTAGCCGGGCCGATCGGGCTTGCCCGCCGGGGCCGCTGCTGCTTTAGTCCGCCCAAGCCGTGAACTGGAAGCGAGTCCAATCTGCCTTGCGAACCGCGCTCAAGCCCGGCATCGCGAGCCTCCTCGCCGCGCTCGTGGTGTGGCTGGCGGTGTTTGCCTCGACCTCGGCGTTTCACGCGGCCGTCCATAGTGACGGCGCCGATGCGCACCAGTGCGCGATCTGCCATTTCACCAAGAGCCAGGTGCTCACGACGGGCGCGCCATCGGTCCTGGCTGGCATCGTTCTTCTTGCCTGCGCCGCCGCGTTTCCCGCGCTTCAAGTTTTCCTTTCCTCAGTTGACCTTCGGCTCGCTCCGGGCCGCGCCCCGCCACGCATCTCCCGCACTCCGCTTCGTTAGTCCGTGTCCGTGTGAAGTGTAACTGGTCCGCCAATGTCGGCGGCCTTTGTGCCGGAGAAAATATGAAACTTAAATTATTGATTGGGTGGTCGTCTGCCCTTTGCCTGTGCGCGATGCCGCTGCAGGCCCAGACGGCAAACGAAGTCGAGCTGCTGCGGAAACAGCTCAAGGAACTGCAGGACAACTTCGAGAAGCAGCAGAAGCTCCAGCGCGAGCAAATCGAGGCGCTCACAAAAAAAATCGAGCAGCTTCAGCAGGCGCAGCCCGCACAACCCGCCCTCCGCGCTCAAGAAGCTCCAGCGGCCGCGCCCGTCCTGACGCCGCAGCCGTGGTCGCCGTCGCAGCCCATCCCGGTCATCAAAGCCGGCTCGGCTTACATGAACGTCAGCTTCGATGCACTGATGGATTTCGGCTGGAGCACCGACCGCGATCCGTCCGCGCGGTTGCAGCTCGGCGACCACGACCCCATCAACCGCGGCTTCTCGCTGCGCAACGCAGAAGTTGCGCTCGACGGCGCGGTGGACCCGTATTTCAAGGGCTTCGCGAACATCGTCCTCAAGCTCGACCGCGACAACGCAACGAGCATCGAGCTGGAGGAGACCTATCTTCAATCCACCTCGCTGCCGGCAAACCTCCAGCTCAAGGCCGGCCAGTTCTTTGCGAACTTCGGCCGCCAAAATCCGCAGCACCCGCACCAGTGGGCGTTCGTGGACTCGCCTCTCATTCTAAACCGCACGTTCGGCCCGGACGGCTTGCGGAACATCGGCGCGCAGCTTTCGTGGCTCGCGCCGACGCCGTTCTACACCGAGGTGTTCCTCGGCGTGTTCGACGGGCGCGGCGGCACCGCGCACAGCTTCCGCAACCGCGGCGACGACGACGGCACGGGCACGCTGCGTTTCGCCGGCCGCGCGACGATTGATCGCCCGTTCAGCCACGCGGATGACCTGCTGTTCGTTCCGCGCCTCGCGTCGTCGTTTGATCTCACCGACACGCAGACGCTGCTCGTTGGCGCGTCCGCCGCATTCGGCCCGAACGCCACCGGCCCGTCGAGCCGGACGGAAATCTACGGCGCGGACGCTTACTGGAAGTGGAAGCCGTCAAATGCGCACGAGGGCTTCCCGTTCGTGTCGTGGCAGACCGAGGCGCTGTTGCGGCGTTTCGGCGCGGGTGCGGATCCGTTGCGTCCCGTCGCGCTCGGCGGCACTCTGCCCGCGGAGAACCTGCGCGACTACGGTTTTTATTCACAGGTGTCGTGGGGCTTCAAACCGCACTGGGTCACGAGCCTGCGCGGCGAATGGGTCGGCGGCAATGACAGCCTCATTGACGCCACCGATGTTTTCCGCGGTGACCGCACGCGCATCTCACCGGCGCTGACGTGGTATCCGAGCGAGTTCTCGAAGGTGCGGTTGCAATACAATTACGATCACGGCCAGAACTTCGGCGACGCGCAGGGCATCTGGCTGCAACTGGAATTCCAGCTCGGCGCGCACTCGGCGCACAAGTATTGAACGCACTTCACTTCTTATGAATTCTGACATCAAACGATTTCCACTCATGAAAACTTCTCCCATTCTCCTGCTTGCCACCGCGTTCGTGCTGTTCGCCACAGCCGCGCACGCGAAGCTCAACGTCGTCGCCACCACGCCGGACTTCGGCGCGCTCGCGAAGGAGATTGGCGGCGACCGCGTGGACGTCACCACGCTCGCCAAGCCGACCGAGGACCCGCATTTCGTGGACGCCAAGCCGAGCTTCATCGTGAAGCTCAACCACGCCGACGCGCTCGTCGAGGGCGGCGCGGAACTGGAAATCGGCTGGCTCCCGCCGCTGCTCGAAGGCGCGCGCAACACGAAGCTCGACGCCGGCAAACCGGGCCGCATCCTCTGCAACCAGGGCATCGCCATGCTCGAAGTGCCAACCGTGCTCGACCGCTCGAAGGGCGATCTGCACGCCGCTGGCAACCCGCATTACACGACCGACCCGCTCAACGGCCGTATCGCCGCCGCGCGCATCGCCGAGTCGTTCGCGCAGCTTGAGCCGAAGTCGGCGGATTACTTCAAGGCGAACCTGAAGAAGTTCGACGACAAATTGCAGGCGAAGCTGTCCGAGTGGCAGAAGCTGCTCGCGCCGTTCAAGGGCAGGCGCATCGTGACGTATCACAACTCATGGCCCTACTTTGCGAAGCGTTTCGAGTTGAACATGGATTTGTTCCTCGAACCTAAGCCCGGCCTCCCGCCCACGCCCGTGCATCTCGCGGAAGTCATCGCGAAGATGAAAGCGGAGAACATCCGCCTGATCGTTGTCGAGCCGCACCTCAACCGCAAAACCGCCGAAGCCGTCGCGGGCCACACGGACGCCATGCTGCTGGACTTCGCGCCGTATCCCGGCGGAGCGAAAGGCGCGGGCGACACTTACATCGAATGGATGGACGCGCTGGTCAACTCGCTGGCGAAGACATTTCAATCCGCGAAATAACCGCCCCATGTAGCGGCGGTCTGTGACTGCCGAACCCAAACGATCATGCAAGAATTCCTCAGCATCATGCAGTGGCCGCTCGTCGCGGGACTGCTCCTGCCTGGCCTGCTCGTGTATCTCGGCCTGCACATCATCCGGCGCGAGATCATCTTCGTGGACCTCGCGCTCGCGCAGGTCGCGGCGCTGGGCGCGTGCGTCTCCATCCTGCAACGGCACGATGCGCACGACTGGCAGACCTACGCGTGGTCGGCGGGCTTCACGCTTATCGGCGCGGTCATCTTCACCTTCACGCGCTCGCGGTCGCACCATCAGGTGCCGCAGGAAGCGCTCATCGGCATCGTCTATGTCGTCGCGGCCGCGGGAGGCATCCTGCTGCTGAACAACAGTCCGAACGGCAACGAGGAACTGCGCCACACGCTCGTCGGCGAACTGTTGCACTTGCAGAAACCGGAGCACGTCTTCAAGCCCTTCGCGCTCTATGTCGTCATCGGCGTCGTGCATTTTATTTTCCGGCGGAAATTCCTCGCACTGTCCTTCGAGCCGGAAGGCGTGGCGGCACAAGGGCTGTCCGTTCGTTGGTGGGACTTTTGTTTCTACGCCCTGTTTGGCGCGGTGGTGACGACCTTCGTGCAGATCGGCGGCGTGCTGCTGGTGTTCTCGTATCTCATCGTGCCGGCGGTGTGCGCGAACTTCCTCGCGCGCAAGCTCGGCGCGATGCTGCTCATCGGTTGGCTGATTGCGACGGCGTCAAGCGTGCTCGGCCTCTACGGCTCGTATCGTTTCGATCTGCCGACCGGCGCGGCCATCGTCTGCACGCTCGGGGCGGCGCTCATCCTCGTGGCCATCGCCGCGAAACTGCGCGGCCCGGCGAAGGATGCGCCGTCGTCCGCGCATTGACCCGCCGCCGTCGCACTGACATCCTTGCCGCGTGAATCCAGTCGCGCTCATCACCGGCGCTTCGCGCGGCATCGGCCGCGGCATCGCCCTCGAACTCGCAAAGGCCGGCCTCGATGTCGTCATCAACTACGCTGGCAACGTGGATGCCGCGCGCCAGACGGCTGCCGATTGCGTTGCTGCGGCGAAGGGCACGGGGCATTCCATTCGCGCGGAAATTTGTCAGGGCGACGTGGGCAAGGCGGCGGATCGCGCGAAGTTGATTGAGTTCACGCGCGCGACGTTTGCCCGGCTCGATGTGCTGGTGAACAACGCGGGCATCACGAGCATCGGCCGCGCGGACCTCCTCGACGCGACGGAAGAGAACTTCGACGCGCTGATGGCGGTGAACTTGAAGGGGCCTTACTTCCTCACACAACTCGCCGCGAAGTGGATGATTGAACAAAACGCGGAGCGCGGAGCGCGGAGCGCGGAACCGTTGGGTCCGCCTCCTCACGTCGGCGGCTACCGTGCGAAAATCGTCTTCATCTCTTCGATCAGTTCCCACGCGGTCTCGACGAATCGCGGCGATTACTGCCTCGCGAAGGCCGCGCTCGGCATGATGACGCGCCTCTACGCCACGCGCCTCGCCGATCACGGCATCAATGTTTTTGAGGTCTGCCCCGGCGTCATCGCGAGCGACATGACCGCGCCGGTGAAGGAAAAATACGACAAGCTCATCGCCGAAGGACTCTCACCCATCCGCCGCTGGGGCACGCCGGAGGACGTGGGCCGCGCCGTCGCCGCCCTCGCGCTCGACTATCTGCCGTTCAGCACGGGCGAGACCATCAACGTGGACGGCGGCTTCCACATCCGCCGCCTGTAGAAGCCGACGTGAGGAGACTCACTTCAAACTGGGATTGCTCGCGGTTGTGAGCGTCGCGTTCCGCACCGAGAAGAAATCGTTCCCGCTGAACACGAGCCACAGCGTCTTGCCGTCCCCACTCATCCACTTCGTCGGGAAGCTGCTCGTCTCGCCGGGGCCGACATCCCATTCCTCGGTGAAGAACACCGTCGTCCACGGTCCCCACGGCTCCGGCGCGTCGTAAATGCCGAAGCCGCCTTGGAAGCGCGGGCCTTGCGGGTGCTTGCTCTTCGGCAAAATCTGGCACCACAGATAACGCTTGAGCGGCGCGTTGTAAGTGACGCCGGAGCGGTAACAGTTGCCCGCGTGAGTGAAGACCGCGCCGCGTTGCGCGATGTCGCGCGACCAGTTCGGTTGCCCGTGCGAATCCAGCTTTGTGAAGAATTCATACGCTTCGCGCACGCGCAGCTTGTCTCGCGGAACTCTCGCGAGAACGAAGCGGTCCGCCGGTGTGTAGGCGCTGTCGGCGTCGTGCGAGAAAACATAAACGAAGCCGTCCCGCGCGCCGGCGTAGTCGCGGCCAACGTTCAGGAATGTCGGGCAGCCGAAGCTCTCGGTGAACTTCCAGCCGGCCCACATCCATGTCGCGGCGTGGTCGGCGGACCACGCGAGCTGCGAGTTGCCCTTGTTGCGCGCGAGCAGGTAGAGTTCGCTGTTCACGCAAAGGATGCCACTCGCCTTGTGGCCATTCTTGTCGTCGCCCTTGGCTTCAATCGCCGCGCGGAGATTTTCACCGTGAAAATCCGGTGGCGCGCCGAACACGCGCGCGAGGCCCATGCTCAACTTTTCCTTCAGCAGCGGCTCGAAGCCCCAGCCGTCGCCGTAAGCGGTGTAGAGCGCGTCGTCGTCCGCCCACGTGAGCGGCCAGTTGTCGCTGCCCCTGGCTTTGCGAATGATCGTGTCCTTCGGCGCCCATGTGAGTTGCTTGATGACCGGGCTGGGCGGGTAGGGCGGTGAAAGTTTCGCAGCGGGAGAATTCGCCGGAGCCGCGTCGGCTTTCTTCACCGGCTCGCAAATCGCCGCGACCAGCGGCTCGAAGAATGGCCGCAGCACGTCGTAGTGGCCCGCGTCGGGCGTCCGCTTCCACGACTGGCCCGCGCGGGCGACGACGAGATCGAGGCTCGGCACCACGAGCGTGATGCTGTCGTAAAGGCCCCACGTCCAGAACGCGTCGCGCTGGACGTTCGCGAGCATGCCGTCGCCGTTGTCCCACCAAAGGTAGCCGTAGTGCGCGGAGGCGTTGCCGTAATTCTTCGGGTCGCGCACGGAAAGTTTAGCGACTTCCGCTGAAGGTCGGCTCGCGTCGCGCACGAAATCCGCCGGGAGAATCTGCCGGTCGCCCCAGCGTCCACCGCGCAACCAGAGCAGGCCGTGGCGGGCGAGCGCGTCCACGTTTGCAAAGATGCCCGCGCCGAACTCGCGACGCTTGATGCCATCGAGCGTGTGAGGACGATATTGATTCTCGCGCCAGCGCAGGTCCGCGGACTTGATGCCGAGCGGCGTGAACACGCACTCGAACATCACATCGTTCAAGTCGCGCCGCCACGCGAGCGTGAGGCACTCGGCGAGCCAGTTCGGGCCGCCGTCGCTGTAATGCCACTGCGTGCCGGGCGCGAAGAGCAGGTTGGTGAAGCCGCCCGGCTTTTCGAAGCCGGCTGTCTGCGTCGCGAGATGCCGCAGCGTGATCTGGTCGAGCCAGCCGGTCTGCACGTTGCTCTCGGGCGGCACGCCGAAGTTCGGATGCAGCTTCGCAGCCTTGTCATCGAGGCGCACCTTGCCCTCCGCGATGGAAAGGCCGAGCGCGGTCGCGCCGAAAGATTTCGTCGAGGACTTGAGGTCGTATTGCTGCGTGACGCTGCCCCACGTCATGACGACCTTGCCGCCGCGCACGACCATGCCCGAGCCGCCGCCGGTGAGCGCATAGTCGCGGGCCTGCGCGAGCTTCGCCGAGTCGAGGCCGGCCTCGGCGGGCGTGGCGGTTTCCCAGCGCTCGCCGGGCCAGACCTCGGCAGCACGCGCGGCGAAAATGAAGCCGAAGCCCAGCGCGATGGCAATGGTGCGCCTGTGGAACATGGGGCGATTCAGCCAGCGGCCTGGTGTCCGTGAAAGCTTTTTTGTCGCGCAAAATCCGGCGTCGCGGCAACCTCGCCGCGTCATGCCGCTGAAGATTGATTCCAAGCTCACGCCGCAAAAGCTCGTTCCTCAGATCGAGCGGCTCTTCGAGCTGTCCGCGCAAAAAATCCTCGCCATCCAAAAATCGTGGAAGCCGCAGGACGGCACGCCGGTCTTCACGGTGAAGGGCAAATACACCTCGCGCGGCTGGACGGAGTGGACGCAGGGTTTCCAGTTCGGCTCCGCGCTGCTACAGTTCGACGCGACCGGCGACCGGCGCTTCCTCGACATCGGACGCGACGGCACGGTGCGGCACATGGCGTCGCACGTTTCGCACACCGGCGTGCATGACCACGGCTTCAACAACATCTCCACCTACGGCAATTTGCTGCGCCTGATGCGCGAGGGGAAGATCGAGTGGAACGAGCGCGAGAAGGATTTTTACGAACTCGCGCTCAAGGTCAGCGGCGCGGTGCAGGCGGCGCGGTGGACGAAGCTTGCGGACGGCACGGGCTTCATCCACTCGTTCAACGGCCCGCACTCGCTGTTCGTAGACACCATCCGCTCGCTGCGCTCGCTTGTGGTGGCACATGCGCTAGGCCACGCGCTGATGGGTGAGCAGGACGCAGAAATCTCGCTTCGGCAACGACTCATGGAGCACGCAACGAACACAGTGCATTACAATGTTTATTTTGGCGAAGGCCGCGATGCCTACGAGGTGCTTGGACGGGTTGCGCACGAAGCAGTGTTCAATATTATCAGCGGCGTCTTCCGCTGCCCCAATTCGCAACAGGGCTATTCGCCGTTCAGCACATGGACGCGCGGACTGGCGTGGGCGATTTGCGGCTTATCGGAGCTGTTAGAAGTTGATCAAGAAGCCGACCACCCATCTGACTGGGAGAAAAAGTTCGGTGGAATTCTAATTGATCCTGCGCCCAAAACAAAGTTGTCGTTTCTCATCGGCGAAATGCCTCCGATACTTATCGAAGCCGCTCAAGCCACCGCCGACTTCTACCTCGCCAACTCGTGCGCTGACGGCATCCCGATGTGGGACACGGGCGCGCCGAACTTGCATCGCCTTCCTGCAAACTATCTCAACAAGCCCGCCGACCCGTTCAACGCGCACGAGCCGGTGGACAGCTCTGCCGCCGCCATCGCCGCGCAGGGATTGATCCGCCTCGGCAATTATCTCACCGCGAAGGGCGACAAGAAGAACGGGGCGCGTTACCGGCAGGCCGGCCTGACCGTGGCGGAGACGCTTTTCAGTGAGCCGTATCTTTCCACGTCGCCGAAGCATCAGGGGCTTATCCTGCACTCGGTGTATCACCGGCCCAATGGCTGGGATTACATCGCGCCCGGCCAGAAGGTGCCGAACGGCGAAAGCTCGATGTGGGGCGATTACCACGCGCTCGAACTCGCGCTGCTGATTTTGCGCGAGGCGAAGTGCGGGAAGTATCTGACCTTCTTCGGCTGCGTGCCGGAATGATTGCCACGGAGACACGGAGGCACAGAGACTTTCCTTCGGAAAGCTTGGCCGTATGAAACATTCGTGTCGCCTTGTTTGGCGCGAACTCAATCAATCAGCCGCTTCGTCAAATCGCCGTAGGCATCTATGCGGCGGTCGCGCAGGAAGGGCCAGTGCGTGCGGGTCACGTCCACCTTCTTGAGGTCAACCGGCACGAGGAGGTTTTCCTCCCGGTTCACGCTGGCCTTCGCGAGGATTTGCCCGCTGGTGCCGGCGACGAAGCTTTGTCCCCAAAACTCGATGCCGTCGCCGCCGATCGGTTTTTCCAAACCGATGCGATTCGCGACGGCGACGTAGCAGCCGTTGGCGACGGCGTGGCCGCGCTGGATGGTTTCCCACGCGCCGTGCTGGTTCACACCGTATTCTTTTTTCTCGCCCGGATGCCAGCCGATGGCGGTCGGGTAGAAAAGGATTTCCGCGCCCTGAAGTGCTGTGAGCCGCGCGGCCTCGGGATACCACTGATCCCAGCAGATGAGCACACCGATCCTGGCGAACTTCGTCTGCCATGCGCGGAAGCCGAGGTCGCCGGGCGTGAAGTAAAATTTCTCGTAGTAAAGCGGGTCGTCCGGGATGTGCATCTTGCGGTAGATGCCGAGGAGCGAGCCGTCCGCGTCAATGATCGCGGCGGTGTTGTGGTAGAGGCCGCTGGCGCGCTTCTCGAAGAGCGAGGCGACGATGACGACGCCGCGCCGCTTCGCGAGCTTGCAGAAGGCGTCCGTGCTCGGGCCGGGAATCGGCTCGGCGAGCTTGAAGTAGTCGTGGTTCTCGCTCTGGCAGAAATACTGCGAGCGAAAAAGTTCCTGCGTGCAGATGATGTTCGCGCCGTCCCGCGCGGCCTGCTCGGCGCGCGCGAGCGTCCTGCGGAAGTTTTCGTCAGGATTCGCCGAGCAGCTCGTTTGAACGAGACCGAGTGTGACGGTGGAATTTCGCTTCGTCGTTCGCACGCGCGACGGTTTCGCGGATTTGGCTTTGGACTTTGAACTCACGAGGGGAACGCGACGCCGGCAACGTCACATTTTGGCGATCTCCGGCTTTTCGATGACGAGCGTGCCGGTTTTGGTGACCTTCATCTTGGCCGGGTCCACCTGCCCGAAGAGGTCGCGGATGTAGCGACCGAGCGTCTCGTTGGTCGGGCCGTAGCCGGAACTGTAGATGTAGCGCTCCAGCTCGAAGAGCACGTCTTCGGCGGTCGGGTAGCGCTTGTCGAGGTCGCGCTCGAGGCAGCGGTGGAGGATTTTGTCCAGTGGCTCGTCAATGCGCGGGTCGAGCGTTTTGAAGTCGGGTATCTCCATGTGCATGATGCGGTCGCGCGATTCGGCGAGCGAATTTCCCTTGAAGATGTTCCGGCCCAGCAGCAGGTGCGCAAGCACGATGCCGACGGAGAAGATGTCCGAGCGCTTGTCCGTGATCTGGAAGTTCGACTGCTCGGGGCTCATGTAGTCGGCCTTGCCGGCGACGACCTCGCCCTCCTGGTCGGCAAGGTAGCCGCGCGCCTTGGCGATGCCGAAGTCGGTGAGCTTCACGTCGCCCTCGAAGGCGATCATGATGTTCTTGAGGTTCACATCGCGGTGCACGATGCCGAGGGGCTTGCCGTCGCGGTCGGTCTTGGAATGCGCGTAAGCCAGTCCGCGCGCGACGCGGCTGGCGATGAAGATGGCCAGCTCACGCGGGAGCTGCCGGTTCGTGTCCGTAAGCCGCTGGGTGAACTGTTCGAGGTTCGCGCCGCGGATGAGCTCCATCGCGATAAAGAAGATGCCGCGCGCCTCGCCGAGGTGGTAGGTCTGGACGATGTTCGTGTGGATGAGGTCGGCGACGAGCTTGGCCTCGCCGATGAAGTTCTCGATGAACGAGCGCTGGTTGGCGTAGCTCTGGCGGATGACCTTGATCGCGACGCGCTTCACGAAATCCCGCGCGCCGTGCTGCTCGGCCTCATACACCACGCCCATCCCGCCCTCGAAAATCTTTTGGATGATCTTGTAGCGGAACTCGCACTGGATGGTGAACAGGCCGACCACGCCGCAGATGGTGTTCGTTTCATTCCTCAAGTCAAGCCCGCGCTCACGACGGCAAAATGGCATAAATCCCGGCGGATTCAGGCAAAAACAAATTTCAAAAAAATGGAAAATTCCCTTGCGCGCCTTGTGTCACGCGCATAAAACCAGCCACAGGTCGCAAGACTTCACGGAACCAATCACAAATAAAAAACCAAAAAAACCTATGGCAAAAGCCCTCACCAAGTCCGCACTCGCCGGCGCGATCGCTGAAAAGGCCGGTATCTCCCGCAAGCAGGCCTCAGGCATTCTCGCCCACCTGGCTGAACTCGCCTACAAGAACGCGAAGAACACCTTCACGCTCCCCGGCATCGGCAAACTCGTCCTCGCCAACCGCCCCGCGCGCCAGATGATCATGCGCTTTGGCCCCATGACCGGCCAGACCATCACCGTCCCCGCCAAACGCGTCGTGAAGTTCCGCGTCGCCAAGGCCGCCAAGGACGCCATCCTCGGCAAGAAGTAATCCCATCCGTTTTCACAAGGCACTCCGGCGGCGCCGGAGTGCCTTTTTCATTTCCACCGTGAACCGGACCGAATGAAGATCGCCGTCGTCGGATGCGGCGCTGTGGGCAGCTACTACGGCGCGAAGCTGCTGCGCGACGGGCAGGACGTTCACTTCCTGCTCCGCGGCGACTACGACATTGTGCGCCGCCGCGGCGTGCGCGTGCTCAGCGCCGAGGGCGACTTCCACGTTCAGCCGCGGTGCGCGCGGACTCCGGATGAGATTGGAATCTGCGACCTCGTCCTCATTGCGCTCAAGACGACTGCGAATGGTGAATTTCCGCGCCTCATCCCGCCGCTGGCCGGCGCAAACACGGCGGTGATGACCTTGCAGAACGGCCTCGGCAACGAAGCCGCGCTCGCGAGAATTTTTCCCATTTCACAAATCCTCGGCGGCCTTTGCTATGTGTGCATCAACCGCACGGAGCCGGGCGTCATCCAGCACATCGCGCACGGCAGGATCGTGATGGGCGAGCATCAGCGCTGGCCCGAACCGCGCACGCACGACATCGCCGGCAAGTTTCGCCACGCCGGCGTGCCGTGCAAAGTCGCCGACAATCTCGAACGCGCCCACTGGGAAAAACTCATCTGGAACATCCCGTTCAACGGACTCGGCGTCGCCGGCTATGGCGCGCTGGAAACGGTTTCGACTTCTCTGCGTTCCGAGTTCCGCGCGCCGGGTTTCCGTGGCCCGTGCCTCACGACCGATATTCTCCTCGCTGATTCAAAATGGGAACGCCTTGTGCGCGAACTCATGGCCGAAGTCATCACTGCCGCGAACGCGCTCGGACTCGCCGTGCCGGAATCGCTCGCCGAAAAAAACATCACGAACACGCGTGCGATGGGCGCTTACAAGGCCTCGACGCTGATTGACTTTGAGCGCGGCCAGCCGCTCGAATTGGAGAGCCTTTTCCTCGAACCGCTGCGTCAGGCGCGGCGCGCCGGTGTCAACACGCCGCGGCTCGATGCGCTCTGCCGCGTGCTTGCCACGCTTGATTCCATGCGCCGCGAAAAACTTCCGCCTTCTCCGTGAGCCTGCTACGCTGACGCCGTGAGCCAACCCATCCACACGCTCGGCCTCATCGCGGGCAGCCGGTCGCTGCCGTTGCTGCTGGCGCAACAGGCGCGGGGCATGGGCGTGCAGCGGCTCATCGCCGTGGCGTTCGAGGGCGAGACCGATCCGGCGCTCGCGCCGCTCGTGGATGAAATCACGTGGCTTCGCGTCGGCCAGCTCTCGAAACTCATTGAGACCTTCACCGCGCACGGCGTGAGGCACTGCGTCATGGCCGGCCAGATCGCGCCGAAAAAT
The DNA here is from genome assembly GCA_964589935.1 of uncultured Verrucomicrobiota bacterium. Lineage (GTDB taxonomy): Bacteria > Verrucomicrobiota > Verrucomicrobiia > Limisphaerales > VHCN01 > VHCN01. The sequence continues at coordinate 40,098 of CAZPVD010000007.1, read as the reverse complement.
CTCTTTGATCTCCGTCCCGATTTCCGTGCGATGGCGACGCTGCTCAAGTTGAAGGAGAAGAACGCCCACACCATCTTCGGCGCGATTGCGGACGAGTTGAAAAAGGACGGTGTCGAACTCGTCGAGGCGACGCCGTGGCTGCGACCGCTCATGCCCGCGGAAGGTTTTCACCTCGGCCCAAAACTCACCGACGAGCAGCGCGCGGACATCACGTTCGGTCAGCGCGTGGCGAAGGAGATTTCGCGCCTCGAAATCGGCCAGCTCGTCGTCGTCAAGCGCGGCACCGTGCTCGCGGTCGAGGGCTTCGAGGGCACCGACAAGTGCCTCGCGCGCGGCGGCGAACTTGCCGGCCCGGACGGCGGCGCCGTCGCCGTAAAAGTCGCGAAAGCCAATCACGACATGCGCTTCGACATCCCGTGCATCGGCGCGCAAACGCTTGAGGCGTGCGCCAAATCCGGCGTCGCCGTGCTCGCGCTCGAACCGGGCCGCACGCTCCTGCTCGACCGCGAGCAGGTCGAGCAAATCACGCGCGATGCCCGCGTGGCGCTCACAACGGCGTGAGCTGCGTGCCTGTAGCGGCGGACTGTGACCGCCACCAATTGCATAATGCCAGCTTCGGGGGACAGATTCGACCCGTGCGCGCAGAAATGCTAGAATTGACAATGACCGACCCAATTGTCCGTGGCATTTTGACCGATTCGCGCATCTACATCGCGACGGCAATTGGCTTGGCGGGAATGATACTTAGCTCACGCCGCGTGATTGAGCAGTCACCTGCGTTAAGCTTGCGTTTTTCTGAAAAACGTATGGCTCTCATGATGCCTCTCGCGATTCTCTTCAGCGACATTTTCATACTCAGTTTCGTTCCATACGAATCGCGCGGCGGGTTTGCGTCCCAATTCTTTGCTGGATTTGAGCGCAAATTTGACTGGGTCGGAGGTCTTGCCCACGGGATTCTATATGCATTCGGATTCGTTTTCTCTTTGCGCCTCGTGAGGATTCGCGATTGGCTACATCGGGGAGTCGGTTTGTTGTTTGCTGTCCTTTACGCTTACGCCATCAACGGCACGATTCACGCATGGATTGCACGGGCTGAGAACGGCCATCTGTAACTTGATTCCAGGGCACAGCGCGCGATTCGCCTGCGTTAAGGCTTTTTCCTTGCCGCTCGCGGCGTTTTCCCGAACACTTCGCGCACAACGCACCACTACTTATGTCTGTCAGACGCCTTCCTGTTTATATCCTCGCCGATTGTTCCGGCTCCATGCAGGGCAACCCCATCGAGTCCGTCAAGAGCGGCATCCGCGCGCTGCGCGACGAGCTGATGGGTGACCCCAGCGCCGTCGAGTGCGCGTATTTGAGCGTCATCACCTTTGACAGCAACGCGCAGCAGATCGTGCCGCTCACCGAGCTGTCGCAGTTCAACCCGCCGGACATCCGCGCCGGCGGCACGACCGCGTTTGGCGCGGCGCTCAAGCTGCTCATGGACTGCATCGAGCGCGAAGTGCAGAAGACCACGCCGGAAAAAAAGGGTGACTGGAAACCGCTCGTGTTCGTCTTCACCGACGGCGCGCCGACGGACCGCTGGGACAACTTCGCCGCCGACCTCAAGGCGCGCCGGCCCGGCAACATCATCGCCGTCGCGTGCGGTGACGCCGCCGACCCGGCCATCCTCAAGAACATCACCGAGACCGTGCTCGTGATGAAGGAGATGACGCCCGACGCGTTCAAGCAATTCTTCAAATGGGTGTCGGCCTCGATCAAGCAGACCTCGCAGAAAATCGGCGCCACGCCGGCCGCGCCCACCGAGGGCGTCGCGCTGCCGCCGCCGCCGCCGCAGATTGTGATTCACCCGTGAGGAACAATCGGCGGGTGACAGGGTTGTTCGCCCGTCTCATTTGCCATGCCGCGAACACGCGAGCAGATTCTCGAAGAGCGACAGCGCCTGAAGGCACAGTATGGCGAACTTTTTGACGCGGCCGTGGCGCTGCTGTTCCGGCATGACCCGATTGGCATCAATTCCAAAACCAACACCGATGAGTATGAGCCTGAAGTCGGGACGATTCTCCCGCGTTTGCGGGACTGCCGCTCGGAGGCCGACGTGTGCCGCGTTGTGCACGAGGAGTTCATCTGCTGGTTCGACTCACGCACGGCCGGCCCGCGCGAGCACTACGCGAAAATTGCCGCCGAACTGTGGCAACTCTTGCAGCGGTTCGGCGCGGCGTGAACTCGCGCCGGGTTCGTCCGCCTTCGTTCCATTTCACGCAACGGATCGGCAGGGATGAATCTCAAGCGCTTCATTCCCGGCAATTCCTCGAAGCCCGCCGACAGCAAGTCGGAGAAAAAATCCGCGCCTGCGGATGGGAAAAATGCGCCGCTTGAACCGGCAAAGGCAAACGCGCCAGCATCGGACAAAGCGGCAGCAACGCAAAATGCGCCGGCTCCTGCGGTAAAAGATTCCGTGAAGCCTCCTGATAAACCGCCGGCACAAAATCTGCCTCAGACGGCCGACGCGCCGAAAACTTCCTCTCAGGCGGCCGCTTCTTCTACCAGTTCAACCGTCATAAAATCCGATGCGCTGCCCGCGCAGGACAAGTCTGCGTCATCGGTGATTGCCGCGTTGGCAAAGCCAGCCGAGGCGAAAGCAACGGAGACCAAGCCTGTCGAGTCAAAACCAACGGACAAGACTCCCGCGCCGGCGAAGGAGCCACCAAAAGACGAGGTGAAGCCATCACTGTTCGCGACGCTGTTCCGCGGCCCGACCATCGAAGCGAAAGGCAGGACGAGTGAGCCGGCAAAACCGGCGGAAAACAAATCTGTCGCCGCGCCCGCTTCAGCTCCATCAACCGACGCGGCGAAAAAATCAGCCGAACCGGAGGAAAAAAACGTCGAGCCACCGCCAGCACCGAAGCCCGCGACTTGGAAATCGCTTCCGGCAATGAACGACTGGTGCCCGCCGGAAATCGCAAAGCATTTCCCCGAACTCACATCGCAAACTTATTCTGACTGCGCGGCGTTCGACCGCGTGCTGGCGAGTGGCTGGCGCATCGTCGGCGCGACGCGGCGTGGGCGCGACCACGCAAACAAGGGCACGCACCGCGAGGACGCACTGGCCTTCGCCGCGCGCGGGCCGCTCACGGTTCTGTGCGTCTCTGATGGCGCGGGTTCGTGCAAGTTCAGCCGCATCGGGTCACACGTCGCGTCGCGCAAAGTGACGGACGCGCTGATGACTTCGCTGGAAAAAATCGAGCCGGTCATCGCCGACGACAAAGAGAAACTTCTCGCGCACTTGAAGGCAAAGTTGACAGACGCGGTGATCGCCGCGTGCGCCGCGCTCGACGAGATGGCGGCGAAGTGCGGGTGCAGCCCGAAGGATTTTCGCTGCACGCTGCTTACCGCGTTGCACTGGCGCGGCGAGAAACACGAGGCGTGGCTGGCGAATCAAGTCGGCGACGGCGCGGTGCTCGTGTTGCGCAAGGACAAATCGTCTCAGCGCATCGGCACGCCGGACTCCGGCCAGCACAGCGGCGAGGTAAGCGTGTTCGTGCCGGACGCCGAGGCGCGCAAAAAAGCCGCGGTGATCGAGTTGTTGACCGCGCCGGAGGAAATCGAGTGCGTGCTGTTGTGCAGCGACGGCATCGAGGATCCATTCTATCCCATCGGCACGAAGGCGGCGGAGATTTTCAAACAGTTTTACAGCGGCGTGGAGAAACCGTTGCAGGATTTCAAATCACAGCCGGCGCAGCCCGCGCTTATTGCGCAGGAGTCCGCCGCGTGGGCGCTGGCGGAATGGCTGGAGTTCGAAAAGCGCGGCGAGTTCGACGACCGCACCGCGCTATTGATGCACCGGCATCCGGCCGCGGTGAACTTTTAGCGCGCCATGCCGGAGTATCTCAAAGCCAAGCTGACGGACGGCAGCGAAGTCGTCTTTGAAAAGGAGTCCATCGCGTCGGGCGGCGAGAAGGTGGTGTTCTTCACGAAGGACCGGCAGCACATCGTCGCGTTTTTTTTTGGCCAGCTCACGGACCGGCTGGAGCGCAAGCGGCGGCTCGAAAAAATCCTCACGGCCTACAACCCGACCGTGAGCGGCGCGCACGCCGACTACTGGAGGAAACATTTCTGCTGGCCGACGGGCATCATTGACAGCGACCGCGGGCTGCCGCCGGAATTCCTCCGACGGCACAACATCCATTCGCCCGCGCTCGGCCTCGTTGCGCCGGTGTATCGGAAGAACTTTTTCTTTCGCGACCGCACAGGGAACCAGCGCGAGAAAAAGGGCAAGTGGTTCACGAGCGCGAAGGTGCGCAAGCTTCTGCCGGACGACGAGCGCGGCGATTTCCTGCGGTATCTCCAGTGCGGTTCGATCATGGCCAGCGCGGTGCGGCGGCTGCATTACGCCGGGCTGGCGCACGCGGATCTTTCGCACAACAACGTGCTCATTGACCCGAAGGGCGGCGACGCGTGCGTGATTGACATTGATTCGCTCGTGGTGCCGGGGCTTGCGCCACCGACGGTGCTTGGCACGCCGGGTTACATCGCGCCAGAGGTCGTCGCGGGCAAAAAACTTCCGAGCATCGAGACAGACATGCACGCGCTGGCGGTGCTGCTTTACGAGACGCTGCTGTTGCGGCATCCGCTGCAAGGCCCGAAGGTGCGCAGCACGAAGTCGGCGGAGGAGGACGAACTGCTCTCGATGGGCCGTGACGCAATCTTCGTCGAGCACCCGACCGACAAGTCGAACTGGATGCGTCCGCCACCGAAGGTGCCGCTGGCACGGCTCGGACCGTATCTTGAGTCGCTGTTTTACAAGACGTTCATCGAGGGCCTGCACAACCCGCCGCGCCGCGCCAGCGCGAGCGAGTGGGAGAAGGCCTTGAGCAAGACGTTCGACCTTATCCATCCTTCGCCGGGCGGGCACGAGTGGTTTGTGCTCGCGCCGGGGATGCCGATGGCGTGTCCCTTCACGGGCGCGCGGCTGACCGCGCCGGTGCCGTTCGTGAATTTTTTCCGCGAAAAAAGCCCCGGCGAGCGCGCGTTCAAGGAGGAGGGTCACTCGTTGACGATCTGGCATAACATGTATTTCTATAAGTGGCATGTGTTCTCGAACGTCTCGCCGCTGGACGCGGACCGCACGCCGCAGGGCTACTTCAGTTTCCACCAGGGCCGCTGGTGGCTGGTGAACCAGAGCGACACGGACATGTGCATCATTGACGGCGACTACGTGCCGCACGGCGGCGCGGTGGAATTGCAGCCCGGCCTGCGCGTGCTGTTGTCCGAAGAGCCGGGCGGGCGGCTCGCGGCCTTCGACTTTATGCAGCCATGAGCGAGAAACAGTGGTTCTACATTCACGAAAACAAGGAGCACGGTCCCCACACCGACCGCGAAATCATCGAGAAAATCAAGGCCGGCAAGCTGTCGGAAAATGTCCTCATCCGCCGCGAGGACCTCGATGAATACATTCCGGCCACACTCGTGATGCGCAAGGGCAAGGCCGCAACCACCAGCAGCATTCGCGGCTCCCTCGAAGCGCAGAAAAAGGCCGGCCCGATCAAGGTCACGCCCATCGGCGGCTCGCCAAAGAAAAAATCGGGGCCGGTTCGCGTTCGTCCGAGTGAAAACAAAAAAATGGACGAGTCTGGCGCTGACGGAAAAGAATTGAAGAGTTTATCGGGCGGCCTTGCGCAATTTGGTTTTCGCGGTGTCGTGGCGTTTGTGGTGCTCGCGTTGTGCGCGGGAACCGCGGCGTGGTATTGGGGCGTGCAACTGCCTCGCAAGCGCACTGAGGAAGCCGCAATGCAAAAGGCGAAGGACGACACCGAGGCACGGCGTCTGGCCGACGAGGCCCATGCCAAAGCGCGCGCGGAGGAGCTTGCCCGCAAAGACGCGGAGCGCAAGGCGGCAGAGGAAGCCGCGTTCAAGGCGCGGCGCGTGACGCAGTTGATGCAGATCGGCGCGAGCTGGACGAACAGCCTCGGCATGAAGTTCGTGCCCGTCGTGGGAACGAAGGTTTTATTCTGCGTCCACAAGGCGCGCGTGCAGGATTACGCGCCGTTCATCGAGTCCACGAAGCGCGACTGGTTCAAGCCATCCTTCGAACAGGGGCCGACGCATCCGGTCGTCAATGTTTCGTGGCTCGACGCGACCGCGTTTTGCAACTGGCTCACTGCGCGCGAGCGCCTGTCCGGCCACCTCGGCCCGCGCGATGAGTATCGGCTGCCCTCCGATCTCGGCTGGAGCGCGGCCGTCGGGTTGTTGAAGGAGGACGGCAGCACGCCGTCGGAGCGGCACCTGAAAGTGCGACGCGTTTATCCGTGGGGCGCGAACTGGCCGCCGCCGAAGGATTCCGGCAACTTCGACAAAAGCTTGGGCACCGACGAATTTGAATTCACCTCGCCCGTGTGCAGCTTTCCGCCAAATGAGTTCGGCATCTTCGACCTTGCCGGGAACGCGGCCGAGTGGTGCCTTGACTGGATGGACGGCTACCAGACGGCGCGCGTCGTGCGCGGGAGCTCCCACGCAAACAGAGCCGCGGACAACCTCCACTCCTCGTTCCGAATGGGCAAGCCGCCCACGCGCCGCCTGCCGGAGATTGGATTCCGCGTGGTTGTTTACGTTGCGGAAGAAACGGCTGCGGCCAGCCCGTGAAGTTTTCGGATGTTGTAAAAACTTCTTGCAAGCGGTCACGCCCGCCGTCGTAATCGGGTCATGTTCCATCGAACCACTTTGTTGACCGCGCTCATTTTCCTCGCGGGTGCGAACATTTTTTTCGCCGCGGAAAACCGAGCCGAAAAAGTCCGCGCCGACCGTGCGGAAGTCACCGCAGCCGGCCGTTGGATTTACAACGACCTCAACCAGGGGTTTGCCGAGGCGCGCCGCACGGGCAGGCCGCTGCTCGTCGTGCTGCGCTGCGTCCCCTGAGTGGACTGCCGTGGCTTCGACGAACAGGTTGTTCGTCACGATCCCAAGGTGCAGGCCATCATGGAGCAGTTCATCTGCGTGCGAATCGTGCAGGCGAACGGCCTCGATCTCGGCCTGTTTCAGTTCGACTACGATCTGACCTTCGCCGCGTTTTTTCTCAACGCCGACCGCGTGCTTTACGGCCGCTACGGCACGCGCTCCGACCTCAAGCAGGCCGAGCGCGAGATGTCCCTCGAAGGCTTCGGCAAGGCGATGGCCGCCGCACTCGAACTCCACAAAAACTATCCGGCGAATAAGGCCGCGCTCGAGGGCAAGCAGGCGCTGCCGCCGCGCATCAAGGTGCCAGAGGAATTTCCGACGCTCAAGGGCCGCTTCCAGGCGCAGGTGGATTTTGAGGGCAAGCCCGTGCAAAGCTGCATTCACTGTCACCAAATCCGCGAGGCCGAGCGCAAACTCGTGCGCGAGGCACACCAGCCGCTCTCGGACGAACTCCTCTTCCCGTGGCCCATGCCTGATGCCGTTGGCCTTTCGTTTGATCCGAAGGAAAAGGCGACGCTCGCGCGCGTCGTCGCAGGTTCTTCCGCGGAAAAGGACGGCTTCAAGGCCGGCGATGAAATTGTTGCGCTCGAAGGCCAGCCCATTCTTTCCATCGCCGACGTTCAGTGGGTGATGCAAAACGCGGCGACGCCCGCGAAGCTCAAGGCCGACGTGCTACGCGCCGGCAAAAAGCAGTCGCTCACGCTGACGCTCGCCGCGGGCTGGCGGAGAGGCGGCGACATCTCGTGGCGGCCCAGCTCGTGGGATTTGCGGCGGGCCGCGTTTGGCGGCATCAAGATGGACGACTTGTCCGAAGCGGAGCGCAAGGGCCGTGGCCTCGCGCAGAACGATCTCGCGTTGCAATTCAAATACGTCGGCGAATACGGCGAACATGCGCTCGCGAAAAAGGCGGGCTTCAAAAAAGAGGACATCCTCGTTGCCGTGGATGGCCAGACGAAACGCATGACCGAGAGCGAGCTGTTCGCCTACATGCTCGCCAAGCCGGCCGGTTCAAAAGTGCCGGCGACCGTGCTGCGCGGCGGTGAGCGCATCAACTTGGAGCTTCCGACGCAGTAGGCCGGTTTTTGTGGAGGATTTGTTTCGGCGATTTTTACGGCAATACTTTCACCTTTGGTTTGAATCCAGTTGCCTATTCCCGGCGTCCATATAGCTTGATGCCAACTCCGTGATGGCCGCCCAACGGTTTGCCGCGCCAAACTCAACTTATGAAATCCCAAACTCTCGCCCTCGCCACCGCGCTTGCGTTGCTCGCCACCGCGTTTGTAACAGTGCGCGCCGACAACGCGCCCAAGCCTCCAGTCGGCGACCGCCTGCTCCAGCAGGAACTCAGGCAGGAGCAGATCAAGACCTCCACCTCGCGCGTCGCGGTGCAGCTCGACCGCATCATTGACGAGTATGAACGCAATGGACTCGCCGGCGACGACGTCGTCGTGCTCAAGGCCATCCGTTCTGTGCTCGGCTCGCTCACCGAGAAGGAAATGCAGCACGTCGTGGCGCTCCTCCAACAGGCGCGCGGCGCAAACCAGCCCGGTTCGTCCGCCGCGCTCGAAGCCTTCGCCGGCCAGAAGGGCATCGTGGTTCAGCTCCGCCAGCTTCTGCTCGAATATCAGCGGCAGCAGGCGTTGCAGGCGCTCTCGCTGCGCTTCTCCATGCTCGCGCGCCGCGAGGGCGACAACCTCAAGGAAACCGTCGGTCTCGTTCAGATCACCAACGCCCGTGATTCCTACGGCCTCGCCGATTCGCAGAAGATTTCCCTCCGCATCCAGGAAACCGAGCAGGATACCATCGGCATCGAGGCAAAGCTCGCGTTAAAGAAGCTCTCGGAAATTCTCAAGGACATGGATGGCCCGACCGCTGAGCGCCCGCGCGCCGCTTACCAGAAATCGCAGGACACGCAGCTTGTCCCGACGCTTGAATCCGCGACCGGCGACCTTCGCGCCGCGAAACTTCTCAGCGCCGCCGGCAACGAGCGCCGTGCCCGCGATGTGATGCAGGAGCTTGCGAAGCTTCTCCTTCCGAACCGCGACACCATCGAGGTGCTCAAGCAGGCCATCCGCGATTTGGAGAAGACGATTGCCGAGCAAAAAGTCGTGAAGGACGAAACGCAAAAGCTCGACGGCAAAAAACCCGACACGTCCGAGGTCGAGAAGCGCCAGGCCGAGGTCGTGGACAAGACCGCGAGCGTCCGCGACGACCTGAAAGACGTCGCGCCCAAGGCCGCCGAGCAGATCAAGGCCGGCGAGGAAAAAATGCAGGAGGCGCGCGCGACCTTGCAGGACAATTTCAAGACGGGGGATCAGATTCGTCAAAACGCCCCTGAAAAGCAGGAGCAGGCCGTCGCCAAACTCGAGGAGGCCAAGAAGACGTTGCAGGAGCAGCTCGCCAAGGCCGAGGCCCAGCTCACCAAACCGCAGGACAAGCTCGCCGCCGCGAAGGAGCTTCTCGACAAGGTCAAGGAGTTGAAAAAGCAGGAAGAGCAGCTCAAGTCGGAAGCCGCTGCCGCTGCGGAAAAGAAACCCGAAGATCTCGCCAAGCAAGCGCCAAAGCAGGCCGACCTCGCGCAGGAGGCCACGAAAACTCAGGAACAGGCCGCGCCGCAATCGCCCGAAGCCGCGGAGGCCATCGGCGAAGCCGCCAAGCAAATGCAAAAGGCGGAAAAAGCGCTCGCCGAGCAAAAGCCCGACGCACAGATGCCGCAGCAGGCCGCCGTGGACGCGCTTGCCAAGGCCGAGTCGCAGCTTGAACAAAAAGTCGCCGCGCTCGAAAAAGCAAAGGAAGACAAGGCCAAGCTCGAAGCATTGAGCAAGAAGGTTGGCGAGATCATCAAGGATCAGGCCAAGGTCGCGCTCGACACCGCCAAGGCCGCCGAGGCGCCAAAGACTCCTTCGCCGGAAACAGCGCAGAAGCAGAGTGAGCTTGGCAAGGAAACCAACGAGGCTAAGAACGAAGCCGCACCGCTCGCGCCCAAGGCCGAGCAGAATCTTGCCAATGCCGAGAAAAACATGGGTGACGCGAAGAACCAGCTCAACAAACCCGACGCGCAGGCCGCTCGCCCGCCGCAAAAAGAAGCGATGGCCGACCTCGCCGCCGCGAAAAAAGCGATTGATGAAAAAATCGGCCAGCTCGCGAATGAACTCGGCGAACAAAAGAACAACAATCCCGCGCAAGCCGCGCAGGCCGTCGCCAAGGCTCAGGAAGATGTGAACCAGGCTCTCGCGCAGTTGCAGCAGCCCGCCAGCATCGGCGAGCAGCTCAAGCAGGCGCAGAAGGAAATCGCTCAGGCACTTGAGAAAAAGGCCGAAGGTGCCCCCGAAGCCGCGCCGGTCAACCAAGCCAAACAGGCCGCCCAGCAGGCCGCGAACAAGCTCGACCAAAACGATATCAAGGGTGCCATTGGCGAAATGGCCAAGGCGCAGAAAGGCATCGAGAAGGCAGCCGAGGCCGGCGAACCAAAACCCGCCGACAACGCGAAGAACACTCCGTCAAAAGGCGATCAGGCCAAGAACGATTCACCAAAGGGCGAGGGACAACCCAAAGGTGAAGGGCAACCAAAGGGTGAAGGCCAACCGAAAGGCGAGGGTCAACCCGAAAGTGGCACGCCGCCTTCGCTCCCGCAGCTTGCGCAGAAGCAGGCCGAGGTGAAGAAGCTCGCCGAGTTGCTCGATTCATTGCAGACGACACCTGCTGCAGTGCCGCTCGAAAATGCCGCCGAGGCCATTGCGCCGCTCAACGCTGGCGAGGCGGGCCAGTTGCCGCCGTCGGCGCAACAGGCGTTGCAGGCCGCGATGCAGGCGCTCACGGATGCGGCTGCTCAGGCTCAGGCAAACAAGGCAATGCCCGCGCAGGCCAATGCGCAGACCGCGCAGCAGGCGCTCGCGCAGGCCGCCGCCGCGCTCGCGCTCGCGGAGGCCGGCATCGGCACGCCGCAGCAATTGGCGCAGGGCCAGCAGCCCGGTCAGGGTCAGGGCCAGCAACCCGGCCAGGGCCAGTCACAGCAGCCGGGTCAGGGCAAGGGCCAGCCGCAACAGCCCGGCCAGCAGGTGGGCAAGGGCGACGGCCGTCAGGGCAACTGGCAGGGCGCGGGTGGCGCGGATGGCAACAAGCGTGACATCACGGGAAGCAGCGGCTTCATCGGTTTGCCGGCGCGCGACCGCGCGGCGATCAAGCAGTCCGTCGGCGAGAAATATCCCGAGGAATTCAGTAGCGCCGTTGAGCAATATCTCAAGAATCTTTCGGATACGACGGGCCGGCAAAAGGGCAAGTGATGGAACGGAAACTTCTTTCACTCTTCGCGGGTCGCCATCTTCACAGCGCGGGCAAATTGCCCGCGTTGCTTTTTGACTGCCGCAATTTTTTTGCCTCGGTCATCTTCTGTGCCGCGCTGATGACGGTTTCCGTTCACGCGCAGAACCCTTCTTCCCCGGCGGCGCGCATTGACAACGTCAAGGTGGATGAGCAGACGGAAAAGATCATCAAGGGCGCGCTGAAATATCTCGCGGCGAAGCAAACTGCGACCGGCGCGTGGGGCGCTTCTGGCGAGGAAAAGTCGCGCCAGCTTGCGATGACCGCCTACGTGCTGATGTGTTTTCAGGCGTGCGGCCATCTGCCGGGCGAGGGCGAATACGGCAAGAACGTCACCGCCGGGATGCAATACCTCCTCGACATCGTCGGCCCCGACGGTGTCATGGGTAATCGCAGCGACGGCCAATACATGTATGGCCACGGCATCGCGTCCATCGCGCTCGCGGAGCTTTACGGGCAGACAAAAAATCCCGCGATGCGCCCCAAGCTCGAGCGCGTCATCAAGCTCATTATCTCCGCGCAGAACAACGAAGGCGGCTGGCGTTACCGGCCGATTTCCTACGACGCCGACATCTCCGTCACGGTGTTGCAGGTCGTCGCGCTCCGCGCCGCGAAGAACGCGGGCATCGAGGTGCCTCAACGGACGATTGACGACGCGGTGAAGTATGTGAAGTCCTGCCACGACGAGCGCAGCGGCGGCTTTTGTTACCAGCCGTATCGCGATCCGGGGTTCGCGCGCACGGCGGCGGCGATTTACTCGCTGCAGGTTTGCGGCCTTTATGACGACCCGATGGTGAAGCGCGGTTCCAAGTATCTCTTTGAAAATTACCGCGAGGATCACGAATGGTTCGCCTACGGCAACTTCTACGCCGCGCCCGCGCACTACATGATCGGCGGCGACACGTGGGCGCAGTGGTATGCGAAGGTGAAGGAATCGCTAATCAAATCGGTGCGGCAGGAGGGCGAGGTCGCCTGGTGGGAATCGAAGGGCCGCGGCGGCGTCGGCCCGAACTGGTCCACCGCCGTGTTCACGACCATTCTCGCGATGCCGTATCATTACATCCCGCTCTATCAGCGGTAGTCGAACGTGATCCAGCCCGGATGAAGCGCCTAGTTTCCAGTCTCGCCTGCCTGCTTGCTGCGCTGCTCGCGCACGGCGGCACCGTCCGCACCCGCGACGGCAAATCCTACGAAGGCGCGGTGAAGCTCGACTCGGAAGGCTTCGCCGTCACGCTCGCTGACAACTCGACCGTGAAGGTCGCCTTCGCGAACGTCGAGCGCGCCACGTTCGAGCCGTTCGCGCCCGAACCGGCGCTCGCCGGCGCGACCAACGGATTCCTTGGCACCTACTTCCCCGAGCCGGATTTCGCCGGGCAACCCATCCGCCGCGTGGATGCCTCGCTGGATTTCGACTGGAGCGACGCGCCGCCCGCGCCGAATTTTCCGCGCGAGAAGTTCAGCGTCCGTTGGACCGCGCAGCTCCGGCCCGCGACGACCGACCTCTACACGTTTCATGTGCGCGTGGACGACGGCGTGCGGCTCTGGCTCAACGAGCGGCTGCTACTCGACGAGTGGCGCGAGCAGTCGCTTTCGGCGGCGACTGCGCCCGTCACGCTCAAAGCCAGCGAGACCTACAACCTTACCATCGAATACTTCCAGCTCACCGGCCCGGCGCGCATCCGCCTCCAGTGGAGCAGCCCGACGATGGCAAAGACGGGAATTCCGGCCGAACTGCTCGCGCCCGGCAAAGTGCTCGCGCTGCCGTCGCTCGCCGCGACCGCGAGCGTCGGCAAGGGCGTCCTCACGTGGAACGGCTCGTTCATCGGCGCGCCCGTGCAGCGCGCGGACGACACCGCCGTCATTTTCGATGCACCGCACAAGGGCTTCGCGCTCTCGACGGTGAATGCATCGCGGATTTATTTCCGCGCGCTTTCATCCACGCGCGCCGTGAAGCTCGAGCCGAAGCGCCCCGGCGTGCTGCTCATCAACGGCGATTTCATTGACGGCGAATTCAAGGGCATCGCCGACGGTCGCGTGCAGATCACCTCGGTGCTGTTCGGCCTTAAAAGCTATGACATCAACTACGAGGCCCTCGCCGTCTCATTGCGCGACCCGTCGCCGGCGGCCGCCCAGTTCCTGGTAAAGACCCGCGCCGGCGGCGCGCTGCTCGCGCAGTCCGTGGCCGTGAAGGACGGTGCGCTCGAAATCACCGGCGTGCCTGTCACCGGCCTGCGCATCTCCGAGGCGGACCTCGAGGAATTCAAGTCTGGCACAGGGACGAACCTGTGGGATGAAGTCGCGACGAAAATTCTGATTCGCGAATCCGCCGCGGACCGGCCGACTTCGACCGACCTCGCCGGCGCGCGCCGCGTCCGCGAGGAAGGCGAGCGCATGGCCCGCGCCGCAGCGGATGTGCGCAATCGCGCGGAGGAAAAGGCCCGCTCCGAAACCGACGCGCTTGCCCGCGCGCAGACCGACCTCGAAAAGAAAACCCGCTCCGCCACCGAGGCGAAGGACCTGCTTGCCCTCGCCAACGCGGAGAAGACGAAGTTCGAGAAAACTTACAATGACACAAAGGCCGTTGCGGACCAGGCCGTGAGCGACTTCAACGAAAAGTCAAAGTTCGCCTCCAGCGCGAAATCCGAGGCAAGCCGCGCGCAGCAGGAGATTGAAAGCAAGCAACGCTCGGCGCGCGAAGCGCGCGCGCATCTCGACCGGATTGCTTCCGTCATCAACAGCGGCCGCGCGCAGCTAGAGGCCAAGTTGAATGCAGAAAAGCAAAATGCCGAGCGCATGGCGGCGGATGCCTCCCTTCGCGCGCGCCGCGCCGGCGAGGAAAAGGCTGTCGCAGAAAAAGCCTTGGCGAAAGCTGCGGCAGACCGGGACGCTGTTGAAAAAAATTCCGCCGCCGCGAAGGCGGGCGCGGAGAAATCCGTCACGGAAACTTCCGCGAGGGTGAAGGCATTGAGCGAGGCGAAAATGAACACCGAGCAGACGGCTGCGAAACTTGCGTCCGCCACCGTAAAAATCGCCGCTGAAAAAGGCGCGAACAGTCCCGAGGCGCAAAAGGCCAAGGCTGAGGCGGACAAAGTCGCAGCGGATGCCGCCAATCTCTCTCGCTTGTTCGACGATGCGAAAAAAGCCGCCAGCGCCGCGCAACAGGCGAAGACGGCCGCGGACAACAAGGCTTCATCGGACAAAATCAACGGGAAGGGAACGTTCGCCCGCGCGCAGCAGGAGTTCGACTCCAAATCAAAGGCGGCCGCCGAGGCGATGACTTCTTCCGAGAAAGCGGCTGCGCATCTTTCGTCCGTGATGGCGAAAATTAAAACTGACAAGGAAGCCTTCGAGGCCAAGGCCGCCGCGAGCAAGGCCGAGGCGGAGAAAAAAATCGCGGAGGCCGATGCCGCCGTGAAAATTGCGATGGCAACGAAGGCCGACGCAGACAAGCGGTCTTCAGAGGCATTTGCCGCTGCGGACAAGGCGCAGAGGGAGAAGTCCACCGCAACGCAGTCCGCCGCGCAGGCGAGGGCCGCCTTTGACCGGGCCGCCAGCGACGCGGCCGGAAAGGCGCGCATTGCGAACGCGGCCGAGGCGGAGCGCGCCGCTGCCGAAGCTTACGCGACCGCGAAAGCCGAGGCGGCCAAACGGGCGCAGTTGGAGTTGAAGTGACGCTGGAGGCCCGATGAACCGCGACGAGGCTTGGAAACTTCTCACCGAGTTCACGCAGTCCGAGTCGCTACGCAAGCACGCGCTCGCGGTCGAGGCCGCGATGCGGCATTATGCGGCGCACTTTGGCGCGGATGCCGAGCAGTGGGGCACGACCGGCCTCATCCACGACTTCGACTATGAGCGCTGGCCCGAACCACCCGCGCACACCCGCGAAGGTGCGCGCATCCTGCGCGAGCGCGGCGTGGACGAGGAGATCATCAGCGCCATCCTTTCGCACGCGGAATGGAACCAGAACGAATTTCCGCGTGACCGCCCGATTCGCAAAGCATTGTTTGCCGTGGATGAACTTTGCGGTTTCGTCACCGCGGTGGCCTACGTGCGGCCGGAAAAACTCACGGGCATGGCCGCCAGCAGCGTGAAGAAAAAGATGAAGCAGAAGTCCTTCGCCGCCGCCGTGAAGCGCGAGGACATCGAGCAGGGCGCTTCGATGCTCGGCCTGCCGCTTGACGACCACATTAACCACGTCATCGCGGCGATGCAGGGCGTGGCGAAGGAGCTGGGATTCTGAGGCGCGTCAGTGCGGCAATCCGCACGCGCACGCTCCAGCGGGGACAGATGAAGCTGCCTTTGCCGGCTCGTAGTTCAGCCACGGGCCGAGCCATTTTTCGACTTCCTGCAACGTCATTCCCTTTCGCACGTGGTAGTCGAGCAACTGATCCCGGCCGAGTTTGCCGACGGCGAAATACTTTGACTCCGGGTGCGCAAAGTAGAGTCCGCTCACGCTGCTGCCCGGCCACATCGCGAAACTTTCCGTGAGCCGGATACCCGTGTTTTTCTCCGCGTCGAGCAACTGCCAGAGGATGCCTTTTTCGGTGTGATCAGGACACGCGGGATAGCCGGCTGCCGGGCGGATGCCGCGATATTTCTCCTCGATCAATTCAGCGGTCGAGAGGTTTTCACTTTTGCCGTAACCCCATTCGATGCGCGCGCGTTTGTGCAGAAACTCGGCGAACGCCTCGGCGAGCCTGTCCGCAAGCGCCTCGGCCATGATGGCATTGTAGTCGTCGTGGTCGCGCTTGAACTTCTCGACGAGGTCCGCAAGGTCGTGTCCGGTGGTGACGGCGAAGGCGCCGATGTGGTCGGGAAGTTTTTGAGTTGCAGGCGCGATGAAATCCGCGAGGCACCAGTCCGGCGTGCCGTCCTGTTTTTCCGCTTGCTGGCGGAGGAAGTGGAATGTGGCGAGAACTTTTTCGCGCGATTTGTCCGTGTAAAGTTCCACGTCGTCGCCGCTGCGATTTGCCGGGAAGAAACCATAGGCTCCGCGCGCGGTGATGAGTTTGTCGCTCACCATGCGGTCGAGCAGCCGCTGCGCGTCGGCGAAGAGCTTGCGCGCTTCCTCGCCGTGCTTTTCGTGGCGCAGAATCGCCGGATAACGGCCGCGTAGCTCCCACGTGTGGAAGAACGGCGACCAGTCAATGAAGGGAACGAGATCGGCGAGTGAAATTGCCGATTGCCGATTGCCGATTGCCGATTGATCCGAGGTCAGCGTTTGCACGCCGGTGAATTCTGGCTGTGGCAAATCATCGAAATTCAACTTCGGCGCGCGGGCGCGGGCTTCCGCGAGGGAGAGCAGCTTCACCTGCTGGCCGGCGTGTTGCGCGCGAACGCGTTCGTATTCATCGCGGATGTTTTGCGCGAAGGCCGGCTTGTTCTCCGCGCTGATGAGGCTGCCGACGACCGGCACTGCGCGGCTGGCGTCGAGCACGTGAACGACCGGCTCGCCGTAATTTGGCGCAATCTTCACCGCCGTGTGCGCCTTGCTCGTGGTCGCGCCGCCGATGAGCAGCGGCACCTTGAAGCCCTCGCGCTCCATCTCTCGCGCCACGTGCGCCATTTCGTCGAGGCTCGGCGTGATGAGGCCCGAGAGGCCAATGATGTTCGCGCCACGCGAGCGCGCCTCGGAGAGGATTTTTTCACATGGCACCATCACGCCGAGGTCAATCACCTCGTAGTTGTTGCACGCGAGCACCACGCCCACGATGTTTTTGCCGATGTCGTGAACGTCACCCTTCACGGTCGCGAGCAGGATGCGGCCCTGCGCCTGCGTCGAGCGGCCCGCCGCGGCGTCGGCCAGTTTCTCGGCCTCCATGAACGGTTGCAAATAGGCGACGGCCTTCTTCATCACGCGCGCGGACTTCACCACTTGTGGCAAAAACATTTTTCCCGCGCCGAACAAATCGCCGACGACATTCATGCCGGACATCAACGGGCCTTCGATGACGGCGAGCGGCTTGCCGTATTTCTGCCGCGCCTCCTCGATGTCGGCGTCAATGAAGTCGGCGATGCCCTTCACGAGCGAGTGCGATAGCCGCTCCTCGACGGTGCCCTTGCGCCATTCGTCCTCGACGATCTCGGCCTTGCCGCGCTGCTTCACGGAGTCGGCGAACTTCACCAGCCGCTCGGTGGCGTCGGGACGGCGGTTGAGCAGCACGTCCTCGACGAGTTCGAGCAGATCCTTCGGCACCTCGTCATACACGGCGAGCTGGCCGGCATTGACGATGCCCATGTCGAGGCCGGCGCGGATCGCGTGATACAGGAACGCGCTGTGCATCGCCTCGCGCACGGCGTTGTTGCCGCGGAAGCTGAACGACACGTTGCTGATGCCGCCGCTGACTTTCGCGCGCGGCAGGTTTTCCTTGATCCACTTCGTGGCGTTGAAGAAATCCACCGCGTAGTTCGCGTGCTCCTCGATGCCGGTGCCAACAGTGAGCACGTTCGGATCGAAGATGATGTCCTCCGGCGGGAGGCCCGCCTGCTGCGTGAGCAGCTCGTAGCAGCGCCGGCAAATCTGCGTCTTCCGCTCGAACGAGTCAGCCTGGCCCTTTTCATCGAAGGCCATCACCACAACTGCCGCGCCATAGCGGCGAACGAGCCGCGCCTGCGCGAGGAATTTTTCCTCGCCTTCCTTGAGGCTGATGGAGTTGACAATGCCCTTGCCCTGCAGGCAGCGCAGGCCGGTTTCGATCACTTCCCACTTCGACGAGTCCACCATGAACGGCACGCGCGAGATGTCCGGCTCGGAACCGGCGAGGAGCAGGAAGCGCTTCATGCTGGCCGCGCCGTCGAGCAGCGCCTCGTCCATGCACACGTCAATGATCTGCGCGCCGTTCTCGACCTGCTGACGCGCGACGGTAAGCGCGGCCTCGAAGTCGCCGGCCTTCACGAGTTGCGCAAACTTCGGCGAACCCGCCACGTTCGTGCGCTCGCCGATGTTCACAAAGTTCGTCTGCGCCGTGAGGTTGAAGGCTTCGAGTCCCGAGAGCCGCAGCAGTTTTTCGCGCACCGGCACCTGACGCGGTGCGCAATCGCGCACGGCGTCGGCGATGGTTTTGATGTGTGCGGGCGTGGTGCCGCAGCAGCCGCCGATGACGTTGAGCCAACCGGCCTCGGCCCACGGCCGGATTTTTGGCGCCATCGTCTCCGGCGTCTCGGGGAAGCCCGTCGGGGAGAGCGGGTCGGGCATGCCGGCGTTCGGGTAGATGCACGTGTGCGTCGGCGCGAGCGTTGCGATTTCCTCGACGCGCGGCCGCAGCTCATCCGGGCCGAGCGCGCAGTTGAAGCCGATGGTCAGCGGCTGCGCGTGCGCGACGGAATTCCAGAACGCCTCGACGGTCTGGCCCGTGAGCGTGCGTCCGGACTTGTCCGTGATGGTGCCAGAAATCATTAGCGGCAGACGAAAGCCGAGCTGATCGAACAGCTCGTCAACAGCGAAAAGCGCGGCCTTGGCGTTGAGCGTGTCGAAGATTGTCTCGACGAGCAGCACGTCCACGCCGCCCTCGACGAGCGTCTGCGCCTGCTCGAAATAAACCCGGCGCAACTGCTCGAAGCTCACCGTGCGGAAGCCAGGATCGTTCACGTCCGGCGAAAGTGAGGCCGTCACCGGCAGCGGCCCGATCGCGCCCGCGACGAAACGCCGTCGTCCCGTTTTGTTGGCGACTTCATCGGCGGCCTTGCACGCAAGACAGACGGCGGCGGCGTTGATTTCGTGGACCGTTTCGCGGAGGAACTTGTCGTTGATGACCTCGTCGAAGAACGCCTGGTCCTTGCGGCCCGCGGGATGTTTTTGAAAAAGAAAATCGTGCTGGCCGATGGTCGTCGCGCTGAAGGTGTTCGTTTCGATGATGTCCGCGCCGGCTTCGAGATAGTGGCGGTGGATTTCCTCGATCACGTGGGGCTGCGTGAGCTGGACGAGTTCGTTGTTGCCCTTGAGATCCTTGCCGTGCCAGTCGCGGAAGCGCTCGCCGCGGAAGGCCGCCTCGTCGAGCTTGTAGCGCTGGATGACCGTGCCCATCGCGCCGTCGAGCACGAGGATGCGCTCGCGCAGCAGGCGTTGCAGCGCGTCGGCGGTCTCGGCGGCTTGAGCGGCGGTCGTGGCCATCGTCGTCAGAGAAGTTTGTCGCCGGAGAAGGCAAAACACAAGGCGCTCCACGCAGCGCGGGCTGTGAACATTTTCGCAGAATCAAGAATGGCTCCGCACTTGCCAGTTCACCGGTTCAGCGCGACAGTGCGCCAGCGCCCGCCATGAACCGCATCGTCGGCCTCGAAACCGAATACGGCTGTCTCACCGCCGATCCCTCCGGACCGCCGAGTGCGGTGGGCCGCGTGCGCAACTGGATTTTCGACAAGAACCGCTTCGGCCTCGCTGATTTGCACCAGCGCGACTGGGACGAGCCAGCGGGCAACGGCGGTTTCCTCTTCAACGGCGGCCGCTGCTACGTGGACATGGGGCATCTCGAATACTGCACGCCGGAATGCCTCTCGTTGATTGATCTGCTGCGTTATGACGCCGCGGGTGATGCCATCCTCTGCGAGGCGCTGCGTGCATTGCGGCTGGCGGACCAGGTCAGCTTCATTCGCAACAACGTGGATCATTATTCGGGTGCGACATTTGGATGCCACGAGAATTTCCTCGTCCGTCGCACCGCGCCGCTCACCGAGGCCAACGTGCAGTCGTTGCTCGCGTTCCTAACGATGCGCGTGCTCTACGCCGGGGCGGGCCGCGTTGGTGCGTCGCTCAGCGCCGAGGCGCGCAGCGACTTCGCCCGGCCCGGTGGCAGTGAGACGCCGTTTCAGATCAGCCAGCGCGCCGATTACATCAACAACGACCTCTTCGAATGGGTCCAGTTCAACCGCGCCATCATCAACACCCGCGACGAACCGCTCGCCGACGCGCGCAAATACCGTCGCCTGCATCTGCTGCACGGCGACACGAACGTGCTGCCCACGACGTTGCTGCTCAAGTGCGGCACCACCGCGCTCGTGCTCGATCTGCTCGAACTCGACCACATGCCGAAGATCGCGCTCGCCGACGCGGTGATGAGCTTCCGCACGCTCTCGCACCAGCCGGACGGCCCGTGGCAGGTGCCTCTTGCGGACGGCCGCTGCCAGCACGCTGTTGAGCTGTTGCAGCGTTATCATCAGGCCGCGCGCGAGGAGTTTTCTGGACGCGACGACGAGACGGACGTGTTGCTCGACATTTGGGGCGGCGTGCTCGAAGACCTTGGCAAGGACCCGCAGCGGCTCGTCGGTCGCGTGGACTGGGTCACGAAACGCTGGCTTTTCAACCGCTTCATCGAGAGCGAGGGCTTGAGTTGGAGCGACCCGTGGCTGCGCTCGCAGGATTTGGAGTTCCACCACTGCGACGCGAGCCGAAGCCTCGGTCACGCCGTCGAGCAGACCCCCGCGCCGTGGCGGCTCACGCCGGCCGACGTGCTCGAAGCCACACACCAGCCGCCCGACAACACACGCGCCGGCGCGCGCTCCCGGCTCATGCACCTGCTGCGGCACCAGACATTCCGCTACTTTGTGGACTGGGAGGTGATTGACGCCGAGGGCTTCAACTCGCTGAACCTGCTCAATCCATTCGACGCGCATCCCGCCGAGGTGGAAACGTGGATCAAGCAGTTGAAGGGCCTCGTGCCGTGAGCGGGTAACGCGGCCGAGTAGTGCGCGGAATCACTCCACCCGCTTGATGCGCAGCGCGATTTCGCTTTTGTATTTCTTGGGCTGCAACACCGCTTCGCCGCCCGCGTGCTTTAACTCCTCGCGCTGCTCGCACTCACCCGTCAGCTCGCAGACCCACTCGACGAGGTAGTCGCCCTTCGGCAGGTCGAGCGTGAGCTTCGCCTCGTTGCCGCCGTAAAAGTAGAGCGCGTATTGCCGGCCCGGCTCGGACATGGCGCTCACACGCTGGCCTTCCTGTAGTGGCGACTTGATGAACGACTTGTCCGGCTTCATGCGAACGAAATCGAAGCTGTTCATGAAGTCGCGCAACACCTTCATCTGCTTACGGAAGGCTGGATTGCCGCCACCCGGTTGCTTCGGTGGATAAACGAACGTGCCATCCTCGTGGCCGACGGTGAACGAGTAATCGAGGTTGTTGTAAAGCCCGCCGCCTGCAAGCAGGAACTCCCATGCCTCCATGCGGTAATGCGCGTCGTTCGTGCCCTTGAAGCCCGTCTCGTTGTCGCTGATGGGTTTGTTCAGCGCGAAGTTCATCGCCACCGTGTCCGGCGGCGAGGCGTAGTGGAAATTGAACACACTCACCGCCGCGTGCGGGTTCGCAATCTTCTTCCGGCCATTGGCGATGTTCTGCGTGATGAGATGCTTCGCGGAAAAACTTTTCTCCGCGTCCACAATGACGCCCGCGATGTGGTGCTGCCACTCCATCGTCACGCCGCCGAAGTAAGGCTCGTTGCAAATCTCCCACATCACGTTGTCCGCGTCGCGCAGCTCGGCGACGACCTTGCGCACCATCGCCTCCTGCACGGCGAGCAGGCTGCCGTGACGATCGAGGGTGTAAACATTCGTGCGCGCGATCGCGCCGAGACCATTGACGTTGTTTGCTGCGTTCATCGGGCTGAGGTTCCACATGTCGTCCTTGTAGAACGGGCAAAACAGCGTGAACTCGACGACCACACCGCGTTTGCTTGCCGCCGCGACGAAGTCCTTCAAGCGGCGAAAATACGCCTCGTCCCATTTGCTCAAATCGAATTTGTTCCCGCCATTCGCGCAACCCGGCGTGTCGCTGCGCGCCCACGGGCAGAGCAGTTTGCCGGGCGCGGGCGCGAGCGTGTTGCTCGTGATGTTGAACGCCGTCGGGTTCTCGCAATACGCGCCGCTGAACGTGCGCGTGAGGTTCAGCCCGTCGGCGGCGAGCGTGTCAAGATACTTCACGTAATCGAAATCACGATTCAGCACCGCGCCGTAATGCTCGCCCGACGTGATGAGCACCGTGGGCTTGCCGCGCCAGAGGAAGTAATGCGGGTTTTGCGGGTGAAGTTTGATCGGCTCGCTGGCCGTATGGTGTTGCGCGCCGCCCTTGCCCGCAGACTGCGGCTGGGCGGAAGACTCCGCCGCGAGCAAGAGCAAAATGGAGAGGAACGAAAACGCCGTTTTCATAAGGCTGCTTGGCGAACGGACATCAGTTCATTTTGTGATGTCGTGAACGCCGTTCTTCAAAGCATAAATCGCCTTCACCTCGGCGTCGGTGAGCGGGCGGTTGAAGAGCGCGAGGTCATCCATCCAGCCGATGTAGGCGAGGCCGAGCGTGACGGCGCTACGGCTCTCGTCCCAGAAGTATTCGTGTTGCCAGCCCTTCATCTCGCCCTGCGGCGCGCCGTCCAGCCAGAGCTTGCCCCAGCCGTCCTTTTTGCCGGAGTTGATGTTCGCGAAGGCGAAGCACACGTGCGTCCAGCGCTCGTGCCCGAACGGCGGCTGATGCACCGCGATCATCGGGCGCTGCGCGTCGGGAATCTGCTCCCAGCCGAGGCCGTTTGGGTTCCAGTGCTTGAGCAGGCCGCGGATGGCGTAGCGGAAGTGGCGCGGCGTGTGGTCCTTGCTGAACTCGACGAACATGTTGCCGTCGTTCCACGCCTGCGCGACGAATTGCAGCGGGTCGCAGTAACCCGGCTCCAAATCCTTGTCCGGGTCGAGGCGCATCCAGAAGGAACAGGAGCCGCTCCAGTTGTTCGTGTTGTAGTTGAGCGTCTTCTCGCCCTTGAAGAACACGACGGCTTTGCCTTTCTTCAGTAAATGCAGGCAGTCGCCGAACTTGCCCTCGCCCTTCGCGAGCACGACCTGGCCCTCGGGAAGACCCGCGACGGCTTGCTGGCGGTTGCCCGTCGGCGCGTGATACAGCGTGCGGTCGCCGATGGCGAAGTCGGCATCGAGGCCGTGGTCGAACGAGGCGTGAAGCAGCAGCGCGGATTTGAGTGACGACGCGGCAGAGTCAGCCGCCAAGGCGCTACCGAAAGCAACGACGGAAACCAATGCCACACGAAGCAAATGGGTGATCATGCGGCGGAGGATGCCCAACAGTTGCGAACAAGGCAAGCTGTCGCGCCACTACCCATCGTCAGCCTTTGCGTTTCAATTCTGCCTCAATCTGATGAAGCAATTCATTTCTTTCGGCAAGGCGGTCTCGTTTGAAGCCGAGCCAGTCGGCCAACCACTGTTTGTCAGCTAACGAGTGCTTTGCCAACATGGCGGCGCTGCGCAGGTCGTTGTTATATGCGTCGGGCTGTGTGGCGATCATCGTCAAGGTGTGCGTCAACGCGCGAATTGCGTCAGACGACCACAACGGCAGGACACGCGTAAAGACTTGATGCCTCAGCCAGCAATTCTCTGGGAATATGCCTTTCTCGATTGCCGACAACGCAGGGGTGCCCAGCCGTCCGAAAAAATCCGCAAACGTGTCTGCGACCGGGGAATGCGCCACACGCATCCATTTTACCATGTCTGACATGACCGGCCTCACCGTCGGAAAGCCAAGTTCAACGATATGCTGTGCCGCCAGCAAATCATCGCCGTTGGCAGGCATCAATCGCAGTAATTCTTTACGTGTCATCTTCGGCAATCAGTTCCTTACGCAATAAGTAACAAGCCGTTTGTGGACAAAAATCGAACCGATTGTTAAGTGCTGAGTTCACCGCAAGGAAAAACGCTTGAACGCAACGAGTCAAGCGCGGCGCTTGGCAGGCGCGGCGCAATGCTGCTAAGTTGGCCGAGTCGCGCGACGTTCGCGCCACACGCATGAATTTCAAGCTCGCTTACGGACAACGCCAGCTCGACGTGGATCTCCCGGCCGACCGCACCACGGTCATCGAGCCGGCGCACAACCCCGGCCTCGCGGACGAACGCGCCGCGCTGCTCGCCGCGCTCGACAGTCCCATCAGCGTGCCTCCGCTTTACGCGTGGCTCGCACGCGGCTCAAGCGTGTGCATCAACTTCACCGACATCACGCGCGCCACGCCGAACGACCGCATCATCCCGTGGATTCTGGACTATTTGCACCGCGCCGGCGTGCAGCGCGAGCAGATCACGCTGCTCAACCAGACCGGCACGCATCGCGCGAACACGCGCGCCGAGCTGGAGAAAATGCTCGGCGCGGAAATCCTCGCGAACTACCGCGTGCTCAACCACGACTGCGAGCACGAGGCCGACCTCGTGCAGTTCGGCGCCACGCGCGATGGGACGCCGGCGCTCATCAACCGCCATTGCGCGCACGCGGACGTGCGGATCATCACGGGCTTCATCGAGCCGCATTTCTTCGCGGGCTTCAGCGGCGGGCCGAAGGGCATTGTGCCCGGCGTCGGCGGGTTGAAGACGATCATGAGCAATCATGGCTATCGGAATTTAATTTCGCCGAACTCGACCTTCGGCATCATCGAGGACAATCCGCTGTGGGAGGAGTTGATGGACATCGCGCTGCGCGTCGGCCCGAGCTTCCTGCTCAACGTGACGCTCAACGACCAGCGCCAGATCACAAACGTCTTCGCCGGCGATTTGCGCGCCGCGCACAAGGTCGGCTGCGAGTATGTGCGCAAGTCCGCGATGCAACGCGTGAAGTCTCCCTTCGAGGTTGTCGTGACGACGAACAGCGGCTATCCGCTCGACATGAACTTGTATCAGGGCGTGAAGGGCATGAGCGCCGCCGCACGCATCGTGCAGGAGGGCGGCCTCATCATTCTCGCCGCCGAGTGCCGCGAAGGCGTGCCCGCCGGCAGCCCGCTCGACAAACTGCTCCGCAGTGCGGGAAGCACCGAGGAAATTCTTGCAATGCTCGCGACGCCGGGCTTCGTGCGGCCCGAGCAGTGGCAGGCGCAAATCCAAGCGCTCATCCAGCGCAAGGCGCGCGTGCTCGTTCACAGCTCGCTGCCGGATGAAATCATCCGCGGCGCGCACCTCACGCCATGCTGCGACATCGCCGCCGAAGTGCAGAAGGAACTCGGCCGCCGCGGCCCCGGCGCGCGTGTGGCCGTGCTGCCGCAAGGTCCGCTGACGATTCCGTATCTGGCGTAGCGTTACTTCGGCACTGACTCGGGCGAGATTTTCTTCAACGCTTCCAGCGCGCCTTCGCGGATGGAGTCGGGCCGGTTTTCCGCTGCCTTCAACAGCGTGGGGACGGCTGACTTCGCGGCGGGGCCGAATTTTCCGAGTGATCTTGCGCAGGCGAGCCGCACGCTCTGGCTGCGGTCGCTGATGTGTTCCGTGAGTGCGGCGACGACTTCCGGTGTCGGCTCGAAACCGGCGAGCGACGCGGCAGCCATCGCGCGCGCCGTGTAGTGCTCGTCGCGCAGCGCGCGCAGGAGCACGGGGACGACTTCCGGCGTGAGGTTTGTCATCGTGCCGAGCGCGGCGGTGACGGCCACGCGCGTGCGGCGCTCCGGCGCGGTGAGCGCGTTCGTCAGCAGCGGAAATGCGGAAGGACTCGTCCCGGCGAGATACAGCGCGGCGTCGCCCGCGGCATCGTAGTCGCGGAGCAACTCGACGAGCGCATCCGTCGCGGCATGGTTTTCCGGGCTGAGTTGCATGAGCACGTTGAACGCCCGCTGCGCCCGCGCGCCTTTTTCCGTTGTCTCGTCGCTCACATCGAGATGTGCATCGCGGATGACTGCGGAAAGACGCGGGGGAGCGGCGTCACCCATTTTGCGAAAGGCATCAAACGCCTTGCTGCGTGTTTCTTCGCTGGCGCTGCCGGCGTCGTCGAGCCATGCGCTGAACGGGCGGCCCTCGTGCAGCGGCTCACGCGAGCATGCGCAGAGCAGAGCAACTAAAGCGGCGCTCGACACCTTGTGCGCGAAATTGCGGAACGAATTCACGGGCCGACATTAGCCGCGTGCGGATGAGGCGCAACTGCGTTCCGTGGCCGCTGTTATTTTTTGGCATCACCGCGACAAAATCCAGCCGACGGAGTTGAATAACGGACGCCGCGTCCCGTCAATGCGGCCAACGACAGAACAATTCAACATCAACAAACACACATGAAAACCTCCAGGCTCGTTTCGTTCGCCTCCCTCATCTTCGCCCTCGCCCTCGGCTTCACCGCGCGCGCGGCCGACGTGAGCGTCAAGCTCAACGGCGTCCATCTTTGTTGCAACAGTTGCGTGAAAGGCGTGGACAAGGCCATCGCCAAGGTCAGCGGCGCGTCCGCGCAGTCCGACAAGGATGCCGGCACGGTCGCCATCACCGCACCGGACCAGTCCACCGCGCAAAAGGCCGTGGACGCGCTCGTCGCGGCGGGCTACTACGGCGCGTCGAGCGACGCGTCCGTCAAGGTCACCGCGCACACCGGCGCGAAGGATGCCAAGGTCCAGTCGCTGACCGTCACGGGCGTGCATTTGTGCTGCGGCAAATGCGTGACCGCGGTGCAGAAGGCGGTGTCGAGCGTGGACGGCGTGAAGGGCAACACGGCGGAGAAGAATGTTCCTTCGTTTGAAGTGACGGGTGATTTCAATGCGAAGGCCGTGTTCACTGCGCTGCAAAGCGCGGGCCTCACCGGCAAGGCGGGCAAGTAAGCTGGGCCGCTTTCGTTTTCAGCCCGCGAGGTTCGCCTCGCGGGTTTTTCTTTCGACAACTGGCGCTGGCAAAGTGCGGCCAGCCTCTTAAACTGTGCGCGTGAATTTGAGTGTGTTCAGAGGATTGTTTTGTTTCGTAGGGGGAATTGTTTTTTTTGCGTTGCCACCAGCCCGTGCGCAGGCGCCAACCGCGCCGAAGACACCGAACATCGTTTTGATTCTTGCGAACGACCTCGGCTGCGGCGAGTTGGGCTGTTACGGGCAGAAAAAAATCGAGACACCAAACCTCGACCGGCTTGCTGCCGAGGGGATGCGATTCACGCAATGCTACGCCGGAAGCTGCGAGGACGCGCCGAGCCGTTGCGCGCTTCTGACCGGCAAACACACGGGACACGCGACCATTCGAGGCAGCGCGCCCGCACCGCTTCGGCCCGAGGACGTGACAGTCGCGCAGTTGCTCAAGCAGGCGGGCTATAAGACGGGCGCGTTTGGCAAGTGGGCACTCGGTGGCGAGGGCACGACCGGCACGCCGAACCGCAAGGGCTTCGACGAGTGGGCTGGGTTTCTCGATGCCCAGTCCGCGCAGGAGGACTATCCGCCGTTCATTTTCCGAAACGAGAACCGTTTCTTCCTCCATGCCAATCAAAATGGCGCGCGCGGCGACGAGGTGAACAACCTCTTCACCATCGCGGCGACAAACTTCATCCGCATCTACCATCCCGCGCGATACAATGGCCAGACGCCGTTCTTCATTTACCTGGCGTGGACGATTCCGCACGCGGACACCGAACGCGCACGGCAGGCGAAAGGTGTCACAGCGCCGCCCAGCGCCGCGGCGATCACGCGCCTCGATGCAAACGTGGGCAAGCTGCTCGACGCGCTCAGCAAGCATGGGCAGGAGACGAACACGATCATCTTTTTTAGCAGCGCAAGCGGGCCGGACAGCGCCGCCGGCGGTCTTCGCGGTGGCAAGCGCGAGCTTTACGAGGGCGGAATCCGCGTGCCGATGATCGTGAGGTGGCCCGGTCATGTGAAGGCCGGCGTGGTGAGCGACGAGCCGTGGGCGTTCTGGGATTTCCTGCCGACCGCGAGTGAACTTGCCGGCAACAAGCCGTCAACGAATTTTGATGGCATTTCGATGCTGCCCACGCTTCTCGGCCAGCCGCAGACAAATCGTCACGATTTTTTTTACTGGGAAAACCACGCTGCCGCCGGTGTGCAACAGGCCGCGCGCGTGGGCGACTGGAAGGCATTGCGTCCCGCGCCCGGCGCGCCGCTGGAACTTTACAATCTGAAAACCGATCCAAGTGAAAAGGACAACGTCGCCACGAAAATCCCGGACATCGTTGCGCGCATCGAGGAGATTTTTAGGAAAGCGCGCACCGACGACGAGCGCTGGCCGTTGAAGCGGTGAGCGTCAATTCAGAAGAAACGTCACGTCCGCCGACCGCAGCCGCGCGGCCTCCGGCGGCTTCTGCGCGTCGAAGCGCAGCACAATCACGTGCGTGCCGGCGCTCACATCGGCCTTAAGTTCGCCGCCCGCGGAAAATTTCACTGGCTTGCCGTCAAGCCACACGTCGGGCTTGTCCGGTCCGTCGAGCGTGAACGTGACCGCGCCGGCCTTCGACACGGTGAAGGTCGTGCCCGCGACGAGGTGGTTCACCGTGACGTGAAGTGGTGCCTTCGCGAGCTCCTCGAACTCGGACTTCGGTAGCGTTCCGTTCACAAGTGTTGTCGTCGTGCCCCACGTCAGCCCGCCGTTGAAGCCGCTGTGGAACGCGTCCCACTTGCCGCTGAAATCGCCCTTGATGAACGGCTCGATACCGTCCTGTCCCATCCGATGCGTGACGGGCAGCACGCGCCACACGCGCGCCACGCCGCCCTTGCCCGCGTCGAACTCGCCGGGCTTGCCGAGGCGCGACAGGAACGCGAACAAATCCAGCCGCTCGTTCTCCGGCATCGTGTCGAGCAGGCCGCTCGGCATGAGCGAAAGGCCATTCGCGCGCTTGGCAATGTTGTTTTTCGCGACGGACACTTCCTGGTTCTGCGCGTTGCGGAGGATGACTTCCTGCGGCGTCTCGCGCACGAGGATGCCGCTGAACTCCTGGTCGTCCTTCGTCGAGAGAATGGTCGAGTGAAAGCCTTCCTTGATCTTCGCGTTGGGAAGGAACACCGACTCCACGAGATAATCCGCCGGCGCGCTCGCGCCGATGCTGGTCATGTCGGGACCGACCTTGCCGCCTGCGCCGCCGATGCTGTGGCACAGCACGCAGCCGAGCGCGGCGCGGCGATACACCAGCTCGCCGCGCGCGGGATCGCCGGATTTCAACGCGGCGTCGGCGATCTGCTTCAACCGCTCCGGCGTGAGCTGCTCGACGGGAATGCTCAACTTCGCCAGCGGCGTGAGCGCGGCAATCAACTCCGGCTCGTTGCGTCCGCCTTCGCGCGCGACGCGCAGCCCGGCCTTCGCGGCGGACTCGGACAAGTTCGTCGAACCCATCGCGCCTGCAAGCGCCTTGCCCGCACCCTTGTTTGCGAGCAGCGAACGCCACGTGCCTTCGGCCTCGGCGTCGTTTGCGGTTTCGCCGAGAACGTCGAGCGCGAGTCCGGCGAACTTGCCCGGTTGTAGCGATGCAAGCGTGACCGCGGCGGCGCGGCGGATCGGCGCTGGCGAAGTCTTCGCCGCCATCGGCTGGAGCGCGCCGAGCACGGGCGGAATCGCGCCGAGTTCGCGGAACGCGGCGAAGACCGCGGCGCGGACTTCGGGCGGCGTGCGCTCGTCGCCGGCAAGCTTCACCATCTCGGCGAAGGCCGCGCCGGGATTCTTCCACGCGCCCATGAGGTCTAGGGCCGCGACGCGCTCCGGAAAAGTGGCGTAGTAAAAAAATCCGGCGGCGCGCGAACCGTCGCCCGCAGGCTTGATGTTGCGCAGGCGCGCGGCAGACGCGAGCGAAGAGAGGCCGCGGATGAGCGCGGCGTCGTTGAGTTCTCGCGCGGCGACCATTTCCCACAACTTGTTGATCTCGGCCTGACCGCCGGCCGCACCGATGAGTTCGATCCACGGGCCGGAGCCATCCTTGGTGAGCGGTTTGGCGGCGAGAATCTTCGCGACGCTCGACGCGGCGAGCGCGGGGTCGAGCGACTTCATCGCGAACTCAAGCTGCCGCTGCTTCGCGGGCGAGTCGGGCGACCACTTGCCGGATTCGAGCGCGGCGAGGAACTGCGGCGCGAGGTCGTTGATCGAGAGCCACACGGCGTAGTCGAGGAACGGATCGCTGCCGATGGTGTCCACGGCGGTCAGCACCAGCTCGGCGGCACGCGCGGTCGGGATGCGGGCGAGCGCGCGCAACGCCTCGACGCGCACGCGCGGATGCGTGTCGGCGACGGCTTTGGCGAGCAGGTCGAGCGCCTCGGTCTGCGCGATGGCAGGCTTGTGCGAGAACGCGGGAAGCAGTGTGCTGCCGGAGGCATCGGCAACGCGCGTAACTTCGCGGCGGAGCAGTTCGGCATCGGTCGCCCAATCGCTCAACACGCGCACGGCGGCGGCGCGATAATGGCCATCGTTGGAAGAACAAAGTTCAGCCGGTGAGAGCGAGTGGCCGCCGATGGCCTGTTCGAGCCAAAGAGTCTGAAGTCTTGCCTCGTCGGTGTCTTGTTTCGCATTCCACGCCAAGAGTTCTTTCAGGATTTGCTCGCGCTGCTTTGCGTCGGACTGCGCGCGTTCCTGCAACGCACGGCGCGCCATCGAGCGCGTGTAACTGTTTCGGGAGAGAAGCTTCCCAAACAGCGCGACGTTGCTCGCCTGCATCAACTCCGGCTTCTTCAACGCCGCCTTCCCCTTCACGCCCACGCGCCAGATGCGGCCGTGCTCGTGGTCGCGGCGCGGGTCGCGGAAGTCCACCTCGCCATGCTGGATGATCGGGTTGCTCCAGTCGGCGATGTAGAGCGCGCCGTCGGGGCCGAGCTTCACGTCAATCGGCCGGAAGGTGTTGTTCGCCGTGCGCAGCAGGTCGGGGCCTTGCTTGGTCACGTAGCCCGCGCCCTGTTCCTCGACGAAGAACGTCGTCACGCGGTTCGCGCGGAAGTCGCACGTCACCACGCGGCCCTGCCAGTCGGGCGGGAAGTGCTCGCTGTGGATGAGTTCGATGCTCGCGAACTTCGGATAGTTGCCGGGGCTGATGCTCTGCAATT
This sequence comes from uncultured Verrucomicrobiota bacterium, assembly GCA_964589935.1. GTDB lineage: Bacteria > Verrucomicrobiota > Verrucomicrobiia > Limisphaerales > VHCN01 > VHCN01. Next base: position 9,100 of record CAZPVD010000007.1, on the reverse strand, counting down.
CGCGGCGAAGTTTCGCATAGGTGAAATACGTCGCGCCGGGCATCGCCCAGTTGATGCCCTTGAAGCCCGCGCCGTCCGTCACGAACGACTGCCCGAACTCGTCGAACTGGTGCCCCCACGCGTTGACCCAGCCGCGGAAGAGCACCTCCAGCTCCATCGTGCGCGGGTCGAAGCGGAACGTCCCGCCGCTGCGCAGCCGCACGACGCCGTGCGGCGTCTCGATCTCGCTGCGCGTGTAGATGGACTGGTTCATGTAGAGCCGGCCGTCCGGGCCCCAGCGCAGCGTGTGGAGATTGTGATGCGTGTCCTCGGTGCCGAAGCTGGAGAGGACGATGCGTCGTTGATCACCAACGAATTTCTTCGGGTCGGTCTGCTTGAAGTGCAGCAGCTCCGTGCTCTGCGCGACGTAGCAGCCGCCGTCGCCGGGGATGACGCCCGTGGGAATAAGCAATCCTTCCGCGAAGACCGTGTGCTTGTCCGCCTTGCCCGCGCCTGTCGTGTCTTCGAGCACGATGATTTTGTCATCGGCCTTTTGCCCCGGCTCGATCTGCGGATAATCAATCGAGCTGGCGACCCAGAGGCGGCCCTGAGGGTCGAAGTTCATCTGAATCGGCTTGGCGAGCAGCGGGTTCTCCGCCCAGAGCGTGACCTCGAAGCCGTCGGCCACGGTGAACTCCGGCTGCGGCTGCGGCGTGTGCTTGCCCTTGGCTGCTTCGGTGCGCAGCGGCGCGGGCTGCAGCTCGGGGCCGGGCTTGAAGTTTGCGTCGTTGAGATGCTTGCACAGCTCGCGAATCTTCTTTTCCTCGGCCTCGATGAGCGGGTCGAATTGCGGCATCTCGACGGCGTTCTGGCCCTGCTCGCGTTTGCGGAAGCCAAAGATGTAAGCCATGTTCGCCGGGCGCGAGCGGTGGAAGAAGAACTCGTTTTTGCGGAGGATGACCGAACGAAGCGTCCTGATGGTTTCTGACTCAAGTTCAGTGATCCACCAAGCTTTTGCATCGGGGACACCATTATTACAGATATCTGACTCGATTTCTTGCGCGGCACGAAAATATCCAATGTTATTGAGGTGGATTCCATTGTCGGTGATTTGCCCAGAGCCAGTGTCACCCGGAGGCGCGCCACGAGCAAACACTGGTTGAGGTGCATCCAAACCCATTAGAATAACCCACGGTGCCATCCGCTGCTGGGAGATGTCTGTGATAGCGCGATCGTATTGCGAAACCTGCTTCCACATATTCGTGCGTGCGCTTTCAGGTAAACGAAACCAAGAAGGGGCAGGCCCGAGCATCACAAACCGCACGCCGGGCGAAATCTTCTCGATGGTGTCGAGCAGGCGGTTGTAGTCCTCCTTGAACTTGGGCAGCCCCGCCTCGCCCGCAAAGGACGCCGCCATGCCGTAGCCGAGAAACACCACGGTGGGCTTCGTCTCCGCGATTTGTTTCTGGAGCATTTTCCAGCCCTCGTCCGGCGGTTCGAGGCCCGCTTGGAGCAGCGAGAGGCCGAAGCGCGACTCGCCGTCGGGCAGGTCCGCGCTCCAGCCGAGGTTGCGGAAGGTGACGTTGCGGTCCGGGAAGCGCGTGGTGAGCATCAGCTCGATCCAGCCGTAATGCTGCTCGCGCTCCATCAGCGTGTCGCCGAGGAACACCACGCGGTCGCCGTCCTTCAGCTCGAAGGGCGCGGCGGCGAAGGCGGCGGAAATTGAAACGAGCAACGTGGACAGCAGTGCGGAAAGATGTTTTGGCATAGCGGACGGAAATCTTCCCCGCACCGCGCGCAAAGTGAAGCCAGAAGTGCAAGGGCGACGGAGGCGGCGCGGGACTCACCTCCTGGCAGCCCATTCCCGAAGGCACACGCGGCTGGGCATTGGCCGTTGGCCGGGTGCGCTGGGAGCCGGAGCCGTTCGTGCCACTGTCCTGCCGCCTGCAGGCGGCAGGACAGTCCCATCTTCCCAAGCTCTTAAAACCAGACAAGGGTAGACGGAAATTTAGATACAAGAGGGGAGCAGAAGCGCGTTGGTGCGGTTTGTCTTGTTCATCACATCCGCTGTCTTACCCAGCAAATTGGCTTCACGGATTTGGCGCGGGCGGTGTCCACTTCGCGGGCTTGGGATTCGCGACGGTCAGCGGCAAATTGTCGCCGAACTTCGGCTGCGCTTCCTTGAGCTTCGCCATCAGTTGTGCGACGCGCGGCACGTGGGCGGGGTCGTTCGCGAGGTCGCGCATTTCCTCCGGGTCGTTCCGCAAGTCGAAGAGCTGCGTCACGTTCACCTCGGGATAACGGATGAGCTTCCACCGCTCGTCGCGCCACGCGCGCTGCACGTGCCGGTAGGCGAAGAACAATTCGCTCCGCTCCGCTTTCGATTTGCCTTCGATGACGGGTTTGAAACTCACGCCGTCAATGCCCGGTGGCCGCGCCGCGCCGGCGAAGTCGCAAATCGTCGGATACAGATCGAGCAGGTAAATCAGCGCGTCGCTGCGGCCTTGCGGAATGCCGGGGCCGGCGAAGACGAGCGGCACCTTCATGCCCGCGTCGTAGAGGTTTTGCTTGCCGAGCAGCCCGTGGCTGCCGACGGCGATGCCCTGGTCCGCGCTGAAGATCACGATGGTGTTGTCGAGCTGGCCGAGTTCCTTGAGCGTGGCGAGGATGCGCCCCATGTAGCCATCCATCGCGGTGATGACGGCGTAGTATTCGTGCAGCGTCGCGCGCAGGCTGGCCTCGGTGCGCGGCCAGGGGAGGAGCTTCTCGTCGCGCACGGTCATGTCGCCGTTGTCGAAGGGATGCACGGGCAGCCAGTTCTTCGGCAGCGGCACTTTGTCGCGCTCGTAGAGGTTCATGTAGTTTCCCGCCGCGACGCGCGGGTCGTGCGGGTTGGCGAAGGCGAGATACAGGAAGAACGGCCGGTCGGTCTTGCGCTCTTTCAGGAACTTCACCACGTCGTCGGAAATCATCCTGCCCGGCTGGCCGTTCGTGCGGTCGAGGTTTTCGTTGATGTAGAGGTTGTGCTCGAACTTCGCCTGGATGAGCAGCGCGGAGTTGCCTTTCTTGCCTTGGTGATACGTCTCGTAGCCCGCGTCGCGCATCGAGAGCGGCCAGTTCGGCGCGTCGCCGGGCGCGAGATTGCCGGGCTGCTTCGCTCCGGGCGGCGTGAAATCTTTCCAGCGGAAATATGTCTTGCCGCTGAGAAGCATGTTGCGGCTCGGCGTGCAGACAGCGCCGATGTTGCCGCCGAGGCAGTAGGCGTTGTTGAAGACGAAGCCGCGCCGCACGAGCGAGTCGAGCGTCGGCGTCTTGACGAACGGGTTGCCAAGCGCGGCGACCGAGTCGGAGCGCATGTCGTCAGCGAAGAGGAAGAGGACGTTTGGCTTCGCGTCGGCGTGAAGCGTCACGGCCCAACTGAGTGCGAAGATTTGCAGCAGCAGACGTGGAAAGAATTTCATGATGTGCCGAGCAGACCAGCGCGGAAGCGAGGCGTCAAGCGGCGGCACGCTTCGGTGCGCTTGGCATTTTCATCCGGCCAACTACACTCGCCGCCATGCTCCATTCACGGCTCGCCGCCCGCGTCCGCGTGATTCACGCGTTCACCGTTTTTACTTTCCTCACTTTCGCATCGTTCGCGGCCACGGATAAGGCGGCCGCGCCCGCGCGCCAGCCGTGGACGGCCTCGCGCGTTCGCGGCACGCCGGAGCCGCCGCCGTCGTTCATCGTGGAGCACGCGTTTCCCAAGCTTACCTTCACCAACGCGCTCGAGGCCGGCTTCGCGCCCGGCGGCGATCGTTTGTTCGTTGTGCAGCAGGACGGGAAATACTTCTCGTTCCCGCCGGACGAGTCGGTCGAGCGCGCGGATTTGTTCCTCGACCTAAAGGTGGCGAATCCCGAGTTCCGCATCGCCTACGGCTTGGCGTTTCATCCGCGCTTCGCCGAGAACCGCCAGGTCTTCGTTTGCTACACGGTCAGGGACGGACTCACGAACGGCTCGATCGTGTCGCGCTTCACGGTGCCACGCGCCGACCCGCCGCACGCCGATCCGAAAAGCGAGCAGCAAATCATCGCGTTCTGGAGCGGCGGCCACAACGGCGGCTGCCTGCGCTTCGGTCCCGACGGGATGCTTTACATCAGCACCGGCGACGGTTCCGGGCCGAATCCGCCCGACAGTCTCGACACGGGCCAGGACATCAGCGATCTGCTCAGTTCCGTGCTACGTATTGACGTGGACCACCCGGATGCGGGCCGCGCGTATCGCGTGCCGCCGGACAATCCGTTTGTGAACACGCCGCACGCGTGTCCTGAAATCTGGGCCTACGGTTTTCGCAATCCGTGGAAGATGTCCTTCGACCCGAACAACGGCACGCTCTGGCTCGCGGATGTCGGCTGGGAATTGTGGGAGCTGGTTTATCGTGTGCAGCGCGGCGGCAACTATGGCTGGTCCGCGATGGAAGGCCCGCAGCCCGTGAAGCCCTTTGGCAAACGCGGCCCCACGCCCATCCTGCCGCCGACCGTCGCGCATTCGCATCACGAGGCCGCGAGCATCACGGGCGGCTACGTCTATCGCGGCGCGAAGTTCCCCTCGCTGCGCGGCGCGTTCATCTACGGCGACTGGGAGACGGGCAAAATCTGGGCGCTGCGCCACGACGGCACGAACATCACCTCGCACGCGCTCATCGCCGACACGCCGCACCGCGTCGTCGCGTTCGGCGAGGACCGCAATGGCGAACAATATTACATCCACTACGCGACGCCCTCGACGCTGCACCGGCTCGTGCCGAATCCTGACGCTGGAAAATCCTCCAACTTTCCGCGCAAGCTGAGTGAAACCGGGCTGTTCGCCGACACCGCGAAACAAAAGCCCGCCGCGGGCGTGTATCGCTTCGACGTGACTTCGCCGCTGTGGACGGACGGGGCGAAGGCGGAGCGGTTCATCGCGCTGCCCGGCACGAACACCGTTTCACTTGAAGGTAGTGGCACCGATGCGAAACCGAAGTTCCCCACGAACGCCGTGCTCGCGCGCACGCTCACGCTCGAACTCGAACGCGGCAAGCCCGCCACTGCGCGCAAGATCGAGACGCAACTGCTGCACTTCGACGGACGCCAGTGGCGCGCCTACTCCTACCGCTGGAACGAACGCCAGAGCGACGCGACGCTTGTGGACGCCAAGGGCGACGAAGAAGTCATCACCGTGCGCGACGCCGACGCGCCCGGCGGCAAACACACAATTACATGGCGCTTCCATTCGCGCGCCGAATGCCTGCGCTGCCACAACTCGTGGAACGGCTTCGTGCTTGGCTTCCAGCCCACGCAGTTGGCGGCATGTTCGGATCAGCTTGCGTGGCTCGCCTCGCTCGCGCTCGCGGACAAGAAGTTCACCAACGCCGCGCCAAAAATTTCTCTCGTCAATCCGCACGACGACTCGCAACCCGCCGAGCCGCGCGTGCGCTCGTGGCTGCATGGCAACTGCGCGCACTGCCACCGCATCCACGGCGGCGGCTCGGTGCTCATCTTCCTCAACCATGACGCCACGCTCGCGCAGACGAAGCTCGTGGACGCCGCGCCGCTTCAAGGCAACTTCGGCATCGCCGGCGCGCGCATTGTCGCGGCGGGCGACCCGTATCGCTCCGTGCTGCTGCATCGCCTGAGCAAATCCGGCAGCGGCCACATGCCGGCGCTCGGCGCGACGCAACCCGACACCGCGATGCTGAAAGTCATCCACGACTGGATCGCTTCGCTGCCGTCGCATGATGAACCTCCTGCAACGGAGAAGGCCGAGGCCGCCGCGCTCGCGACGCTGTGCGCCTCCGCTTCAACGTCCGCCGACACCGAGCGCGCCATCGGCCAGCTCACGGCCACCGTGTCGGGTGCGCTGCGCTTGTTGTGTGCTGTGGACGACGGGCGCGTGCCGGAGGCGCTGCGTCCGCTCGCGATTCAGCGCGCGCTCAAGGCGTCGGACCAGCAGGTGCGCGACTTGTTCGACCGCTTCCTGCCCGACGATCAGCGCATCGAGGTGCTTGGTGCGCGTCCGTTGCCGGAGAAAATTCTAGCAAAGAAAGGCGACCGTGCGCGCGGCGCAACGCTCTTTGCGACCGAGGGCAAATTGCAATGCGCGAACTGCCACCTCATCAACGGCAAGGGCCGCGACTTCGGCCCTGACATCTCGAAGGTCGCCACGCGGCTGACGCGCACGCAACTGCTCGAAAGCATACTGGAGCCGTCTAAGGTGATTGATCCGCGCTTCGCGGGCTACAGCGTCGAGTTGAAGAACGGCGAGCCGCAGACCGGCTTCATCGTGTCGCGCACGGACGCGGAAATTTCACTTAAGGTTGCGACCGGCGAGACGCTGCGCCTGCCCGCGGCGAACATTGCAAAGCTCGCGCCGCAGCAACTTTCGCTGATGCCGGAGGGATTGATCGCGAACCTCACTGCGCAGGAGGCGGCGGACTTGCTGGCTTTCCTCGAATCGCTGAAGTGACGCCGTTACGGCACGATTTTCAGCACGCGATTGTTGTGGCTGTCGGCGATGTAGAGCGTGCCGTCGCGATGCACATGGACGCCGTGCGGCTGGTTGAGTTGCACCTGCTCCGGCGGCCCGCCGATGCCCGCGGTGCCCACCTTGCCCGTTCCGGCGACGAGCGTGATCTTGCCGTCGCGCGGCGAATACCTGCGGATGACGTGGTTGTCCGTGTCCGCAATGATGACGTTGCCTTCGAGGTCCATGCACAAATGCTTCGGTCCGCTCATCGTCGCTTGGCGCGCGTCGCCGCCGTCGCCTGAATAACCTTTCTTGCCCGTGCCGATGACGGTGCGGATGCGGCGGTCGGGCGAGACGACGCGCAGCGCGTGACCGCTTCGTTCGAGCACATACACGTTGCCCTTCACATCCGCGCACACGGCGCGCGGATCCACGAGGGGCGAGCTCGCGGCCTCGGAGCCGTCCGCCGGCACGCCGCGCTGGCCGTTGCCAGCGACCGTGCGCGCGAGGCCGGACTTGAGGTTCACGGCGCGGATGCGTTTGTTGTCGAGGTCGGCGAGGTAAAGATTCTCCGCCTGCGGATCGAGTGAAGCGCAGTAGATGTTGCCGAAGTCTGCCTTCACCGCCGGCCCGCCGTCGCCGCTGAAACCGCGCGTGCCCGTGCCGACGACAGTGGAAATCACGCCGGTTTTCGCGTCAATTTTCCGCACGCGGCTGTTCCACGTGTCGGCGAGGTAGATGTCGCCGTTGGGCGCGGCGGCGAGATTGTGCATGCCGTTGAACTGCGCTGGCAACGCGGGGCCGCCATCACCGGCGAAGCCTTTCACACCCGTGCCGGCGACCGTCGTCAGCACGCCCTTCGCGTCAATTTTCCGCACACGTTCGCCGCCGACCATCTCGACGAGGAAGATGTTGCCCACCCGGTCGAAGTCCACGCCGAACGGCAACGTGAGCTTTACTTCCGTGGCAGGTGCGTCGCCGATTTTGTCGCCGCCACCGGCGACGAGGACGACTTTAGAGGCGTGCGCGGACGGCGCGAGGGCGAGCGATGTGAGCAGGAGCGGAACGATGGTTTTGGTGAATAGTTTCATTTTATGCGCTGCGTTGTGGCGCTGGTGCCCCCGCCAGGAATTGAACCTGGATCAACGGTTTAGGAAACCGCTGCTCTATCCATTTGAGCTACGGAGGCGTTGTTTATTATCAAGGACTTGTGAATTAAATCGGGCGACATATTGACAATCTGATACTGCAATCTGATACTGATTCCATGCAACAGGCTTCCGAAGCCAAAGAGTCAACATGGCAGAAAACTTCTTTCGCCAATCTCGTGCGTTACAGTCCATCACGCACGTATTTTGCGCGAATCCGAGTAGGTGGCAAGCTCATCCGCCGCAGCCTAAAAACCAACGTCCTGAGTGCGTGTAAGCGGCGGTCGAAAAGTGAGACGGGTGGCGCTCGAAAAGTGAGACAGCTTCCGCCGGGAGTAGAGGGGACTGCGCAGGCTTGACCCAGCCGAGTTGAACAGCGAGCGCGACCGCCTCACGATTCCTGAAGTCGCGGTGACTGCGCAATCGCTAACGACGGTCAGCCATCCGAATTCTTCAGACCGCCTCACGATTCCTGAAGTCGCGGTGACTGCGCAGCCTCGTATTTGCGCTTGAGATCGGCGTCCTTTTTCCGCCTCACGATTCCTGAAGTCGCGGTGACTGCGCAATCATACGGAGTGTTATCGTGAATGATGCTCAACTCCGCCTCACGATTCCTGAAGTCGCGGTGACTGCGCACCCCCGCTTTACGTTCATCGCTCATATTCAGTTCGGCCGCCTCACGATTCCTGAAGTCGCGGTGACTGCGCAGGAATTCTGCGGCGGCATCATCTATTCCCTACCGCCGCCTCACGATTCCTGAAGTCGCGGTGACTGCGCAGGGGCGGCGCGAGCAAAATGCGGCGGCTCAAGCCACCGCCTCACGATTCCTGAAGTCGCGGTGACTGCGCATGCAATAGAAGTCCCGATGCACGACGACCATTTTCCGCCTCACGATTCCTGAAGTCGCGGTGACTGCGCATCCGTTCGCGGCCAGTGAGCTTCTTGACTTCCGCACCGCCTCACGATTCCTGAAGTCGCGGTGACTGCGCATCCACTAGGAACATTTGTTGCCGTGAAATGAATTCCGCCTCACGATTCCTGAAGTCGCGGTGACTGCGCACGCAGCAGGTGCGAACGAGAAGACAGTGCGCCGGGCCCGCCTCACGATTCCTGAAGTCGCGGTGACTGCGCATTCACGGGCCATTCGACATCGCCAAGAGCCGACACCTCCGCCTCACGATTCCTGAAGTCGCGGTGACTGCGCACCAACGAATTGCGAACGCACGCCCCACTTCAACTGCCGCCTCACGATTCCTGAAGTCGCGGTGACTGCGCATTTGCAAGGCGATGAACTCTGGTGAGCTTCCTTGGCCGCCTCACGATTCCTGAAGTCGCGGTGACTGCGCAATGTTCTTGATCCGACAGATGCTCTTCGAGTGATTCCGCCTCACGATTCCTGAAGTCGCGGTGACTGCGCACATTTTCCTGCCATTCAATCTCGAATGTCGTCTGCCGCCTCACGATTCCTGAAGTCGCGGTGACTGCGCAC
>CAZPVD010000006.1:0-221629 GCA_964589935.1 uncultured Verrucomicrobiota bacterium | reverse complement strand
ACGCCGTGCGCATCCGCCCCCACCCCTACGAGTTCTTCCTCTACTACGACGTGTAGACAGCACGCAAAGAACTTCCGATTCACGAACGGCGCGAAGTTTCTCCGCGCCGTTCTTTTTTTGCGGAGCTTGTTCGCAGGCTGGACAAGCCACTCGCGTGTCGCCACCCTCTCGCGCCGTGGAACAGACGAAGCAGACCATCGTGACACTCGACATGGAAGGCGTGCTCACGCCCGAAATTTGGATCGCCGTCTCCGAGAAAACTGGCATCGCGGAGCTGCGCCGCACCACGCGCGACGAGCCGGACTACGACAAGCTCATGCGCTATCGCATCGGCATCCTTGACCAGCACAATATCAAGCTCTCCGAAATCCAGAATGTCATCGGCACGCTCAAGCCGCTGCCCGGCGGACGCGAGTTCCTTGATGAACTGCACTCCATCGTGCAGGTCATCATTCTCTCGGACACCTTCGAGCAGTTCGCGCAGCCATTGCTCAAGCAACTCGGTTGGCCGACTCTTTTCTGTCATCGGCTCATCGTTAATAATGACCGCATCACCGGCTACCAACTGCGCCAGACCGACCAGAAGAAAAAATCCGTCGCCGCGCTCAAGTCGCTGAACTACCACGTAATCGCCGGAGGCGATTCTTACAACGACACTGCGATGCTTGGAGAGGCGAACGTCGGAATTCTCTTCCGCGCGCCGGATAATGTGAAACGGGAGTTTCCGCAGTTCATCGCCGTTGAATCCCACGCCGAACTGCTCCAGCACATCAAGTCCGCGTTGGCGGCGTGACTGCTAAGTTTGCCGCGGATGATGCTCGAACTTCGGCGCAGTTCAATCCTCCGCCTTCGATTCGCGCCCCGTCAAATCACGCACGGCCTGCCTCACGTCCTTGCCTTCGTAGAGCATCGCATGGACCTCGTCCATGATCGGCGTCACGACGTTGTGCCTGCGCGCCAGTTCATGCGCGGCGCGCGCCGTGGGATGGCCCTCGGCCACGGCGGTCATGCTCGCGAGGATGGCCTCGATCTTTTCTCCCTTGCCGAGCCGCTCGCCGAAACCGCGGTTGCGGCTCAGCTTCGAGAAGCACGTCACCATCAGGTCGCCCATGCCGCTGAGGCCAGAAAAAGTGTCCGCCTGGGCGCCGCACGCCACGCCGAGCCGCCGCAGCTCCGCGATGGCGCGCGTGACGAGCGCGGCCTTCGAGTTGTCGCCGAAGCCCAGCCCGTCGCACACGCCCGCGCCGATGGCGATGACGTTCTTGAGCGCGCCGCCCAACTCGACGCCGTGCACGTCCGCGCTCGTGTAGACGCGAAACGCCGCGCTGTGGAAGAGCGACTGAACCGTTCGCGCCGCCGCCTCGTCCGTGCTGGCCGCAACGATGGCGGTGGGAACGCCGCGCGCCACTTCCATCGCCAGCGTCGGGCCGGACATCGCGACGGCGCGCGAGCGCGGCGCAGTCTCCTTCAGGATGTCCGTCATCGTTTTGCCCGTCTCGAATTCGATGCCCTTCGTCACGCTCACCACCACGCCCTCAAATGGGCCGAGCACGCGCGTCACGTTGCGGAAAGCCTTCGACACGGCGGCCACCACGACGACTTCCGCGCCGGCGATGGCCTTTGCCGCATCCGCCTCCGCGCGCAGGGTCGCCGGCAGCTCGAAGCCGGGCAGATAACGCTCGTTGCGTCCCGTTTTTTGAATCGCCTCGACGGCTTCGGGAAAAAAATCCCAGATCGTGACACGGTGTTCGCGGAGCGCGAGAATGCGGGCGAGCGCCGTTCCCCACGCGCCCGCGCCGAGCACGGTGATGTTCATGTCGTTGGCTCTTTCTTTTTGAAGCTGACGCGGTTCTCCGTCCCCGCAAGAAGCCGCTGGATGTTCGGCTTGTGTTTGTAAATGGCGAGTGCGCTCAACATGGCCGTCACGCTCGTGAGCAACAAATCGTGGGTCGTGAAAAATGTGGCAAACGGAAGGACCACCGCCGCGCCAAGCGAGCCGACCGAAACATACCTCGTCGAAACAAACAGAAGCGTCCAAGTCGCGAGGGCGATGAGCGCGGCCCACGGCACGAGCGCGAACAGCACCCCGGCGGAGGTTGCGATGCCCTTGCCGCCTTTGAAATTGAGCCAGCAGGTGTAGTTGTGGCCGAGCACCACCGCAACCGCGCCGGTGATCGCGAGAGTTTCGAGCGCGCCATCGGTCGGATCGGGAGAGCCTGCCACTTTGTCAACGAACTTTGGAACCCAGCGGCACGCCGCCCAGCCCTTGAACGCGTCCGCCAGCAGCACGAAACTCCCCGCCGACTTGCCCAGCACGCGAAACGCGTTCGTCGCGCCGATGTTCCCGCTGCCGACCGTGCGGATGTCTATGCCCTTCGCCTTCGCCACGAGAAAACCGGTGGGAATCGAGCCGATCAAATACGCCGCGACAACAACGGCGATGTAAGTCAGAAATTCCACGCCGTGAATTTAGGCCGCTGTGCGCCGTGCGTTCAACCCGAAAACTAAACTGCGGTTGATTGCACGCTGACCTCGCGAGTTGCGCGTTGTCAGTCGCGCGGCGTCAATGGCACACTCGCGCGGTGGCCTCCGCGCAGAAACTCAAAATCGCCGTGCTCGGCACCGGCTCGCTCGGCAAGGAGCACGCGCGTCTCTACGCCGAACTCGCCGCGTCGCGCGCCATCGAGTTCGCCGGCGTGTTCGACGTTCACGCGGAAACAGCTCGGAAAATCGCGGAGAAACATCACGTGCGCGCCTTCGCCTCCATCGCCGAGGCGACCGCAGCGGCGGACGCCTTCAGCGTCGTCACCCCGACCACGACGCACTTCGACATCGCGCGCACGTTGCTGCAAGCCGGCAAGCACGTCCTTGTGGAGAAGCCGATGACGGACGACGCCGCGCAGGCCGCCGAGCTCGTCGAACTCGCGCAACGGCAGCGCTGCGTGCTGCAAGTCGGCCACGTCGAACGCTTCAATCCCGTTTTCAACTATCTCGAAACCGCCGCGCCGGAACCGCGTTTCATCGAGTGCCACCGCCTCTCGCCGTATCCCGCGCGCAGCACGGACATCGGCGTTGTGCTCGATTTGATGATTCACGATCTCGACGTGGTGCTCGCCTTCGTGCGCTCGCCCGTCGCGAGCGTTGACGCCGTGGGCATTCCTGTCTTGAGCAAGTCCGAGGACATCGCGAACGCGCGCCTGCGCTTCGCCAACGGCTGCGTCGCCAACCTCACCGCCAGCCGCGTGAGCGCCGAGCGCCTGCGCAAAATCCGCGTGTTTAGCGGCGGCGCGCAGCCGAGCTACATCAGCCTCGATTACCGCGCGCAGGAAGGCTTTATCTATCGCATCGCCCGCGACGGCGAGGAGGAGAGTTCGATCCTGAAAAAAGTGCTGGCCGCCAAACTCGGCGTCGGCAAGGACTCCGCGATTGTCAGCGAATTTGCCGGCAAAAAAATCGTGCGCGAACCCGTGCCCATCGCGAAGGACGAGCCGCTCAAGCTGGAACTGCAACACTTCGTCGAATGTGTCCGCGCGCAGCAAACCCCCATGGTCAGCGGTGAATCCGCAAAACGCGCGCTGGACTTGGCGTTTGAAATCACGCGGCAAATCGGCACCGCGGGCCGGGTAGTTTGAGCGTAATGGTCACACCTGAACTTCTCCGGATGATCCGCCGGCAATATCGCTTGTCGTGGGACGGGCTTCACGGCGTAAGTCACTGGGCACGCGTCTGCGAAAATGGTGAGCGTCTCGCGGAAGTTAGTGGAGCGAATATCGACATCATCAGACTCTTCGCTGTTTTTCACGATGCGTGTCGAAGGAATGAAGACTTTGATCCAGAACACGGTCGGCGTGGTGCCGAACTTGCGAGTGCTGCTCACGGAAAACTTTATTCCTTACCTGACGATCATTTGAAACTGCTGCTGACCGCGTGCTCCTTTCACACCGAGCATCGGACGCACTTGGACATCACGGTGCAAACCTGTTGGGATGCCGACCGGCTTGATCTCCTGCGCGTTGGGATAAAACCTCAATTAGACTATCTCAATACACCTCTGGCTCGATCGGACGAATTCATTGCTTGGGCCAGTGAGCGAGCTGCGCGTCTTCACAGGCCAATTGAACTTTTGACGGCATGGGATGCGTCGGTTGAAGCTGATCCGGCTGCATGACCCAACCAATAATCATCGTCGTCGGCGGAGGCGCGGCGGGGTTTTTCGCGGCGATCACATGCGCGGAAGCGTTACAGGGACACGGCACAGTTATTGTGCTGGAACGCGGGCCACAGTTTTTGCAGAAGGTGAAAATCTCCGGCGGCGGACGCTGCAACGTGACGCACTCGTGCTTCGAGCCGAAGGAATTGGTGAAGCGATTTCCGCGCGGTGAACGCGCGCTCATCGGCGCGTTTCACCGCTTCCAGGCGGCGGACACCGTGAAGTGGTTCGAGTCGCGCGGCGTGCGACTCAAGACGGAAGCCGACGGGCGCATGTTTCCGACCACCGACCAATCGCAGACGATCATCGAGTGCCTGATGAAATCCGCGAGCGCGGCAGGCGTGAAGCTGATTGCCAACTGCGGCGTGGAACGCGCGGAGCGGCTTGCTGAAGTCGGTTTTCGACTCACGTTGGCGAACGGCGAAAAACTCGACTGCACCGCGCTGCTTCTCGCCACCGGCGGTTGCCGCGCGGCGGCGGCGGGTTCGCTTGCGACTTCGCTCGGCCACACGCTGGAGCCGCCCGTGCCGTCGCTGTTCACGTTTCACATTTCCGACAAGCGGCTGGAAGGACTGTCCGGCCTGAGCGTCGAGCGCGCGACGGTGAGCGTGCCGGGGACAAAATTGAAGGAGACCGGCCCATTACTCATCACGCACTGGGGCTTGAGTGGGCCGGCGATTTTGCGCCTGTCGGCGTGGGGCGCGCGCGAGTTGCACGAGCGAAATTATCACCATGCGCTGCATGTGAACTGGCTGCCGGGAGAAACATTCGAGAGCGTCGTGGCGCTCGGCCAGCGTCAGCGCGAACTCACCGGCGCGAAACGCGTCGTGAACGCGCCGCTCGGCGGGCTGCCGGCGCGCTTGTGGGAACGGTTCGTCGCCGCCGCGGGCATTTCCGCGCCGGTGCAATGGGCCGGCCTCGACCGCGCGCGGCTGCACGCGCTGGCGCGGCAGTTGACGGAATCGGAGTTCGCCGTCACGGGCAAGAGCCTGAACAAGGACGAGTTCGTCACGTGCGGCGGCGTGCGGCTCGCGGAGGTGGACTTCAAGACGATGGAGAGCCGCGTGTGCCCCGGCTTGTATTTCGCGGGCGAATTGCTGGACATTGACGGCATCACGGGCGGCTTCAACTTTCAAGCCGCGTGGACGACCGGCTGGATCGCGGGCAACGCGATGGCGGAGCGCGTGACAGCAAAACAAATTTGAGCGAATGGCGGCGAAGAATATCATGCTCATCGCGGGCGAGCCGAGCGGCGATCAACTCGCCGCAGAACTCGTCGCCGCGCTCAAGGCCGAACTGTCGCGCGAAGTCGAGCCGCCGCGATTCTTCGGCGCGGGTGGTGCGAAGATGGCCGCGGCGGGCGTGGAGCTGGCCTTTGATCTCACGAAGTATTCCGTCATCGGCTTGTGGGAGGTCATCCGCAGCTATGGCAAGTTTCGCGCGCTCTTCGACCAACTGCTCCGCGTCGCGTGCGAGCGGCAGCCCGACGTGATCGTGTGCGTGGATTTCCAGGGTTTCAACAGCCGTTTCGCTGCGGCGGTGCGGCGGATTGTTTCCGCGCAGCACGGGCCGTTCGCGAACTGGCGGCCGCGCCTCGTGCAATACGTCTCGCCTCAGGTGTGGGCGTCGCGACCGGGCCGCGCGCAGAGGCTCGCGCAAAACGTGGACTTGCTCCTCAGCATCCTGCCGTTCGAGAAGGACTGGTTTGCGGCGCGCGTGCCGCGGTTGCGCGTGGAGTTTGTGGGGAATCCCATCGTGGAACGATATGCGAATGACGATTTAGGATTGACGAGCGGAACGCGTGACGATGCGCCAATCGCAAATCGCAAATCGCAAATTCTTCTGTTGCCGGGGAGCCGTGCGGGCGAACTCAGGCGGCATTTGCCGGTTATGTTTCAGGCCTTGAAAATTATTCAGGATCAGATTCCCAACCTTCGAGCAGATATCGTTCTGCCGAATGAGTCGCTTATCGAACAAGCCGTATCCATCAAGCCTTCGGTGGAAACGGACATCCGATTGGGGCATCTGGCCTCAGCGCTAACTGAAACTGATGTCGCCATCGCCTCGACGGGCACGGTGACGCTGGAGTGCGCGTGGTTTGGCGTGCCGACAGTCGCGCTCTACAAGACATCCTGGCTCACCTACCTCATCGGCCGCCAGATCGTGACGGTGGATTACCTCGCCATGCCGAACCTGCTCGCCGGCGAGACTGTCTTCCCCGAACTCATCCAGCACGCCGCAACGGGCGAAAACATCGCGCGCGAAACTCTCGCGTTGCTCAACGACGCCCCGCGCCGCGCGGCGGTGAAGGCGAAGCTGGCAAAGGTCGCCGCGTCGCTCGGCCCGCCCGGCGCAAGCGCGCGGGCCGCACGGGCTGTGCTCTCGTTGCTTCTTTGATTCGCGAGCTTGCTTCGCCGCCAATTTTGAATTCACATCCGCGGGCGCAGTCAGTTCTTACAGCGTGAAGATGAGTGTCATCCGACAGATTATTTTGTCCGTCGCGCTTGCCGCGACGACGTTCCGCCTTGCCGCCGCGCCGAAGGATTCCGCTGGCGTCGAGTTTTTTGAGAGCAAAATCCGACCGTTGCTGATCGAGAACTGTTACGAGTGCCACAGCGACACGGGCAAGGTGAAGGGCGGTCTGCACCTCGACACACGCGACGGCACGCTCAAGGGCGGCGACACGGGGCCGGCTGTCGTGCCGGGCGACCCGAACAAAAGTCTTCTCATCAAAGCGGTGCGTTACACAGACAAAGATTTGCAGATGCCGCCGAAGAACAAGCGGCTCTCGTCCGCGCAAGTCGCCGACCTTGAAGCGTGGGTGAAGATGGGCGCGCCCGATCCGCGCACCGGCACCGCGACCGCTGCGAGCCACCCGCCGCTCTCCGATCCGGCGAAGGTGAAATCGCATTGGGCGTATCAGCCAGTGAAAGATCCAGCGGCACCGACGGTGAAGAATTCCTCGTGGGTGAAATCGCCGCTGGACAACTTCGTGCTCGCGAAGTTGGAAGAAAAAAAACTCGCACCATCGCCGCAAGCGGATAAGCGCACGCTCATCCGCCGCGCCACGTTCGATCTCACCGGCCTGCCGCCGACGCCGCGCGAAGTCGAGCAGTTCGTTGCGGATACATCGCCTCAGGCTTTTGAAAAGCTCGTCGAACGCCTGCTCGCCTCGCCGCGCTATGGCGAGCGTTGGGGTCGCCACTGGCTCGACGTGGCACGCTACGCGGACACGAAAGGTTATCTCGCGGGCGATGAGCAGCGGCGCTTCCCGTATTCCTACACGTATCGCGACTACGTCATCCGCGCGTTCAACGAGGATTTGCCCTACGACCGGTTCATCATCGAGCAGCTCGCGGCGGATTTGCTTCCGCTTGGTGAGGACAAGCGCCCGCTCGCGGCGCTGGGCTTTGTCACGCTCGGACGACGCTTCCTCAACAACCAGCAGGACATCATTGACGACCGGCTCGATGTGATGTGCCGCGGCTTCATGGGCGTGACCATCGGCTGCGCGCGCTGCCACGACCACAAATACGACCCGGTGCCGGCGAGCGATTACTATTCGCTTTATGGCGTGTTCGCCAGTTGCAGCGAGCCGGCGGAGAAGCCGCTGCTCGGTTACAACCCGCCGGAGGAACTGCGCAAGGCCTACCTCGCTGAGCGCGCAAAGCGTGAGGCGGAGTTGCAGGAGTTTCACGACAAGGAACTCGTCAAGGCGCTCGCGGAAGTCCGCCGCCGCGCGGGCGATTACCTGCTCGCCGCGCACGAGGGCAGGGGGCTGACGGGGCGCAACGAAAAGTTCTTCGCCGAACGAAAGCTCGACGCGAACACCGTTCACCGCTGGCAAAACAGCCTCGTGGCGCGCGCCAAGTCACATGACCCGATCTTCGCGCCGTGGTTTGCGTTCACTGGACTACCCGAGGCGGAGTTCGCGGCAAAGGCGAAGGAATTAGCCGCGAAATTTGCCGCGAATGATGACGCGGCCAAGCCGTTGAATCCGCTCGTTGCAAAGACGTTCGTCGGCGAGCCGCCCGCGTCGCTCAAGCAAGTCGCCGAGCGTTATGGCAAATTGTTCAACGATTGTGACGCCGCATCGCCCGCTGTTGACAAGGATCGCGAATCCGTTCGCCTCGTGCTGCGCGCCGACGGCGCGCCGGCCAACGTGCCCGCGCCGGAGAATGACTCGCTGATCGAGGGCGCGCGCCCGAAGCTGCGCCAGCTCAAGGCGAAGGTGGAGGAAGTGGATGGCGTGCATCCGGGCGCGCCGCCGCGCGCGATGGCGTTGCAGGACAGCGGGACGCCGATGAACCCGTATGTGTTTCTGCGCGGCCAGCCGGGCAATCGCGGGCCGGACGTGCCGCGGCAATTTCTCCAAGTCGTTGCCGGGCCGAACCGCAAGCCGTTCACGAAAGGCAGCGGGCGCCTCGAAATGGCGCAGGCCATCGCGAGCCGCGACAACGTGTTCACCGCGCGCGTTGCGGTGAACCGCGTCTGGGGTTGGCACTTCGGGCAGGGACTCGTGCGGACGCCAAGCGACTTCGGCGTGCGCGCGGACCCGCCGTCGCATCCCGAGCTGCTCGACTGGCTGGCGACGCGCTTCGTCGAGAGCGGCTGGTCGGTGAAGAAACTGCAGAAGCTCATCATGCTTTCCGCAGCGTATCAGCAGTCCAGCAACGACCGTCCAGAATGTCTCGCCGTGGACTCGAACAACTTGCTGCTGTGGAAATTCAACCGGCAGCGGCTCGACTTCGAGGAGATGCGCGACGCGCTGCTCGCCGTCGCGGGAACGCTCGATTTGCAAACGGGCGGCCAGCCGGTGGACATCACGGTGGAGCCGTTCCCCACGCGCCGTTCGGTGTATGCCTACGTTGACCGCCAGAATTTGCCGGGCCTGTTCCGCACGTTTGACTTCGCCAATCCGGACACGACCAGCCCGCAGCGTTTTTACACCACCGTGCCGCAACAGGCGCTGTTCCTGATGAACAGCCCATTCGTCGCGCAGCAGGCCCGGAGCGTCGTGGCGCGCGGGGAATTCAAGTCGTTGACGCGCGACGAAGACCGCGTTCGTCTGCTCTTCCAACTCGTTTATCAGCGCGCGCCGTCGCCGGAAGAGTCGCAATGGGCGTTGGAATTCGTCGCCGCGCAGTCCACTCCCGGCCACGCGGTCGGCGACAAGTCCGATCCTGAACGCACGACGCCGCTGACGCCTTGGGAAAAGTTCGCGCAGGCGCTGCTGCTCTCGAACGAGATGATGTTCGTTGACTGAGCGCGCCGCGTTTTGCGCTTCTTGAACGGCGGGCCTTTCCTGTTTAGTCTTTCTGCATCTTGAAAAAGAACGGTGAAATCCCGCGCAAGGCGATCTATCGCCTTTCCGTGTATTTGCGCTGCCTCCAGCGGCTCAAGGCCAACGGCATCCGCACCGTGTCGAGCGAAGCGCTGGCGCGCGCGGCAGGCGTCAAGAGCACGCAACTCCGCAAAGACCTCACCTACTTCGGCCAATTCGGCACGCGCGGCCTCGGTTACGATGTCGGGCAGCTCATCCAGATGATCACCGACCTGCTTGGCACGAACAGCCTGCAGCCGGTGATCCTTGTCGGCGTGGGCAACCTCGGCAGCGCGCTCCTGAGTTATCGCGGCTTCGAGCAGGAAGGCTTTGAGATTGTCGCCGCGTTTGATGTGGACACGCAGCGGCGTCGCGAGAAGAACTTCCGGCAACCGCTGCTCGACATGGAGAAACTGGGCGCGTTTGTGCGCGAACACGAAGTGAAGATGGCGATTCTCTCCGTGCCGGCGACCGTAGCGCAGGAAGTGACGAACCAACTCGTCGCGGCCGGCATCACGGGCATCCTCAACTTCTCGCCAATCGTGCTGGAAGTGCCCGAGGACGTTATGGTCAACAACGTCAACCTCGCCATCGAGTTGGAGAACCTGAGCTATTTCATCCAGCAGTGACCGCGGTCACTTCGCGGCCTTCTGATAGCGCGCGAGGGTTTCCTCCAGATCAGCCTTCATCTTCGCGTCCTTGCAGAGTTCGATGGCCTGCTTCTGGAACTTGATAGCGTCCTCCTTCTTGCCCGTGTCGAAGTGCGCGCGGGCATAAGTGTCCACGATGCTCGCGTCTTTACCACCAGTCGCATCGTAAGCGGCCTTGGCTGCGCGCATGGCGAGCGCGAGGTCGCGGTGCTGCACCTTTTCCTCGGTAAGAATGAACCACGCGATGCCGTTCAAAAGCTCCGCGTTCTTGGCCGCGTCGGTGACAATTTGATCGCCGAGCTTGGCGGCCTTTTCCGGGTCTTTGCCGGTCGCGGCGAGTTCGACGTATTGCTGCGCGAGCTTCTCGGCGCGCGCGGCTTTCTTCGCCGCTTCGATGTCGTATTTGCCGGCGACCATTTCTTCGAGCGCCTTTTCGAGTCCGCTCATCGGATGGCCCTGCCATGCGATGACGCCGGTCTTGTCCACGACGAACGCGTGGGGAATGCCATTGATGCCGAACGCCTCCATGTAGCCGGTCGCCGTCTTGCCGTCCTTGTCAATGGCGACCGTGTAATCCATTTTTTCGGCCATCTTCTCGACGAATGGCTTCACGGTGCCGGGTTCCTCGTCCGTCACGCCGACGAAGACGACCTTGTCCTTGAACTTCTTCTGCAACTCGGTCAGGTGCGGGATGCTCGCGCGGCACGGCGGGCACCACGTCGCCCAAAACTCGACCACGTAGATGCTTTTGCCTTTGCCGTCGGCGAGCGTGACCGGCTTGCCCTTGACCCACGACGCGACGGCCAGCGCGGGCGCGGGATCGCCAAGGTCCGTGGCAAAAAGCGGCGGAACTGCGGCGGCGAAAAGCAGCGAAGCGATTGCAAGAAGGCGGGAGGTTTTCATAAGCAGGTAGGTGTGAACGTCGGCGGACACTCGCGCTGGCGGCGCGGTTTGACAAGAGGGAAGTGGCAGCAGCCGTCTGGGGCTATGCTGCCCTCATTCCTTTCTAGCCGGCGCCAAGACACTGCCCTCACGCGCGGCATTCGGATGATGATGCTTCAAAACTCAACTTTCCTGCTCCAGAGTTGAAGTCGGACGCTCCAAAGTTCAAGTTTGATGCCCCAAAGTTGAACTTTCCTGCTCCAGAGCCAGCGTTAGATGCCCCAGAGCTGAGGTCGGACGCTCCAAAGTTCAACTCGCCTGCTCCCGACCTGAGGTTTGATGCTCCAGAGTTGAGGTCGGCTGCTCCAGAGTTTAACTTTCCTGCTCCAGAGTTGAGGTTTCCTGCCCCAAAGTTGAACTTTGGAGCAGGAAAGTTGAGGTTCGGAGCAGGAAAGTTCGGTTTTGGGGCAGCCCGACGAAGCCTCAAAGCAGCCAGACGCAGCTCAGTCGAACATCTTGCCGGGATTCAAAATGCCGGCCGGATCAAGCGCCTTGCGCAGTTCGCGATGGACGCGCAGCGAGGCGTCGCCGACAAACTTGGGGAGAAAATCCTTCTTCGCCAGCCCAACGCCATGCTCGCCGGTGATGGTGCCGCCGAGCCGGATGGCTTCGTCGAAGATCTCCTTGAACGCCTCGTGGACGCGGTGCATCTCGGCGTGATTGCGTTCGTCGGTCAGAAATGTCGGGTGCAGATTGCCGTCGCCCATGTGCCCGAAGGTGCCGACGCGCAGATTGTATTTCTTCGCGGTGACTTCGACGAAGCGGACCATCTTGGCCAGTTCGCTGCGCGGGACTGTGGCGTCCTCGAGGATGGTCGTGGGCGCGAGGCGGGCGAGCGCGCTGAAAGCGCTACGGCGGGCGGCCGCGAGCTTGGTGGCCTCGGCGTCATCCTTGGCGATGCGCACTTCCATCGCGCCGTTCTTCTTCGCCAGCTCGACCATCTTCGCGGCCTCGTCCTCGACGGCGGCGGGATGGCCGTCGGTTTCCATGAGCAATAAGGCTTCGCAATCCAGCGGCAGGCCGACTTTCGCGAAGTCCTCGACGCAGTGAATCGTGGTGCGGTCGAGGAACTCCAGCGTGCAGGGGATGATTTGCGCGGCGATGATGTCGCTGACGGTCTGCGCGGCAGCGTCCATCGCGCTGAAGGTGGCCACCATCGTCTTCTTGGCGGCGGGCTTGGGGATGAGCTTTAGCAGCACCTTGGTCATCACGCCGAGCGTGCCTTCGCTGCCGACGAAGAGGTCCTTCAACGAGTAGCCAGCCACGTCCTTCACGCACTTGTTGCCGGTGAAGAGAATTTCGCCGTCGGGCAAAACCACTTCGAGGCCCATGACGTAGTTGCGGGTGATGCCGTATTTGAGGCCGCGCAAGCCGCCGGAGTTTTCCGCCACGTTGCCGCCGATGGTGGAAATCTTCATCGAGCCGGGGTCGGGCGGATAGAAGAGGCCGACGGCGGCGGCGGCGTCTGCGATGGCGAGCGTGGTCACACCCGGCTCGACGAGCATGGTGAGGTTCGCGCGGTCCACTTCGAGGATGCGGTTCATCCGCGCGGTGCACAGGACGATGCAGTCGGGCGAGGGCAGGCTGCCGCCGGAGAGGCCCGTGCCAGAACCGCGCGTGACGACGGGGGTCTTGGTCGCGTTGGCGAGCTTCAGCACGCCGGAGATCTGTTCCGTGGTCGTGACGAACACGACGCAGTCGGGCATCTGGTTCAGCGCAGCGGTGCCATCGAAGGAGTAAGGGATGACGTCTTCCTTTGAGGTGAGAACATTATCGCGACCGAGAATGTCGCGGAGCCGGGCGAGGAGAGTTTCAGCCAGAGCCATAGTTAAAATCGTGCGCGGCAGAATGGGGCAGGGAAAAGGGAGGGTCAAGCCAAGCGGCTCGAAGGCGGAACGGTTGGGAAAGAAATGGAATGTTGTTGGCGACGTTTGGAGTGCGAGGCGAGCGGGTGATTTTACGATGAGCAGTCGTGGTCACGAATGACGATGACTGTGAATAACTTTTCCACTCGCAGCGCTTGACACCCCAATTAGCTGTGTGATACGAACCCACCAGCCACATTTAGCAGTAGTTCGGTTTGAAGTCAGTTCGATCCGCTTCTCATGCGTTGTCCGAAGTGCGGTTGTCAGGAAGACAAAGTGATTGATTCACGCGCCTCGCGCGAAGGCACGGCCATCCGGCGTCGCCGCGAGTGCATGGAATGCATGCATCGCTTCACCACTTACGAGCAGATCGAGCGTGCCACGCTGATGGTCCTCAAGCGGGATGGCCGCCGCGAACCGTTCTCGAAGGAGAAACTCGCCATGGGCATCCGCCGCGCTTGCGAGAAGCGTCCCATCAGCCCGCAGTCCATCGAGGATGCCGTGGAGCGCATCGTCACCGACCTCACGGAAAAATATGAGAGCGAAGTGCCGGGCATGGCAATTGGCGAGCGCGTGATGCACGAGTTGCGCGCGCTCGACGAGGTGGCGTATGTGAGGTTCGCGAGCATTTACCGGCGGTTTCAGGAACCCGACGACTTCGTTGAAGCCGTCAAGAAACTGGAGGTTAAACTTGATACAGCTACATTCCCATTGCCTGGCATTTGAACAGCCCGGCGGCGAAGCCATCCCGTGCTCGGCCGAGCAGGTCACGGTCGAGGTGCTCGGCGAAGCAGCCAACGGCGTGAATTCCGAGATCGTGCGCCACGCTGCGGCGACGGTGCTCTACTACTTCAAGAACGAACTCGGCCGCACAACGGTGACGATGGGTGAGTTCATCGGCGCGCTGGAGAAAGTGCTGCGCGGCTTCGGCCTCGAAGTCAAGGCGATGAAGTCCGGGCAGGTGCTCGCGGCGGAACCGGGCGTCGCGGAGTTCGACCTGCGACTGCTCACCGGTTGGGCATCGGCGGAATTCGAGTTGGATTTCTTCCCCCGGCTGCGCGAGGAGTTGCGCCACCAGCTCGAACAGTCGCCGCGCATGGTGCGTTTTTGCGGGCTGCGTCCGTGTGTGAAACGCCTCGCGGGCCGGAAACGCTGGTGTCCGCGATGCCACCGCCTCAGTGACCAGATCGTCGGCTACCTGCGCGAATGTCTGCACCAGCAGCACGCGCAACAGTGCGCGCTGGTTGTGCTGTGAAGTGGATTCGGGATTCCAAAGACAGAATTCAGAGGGCAAATTTGGCGGGAGTGACGTAAGTTCTTTCGGGTTTCAAATTTTGATTCTCGAATTCGTCGCGATATGAGCAAAACCCTTTTTGAGAAAATCGCCGCGCGCGAAATCCCCGCCGACATCGTGTATGAGGACGAGCACGTTGTCGCTTTCCGCGACATCGCTCCCAAAGCGCCCGTGCACGTCCTGATTGTTCCACGCAAGCCCATCCCACGCATCAGCGAGGCCACGCCTGAAGATCACGCGCTGGTCGGTCATTTGTTGATGAAGGCCGCGGCGGTCGCTGAAAAAATCGGCCTCAAGCAAAGTGGTTACCGGCTCGTCATCAACAACGGCCCCGACGGCGGGGAAAGCGTGCCGCACCTGCACTGCCACATCCTTGGCGGACGCGCGATGGGCTGGCCGCCGGGGTGAATGTTTGGCAGGTCATCCGTCACCGGCGGAATCGCCTTGGTCCAGCGCGGCAAGATACATTTTCCACAAGCGGCCCACGAGTGGCGAACGATTCAGCATCGTGTCGTCGAGAGAAACTGCTTCCACAAGTCCGAGAGAACTCAGCGTGAGGAACACGCCGTCGGCGCGGCGTAGTTTGTCGAGCGTCACGGGCATTTCGTGACACGCGATGTTCTTTTCCCTGCAAAAACTCATGACCAGCCCGCGCGTGATGCCGGGCACCGCACCGCAGTCGAGCGGCGGCGTGAACACCGTGCCGCGACGAATCCAGAAAATGTTCGCGCTCGCGGCTTCGGCAACGAAACCTTCCGTGTTGAGCAGCAACGCTTCATCCGCGCCGCGCGCTTCGGCTTCAGCGCGCGCGCGAATCTGAAGCAGCTTGATCGAGGTCTTGTGACGCGTGAGCGGGTCGCTCGCGTTGATGCGGAAGCTTGCCGTCGCAAGTTTCCATTGGGCTGGCTTTCTGGCGTTGAGTTTCGGTGCCGGGTGCAGCGAGAGAAGGATGGTGGGATGAGTTGCTTCCTTCGGCGAATAGCCGCGTGGGCCGGTGCCGCGAGAAACATTCAAGCGAAGCAACGATTCCCTTGCGCCGTTTCGCCGGATGAGTTCGCAGGCAATGCGCTCAAATTCACCGGGGGAGTAAGGAAGTTGAATCCTCAGAAATTCCGCGCCTCGCTGGAGACGTTCCAAGTGTCGCGCAAAAAGGAAGGGCCGCCCCCGATGCACGCGGAGGGTCTCGAACAGTCCGTCACCGTAGAGAAAGCCGCGGTCGGAAGCGGAGACAAGCGCGCGCTCTTCGGAGACAAACCGGCCGTTGAGGAAAACGATCACAGGTTCCTGCTTACTTCGCTCCGAACAGCTCTGCAATGACGCAACGCAGTTGCGGGAGCAGTTCCTCGGTGAGTTGTTCGCGTCCGGCGAGGATGCAACGGAGTGACAATCCGTGCGGCGTGCCGTGATAAACTTCCACATTGTCGTAGCGCGGGTCCACCATCCAGAGGCGCGGGATGCGCAGCGTTTCGTAGAGCTGCTTCTTCACGACGGTGTCGTTCGAGTGGTCTCCGGCCTGGATGACCTCGGCAACGAGCAGCACTCGCGCGCCGGCGGCGGTGACGAGGGCGAGGTCGGGGCAAACCTTCGAGCCGTCGTCGAGCGCGATCTGGGTGCGCGGTGGCAGCAGTTTGCACGCGGTCAACTGGCTGATGGCTGCCGTGACGTGCGCGTGAAGGCGGCTGCAAATCTCCTCATGCCGCGCTCCGGGCACGCGCCGTTCCGTCGGGAAGCCTTCGATAAATTCAATATAAACTTGGCTCACGACATTTCTTGGACCATTCTTGCCCGCAGAGATTTGCAATGACCCGATTCGGCGGCAGCACGATGCTTCGCAAGATTGCGAGAGGCAGGTTATGCGGAATGGCGTCTGCGAGCGAGTCTTTGTTCAGTGCCGAACTGAAACAGCTCTTCATTGCAGTGAAACCGCCTTGCCGGGTAACACATTTGACTCGGCCCGCAACCTGCTTACCTTGTGTTGGTTTAGTGTATATTCGACTGTCCGGGACAGCCCGGTAAACGCATGCGACTGAGTAAAACTTCCAGTTTCTCGCCGCCGCAGCGTGGCGAAGCGGCGTTCACGCTGGTGGAGGTCGTCGTCGCGTCCTTGCTGGCGGCCATCATGGTGGCCGGGATCATTTACGGCTACACGCAGTCTGCGGAGCGCGCCGAATGGACCGGCCAATCGCTCGCGGCGCAGGCGCTGGCGGTGCAGCGGGCGGAACAGACGCGCGCGGCCAAGTGGGACACGGAGGCCGGAGTGGACCGGCTGCAAAGCACCAACTTCCCAACGCAGATTACGATTTTGGACCTGCCCGTTTCCGGCACGAATGTTGTCTATGCCACGAATTTCACAACGATCAGCAATGTTTCCGTGACACCGCCGCTGTTGAAGATGATCCGCGTGGACTGCGTGTGGATGTTCATGCGCCGAGGACGGGTCTTCACCAACACCGTCGTGACGTATCGAGCGCCGGATGTTTGAAATGAACCTGCCCTCTCCATCTGTTGGCCGCCGCGCGCTCCGGGCCTTCACCTACACGGAGATGATGATCTCGATGAGCATCTTCGCGATCGTGGTTGGCGGAATGATTTACAGCCACCTTGTCGGTCTGCAACTCAACGAGTGGACGGCGCGCAAGCTGGGGGCGGACGACCAGGCCCGGCGCGCCTTTACAAAACTTCAGGCGGAAATTCGCGGCGCCACGACGATCCTGATCGGCAGTGGCGACTCGAGCAGTTTCACATCCGTTGCGGACGGCTCCCCGCAGCAGGGCATGGCGTTGCAGATCTACCCGACCGTGGCGACGAACAACTGGGTTCGCTATTATTTTGACGCGAGCGTCAACGAGCTTCGGCGACTCGATACGGCGCAGACTTCGCCGACGACCGTGGCGCAATCGGTTACGAATCTCACCATCTTCCAAGCGGAAGATTATCTGGGCAATGTGCTCAACGACAATGACAATAACCGCGTCATCAACATCACGCTTCAGTTTTACCAGCTTCAATATCCGATGACCAAAATCGGGCCGAGCAATGCCTATGACTTCTACCAGTTACAGGCAAAGATCACCCGGCGGAGCCTGTGAGCATAACATGAAAACCGCACGTCCTGCTTCCCGCGGCGAGCAATGTGGGTCCGCGCTGCTGATTGTGATGATCTTGTGCGCGATCGGCCTCACCGTGTTGAGTGCCTCGATGAGTTGGACGAGCAATACGGCGTTGTTGAACGAGCGCAACAACCAGCTCAGCGTCGGGCTTTTTGCGGCAGAGGCGGCCACGGAGAAGGTGCTCACCTCGATGATCACTGATTACAAAAACGGAGGCGAGACGACGGTCTATAACAACCTTCCTGCATACCGAGCCAACATCCCCTCCACGACCGAAAGCTCATACTGGGGCAGTTTCGTGTTCAGCGATGCCTCTGGCAGCACCAACAAGACGTATGTGAACCGGCTTGCCACACAGAGTTACACAAACTTGATCGGACAATATGTAGGACTAAGTGGATTCGCGTCAACTTATAGGATCATTTCAAACACCAGGCAAACCAACGGACGCTTTGACCTGACCAATGCCGTTCAGCAGGATGTCCAGCTCGCCTCCATTCCTGTTTTTCAGTTCGCGATTTTTTATAACAGCTTGATGGAATTTACTTGGGCCGCGCCTTTTACGGTTCGCGGCCGTGTCCACGCAAACAACGACATTTACACCGGCTCCAGCCAGCCGCTCATTTTCACCGATGCTGTGACTGCAGCCAGCACCATCCAAAAGACGGCATGGGCCGGCTACAGTTTGTCGGCCATGACGGGTTCCATCACTTACCAAAACACCAAGACGACGAATGCGTCCTCGCTTACGCTGCCCATCGGCACGAACAACACGCCTGCCGCAGTGCACGAGGTGGTCAACATGCCGCCAACCGGGGAAGACATGAACAGCGCGATGGGGCAGCAGCGTTATTACAACAAGGCTCAAATGCTCCTTATCGTCAGCAACAGTTCCGTGACCGTGGATGTGAAATCGGCTTTTGACTCGTCCCCCACGGTGATCCCGTGGAACCAGTGCACGAACTTTGTCAGCACAAACAAAACCTTCACCGACCAGCGCGAGGGCAAGACGATCCAGACCACGGAAATTGATATTGGAAAATTTACGACGTGGGCGGCCACAAATGCATCCGTGATCAGCAAACTGGGTGCCGGCACGCCGCCTAACGTGCTCTATGTTGCCGACAACCGGACGACGACTTCGAGCAAAATCAACGGTGTGCGTCTTGTGAACGGACAGAGCCTGCCGTCGCGTGGCCTGACAGTGGCGACGCCGAATCCGCTTTATACACTGGGCCACATTAACTGTCCGTCGTCCTATCTTGGGACCACCAACACTTCCTTGAGCAAACCGGCGTCGCTCGTCTCCGACGCGCTGACCATTCTCTCGCCGGCATGGGCCGACTCTGCCAGCAGTAGTTCGTTCACTTCCCGTCCTGCCAGCGATACCACGGTCAACGCGGCCATCATCACTGGCGTTGTGTATTCCGCCGGGTCGAACGGTTCCTCGCCGTTTAGTGGTGGCGTCATGAACCTGCCTCGCCTCCTCGAGGACTGGGGCAACGGCGCGCGCACGCTCACACTCAACGGTTCCATCATCAACCTCTACAACAGTGTGCAGGCTACCGGGCCGTGGCAGACGCCCGGAGTTTATTATTACGCCCCGACGCGAAACTTCAATTTTGACAATAACTTCCTTGACCCGACCAAGCAACCACCCGGCACGCCCGCCGTTCGCACACTTATCCGCGGGAACTGGTATAACCCGATGGCCAATGTCACCAACTATTCCGGTTAGACAACTTACAGAGTGTTTGTGCGCGGCCTTGTTATGGTGGGCCGTCCCCGCGCGGGCTCAGAATTCCTCCGTCGTCGCGGCAACCAATGCCCTGCCGCCGTTCGAGGTGAAGACTATTCGCGAAGAGCTTCAGGGAATGGGGGCTTTCTCCCGCGTTTACATCACTGTCGGCACGAACAAGATGGCCTTCCTGGTTCCGCGAGGATTTCGGATGCGTGCCGACGCCGGCCAGCGCAGGATTGTTATGACGGACAATGACGAACGCTGCGTCATCTATCTGCAACTCCACGGCCCCGTGCCACCGCCGGACAAGGAAAAACCCGATGCGCCGCTGCTCAAGCCCGAGGTGTATCGCGATCTGCTTCTCCAGCGCCAGCCCGGGTCCAAAGTCGTTGAAGAATACACTCTCACCGCCGCTGGCCAGTCCGGGCCGGCCTTTGACACGGCATTTCGGAATGCGACCAGCATCTCCCAGCGCATGAGGGCTGCGTTCATCCCGACGCCGGCCGGCGTGGTCGAGTTCAACATGCTCGCCGGCGAAGACAACGTCGCCGGGTTTCACGCCGCGTTCAACAGCCTGCTGCTCACCTTTCGCACTGCTGCGGGGGGCAAGCTGGACATCGCCCCGCTCTCGAACAAGATTTGAGTTCAGCGCCGTCCCAACACGCCGCGCAGAAACCGTCCGGTATGCGAGCGCTTCTTTCGCGCGATGATTTCAGGCGTGCCTTCGGCCACCAGTTCACCGCCAGCCGCGCCACCTTCCGGCCCGAGGTCAATCACCCAGTCCGCCTCCGCGATGAGGTCGAGATTGTGCTCGATCACCAGCACCGTGTGGCCTGAGTCCACCAGCCGCTGAAGAACTTCAACCAACCGCCGCACGTCGGCCATGTGCAGTCCGATGGTGGGCTCTTCGAGCACGAACAACTTTGAACTTTGAACTTTGAACTTTGAACTTCGCACCGCGTCCGGTCCCGCCTTCAGGCCGCCGAGCAGATGCGTCACCAGCTTCACGCGCTGCGCCTCGCCGCCGCTCAACGTCGGACTCGTCTGGCCGAGCTTCAAATAATCCAGCCCCGTGTCGCGCAGCGCCTCGAGCGGACGCCGGATGCGCGGGAACGCGGCGAAAAACTCCAGCGCCTCCGCCACGCTCAGGTCGAGCACTTGCGCGATGTTGCGTCCGCCAAACTCGATGTCGAGCGTCTCGCGATTGAACCGCACCCCGCCGCACGCCTCGCACCGCACCCACGCGGGCGGGAGGAAGTTCATTTCGAGTTTCACCTCGCCCGCGCCGTCGCAGCCAGGGCAGCGTCCCTGCGCGCTGTTGAACGAAAAGCGTCCCGGCCCGTAGCCGCGCAGCCGCGCCTCGGGCACCTGTGCGAACAGCGCGCGAATGTCGTCGAAAAACCCCACATACGTCGCCGGCGTCGAGCGCGGCGTGCGTCCGATGGGTGATTGATCCACCTCGTAAACCGCGGAGAAATGCTCGTGTCCGCTCACCTCGCCCGCCAGTTTGGAAACTTTGAACCTTGAACCTTGAACCTTGAACTTTGAACGCAGCACCGGCAGCAAACATTCGCGCACCAGCGTGCTCTTGCCCGAACCGCTCACGCCCGTGACGACGACGAAGCGGTTCAGCGGGATGCGCACCGTGAGTTTTTTGAGGTTGTGTTCGCTCGCACCGCGCAGCGTGAGAACATCTGTAGTCGCAGGCTTCAGCCTGCGCACCGGAGGTTTCACATTTTCTCGCAAGCTGAAGCTTGCGACTACGGCGCGCCGTTCCCCGCGTGACGGAAATTTTTTCTCCGCGCGCAGACACTGGCCGGTCACGGAATCGGCGTGCCGCATTAGTTCGTTCAACGTGCCGCTGGCGACGACCTGGCCGCCGCGCACGCCTGCGCCGGGGCCAAGATCGAGAATCCAATCCGCGCGCCGCATCGTCTCCTCGTCATGCTCGACGACGACGAGCGAATTGCCGCGGGACTTGAGCTTTTCCAGCGCGGCGAGAAGCTGTTCGTTGTCGCGCGCGTGCAGGCCGATGGTCGGCTCGTCGAGCACGTAGAGCACGCCGCTGAGATTCGAGCCAAGCTGCGCCGCGAGCCGGATGCGCTGCGATTCTCCGCCCGACAGCGTCGTCACGCCGCGTCCGAGCTGGAGATAACCGAGGCCGACTTCGTTGAGGAATTTCAACCGCTCGTGAATCTCCGGCAGAATATCCTGCGCAATCTGCGCGGCGCGCCCGGCAAACTTGATCTTGTGGAAAATCTCGAACGCATTTGCGACAGAGGCTTGCGCGAGCGCATCCATCGTCACGCCGTGGGAGCCGGCGTGAGGAGGCTCCATTATTTTGTTTCGCCCTGAGAGTTTCGCTTTCTGTATTGAAGCGAGCCTCCTCACGTCGGCTCCTGCATTCAGCCGCACCGCGCGCGCGACAGGGTTCAGCCGCGCGCCGTTGCATTCGGGACAAATCTCGCGTTCGCCCTCCTGCCAGTTGAACCACGTTTCCTCGATGGCATCGGCGCGCTCGCCGCGATCCACGTCCTCCGGCATCCAGAACAGCTCGCCGAAACCGCGGCACTTCGGGCACCAGCCCTGCGATGAGTTGTAGCTGAAATTCTTCGGATCAAGCGGCTCGAAGGAACGTCCGCACGACGGGCACGCGCGCTCGGTCGAATGCACCGTGACGACGCCGTGATTGTCGAGCGCGAGCAGCGTGCCGTGGCCGAGCGAGAGCGTTTCGTCCACGAGCTGCTGTTGAGTTCCCACCGCAGAGACGCGGAGGCGCGAAGTTTTTGATTTCTGATTCCTCCGCGCCTCTGGGCCTCTGCGGTCAAGAGCACCAACCACGACTTCCACGTCGTGTTCCTTGAAACGGTCGAGGCGGAACGGTTTGCTCGTGTCGAACATCTTCCCGTCGGCGCGCAGTTCCTTGTAGCCGTGCTTCGCGGCCCACGCGGCGACGTCGGAGTGAAAGCCCTTGCGATTCTTCACTACCGGCGCGAGCAGCAGGAGATCGCCGCGGCGTTTGAGTTCAATTTGGAGACGGCGTCCGACTTCATCGCGCGTCTGCGCTTCGACGGGCACGTTGCAATCCGGGCAGAACTGCGTGCCGAGCCGCGCGAAGAGCAGGCGCAGAAAATGATGCACCTCCGTCACGGTTGCGACGGTGCTCTTGCCTCCTCCGCGCGAGTTGCGCTGCTCGATGCTCACGGTCGGCGGGATGCCGGTGATGCAATCCACGTCGGGCCGCGCCATCTGCTCCACAAACTGCCACGCGTAGGCGCTCATCGCGTCGAGAAACCGGCGCTGTCCCTCGGCGAACAACAGGTCAAACGCAAGCGTGCTCTTGCCCGATCCGCTCACGCCGGTGACGACGACGAACTTCCCGCGCGGAATGTCCACGCTGAGATTTTTGAGATTGTGCTCTCTCGCGCCGTGGATGGAGAGTGTCGCGCGCGGTGAATGGTGCATGACCGGAAGCGGACTTGCCTCTTTACGCACCACGGAACACGAATCATCTTTCACCGACTCACCAAGAACGCTCCGAAGAAATCTCCCCGTGTGGCTCGCCTTGCACTTGGCCACATCCTCCGGCGTGCCTTCAGCTACGATGCGCCCTCCCTCGTCGCCCGCGTCGGGGCCGAGATCAATCAGCCAGTCGGCGGATTTGATGACATCGAGGTTGTGTTCGATGACGAGCACGGAATGGCCGGCGTTCACGAGCCGCTGAAACACGCCAAGCAACACGCGCACGTCGTCGAAGTGCAGGCCCGTCGTCGGCTCGTCGAAGAGGAACAGGGTCGAGCACTGGGCGTGTGCGGACGTGTCTGGCTCTCGACTCGCTTCAGCGAGGTGACTCACGAGCTTGAGCCGCTGGCTTTCGCCACCGCTCAACGTGTTGATCGGCTGGCCGAGGCGCAGATAACCGAGGCCGACTTCCTGCAACAACCGCAGTTTTTCCGCCGCGCGCTGTGCCGGACGCGACTCCGCAAATGCGCTGAGAAATGCGATGACGTCATCCACGGTCGCGTCAAGCAAGTCGGCGATGCTCATGGAAACAGGCGAGGGGCGAGGGGCGAGAGGCGAGGGCTGGCTCTCGACTTTTACATCAAGAATGTGCGCGCGATAGCGTCGGGCATCGCAATCGGGGCAGCGGATGAACACGTCGCTGAGGAACTGCATCTCGACCTTCTCGAAGCCCGCGCCGCGGCAGCGCTCGCACTGGCCTTGCGCGGAGTTGAAGCTGAACGCGCTGGCGTTGAGGCCGCGCTGCTTCGCCGCCTCGCTCTGCGCGAAGAATTCACGGATGTCGTCGAACGCGCCGATATAGACCGCGGGATTTGAGCGCGGTGTTTTGCCGAGCGCGGATTGATCCACAAGCACGGCGCGGTTCAAAGACTGCCAACCGTCGAGAGTCGCGGATTGGCGATTGGCGATTGGCGATTGTTCTGAATCATCGCGGTCAGCGTTGTCCTCGGAACCGAGCCGTTGCGCGGCGGGCTTGGCTTCAATTTCGCCGCGCAATTTTGCTTCAAGCGTCGGATACAAAATGTCGCGAATCAACGTGGACTTGCCGGAGCCGCTGACGCCGGTGACGACGACGAAACGGCCAAGTGGAATCTCGACCGTGACGTTACGAAGGTTGTGCTGCGTGGCGCCGGAGAGTCGTAGTCGCGGTGCCGCCTGTGAAGGCGAAAGCGTGGAGGTTTGATGGAATGATTCTCCCTCACCCCGGCCCTCTCCCGCTGGGAGAGGGGGAATCTTCGACACCGTCTCCTGTGACTTGGCACTTTCAAATTTATGGACACGCTGGCGGCTGTTCTCCCTCAGCGAGCGGGCCGGGGTGAGCGTGGAAACATTCGCAGCCACGCGGCGCGCAGGGATCGCGATGGCTTTTCGTCCACTCAGATACGCACCGGTCAGCGAGCGGTCGGAATGGAGGACTTCGGCGAATGTGCCTTGAAAGACAACTTCACCGCCGCGCTCGCCGCTGGCGGGGCCGAGGTCCACGATTTGATCGGCGGCGCGCATCACGGCGGCTTCGTGTTCGACGACGACGACGGTGTTCCCCGCGTCGCGCAGGCGTTCGAGGATGCGCACGAGCCGCGCGGTGTCGCGCGGATGCAGGCCGACGCTCGGCTCATCGAGGACGAAGAGCGTGTTCACGAGGCGCGTGCCGAGGCATGTGGTGAGGTTGACGCGCTCGGTTTCGCCGCCGGAGAGCGTGCGCGTCGGACGATCCAGCGTGAGATAGCCGAGGCCGACTTCCGCGAGAAAACCGAGGCGCGCGCGAACTTCGTCGAGGGCAACGGCCATTGCCGATTGCCGATTGGCGATTGCCGATTGAGCGGAGTCGGCGAGTTGCACGATGAGTTGCAGCGCGTCTCGGATGGGCAGTGCGTAGAAGTCGGCGAGCGTCAAAGCGGAGCGGAGTGCGGAACCTGATGACACTTCCGATGCGATCGAATCATTCCGAATTCCGAATTCTGAATTCCAAATTCGATAGAGCAGCGCCTCCGGCTGGAAGCGCTTTCCGTCGCAGGCGGGGCATTTCGTGTAGGCACGATAGCGCGAGAGCAGCACGCGCACGTGCATTTTGTAGCTCTTGCTTTCGAGCCAGCGGAAGTAGCCCTTCACGCCATACCACAGCTTCGGCCAGCGGTGCGCGGGATCGTTGGAATCGTAGCCAGGATCGCCGTTCATCACCCAGTCCTGCGCCTCGCGAGGCAATTCGTGGAACGGCACGTTCACCGGCACGCCGCGCTTTTTGCAGAACTTCATCAAGTCGTCCTGGCACTCGACACCGGTGGCGGTGAGCCACGGTTTGACGACACCTTCGGCGAGCGTGCGCGAGCGGTCGGGCACCGCGAGGTCGTAGTCAATGCTGATGACGCGGCCGAAGCCCTTGCACGCCGGGCACGCGCCGGTGGGATGATTGAAGCTGAACAATGCGGACGAAGGCTCGCGATAATCGAGGTTGCAGGTGGCGCAGTGGAGGCGGTTGGAGAATTGGAGTGAATCGTGGATCGTGAATTGTGAATCGTGTCCGGTGCGCGAGCCGGGCAGGTGGACAGCGAGCCGGCCCTTGCCGAAATGATACGCCTGCTCGCAGGCTTCGATGAAGCGTGCGCGGGAGCGAGGCGCGAGCTTGAGGCGGTCTTGAATGATGGTGAGCGCGCTTCGTGTCCCGTGTCCCGTGAACTTCGCTGGGGCATCTTCGAGCCGGATGGCTTCGCCCTCGATGAGCAGCCGCTGATAGCCCTGCTTCGCGACGAGTTGAAGCGAGTCCTTGAGCGAAAGTTTTTCCGTTAACGGCAGATCGAACGTCACAAGGAATTCTAAATCCTGAATTCCAAATTCTGAATTCAACTTCTCCCACACGCGCTGCGGCGATTCTTTTTCGACGGGTTTACCGCATTGCTTGCAATGCAGCTTCGCGAGGTGTGGCCACACGACCTTCATGTAGTCGCAGATTTCCGTCATCGTGCCGACGGTCGAGCGCGTGGTGCGAACGGCGTTGCGCTGCTCGATGGCGATGGCCGGCGGGATGCCCTCGATGCTGTCCACCCGCGGCTTGTCCATGCGGTCGAAGAACTGCCGCGCGTAGGGCGAGAAGGTCTCGATGTAGCGGCGCTGTCCCTCGGCAAAAAGCGTGTCAAACGCGAGCGACGACTTGCCCGACCCGCTCAGGCCGGTGATGACGATGAGCCGGCCCAACGGCAGGTCGAGGTCAAAATTCTTGAGGTTGTTGTGACGGACGCCGCGCAGGCGAATCGCGCCGCCGCCATTTGCAGCCGACATGGTGCGCGAAGGTAAGTGCGTGCCGTGCTTGAAGCAAGCCGGAGCAGTTGAGAATTATTCGGCCTTGCGATACACGCGGACGTAATCCACCTCGAAGCAGCCGGGGAATGGTGTCGTGTCGTCCGGCGCCTGCGCCCAATCACCGCCGAGCGCGAGGTTGACAAGCATATACATCGGCACTTGCGGGATGCTTTTCATGGAGCGGTGCCGCTCGACGCCGTCCACAAACCATGCGATGTGATCCGCCTCCCACTCGACGGCGAACGTGTGAAAATCCGCCGAAAAATCCGGCCCGGCCCAATCCTTCGTGTCGGACCGGAGGCGCCTTTCTGAGTCGTGCCAGTGGTGCGTCATGTGAATTCTGTCCGGCTCTCGGCCGAGGATTTCGAGCACGTCAATCTCCGGCGGCCAGCCGAGCGGCTCAGGCAACAGCCAGAACGCAGGCCAGAAACCTTTGCCCTTCGGCACACGGCAGCGAATCTCCCATCGCCCGAACTTTTGGCTGAATTTCTGATACGTCGTCATCATGCCCGATGTGAAGTGCCGCATCTTGCCCGCGTATTCCGCGCGGCCCCGGTCGCATTTGATGGCGAGCACGCCGTCATGCACCGTGAACGCATTCGTCACATAAGCCTGCAATTCCGCGTTGCGCTCGCGCCCCCACGGGTCCTTGGGATTCCATTTCGTTAGGTCAAGCGCGGTCCCGTTGAACTCGTCGCTGAACGTAAGCACCCATTTGTTTGTGGCCGGAGCAGCGGGAAAAATTTGCGGCGCTGCCCGCAACTGCGTTTGCGATTTCGCATTAAACGCCGCCACGAGCAGGCCGAGTGTGAACGCAACTGCGTTCCTCACGCGAGAATGCCTTTCACGATTTGCCCTTCGTCCGTCGGGCCGATGAGCCGCTGGTTCAGGCCTTGATAACGGAAGCTGAACTGGTGCGCGTCGAAGCCCATCAGGTGCAGGATCGTCGCCTGCAAATCGCGCACGCCCACCGGGTCTTCCGCGACGCGGTAGCCGAGCTCGTCCGTCGAGCCATAAACGGTGCCGGGCTTGATGCCGCTGCCAGCCATCCAGATCGTGAAGCAGTGCGGGTGATGGTCGCGGCCGAGATACTTCGAGCCTCCGCGCTCCTCGTTCATCGGCGTGCGGCCGAACTCGCCGCCCCAGATGACGAGCGTCGAGTCAAGCAGACCGCGCTGCTTGAGGTCCTTCACGAGCGCCGCGGCGGCGCGGTCCACGTCGCGGCATTTCTTCGGCAGGCCGCTGAGGAGGTCGGTGTCGGGGCTGATGCCATGCATGTCCCAGCCCCAGTCGTAGAGCTGCACGTAGCGCACGCCCTTCTCGACGAGCCGCCGCGCGAGCAGGCAGTTGTTCGCGAAGCTCCCCTCGCCGGGCTTCGCGCCGTAGCTGTCGAGGATGTGCTTCGGCTCCTTGTTGATGTCGAAGACCTCCGGCACCGCGAGCTGCATGCGATACGCGAGTTCGTATTGCTGCATGCGCGTCAGCGTTTCGGGATCACCGAACTGCTTCGCCTCGATTTCGTTTAACTTGCCCAGCGCGTCGAGGCTGCGGCGGCGCGACTCGCGATCCATGCCCGGCGGATTGTTGGAAAATAAAATCGGCTCGCCCGTCGTGCGGCACTGCACGCCCTGATAAACGCTCGGCAAAAAACCGCTGCTCCACAAACTCTTTCCGCCCGTCGGGTCCGTGCCGCCGGAGAGGAGCACGACGAAGCCCGGCAAATCCTGGTTCTCCGAGCCCAGCCCGTAAGTCAGCCACGAGCCGAGCGACGCGCTGCCGGCGCGCGCGTTGCCGGTGTAGATGAATAGCTCGGCGGGCGCGTGGTTGAACTGGTCCGTGCGCACCGAGCGGACGAGCGCCACGTCGTCCACGATCTCGGTGAAGCGCGGCAGGATTTCGCTGACCCACGCGCCGCTCCTGCCGTGCTGCGCGAACTTGTGCGGCGTGCCGAGCATCTTGGGCACGCCCTTGATGAACGCGAAACGCTCGCCCTTGATGAGTTCCTCCGGGCACGGCTTCATGTTCAGCTCGACGAGCTTGGGCTTGTAGTCGAACAGGTCGAGCGTCGGCGGCGCACCCGACATGTGCAGATAGATGATGGACTTCGCCTTCGCGGGCAGCGGCGATGCCTTGGGCAGGAGCGGATTATCGGAAATTGCCGATTGCCGATTGCCGATTGCCGATTTGTTTGCGGCGAGGCCGTCCCGCTGAAGCAACGAACCGAGCGCGATGGAGCCGAGGCCGAGGCCGCCCTGGCCGAAGAACGTGCGGCGCGTGATGGCGCGGGTTTGTGTAAGGTGAAAGTTCATAAACTTGAATCAACTTCCGCTGACCTTTTTCTGTGGTTGCTGACGGGCATTTTCCTTCGCATCCGACACTGCCTTGATCTTCAACATTCTTTGTTGGCGTTCATGTCGTGCAACATACCAATCTACCAGTAGTGTTTCGATTAAGCTAATTAGTAAAGATGCCTCCTCAGGTTCCACCTCAACGATAATATTGATGTCTTTCTCCATGTGGGCCCCGATGTTCCCGATCTTCCGGACGGAGTCGATTGCTTCCCACGTAACTGGATCGACCCGATCCTTGATCGCATCAACCTCATCTACAAGCCGAGCCTTCGTAACTTTCCAGAAATCACGAATGATTCCCTGAATGCATCGGCGAGAAAGTGTTGCAGACGCTTTGGGCGACACCTTTTTGATTAAACAGGCTTCTCGGTAGTCATCGCGCAGTGCTTGCGGGACATAGCTAGGAAAGACTTTTGCATCAGACTCCGGGATGAGCTGCCAAACTCTTTTCGGTTGTTTGTCTATATACTGGCCATATTCGTAATTCGAATCAGCCAAAAATAAGTAGACTGCGTATTCCTCACATTCGCTATTCGGGCAAACAATAACTTGTCCGGTAATTAACTGATGGCCGTATTTGTTACCCTCCTTAAAGCGATGTCGGAATGTTGAAATTGTTCCTTCGTTGCCATCGTGAACAACGGCTTTGTGGTTACAAAATGGACATTCCCAGTTGATTTTCATGAACGATTCTTACCCCTTCGTCAGCACACCATCCAGATTCAACAGCACATTTGCCACGACCGTCCACGCGGCGGCTTCGGCGGCGTCGAGGCCGTCGGGGAGTTTGCCGAGCGGTTCAGTCGCGAGTTTCTTCGCGGCTTCCGTGTCGCCGCGATAGTGCGCGAGTTCTTTTTCGTAGAGCGAGACGAGGGCTTGCACTTGTTCCGCGCTCGCCGGGCGGGACAGCGCGAGTTGCAGGCCAAAGCGCGCGCGGTCGGTCGCGGTCGCACCGCCCTCCTTCACGAGGCGGCGGCCGAGCGCCTGCGCCATCTCGACGTAGGCCGGGTCGTTGAGCGTGACAAAGGCCTGGAGCGGCGTGTTCGTCGGCAGGCGGCGCACGGTGCAGTTCTCGCGGCTCGGCGCGTCGAACGTCGCCATGCTCGGATACGGCACGGTGCGACGCCAGAAGGTGTAGAGGCCGCGGCGGTAGCGGTCCTCGCCCGTGCTCGTGGCCCAGTTGCGCTGGCCGTTGAAGGCCGCGCGCCACAGGCCGTCCGGCTGCGGCGGATACACGCTTGGCCCGCCGATTTTTTTGCTGAGAAGTCCACTCAACGCGAGCGCCTGGTCGCGCAAGGTTTCCGCGTCGAGCCGCCGGCGCGGGTAGTGGAAGAGCAGGCGATTGCGCGGGTCTTTCTTCTGCACGTCGGCCGCGACGCGCGAGGATTGCTGATACGTCGCGCTCATCACGATGAGTTTCAGCAGGCGTTTCATGTCCCATTCGAGTTCGGGCGTGCCTTCGAGCGAGGGCCGCATCGTCGCGTGCGAACTGAACACCACCGCGAGCCAGTCGAGCAGTTCGGGATGGCTCGGCAGCGCGCCCTGCGTGCCGAAGTCCTCCTCCGTCTCGACGAGGCCGGCGCCGAAAAGCTGCGCCCAGAAACGGTTCACGGCGACGCGCGCGGTGAGCGGGTTGTCCGGCGACGTGAGCCACTGCGCGACGCCGAGGCGCGTGAGCGGTGTTTCCTTCTTCGGCGGGGCGAAAGCGCTGAGGAACGCGGGCTGAACCTCATCCGTCGTGTTGAGGAAGTTGCCTTTCACCATCAGCTTCGTCGTGCGCGCCTTGTCCTTCGCGACTTCGCGCATCACGGGCACGGCAACAGGTTTCACGGCGTCGAGGTCTTTCTTCGCCTTGTCGCGTTCGGCACGAGTCTTGGAGAGCGATGGCGCGAAGTCGGCGTAATACTTCGTGAGTTCCTTGTCGTCATCGGGCTTACGCTGTTCCTTTGCGAGCAGGTCGCGGATTTTTTGCGGCACGACGCGCACGGGCTTGGCGGAAGTCGTCGCGGACAGGCGGAAGCGCCCGAGCGTGGCCTGCTTGCCGGCGGCCTGTGAAATCGTGAACACCAGCACCGTGCCGTTCGTGTCGCCGACGCTGCCGCTCGTCTCGAACACGGCGAAGTGCGGCTGCGCGTTCGTCTCGCCCACGGACCAGCCGGTCTTCTCGTCCTTGTCAATCGCCTTGTCCGGCGTGTTGCCGCCGTCGCTGAAATCAGCGGTCGCATTTTCAAGTGTCACGGATTTTTCGCCGACGAGATTGAAGCGTTGGTTCGGCGCGGGCGGTTGCGCGACGGTTTGCGTGAAAATTTCTTTACGCGCGGCGTCGAGCGCGAAAATCTTGAAGTTCGCCAGCCGCGTGCCGAGGCCGGCGTCGGTGCGGTTCCAGAGAGCGATTTCCTCGATGGGCACTTCCGCGCCGAGGTCCACTTCCCACCACGGATTGTCCTCGGTCTTCGTGTGCGTCGTGGACTTCCCGGCCTTGAAATCGCCGTCGGTCCTGCCGTCAATCGCCCGCGCCGCTTCCGCGCCGAGGTCAGTGCTTGACTGCGTCGCCTTGCCGTTGGGCGCGACATTTTTCCGCGCGCTGAACACCTGCACCTCCGCGAGGGACAGCACACGGTTCTCGCCGGGCAGCTCGACGCGGACGAAGCGCGCCTTCTTGAAGTCCGGCTTCACCGGCTGCGTGGCTACCTTGAAGGTGCTCACCACCGAATTGCCTTTCTCGCCGCGGCCGCTGCTTTTTCCTGGCAGGCTTTCGTCAGGAAGCACTTCGAGCCGCAGCGCCGAGATGTTTTTCAGCTTCGTGTTCAGGCGGATGGTGCAAGTGTCCGTGTCGGGCGATTTGCCGCTCGCAAGAATCGAATTGTCCGTCTGCTTTGTGAGTGTCGCGCCGTTTGCGGAATCAAAGTCTTCCGGCTCGAGCACGGTCCAGATTTCGTCGGTCTGCTTCTTCGCCCATTCGTCGAGGTTCTTGAGCAATTCAGGCGTGGGCGCGGTGAGTTTCTTTTCGAGTTCCGCGAGCTGCGCCTTGAACTTTTCCATCTTCGATTTTTCCTCGGGCGTCGGCAGCGGCAGCGTGGGGCGCTCGTCGGGCTGGTCGTTGTCCTCGGTCTGGTTGAACATGGCGTAGAACTGGTAATACTCCTTGTTCGAGATCGGGTCGTATTTGTGCGTGTGGCACTGCGCGCAGTTCATCGTGAGTCCCATCCAGACCTGCATCGTCGTGGCGATGCGGTCCTTCACGGCGGCGACGCGGAACTCCTCGTCGTCGGTGCCGCCCTCGGTGTTCGTCATCGTGTTGCGATGAAACGCCGTCGCGGTTTGCTGCTCGGTGGTCGAGTCGGGAAGGAGATCGCCCGCGATCTGCTCCAGCGTGAACCTGTCGTAAGGCAGGTTGCGGTTGAAGGCCTTGATGACCCAGTCGCGATACGGCCAGATGTTCAGCCGCAGCGGATCGGAGCCGTAGCCCGCGCTGTCCGCATAGCGCGCCAGATCGAGCCACACGCGCGCCATGCGCTCGCCGTAAGCGGGAGAAGTCAGCAAACGATCAACGGCCTTTTCGTAAGCGTTTGATGATTTGTCGGCGATGAAGTCCGCCATTTCCCGCGGCGTCGGCGGCAGGCCGGTGAGATCGAGTGACACGCGGCGAAGCAACGTGTGCGGGTCGGCGGGCGGCGCGGGCTTGAGTCCATCTTTTTCAAGCCGCGCGAGGACGAAGTTATCAATGCCGTTCTGCGGCCACTTCGTGTTTCGCACCTTCGGCAGCGCGGGCAACTGCGGCTTTACGAACGCCCAGTGCTGGTCGTAGGGCGCGCCGGCTTCGATCCATTTTTTGAGCAGCGCAATTTCCTTTGGCGAGAGCGGGTGCCCGCCTTTCAACGGCGGCATGATGTCGTCGTCGTCCTTGGTCGTGATGCGTTTGATGACTTCGCTCTGCGAGAGTTTTCCCGGCACGATCGGGCGCACACCGTCGCGGTTTTTGAGCGCTTCCTCGCGCACATCGAGGCGGAGCCTGGCCTTGCGCGCGGACTCATCCGGGCCGTGGCAGGCGAAGCACTTCGAGGACAGCACCGGCAACACATCGCGTCGGAAATCCACTTTTGCGGCGGACGTTGCGCCGCGATTTTGAAGCTGCATCAACCGCTCCGCGTCGGCGGCGTGAACCGCGACCGCGCATATGGAAATCAGGGCGATGAATAGAATGACGGTCGCTCGGCAGTGCATGACGAATGTTGGACGAAACACCGGTTGCGGCTTGTTCAGCAGTGTAGCGCGGGGGAGCGGCGGGGCAATGGAGAATCCTACATGCGCCGATGTATGATTCTGGCCGCGTCAGAGGTCGAACGGCTTTGCGGTCGTGGCCGGGCCGGCCTTGGGCGGGGCCGTGCCGACTTCGGACTCGAACGGGCGCGCGAGACTGTTGCCTGCGAGGTCTTCGAGAATCGTCGCCGCGACGAGGCGGTATGCGCCGTGCGGCCACGGTTGCTCCGGCTCGAACGACCACTCGCGCTCGCCGCGGGCGGTGACGATGCGTCCCGCGACGTGTGAGCCATCCAAGTGCTCTATCCACACTTCGCGTTGCAACAGCGCCCAGTCGAGCGGCTCCGCGAACAAAACGCGCAGCGGTTCGCGCGAACCGATTTTCGGGAGGCGGAGCTGCCATTCGGCCATGTTGAGTTGCGCATGTTTTGGTGAACCGGCGATGAATTTCTTTTTGACGCTGTTGCCGAGAGGTTCTCCCGCCGCTGATTTCCAGCCGCCCGCGACGACGAGCGTGTAGCGATGGCCCTCGACGAGGCACGGGCCAATTTCTACGTTGAGGTTGACGCCGGTTTTCTGCCGGCCCGGATGCAGCCAGAGCGTGAAGCGTTTGCCGTCCGCCGACCACAGTTCCACGTCACGCCACGGGTCGGGCACTTCGACGCCGTCGTCGCGCACGAGCTTGAGATGTTTGGACGCCTCTCCTTGCTGCATCGGCTCGCTGAAGTTGAGATAAAACTTGAGATGATTCGCCGGCAACACGTCGCCGCTCGGATAAATCGCGGTGAGTCGCGGCACGGGCGTGGCTGCCTTTGGAACTGTGAACCCGACTCGCAGCCGTTCGCGTCCGGCTCCGGCGGGCAACGCCGCGGCGCTGAACTCGGCGACGTAGCTTTCGCCCGATAGCAGCGGAAAGTTTGGTGTGAATTTCAACTGCCGTTTGTCCGCGCGATACACACCGGCAAGCGATGGAAGGCTGTTCGTCACGGCATCAGCGCGTTTGAGACGGAGTGAAAGAATCGCTTCCCCGGCTGTGGAATCATTGTCACCTGCGAGCGCTGTGAAGGCATCCGATTCCAAAGCGCGCACGGTCACGGAGAAGTTCGTCCGCCCATTGATGAAGTTCTCGCAGGCCAGCTCAAATGATTTGCCCGTGACACGAGCCAATCCATTGCCTGTTGGCGAGGGGCCGTGGGGTGCTGCGCAGGACTGCGCGAGCAGCAGCAATGCGGGAAGGATGGCGGTGGCGACGCGCTTCACGCGTGCTCGGACGAGTCGGGCGCCACGCCGTAGCCGGCCTGGAGTTTCGCCGCGC
This sequence comes from uncultured Verrucomicrobiota bacterium, assembly GCA_964589935.1. Lineage (GTDB taxonomy): Bacteria > Verrucomicrobiota > Verrucomicrobiia > Limisphaerales > VHCN01 > VHCN01. The sequence goes on along the minus strand of CAZPVD010000006.1, from coordinate 187,752 downwards.
ATTCGGGGCAGAGGCCGTGCGAAACCTTCGCGCCGGTCTGCTTCTTGAAATGCTCCTCGATGGACATCCATTTGCTTTGCTGCTCGATCTTGTGGCACCAGGCGCAGACGTGCAGGAAATTTTCGAGGTAGCTCAGGCGCGAGACGATGCGATAGATTTCAAACGCGGAAACCCCCCAGATGAGCAGCAGGACGACAGACTTGAAGATCGCCTCGTTCAGACTCGCCGGCGAATGATCGTTCCCGAACAACCGGAACATCAGATCGAAGAACTGGTCGCACCACGTCAGGGTGACAAGCACGGCAAACCCGACGGTATGCCATAACAGCGCGCGCTGCCAATGAATGAGCCGGCGCGGCGGAGGTGGAGTGGAGGGAACAGCCGGGGCTTTGGGCGTAGTGGTTGCTTGCATGGCAAATAATTAAAATCCCGCGATAAATTTTATCTGAGTCGCAGGAATCATAGGCGTCTGCCATGCCGTCGCACCGCGACGGTCAGGGCAATGTCGCCAACTCAAGAGTAAACGTGCTCCCGCTTTCGCGCAAGACCACCATTTCATCATTGTTCAGTTTGGCGATGTGCACTGCGCCGTGCAGGGATTCAAGCACTTCAACGCCGTCCGGGCCGCTTTGGGCCTTTTCGTCGCGGTGCGGCGCGCGTTCGTTTATTTTTTCCGGCTTGTCGCCGGTCAGATAGTTCAGCGCCACGCGCACGCCCCAGTATTTGCTCGGGCCGAACAGATTTTGCTTGAAGCGGACCGTATTCGCCACGACCCAGGCCTTGCCGTTCTTCTCGTAGGTGAACATGTCGAGCGGCCGGTTGCCGGAACCAAGCTCCATCACGCTCGTGCCGCGGATGGCCGCGCCGCTCTCGATGTCGTCGAGCGGAAACTTCGCGATGGGCGTGCAGGCAAACGCGCCGACGAGGTAGTGCTTCCCGTTTTCCTCATAGGGAATGAAGCTCTGGATCGGGGCCTTCGTCTCCCAGCGCCCGTGCGAGACGTGATACGTCTCCGCGCTGAAGACCTTGCCCGACTGCGCGTGCGTGAGCGGCAGCGGGAAATTAAAAATCTTGCTGGAGAACTCCTCGTTGCTCTGGCCGGCCACGAGCACGCGGTCCTTTGCGAATGCCACGTCGCTCACCTGCGTGATCTTTGTCGCTTCCTTCGCCGGCAACGGCACGCGCACGTAGGTCGTCTTGTCCAGCGCGAGATCGTTGCACTGGCCGTCGGCGTTCACGGTGAGGATGGCGACCTGCTTGTCCGCTTTGCGCACGCAGGCGAGGTAGATTTTTCCGCTTGCGGCGTTCACCGCCATGTCAACGATCTGCACACCATCGGCGGGAGCACCGAGGCGCGCGGCTGCAAGCGCGGTCACGTCTTCCACTTTCTTCTTCAACTTCTGCACCGGGCCGGTGTCGCCGGTGGCGATGGCTACGATGCTCGCCGCGCCCGGCTCGGCGACGAGGAGCAGCCCCTGCGGACCGAAATTGATCGAGCCGATGGACTTCAGGCCCGGATTGCCGTGCTGCGGATTCTTAAAGAAGTCCTCCGCGCCGGCTGCGCGTGCCGAAGTCGTGCTTACGGTGACGAGCGCGCCGAGCGCGAGCGCGGCGGCGATGCGGGAAGTGCGAAGTGTTTTCATGACGGTGCGACGTGTTTAGGTTCTACGGATTCGCAGGCAGAGTGCCTGTCTGACCGACAGAATCAAGTCAATAAACACCGTTGCCGCGCGGACGTTGCACCGCGTTCTGCGGTTGCCGGGAACGGTGAAGTCCGCCAGAATTCGCATAATGAAACACAAACCTCTCCAATCGGTCGTGCTGTGCATGTTCGTGGCGTTGACCTCTCTCAACGCGCGCGCCGAGCTTTCGCTTGAACTTGTTTCCGTCCGTAAAATCTGGAGCGAAGGCAACCACAACGCCTTCACCGATCTCACGCGGTTCAGCGGGCAGTGGTTCTGCGTCTTCCGCGAGGCGGGCGCGCACGTCTCGCCCGATGGCAAGGTGCGCGTGCTCCGCTCCGCCGACGGCGAGAAGTGGAAATCCTCCGCGCTCGTCGCGCTCGACGGTTACGACCTGCGTGATCCGAAAGTGAACATTACGCCCGACGGCAAGCGCCTGATGATCGTGGGCGGTGCGTGCGTGCGCGAAAGCAACAAGCCCTCGACCGGGAATCAGTCCTTCACGACGTTTTCCAGCGACGGCGCGCAGTGGGACAAACCGCATTGGGCAGGCCCGACAAACTTCTGGCTCTGGCGCGTGACGTGGCACGACAAAAAGGCCTACGGCGTCGCCTACGATGTCACGCCGAAGAGTCGTTCCGACAAAAAATACGGCACAACTTTGCTCGCGTCGGAGGACGGCGTGAACTTCAAGCCAGTCGTTGAGGAACTCTTCAACGAAAGCGGACCGACCGAGGCCACGCTGCGTTTCGCAAAGGACGGCACGGCCTACTGTTTGCAACGCCGCGATGGCAAGCCGGTGAACACCGCGCTGCTCGGCACCGCGAAGCCGCCTTACACGAAATGGGAGTGGAAGGACCTCGGCAAATACTTCGGCGGGCCGAACTTCATCCAGTTGCCGTCGGGCCAGTGGATTGCCGTCGGGCGGTTGCAAAATTACGGCACGCCGGCGGCGACAAAGACCGTCGTGTGCGAACTCGACGTGGCGAAGCCGGAACTCAAGCCCATCGCCGCGCTGCCGAGCGGCGGGGACAGCAGCTATCCGGGCCTCGTGTGGCACGACGGCCAGTTATGGGTGAGCTACTACTCGTCGCATGAAGGCCGCACGAGCATCTACCTCGCGCGGCTGAAAGTCGGGCGTTGACCGCGCTCAGAGATTCATGCGCGGCATTGGATGGGGCAGGCAGCTTCTGCGAAGCTGCCTTTGTGAAAAGCTTCTCGGTCGAGCTACGCCAGAATCTCAATCAGATGTCGGAGTTCATCCGCCACATCGGAGGGTTGGCTGACGGTTTGCGCGATCTCCGCCTTCACCAGTTCGCGGAAGCGCCGGCGCAGGCGGTGAATTGCCACGCGCACAGCGTTCTCGGTCACCTCCAGTTGCCGCGCGGCGTCGGCTTGCGAAAGTCCCGTCCACTCGCCGGTCAGCCACGGTTTGAGCGTCTTGTATTCGCGGCGGTTTCCGGCGGCATCGCTCTCTCGCGCAAGGACTGCGAAGGCGCGCTCAAGCACGGTCAGCGCCCATTCGCGGTCGAACGCCGCGTCGGGCGGCACGGCGGCGGCGTCCGCGACCTCCAACCCGGGCGAGGTGTCGGTGGGCGGCGACAACGGTTCGTGCGCCGCGCCGCCGCCGCGCTTCTCGCGCAGCTCGAAGGTGTGCCGGTTGGCGAGGAAGTGTTTCACTGCGCCGAGCAGGTAGGAGCGGAAACGCCCGCGCTGCGGGTTCGCGCCGTCGAGCGACTGGCGCTCCAGCACGCGGGCGAAAAACTCGTGTGTGAGTTCGCGCGCGGCGTCCTCCTCGCGGCCCTCGCGCTGGAGAAAGCGGAACACCGGCTGGTAATACGCCGCACACAACTCGCTCAATGCCGCCCGTGCATCCGCCGATTCGCCGCGCGCCGCGAGCACGCGCGTCCAGTGCGTGGTGGCGAAGGCTCCGCCGGGGGAAATGGAGTCGGGCGTGTCCGGCATCAGTATGGTTTAGAACTTTTTTTCGGAAAGTCTATTTTACGCTCTTTCCGAATCTCTCTAAGGCTGCGATGCGGGCGCGCAGTTCCTTAATTCGAGGATGTTGCTCACCATAGGTCTGAGACATCGCGGCGAGTTCACCGCGCAACTGAGCGAGCGAAGTTTCCTCTCCTTTCGCCAGTGAAGCTTCGACAGCGGCAATGCGGGCACGCAATGCCTTCACATCTGGATGCTGCTCGACGTGACTCACTCGCAGCGCGGCCAGGTCGCTTTGCAAAGCGGCGAGTAAATCTCGACCCGCCTGCGCGCCTGTTGCGCGGGCCTTGGGCGCGGCGGCAGACGCGGCTGATTTGTTCCGAACCTTGACCGAAACCGGCACGAGCGTGCCGTCCGCCTTGCGAATGTCGGCGAACGTGTAAGTCCCACCCTCGTCAGTGATGTTCCTGTTCTCGCGAAACTCCAGCTCACCAAACGGAACCGGCCCGCCCGGTGTCATCGCCACAAAGGTCGTGCTCCCGCCCGACTGCATGATTAACCCCACGCCCAGCGAACCGTCCGCGAGCCGAATCTGGTTCGAGGCTTCGACCACGAGAGTGACCGCCCCGCCCGCCTTGGGCGCAGGCACGGACCAGCCGAGCGACTCCTCGCCCACGAAGACGCGCAGTTCCTGCTGCCTGTCAAGCTGCGCCTCAATCGTCGCCTTGCCTTTCTCGGTGCGAACTTTTGAAATCACTCCCGCGTTCGGTGCAATCCGCGGAGGTTCCATTGGCGGCGGTTGCGCGGGTGCGGGTTCCATGATGACAGGCATCGGGGGTGCCATTCCGGCTTCGAAGCGGGAAAGCACCCAAATTGAGACAAAGGCTGCAAACGGGAGCAGTATCATCAACAGCACGCCAAACCTGAGACCGCTTGCCCCTTGGTTCGGAGCAACCGGGGTTGAAACGCTGCTGGCTCGATTCGCCGCGAGCCTGACTCGGCGGATGATGAGGAAGCTCAGTAATCCGCCCGACGCCAACGTGAGGCCAAACACAACCCAAAGTTGATGTTCAACTAACAAGGCCTGAAGCGGCTTGCGCCAATTATGCACGTTGGGATTTGCGAGGTTTTCGACGCTGACAAAGAAGTCCAAATACAGTTTGGTTCCCTCCCACCACAACCAGCCAATCAGACCGTTCAGCGCCGCAAGCAGCACGGCAAAGATCGCCTTGAAGCCGTGCGGCACGCTGAGTCGTTCGGCGGGCGTGTTCCCCGGCGCCCGGCCCGTGACGGCGTTGACGGTCTTGCGTCTCTGCCGGAGCACCCAACTGCCTCCGAGCGCCGCTATTGCGCCGGAGCTGAGCACGAAGATGATCAGCAACTGCGCGAGCGGTGTCTGCAAAAGGCCACCGCTCCCGCCGTCTGGATGCACCGCCATCAGTTGCCGCAAGGCCAACCCGCCCAAAAGCAACGGAAACAGGAACGGAATCAGCAGAAACGCGTAAATCATCTTGGAACCGGAGGGCACGCCGAGCCGTTCGGCGGGCGTGTTTCCCGGCACATGGCCCGTGGCGGCGATGATGGCGTCACGGATCGCGTGGAACCACTCGACGACTCGCGCGTTCCAAGTGGCGGGCAAGCCGAAGAACCCCTCCATCGGTGAGAGCAGGAGTTGTTTGCGTTGCCCATCTTCCTCGTAGATCACGCTGATCAGGTCAAGGCCCACCGGATTCATCGTGCGCGGATAGTGGCCGATGCTCAGGTCGCGGATGGCGGCCAGCGGGATGACGGTGTTCGTCCCGGCGCGCGAGTGCGTGAGATGGCGGTCGTCGAGGATGAGCTGGCCTCGTGTGCGAAACTGGAAGAACTGCCCTTCCAACGTGGCGAGCTGCTCTGGCGTGGAAAGGGTGCTGGTGCAGACTTTGAGGAAGCGCGGCGGGAGGCCGGAAGTTTGTGCCGCCTCACGCCGGCTGTCACTGGATGACGAGGCGATGGTTTCTACCTGCGTTTTTATTTCGCCGGCGCTTTGCTGGCGGCGCTCGCGCTCGTGTTCCAGCGCGCGGAGGACGACTTCATCCACGCGCGGGTCGAGCGGCGTTTTCGCCGAGGGCACCGCGAATTTTCCCTGCGGCAGTTCGCCCGTGAGCATTTCGTAGAAGACGACGCCGAGTGAATAAATGTCCGCGCGATGATCCACTTCCGTGGGATGCTCGCGTTGCTCCGGGGCCATGTAATTCGGCGTCCCTAGCGCGGCGCTGGCCGAGGTGAGTTGCGGCGGAACGGCTGCTGCATCCGGCGCGGCGTTGGATGCCGCGAGGTCCGCCGCCTCTACGTCGCCGATGAATTTAGCGATGCCGAAGTCGGCAAGTTTCACGCGGCCCTTCGTGTCGAGGAGGATGTTCTCCGGCTTGATGTCGCGGTGCAGCACTCCCTCGTCGTGGGCGTATTGCAGCGCCTCGCAAATTTTCGGCACGATGCCGAGCGCCTGCGCCGCCGTGAAGCGGCCCGCGCGCATGGCCTGGCGGAGGTTCACGCCGTCCACGAATTCCATCAGCAGATAGAAAAAGCCGCCGGCCTGGCCAAAGTCGTGAATCGTCACAACGTTCGGGTGGTTCAATCGCGCGAGCAACTGGCCCTCGCGCGAGAAACGCTCTGCGAACTTGGGATCGCGGCCCAGCGATTCGGGCAGAATCTTCAGCGCTACAAAGCGGTTCAGCTTCGGCTGCCGCGCCTTGAACACCGCGCCCATGCCGCCTTGGCCGATGAGTTCGAGAATTTCCAATTGCGGAAACGCGAGTTCAAGGGCTTCACGCGAAGGAGGCGGTTGAAATCGGGGCGGATTGCCTGAACCGGTTTCCGTTGGTGCAGCCACGCCCGCGAGCAGGCATTTGGGACAGAGGCCCTCGGGCGCTTTTGGCGGCAAGGCCGCGCCGCACATCGGGCATTTCGGGACAGAAGATTCTGTGGTCATACACCCGTTCCTGACACGCGGGCTGGCCAACATTACGCGCAATCGGTTGATTTGCGACAAAACTTCTCTGGCTCGTTCCTGCTGGGATGGTCCCAACGAAGCTTGAAAACAACGGCGAATGTTCGCTGCGTCGTCAGTGATATTCCTGCACGGTGCGGACTTCGTAGCCGTTGCGCTTGAGAGCGGCGATGCCGAGGGCGGCGGCCTTCGCGCCGCTGATGGTCGTCATGATGGGCGTGTTCGTATAGACGGCCGTGGTGCGGATTTTTACCTCGTCCGCGCGCGGCGTGGCGCCGCTGGGCGTGTTGATGACGAGCTGGATTTCGCGGTTCTTGAGGAGGTCAATCGCATTGGGCCGGCCTTCCTGCAGTTTGAAGATGCGCTGCACTTTCAGCCCGGCTTTTTCGAGGATGTTCGCCGTGCCGCCCGTGGCGATGAGATCGAAGCCGAGGTCGGTGAATTGTTTCGCGACCGCCGCGGCCTCGTGCTTGTGCGCGTCGCTGACGCTGATGAAGACCTTGCCTTTGAGCGGCAATGGCGCGAGCGCGGCCATCTGCGATTTGGCGTAGGCGATGCCGAGGTCGGCGTCGAGGCCCATTACTTCGCCGGTCGAGCGCATCTCGGGCGAAAGCAAAATGTCCTGCCCGTGAAAGCGGTTGAAGGGGAACACGGACTCCTTCACGGCCCAATACTCCGGCCAGATTTCGGCTGTAAAACCAAGTTGCTTGAGCGTCTTGCCGGCCATCACCTTCGCGGCGAGTTTCGCGAGCGGGAAGCCAATGGCCTTGCTCACGAATGGCACGGTGCGCGAGGCGCGCGGGTTCACTTCGAGGCAATACACGTCGTCGCCCTTCACGGCGTATTGCACATTCATCAGGCCGATGACCTTCAACTCCTTCGCCATCGCGTGCGTGTAGTCGCGGATGGTGGCGATGACTTTCTGCGAGAGCGTGTGCGGCGGGAGCACCATCGCGGCATCGCCGGAATGCACGCCCGCGAACTCGATGTGCTCCAGCATTCCGCCGATGACGATGGTGGCGTCATCCGCATTTTCAAAATGGCCCACGTCGGTGATGCAATCTACATCCACTTCGGTCGCGTCTTCGAGGAATTTGTCCACGAGCACGGGCCGGTCGGGGCCGGCCTCGACGGCGAATTTCATGTAATGCGACAGCTCGGTGTCGGAATAGACAATCTGCATCGCGCGACCGCCAAGGACAAAGCTGGGGCGCACAAGCACGGGATAGCCGAGCTTCTTGGAGGCTTCGAGCGCCTCTGCTTCGTTTGTCGCGAGGCCGTTGGGCGGCTGCGGGATGTTGAGCTTGCGCAGCATCGCGGCGAAGAGCTTGCGGTCCTCGGCGATCTCGATGCTTTGCGGTGAGGTGCCGATGATGTTGACGCCGTTTTTCTGGAGGCCGAGCGCGAGGTTCAGCGGCGTCTGCCCGCCGAACTGCGCAATCGCACCCCAGCACTGCTCGCGCTCGTAGATGTGCAGAACGTCTTCGAGCGTGAGCGGCTCGAAGAACAGTTTGTCGCTCGTATCGTAGTCGGTCGAGACGGTTTCGGGATTCGAGTTGACCATCAGCGTCTCAAAGCCGTCCTCCTTCAACGCGAACGCAGCGTGGACGCAGCAGTAATCGAACTCGATGCCCTGCCCGATGCGGTTTGGCCCGCCGCCGAGGATCATCACCTTCTTGGTGGCGGAGGCTTTCACCTCGTCATCGCCGCGGTCGTAGGTCGAGTAGTAGTAGGGCGTGTAGGCCTCGAACTCCGCGGCGCAGGTGTCCACGAGCCGGTAACTGGGCACGAGGCCGAGATGCTTGCGCAGCGCGCGGATGTCGTCCTCGGTCTGGTCGGTGAGGTGGGCGATTTGGCGGTCGGAGAAGCCGAGCGATTTGGCTTTGGCGAGTTGTTCGGGCGTCAGCGGCATGGGCGCGTCAGAAAAAATTCCGGCGAAGTAAGCCTCACCCGCGCGAGGCTGGCAAGAATCATCCGCATTGGGAGAAGCCGCGTTTTGGAAATGTTGAAGCGCTGCTGTGCGTGAAGCATCAGCCACGCTCCTGAATCGGCGTGGCGCGGCACTCGTCTCAACGGCGATTCAGCGATTGCGCGCGAATGCCTTCCCGTTACACTCGCGCCGCGTTCACAAACCAACATTCCAGCGAACATGAACTTTGCAACGAAACTTCTCGGCGGAATTATTCTCGGCCTCGCCCTGCACGCGGCGACCGCAGCGGACCCTCTGTGGGTGACTTACGAAGGCAAGAGCGGCCCCGGCAAGGGCAAGCACATTGTCTTCCTCACTGGCGACGAGGAATATCGCAGCGAGGAAGGGCTGCCGATGATGGCGAAGATTTTTGCCGAGCGGCATGGTTTCAAATGCACGGTGCTGTTTGCGATTGACCCGGCGACCGGTGAGATCAATCCGAATTACGGGAAAAACATTCCCGGCACCGAGGCGCTGAACTCGGCGGATCTGATGGTGATTCTCACGCGCTTTCGCGACCTGCCCGACGAGCAGATGAAACCGATTGATGATTTTCTCAAGGCCGGCAAGCCGGTCATCGGTCTGCGCACCGCGACCCACGCGTTCAACGTCGGCAAGGATAAAACATACGCGCGCTACTCCTACAATCACCACGGCGAAAAGGAGTGGGAGCAGGGCTTCGGGCGGCTCGTGCTCGGCGAAACCTGGATCAGCCATCACGGCGGCCACAAGAGTGAGTCCACGCGCGGCCTCTTCGCGCCGGAGGCCAAGGGCAGCCCGCTGCTCAACGGCATCAAGGATGGCGAAATCTGGGGTCCGACGGATGTCTATGGCGTGCGCCTGCCGCTGCCCGGCGACGCGAAGCCCATCGTGCTCGGCCAGGTCGTGAAACGCAAAGGCCCGGCCGACATGGCCGATCCGTTCTTCGGCATGAGTCCCGAGGACAATGAAGCCGTCGAGGGCAAGAAGAACGACCCGATGATGCCGGTCGCGTGGACGAAGAGCTATCAGGTTCCCGGCGGCAAGCCGGGCCGGGCCTTCGCGACGACGATGGGTTCCTCGACCGATCTCGTCAACGCACCACTGCGCCGCTTGGTTATCAACGCGGCTTATGACCTGCTCGGCTTGAAAGTGCCGGAAAAAGCGGACGTGGAAATTGCCGGCGAATACAAGCCCATCGCCTACGGGTTCGGCGGCTACAAGAAGGGCGTGAAACCCGCCGACCTCAAGTAGCGCCGTCAGTCCCGACACTCTCCGCGAGCCACGCCAGATAGCGCGCCGCGCCGCCGCGCAGCGGCAGCACGACGAACTCCGGCGTGTCGTAGGGATGCTCCGCAAGGATGAGTTTCTCCAGCGCAGAAACCCGCTTCCGCACAGTTTTGAACACGATCAGAACTTCACTGCCAGACTCGATTTTGCCGCGCCACCAGTAGTGTGATTCGATTTTCGGAATGAGGTTGGCGCACGCGGCGAGCCGGAGCTTGAGCGCGGAGCGCGCGAGCTGGCGCGCTGTCTTGAGATCGGGCGCGGTGACGAGGACGAGTGCGAAACGCGACGCGGACTTCATCGGTGCTTCACTCCGCGATGGGCACGATCTGATACGTTTCCTTCCACTGGATGATTTCGATGCGGTTGCCATCGGGATCGCGAACAAAGAAGCGGTCCGCGCCGGGGATCGGCACCGTTTCGGCGATCTCGACGCCTTTGCGGCGAAGCTCCTCGCGCGCGGCTGCCGCGTCATCCACGTGAATTGCAAAATGCCGCTGGCTGAAGGCGTCCGGTTGCGGCGCGGGCAGGAGATGGATGTGCTCGTCGCCCAGCTCGAACCAGTGGACGCGCAGCCCCGCCGCCGGGAAGGTCGAGGGGATGCCTATTTCGCGCAGGCCGAGGACTTCGCGGTAGAAGCGCTTCGCGCGCGTCATGTCCGTGACAAGAATTGAGCAGTGATGCAGTCCGGTAAATTTCATGCGCCCGCAATGAACGGCAAAACGGTGCGCACGTTCAACACATTTTCGGAGAAAAAGGGCTTGCTTCGACGAATCGTGCCCGCTACCTTCCGCGCTCCTTAACTTACAGGATCGTTATGGCTCGAATTTGTGCAATCACTGGTCTGCGCCCGATGAAGGGCAACAAAATCTGGCGCAGCGGCAAGTCCAAGAAGTCCGGCGGTATCGGCACGCACGTCACCGCCATCACCAAGCGGCGCTTCTTCCCCAATCTCCAACGCGTGAAGGTGCTCCTGCCCAGCGGCCAGGTGAAGCACATCCGCGTCTCCACGCGCGCCATCAAGAAGGGCCTCATCGTCAAGGCCCCGAAGCGCATGTGGAAGAAGCCCGAGGCGGCGAAGGCGGCCTGAGCATCCTCTAAATCACAGCCAGTTTTTCAAGAACGGCGTCCGACAACGGACGCCATCTTCTTTAACGGCCCTTGAAGTTGTGCGCGGCGGCACGTTTCATCTCGCGGTCGGATTCGCGCCGCTTGATGTCCTCGCGTTTGTCGAACTGCTGCTTGCCCTTGCCGACAGCGAGCAGCACCTTGACCTTTCCGTTCTTCCAGTAGAACGCAAGCGGCACGAGCGCATGGCCTTTCACGCTGGCGAAGCCGAAGAGTTTGCGGATTTCCGACTTGTGCAGCAGCAGTTTGCGCGGGGCCTTGGGCACATGGTTCTGTAGGTTGCCGTGGGAATATTCGTCAATGTGCGCGTTGTAGAGCCAGACTTCGTCCTTCTCGACGCGCGCGAACGCGTCGCTGATCTGGCCCTTGCCCGCGCGCAGTGACTTCACCTCCGTGCCGTGCAGGGCGATGCCCGCCTCGAAGGTTTCGAGAACGTGATAGTCACGCCGCGCCTTTGGATTGTTCAGGATGTCGGCCATAAACAAAAGCAGCCAGAAGGACGACCTTCTGGCTGGCGCGCATTGCCGCGGGAAAACTTCAGTGCTTCTTGCGCTTCTTCGTGGGCGCCTCGGTGCCGCCAATGGGCTGCAGCATCTCGAAGCCCATCTTGTCCTCGATCAGCTCGATCAGGGCGATGTCCGCCAGGCCCATGCCGGCCGTCTCCGCGAGCAGCGGTCGGCTGCCCGAGTTGAGCTGCCGCACACGGCGCGAGATGAGGTTGATGAGCACGTTGGGGTTGCCCACTTTTTCCAATGCTTTCTTTGCCAGTTCGCTGTTCATGTCGAAGTCGCCTTCAAACCAAAAGGGATGCAGAGCATACCGGTGGAAATTTCGGATGCAACAGGAAAAAACTTCCTTCATTTGACCCCGTTCCACCAGTCCTTGCTTGCCCAGTGCCGACACTTCCCCCAAAACTCACGGCATGTCAACGACCGCGACGCGGGCCTTTGCACGGCATCTGATTTCCTTCGACCTTTCCGCGTGGCTTGACGACCGCAGCAGGCGCGTCAACCGCGCCCTCGACCGCTTTCTGCCGAAGGAGACCGCCAAGCCCGCGACCATCCACAAGGCGATGCGCTACTCGATTTTCGCCGGCGGCAAGCGCATGAGGCCGGCGCTCGCACTTGCGGCCGGCGAGGCTTGCGGTGGCAGTGTTGAAGACGCGATGCCGCTCGCCTGCGCCGTCGAGTGCATCCACACCTACTCGCTTATCCACGACGACCTGCCGGCAATGGACAACGACGATTTCCGCCGCGGCAAGCCGACGAATCACAAGGTCTTCGGCGAAGGCATCGCGGTTCTCGCCGGGGACGCGCTGCTCACCCAGGCGTTTGAGATCGCGGCGCAAAGCAAGGGCTGGCCGCGCTATTCGCATTGCGACATCGTTTTGGAAATTGCGAAGGCAAGCGGCTCGTTGCAGCTCATCGCGGGGCAAGTTGCAGACCTTGAAGGCGAGGGTAAAAAACTTTCCGTTGCGGAACTTCGTTACATCCACGAGCGCAAGACCAGCGCGCTCCTGTGCTGCGCGGTCCGGCTCGGCGGCATGAGCGCGAACTGTTCCGCCGCGCAGCTCAAGGCGCTCACCGATTTCGGCTACAACGTCGGCCTTGCGTTCCAAGTCATTGACGACATCCTCGACGTGACGCAGACGAGCGAGCAACTCGGCAAAACCGCAGGCAAGGACATCTCCGCGCAAAAGGCGACGTATCCGAGCATCGTCGGCTTGGACCGCTCACGAACCATTGCGAAGCAACTGACGAACAAGGCCTTTGCCGCGCTGAAACCCTTCAAAGGCCGCGCCGCCGCGCTCGAAGCGCTCGCGCATTACCTGCTCCTGCGTGACAAGTAATGTCGTAAAAAATGCCGGGAATCGCACTTTTTGTGGCTTGACGGGTTTTGTGTGATGATTAGCTTCGGGGTTAAGCCTATGAACTCGAGTTCTTCACCGCGCGGGCGTTTTTCCATTCTGGCTTTCACGTTGATCGAACTTTTGGTTGTCATCGCGATCATTGCAATCCTCGCCGGGCTGTTGCTCCCCGCGCTGGCCAAGGCCAAGGCCAAGGCCAAGACGACAAGCTGCCTGAACAACAACAAGCAGATGGGGCTGGCGGCGATGCTCTACAAGGACGACTACGACGACCGGTTTCACTATGGCTCCAACGTATCAGGCATCACCATGGCGATGATCCCGCTGAACGTGCTGCTCGACCCGACCACATGGCCGGCTGCGCTGCTGCCCTATCTGGGTGGTTCGACCAACGGCGCCACGACGACACGAATCGCCTCGAAAACTTACGTGTGCCCGGCGGAGAAGGATTCCACGCTGGGCTGGGGCGGTTACGCGGAGGACTATCGCGCGACCCGCCATGTGTTCCGGGATCCGCAGTTCACGCCCGCCCAGCCCCTGCGCGCTGCTCAGATCATGTTTGCATCGAAGTATGTCATCTTTACGGAGAAGGACACGACCAACGGCCAGTTCACGCTGCCGGCGGCCACGTTCAACAGTGTCCGCATGCAGTGGAACGTAACGACGCCCACCGGCCAGTTCCAGCGCTGGGGCAACGTGCGCCACAATTGGGGGCAGACCACAACGGCGACGGACGGCCATTCCGAATGGCTGCGGATGCCTCCGTTCAAAGGATCAGGCGCGCCGGTGCCGCCCGATCTCGAAGAGCTGGGCGATTGCAGCGATGATCCATCGCCTCCTTCCTTGTGGGTGTCGAATCCAAAAACCAAACTCTACATCCGTGCTAACGCGGGCGCGACAAGCGGCGGATTCTGAGCGACTTCGTGTTTTGGATGATTTCTATTGCAGCAGGCTTTTTGACCACGAACAACCGGTCAATTTTGCGGAGCGCGGCTGTAGGCTTCTTGATCGAAAACATTGTCGTAATAGTAGTGCTTGCCGCGCAGCCATGCCATCAGCGACGCCCCGAAGTATAGCGGGACCAGCAGCGGCCCCCATTTTTCATACTGTTCAACGTGGATGTGTTCGTGTCGCCGGTAGCGGCCAAGGCCTTCTTCGTCCAAGGCAAGGATGACATGGCCGATGGTGATGGCGAGGCTGCCGCGCAAAACACGCCGGAACAGCCAGGTCGAAAATCCACCCCACGCTTCGATCGCCCCGGAAACACTTTGAACACGGCCGCCTGTGATGACGGTGACGCCAACGGCGAGCAAGCCCACCAGCGTGGCTGGTGAAGCCCATACGTATTTGAGCATCCGAAACAACATGAACGCCCGCATTTTGCCGGATTTGCAAGCGGGCGCACTTGACGCCCACGTGTTCGAGGACAGTTTTTACAGAAGCGGCACGCCAATGCCAATTAAGGCAAAAGGCGAACCGCGTTCTTGCAACCAACCGTGATTGTGCCGGTCGTTTAACGTCCAATCACGCTTTTGAGCGAAGCAATTCTCAAACCGATTGCATTACTGATAATCGAGTGGCGAAAATTATCGGAAGGCAATGACGATTCCGGCTGGTGCATGGCGGCGAATTCACCCGGTTGAAAGACCCATCGCGGCTAGAAGCATTGGCTTGCGCGCGGTGCGCCTTTGTTTCAGCCTAGTGCCACCATGAAATCCACACTGCTGAAAATCACCGTTCTCACCGCGCTTGTTGCCTCTGTTGCGCTTGCTTCTTCCGCGGCGGATGCGGTTCAACGCGGCTTCCAGAACCGCACGATCACGGACGCGGACGGCAGCAAGCATCCGTTCGTCATTTTCGTGCCCACGAAATACCAGCCCGGCTCGAAGCCGCCGGTGATGCTCTTCCTGCACGGCTCCGGCGAGCGCGGCGACAACAACATTGACCAGATCATGGTCGGCCTCGCGCCGGCGATCTGGAAACGGAAGGGAGCATTTCCGTTTGTCACGGTGATTCCGCAATGCGCGTCCGGCACGAACTGGAGCGCCGACGGCACCGATGGGCGGCGCGCGCTGGCGATGCTGCGACAGACGCAGGCGGAGTTCGGCACCGACCCCGACCGCGTGTATCTCACCGGCCTCTCGATGGGCGGCGCTGGCACGTGGAGCATCGCGACGAAGGACCCGTCCGCGTGGGCGGCCATCGTGCCGATGTGCTCGCGACCCGATGCGGCGACGGCGGAGAAGTTCGCCGCCGCGCGGCTGCCGATCTGGAATTTCTGCGGCGACAAGGACCAGCCCGCTACGGTGAAAGCCAACCGCGACATGCACGAGGCGATGCAGAAGGCCGGTGCTGGCGAGCGCGTGAAATACACCGAGTATCCCGGCATCGGCCACAACTGCTGGGACAACGCCTACGGCACGGACGAACTCTACACGTGGCTGCTCGACCAATCGCGCAGCAAGAACGCGAAGAAGTGACGCGTGGCGGCGGTCTGTGACCGCTGGATCAGCGACGCTCGCCAAGCCGTTACAACTTTCGGCCGAGACCGAACTGGTCGCCGTTCTTCACTGGCTTGCCGTTTTTCCAGTGGATTTCCACCATCTTCTCGCTCATCACGGTGCGCCGTTCCTCGTCCGTCAGGCTCGTGACGATTTTGTGCGTCGCGACTTCGATGATGTCGCCTGTTGATGGGAAACCCCACTTGCCATCGAGGCTGAACGTGATCCAGCCCGGCTCGTCGCGCACCTTGATGCTCGTGACCTGCTTCGGCGGCATCACGGTGTTGTCGAAGACATGCACCTGCTGGTTGAAGGCGTCCACGACCCATACTTCCTTTTCATCCGGCGTGAGGCCGACGCCGTGGCTCGGACAGCCGTGGCGTTTGACCGGGCCTTTCTTGAAGCCTTCCACCTCGACGCGGTGAAGTTTCTTTCCCGTTTTCAAATCGCCAATCTCGAAGCCGAGCAGATCGTTCACGTTCACGTAGCAGAGCGTTTGTTTTCCGTTCACCGTGAAGGGCCGGATGACGTTGCTGAACGGCCCGGCTTCGAGCGAAATGGTGTGCGTGCCCGTGTCCGTCACGCGCAGCAACGGCGAGTGCAGGCCGGCAAGGTAGGCGTGCTTGCCGTCGAGTCCGTAAATCGTGTTGTGCGCGCCGGCCTTCACGTCAATGCGCTTGATGACGTCGCCGGTCGCGCCGTCCACCACGTGCCAGTGGTCCTTCTCGAAGCTCGGCACGTAGAGGTTTTTCCCGTCGGGCGCGAGCGCCATGCGGTCGCAGCCGCCGTCGTAGGGTTTTTCCCAGAGCAACTTTTCCGTCACGAGGTCGAGGCACATCATCGTGTGCGTCGTGGTGATGTAGATGCGCTTCGTCGCGGCGCAGGCGGCGACGCCCTTCACGTTGCGCGGCTTGCCCTTTTCGTCGAGGCCGGCGGTGGGGATGCGCTTCACAAATTTGAAACCGTTGTCCATGTCGAACACGATCAGTCCGTGCCCGCCGTATTCGAGGTAATCGCGCACGCCCGGCTCGGCGACGTAGAGGTAGTGGCCGTCCTTGGGCGGCGCGGCGGCGAGTGCGGAGCCGGCGCAGAGCAGGGCAGCGAATGCGGCGAGTGATTTGAGCAGAGGTGTAAAACTTTTTCGCAAGGGCGAGACGTTCGGGTTCATGTGGGGCATCGTTGCCGAGGCGTGGAACAACTTCAAGCCCGGCGCGCGACTTCACTTCGCCGAATTAACCTCTTGCACCGTCTCGCCGCGCTCTTATATTTCCTCGCACGAATCCCGTCGCGCACGCGATGGGGAACATTGAACTGAAATCCAGACACCCCTATGGCATATCAATACGTCAACAAGCAGGAAGCCTTGCTCGCCAAGGTCAAGGGCAAGACCGGCAAAATCTCCGACAAGACCCACGAGGAGCACCTCAAGCTCTACACGGGCTACGTCAATAAAACCAACGCCATCCTCAAGGAAGTCGAGGAGCTCCAGAAGACCCTCGACCCGGCCAACCCCGCGCACGCCAACCAGATTTTCTCCACCATCCGCTCGCTCAAGGTGGACTTCACCTTCGCGCTTGGCGGCATCACCAACCACGAGATTTATTTTGGCATCCTCGGCGGCAAGGGCGGCCCGGCCACCGGCAAGATCGCCGACCTCATCACCAAGTCCTTCGGCTCCTTCGACACCTACAAGAAGGACCTCAAGGCCACCGGCATCGCCGCGCGCGGCTGGGTCTGGACGGGCTACGACGCCGCCACCGGCCTGCTCTTCAACTACATCGGCGACGCGCAGAACACCTTCCCGGTGTGGGGCGTCAAGCCCGTGCTCGCGCTCGACACCTACGAGCACGCCTACTACGCCGACTTCTTCACGGCCCGCGGCGCCTACATTGACGAGTTCATGAACCACGTTGACTGGGACGCCGTGAACGCCAACCTCGGCTAAAGAACATCTCACTCAAACGCGCGGTTCCTTCGCACGAGGGAGCCGCGTGTTTGTTTTCAACTCTTTCTCGCCTCGCCCAGCTCCGCGCTGCTCCAGCGCTCGCCGCACTTCAGCACGCGGAAATTCTGCCCAACTTTTCCGCACTCGGCGGCAAAGTCCTCCGGTGACGCCGTGTTGAATGTGAACATATCGTAGTGCATCGGGATGGCCACGCGCGCGCCGATGTCCTTCGCCAGTCGCGCAGCCTCGCGAGTGTCGAGGTTGCCCGCGACCTTGCGCTCCGGCTGGTCGCCGTTGATCGGCAGCAACGCCACGTCCACCTTGAACGGCCGCACCCAGTCCTCGATGCCCGTGTAGAGCTTCGTGTCGCCAGCGTGATAGATGCGCCACCGCCCGAACTCGATGATGTAGCCGAGGAACTTGTGGTTCAGGTCGGCGTCCTGTTCCAGGTCGTTATGCGCCGCAGGAACGCCGTGAAATCGGAAACCGCCGAGCGATTTGATGTCCCCCGCGTTGATGCCCGTGAGCACGGGCGACTTGGGGCTGAGCTTCAGCCGAAACGCCGCCACGCCGCGGTTCGCCTCCGGGATGAGCAGGTGCGCCTTCGGGTTCGCCGCGAGCAACGACAGCAGCGTGTCCGGGTCGAAATGGTCCGTGTGATTGTGGCTCGACGTGATGACATCCACGAAGTCCAGCCGTTCCGGCGCGACGACGCGCTCCGTCATGCGGACGTGCGGCTTGTCCGTCTGCGCATACTTCACCGTGAGCGAATCCGACAAATACGGGTCAAGCAGCGCGTGCCGCCTCTGCCATTGCAGCAGAAAGCCGCTCTGTCCGAGCCACCAGAGATGGAAGTGGTCGTGCCCGTGATGCGCGTTGCGCACGTCGGCGACGAAGGCGTCATCGTGGAGAACCGGCTTGATCATCGCGGCGATTTAGCCACGGATGAAACACGGAAGAAACACTGAAACCAAAATCATCGCCGGAGACCGCGCAACCGTTCATCTGTGTTCAATCAGTGTTTCATCCGTGGCTAAATTCCAAGTTCCTTCCTCACCTTGCGCACGCCTTCGACCATGTTCTTGAGTTTCTGCTTCGCGGCCCAGCGCGCGGTCTGGCTCAGGCCGCAGTCGGGCGCGAAGGCCAGCCGTTCCGCGGGCGCGTGGCGCAGGCAGGCGCGCACGCGCGCGACCACGTCGTCGGGCGTTTCGAGGTAGTAGCTCTTCACGTCAATCACGCCCACGGCCACGTCCTTGCGTTTGGCGATTTCGGCGATGAGTTCCAGCTCGGCAAATTCGCGGCTCGCCATCTCGACGTGGATTTCGTCCACGCTTAAATCGAGGAATGCCGGGAACATCGGCGCGTAGCGGCGCGGCCCGACGGCGCGGCCCTTGTAATTGCCAAAGCACAGGTGCGTCGAGAGCCGGCACTTGCCCGCGACGCCCTCGACGGTGCGGTTGAAGATGTCCACGAAGCGGCGCGGGTCTTCGCGGTGCGCGTAGCAGCTCATGCTCGGTTCATCCACGCAAATCTCGCGGCAGCCCGCCTCGACGAGCGCTTCGAGTTCGGCGCGCACGAGCGGCAGCAGCGCCTCGGTGAGCGCCCAGCGGTCGGCGTATTGCGGGCTGGGCAGGAGGCGTCCACTGAGCGTGTAGGGACCGGGGACGGAGGCTTTCAGCGTCGGAGGCGATGGGCAATGGGCGATGGGCGATGAGGCGGCACCCCTCACCCCGACCCTCTCCCCTTCGGAAGGGGAGAGGGTGTCCGAAGGACGGGTGAGGGGTTGACCGGCGATGCGTTTCAATCGCTCGAAGTCGTCCACGGTGCCGAGGCCGCGCGGGGCGCGCAGTTCGCCGGTGACGCGGTGCTTGCCGCGCTGGTCGTGCGCGGGTGGGCCGAAGTGCCGCGGCGGCGCGCTCTCCAACTCGATGCCTTCGATGAATCCGTAGAAGGACAAATTGAAATCGAGCCGCGTCTGCTCGCCATCCGTGATGACATCGAGGCCGGCGTCGAGTTGGTCCTTCACGGCGATGGCGACGGCGTCGTCAATCAACTCAGCGCGGTCGGCGTCGCCGAATTGCGCGAGGTGCTGCGAGGCGAATTCCAGCCAGCCGGGGAAGGGCAGGCTGCCGATGACGGTTGTCCGCAAGGGAGCTTCTTTCATAAGTCATTCACCGCTGAGACGCGGAGACGTGGAGAAGAAAAGTATTCTCTGCGCCTCCGCGCCTCCGCGGTTCAATCATTTCTGCCAAGGCTCTGATAAAGTTTCGCCAGACGCCGCGCGTGTTCGTCGTAGGCGGACTCGAACAGTTCGGTCGCCTTTTCCGCGCCGACGAGCGCGCCGGCGGTGAGCACCGTAGGCGGCTGGCCGGCCTGCGTGAGGCGCGCGGCGACCTCGGCCTTGATGGCGTTCACGAGCGCGCAGCCGCCGATGGTCGAGCCGGGCGCGACGGGCGTGTCGAGGCCGGGCACGCGCACCATCGCGTCGCCGGCGGGCGCGCCGGTGTCGAGCACGAGGTCGGCGAAGTTCTGAAGTTTTTTGCCGGAAGGATGCCGGCTCGCGCTGGCCTCGCTGTGCGCGCGACTGATGATGGCGACGACCTTGATCCCGCGTTTTTGAAATTGTTCCGCCATCTCGATGGGCACGATGTTGCAGCCGCTCGAGGAGGCGACGAGCGCGGAATCCTGCGGCGACAAATCGAAGTTGCGTAGAATGCGTTCCGCGAGACCGGAAACATTTTCGAGGAACATCGCCTGCCGCTGTCCGTTCGGGCCAACGACGAGGTTGTGGAAGGAGAGCGAGAGTTCAACGATAGGATTGAAGCCGGGGAACGAGCCGTAGCGCGGCCACATCTCCTCGACGAGGATGCGGCTGTGGCCGGAGCCGAAGAGGTGAACCATGCGGCCCGCGAGAATCGTTTGCGCGAACCAATCGGCGGCCTGCTGAATCGCGGTTTGCTGACGTTCGACGGTGGAGATGATCTCGCGGCAGCGGGCAAGGTAATCGGCGCTCGGATTCACCGGCGCAGGATAGCGGAACGAAGCTGCGGGAGGAAGGGCGTTCCCAATGTCGCCTGCTACACGCGCTTGGTCAGCGCCACGCCGAGCTTGAGCAGCTTCTGCGCGTCGGCGTCGGATTTTGCTTCGGCGTAGATGCGGAGGATCGGTTCCGTGCCGGAGCCGCGCAGCATGAGCCACGCGCCATCCTGCGAAATGTATTTCACGCCGTCGAAGGACTTCACGTTCGCGAGCGGGGATTGGTTCAGCTTCGCAGGCGGATTGTTTTTGCAGAAGTCCATCAGCGCGACGCGCTTCTCCAGCGGGAAATGCGTGTCAATCCGCGCGTAGCGGTGCGGGCCGAATTGCTTTTCCAAATTCGCGAGCAATTTTGTGAGCGGCTTGCGCTCGGTCGCGAGCAGTTCGAGCAGCATCAGCCCGGCGAGGATGCCGTCGCGCTCCGGGATGTGGCAGGGGAAGCCGATGCCACCGCTCTCCTCGAAGCCGAGCAGCACGCCGCCCTTGAGCATTTCGGCGGCGATGTATTTGAAACCGACGCCCGTCTCGACGAGTTCGAGGCCGTGCGCGGCGCAGAACTTGTCCACCATCGAAGTCGTCGTGAGCGCCTTGACCACGCGGCCGCGCGCGCCCTTGTTCACGACGAAATGATGCAGCAGCAGGCAGATGAGCTGGTGCGTCGAAAGCGCGCGGCCGCGGCCGTCCATGCCGCCGACGCGGTCGGCGTCGCCGTCGGTAACGAGGCAGAGATCGTGCGGATGCTTCGCGAGATACGCGGCGCTCTTGACGTAATTTTTTGCAATCGGCTCCGGGTTGATGCCGCCGAAGAACGGATCGTGCGCGCCGTTGAGCGTGGTGACGCGGCAGGTCGTGCCGGCGAGCAGTTCATCGAAGCAACCCGCGCCGACACCGAACAGCGCCTCGTGCGCGAAACGCAGTTTTGATTTCGCGATGAGCTTGAAATCCACGAGCGACTTCAGCGTTTTGTAAAAGGCGGGCCGTATGTTTTGCAGCGTGATCGCGCTGGACTTCTTCGCCTCGGCCAGCGACACGGCGCGGACGGGGTTTTTACCGAGCAGCGCCTCGACGCCCTGGCAAATGGCCGAGTCCGCCGAGCCGCCAAACCACGCCTTGAGCTTGAAGCCGTTGAATGCGGGCGGATTGTGGCTGGCGGTGATCATCACGCCGCCGATGGCGCGCTGCTGCTTCACGAGCCACGACACAGCGGGCGTGGGCGTCGGCTCGGTCGTGAGCGTGACGGCGAGGCCGTTGCCCGCGAGCACCTCGGCGGTGCGCTGGGCAAACTCATCCGAGAGAAATCGCCGGTCGTAGCCGACCACGGCTTTCTTCTCCGTGCCGGCGACGGGATTGGCGTTCCAGAAATCGGCAGTCGCCTGCGCGACGCGCTCGACGTTGGCGAAGGTGAAATCCTCCGCGATGACGGCTCGCCAGCCGTCGGTGCCGAATTTGATGGTGCCCATACAAACTTTCGCTCAACCGACTGCGGAAGAAGTCACCGCTTGTGTCACGAGCCTCCGCATCTTTGCGACGGCGGCCTTCATGTCGCGGTGGCGGAACAAGCCCGTCCCGCTGACGAAGGTGTCCGCGCCGGCGCGGGCGCACTCGGCGGCGGTGTCGAACGTGATGCCGCCATCCACCTCAATGCGATACTTGAGTCCCAGTTCGCGCCGACACGCGGCGGCCTGCTGGATTTTCGGCACGCACTCGTGGATGAACGGCTGCCCGCCGAAGCCGGGGTTCACCGTCATCACGAGCAGCAGGTCAATCTTGTCGAGGAAAGGTCGCGCGTTTTCGATGGCGGTGGGCGGGTTGACGGCGAGGCCGACCTTGATGCCAAGCGAGCGGATTTTCCACAGCAGCGGCTCGACGCGGTCGCCGAGTTCGACGTGGACGATGATTTCATCCGCGCCGGATTTTACGAATGGTTCCAGTAGAATTTCCGGCTTGGAACACATGAGGTGCACATCGAAGAACATTTTCTTCGCAAGCGGCCGCAGCACGCGCACGACTTCCGGGCCGAAGGAAATGGTCGGCACGAAATGCCCGTCCATGACGTCGAGGTGCAGCCATTCGGCGCCGCTGCGTTCGGCGCGCGCGGCCTCGCTGCCGAAGCGCGAGAAGTTGGCGGCGAGCAGGGAGGGCGCGATGATGGGGTCAGACACAGCGGCCAAAGTTTAGCGGAGCAACGACCGGGGATGGAAGATGTAAGATGGCGAAAATGACAGTGGGACGGGACTTGTCATCCTTGCATCTCAACCGTCAATGCATCCGCTAAACCGCAGCGGGCGCGGGCGCGCTGCCAAGGTCGGGCGGGAGTTTTGGATGCGCGGGCTTGGGCACTTCTGGCAGCGGCGTGCCCGCGGGAGCGCCCATCATCGGGCCAACATCGGTCTTCGGCGGCTCGGGCGGAGTGAACCTGCCGGTGCGGATGATTTCCTCGACCTGCGAGCCTTCGAGTGTCTCGTATTCGAGCAGCGCCTTGGCGATGAGTTCAAGCTTCCCGCGGTTTTCCGTGATGAGCTGCATCGCCAGGGCGTAGGACTGGTCAATGATGGACTTTACTTCGGAGTCAATTTCCTGCGCGGTCTGCTCCGAGTAGTCCTTGTGGCGAACCATTTCGCGGCCAAGGAAAATGTATTCGCCGCTGTCGCCATATTGCACCATGCCGAGCCGCTCGCTCATGCCAAACTGTGTGACCATCGCGCGGGCCATCTTCGTGGCCTGCTGGATGTCGCCCGCCGCGCCGGTTGAAACGTCGCCGGAGAACAGCTCCTCGCCGATGCGCCCGGCCATGGTCATCGTGATCATGTCGAGCATCTCTTTTTTCTGGTGGTTCCACACGTCGTCCTTCGGCAACGACATCGTCGAGCCGAGCGACTGGCCGCGCGGGATGATCGTGACCTTGTGAAGCGGGTGCGTGTGCTTGAGTAGCACGTTGACGAGCGCATGGCCGGCCTCGTGCCATGCGGTGCGCCTTTTGTCGTCATCGGTCATCGCAAGCGTGCGCCGTTCGCGGCCCCAGCGGACTTTGTCGCGCGCCTCTTCCAACTCCCTCATGCCGACTGCTTTTTTGTTCATGCGCGCGGCGAGCAGAGCGGCCTCGTTGAGAAGGTTCGCAAGTTCAGCGCCGGAATAACCGGGCGTGCCGCGCGCGATGACGGACAGATCCACGACCGGCTCGAGCTTCACGTTCTTCGCGTGAACTTTCAAAATGGCCTCGCGGCCGCGCACGTCGGGAAGATTCACTGTGATCTGCCGGTCGAAGCGCCCCGGCCGGAGGAGCGCGGGGTCGAGCACGTCGGGCCGGTTTGTGGCCGCGATGATGATGATGCCCTCGGTCGTGTCAAAGCCGTCCATCTCCACGAGAAGCGCATTCAACGTCTGCTCGCGTTCGTCGTTGCCGCCGCCGAGTCCGTGCCCGCGGCTGCGGCCCACAGCGTCAATTTCGTCAATGAACACGAGGCACGGCGTGGCTTTTCGCGCCTGCTCGAACATGTCGCGGACGCGGCTCGCGCCGACGCCGACAAACATCTCGACGAAGTCCGAGCCGCTGATGCTGAAGAACGCCGCGTCGGCCTCGCCCGCGATGGCCTTGGCAAGAAGCGTCTTGCCGGTGCCGGGCGCACCGATCATCAGGACGCCCTTGGGAATGCGTCCGCCGAGCTTCTGGAATTTCTTCGGGTCTTTCAGGAACTCGACCAGCTCTGCGACTTCTTCCTTCGCCTCCTCGACGCCGGCGACATCTTTGAAGGTGATCTTGTTTTTTTCCTTACTCATCATGCGCGCCTTGGACTTGCCGAAGGACAGCGCGCCCTTGCCAGCCATCTTGAGCTGGCGGATGAAGAAGAAATAAATGAACGCCGCGGCGAGCACGAACGGCAGCAGCGTGATGAGCACCGACATGAGGAGCGTGTTCGGCTCCTCCGTCTCGAAGCGCCCCGTGGCAAGCAGGCGCTCGACTGTTTCGGGGCGCAGATACGTTTTGATGCGGAAAGGAATGAGCTTCAACTGGCCGGTTTCGTCCTTCGCCGCCTTGTCGTCGTCCGCGAGTTTATATTTTCCGGTGATTTCGCGCAGGTCGGATGCCTGCGGGTTGAAGCCGATTTTGCCGATCTCGACCCGGCCATCGTCCACAAGCTTCATGAACGCCGTGTAGGACAGAGTGTTGGGCCGCATTGGTCCCTTGTCCTTGATGATGATGAGCAGCGGGATGAAGCCCAGAATCAGGAGCCAGATAAGCCACGGCCGGGCGCCGCCGCGGAACTCATCGTCACCGCCTTCGCGGTTGTTGTTCGGTTTGTTTTCGTCTGCCATTGATTTTCAAGAACCGGCGCACCGTAACACGGCAGGGCAGGGGAAGCAAAGCATATCCAAATCTTGGGCAAGCGTGCAGGTTTCGCTCACCTTTTCCAACGCCAATCGAGGACCATCCTCGTCCGTTCCGTCAGCTTGAACCGCTCGCCGATGCGCAGGCCCTCGACCCAGAAAATCTCACCATCGAGCGACTCTCCAAGAAGCAAATCGCGCCGGCGCGCAGCGGGAATCTTCGCGTTTGTGAACAGGTCTTGCAGCTTGGCCGCGCGCGGCAGGCCGATGGGCTGGAACCGGTCGCCCGCCCGCCAGTGGCGCACGCGCACGACTGGACCGACTTTTCCGGCATCAAAGAACTCGCGACCGCGCCGCGAAGTCGGACGTTTGAAGGACGCGCTTTGCCTGCGAACGCTCCACTCGACCGTCACGCCGTCAATCGCGTGCGCGCCGCGCGGTGCGTTCAGTTCGATCCGCGCTTCGTTCAAGTTGAATTTGCCGGCGCGTGTCTCTTCGCGAGTGACGCAACCGCTTTTGTCGCGAGACAAAACGACACCGCGTCCAGCGGAAACTTTTCGTCCGGCGGCTTCGCGCAAGCGCTCCGTCAGTTCGTATGTCGGGCGAAGGCCCAGCGCTTCGATTTGAATCCGCAGACACTGCCGCTGCACGGCAACGTGAAGATCATCGAACGAACCGCGCGCCTTTTTCGCAAGCCGGCGCGCGGCGAGTTCGCGCACACAGTCGGCGTCCGTCCCGGCCAGTTCCATCGTGCGCAGCACGGTCTGAACGATGCCCGGCTCGAAGCGGCGCGCGAGCAGCGGAATCAACTCGTGCCGGATGCGGTTGCGCTCATGGCGCGGATCGGCGTTGCTCGCGTCCTCACGAAAGGCAATGCGATGACGCCGCGCCCACGCAAGCAATTCGCTTTTCGACACGTCGAGCAGCGGACGGACGAGGCGCGGCTCCGGCGCGATCCAGCCGGGCGAAGACCATTTCATTCCGGCAAGGCCCTCGCCGCCTGCTCCGCGGAAGAGACGGAGAAAGAACAGTTCCGCCTGATCGTCCGCATGATGCGCGAGCGCGATGGTGGTGGCGGAATGTTTTCGTGCGGCTTCAACGAGAAACGCATGACGCGCCTGCCGGGCGGCGAGTTCAAGGCCGAGCTGGCGAAGTTGTTTGGCGCGGTCGGGCGCGGTCCACTCGCCGACGATGCACGGCAGCTTGAGTTTGCCTGCGGCGCGGCGCACGAGTGCTTCATCCGCATCGCTGGCCTTGCCGCGGAGACGGTGATTGAAGTGCGCAACCGCGAGCTTCCAGCCGTGCCGGGGCCCGAGCCGGTGCAGCAGGTGAAGCAGCGCCATCGAGTCCGCGCCGCCGGAGACGGCGACGAGCCCGCGCCCGCCCGCGCGCAGGAGCCGGCGCGCGGCGATGGTGTGCCCGACGTGTTCGGCGAGATTCACGCGGCCATGCTACGGGCCGGGCGGCGGCTGGCAAGCGCGGGGCAGTGCGGGAGGAAATGGTAGGGCCGCGCTGCCGCGCGGCCACGGACGACCGGCAGGTCGTCCCTACCAGGCATGGCCTGCTATCTGAATGCGGCTTGACAGGGGTGGGCGTTCGCTGTAGGAACAATCGAAAACCCGGTCGGTTTGCCGACTTGAAACCGTGCATGTGCCCATGAAAACTCCAATCCGTAAATCCATTGGCTTGGTTCCTTCGCGGAAAGCAACTTCGGGCTTCACGCTTATCGAACTTCTCGTGGTCATCGCGATCATCGCGATCTTGGCGGGGTTGCTTTTGCCGGCGCTGGCCAATGCGAAGCTAAAAGCTGCGGGTGCGAAGTGTCAGACCAACCTCAAACAGATGCAGCTAGGCTGGACCCTTTATAGTCAGGATGCTGACAACCGCTGCGTGGATAACAGGGATTCGAACCTGCAAAGTTGGGTCAGAGGCAATCTGGATTTCAATGCCGGAAACGGGATGAATACAAACAATCAGTGTCTCATTGGAAGAGACACATTTGTGAACAATTACAATAACGGTGTGGGAGGATCAACCAATGGCATGTTGGGGACTTATGTCGGCAATAGTCCGGGTGTGTTCAAGTGTCCGAGCGACAAGGCCAATGCGGGAAACGCCGGGCCGCGCAATCGCAGCATTTCAATGGTTCAGACAATTGGCTGGAATGTGAACGCGAACAGTTGGGTCAATAACGCAAATACCGGACCACAGTTCAGAACGTATGATCGGATTGATAACATCGTAAAGCCATCCCCGACCGAATTATTTGTGTTTTTAGATGAGCACCCTGATGGCATCAATGACGGAGGATTTGCCGTCCAGTGTGTTGACAACTCCCAATTGGCAAGTGCCAAGATCATTGACTATCCGGCTCCGTTTCACAGTTTGAACAGTGCGTTTTCCTTTGCGGACGGGCACATGGAATTTCACAAATGGACCGGCCCTGCCATCAAAAAAATCACCTATACGAGCAATGCTCCCCAAGTAACGGCGGGCAACAATCCTGATTATCTATGGCTTCGAGATCACGCTTCAAGCCAGTAAAGAACGAACGGTCTGAGGGATTGGTTGGATTTCAAAAAGTTGTGGATGTCAAAGCATCGAGAGATTCCCGAATAACAGGCAGATGAAATCTATTTCACAGGTGAGTCTGTTTGTTTTGGCAGTCATTTTGGCCGCCTGTGGCCCCAAGCAAGCGCCGCCTGCCCCGCCCCCAGTCGTGAGCGCGCCGCCTGCCCCGGTCGCAACGAAGGAGACAGCCACTCCTGTCCCGTCGGCGTCTCCGGTGTCAACGGAGCCGGCTCCGGGAACAACCCAGGCAAAGCCGGTTGAGGAGTTGCGGGCCAGCACTGATGTGGCCGATTTAACAAAGGCCCTTCAAATCTTTATGGCCGATAATAAACGTTTTCCCACAACCGTTGGCGAGTTGAAGAAATACAGCCCCAATGGCATTCCAACGCTTCCCGCTGGTTATCGCTACGAATTTGACCGGCAGAACCAGCGAGTTCTGATTGTGAAGCAGTAATTGTAGCGCGTCGCATACTTTGTTCCATTGCTGTCTGCGCTTCTTGGGAGGTGTTTCTTGCCCCTTCGCGTTCGTGTTGGCACACTTCGCCGCACATGCGCGAGACGTTCCGCCAGTGGACGGAGGAACTTGAGACCAAAGTCCTGCAGGTGATGTTCGAGACCAGCCCCGGCAAGGGCACGGTCCTGCTCCGTCATGTCCTCTTCGCGCTTTCGCAGCTTTTCCGTCTTGGAGTCAAGACTCGCGTGGTGCTTTACGACCTGCGCATCCTGCGCGATTCCACGCTCGGCGTGCAGGTCATCGCCGTCGGCAACCTCACCGTCGGTGGCACGGGCAAGACGCCCGTCGTGGAGAAGTTCGCCCGCGAACTTCAGGACGCCGGACGCAAGGTCGCCATCCTCTCTCGCGGCTACCGTTCCAGGCCGCCGCCGCTCGCCGAGCGGCTCGTGAACAAAGTGCTGCTGCGCGAGGACAGCACGCCGCCGCGCGTCGTGTCGGACGGCCACTCGCTGCTGCTCGATTCGGAAACCGCCGGTGACGAACCGTTCATGCTCGCGAGCAATTTGAAGGATGTCGTGGTGCTCGTGGACAAGGACCGCGTGAAGGCCGGCCGCTATGCCATTGAGAAGTTCGGCTGCGACACGTTGCTGCTCGATGATGGGTTTCAATACTGGAAGCTGCGCGGCCGCCGCCGCGACATTGTGCTGGTGGATTGCCAGCAGCCGTTTGGAAATGAGTTCCTGCTGCCCCGTGGCACCTTGCGCGAGCCGCTCGCGCGCCTGGCGCGGGCGAACACGATCTTCCTCACCAAGAGCGACGGCAACACGTCCGCGCTGCGCGAGCGCATCGCCGCGGTCAATCCCGCCGCGGGCATCATCGAGTGCGTGCATCATCCGCTTTACTTTGAGGACGTGTTCACCGGCGACCGCGAGGGGCTGGGCTTCCTGCGCGGGAAAAAAGTGGCGGCCCTCAGCGGCATCGCACAGCCGGACAGCTTTGAGCGCAGTCTCGTGAAGCTCGGCGCGGAGATGGTTTATTCCAAGCGGTTCGCCGACCACCACCGTTTTTCGCAGCAGGAAATTCTCAACGTCATCAACCGCGCGAAGAAGCGCCAGGCGGAAATCATCGTGACGACGCAGAAGGACGCAGTGCGTTTCCCGAAGCTTGACCGGCGCGATCTGCCGATTTTGTTCATGCGCGTGGAGATTAAAATCCTCGCCGGCGCGAAGGACTTTCAGGACTGTGTGCGGCAGATTTGCTTCAAGTAAATGACCACAAGAAACACAAAGCGACACAAGGTTGGGCGGTTCAACGCGGCCCGGTCGGATTTCTCCGCCCCGTTTTCGCGCTTTTTTGTGCTTTTTGTGGCAAATCAGTCCGGTTTTCATCCATGAACTGGCTGCTTTACTGGTTCGGCCGCGTGCTCGTCGCGCTGGTGCAGGCGTTTCCGCTGTCGTGGGTCGCGCGCTTCGGCCGCGCGTGCGGCGCGGCGGCGTATGGGCTCGACGCGCGTCATCGCCGCGTGGCGCTGCGCAACTTGACGATGTGCTTCGGCGGCGAGAAGGAGCCGGAGGAGATCGAGGCGATCGCAAGGGAAAACTTTCGCCGCATCGGCGAGAACTTCGCCTGCGCCATCCGAATCGCCGCCATGCGCGACACGGAGTTCAAGACCGTGATGACGGTCATCGGCACCGACAAGCTCACGGTCGGCAATTCCGAGATAAAACTTCGCACCGTCGTCGTCGCCATCGGTCATTTTGGGAACTTCGAACTCTACGCCCACACGTGCCGCTTCATGCCGCACTACCGGTTTGCCACGACCTACCGCGGCCTGCGCCAGCCGGCCTTCAACCGGCTCATGCAGGAGCTGCGACTCAAGTCCGGCTGTCTTTTTTTCGAGCGCCGCGTGGACATGGCCGCGCTCAAGGCCACGATGCACCAACCCGGGCTTTTGCTTGGGCTGCTTGCCGACCAGCACGCGGGCGACCGCGGCGCGCGGCTGCCGTTTTTGGGCCACGACTGCTCGACCAGCGTCGCGCCGGCCGTGTTCGCGCTGCGCTACAACGCCCCGCTCATCCCCGCCATCTGCCGCCGCGTCGCGCCTTGCCGGTGGGAAATCGAAATCGGCGATGAAATCCCCACGCACGAAAACGGACGGCCCCGCTCCACCGAAGCCATCAGCGCCGACATGAACCGCGCATTCGAGGCGGCGGTGCGTCGTGATCCGGCAAACTGGTTCTGGGTTCACAACCGCTGGAAGCCCGGCAAATGGCGGGGCGGGGCGGCCAACGCAATGAATGCGCTTGAACAGGGTGCCGTTGCCTCCATGTTGGAGGAGCGGGAATAGACGATGGAGAAAAGTTCTTTGAGTTCGCCGCCCACTAATTCCACATCCGGCATTCCACATCCGCGCCGCCTGCTTGTGCGCGGCGTCAACTGGCTCGGCGACGCGATCATGACCACGCCCGCGCTGCTGCGCCTGCGCGAAGCGCTGCCGGGCACACGCATCACGCTGCTGACACACGAGAAACTCACCGACCTCTGGACGCATCATCCGGCAGTGGATGCCGTGCTCACCTTTAGTGCGCGTGACAACATCTTCAGCGTCGCGAGCCGCCTTCGTGCGGAGAAGTTCGATGCCGCGCTGCTGCTGCCGAACTCTGCTCGTTCCGCGCTCGAAGCCGCCATCGCGCGCATTCCGAACCGCATCGGCTACGCGGGCGGGGGACGCGGCTGGCTGCTCACGCGCGCGATTCCTCGCCGCACTGGCATCACGCACATGCGCAAGCGCAGCGAAGCGGAAATCCGCCGGCTCATCGCCACGAGCGATGCGATTCCGGTGAAAGAATTTTCCGCGGCCTCGCACCACCTTCATCATTACCTTCATCTCGTTGCCGCGCTCGGTGCGAAGAGCGAGCCGCTGCCGCCGCACATCGCGGTGAGCGATGCTGAAATTGAGACTGCGAAACTGCGGCTCGTGCCAGCGATGAGGAGCGGTGATGGAGCGCCGTTGTTCGGCCTCGTTCCGGGCGCGGAATACGGCCCGGCGAAGCGCTGGCCGCGCGAGCGGTTCATCACCGCCGCGGTTGAGATTCACCGTCACACAAACTGCCGCTGGCTGCTGTTCGGAGGGAAGGCGGATGCCGAACTCTGCGGGCACATTGCGGACGAAGCGGCGCGTCTTGCGGGGACTTCATCCAGCATCCAGCATCCGGCCTCGACGTTCGTGAATCTCGCCGGACGCACGACGCTGCGCGAGCTGTGCGCGCTGCTGCGCGCGTGCCGCGTCGTGCTGACGAATGACACCGGGCCGATGCACGTCGCCGCAGCCGTCGGCACGCCGGTCGTCGCTATTTTCGGCAGCACATCGCCGGAACTCACCGCGCCGGGCCTGCCCGGTGACAGGCGTCATCAACTGCTTTCAGAAGTGCCCGCGTGCGCGCCGTGTTTTCTGCCTGAGTGCCCGGTTGACTTCCGCTGCATGAACGGCATCACGGTCGAGCGGGTCGTTCAAGCGGTCTTGCGCGCGGCAAGCGGACGTGCCGAATCGCGTTGAAAAGTTGTTGAGTTTCGGCCGCTGACAACGAGAATCACCGCCCGCAGCCGGGCTGGCCCGGCGAACTCCGCGAAACAACTGAACTGAACTCACCATGTCCACTCTCAACGTCAAACCCGCCGGCTCGTGCGCCTACGACATGCTCGCGCTCGGCGAAATCATGCTCCGTCTCGATCCCGGCGAAGGCCGCGTCCGCGTCGCGCGCGAATTCAAGGTCTGGGAGGGCGGCGGCGAATACAACGTCGCGCGCGGGCTGCGCCGCTGCTTCGGCATGAAGACCGCCGTGGCGACCGCGTTCGCCGACAACGACGTGGGCCGGCTGCTCGAGGATTTCATTTTGCAGGGCGGCGTGGACACGCAGTTCATCAAGTGGGCGAAGTTCGACGGCATCGGACGCGACGTGCGCAACGGGCTGAACTTCACCGAGCGCGGCTTTGGCGTGCGCGGCGCGGTGGGCACGCCCGACCGCGGCCACACGGCGGCGAGCCAGCTCAAGCCGGGCGACTTCGACTGGGACCACATCTTCGGCAAGCTTGGCGTTCGCTGGCTGCACACGGGCGGCATCTTCGCGGCGTTGAGCGACACGACGCCGCAGCTCGTGATCGAGTGCGTGAAGAAGGCGAAGGAGCACGGCACGATTGTGAGCTACGATTTGAACTACCGGCCCAGCTTGTGGAAATCCATCGGCGGCCAGAAGCGCGCGCAAGAGGTGAACAAGGAGATCGCCAAGTATGTGGATGTGATGATCGGCAACGAGGAGGACTTCACCGCGTGCCTCGGCTTCGATGTCGAGGGCGCGGATGAAAACCTGCTGCACATTGACGTGACGGCGTTCAAGCGGATGATCGAGACGGCGGTGAAGACGTTCCCGAACTTCAAGGCCACGGCGACGACGCTGCGCGCGGCAAAGACCGCGACGATCAACGACTGGGCGGCCATCGCGTGGCACGACGGCAAGTTCTACGAGAGCCGCAAATATCCCGATCTCGAAATCCTCGACCGCGTCGGCGGCGGCGACAGCTTCGCGAGCGGCTTCATCTACGGCCTGATGACGAGCGGTGATCCGCAGAAGGCGGTCGAATACGGCGCGGCGCACGGCGCGCTGGCGATGACGACGCCGGGTGACACCTCGATGGCGGACAAGGGCGAAGTCGAGAAGCTGATGAAGGGCGGCGGCGCGCGCGTGCAGCGCTGACCCCGACGCGGTTCTGCATTCTTACAGCAACGGGGTAGGTGAATCCTGCCCCGTTTTGCTTTAAGACTTCCGCCTTGAAAAGCTACGAACTGAGCTTGCGCAGGGCATCGCGGACGCGCGCGGCCTTCTCATAATCCTCGGCGGCGACGGCATCATCCAAGTCGCGTTCGAGTTTTTCGCGTTCGCTGAGCGGACGCTTGGAGCGGATGTCGGCGAGCCAGAGTTCGAGCGAGGCGATTTCGCCGCTTTGTTCCATGAGGTCAATGCGTTCCTGGTCGCGGTAGAATTCGCGGAGCAGTTCGACACCCTGTTCAACGCGCTCGGCGGCCTCGGTGAACTTCTCGTCGTGCATCAGGCGCGTGCCGAGCGCGCGGTGGCGCATGAGCAGAAGCTGCGGTCGGAATTGCTGGAGCGACCACGCGAGGTCGTCGTTCTCGGAGTATTTGTCGGCGAAGTCGAAGACCTCGATGTTGCGCGCGGTGTCGCGGTCCACACTGTCGAAGTCTTCAATCTGGTAAAGACAGATGTAACGGTGGTGGAACTGGATGGCCTCCTGCTGGAGGCGCGCCATGTCCTCGGCCTTGAGCGTGAAGTCCTCGTCGCTACCGGCGTGCGCGGCGCGGTGGGCCTCAAGCTGCGCCTTGTAAAAGTGGAACCACGACTCGTGGCCGCGCGGGCGCTTGCCGTCGGGCCGGCCCTCGGCGTTCATCTGCAGGATGCCGAGGTCCACGCGGAGCTGGATCTTTTCCCGGCCATCCTTGCCGGTGAACTTGCGGACGACGACTTGGCCTGGCTGGTAATCCCACTGCTCAAGGAGCTGCGAGATGTCAATGTTCATGGCGCGAACTATGCCGCTGAACTGCAACAAGTCAATCCGGTGAAACGCGGAAATCGCCGGCAGGCGGTTCAAAACAAGCCCAGCGTCTCCAGCACGGCACGAGTCCGTGGCACTTCGTGCGTGCGAAACAAATCGGTTTTGCCGAGCGCCGCGAGCACCGCAAAGAACGGCTCGGCGCAGCGCACTTCCTCGCGGAAATACTCGAAGGCGTGCGGCAGCGCGTGGCACACGGGCCAGCCAAGCCCACGCAGCCGGAAGGTGTTCAGAAAGACCGCCATCTGATGCCGCACGCGCACCGCGCTGTCCTGCAGGTTGCG
This sequence comes from uncultured Verrucomicrobiota bacterium, assembly GCA_964589935.1. GTDB lineage: Bacteria > Verrucomicrobiota > Verrucomicrobiia > Limisphaerales > VHCN01 > VHCN01. The sequence continues at coordinate 154,174 of CAZPVD010000006.1, read as the reverse complement.
GTAGTAGAAGCCAAGGCCGGGATCAATGATGATCTTTCTCACGCCGCAGCGCATGGCGAGTTCGATTTGTCGCGCGAAGTGTTCATACATCGTTCCAACCGGATCGGCGGTGAACTGGAAGTCGCCGACCGCGCGGACGTTTTCGCCCTGCACATAACAAATGATGACGGCAGCATCGTGCGACGCGACGAGCCGGAACATGTCCTCGCTGCCGAGATTGCCCGTAAGATTGAGCACGCTCGCGCCGGCATCGAGACATTCGCGCGCGACGGATGGCGAATAGGATTCAACCGAGACGGGAATGTTCGCCACGCACAACGCCTCGACGACCGGGAGCAGTTTGCTGTTTTGCGCCGCATCATCCACGCGAGCGGCGTGTGCGAGCGTGGATTCAGCACCGATGTCCACGATGTCCGCGCCCTGCGTCGCGAGGGTTTTGCCACGCTGAATCGCGGCATCAGCGGAGAGGCACACGCTCTCTCGATACCACGAGTCGGCGGACAGATTGACGACACCCATGACAGCCTTGCGGGAATTGAACGCGAGATGGTTTCCGCCAACGTCGAACTCCTGCACGCGCGCGGCGGCGGCGCCGCGGTTCTTTTCAAGGAGTTCGGCGAGATGTTCCAGTGTGAGCATGGATTCAGGTTGCGTTCATTCCGCGTTCAGAAATGGTGCGCTCGGCGCGAGTCGAACGCGCGACCGTCTGCTTAGAAGGCAGATGCTCTATCCAACTGAGCTACGAGCGCGATTGGCGCAGGAACGATAGCCGCACGGGGCTTTAATGCAAGGGCAGGGGAGGCTATATGCGGAGCATGTTCGCTCAGTCTGCGAAGGCGAATTCGTTCAGGTTAAACAAGAGCCGGCACGCGTTCGCAAGGCCGTATTGCTGGGCGTAACTTGAAAGGGATTTTTTTTCCTCTGCTGTGGGCAGTCGGCCAATGGCTTCACGGAAACCTCGCTCGATTTTAGTGTTCAAGTCGCCGCCGCTGGCATCGAGTTTTTCCGCAAAGTGTTTCGACATTGTGAGCATCAGCCCGTTGTTGAGCAGCGCGAGCGCTTGCAGCGCGGAGACGCTCTCGTTGCGGCGGCTCACGGAGATGGACGGATCCGCGCAGTCGAGCGTCGTCATGAACGGCTCAAGTTGCGAGCGCACGATGAAACGATAGATCGAACGGCGATGTGACTTCGGGTCGTCCGGGTCGTGCAGGTGATACTCATAGTGCGGTGAATGTTCCGGCTTCTCGACGACGAAGTCCTGGAATGCCCGTCCGCCCATCCGCGTGTCGAGTTTCCCGCTGACGAACAACACGCTGTCGCGCACGGACTCGGCGTCGAGCTTGCGACGGTTCTGCCGCCAGAGGAAGCGGTTGTCGGAGTCCTTGGAATTTGGAATTTGGAATTTGGAATTCGGAGTTTGCGATGCTTGCCGATATGTCGCGCTCATCACAATGAGCTTGTGCAGCTTCTTGAACGAGCCGCCGCTGTCGCGAAATTCGCACGCGAGCCAGTCGAGCAGGTCGGGATGAGTCGGCTGCGCGCCGTTCCGTCCGAAGTCATTGGGCGTCTCCACGAATCCGCGGCCGAAGTGATATTGCCACACGCGGTTCACGATGCTGCGCCAGACGAGCGGGTTGTCGGGCGAGGAAAGCCATTTCGCCAGCGCAGCGCGGCGCTCGCCTTCAGGCGATGAAACGCAATCCGTGAAGCGTGACGGCAACTTGCCGACGCACGAGAGAGCGCCCGGACCGACTTCCTCCTTGGGCTGCTTCACATCGCCGCGTTGCAGCACATGGATGATGCGCGGCTTGCCGCCGTCGGGGCCGGTTCCGCGGAACGAACCGCTGCCGTAATGCACCGTGCCCGCGAACACAACCTTCGGCGCGGGCAACTTTGCCAACTCCGAGCTTACTTCGGTTGTGGATTTCGAGTTTGCCTCCACCTCTCCGAGCAGCGCAGCATCCGTGATCCGCGCGAGCAACTCAGTGCGCTGCTTTTCCAAGTCCGCGAGCTTCGTCGCAGGCTGGTCTTTCTTTGCGCCGTAGTAATAGCCGTCGGTGAGGTTCTTGCGGCTCCAGCGGGGCGGGGCCTCGATGGAATCGAGCGAAGTCACTGCCGCGCCAAGCGCCACGTTATTGCCTTCCTTGTCGAACACCTGCAACTCGGCCAGCGCGAAGATGAAATCGTTCAGGCGCGGCGCAAGCTTCGTTGCAGTGACTCGGATGAAGCGGGCGGGCTTGCCGCCGACCGCGATACTGCGCGGTGTGACGCCGGGGTTTGGCACGTTAGCTCGCGTTTGATCTTCGATGATTGCCACGCCTTCAGCAAACCTTGCGTCATCGCAAAGCTCGACTTTGAACCGCACGGGAAAGCCGAAGCCCGCGCCGATGTTGTTGAAATTGTCGTGGCAGCCGACGTAGATGACCTGCTCGATGGACGCGGATTTGCCGAGGTCAACCTGCACCCACTTGCTCACATCCTGCGCCCGCTCGATCTGGCTGTGCCATCCGAACTCGGGCCGTTCCTCGGCGGACACGCCCTGCTTTGTCTCGCGGATGAGTTTGTCGAGCAGCTCCAGATCGCGTCCGCCGGCCACGGCCAAGCGCTTGTCGAGTTCGTCCTTTTTCAATTTGAGTTCGCGCTGCCTCGCCAGCAACTCCGCGCGCCGTTGAGCCACGGCAGGATCGGCATCGTAGGTTTTGTCAGCTCGGTCGAGCGCGGCGAAGACGGCTTGCAGGCTGTAATAATCGGTTTGCGGGATGGGATCGAACTTGTGGTTGTGGCACTGCGCGCACTGCACGGTGAGGCTGCAAAATGTGTTCACCGTGTTTGCAACCATGTCGTCTCGGTCAAGGTGCCGCGCAATCTTGCCGTCCGTTTTTGTCTCCGGCACTTCGGCGTGGCCGATGTAATCCCACGGCCCGGCCGCGATGAAACCCAGCGCCTCGATGCCGTCCTGCGTGCCGGGGAAGAGCACATCTCCGGCAATCTGCTCCTGCACAAAGCGCGCATAGGGCTTGTCCTCGTTAAACGCGCGGATGACGTAGTCGCGGTAAGGCCATGCGTTCGGGCGCGGCTTGTCCTTGTCGTAGCCGTGCGTGTCGCCGTAGTGGACGACGTCGAGCCAGTGGCGCGCCCAGCGTTCGCCGTAGTGCGGCGATGCGAGCAGTTCGTCCACGAGGGCTTCGAGAGCTTGGTCCGTGTTCCGCGTCGCACGAGTTACAAACCGCTCGATTTCCTCCGGTGTCGGCGGCAATCCAAGCAGGTCGAAGTAAAGCCGGCGAACCAGCGTGCGCGCATCTGCTTCGGGCGATTGGGGGAACTTTTTTTCCTGCAACTTCGCCACGACGAACGCATCAATTGGACTTTGAACTTTGAATTTTGAACTTTGAACCTTGGGCACGACCGGTCGCGCGAGCGGACGCAGCGACCACCAGTTCAACGGGTCATTGGACTTTGCGCCCGGTTTCTCCGGCCACAGCGCGCCTTGATCAATCCACGCGCGCAACAGGCTGATCTGCGCCGGCGTGAGCCGCTCGCCCTTCGGCGGCATCGTCATGTCCTCGACTAGTCCCGCGACGTAATGGACGAGTGGTGACTCCGCGCTCTTGCCCGGCACGATCGCGACGCCGTGCGTGTCGCCGCCCTTGAGCGCCACGGACTTTACGTCGAGCCGGAAGCCGTTTTTCTGCTTCTCCGGCCCGTGGCACGAGTAGCAGTGTTTAGAGAAAATCGGCTGAATTTCCCGTGCGAAATCCACGGTTCTCGTGACGGCGGGCGGGAGCTTTGCCGCATCCACTGCGGCGCGGGACGGCAACGCACAGGCCAGTGCCGCGACAATTGCGCTGAACGTCTCCGGCAAAAGTGTTGTTGAACGGAAGAACTTCATCGGCGGTGCGCGGCTCCGTTTCTGCCCGAGCGAGCGGACAAGTCCTTTGCGGCTTCGCGTAAATGATGAGTCATCGCGTCAAACGCTTCCTGTGCGCGGTGCCGCTCGACCGCGGCAAGGATGCGCTGGTGATGCTCGTGTGCGCGCGGCGCGCCGGTCCTGGCAATCGTGCGCATGCGGCTCTCTGCGCCGAGTTCGACGAGCGAATCCACGAACAAGGCGAGAACCTTGTTTCCAGACGCGCGCGCAAGCTCGCGGTGAAATTCGAGATCCCAGCGCGCGGCATCCTCGATGCTCGCGGCCTGCGACAGGTTTTCTTGGGCGCGGTTCATTCGCCTGATGTGGGTTGCATTCGCGCGGCTGGCGGCGAGTCGGGCGATTTCGGGCTCGAGAAGCTGCCGCGCCTCGATGAGATGACGCAGACGATCTTCCGATTCGGGCATGAGAAGTGCGAGCGAGCCGTTGAGCGGCTTGTGAAGATGGTTGACGACCCTGGTGCCGACGCCGTGCTGGACTTCGAGCAAGCCCTGCGATTCCAGCCGCTTGGTCGCCTCGCGAAGCACAGTGCGGCTGACTCCGAGCTTTTCAGCCATCGTGCGCTCAGGCGGCAGCCATCCGCTTTCCGCAGCCAGCTCCGAGTCGCGGATGTGGCGCGTGAGCTTCTGGCAAACTTCGCCCACGAGCGAGTCGCGGCGCACCGGCGTCAGGGTGTTCATGATGGTAGGAGGTCATACCACTCAAAGTGGACGTGTCAAGGATGGAACTCGGAGACGCGGCTATTGCGTGGCCTTGGGCGGTGCAGTGCTCTGGCGCTGGATGATTTCGGCGTTGAGGCGCTGAGGCGCGGGCGTTTCGCCGCGCATAAGCTTGCCCATTGCCTCCACCGCGGCGATGCCGAGGCGGAACTTGGGCTGGCGCGCTGTCGTCAGCGGCACACGGAAGTATTCGGTGAGCAGGATGTTTCCAAAGCCGGCGACGGACAAGTCTTGTGGGACGCGCACGCCTTGGTTGAGCAGCGTGTTGGCCGCGCCGATGGCGACGAGGTCGTTCACGGCCTGCAACGCGGTCGCCTTCGGATTTTCCTGAAGCATTTGCAGCGCGGCTTTTTCGCCCTCCTCGATGGTCGCGCCGGCGTGGAAGACGAGCGTGTCGTCCACTTCGATTTTGGCCTCGCGCAGCGCGCGGCGGTAGCCCTCGAAGCGTTCCTGTGCCCACGGCGACACACTCGGGCCTGTGAGGAATGCGATCCGTTTGTGGCCGAGATCGAGCAGATGGCGCGTCAATGCCTGACTCGCGGCGAGGTCGTTGGTCTCGACGTTGAAGTGCTTGCCGCAGAACGGCGCCTTTGGGCCGAGGATGACCGTGGGCACGCGGCGCGCGAGCAGTTCATCATAAATCGGTGCCTCCGTTTGTGGACGGTAGGCGGGGAAAATGAATAGCCCCTCGACGCGGCGCGCCAGCAGGCGGCGGATGCACACCTCCTCGCGCTCGGCGTTGTTGAGCGAGTGGGCGAGGATGAGTTCGTAGCCGGTTTCGTGGGCGCGCTCTTCGATGGCCATTACCACACGCGCATAGATCGGGTTCGTCATCGCCGAAATGATGAGGCCGAAGAGTTTGGTCGAGTGCGTGCGCAGGCCGCTCGCGGCGGTGTTCGGCACGTAGCCCATCTGCCGGGCGAGCGCCTGGATGCGCGCGCGCGTCGGCGCGGAGATGTCCTTTGTGTCGCGCAGCGCCTTTGACACCGTCATCACGGAAACATTTGCGCGGACGGCGATGTCTTTCAGGCGAACCATGTTCAGTCGCGGGGGAAAACTTCGTCAGACGTTTGACCCGCTCCAGTTGAGTTTCTGCCGGAGCGTTTGAAAAAACGAACTGCCTGCTAGCCGCAACAGCCGCACCGAGCGCGGACTGCGGCGAATCGTGACGCCCTCGCCGGGATGCAGCGCCGCGAGCACCTGCCCGTCGGCGGCGAAGATGGAATCAGGCTGGCGGCTTTGCAGCGTCACGCGCACCTCGGAGCCGAGGCTCACAATCACGGAACGGTTCGAGAGCGTGTGCGGGCAGATCGGCGTGAGCGTGAAGACCTCGGCCTCCGGGCTGACAATCGCGCCGCCGGCCGCGAGCGAATACGCCGTCGAGCCGGTGGGCGAGCTGACGATGAGTCCGTCGCAGAGATACGTGGTAAGCTCCTCGCCGTTGACGGCGACTTCCAGTTCGATGAGGCGCGAGGTCGCGCCCCGGCTCACGACGAAGTCATTCAGCGCGGTGGCGCGAATCATCCCGCTGCTCGACTCGCCCTCGGCCTCGATGAGCGGGCGTTCCTCGATTGTGAATTTGCCGGCCCACACGCTCCGCAGACCCGACGCGAGCTGTTGCGCGGAACAGGCGGTGAGAAAACCAAGCCCGCCGAACTTCACGCCGAGGATCGGCGTCGAGGAGCCGGCCAGCTCGCGCGCCGCACGAAGCATCGTGCCATCGCCGCCGAAGACGAGGACAAGGTCGGATTCGCGCGCGAGAGACTGCGCGTCGGCGCTTTGCTTCAACCGGAGCCGGGCGAGCTTCGCGGTCGCCGGCTCCGTGACTGCCTGTCGTCCGCTGGTCGCAATGAGCGCGGCGGCCTTGCGCACGGCGGCGGCGGCGGCCGGCTTGCCCGTGTTGGCGAGCAGGCCGACGCGGCGGATTTGTTCAGCGAATTTTTTCAAGCAGCACCAGAAATTCCCTGTTGCCCGCGGGGCCGGTCAGCGGCGATTCCGTCACGCCGCGCCATTCCACGCCGGGCATCGTCTTCACAAACGCTTCCAGATCGCCGAGCACGCGCTGATGCACGGCCGGGTCGGTGATGACACCTTCGCCCTTGTCCGCCTCGGCTTTGCCCGCCTCGAACTGTGGTTTCACAAGTGCGACGATTTTACCGCCGGGCCGCAACAAAGCAACAGCCGCAGGCAGAATCTTGCGCAGCGAAATGAACGAGCAGTCCGCGCAAATAAAATCCGCCGGGTCGAACGGCTGCGGCATCCGCGCGGGCGTGAGATGTCGCGCGTTGGTGCGCTCCATCACGACAACGCGCGGGTCGCGGCGCAGCGTCCATGCGAGCTGGCCACGGCCGACATCCACGGCAAAAACTTTTTTTGCGCCGTGCTGGAGCAGACAGTCTGTGAAGCCGCCGGTGGACGCGCCGAGGTCCACGGCGGTCGCGCCGTTCACGTTAATGCTGAAGTGTTCGAGCGCATGTTCCAGCTTTTGACCGCCTCGGCTGACGAACTTCTCGGCTGTGCTGAGGGCGAGGGCGTCACTGTCCGCCACGGAGTCGCTGGGTTTTCGCGCGGGCTGGCCGTTGACGAGGGCCTGGCCGGCCATCACGGCGCGCTTTGCCTTCTCGCGGCTCTCGCACAGGCCGCGATCCACGAGGGCTTGGTCAACGCGCTTCACCGAAGTGGCGGGATGCGGAAAATGAAAAAGTGCCGGGCGGCTACTGTTTGCGAAGCCTGGTGAATTCGGTGAGCGTCTGCTCGAAGAGCCGGTCCATCTGCGGGATAAGCGTGTCGAGTCCGTCGGTTTTGCCGGAGTTGGCGATGGTTTCGATCTCCTGGCAAACTTCGCCGAGCTTGCTCGCGCCGAGGTTGAGCGACATGCCGCGAAAGACGTGCGCGGCAAAAACGAGTTTGGTCGGGTTCGACGTTGCAGCCTTGATTTGCGCGATGTGCTTGGGCGCGTTCTGCATGAAAAGGTCTATCAACTCGTAGAGCAGCGGCGTGCCGTCCTTTGATGTCATTTCATGCAATTCCTCGATGACGGCCGTGTCAATGAGGTCTTCGGGCGGCGGTTCGTCCGAACTCGGCTTGGCGGTGGCGGGCGGCGGCTCTTCTTCAGGCGGAGCGACGGGTGCAGGCGCGCGTTGTGTGCGCGCCTTGCCGGCGCGTTCGAGGGCTTCTTGGAGTTCGGCGATGCGGACGGGCTTGGCAATGTAATCGTCCATGCCGGCGGCGAGGCATTTCTCGCGGTCGCCCTCGAGGGCGTTGCCGGTCATGGCGATGATGGTCGGCCGGCGTTCAACGTCGTAGCGTTGAATGATTTGTCGCGTGGCCTCGAAGCCATCCATCTCCGGCATCTGCACATCCATGAAGACAACATCGTAAGGTGTGCCTTCGAGCAACTTGAGGACTTCCGCGCCGTTGCTGGCCACGTCGGATTCGTAACCGAGCTTTTGGAGCATCTTTGTCCCGACCTTCTGGTTCACGACATTGTCGTCGGCCATCAGCACGCGCAGCGGATGACGCGCGGCGAGGTCGCCGTCAAACGCGCTTGTCGGAGGCGCGGTGCGGCGGGATTCGGCGGGCGTCGTGTCGAAGACCCGTGCAAGCGTTTCGAGACACTGTGCCTGGCGGAAGGGCTTGAAGATGAAGTTGGACACGCCCGCGGCAATCGCGCGCTTGTCGTCGGCGCGGATGCGCGTGTCGCTCGAAATCACCAGCGGCAACTGGCCGCTGGATGAGCGGCGGAGGGATTCCGCAAGCGCGAAGCCGTCCATCTCGGGCAACTGCGCATCAATGGCGACGACATCAAACTTTCCCGGGGACGCAAGCAGATTCAAGGCTTCCTGCGCGGTTGCGACGTTCTTGACGCTCACGCCTGCCTCGGTCATGAACGCAGTGAGAACCTCCCGCTGCGTCGCGCCGTCCTCGATGATGAGAAGTCTCTTGCCGTTGAGCACCGGAGCGGGTCTGGGTTTCGAGGGCCTTGCACCGGGTGGCGTGCCGAGGCGAAGCGTGAAGTAGAAGGTCGAGCCTTTGCCCTGGACGCTTTCGGCCCACGCGCGCCCGCCCATCAACTCGGTGAGGCGCTTGCAGATGGCGAGGCCGAGGCCGGTGCCGCCGAAGTGCCGCGTCGTCGAGGCATCCACCTGGCTGAAGGACTTGAAGAGCTTGTCAATTTTGTTGGCCGGAATGCCGATGCCGGTGTCGCGAACGGCGAAGTGAAGGAGCGATTTCTCCGGGTCGTGCGGCACGGGTGTGTCGGACGGCGGCTCTTCCGCGGCGGAGCCGAGACGCACGTCGAGAACGACCTCGCCCTTCATGGTGAACTTCACCGCGTTGCCGACGAGGTTGATAATGATCTGGCGCAGGCGCGTGACATCGCCGATGACGACCGGCGGCACCGCGTCGTCGAGATGGTAGGCGAGGTCGAGCTTCTTCTCCGCGGCGCGCGGGCCGAGCAGGTCGAGGGATTCCTCGATGGCGACGCGCAGATCGAAGGGCTGGTGCTCGAGGTCGAGTTTGCCGGACTCGATTTTCGAGAAATCGAGGATGTCGTTGATGATGTTAAGCAGGCCCTCGGCGGAGGAACGGACTGTCTCGACGTAGTCGCGCTGCTCGGCGGTGAGCTCGGTTTCCTGCAACAGCGCCGTCATGCCGAGCACGGCATTCATCGGCGTGCGGATTTCGTGGCTGGTGTTGGCGAGGAACTGCGATTTGGCCTGCGTGGCTTCTTCAAGCTTTTGGTTCAGCGTGATGAGGGCCGTGTTGCTGTCCACGAGCTGCTGCTGGCTTTCGCGGAGGGCGCGGTAGGCTTCGTCACGCTGAATCTGGCTCAGATATGCCTTGGTGTGGTAGCGGATGCGCGCGATGAGTTCGATCTTGTCCGGCAGCTTGACGAGGTAATCGTTCGCGCCGGCGGCGAAGGCCTGGCTCTTGATCGTTGGTTCCTCCTTGGTCGAGAGGACAACGATGGGTGTATCGCTGGTGTTCGGGTTCGCGCGGAAATGGCGCACGAGCGTCAGGCCGTCAATGCCGGGCATGACGAGGTCGAGCAGGATGACCGTGGGCTTGATCTGGTTTGCCAGCCGGATGGCCTCGTTTGGGTCAATGCAGTAGTGGAAGGCGATGTTGGGCTGGTTGGCAAGGCAGCGGCGGATGGCCTCGGCGACCATGACCTGATCGTCCACCAACAGGACCATCGCGGACGTGTTGTCCGGCGTGAGCGTGAGGCTGTTAGACAGACTCGGCATGCTCGATGGGCTGCTCATGCGATTGTGATATTAGCAAAAAGCGAAAGGCACAAATCTTTTCGACACTTCAACTTATCCGTTACCGTTGGAATACCATTCCCCTCATGCAGAGGGGGCATGTTGATTGGGATCACCGATGGGAGAAATTTCTAGCAGAAAGCAGGCGCGCTGTAAATGCTCAAGTGTGGAAATACAAAACATTCGGTCAGTCTATCAGTCCACCGCTTCGCCGATCAACTCTTGCACCGCGCGCAGGAACGCGTCTTCCTGAAAGCGGCTTTTGGCCAGGTAATAATCCGCTCCCGCCGCGAGGCCGCGCAACCGGTCCTCCTCGCGGTCCTTGTAGGAAATCATCATCACGGGCACCGCGCGCAGCCCGGCGTCGCTCTTCACCAGCCGCACCAGCTCCATGCCGCTCAGGCGCGGCATGTCAACGTCCGTCACAATGAGGTCAAACTGACCGAGCCGCACCGCGTTCCACGCATCCATGCCGTCCACGGCCAGCTCGACGGCGTAACCGTGGGATTCAAGAACCTTGCGTTCCAGTTCGCGCACTGTGAGCGAGTCGTCCGCGACAAGCACGCGTTTGCGGCGGAACATGACGGTGTCTCCTTTGCGCGCGGGCACGACGCTGATTTCGCCGCCGGAGAGCAGCTTCTCGATGGAACGCAGCAAATCCTCGGTGTCCACGATGAGCGCGGGCGTGCCATCCTCGAGAACCGCGCCGGCTGAAATGTCCTTGAGCTTGCCCAGCCGCGGGTCGAGCGGATGCACCACCAGCTCCTGCTCGCCGAGGAACTTGTCCACCACGACGCCGAAACATTGGTCGCGCGCGCCGAGCACGACGACGGGCAGCTCGCCGCCCTTGTGCGCCGCCTCGCTAAGATTGAAGAGCTGACGCATCGTGACAAGCGGGGCGGGGCGCCCCTCGATGAGAATCTCGGCGCGGCCTTCGCGGTGCTCGATGGCCTCGCGCGCCACGTTCACCGTGCGGCGGATGGACGAGAGCGGAAACGCATACGGCACTCCGCCGATGTCCGCGAGCAGCGCGCGCATCACGGAGAGTGTGAGCGGCAGTTGCATCTCGAAGCTCGTCCCTTGTCCCGGCTGCGAATGGACGCGCACGGTGCCGCGGACCGCCTTTACCAGCGTCAGCACGACGTCGAGGCCGACGCCGCGCCCGGACACCTCGGTCACCGTCTGCTTCATCGTGAAGCCGGGCAGAAAGAGGAACTCGAACAATTCCATCTCGCCCAGGCGCTCGGCGGTTTCCGCAGGCGCCAGCCCCTTGCGGACAATGGCCTCGCGCAACTTTTCCAGTTCAATGCCGCGTCCGTCGTCGCCGCAGGTGATGAGCAGTTGCCCGCCGCTGTGGCGCGCCTCGATCCACACGGTGCCCACGGGAGGCTTGCCGACCTGATGGCGTTCCTCGGGCGTCTCGATGCCGTGGTCCACTGAATTGCGGAGCAGTTGCGCGAGGAGCGATTCGAGGATGTCGAGAATGTCACGGTCCACCGGCGAATCTCCGCCTAGAATCTGGAGACGCGCCTCCTTGTCGAGCGAGCGTGCCAGATCGCGCACCATCCGCGCCAGACCGTGCGTCGAGTCCACAAACGGCCTCATGCGGCAGGTGAGCGCCTGATTATACAGCCGCTGCGTAAGACTGGCTGCGCGCCGGTCAAGCGCGTCAAGTTCCGCGAGCCGGTCAGCAAGATACTGTCGTGACTCGGCGAGCTTCTGCTGCGTGGCGAGCAGCCGGATGCGCGTCTGCTGGTCAAGTTCGAGGGCGCCGAGCGATTCGCGCACGCTGTCGAGCGACTGTGTCAGCTCCGCGAGCTGTCGCTTGAGACGGAACATCGTGTCCGCAAACGGCCGCAACCGCCGCGCCTCGACCTGCGCCTCGCCCGCAAGCGCAAGCAGGCGGTTGAGATTTTCTGCGGTGATGCGCAGCGCGCGGTCGCGCGAAGGCGAAACCACGACTGGCCCCGGCTGCTCCGTCATCGGGGAAGGTTTCAACCCGGTGAACTCCTGTGTCTCAGAGCTGGCATTTTCAAGCGGCGGAGTGGAAATGTTCTGCGTGGAATCAGGCGCGGCGGCGTTGCCGGCTCCGTTCATCAACGCGGCGACGCTTGAAGTGAAGCTGGCAATCTGCTGGTCGAGTTCGCTGCCCTGCGCGGCGAGTTCGAGTTCCGGCATGGTTGCGAGACGGTCGAGCAGGTCCACGCCGGCGAGCATCAGATCAATGGTTCGGCGGAGCGTCGCGGCGTCGCGCACGTTCACGCTGCCCTTTTGCGCGGCGACAAAGCAGTCTTCCATCGCGTGCGCGACGAGCACGGCTTGGTGCAGTTCGACGATGCGCGCGGCGCCTTTGAGCGAGTGGGCGGCGCGCATGAGCGATTCCAGCAGCGAGACGCTCGATGGATCGTGCTCAAGCGCGACGAGGCCATCGGTGAGGAGTGCTTTCTGCGACGCCGCTTCGGCGCGGAACAGCTCCATCATCGAGAAACCACTCAGATCCTGTCCTTCGGTGCTCACGCGAGATGACGGTTGAGGGTGGTGAAGAGCACGGCGTCGTCAAGGCAAGGCGTGAGCGCGCCGCGCCACACGATGCCACCACGGAAAAGTTCAGCCGGCAGGCCCTCGGGCGGCGTTGTTCCGAGCGGCTTCAAGTCCTGCTGCCGGATGTAGTGCATTCCCTGCACCTCGTCGGCGGGCAGCGCAAGCGGCCCGCCGCTGGCGTTGACGACGAGCAGGCGCGGATAAGCGCGTCGCGCGTGGGGCATGGCTGCGGGGGATTCATCAAGTTGCAGCATGCGCGCGAGGGAAAGGCACACGACGAGCGAGCCTCGGATGTTTGTGACGCCGAGCACCGCCCGGCTGCGCGGATGCGGGAAGGGATGCACGCGACGTTGTTCCGCAATTTCGGCGACGGCGCCCGCCGGCAGCGCGAACCACTGCGCGCCCAACCGCAGCATCATGTGCGGCGTCGCGGACGGCTGCGCCAGCCGGCGATCGTGCGCGAAGTGGTCCGTCTCGTCGCCGAGATAATCCTGCGGAGGCTCGATGTCGAGCAGGTCGCGCGCGGCGGAGGCATAGACGGGGCAATTGCGGCAGTGGACGCATTTGTTAAGTTCGCCGCATGAGCGGTCGCCCCAGACACCGATGCGGTTCCAGCAGTCGTTCACGACCGTGGCTGGCGTGTCCGCGATGGTTGGCGGCGCGGTATTCATGCGTGAAGTTCTGTTGCCAGTGCCAGCGTCCGTTCGCGCACGACCGCCGGAACCAACCGGTCGAGTTCGATTAACTGTGCCGGACCGCGCGCGGTTTCCGCGACAGGGCCGAGCCGTCCGGGTTTGTTGAAATTTTCGCGTTCGATTCGCAGCACCTCCGTCGCCCGCTCGACGATGACGCCGAGAAGTTTTTGTTCGCCTTCCTCCGAGCTGAGATCGAACACGAGAATGCGCGTGCTCAGGCGCGTCGTCGCCGCGCGTCCGAGATGCAACCGGCACGCATCCACCGCGACGACGTGCGTGCCGCGATAGTCAAACACGCCGGCGATTTCGGGCGGCGCGCCGTGAACCGGATGAAGTTTCACGAAGGTCAGCACTTCGGCCACCTCGCTGGCGTCCAGCGCGCATTGCGCGTCGCCGAGTTGGAACAACAGGCAAAGCATCGCTATTCCGGCAGCTTGAACCGCGCAACGCCCTCGCGCAGCCCGTAGGCGGCGGCGCGGAGCTGTTCGATGGTCTGGTTGGACTGTTGCAGGGACTGCGCCGTCTGCTGCACGGCGCGGGAAAGCTGTGCGAGCCGTTCGCTGATCTGCTCGCCGCCCGCGGCCTGCGAACGCATCTTGTCGTTCACCGCCTCGAAGCGCGGCGTCAGCGTTTGCACCTGCTGGATGATCTGCGCGAGCTGCGCGCTGACGCGCTGCACCTCGTCCGCGCCGCGCCGCACTTCCTCCGCCGAGCGTTGGATGCTCAACACGCCCGCAGGAATGGCGGACTGAATTTCCTTCACCATCTGCTCGATGTCGTAGGTGGCCACGGCGGTCTGGTCGGCGAGACGGCGAATCTCGGTGGCGACGACGGAGAACCCGCGCCCGTATTCGCCAGCCTTTTCAGCCTCGATGGCGGCGTTGAGTGAAAGAAGGTTCGTGCGGTCGGCAATCTTCGTGATCGTGGTGACGACTTGGTTGATGTTCGCCGCCTTGTCGCTGAGCGCGCGGAAATTTGCCGCGACCACCGCCGTGGCGTCCGTGATCTGCTTCACCATGTTCTCCATCCGTGCGAGGCCCTCGCGACCGGAACCGGCGAGCTGCGCGGTGCCTTCGGCGACGGAGGCGACGGAGTTCATCGTGTTCAGCAGCTCGCGCGACGTGGTGGAGATTTCCTTTGCCGTTGCGCCGAGCTCGGTCGTGGCACGCACGATGGCGTCGGCGGTGTTTTGCTGTTCCTTGCCGGTGGCGGCAATGTGGGTAACCGACGTGTTGACCGAGACGCCCGACTGCTGCACATGGCCGACGAGCGTGGAGAGGCTCTCGCTCATCCGGTTGAACGAGCGGATTAGTTCGCCCATCTCATCACGGCGATTATGATCGGCTGGAATGTTGACGGCCAGGTCACCCGCCGCGATGCGGTCGGCGATGGACACGACCTGCTTGAGCGGCCGAGTGATGTCGTGCATGATGGCAAGGCCGAAGACCAGGAGGACCAGGAAGAACGGAACGACCCAGACGAAGAGCAACTGCGCGCTCTCGCGCCGCAACTGCGTCTCGCGGAATTTGAGGAACGCATCGAGCGCCCGGCCGCATTCGTCCGCCACGGCGTAATGGGCGTTGATGTTTTTCGTGAACGTGTCGAACAAGGCGTCCACCGATTGCGCGTCATTCGGCGCAGCAATGATTTTATTCAACGTCGCAACGCATTCATTCGTCGTGAAGGCGCTGGCCTTGCGAAACATGGCGAGGAGGTCGTTCAGGCCGGGTGCGTTGTTTGCGGCGCGGCCGAGCACACCATCGGTTCCGATGACTGACTTTTCAATGCTGGCAGCGATGTCTTTGAGCCGATCGAGATCGGTTTGAGACGCGGTTTTGCGCGCGGCGATCCCGAGCGCAAGGCCGCGGGCCTTGGAAAGCTGCTCGGTTAGCTCAGGCAGCCGGAATTGCAGCGCGTCGTTCAGGTTGCCGCGAATTTCGTCGTTGTCACGGTTGAGGCCGGAGGAATCGCCGACATCCGTCATGAGCTTGAAAGCGGTTTCGATCA
Organism: uncultured Verrucomicrobiota bacterium; assembly: GCA_964589935.1. Taxonomy (GTDB): domain Bacteria; phylum Verrucomicrobiota; class Verrucomicrobiia; order Limisphaerales; family VHCN01; genus VHCN01. The sequence continues at coordinate 139,020 of CAZPVD010000006.1, read as the reverse complement.
GCTTCGTGCGCTGGTCAAAGAGTTCCGCCGCTGGCGGGCGGTTTGTCTGGGCGAGATGGTTGCGCCAGGCCTCGACGAGATCGCCCCAGCCGCGGCTGCTTTGCAGCACGGCGCGCTTGGCGCGGTCGGTTTCATTCATTGCGCTGAGACTGTTCTCGACGTCCAACGCCTTGCTGTCCGCGCGTTCGCGCAGTGCCGTGTCGCCCGAAGCGTAAGCGTGGCCGAGGTCGCGATACTGCTGGAGCGCCTTGAGCACTGTGCGGAGCGGAGCGAAATAATTTACGCCTGCCAGCTCGGTGCGCGCCGCTGTGAGGTCCTCGGTCTTGACAGAACCGATCCACTGCCATGTTACCGCGCCGAACGCGATGAGGACAACCGCGCCAAGCACCACGAACTTCTGCCAGACCTTCAGGTATTTCGTGAGCGAGAAGGGGTTCATTCGTGGTTGCGGTTATCCAATTTGAAATGGGTCACGCCATCCTGCAACCCGCGCGTGGCCTGTCCGAGCTGATCAATCACGAGGCCGGCCTGCCGCAGGCCAAGCACGGTTTGTTGCGCAGCCTCGTTCAGCTCGGCGAGCGCGACCGTGATCTGCTGCGCCCCGGCGGCCTGCGACTGCATCCCGGTGTTCACGTCATCAAAGCGCGGCGTGAGCGCCCGCACCTGCGTGAGCACGCGGCTGATCTGCTCGCCTGCTTCCTGCACCTGACCGACGCCGTGCCGCACTTCCTCGGAAAACTTGTCCATGCCCATCACGCCCGCGCCGACGGCCGCCTGCATTTCCTTGACCATCTGCTCGATGTCATACGTCGCCTCGGCGGTCTGGTCGGCAAGACGGCGAACCTCGGCGGCCACAACAGCAAAGCCGCGCCCCGCTTCGCCCGCTTTCTCGGCTTCAATCGCCGCGTTGAGGGACAGCAGGTTCGTCTGGTCTGCGACCTTGGTGATGGTGGTGACGACCTGGTTGATGTTCGCCGCCTTTTCGCTGAGGACTTCCAGCTTCGCATTGATGTTGTGCGCGGCGGCGGTGATTTGCTTCATCGTGTCGCCCATGCGCGCAAGCGCGTCCTGGCTTGTGCCGGCCAGAGCAGCGGTGTCCGCAACGACCCGGGTCACGTCGCCCAGCGTGCTCACGAGTGTGGTGGCCGTGGTGTGAATGCGCTCGGCGCCGGTGCGGACGTTTGAAGTGGTCGTGGCCATCGCCTCGATCGTCGCGCGTTGATGCGTCGAGGCAGACGCAATCTCGCTCGCGGAGGAACTGACCTGCGCGCCGGATTTCTGGACGCGCACGACGAGGCTGGCGAGGTCCTCGGCCAAGCGGTTCAAGCCCACGGCCAGTTCGCCGAATTCATCCTTCCGCGTTGACGGCAGCCGTTGCGTGAAGTCCCCGCGCCGCATCCGGTCCATCGCGCCGGCCAGCTCCTGCATCGGCTCGTTGATCGCGCGCGTGAGACGGATGCCGAGCAGCAGGCCCGCGCCGAGCAGCAAAACGATGCACGCCGCACCTGCCGATTCCGTCAGTTGGCCCGGCGCGGCCTCGCCCAATGTCGCCTTCTCAACGCGCAGCTTGAGCAGTTGCACGAGCCGCTCTTCCTCTTGTTGCGCGGGCGCGATGACCGCGGCGAAGTGCTGCCGCGCCGTCTCCGGGTTTGTTTTCAGCAATTCGAGGAACCGCGCCGTTGCGGTTTGCACGACGCGCGACTCGTGCTCGGCCGCGCCAGTCAACGCCTTGAGCAGCTCGGCCTTGTCGAGCACGAGCGGGCGGAGGCTGTCGAGGGCGCGGGCGAGTTCATTTTCCGCAAGGCGCAGCTTGGCCAGATCGCCGTCGGACGCCGGATTGTTCATCAGCGCGTTCAGCGCCACCGCGCGGTCGAGCATCAGGTGGCGCACGCGCTCGCTTCGCGCGAGCAGCTCCTCCTTGTCCCTCGTCGCCCGGATTTCCCGGCGCGTCACGTTGCTTTCGAGCCGCCAGATCAGCACGCAACTGGCCGCGGCCAGCAGGAACATCAGCGCCAGGGCCGCCTGCAACCGGCTGGTGATCGTCCAGTCTTTCATGCGATGAAGCGCGGCAAAACGGCCGTTGCGAACGTGAAGAAAACTTTCCCCGACCCATTCCCGCACCCGTCCGCGCGGCGAATGCCCAATGCGAAATCCTCAGACATAACGGCGCGGGTCGCGCAAAGGAATGTTCCCCCGCCGTTCGCGCTTGCCATGCTGCGGAGGATACCGGCGCAGCCCGGCGAAACAAGCGCAATGTGCCCGCGCACTCGATGCTGGAGCTTCGCGCCCGCCGCCGCTAGAGTCGCGCGAAACATAGCCCGACATCATGAACCGCCTCACCGCGACTTGCCTCGCCGTTTTTTTCAGCGTCTCGATTTCCCCCGCCGCGCAACCGCCCGAGGCGCTGCGAGCCGCCGTTCGCGAGCGCGTGTCCGCCGAGTTCGCCGCGCTCGAATCGCTTTACAAGGAGCTTCACGCCGCGCCGGAACTTTCATTTCAGGAAACCAAGACCGCCGCACGCGTTGCCGCGGAGTTGAGGCGTGCGGGCTTCGACGTGACGGAGCACTTCGGCGGCAACGGCGTCGTCGGTGTTTTGAAAAACGGCGCCGGCCCGACCGTGCTTGTTCGCACCGACCTCGATGCATTGCCGGTGAAGGAGGAAACCGGCGCGCCCTACGCCAGCACTGTCCACGCGAAGGACGACAAGGGCAACGACGTGCCCGTGATGCACGCCTGCGGCCACGACATGCACATGACCTGCCTCATCGGCACAGCCCGCACACTCGCCGCGCTCAAGGACAAATGGGCCGGCACGCTCGTCTTCATCGGCCAGCCCGCGGAGGAACGCGGTGGCGGCGCGCTGGCGATGCTCCATCAAGGCTTGTTCAGCAAATTCCCGAAGCCCGACTTCTGCCTAGCGTTGCACGTCGGGGCGGAAATTCCCGCCGGTTCCATCGCCTATGTCGAGGGTTTCGCGCTCGCCAGCTCGGACTCCGTGGACGTCACCTTCTACGGGCAGGGCGGGCACGGCGCGTGGCCGCACACGACCAAGGACCCCATCGTGCTCGCCGCGCAGGCGGTGCTCGCCTTTCAGACCATCGTCAGCCGCGAGGTCGAGCCGGGCAAGGCCGCCGTCGTCACCGTCGGCTCCATCCACGGCGGCACCAAGCACAACATCATCCCCAACGACGTGAAGTTGCAGATGACCGTCCGCTCCTACGAGGAAGGCGTGCGCACGAACCTGCTCAACTCCATCCGCCGCATCGCGCGCGGCCTCGCGCAGGCCGCGGGCGTGCCGGAGAACAAAATGCCCGAAGTCACCCTCGCCGGTGAAGGCACCGCCGCCACCTACAACGACCCGGCCTTCACGCGCCGCGTCGCGGGCACGCTGCGCGCGTGGCTCGGCCCGGACAAGGTCGAGCAAGCCAAGCCCGTCATGGGCGCGGAGGACTTCGGCGAGTTTGGCCGCACCAAGGACAAGGTGCCCATCTGCATGTTCTGGCTCGGAGCCGTGGATGTGAAGCGCGTCGAGGAAAGCCGCCGCACCGGCGTGCCGCTGCCCTCGCTGCACACCAGCAAGTTCGCGCCCGTGCCCGAGCCGACCCTCAAGACCGGCGTGACCGCCATGAGCGCGGCCGTGCTCGACGTGTGCGCGAAAAGGTAAAAGAAGGACTCACAAATCGAGCGCCGCCATCAGTTCGGCCACGCTCATTTTGTGATGCTGCGCCACGTTGCGGAGGATGCCCTTGAGCGTGCCGAGCTTGATCGGGCTGTGGTTGGGAATGACTTCGTGATGCTCGCCGCCTTGCTGTGTGGTGATTCGCAGATGGGAACCATGCTGCCGGGTCACGGCATAGCCGAGTTTTCGCAATGCCTTCGCCAGCTCCTGGCCGGAGAGATCCCGCGGCGTCTTCATCGCGCCAGCACTTCGTCGCGGACAAAATGCAGCCGGATGATTTTCGGGGCCTGTTCGGGGCTGTCGAAATAGCAGCCCACGGCATCGCGGACCATCGCGCGCAACTCCTCCAGCGTTTCCCCCTGTGTGTTGATGCCGTATCCCAGCGCGGAGGCGCAGTAACCGCCTTCCTCGGCCTCGGTCACTTCAAAGATGATTTCGGAATTCACGCCAGCAGCGTGCCCCTTTTGCGCGGATGTGTCAAAAACGGAGTTCGCCCCGCTGCCCGAACCGACCCTCAAGACCGGCGTGACCGCCATGAGCGCGGCCGTGCTGGACGTGTGCGGGAAACGGTGAAGTCCCCAGGAATGCGCTTAGAATACAACCGGCTCAATCATGCCTGCATAGGTGAGCCGAACACTCGTGTTGAATTCATTCGCAAGCCATCTCCATTTTGAAACAATCTTCAAATCACACGATTTGTTCAAAATGCAGTTCTTTTCCAAGAGTAGTTTCAGTTTCCGAAGGAACGGTTGAACGTGCTCATTGCTACCCAAAAATCTCGGCAAATATTGTGCTGCGAAGATGTCTATAAACCAGCAACCATCATCCCCGCGCTTGAGCAGGGCGCTATTTTCGGGTGAAATACCAAATTCTTTCACGTTTTGCTGAATACAGGACTGGAATCCACGGACAACAGCTTCTTCAACAATGACACGAGGATAACAAGCAACTTCCTTTTCCAACCTCACGGCTTCAACATGTGCTTCTCCGAAGACAATGCGTCCCTCATGATGCGCATTGCCGATTACGACCCCTCCTCGGCAAGCAAAGCCAACATTCAAAAGTTCTACCAACATCGCACCAACTAGTTCCAAAACCGAATAGTGTCCAAACTCTGAATCAGAGATAACGACACAATCCGAAAAAGACGTGAATTCGCGATGCTCGCGCTTGGTCAGAACCGGATGATTACGCTTCTGCGGGTCATTTATTTCAGTTTCTTTTGCTGCAAAAGCATCCAGCGCCTTCAAAAGTTTTAAAACATGTTGAAGTTCTTTTTCCGACCATTTTGAAACAGCATCCGAGAACCCAAGAATATCCACGTATGCCAATATCCTCCGCTCACTTAACACGGACCCTGCCCTTACCATATCTGTAAGAGTTTTCGCGAAATTGCTTAGATCGTTTTGTGGATGTGGTGTGGTTGTTTCCATTGCTTGCAAAAATGCTTTGCTCACATCAAATCCGTCTGTGAACAATTCATCTTCTTAGGCGGATTCTGTAAAATGCCTTTTGATCGCTGGAGGTATTCTGGACAATGACAGGAAACCAGTTTGAAAGGTCCGTCGTCTTTTCGACCGACAGTTCAAAATTGCCGGTTGGACCTTGAAGCAAACCAAGGCCGGGTAAAGCAAGGAAATCTTCGATGAAATAGTAACTATAAATAGTTAGATAGCCGTTTATTTCTTGACCAGTAAACGTTACTGTCATTGGTGATGAAAATTCTTCGTTGCCATATAAAAGAACATTTGAGAATAATATCCCCCCGCATTGCAATGAATTTTGTGAACTACCGACGCATGGCGTAAAAAATCTTATGGTTTTGCCTTCTGGAACATTAATAAGCTGTTGAATTGGTGGATGGGAAGGAGGAAGTATTACGGTTTGAATATTCGTGCCTTGGACTCGCTTAAAGGAGATAAGGGAATTGTTTGTAAACACAAGCTCGCAAGGCCCTGCTATTGCGACTGGATTAGCGAGGGGTGAAGGTCCACCGATGTATGTCTGTCCATTTGTTATGCCATTTGCAACGTGGAGCGCGTAAGCGACAGTGTTGCCGTTTTGGTTGTGCGCTGACGATATTAGAATGGATTCATTGGTCGCAACGGTCAGGCGATTTGTGTTCGAGGTCACTCCACAGAAAATCTCAGCATGGACTTGACCGAGGGTGAGCACTGAGAGCAAGGCAGCGAGGTATTTTTTCATAACCCAAGTATGGAACGCGCGTTCAAAGCGTCAAGCCGGATACGAGATGGTTTTCCAGTGTAGGGTTCACTCCGGCACCGTCTCGGCCATGACGGCGATCAGGTCGCGGCCGAAGGCGAGGCGGTCGGCTACGGTCGGGAAGTGGCCGAGTTTCGCGCCGGCGCTGATGCGCTGCTCCATCAGCATCACGGGCACGCGGCGTTCCCGCCAGAGGCAGTTGGTGTCGTTGGCCGGCACGGCACGGGTCGCGAGTTTCTTCGCCGGGTCGAAGGAAGTCTTCGCCGCGAGAGCGTCGAAGAATTTTTGCATGAGTTTCAGCACCGCGTCGTCATCGGCCATCGTGTCAATGTATTCGCCGGTCTCGGTGTTGTGCATGTTAAGCATGAGTGCGATGGGCTGTGGCGAGTTCATCTGCGCGAGGATGGCTTTCTTGACATACCAAATCTCCGGGCAACGCTGGAGCCACGCCTTGTCGCGCAGGTTGACCTCGTCCCAGTGGCGGTTCACGTCCCAGCCGTGGGCGTTGAAGCGCACCTTGCCGGTCGCGCAGCCGTCGGGGTCCATCATGGGCGTGAACTTGAAGATGATGCGGTCGCGTAGCGCGCGGGCGCGCGAGTCGTCGGAGGTGACGAAGCGCAGCGCGCCTTCCATGACGAAGGAGGTGCCGGCCTCCCACGCGTGCTGGCGGGCCTGGAGCCAGATGACTTTTTTGTTCGCGTCGGGCTTCTCGAAGTTCGTGACGGTGACGAGGTGCAGGTCGCGGCCAAGCGCGGTTTTGCCGATGACTTCGAGGCGCGCGTGCGGGGAGCGGTCGAGTTCACCGAGCAACTTCAGCAGGCGCGAATGCGGGTAAGGCGGGATGTGCGCGATGTAGATGGTGTCCTGCTCGGGTTTGAACTTGAGCGTGTTTTCTTTCTTCACGTCGTCCCACTCCATCGCGGTGAAGTGCTGCCAGTGCTCGCCGTCGTGGCTGAAGACGGGGCGCAGCGCGGCGCTCATGGGGCCGGCGTTGGTGCGGTCGTTATATTCGCCGGGGAAGTCCGTGAAGGTGAGCGAGAGCTCGCGGCCGGCGACGTTGTCCATGCGGAAGTAATACCAGGTGGTCTGGCGGTTGCGCCCGCGCTCGTCGTATTGGCCCTCGACGTGGAGGCGGAAGGTGGCGTCGCCGAGCTTCTCGATTTTCGCGAGCGAGGCGTCCTCGAAGGATTTGTCGAACGTGATGGCCGGTTTGTCCTGCGCAGCGGCGGAAAGAGCGAGGGAAAGAACCGCGAGACAGAGGCGCGAATAGAATTTCGGCGAAGGCATGGGGAAGGTTATAGAGGCTTGCGGTGTGGGTTGTCAGCGGGGAAAGGTAAATTTCAGCATTGCGCCCTGCGCCGCATGTGGGAGAGTGCGCGGGCTTACCGGAGCGTAGCTCAGCTTGGCTAGAGCGCTTGGTTTGGGACCAAGAAGTCGCAGGTTCAAATCCTGTCGCTCCGACCACTTTTCTTTTGGAGGCTAAATTCGCCGCAAAGATTCTGCGGACACACACATCCACCGATAAATCCTTGAATCCACGGCTCGGAACGGCAGTCAGTTTTCACAGCAACCAAAATGACGCCGGTTCAACATGATGCCGTGATGGCGGTCCGCGCAGGACGGAAGTGGAATGCTGTTCTTGCGCTGCTTGCAGTCGCGTTTGCAGTGCGCGCGAGCGGGGCGGCGTCCAAAAGTGCGCCGACTTACGAGAGCGATATCCGGCCCATCCTCAAGGCGAACTGCTTTCAGTGCCACGGCGAGGGAGAGAAGTTGAAAGGCGGACTCGACGTGCGCCTGCGCCGGCTTATTGTGGCGGGCGGCGAGTCCGGCCCGGCCATCGTGCCCGGCAAGGCGGAGAAAAGTCCGCTCTTCAAAATGGTCAATGAGGGCGAGATGCCCAAGGGCAAGAAGAAACTTGCGCCGGAACAAATCGCGCTGATCAGCAAATGGATCGCAAGCGGCGCGAAGACCGAGAAGCCTGAGCCTGTTGAACTCGGCGATGGTTATCACTTCACCGACGCGGAGCGGAGCTACTGGGTCTTCCAGCCGGTGAAGCGGCCCGCGGTGCCGGTGGTGAAGGATTCAGGATTCAAGATTCGGAATCCAGTGGATGCCTTTCTCGCGGTGAAGTTGAAGGAGAAGAAACTTTCGTTCGCGCCCGAGGCTGACCGCGCCACGCTGATTCGCCGCGCGGCGTTCGACCTCACGGGGCTTCCGCCGACGATCGAGGAGGTCGAGCAGTTCGTGAGCGACAAGTCGCCGGACGCCTACGAGAAGATGCTCGACCGTTATCTCGCGTCGCCGCACTACGGCGAGCGCTGGGGCCGGCACTGGCTGGACGTGGCGGGCTACGCGGACTCCGAGGGCTACAACGAGGCCGACCTCGTTCGCCAGTGGGCGTGGAAATATCGCGACTACGTCATCAAGTCGCTGAACGACGATAAGCCGTTCGACCGTTTCATCCAGGAGCAGCTCGCCGGCGACGAGATGCTCAAGCCGCCCTACAAAAATCTCGATCCCGATGCGGTCGAGAAGCTTACGGCCACCGGCTTTCTCCGCATGGTGCCGGACGGCACGGCCTCGGGCGGCGTGGAGCAAAAGCTCGCGCGCAACGCCGTCGTCGCCGACACGATCAAGATTGTTTCCACGTCGCTGATGGGCCTGACCGTCGGCTGTGCGCAGTGTCACGATCACCGCTACGACCCGATTCCGCAGGCGGATTACTACCGGTTGCGCGCGGTGTTCGAGCCGGCGCTCGACCCGCAGAACTGGCGCACGCCGCCCGCGCGGCTCGTTTCGCTGTTGCACGACGAGGATCGCGCGAAGGCTGCGGAAGTCGAAAAGGAGGCGAAGGTCATTGACGAGGCGCGGCTCAAGAAGCAGGAGGAGTTCATCAACGAAGTCCTCGAAAAAGAACTGCTCAAGCGCCCCGAGGAATTGCGCGCGCCGTTGCGCGAGGCTTACAAGACCGCCGCCGCCAAGCGCACCGGCGCGCAGACGAAGCTGCTCAAGGAACACCCGACCGTCGGCCAGCTCAGTCCCGGCTCGCTGTATCTTTATGAGCAAAAGAAAGCCGATGAACTGAAGAAGATGTCGGACGAGGCGGAAAAGGTTCGCGCGAAAAAACCCGCCGAAGAATTCGTGCCCACGCTCACGGAACCGCCGAACGCGACCAATGTTGTCACGCGCCTGTTCAATCGCGGCGATCCCGACCAGCCGAAGCAGGCCGTCAAGCCCGGCGACCTGACGATCCTCGCGTCGTGGCGGCCCGTCGAGATTCCGGAGAAGCTTCCGTCGGTGCCGACGAGCGGACGCCGCCTCGCGTTCGCGAAGGAGCTTACCGACGGCGCGCATCCGCTCACCACGCGCGTGCTCGTGAACCGCGTGTGGATGCATCATTTCGGGCGCGGCATCGTGAGTTCGCCCGGGGACTTCGGCTTCCTCGGCGAGCGGCCGACGCATCCTGAATTGCTCGACTGGCTCGCGAGCGAGTTTGTTGCGCAGGGGTGGAGTTTGAAAAAACTTCACAAGCTCATGATGACATCCAATGCGTATCGGCAATCGTCCGTGCGCGATGCAAAGAAGGAGAAGATTGATTCGGATAACCGTCTGCTCTGGCGCATGAACGTGCGTCGTCTCGAAGCCGAGACGCTGCGCGACTCGATGATCGCCGTGAGTGGCAAGCTCAATGCAAAAATGTTTGGCGCGCCCGTGCCCATCATGACCGACGAGACGGGGCAAGTCGTCGTCGGCGTCAACACCGACGACACGGCGGGCCGGCCGAGTGGAAAATTTGTTTCACTCAACGGCGAAGAATTCCGGCGCAGCCTCTACGTCCAAGTGCGCCGCAGTCGGCCCGTCGGCTTGATGGAGACGTTCGACGCGCCGCGCATGGAGCCGAACTGTGAGGCGCGCAACGCCTCGACCGTCGCGCCGCAATCGCTTGCGCTGATGAACGGCGAGTTCGCCGTCACGCAGTCGAAGTTCTTCGCCGAGCGCGTCGCGAAGGAGGCCGGTGATTCACTCGAAGCACAAGTGAAGCGCGCGTGGCAGCTTGCCTTCGCGCGCCAGCCCGGCGAGGCGGAATTGAAGGAAGCGCTCGCCTTCCTCACGAACCAGACCGAATTTTTCGTGAAGCGCGCCGCGGAAACTTCTTCCGCTCCCACAAAGGTTGCCACCGTCACGAAAGGCAAGGAGCCGCCGCCGACCGAGCCGTTGGCGCAGGCGCTCGCGACGTTTTGTCAGGCGTTGCTCACGGCGAACCGTTTCCTGTATGTTGATTGAGTTATGAACCCGATGTCGCCACTTCATTCGCGCCGCCACTTTTTCGCGCAGAGCGGCTTCGGGCTAGGCTCGGTTGCGCTCGCGTGGCTGCTCAAGCAGGACGGCCTGCTCGCCGACGACGCGCCCAAGCCCGAGTTGTCACGGCCAGAACTCGAACAGAAAAAATTCGACGTGCTGCCGAAGCAGCCGCACTTCGCGCCGCGCGCCAAGGCGATGATCTCGATGTTCATGCAGGGCGGGCCGAGCCACATTGACCTCTTCGATCCCAAGCCGGAGTTGAGCAAGATTGACGGGCAGAAGTTTCCCGGCGAGGTGAAGTTCGACAACGCGGCGCAGGCCAGCCCGCGCGCGCTCGGCTCGCCGTGGCAATTCTCAAAGCACGGACAGAGCGGCATCGAGATTTCCGAGTTGCTGCCCGGCCTTGCGGGAATCATTGACGATGTCTGCCTCCTGCGCGGCATGCACACGGGTGTGAACAACCACGGCCAGTCCATTTACGCGCTGCAAAACGGCCGCGTGCTCGGCGGGCGGCCTACGCTTGGGAGCTGGCTCGGCTACGCGCTCGGCAGCGAGGCGCGCAACCTGCCGGCGTTCGTCGCGCTCACCGACCCGCGCGGGCTGCCGGTGCTCGGCGTGGAGAACTGGACGTGCGGCTGGCTGCCCTCGATTTTTCAGGGCACGGCAGTGCGCGCGAAGGAGCCGCGCATCATGAACCTAGACCCGCCGCCGCATTTGCGCGGCACGGCGCAGGAGAATTATCTTTCGTTCCTCGACAAGCTGAACCGCGAGCATCTCCGCGAGCATCCCGGCGAAACCGATCTGGAAGCGCGCATCGCCAGCTACGAACTCGCCGCGAAGATGCAGACCGCCGCGAAGGAGGCGCTCGACATCGCGAACGAGAGCGCGGCGACGAAGCGGCTCTACGGCATTGATGATCCGGCGACGAAGGACTTCGGCACGCGCTGCCTCATCGCGCGCCGGCTCATCGAGCGCGGCGTGCGCTTCGTGCAGATTTACACCGGCAACCAGACGTGGGACCACCACGGGAGCATCCGCGGTGGCCTGCCTGCCGCGTGCAAATACGTGGATAGACCCTCCGCCGCGCTGGTGATGGATTTGAAATCGCGCGGCCTGCTCGACTCGACGGTCGTTCACTGGGGCGGCGAGATGGGCCGCCTGCCGACGATCCAGAACGACGTGGGCAAGGACAAGGTCGGCCGCGATCACAACACCTACGGCTTCTCGATGTGGGTCGCGGGCGGCGGCTTCAAGGGCGGCATCACGTATGGTGAGACGGACGAGTTCGGCCACAAGGCGGTGAAGGATGTTGTGAACCACTTCGACTATCACGCGACGCTGCTGCACCTGTTCGGCCTCGATTACACGAAGCTCACCTTCAAGCGCAACGCTGCCGAGCTGTCCCTCGTGGACGGCCAGCCCGCCCGCGTGGTGACGGAAATCCTTCGCGCATGAAGGCGCTCGCTGTTCTGTTTTGTTTTGGCTTCGCCGCAAGTCTCGTCGCCGCGCCGTCGCGCGAAGCAAAACCCACTTCGCCCGCGAGCGACCGCGTGAGCTTCGTCAACGACGTGCTGCCCGTGTTGAGCAAGGCCGGCTGCAACGCGGGTGCCTGTCACGCAAAGGCCGAGGGCAAGGGTGGCTTCAAGCTCTCCGTTTTCGCCTACGATCCGCTGTCGGATTATCTCGCTATCACGAAGGCGTCGCGCGGACGGCGCATTTTCCCGGCATGCCCCGAGCAGAGCCTGCTGCTCCAGAAACCCACGATGACCGTTCAGCACGGCGGCGGTCTGCGCTTTGCCGCCGGCTCGCCCGCGCACGCGACGCTTGTGACGTGGATCCGGCAGGGCATGCCTTATTCGTTTCCAAACGAGCCAGTGTTGGCCGAGGTGAAAGTGTCGCCGTCCGAAAACCGTTACAAGAAGGGCGCGACGCAGCCGCTCCGCGTCACTGCAAAATACAGCGACGGCTCGGCGCGCGATGTGACGCGGCTCGCTGAGTTCAAGTCGAACGAAAAGGAAATTGCGAACGTGACGGACGACGGCCTCGTGACCGTTGGCACTGTGAGCGGCGAAGGCGTCATCATCGCGCGCTACATGGGACTCGTTGACATCTCGCGTGTGACCGTGCCTTCGGAGAAGGTGCTGCCTGACTCGGCCTACGCCGGTCTGCCGCGGAATAACTTCATTGATGAGCTTGCCTACGCGCGGTTCAAGAAGCTCGGCCTGCTTCCGTCGGAGAACTGCACCGATTCCGAATTCCTCCGCCGCGCTTCGCTCGACACCATCGGCACACTGCCCACGCCGGAGGAGGCACGCGCATTCCTCGCCGACGCCGACCCCGACAAGCGAAGCAAGCTCATTGACCGCCTGCTTGCCAATCCCGCGTGGGCGGATCACTGGGCCGTGAAATGGGCCGACCTCGTGCGGCCAAATCCGTTCCGCGTCGGCGTGCGCAGCACTTACATGATGGACTCGTGGCTGCGCGAGAGCTTCCGCGCGAACAAGCCCTTCGACCAGTTTGCCCGCGAGCTGATCACCGCCGAGGGCAGCACGCACCGTTACGGGCCTGTTGTGTTCTTCCGCGACCGGCGCGACCCGCCGGACATCGCGAACATCGTGAGCCAGGTCTTCCTCGGCGTGCGGCTCGAATGCGCGCGGTGCCATCACCATCCGAACGAGCGCTGGAGCCAGGACGACTTCTATTCCTTCGCTGCGTTCTTCACCGACTTGAAGCGCAAAGGGCAGGGCATCTCGACGCCGATTTCCGGCGAGCCGGAATACATCTGGTTCGCGCCGGGCAGCGCGGTGAAGCATCCCGTCACCGGCGCGACGATGAAGCCCACGCCGCTCGCCGCCGCGCCGCTTGAAATCCCCGCCGGCACCGACCCGCGCACCGCGCTCGCGGACTGGATGACTTCGCCGGACAACCCGTTCTTTGCGCGCGCCGCCGTGAACCGTGTGTGGGGCCAGTTCTTCGGACGCGGCATCGTCGAGCCGGTGGATGATTTCCGCGCGTCGAACCCGCCGACGAACGAGCCGCTGCTTGACGCGCTCGCGAAGGATTTCGTCGCGCACCACTACGACCTCAAGCACGCGATGCGCACCATCATGCGCTCGCACCTGTATCAACTCAGCTCGCTGCCGAACGAGCACAATCTGACCGACACGCGGAACTATTCGCGCTCCTACCGACGCCGGCTGCCCGCTGAAGTCTTCACGGACGCGGTCGCCGCGGTGACAGGAGTGGCGGAAGATTTTCAAGGACTGCCGCCCGGCGCGCGCGCGCTGGAGACATGGAACAACCGGCTCAACTCGGAGATGCTCGATGCCTTTGGCCGTCCGAACGGCAGCGCGGATTGCCCGTGCGAACGCGACGCGCGCACGAGCGTTGTGCAGGCGCTGCACCTGATGAATTCAACGAAGCTTCAGGAAAAAATCGCCTCGGCTGAAAGCCGCGCGTCGCACCTCGCCACCAGCAGCAGCGCGCCGGAGGAGGTCGTGACCGAACTCTACTACGCCGCCTACTGCCGCCCGCCGTCCGCCGAGGAGCTTCGCACGGCGCTGGCCGCGTTCAACGCGCGCGGTGCCACGCGCCAGACTGCGACCGAGGACGTGATGTGGGCGCTGTTGAACTCGGCGGAGTTTGTCTTCAATCACTGAGAGTCTGGCGCATTCGGTTGCGGAAAGGGCTTTGCTTTTTCTGCGACATTTCGCACAGTCCGCGTGTTTAACACGCGCAGACGAACCTCCAAACCCGCACGCTTATGGACTGGTATTACGCCGATGGTGGACAGCAGAAAGGCCCGGTCTCGGACGAACAGTTTCAAAACCTCGTGCGTGACGGCGTGGTGAAGCCCGACACGCTCGTGTGGCACGAGGGCATGGCAAACTGGCAGCGTCACGGAGCCTCCGGCGGCGGTGGTGCCAGCCCGGCAGCAGCCTCGGAGCAACGCGCGCCACAGCCGCTGGCTCCCGTGCCCGCTCAAACCGGCGGAGTGACGCCGGATGAAATCCTCGCGCGCGATTTCAACGTGGAGATTGGCGAGGGCTTGAGCCGCGGATGGGAGGCCGTGAACGGCGCGTTTTGGACGTGCATCGGCGGGACGGCGCTCATGTATCTCGTGCTGATGGTGACGAGCTTGGTTCCCTTTATCGGCGGGCTGGCCCAGTTTGTGATTCAAGGCCCGCTGATGGGTGGCCTGAATCTTTTATACGTCAAGCGCGTGCGTGGCCAGCAAGTTGAGATCGGTGACGCGTTCAGCGGTTTCGGGCCGCGCTTCGTTCACCTCATGCTCACCAGCATTGTTTCCGGCATCCTTGCTCTGTTGTGCATGTTGCCGGGCATCGCCGTTGTGGTCATCGGCGCGATCGTGACCGGCGTATTTCACCACGGAAGCAAGCCGAACCTCGCCGCAGTGGCGGGGGCACCGGTGTTGATCGTCGGTGCCATCCTCGTGCTGATCGGCGTGGCGGTGATGATTTATCTCGGTGTCTCATGGATATTTGCGCTCTGGCTTGTGGCGGACAAGCACATGGATTTCTGGAAGGCGATGAATCTCAGCCGCAAGGTCGTGGCGAAACACTGGTGGATGGTCTTTTTCTATCTGGTTGTCGGCGGGATCATCGCCATGTTGGGAGTGATTGGCTTTTGCGTGGGGATCCTCGTCACCATTTCCATCTATCTTGGAATGATCGCGAGCCTCTACAACCGCATCTTCGGCGACATGGCGCAGCAGGAGAGCTGAACAATTTGTGAAAGCCTGCGGCCGTGAAGTGCAAGCGGACTGAAGCCGTCGCGTGTTTCAACCATGCGCTCGCTGGTCCAGCCCGCCGTGCTGCGCGCGAGTGCGCTGGCCGCGGCGTTGAGCGCGCTCGCGTGCTGGCCGCGCCTCGCGCTGTGGACGGAGCGCACGGATGCCATCGGATTCCTCCTGGCGGTGGTTGCGGCGTGCGCCTTTTTCCTCTGGAATTTCGTTTTCGGCTGGCATGAACGCTACACGCAGCGGCCGGTCTTCGCGCCAGTAGAGCCGAAGCTGTGGAGTTTGGTGACGGTGCTTGCGCTTGTGGTCGCGATAGTGGTGCGGATCGCCGGCGATCCGTTTGTGCGTCCGCTCGCGCCGGACGAGTTTCCGAATGACCTCGCGACGTGGGCCGCGATGCTGCTGTTTGGCGTCGGTCTCGGTTCGGTGTTCCTCGTGTTTGCGCCTTTCGCGCTTTTTGTGAGATTGACGCGGCGTGGGTGGTGTGGCTTTATCTGCGGGGCGGTGCCGGCCTTGTGTGGTGGTGGGGCGCTGTGGTGCAGGCGCGGCATCTGGTCGAAATCCTCGCGCCGGATCGCGCGGCGGGTTGAGCGCTTACTTGTGGCGGTAGGTGATGCGCGCCTTGCTGAGGTCGTAAGGGGACATCTCCGCGTTGACCTTGTCGCCGACAGAAATGCGGATGAAGTTCTTGCGCATCTTCCCGGAGATATGCGCGAGAACCTCGTGACCGTTTTCAAGCGCCACGCGGAACATCGTTCCCGGCAATACCTGGGTTATTGTGCCGGTTAATTCAATCGGCTCTTCTTTTGCCATGCGGATTGCGCGCGGACACTGCCTTTCAGCCCCCGGAAAATCAAGCATGGAATCCGCGCAAACCACGCCGGATTCGCGCGCTTCACGGTGAATTTTTGTTGGCTCGTCTCGTCCATCTTCGCCAAGCTCGGCGGCCTTGTCCGCCATGATGAATTCTATGCGCACTTTGAAGCTGGTCCTTGCAACCTTCGCCTTCTCGCTCGCTGTCACCGTTGGCCCCGCGCAGGAAAAAAAAGACGCGCCGAAAAACGTGGCGCCCAAGGCGCAGGCCAGGCCCAACAGGCCGACGACCACGAAGTGGGACACGACCGATCTCGGCCAGTTTTTCAGCAGCGGTCTTGAAGCCCCCGCGCCCGACGGCAGGGGCAGGGTGCGGCCCGCGCTCAAGGCGGTTTCGATCAAGGTCGGCCCCAACGACGAGGCCGCGATGTGTTTCGACACCGAGCGGCTCCGCATGGCGATGGGCTGGACGGGCGGCTTCCTCAAACTGCCCACCGGCCGCGAAGGACTCGAAGGCGTGCCGCAGCCGGTCGGCGAAATTGCATTTTCTTTGTCGGTGTTGCCGGGTTGGGCAGACAAGGATGGCAACTTCAATGAGCCGAATCCGCCGAAGCGCGACGGTAACGAACTCGTCTCCTTCGGCCCGCTGCCACGCGAGTGGGCGAAGTGGCGCGGACTTTATCTCAACGGCAAACAGGTTGTGCTCAGTTATACCGTCGGCAAGGCGAGCGTGCTCGAACTGCCGGGTTACGATCCAACGACCGGGATGTTCACTCGGACGTTTCAAGTGGACGGTGCAACTGGTCCGTTGACCCTCGTGCTCTTTGACAAACCCGCCGAAGGCAAAAAGGATGTGATCGTTGTCCACGGTGGCGTGACCTATTCGATTGGAAATTTGAACGAAAATGGCCGGCGCCTTCTCCAGCTTCCTTCCCTCGGAAAGTCCGCGTTGTTTCAGGTCGCGTTCTATGTTGGCAATGAAGAGGCGGCGGACAAGGCCGCGGCAGCCGCGAAACGCGCCCCGCAGTTGCCCGATCTCAAGGCGCTGACGAAGGGCGGCCCGGCGCGCTGGAATCCAGTGCTCGAAACGAAGGGTGAACTCGGCGCGGGCGACGCGCCCTACGTCGTGGACACGCTCACGTTGCCGGATGACAACCCGTGGAATTCCTGGCTGCGCACGAGTGGTTTCGACTTTTTCAAGGACGCTACGCACGCCGCCGTTTGCACGGTGAACGGCGAGGTGTGGATCGTGAGCGGCATTGACGAAAAGCTGGAGCACTTGAAGTGGAAGCGTTTCGCGACGGGCCTCTTCCAGCCGCTCGGTTTGAAAATCGTGAACGACGAAATTTACGTCCTTGGCCGCGACCAGATCACGCGCCTGCACGATTTGAACGGCGACGGCGAGGCGGATTTCTACGAGAACTTCAACAACGACGTGGCGATTTCATCGCACTACCACGAGTTCTGCCTGAACCTTGACGCGGACTCCAAGGGCAACTTCTACTTCACCAAGGGCGGCAACCTCGGCGGCTGGAAGCACCCGCATCACGGCGCGCTGCTGCGCGTGTCGCCGGACGGCTCGAAGCTCGACGTGGTTGCCTACGGTCTGCGCGCGCCCAACGGCATGAGCGTCGGCCCGCATGACGAGGTCACCGTCGCGGACAACGAGGGCAACTGGGTGCCCAGCTCGCGCGTGGACCTCGTAAAGCCCGGCGTGTTCCTCGGTCACGTCTTCAACGCGCACACGCCGCAGCCGCCGACGAGTCCCGGCATGCCGATCCTCTGGCTGCCGCACAGCTACGACGTGGACAATTCGAGCGGCGGGCAGGTTTGGGTGACGAGCGACAAATGGGGGCCGTTCAAGGGCGACCTGCTGCACCTGAGCTACGGCGCATCCGCGCTGCACAAGGTGATGATGGAGACGGCGGACGGGCAGGTGCAGGGTGGCGCGTTCAAGTTTCCGCTCAAGTTCAAGACCGGCATCATGCGCGGGCGCTTCAATCCGCGCGACGGCCAGCTCTATCTGACCGGCCTCGTTGTGTGGCAATCCAACGGCGCGCAGAAAGGCGCGCTCCAGCGTGTGCGCTATACCGGCAAGCCGGCGAACATGCCGAAGGAAATGCACGTAAAGCCCAACGGCGTGCTGCTCACCTTCACCGACAAACTCGACAAATCGCTCGCCGAGGACACGGGCAGCTACTCGGTCGAGCAATGGAACTACAAATGGACGCAAAACTACGGCTCGAAGGAATGGTCCGTCGCCGAGCCGGACAAAATCAAACACGACCCGCTCGACGTGAAATCCGCGAAGCTCCAGCCCGACGGCAAAAGCGTCTTCCTCGAACTCGGCCCGCTCGCGCCCGTGATGCAGATGCAGGTGAAGCTCGACCTCAAATCCGCCGACGGCGCGCCCATCAAGCAGACCATCTGGAACACGATCAATAAAGTGCCGGCGAAGTGAGCCGGACTCACTCGACGCTGGCCTTTCCGATGTTTCGCACTAAACTTCCTTCGCGCAGCTTGGTCTGTTCAGGCGGCGCGCCGTTTGACATCTCCGACACCACAGCCTCCCGAGGAGGAGCGCCTCAAGGCGCTGCGGCAGTATAACGTCCTGGACACCGCGCCGGAGGCGGCGTTCGACGATCTCACGCGCCTGGCCGCGCTCGTCTGCGGCGCACCCATCGCGCTGCTGAACCTGATGGATGCCGACCGGCATTGGTGCAAGTCCGTGGTGGGGCTTGCGTCGGAACAAACGCCAAAGGAAAGCTCTTTCTGCACTGCCGCTGCTCAACAACGTGACCTGCTCGTGGTGGAGGACGCGGCGAAGGACGAACGCTTCGTCAATGATCCACTCGTGGCCGGGCCGTTGCGTGTGCGATTTTACGCGGGCGTTCCGCTCGTGTCGCCGGACGGTCATGTGTTGGGCACGCTGTGTGTGATGGGGCCTGCGCCGCGATCACTTACTGCTGAACAGGCGGCGGCGTTGCGCAGCCTGAGCCGGCAGGCGGTTTCCCAGTTGGAGCTGAGCCGGAGCATTGGCGAGCTTGCGCGCTCGGTCACCAGCCATGAGCGGGCGGAGGAGGCGTTGCGCGAGGCGGAGTTCAAATATCGAAGCATTTTCGAGAACGTCAGCGAAGGCATCTTCCAGACTTCGCCGGAGGGCAAGTTCGTCGCCGCGAACCGCAAGCTCGCACGCATCTACGGGTTCAGTTCGCCGGAGGAGTTGATGGCGTCGTTCAGCGATCTCGCGCGCCAGCTCTACGTGGACCCGTCGCGGCGCACGGAGTTTGTCCGGTTGATGGAGCAAAACGATGAGATCTCCAACTTCGAGTCAGAGATTTTCGACCAGAGCGGAAATGTGCTGTGGATTTCCGAGAATGCGCGCGCCGTGCGTGATGCATCCGGACGGTTGCTCTACTACGAAGGCACGGTCGAGGACATTACCGCGCGCAAGCACCAGGAGGAGGCGCTCAGGCGCAGCGAGGCGCGCTTCCGCTCCATCTGGGAAAACTCCGCCGACGGCATGCGCCTGACGGACGGCGACGGCATGACGCTCGCCGTCAACCCGGCCTTCTGCCAGATGGTCGGCATGAAGAAGGAGGAACTGGAGGGGCGGCTGTTCACGGTGGTTTATTCCGACGACGACAACGAGCGCAGCGCGCGACTCTCGCGCTATCGCGAAAGGTTCCAACGCCACACCGTCGAGCATCACATGGAACGCCGCGTGACGTTCCGCAACGGGAGCGACCTTGACCTCGAACTGTCGAATTCCTTCGTGGAATTCGAGTCGGGCGTGCCGCTGCTCCTGAGCATTTTTCACGACATTTCCGAACGCAAACGCGCTGAGGAAATGCTGCGCGACTCGGAACTGCTCTACCACTCGCTCGTCGAGAACCTGCCGCAGAACATTTTCCGCAAGGACCTCCTGGGCCGGTTCACCTTCGTGAACGAGCGCTTTTGCAAAACGCTCGGCCGTGCCCGCGAGGAGATACTGGGTAAGACGGATCTCGATTTTTTCCCGGTCGAGCTGGCTGAAAAGTATCATCAGGACGACCTGCGCATCATTGAAGCGCGGCAGGCTTACGAGGCGGTTGAGGAGCACCAGTCGCCGGATCACGGGCGCATTTTTGTGCAGGTCATCAAGGCGCCTCTCTGCGATGCCAAGGGCAACGTCATCGGCATCCAGGGAATTTTCTGGGACGTGACCGAACGCAAGCACATGGAGGAACAACTCGCCCACGAGCGCGACCTCTTGCGTGCGTTGCTCGACAACGTTCCCGACCGCGTTTATTTCAAGGACGCGCAGAGCCGCTTCCTCCGGTGCAGCCTCGCGATGGCCAGGCGCCTCGGCCTCGACGACCCCGACGCGGTGGTGGGCAAGACGGATTTCGATTTTCACCCGAAGGCGAACGCTCAGGAATTTTTCGACGACGAGCAGCAGCTGCTGCGCACCGGGCAGCCCATCATCAACAAAATCGAGCAGCAAACCGCGCGCGACGGCTCGGAAATTTGGGCGTCGGTGACGAAGGTTCCGACGCGCAACCGCGCCGGGGAAGTCACCGGCCTCATCGGCATCTCGCGCGACATCACCGCCCTCATCCGCACGGAAAAGGAGCTGGGTGTGGCGCGCGACGCCGCGCTCGAATCCGCGCGCATCAAGTCGCAGTTCCTCGCCGCGATGAGCCACGAAATCCGCACGCCGATGAACGCCATCGTCGGCATGGCGGGCCTTGTGCTCGATACCGAGCTTACACCGCAGCAGCGGGACTTTGCCGAAACCATCCGCAACAGCGCCTACGCGCTCCTCGACATCATCAACGACATTCTCGACTTCTCCAAAATCGAGGTGGGCAAGCTCACGTTCGAGACGATTGATTTCGACCTTCGCGAAACTGTCGAGAGCACGGTCGAGCTGCTCGCGCAGCGCGCGCACTCCAAGGGCATCGAGATCGCCTCGCTCGTGCCCGACGAGGTGCCGACGCACGTTCGCGGCGATCCGAGCCGCCTGCGCCAGGTGCTCATCAACCTCATCGGCAACGCGGTGAAGTTCACCGAGCAGGGTGAAGTCGTCATCCGCGTGATGAAGGAGCGCGACTTGGAAAATCGCGCGTTGATTCTGTTCGCGGTCAACGACACGGGCATCGGCATTCCGCCCGACGCGCAGCAGAAAATCTTCGAACCCTTTACGCAGGCCGACGGCTCGACGACGCGCAAATACGGCGGCACAGGGCTTGGCCTTGCCATCTCGAAGCAGCTTGTCGAATTGATGGGCGGACAAATCAGCGTCGAGAGCGAAGCCGGCCGCGGCTCGACATTCTGGCTGACGCTGCCGTTTGAAATTCAGGACGAGGAAAGCCACGGCATCGTGCATCCGCCGGCGGAACTCAAGGGCCTGCGCGCGCTCATCGTGGATGACAATGCGACGCAGCGCCAGGTTCTCCAGCAAATGACCGCCGCGTTCCAAATGCAGCACAGCTCCGCCGACAGCGGCAACTCAGCACTGGCGCTGTTGCGGAAGGAGAACAAGGCCGGGCGGATGTTCGATCTCGTGGTCACGGACTTGCAAATGCCCGGCATGGATGGCTTGGTGCTCGCCCGCGCGATTCGCGCGGAGGCGCTGAAGGTTCAGCCGCGCATCGTGCTTCTCGCGCCGCTCGGCCAGAAGCTCGATCCCGCAGCCGTGCAGGCCGCCGGGTTGAACGCCTGCCTGCTCAAGCCGGTCAAGCGCGCGCGTCTCCTCGCGTGCCTTGTGGCGACCGTTCGCGGCGGGCCGAGCGAGTTCGAGCCGTCGGCACTTCCTGCGCCAGCGAACCAGCGTGAAACGCTCCGGCCCGCAGCGCCGCTCAAGTCAACGCGCATCCTGCTCGCCGAGGACAACTCGGTGAATCGCAAGGTCGCGCTGCTCCAGCTCGAAAAGCTCGGCTACCGCGCCGACACCGTGGACAACGGCCGCGAGGTGCTTGAAGCGCTCGATCGCCTGCCTTACGAAATCGTCCTCATGGACTGCCACATGCCGGAGATGGACGGTTACGAGGCGGCGCGGCAGATCCGCCGGCGCGAGCGCGACGCCGTGCAGAACGGACATTCGCGTCCTCCCATTTACATCGTGGCGTTGACCGCCAACGCGCTGCCGGGCGAATGCGAGCAGTGCCTTGCCGCAGGCATGGACGACTACGTGGTCAAGCCCGTTGAATTGATGGAACTCGAAGCCGCTTTGCAGCGCAAGCGCGACCGTGTTCGCCCGGCGTTGACTGCCGTAAGTTCGGCTGAATCAGGCGCGACGCTCGACTTGAATGTCATTCAAAACATCCGCGAGCTGCGCGAGCCGGGACAGAGCAGCGATCCGTTGGCGGACCTCGTCGGCCTCTTCCTCGAAGACGCGCCCGACCGGCTGACGAAGATGCAGGCGGCGCTGATGAAAGGGGATGCCGTGACGCTGCGCGAACTGGCGCACACCTTCAAGGGCAGCGCAAACAATCTCGGCGCGCGCCCGCTGGCCGCGTATTGCGCCACGCTCGAACAACGCGCGCAGGCTGGCGATCTGACCGGCGCCGAACTGCCGTTCGGGCAGTTGATTGCGGAGTATGAGCGCGTCGAACAAGTCCTGATGGAGGAATTGAAAAAATAATGGCATCGCACCGGCGAACCTCCTAAGCTCGCCGCCGCACAGCCGAGAAGCACTTACACTGATGCCTCCACTCGCAACGATGACGCACCTTGAGGCGAGGATTCTCCTCATTGACGACGATCCGAATGTCCAGCTTTCCATCGCCGAGGGACTTCGCGACGCCGGTGTCAAGGTCGTCTCGGTGGGGACGGGACTGGCCGGACTTGAGGCGGTGAACCGGGAAAAGTTCGACCTCATCCTTCTCGACCTCGGCCTGCCGGACATCGAGGGATTTGAGGTTCTCCGATGCATTCAGAACGATCCCGTGCACCGGCTCACGCCGGTCGTCGTGCTCACCGGATGGAACACCACGGCGGACAAGGTGAAGGGCTTCGAACTCGGCGCGGTGGATTACATCACCAAGCCGTTCAGCGTGCTGGAACTTCAGGCCCGCGCCCGCTCCGTCCTTCGCACCAAGCGGCTGCAGGACCAGTTGACGCAGGCCAACCGCGAGCTGGACGCCGCGCGCGTCGCCGCCGAGTCCGCCAACCGCGCCAAGTCCGAGTTTCTGGCGAACATGAGCCATGAAGTTCGCACGCCGATGAACGGCGTCATCGCCATGACGAGCCTCCTGCTCGAGAGCGACCTTACCGAGGAGCAGCTCGAATACGCTCAGACCATCCGCCACAGCGCCGACGCGCTCCTCACCATCATCAACGACATCCTCGACTTCGCGAAGATCGAGGCAGGCCGGATGGAGCTCGACTCCGCACCCTTCAGCGTCCGCAACTGCGTCGAGGATGCGCTCGGCCTCCTCGCGGCGCGCGCGGCTGAGAAGAAGCTTGATCTCATCGCCCATGTGGACGACTCGGTGCCCGCCGCGATCGAAGGGGACGCGGGCCGTGTGTGCCAGGTGCTCGTTCATCTCATTGGCAACGCCGTCAAATTCACTGAGAAAGGTGAAATCGTTGTGCAAGTTGCCCGCGAGTCGGTGGACAAACCACAGGGAACGGGGAATGACACCGTGATGCTCTTCCGCTCGATGCAGCAACCCAAATGCGTCCTTCATTTTTCCGTGCGCGACACGGGCATTGGCATCCCGAAGGAAAAACTGGGCCTGCTCTTCGAGGCGTTTACACAGGGCGACGGCTCCTCGACGCGTTCGCGTGGCGGCATCGGTCTGGGTCTGAGCATCGCGCGGCATCTCGCGCATTTGATGGGCGGGCGCATCTGGGTCGAGAGTCAGCCGGGGCATGGCTCCACGTTCCATTTTACCATCACCGCGCCCATCTCCGACGCGCCGGCGCCGGAGTCAATCGCCGAAAAGCCCTCCATCGAGCTGACCGGCCTGCGCCTGCTCATCGTGGATGACAACCCGACCAACCGCCGCGTGCTTAGCTTGCAGTCGCGCAAGTGGGGCATCCAGTCGCGCGAGGCTGAAAGCCCCGCCGCCGCGCTCGAAATCCTCCGCGCCAGCCGCGAGTTCGATCTCGCCCTTCTCGACATGCAGATGCCGGGCATGGATGGCATTCAACTCGCCCGCGAGATTCGCCGCCTCCCGGGGCACGTGTCACTTCCGCTCATTTTGCTTTCTTCCGTGGACGTGCCCAAGCGCGTCTTGCCGTCGCCGTCCCCGTTCATTGCCGTTCTGACGAAACCGGTGCGGCTGGTGCAGCTCAACGAAGCTTTGTTGAAGGTCGTGACCGGCGGCCATCTGCCTTTGAAGACCGCGCAGCCGCCGGCGAAGCTTGACCCGACTCTCGCAAACCGTCTTCCACTCCAATGCCTCCTCGCGGAGGATAACACCATCAACCAAAGGGTCGCCCTCCGCATGTTGGAGCAGATGGGCTACACCGCCGACGTAGCGAGCAACGGCATCGAGGCGCTACAAATGCTCGAGCACCGGCCCTACGATGTCATCTTCATGGATGTGCAGATGCCGGAAATGGACGGCATCGAGGCGACGCGGCGCATTCGCGAGCGAGAACGAACGATGGGCAACGGGAGCCGCCACACTGTCATCATCGCGCTCACGGCCAACGCCATGGTCGGTGACCGCGAGAAGTGTCTCGCCGCCGGGATGGACGATTACGTTCCCAAGCCGCTGCGAACTCATGTGCTTCAGGCATCCATCGAAAAATGGGGGCCGGTTGTCCTGCGGACACGCCCTGCTGCTGCTGCGGCTCCGCGGCCCGTTGCCGCTTCGGTGTCGCCTGCGCGCGGCCCCGCTGCGCCGCCCACGCAGGACGCGCCCGTGGACATCGAGCGTTTGACCGACCTCGCCGGCGGCGGCGAGGAGGAAGTGCGCGGGCTTGTTGATTTGTATTTGAACCAGACGACCGGGCAGCTCGCCAGCATCCGTGAAGCCATTGAAGCGGGCCGGGCCGGTGAAGTGCGCCGCATCGCACACAGTTGCGTCGGCGCCAGCGCGACGTGCGGAATGCAGACGCTCGTGGCGCCGTTGCGCGAGCTGGAGGCGATGGGCGACCGCGGCCAGTTGCAGGACGCGATGCGCGCATGGCAGCAGGCCGCGCATGAATTTGACCGCGTGAAACAATTTCTCGCCGCCTACCAGACCGCGCCGTCAAAGCAGGGCCTATGAAAAAGCTGCTGATCGTCGAGGACGACCGCATCGTTTCGGGCATCTACAAGACAAAGTTCTCGACGGAGGGTTATCAGGTCGAGGTTGCCGCCGACGGCGAAGCTGGCCTGCGCGCAGTGGAACACTTCCGGCCCGATGCAGTGCTGCTCGACCTCATGCTGCCGAAGATTACCGGCATCGAAATCCTCCGGCAAATCCGCGTCAGTCCCGTGTTCAAAGATTTGCCTGTCATCGTATTCTCAAACACGTTCATTAACTCGATGATTGAGGAGGCGTGGAAGGCCGGCGCGACAAAGTGCCTCGCCAAGGCCACTTCGACTCCCCGGCAGGTCATCGAAGTCGTCAATGAACTGCTCGCCGGCGCCGCGCGTCCGGCCGCGTCCGCGCCTGCGGCATCAGTGCGGAAATCATCCGACGCGGACGCGACCTTTCAGGCCGAACTCCGTCGCGCGTTCATCACGGGACTGCCAGCTTCCATCACGGTCATCAAGCAAATTCAGCAATCCATCGTGCAGACCGAGGACCGCGCCGCGCGCCAGCCGTTGATCGCCGACCTGTATCGCAAAGTTCACTCGCTCACGAGTAACGCCGGCGTCGCCGGCATCACGATGCTCGCGCGGATGGCGAGCGCGTTCGAGGCGCTGCTCAAGGAACTGCACGAAAAGCCGGAGCAGATTTCTCCCTCGACGGTGCGGACCATCACGCAAACGGCCGCGTTTCTCGGTGCGATGGCGGATCGCGTCGCGGAATTGCCGGACGATCCACAGTTTTCCGCGCGCATCATGGCCGTGGACGACGACGCCATTTCACTTCGCGCTGTGTTGCATTCACTGGAGAAGGCCGAATTGAAAGGGCAGGGACTGCAAAACCCGGTGGAGGCGTTGCACAAACTTTCCGCTAGCGTGTTCGACCTCGTGATCCTCGACGTGGACATGCCGGAGATGAACGGCTTCGAGCTTTGCAAAAAACTTCGCAGCCTGCCCACCTACGAGCATACGCCGGTCATTTACGTCACGTCGCACGGTGACTTCCAGAGCCGTGCAAAGAGCCTGCTCACGGGCGCGAACGACCTCATCGCCAAACCGTTCCTCTTCATCGAGCTTGCGGTGAAGGCGCTGACCTTCGTGCTGAAGCGCCAGTTGCCAAAACCGCCCGCCGCCGGCTGAAGCCCGTCATGTTCGCATCGCCGCGCCTTTGACTTCCTCGAAGCCCCGCACTAGCGTTCGCCCCATGGAACCGTTGCACGCGCCGTGGCGCATTGCCTACATCCTCGCGCCGAAGGAGCAGGCCGACGATGCCTCGCTCTTCACGCGCATTGCCCAGTCCGGCGATGACGTGGGCAACTACGTCATCGCGCGGGACCGCACCTGCTACGCGATGCTCAACCGCTATCCTTACAATGGCGGGCACCTCATGGTCGTGCCTTACAAGCAGGTGCCGGACTTCAACGGCCTGACCGACGGGGAACTCACCGACCTCATGTTGCTTGCCCGGCGTTGCCAGAATGCCCTCACCGAAGTGATGAAGCCCGACGGCTTCAACATCGGCGTCAACGTCGGCAAGTGCGCGGGCGCGGGCATCGTCGAACATCTCCATATCCACATCGTCCCGCGCTGGAACGGCGACACAAACTTCATGCCCGTGCTTGCGAACACCAGTGTCGTGCCGCAGGCGCTTGAAGAACTGGCCGCGCAGCTCCGCGCGGCGCTGGCAAAGTGATTTGTGACAATTTTTGCTTTTTATTTTGTAATGCGCATTCCCTTCGGGGTGCCTGCCGCTGTATTGATTGTTCCGTTGCTTGCATATCTTGTCAGGAGGGCACTTACGGATCGGAATCAAAAATAGAATACTTTCCAATTTTTCATGGCTTCAGAGACACTCCACTACGAAAGCGCGCGGCACGCGCAGCGGCTCTTCAACCACGATGCCAAAAACCTCAAGTCCCTTGAGGAGGAGTTGGGCGTCAAGGCCACGTCGCGCGAGGGCTGGATCAAGTTGGAAGGCGAATCGGAGTCCGTGCATCGCGCCAAACAGGTCTTCATGCACCTGGAGCACGCGTTGCAGTCCGGCTCGCCCGTGACCAACCGCGAGTTTGCCGCAGCGCTCCAAGTTGTGAAGCAGGACGGCGTCGCCGCGCTCAAGAGCCTTCACGATGAGCGCATCCAGACCTCGGTGAGGAAGGCCCAGGTCGCGCCCAAGACCGTCGGCCAGAAGAAATATGTCGAGGCCATCAAGTCCAATGACATCACGTTCGGCTTCGGGCCTGCCGGCACGGGCAAGACGTATCTCGCGATGGCGATGGCTGTCGCAACGCTGCGCGAGGGGAAGGCGTCGCGCATCATTCTCACCCGCCCGGCCGTCGAGGCGGGCGAGGCGCTCGGCTTTTTGCCCGGCGACCTTTACGAAAAGCTCACGCCCTACCTGCGTCCACTTCACGACGCGCTGCACGACATGCTTCCCGCCGAGGAAGTCCACAAGCACATGGAGCGCGGGACCATCGAGATCGCGCCGCTGGCCTACATGCGCGGCCGCACGCTCAATCACGCCTTCATCGTCCTCGACGAGGCGCAGAACTCGACCACCGAGCAGATGCTCATGTTCCTCACGCGCCTCGGCCACGGCTCCAAGGCCGTCATCACGGGCGATCCGACGCAGATTGACCTCCCGCCCCACAAACACTCGGGCTTGTTGGAGGCGATCCGCGCTTTGAAGGGCATTGATGGAATTGCCCTCGTCGAATTCCTGAAGCGCGACGTCGTCCGCCATCCCCTTGTGCAACGCATCATTGCCGCATACGAGGAACACCGCGGCCGTGCGGATAAGGAATAATGCGGTGAAGCCACGGCGAAAGCAAAATCGCGTGCCGCGTCCGGCTTCTTCCGTGAAATCAAAACGGCCTCGCCGGCAAATCACGGAAAACGCAACGCGAAACAACGCGTTTGTCCTCGTCATTCGCAACCGCCAGCGCGTGCGCAAGGTCAGCGCCGCGTTGTTGCGCCAGATTGCGCGCGCGTTGCTGGAGCAGCACCTCTCGCTTCGCACTTATGAACTCGGCATCCACCTCGTTGGCGCGAAGGAAATGGCACTCGTCAACGAGACCTTCCTCAACCACGCCGGCTCCACCGATGTCATCACGTTTGACAACTCCACTCTCGCCCCGGCTGAACCTTCTCCCTCGCTGACCGGGGAACTTTTCATCTGCCTTGACGACGCGGTGTCGCAGGCGCGTGAGTTTCGGTCGAGCTGGCAGGCCGAAGTCGTGCGCTACCTCGTTCATGGCGTGCTGCATTTGCGCGGCCACGATGACTTGAAGCCCGTTGCGCGCCGCAAAATGAAACAAGAGGAGAACCGCCTGCTCCGTCTGCTCGCGCGGCAGTTTCCGCTGGCGCGTCTGTAATCCATCTGCCGCCTTTGCTTGTTCGCGCTGCGCCGCGCGCCTAGACTTGCGCCATGAAGAAGCGTCTCTTCGTGCGCTGGCGGGCCAATTTCTTCACGGGACTGGCCTTGATCCTGCCCGCGGTCGTCTCCGTCGCGCTGCTCGTGTGGGTGTTCACCAACATTGCGCGCGTCACGGACATCCTTCTCTTTTTTTTGCCGAAGCGCTGGACCCACGAGCAGGCCGGGGCGGGGGACATCCACTGGTATTGGAGCCTGTTTGCGCTGGTCGTGGCCGTGTTGCTCACCAGCGTGCTAGGGCGGCTCACGCGGAACTATTTCGGCCAGCGCCTGCTTGAGTTTTTCGACGAATTCCTCCTCAGCGTCCCGATGCTGAACAAGGTTTATGGCACCGCGAAGCAGGTCAACGAGGCCTTCACATCCAACAAGAAAGGCTCCTTTAAGCAGGTCGTGCTGGTTGAATTCCCCCGCGCCGGCCAGTGGGCCGTCGGCTTCGTCACGAATGATCAAAACGAAAAGATTCAACCCAAGTCCGGCGAGAAAGTCGTCAGCGTCTTCGTCCCGACCACTCCAAACCCGACCAGCGGATTCCTCGTCCTCGTGCCGGAGGCGACTTTGACCCTGCTCGACCTTTCCGTCGCCGACGGACTCAAGTATATCGTCTCGCTTGGCTCCCTTTCACCGGAGAACAAGACCACTTCCGCCGCGGCCGTGGGACGGCCGGCTTCCAAATAAACATGGAGGAACGCGCCACCGGCATCATCCTGCGCACGCGGCCGCTTACCGAGACGAGCCTGATAGTCCACTGGCTCGCGGCGGAGCAGGGGCGCGTCGCCACGGTGGCCAAGGGCGCGCGACGGCCCAAGTCCGCCTTTCGCGGCAAGCTGGACATTTTCTATTTCGCCGACTTCAGCTTCGCTCGCAGCCGCCGCAGCGAGCTGCACACCCTTCGCGAAGTCAGCCTGCGGGAAATCCATCCGCGACTGCGCGAGAACCTTCCGCTTCTCCAGCAGGCCGCCTACGCCGCGGCCCTCGTCGAGCAGACCACGGAGACGGACACGCCGCTGCCGGGCGTCTTTGAACTGTTCAATAGTTTTCTCAGTGAACTTGACCGTTCCGCCCCGACGCAACGCACCGTGCTCGCCTTTGAACTCAAGCTGCTCGATGAACTTGGGCTGCGACCTGACTTCGCCGTGGCGAGCCTCAGCGCCGGCAGCAGGCTCATCGCCGAACGGCTGGCGGACGCCGACTGGGCCGCGCTCTCTCCCCTCAAGCTCAGTCCGGCCCAGGCCGGCGAACTGCGCCAGTTCCTGCACGGCTGGATGATCTACCATCTCGGCAAATTCCCGCCCGGCCGCGCCGCGGCATTGCATCCCGCCTGACCGGTCTTGGTGGGCGGGCCTTGCAACCAAAACCCATTGGATGAAGCCGCGCTTTCAGTTGCGTGTTGAACAGGGTCAGCAGTCGTTCGCGCAGGCCGCATTCAATCAGTCGCTGGCGGAAGCGCGGCGCGTCTGGTGTCTGCATTTGAAGCGGAGCCACGGGCGAATTTGCAGCGCGCGCGGACAAGGCGGCTCAACCCTTGATGCGACGGAGAAATTCAGCCCTGCGAATCGTCTTGATGCCAAGGGGCTTTTCCATGTCCAGCAAGCCCTTGTCGTAGGTCGCAAGATGTGATGCGGACCGGCCAAGGCGCAGGCCAAACAGGGGTCGTCTTTCGCGTCCTGCGCGCTGCTTGCCGAGTGGCGACGGTTCGACAAGGCGGCGTTCGGCGAGCTTGCGGTCAGAGGTCTTGGGCGAACGCCGAAACTACTTGCCAGCCCGTTTTAGGAGTCCGTAATATGTTCCCGACGATTCGAGCCGGTAAAGAAAGAATTTGTCGGTGTTGCCGAATCCAGCCCCGCTGCCCATCCCATGGAAGGCCCGGTGCGTTCGCCAGAGTAGCTCAGGGGTAGAGCAGAGGACTCATAAGCCTTTGGTCGGGGGTTCAATTCCCTCCTCTGGCACCAGTTTTGCGCGGACCGTCACGCGTGCTGTCGCGCTTTCTTGGCTTCCTCGACGATCTTCGTCTCCATCTCGCGCGGCATTTCCTCGTAGTGGCTGAATTCCTCCGTGTGGATGCCGCGTCCGCCGGTCAGCGAGCGCAGCACCGTGCCGTAATGATGCAGTTCCATCGCGGGCGCAGTGGCTTTCACGACTTGGAACGAGCCGTCCGCGTCCATGCCCATGATGCGCCCGCGCCGGCTCGACAGGTCGCCGATGATTTTGCCGAGCGCATCTTCCGGCACGGTGATTTCGAGTTTGTGAATGGGTTCGAGCAGGCACGGCTTGGCATTTTGAAAGGCCTCGCGGAATGCTTCCTTGCCGGCGAGCTGGAATGAAATGTCGTTCGAGTCCACCGGGTGCATCTTGCCGTCGTAGAAGTCCACCTTCACGTCCACGATGCGGTAGCCCGCGAGGATGCCATCCCTGCACGCGGAGTTCACTCCCTTCTCGACACTCGGCACAAACACGCGGTCCACGTTCTGTCCGCTGAGCGACTGCGTGAAATCGAGTCCGCTGTTGCGCGGCACCGGCTCGATGCGCATCCAGACTTCAGCGAACTGGCCCGCGCCGCCGGTCTGTTTCTTGTGGCGATATTTTGAGTCGGCCTTTGCGCGGATCGTCTCGCGGAACGGGATGCGCGGCGCAGTCAGTTCCACGTCCACCTTGAAACGCCGCTTGAGCCGGTCCACCAGCACATCGAGATGAAGTTCGCCTTGAGCCGAGAGCACGGTCTGATGCAGCTCGCCGTCCACGTGAAAATGAAATGTCGGGTCCTCATGCTGCAACGCGGTAAGCCCCTGCGCGACCTTGTCTTCCTCGCCCTTCACCTTGAGGCGCAGCGCGGAATGAATCGTCGGCTTGGGATACACGACGCGCGGCAGTGTGGCGACGCGCGCCGGGCTGGAAAGCGTGTCGCCCGTGTTTGTGGCCTTGAGCTTGACGACCGCGCCGATGTCGCCCGCGCCGAGCTTGGGCACGGCCTCGCGGTTGCGGCCGTTGAGGATGTAAATCTGCCCGATTTTTTCCGTGCTGCGCCGGTCGCTGTTGAACAGTTCCGAGCCGAACTGCACCGAGCCGGAGTATAGCCGGAAGAACGACAACTCGCCAAACTGCGCCTCCGCCATCGTCTTCCACACGTAAAGCACCGGATCGGGATCGTTGAGGCCGATCTGGGTTTCCTTCCCGTTCGCGTCGTGCGCGGGGACCTTCGCGCGGTCCTCCGGCGAGGAGCCGTATTTCGCGATGACATCGAGCAGGCGCAGAATGCCGATGTTCTGTTCCGCCGAAGTGCAGAAGAGCGGGATGAACGACTGCTTCTGAATCGCCGCGTGCAGACCGGCGCGCATGTCGTTCTCGCTCAAGCCGCCCTGTTCAAAAAATTTTTCCATCAGCGAATCATCCGCCTCGGCAATATATTCGATGAGCTGCTGGTGCAGCGCCTTGACCTGCTCGGCGCGCTCGCCGTCCACGGGCGCCTCGGTGAACTTCCCGCTCCGGTCGCCCGCGTAAGTGATGACTTCGCTGCGAATGACATCGAGCACTTGGTTGAAACCCGGTCCCGGATTCAGCGGGAGATTCAGCGGAAACACGCGCGGCCCGTAGTGCTCGCGGAGTTGCTCCAGCACGCCGTCGAAGTTCGTGTTCTCCTTGTCGAGCGCATTGATGACGATGAACTTCGGCAGCCCGAACTGCGTGGCATACTTCCACACCGCGTCCGTGCCCACACCGACGCCGTGCCCCGCGTGAACCGTGACGAGCGCGAAGTCGCCCACGCGCAGCGCCCCGAGACCTTCGGCGATGAAGTCCGAGTAGCCGGGACAGTCAATGATGTTGAGCTTGCGGCCGAGCCATTCGGCGTGCAGCAGCGAGGCGTGCGTGGAAATCCGGCGGTTCTTCTCGCTGTCGTGATAATCGCTCACGGTTGTGCCTGCCGCGATGGATCCCATGCGGTTGATGACGCCTGCGCAGGCGAGCATGGCCTCCGTGAGCATCGTCTTGCCGGACGAGGCGTGGCCGACAATGGCGAAGTTTCGGATGTCCTTGGGCGCGTAGTCTTTCACAGGCAGAAAATGATTTGTTGTTTTCCCGGCGACCCGGAGCTGTGGCTACGCTGCGAAGGCTAGGGGAAGCGCCGCGAGACGCCAAGCCAAAATCACAGCCGCTTCAAATCTGGTAATTCTGCGACTGCTCCGCGGACATCTTCGGCGGCTTGGAAAGCACACGCATGTCGAGACCGTCGTAGATCACGAGCGAATTCGCCGCGACGCTCTGCATGATGAAGACGTTGCCGCCGATCGTGCTGCCCGCGCCGATCACAGTGTCGCCGCCGAGGATGGTTGCGCCCGGATAAATCGTCACGTTGTCCTCGATGGTCGGGTGACGTTTCTTGCCCTTGAGCTGCTGTCCGCCGGAGGTGGACTTCGCGCCGAGCGTGACGCTGTGATACATCTTCACGTGGTTGCCGATGACACACGTTTCACCCACGACCGTGCCGGTGCAATGATCCACAAAAAAATGCGAACCGATCTCAGCGCCCGGATGAAGGTCCATGCCCGTGCGGCCGTGCGCCCACTCGGTCATGATGCGCGGAATGAGCGGCACGTGTTTGAGATACAACTCGTGCGAGAGCCGTTGCACCGCGATGGCCTCGATGAACGGATACGCCACGATCACCTCGTCCTTGCTCAACGCAGCGGGGTCGCCGTCGTATGCGGCCTCGGCGTCTGTTTGCAGCATCTCGCGGATGCGCGGCAGGTGAGAAAGAAAATCCAGCGTCAACTCGCGCGCCTGCGGGCGGAAGTCCTTTTTCTTCGACCCGGCGGGCGCGGCGTATTCGAGGCTCTTGTAAATTTCATCCTCCAGCCGGCCGAGCACCGAGTCCATGAGCGTGGCCGTTTCGACTTTCAGCTCGGACGAATGCAGCGGCTTCTCATCGAAAAATCCCGGGAACAGCAGCCGCAGCAAATCCTGCGTGATGCCGGTGATGGCGGTTTTGCTCGGCAGGTTTTTGCCGTCGAGGTGGTTGATGCCGCCGGCGCGCGCGTAGGACGCGAGCAACTGGTCGGTGAGCTGGGTGACCGTCACTTTCACGCGCGCAGTATCGGCCAGTGCGCTGGCGAAGGCAAGCGGAGTGGAAAACGCTTTCCCGCTTGCCGCGCCGCGTGCTTCGCCGCAGTTTTCCGAGCACGAACGCATGAAACTCGACTCGCACCAGCATTTCTGGCGTTACGACGCCGCGCAGTATCCGTGGATGACTGAGCCGCTCGCGGCGCTGCGGCGCGATTATTTGCCACCGGATTTGGCGAAGGAACGCGCGAAGGTTGGCGTGGATGGCTCCATCGCCGTGCAGGCGCGGCAATCGCTCGAAGAATCGCGCTGGCTGCTCGAACTCGCTGCGAGCGACGCGTCCATTGTCGGCGTCGTGGGCTGGGTGGATTTGCAGAGTGACCGCGTGGAGGAACAACTCGCGCCGCTGGCCGCAAAGGAAAAATTCGTCGGCGTCCGCCATGTCGTGCAGGACGAGCCGGATGATAATTTCATGCTGCGTCCAGCGTTTTTGCGCGGGCTGTCGCAACTGAAACAGTTCGGTCTCGCTTACGATTTGCTCACGTTTCCACGCCAGTTGTCCGCGGCGATCCAAGTCGTGCGGCAGTTTCCAGAACAGCCGTTCGTGCTCGATCATTTGTCCAAGCCGTTCATCAAGCGCGGCGAGCTTGCGCCATGGCGCGAGCAGTTCAGCGAGCTTGCGAAATCGCAGAACGTGATGTGCAAGTTGAGCGGCATGGTGACGGAAGCGGACTGGCACGCATGGAAACCGGCGGATTTCCGCCCCTATCTTGACGTAGCATGGGAGGTGTTTGGCGAGGACCGGTTGATGTTCGGCTCGGACTGGCCGGTGTGCATGCTTGCCGGAAATTATGAGCGGGTGTTCCGGCTCGTTGATGATTTTCTCCGGCAGTTTCCAGCGGCGACGCGCGCGAAAGTGATGGGCGGGAACGCGGCGCGCTTTTACGGCATCAGCGGTTGAACCGTTATTCGCCGCCGAGTTTGGCGAGTTGCGGCTCGACGACGTTCTTCATGCACTGCGGGCAGACGCCGTGGCTGAATCGCGCCTCGGAGCGCTCGGAGACGTAGCGTTCCAGGGACTTCCAATCGTTCGCTGTTTTGTCGTTGATGCGTTTGCAGTAAGAGCAGACGGAGAGCAGGCCTTCCAGCCGCAAGACGTGTTGCTGCAAGTTGGCGATGCGCTCCGCAACCAGCAGGCGCGCGTTGAGCTGCTCGGTGTCGAAGGGCTTGGTGATGAAGTCATCCGCGCCGGCTTGCATGCCTTCGATGTAATTCTGCTTGCTGCCGAGAGCGGTCAGCAGGATGACGGTCGTGTAATGATCCGTCTTGCTGACGCGAATCGCTCGGCACAGCGTCGGGCCATCCATCTCCGGCATCATCCAGTCGGAAATGAGGACGGGGAAATACGACTTGCGCCATGCGTCGAGCGCGAGCCGGCCGTTCTCCGTCGGGGTGACCTCGTGGCCGAGCTTCTGGAGTGCCATGCGCAACGCGAGCCGCGTTGGCGCGTCGTCTTCAGCGATGAGGATTTTCATGGATGCCTTTGCTGAGGCGAACTTATATGCCGATGCAGAGCGCGTCCAGCCTGCGAAAGTTACAATAACACCCGCAGAAACTGGACGCTCTCACCGTCACGCGCCTGATTTCGTCTCGGGTGGCTTCGCGCCGATCAAATCCGCCACAGTGATGGCGGATGCTGCGTCGCGTTCCAAGCCCACAAGCCGGTCAAACGCGCCTGTCACGCGCTCGTTCGCGCCGCGCGTCTGCGTTCCGCCGCGCAGTGCCGCGAGCAAGTCGTGGCAGGTGATTGTTTCCAGCGGGCGTGCGGGCGTGTAAGCCGAGTCGGTGTCCGGCACTTCGACAAGTAGTTTTGATTCCGTGAGCGATGCGAGGATGCCGCCTGCGAGGCGTTCACTTGTGCTGAGCGACATGGCGAGAGCGGCGCGGGTGAGCGGTGGTTCACCATGCTGGAAGCGTTCACCGATGCGCGCCATCAGCCGCAATGCGAGCAGCTCGCGGTCGCGCGGCGTGGCCTTCGCGGCGGCGGCTTCCTGTTCCAGCGACCTCTGATGCTGGAACGCGTGCGCGACCTGCCCGCCGAGCAGCAGGATTGTCCACGCGAAATACAGCCCGGCCATCAGCACCGGCACCATGCCGACGCTGCCGTAAATCTTGCTTTGCACTGCGACCTGTGACACGTAAAGCACGCTAAGGAAGTTGTTGAGCTGCCACAGCGCCGCGCCGACCAGCCCGCCCGCCAGCGCCGCGCGCCACGAGACGCGCGTGTTGGGCAGCAGCACGTAACACAGGGTGAAGGCGGTTGTGACAATGAGGAACGGCAGGATCACTTCCATGACGAAACTCAGGTGTTCGATAAAACCAGAGGGCACCCCGCTGAACCACGCCTTTGTCGCTGCAAAGCGCGCGCTGCTCGAAAGCCCCAGCGCGGTGATGAGCAGCAGCGGCCCGAGCGTGAGCGACGCCCAGTAGTTGCCGATGCGCACGAGCCAGTGGCGTCCGCGCGTGACGCCCCAGATGTCGTTCAGCGTGTCCTCGACACGCGCGAGCATCATGATCGCCACAATGACGAGCGCCACCGTGCCAGCAACGCCGATCGCGCCGCTGCGGATGTTGCTGATGAACTCGTTGATGCGCCGCGCCATCTCCTTGCGCGTGGCGGCCAGTTGCACGTCCTCGCGCGTCACCGGTGAACCGGCGGGCCGTGTGTCCGCAGCCACGGCCGGCGCGACATACGCGACGAGGCTCTCGACGAATTTTTCAACCGGCTCCTCGCCCTGCCGTTTGAGCAACGCCGCCGATACGCTCGCCACCACCGCGAGCATGGGCACCAGCGCAAGCAGGCTCGCATAGGCCAGCGCCGCCGCGCGAACGGGACAGCGATTCTGGACAAAGGCCCGCCCCACGTGCCTCCAAAAGCGCCCAACGCGCTTCAGCCGCGCGCGCCAAACATCCCGCAACGTCGTCGCACTCGCCGCGCCCGCGGATGCCTCACCTGCGGCAGGCAGCGCGGAGGATTTCGCGGTGAAATCTTTGGGCATCGTGTGCAAATGCTATCAGGTCAGGCAGGAAGTTCAATCCGTCACAATGAAGAACATCAATGGCTGTGTCAGGCCGGATGTTGGCACCGAAGCAGCGCGGAAATTCCACGCGCCACTTCCAACGCGCACGGCGTGTCCGAGTGAATGCACAATGTCTGTGCCTGCGGGGGTTTGTGTTCGTTGATCGTTTTGCCAGTGGGGTTGGGTTCCAAAAGCCCGCGCACTCGTTCAATAATTTCCGGCGAGCTGGTCAGAACTGCGCCCGGTTCGCTTCGCGGCGCGAGCGTGCCGTCGTTGAGATAAGCACGGTCGGCGAACGCCTCCTCCCACGCTTCGATTCCAGCCTGCCGGGTTGCGCGGATGACCGCACCACCGGCGAGCGCAAAGATTTTCACGCCGGGCCAGAAGCGTTTGACGGCCTGAACGTAGCGACGGCGCAGCGCGGCATCCTGCTCGCACGCATGGTAGAGCGCGCCGTGAAGCTTGATGTGATGCAGTCGAACTCCGTGCGTGCGCGCGATTTGTTCGAGTGCGCCAACTTGCTGAAGCAGTAGCAGCTCGAACTCATCCGGCGTGAGTCGAATTTCGCCTCGCCCGAAATCGCCGCGACTCCATGCACCCGGGTGCGCGCCGAGCCGCACGTTGAATTGTTTCGCCAGTTTCACACACGCCATCATTGAGCGCGCATCACCGGCATGGCCGCCGCACGCGACGTTTGCCGAGGTGATGCAGCGCATCAGCGCGCGAGTGCGGGCAAGCGGTTCGCCTTCGCCGAGGTCGCAGTTAAGGTCGAGCTTCATTTCACAGCGTCCGGATGAAGTTGGAAGCGCACTTTTGTTCCCGGCTGGCACTGGGCGAGCCACGACACGTCGGCTGCGTCAATCACGGCGAGCTTGGGATAGCCGCCGACGGTCGGGCCGTCGCGCATCGTGACGATGGGCTGGCCGTTCTCCGGCACTTGCACGGTGCCCACGAGCGTCGGCTCGCTGATGATGTTCGCGACGCGGCAGCGCAGCGCTTCACCCGAGAGCCTGTAGCCGGCGCGGTCGCATTGCGAGGTCACGCTCCACGTTTGCGAGAAGAACTTTGCGCGTTCAGTTTCATCGAAGCCATCCCATTGCGGCGCCGGCCAGACGCGCAGGGCAGGGGAATGGTCGTAATCGCGGCGCTCTTCCGGCGCAATGGTGCGGCCTTCGACGCCGGGCGGAAGATGAAACGATTCCGCACGTGCACGCGCGAGTTTGTCGCCCGGCTTGAGGATCATTCCGAGATTCGCACGCGGATACGCGCTCGCGCTGCGCAGCCAGCGCGGCGCGGCGAAGCCGCCATCCACGGCGAGATAAGTCCACACGCCGGTTCGCGCGCGCGGAAACTCAATTACATCTCCTTCGTTCATGCGATGTGCGCGCCATGTCGAAACGTCGGCGACCGCATCCGCGCCGGTGAGCGCAACCCAGCAATCGCGCAGCACTTCAATGCTCGCGCCTTGCAGTAGAAGTTCAAGCAGCGGCGCGTCCGCATCGTTGTTGAGCAGACGGTTCGCCCACATTGCGGCGTGTTCGTCCATCGCGCCGCTGGAAGGGACGCCAAAGCGTTTCCAACCGGGCCGGCCAACGTCCTGCACAGTGGCACCGAGGCCGGACGAGAGAATGCGGAGGACAGGCGTGTTCATTTCATCGGAACGAACTTCACCATGTCTCCCGCTTTCAACAGAAACATTGCTTCATCATCGCCGTTCGATCCGCCGCGCGCAGGATCGAACACCTTGACGTCCGTGTGGCCGATGATGTTCCAGCCGCCAGGGCTGTCCACAGTGTAAATGCCCGTGTGCTCGCCGCCGATGGCGACGGAGCCGGCGCGCACGCGCGGGCGCGGCGAAGCGAGCCGCGGCGTGTGCAGGCGCGCGTCGAGTCCGCCAAGATACGGAAAGCCCGGCGCGAAGCCGAGCAGGTGAACGCGATAGATGTTGGCAGCGTGAAGACCAACAACTTCCTCTTCGCTGAGTTTGCTGTGTTCAGC
Organism: uncultured Verrucomicrobiota bacterium; assembly: GCA_964589935.1. Classification (GTDB taxonomy): domain Bacteria; phylum Verrucomicrobiota; class Verrucomicrobiia; order Limisphaerales; family VHCN01; genus VHCN01. The sequence goes on along the minus strand of CAZPVD010000006.1, from coordinate 100,449 downwards.
CACGCGTGTCAGGTCGGGGCCGCCATAGCGCACGGGGATTTCTATCGCAGTCGAAGTTGCGGGGACTTTGACCGCACGCTCCAGCCGGTTGAGCAATTCGTGAAGCTGCCGTTTGAACTCCGCGGCCTGGGCCGTCTCGAATTCCAGCAGCATGGATGTGAATGCTGGCGTGACTTCGACAAGTCCCGGCAGCGGCTGGCGCTGCAATTCGGTCAGCATCGCGCGGCTGCGTTGGAACGCCGCTTCATCCGGCGCCTCCGCGAACCGGAGCAGCACGGCGTTTTGGCCGTAAGGAATCCAGTGCATCGCGCGGATATTTACCAAGAAGTTGCGAGGACACCAAGCGCTGTTCGGCGGTTGATTCACAGTTGCCAGCCGCACTCAATTGCGAAATGCTGCCCTCACCATGGCCGCCGAAGTTTTTCAAGCCAGTCGCTGGATCCACGGCAATTTTCTTTTCCCCACCGTCATCGAAGTTTCCGATACTGCGGTTATTCGGCGCAAGCGCTCTTGGTTAAGCCGTGATGAAATCAGCATTGCCCTGCCGAAAGTCGCCTCCGTTCACATCAAGACCGGGTTGATTTGGTCGGACATTCTCATTGAATCTTCCGGTGGCAGCGACCCGCTGGCCAGTCACGGACACAGCAAGGCGGACGCCCGGCGCATACGGGAACTGATTGAATCGTATCAGGCGGCTCAGGCCAGCGGAGCACCGAGTCAGCAAAGGTGAACGGCGGCCTCGCCAATCCTTGCTTGTCCCCTGCTGCTCGATGACCTTATAGTTCACCTTGAAAGCCATGAAGACGAATCGTCGCGGATTCCTCGCAGCCGGCACCGGTGCGGCTGCGTTTTCAATTCTCCCAGCGCGCTCCGTTTCCGCCGCGAGCAAGAGTGTCAGCCATGAAGCACTGGAGAAAGCTGCCGCGCGTCCTGTTCTCGACCTCAAGGGATTCAAGGATCCGGTCATCATCCAGTCCATCGAACTGCTGCGAAAAGGCAAGGAGCACTTTGTGCGCGTGCGCTCGAAGGACGGCGCGGAAGGCATCTCCGTGGACGACGGCCGAATGAGCATCCTCGCCCCGATTTTGCACAGGCAGGTCATTCCCTACTTCATCGGCAAGGACGCGCGTGAATTGGAGGAGCATCTCTTCCAAGCGTATCGCCATGACAGCAACTACAAGCTGCAAGGGCTGGCCTTCTGGGTGCCTGTCGCTCTTGTCGAGTTTGCGATTCTCGACATGCTGGGACGCATCGCCGGCAAGTCCATCGCGGAACTGCTCGGCGGCGTCATTCGCACGAGCGTTCCGTTCTACGTCGCGAGCGGACGCCGCGACACCACGCCGGAGCAGGAGATTGATTACCTCAGAAGTCTGGTTGAGAAGACCGGCGCGAAGGCCATCAAGTATCGCCTCGGCGGCCGCATGAGCCGCAACGCGGACGCCATGCCGGGCCGCACGGAGAAGCTGATTCCGCTCACGCGAAAGGCGTTCGGCGACAAGATGGCCATCCACGGCGACGCGAACAGTTCTTACGACGACCCGAAGCTCGCCATCAGGATCGGTCGCATGATGGAGGACATCGGCGCACTGTTTTATGAGGAGCCGTGCCCGTTTGATAATTTTGACACGACGAAGAAAGTCGCCGACGCGCTGAAGATTCCCATCGCGCTCGGCGAACAGGAATCCAGCCACTGGCGCTTTCAAAAGATGATTCGCGAGCGCGTTGCGAGCGTTGTGCAACCCGATCTGTATTATTACGGCGGGATGATTCGCTCCATCCGCGTCGCGCGCATGGCGGAGCAGGTGGACATGCCGACAACGCTGCATCTCTCCGGCGGATTTGGGTTCATCTACTCGCTCCACTTCGCGGCATGCACGCCCAAGATCGGCCCGTGGCAGGAATACAAACAAGGCGTGGACACTTATGGCAAATGGTTCAACCCGCCGCTGCGAATCACCGACGGCGCTCTCTCCATCCCGCACGGCCCCGGTGTCGGCATCGCTGAACCCAACGAAATCTTGAAGGGCGCTGAACTCGTCGCGCGTTAGAAGCCTTCAATGTCCTCGAAGGCTCCCATCTATTTCTTCAGCCCTTTGCAGAACTTCTCCAACCGCTCCAGCCCCTTCTCGATGTTCGCCATGCTCGTCGCGTAGCTGATGCGCAGGTAGTCGTCCGCGCCGAACGCGATGCCGGGCACGGCGGCGACCTTTTCCTGTTCGAGCAACTTCGCGCAGAACTCGGTGCTCTTCAGTCCGGTGCCGCTGATGTTCGGGAAGAGGTAGAATGCCCCCTTCGCGTTCGCGCACGTGATGCCGCGGATGCTGTTGAGCTTCTTCCACGCGTAGGTGCGGCGCTGCGCGAATTCGCCCAGCCAGCCGGTGAGATGATCCTGCGGCCCGGTGAGCGCGGCGACCGCGCCCTTTTGCGCGAAGCTCGTCGGGTTGCTCGTGCTGTGGCCCTGGATGGCGTCAATCGCCTTCGCGATCGGCTCAGGCGCGGCCGTCCAGCCGAGCCGCCAGCCCGTCATGCTCCACGCCTTGGCGAAGCCGTGCACGATGATCGTGTGCTCCTTGTGCGCCGGCGAAAAACTCGCCACGCTCTTGTGCTTCGCGCCGTCGTAGAGCAGGTGCTCGTAGATTTCGTCGCTCATGATGAGCACGCCCCTGGCCACGCAAATGTCGCCGAGCGCCTTGATCTCGTCCGGCGTGTAGACAGAACCGGTCGGATTGCTCGGCGAATTCAGGATGAACAACCGCGTGCGCGGCGTGATGGCCTGCTCCAACTGCGCCGGCGTGATCTTGAACTCCGTCTTGTCCGTCGTCGGCAAAATCACCGGTGTCGCGCTGGCGAGCTTCACCATCTCCGGGTAACTCAGCCAATACGGCGCGGGGATGATGACCTCGTCGCCCTCCTCGCACGTCGCGAGGATGACGTTGTAGCACGAGTGCTTGCCGCCGCACGACACGATGACCTGCGACGCCTTGTAATCGAGGCCGTTCTCGCGCTTGTGCTTGTCGGCGATGGCCTGCCGCAGCTCGGGAATGCCCGCGGCGGGCGTGTATTTCGTGAAGCCGGCGGCGAGCGCCTTCGCGCACGCGTCCTTGATGTGCTGCGGCGTGTCGAAGTCCGGCTCGCCCGCGCCGAAGCCGACCACGTCAATGCCCTCGGCCTTCATCGCCTTGGCCTTCGAGTCTATGGCCAGCGTGAGCGACGGCGAGAGGCAGGCGGCGCGTTTCGTGATGCGATAATTCATAAACGGCGCGAAGGGTTATCCCGCGTGCAAACAAGGGCAAGCATGAAGTCCGGCGAAAAACGCCGTCACTCGCTCAGGAGAATTTGCGCGTGGAGCGGCGGGAGGCGAGCAGCAGCCCGCCGAAGGCGAGCAGGGCGAGGGAGGCGGGTTCCGGCACCGAGGCTGCCATGATGTTGTTCAGGAAGGCGATGGCCTGCGGGTCGTTCACGTTGGAGAGGCGCCCGGAGATGTCGAGTTGCGTGTAGATGAGGTTGCCCGATCCGACGGCCATGTAAATCGTGATGTATTTGTTGCCCGAGCCGTTGTCTGCGAGGATCGTAAAGGGGCCGTTGACGGCGGTGAAGATGCCCCCGGCGGAGGCGTTCCATCCACTGAGGCCGGGGCCGGTGAGGCCGGCGTTCAAGGGATGGGAAGGATTTACAATGCGAATGAGATTTTCGCCGGGCGGATAGGTGTAAAGCGCGCTCAACTGCGAGCCGAACGGGTAATCGGTCATCGCCTCGGTGCCGAAGCCGGGGTTTTGCACGATGACGGTGCCGCCGCCGGTGAGGAAGCTCGACAGCTTGCCGTTGAGCGTGCCGTCGTTGCCGAAGTTGCTGTAGCCGTCGAGCCAGAGGACGTTGTAGCCCGCGGTGCTCGTGGCCGAGAAGCTGGCCGGGGCGACGATCTGGAAGGTCGCGTTGACGCTGCTGAGGTTGCCGGTAAAGGTGGGGTTGCTCGAGTCCATCGAGTTGCCGGAGACGAGCACCGAGGGGGTGACCGCGGTGGGCTGCGTTATCGCGGCGGCGTGCGCGGACTGCGCGATGCAAAGTGCGAGAAGCAGCGTAAGACTTTTGAAGTTCATCGTGCCTGTGTGTGGCGATGGATGACGCCGCAGAGCGTTTCACCGGCGCAGCAAGGAAGCAAGTTTATTCAGCGGATGCGCGGTGAGGCGGCGCGCGGTCAAGCCGCGGAGATTGCGGCGAGTTTTTCTGCTTTGTTCATCCTCGCGTTTCCGCTATAAGCACCCGTCCGGCGCGTGCCGGGAACCGACATACACATGAGCCGTTATCTCGACATGGTGGACCAGCCGGCCCACCTCAAGAAACTCAAGCTGGATCAGCTGGAACAGCTTGCCGCCGAGGTCCGCGAGGAACTCATCACCAAGCTCGCCAAGGCCGGCGGCCACCTCGGCCCGAACCTCGGCGTCGTCGAGCTGACCATCGCACTGCACATGGTCTTCGACACGCCGCGCGACAAGTTCGTGTGGGACGTGAGCCATCAGGTGTATGTCCACAAGCTTTTCACCGGACGCAAGGATCGCTTCCACACCATCCGCCAGACGGACGGCTTGAACGGCTTCGCGCTCCGCACCGAGAGCGAGCACGACTGCTACGGCGCGGGCCACGCGGGCACCGCGCTCTCGGCCGCGCTCGGCATGTGCGCCGCGCGCGACCAGCGCAAGAGCGGCGAGAACGTGGTGTGCATCTTCGGCGACGCCGCACTCACGAACGGCGTCAGCTACGAGGCGTTGAACAACATCGCGCACACGACGAAGAAGTTCATCGGCATCCTCAACGACAACGAGTGGAGCATCGCCAAAAACGTCGGCGCCATCGCCGGCTACCTGAACAAAATCATCACGCACCCGCGCTACAACCGGCTGAGGAAGGATTTCGAGGGATTCATGAAGCGCCTGCCCGCGGGCGAGATCACCTCCAAGCTCGGCATCAAGGCCGAGGAAGCCATCAAGGCCGTCGCCGCCGAGGTCTCGCTGGAACACAACCCCGCCAACCCCGACGCCGACGGGCGCGGCGGCTTCGGCAGCAGCCTCATCTTCGAGGAAATGGGCCTGCGTTACCTCGGGCCGATTGACGGGCACAACCTGCCGCTGCTCATCAGCACGCTGGAATTTGCCAAGAACTGCGACCAGCCCGTGGTGCTTCATTTGCTCACGCAAAAGGGCAAGGGCTACGACGTGGCGATCAACCACCCGGAAAAATTTCACGGCCTCGGGCCTTACGACATCACGACCGGCAGCACGCCCGCGGCCAAACCCGGCACGCCGCCCGCGTATCAGGATGTGTTCGGCCAGACGATGGTTCGTCTGTGCCAGAAAGATTCCACGCTCGTCGGCATCACCGCCGCGATGCCCAGCGGGACGGGCTTGAAGACATTGGAAAAGGCAATGCCGCAACGCTATTACGATGTCGGCATCGCGGAGGAACACGCCGTGATCTTCGCCGCCGGCATGGCGACGATGGGTTTCCATCCGGTGGTCGCGATTTACTCGACCTTCCTCCAGCGCGCCTACGACTGCATTCATCACGACGTGTGCTTGCAGGATTTGCCGGTGATTTTTTGCATGGATCGCGCGGGCCTCTCGGCCAACGACGGCCCGACGCATCACGGCCTTTTCGACATCGCATATCTGCGCTGCCTGCCGAACGTCATCGCGATGGCGCCGAAGGACGAGGACGAGCTGGTGGACATGATGTTCACGGCGTCGTTGCAGAAGCATCCGACATTCATCCGTTACCCGCGCGGCGCGGCCGAGGGCGTGCCGATCAAGGAAACGCCTGCCGTGCTCGAAATCGGCAAAGCCGAGGTCACTCGCAACTTCTCAAACAACGGAGGCACGAAGGTCGCGCTCTTCGGCCTCGGCAACCTGCACGCGATGGCGAAGAAGACCGCCGACAAACTCGCGGCAGAAGGTTTCGACTGCGCCGTCATCAACCCGCGCTTCACCAAGCCGATTGACGCGGGCGTGCATGAGTTTTTCGGTCGCGGCGCGGATGTCGTGATTACGTTCGAGGACCACGCGCTCATGGGCGGCTACGGCAGCGCGGTGCTGGAACTGTTCGCGGAGAAGCGCATCACCACGCCCGTCGTTCGCATTGGCTGGCCGGATGTCTTCGTCGAGCACGCGAGCAGCGTGGATATTCTCCGCCAGCGCCACGGCCTGACCGTGGAAAACGCGGTGGCGCAGGTGAAAGCGCAGTTTGCCTCTGCCGGTGCCGCCATCCACACGGCCGGATTTCTCGCAGTCAATGAAGCAACACGATGAGCGTCTTCCGTTTCGTCGTCCCCTTGTTATTTGCCGGTTCCCTGACTGCGGCGGACCTTTCAAAGATTGATCGTTCCATCGGCAAGGAACCAGCTTATCGGACGACGCCCAGGTATTGCCTGCTGGTTTTTGGCGAACAGGCGGACACGAAAATCTGGATCGTTGACGACGGCGAGCGGATTTTTGTGGATCGCAACGCCAATGGCGATTTGACCGAGGCGGGGGAAATGATCGAGCCGTCCAAGCGCGAGGAGTTTCAAACCATTGAGGACGGGAAGCCCGCGCCGTATCGCACCTATGTTTTTACCGTGGGAACTTTGACGCCGGCCCGCAAACCGGAGGTGCATACAGATTTTACGCTGACACGATTCAAAATCGGAAATAAGCCGACCGAGTATGTGATCAAGCTGAAGGTGAACGGGAAGGTTCAGCAGTTTGCCGGCTGGGATCCGATCTTCGCGGAGTCGCGGGAGAAAGCGCCGGTCATCCATTTTGGCGGCCCCTTGATCACGCGGCCGGTTCGCTATCACGAAATCAGCCTGAGCTCAAAGCAGCCCGAACTGCATCTGTGTTTCGGCACGCGGGGAGTTGGCGATGGCTCGTTCGCTTTTCTGGGCTATGAAGCCGTTCCCAAGGAAATTCAACCGGTGGCGGAGATTCAATGGCCGGGAACAGGAGCGGGCCTGATCACAAAAGTGCCGATGACCAGCCGCTGCTGATACTTTGAATTCGAGGGCCCGGTCCGGGTCCCGCTAAACGCGAAGAAAGGCGCTGCCAAGGTGACGGTGACAATTCCCAATTGGACCGGGCCGCCACTGCTCCAGCCGCAGTTCGAAATTCCAATCGTTAAATAGCCGGTCTTTTTCCAGTTTCGCTGCGGTGGTTAAGCGATTTATTTTTCTTGAGAAGATGCCGAGCAAACTCGCTTCGCATTGTTGGCTTGATTTCTTCCAGACTGCCTTTATCACTCGTCCCTCAATTTGAAACTCTGAACTGATAACATGCCCTACACCACCTGCACCGTCCCCGCCGGCGATAAAATCTCGATCCAAAACGGCAAGCTCAACGTCCCCGACAATCCGATCGTCCCGTTCATCCGTGGTGATGGCACCGGGCCGGACATCTGGGCCGCGAGCGAGCGCGTGTTCGATGCTGCGGTGCAAAAGGCCTACGGTGGCGCGCGCAAGATTTCTTGGATGGAAGTTTACGCCGGGGAAGAAAGCTTCAAACGCTTCAACAACTGGCTGCCTGATGACACTGTCGAGGCGTTCAGGGAATTCCTCGTTGGCATCAAAGGCCCGCTTACGACGCCCATCGGCGGCGGCATCCGCTCACTCAACGTCGCGCTGCGCCAGATGCTCGACCTCTACGTCTGCCTGCGGCCCGTGCAGTATTTCACCGGCGTCCCCAGCCCGGTGAAGCGCCCGGAAAAAGTGGACATGGTCATCTTCCGCGAAAACACCGAGGACATCTACGCGGGCATCGAGTTCACCGCGGGGACGGCTGAAGCGCAAAAAGTTTTGGACTTCATCGCGAAGGAATTTCCCAAGGACTTCAAAAAAATCCGGTTCGGCACCGAGCAGGCCTCGGCCGATTTCTGGAAGATGGTCGGCGCGCCGGGCATTGACAACCGCGTGCAGGTTGGCATTGGCATCAAACCCGTGAGTTGGTCCGGCACGACGCGCCTCGTGCACAGCGCCATTGGCTACGCCATCAAGTTCAAGCGCAAGTCCGTGACCCTCGTTCACAAGGGCAACATCATGAAGTTCACCGAGGGCGCCTTCCGCGACTGGGGTTATGCCGTCGCCGCGCAATACTTCGGCGACAAGGTCTATACTTGGGCGCAGTGGGAGAAGACCAAGAAGGAAAAGGGTGAGGACGCCGCCAACGCGGAACAAAAGGCCGCGCTTGCCAAGGGTGCCGTGCTCGTCAAGGACGCCATCGCGGACATCGCGTTGCAACAAGTGCTCACGCGCCCGGAAGATTTCGACGTGATTGCGACCCTTAACCTCAACGGCGACTATCTTTCAGACGCGCTCGCCGCGCAGGTCGGCGGCATCGGCATCGCGCCCGGCGGCAACATCAATTACATCACCGGCCACGCCATCTTCGAGGCCACGCACGGCACCGCGCCGAAATATGCGGGCAAGGACATGGTCAATCCCGGCTCGGTCGTGCTCTCCGGCGAGATGATGCTGCGCCACCTCGGCTGGGTCGAGGCCGCCGATCTCATCATCAAGGGTTTGAACGGCGCCATTGGGAGCAAACGCGTCACCTACGACTTCGCGCGGCTTATGGAAGGCGCCACGCAGATCAAGTGCTCCGAATTCGGCGACAACATGATCGCCCACATGTGAGGCGCCCCGGCGGCCTCACGCGTGAAGATTATTCTTCGCTAAAACAAAAAAACGCCGCCCTTGTTTGGGGCGGCGTGTGTGAAGGTTCGCGGCCTTCTCAGGCCGGAGCGGCGCTTTTTGCGGCCGGCTTTGCGGCCTTCTTGGCCTTGGCGGCCACTTTTCTGCGTTTCAAATAGCGCGCTCGGCGGCTGCGCTTTTCAATTTTGTTGTATTGGCGGCCCATAGTTGCGTAACTCGTTCGTCAATTTTTTCGTGCGCGCGAATATGAAGAAAGCCATCGGCCGCTTCAACTTCTTTCTGCTCCTTTTCGCGGCCTTGCTTGCATGTGCCTGCGCCACGTCGCAGGAAAAAACGGCCGTTGCCGGGGAAAAACCGAAGAAGCGCAACAAAAACGAGGGTGCCATCATCCGCATTTACCTTGAGGCAAACGCCACCGAAGCTAGCCGCACGCAGACCGTATCCGTCTATCGCGATCATCCCATCTCCGTCAACGTCAGCACCCAGCCGTTCCTCGACGAGTTCCACATCGTGGGCGCTTCGGTCGTCTCCACGGCCGATGGTCCGGCCATCCGCCTCCAGCTCGACGACACCGGCACGAAGCTGCTCGACGGCATCTCCTCGTCCGATCGTGGCAGGCGCATCGTCATCGCGGCGCTGTTCACCGAGGGTCGTTTTCTCGGCGCGCCGCGCCTCAACCGCCGCATCTCCGACGGCGTCATCCTCTTCATCCCGGACGCGACGCCCGCGGAGATGGAGCGCATCGTCAACGGCGTCAATAATCTCGCTGAGAAAGGCAAATGACCTCGCGCGATGCCGCACCTGCCTTGCCCATTTAATTTTTTCCGAATGAAGTCTTCCGTTCCGTTGCGGCAAAAATGGTTCGCTGCATTTGCCGCCCTGTTTGTCGCTGCGCCGATTTTGCGCGCGCAAACTTTTCAACTGCCCACGGCGAACCACGCGCTGTTCGAGCCCGGCGGCGAGGATCGCTTCTTCGCGGCCACGCCCGGACGCGACTGGCACAGCGGCTCCTTTGGATGCGTCCGCTCGGACGGCTGGCAGATTCACGAGGGGCTGGACATCCGTTCCGTGACGCGCGACAGGCGTGGCGAGCCGGCTGACCCAGTGCTCGCGACCCTTGACGGCACGGTCGTTTACATCAACCGCAAGTCCGGCCTCTCAAATTACGGCAACTACATCGTCGTGCGCCACAAGGTCGAGGGCATTGATGTGTATTCGCTCTACGCGCATTTGCACGAAATCCGCGACGACCTCAAGTCCGGCTCAGCCGTGAAGACCGGCGAGGAACTCGGCGTCATGGGCCGCACCACGAACACCAGGACGCCCATCACCAAGGACCGCGCGCATGTCCACTTCGAGTTGAACCTGCTCGCCAACGACCGTTACGCCGAATGGCACGAACAGGCGTTGCCGGGCACGCGCAACGACCACGGGCGATACAACGGTCAGAACCTTCTCGGCCTTGATCCGCGTCTGATTTTGCTCCGGCAGAGATCAGAGGGCGCGAATTTCAGCCTGCTCAAGTTCATCCGCAGCCAGACCGAACTCTGCCGCGTGCTCGTGCTCAAGACGGACTTCCCGTGGCTCAAGCATTATTACCCGCTCATCCGCCGCAGCGCCGTGGCGGAGAAGGACGGCGTCGCTGGATACGAAATGTCCATCAACTTCAACGGCATCCCGTTTCAGCTCACGCCGCGCGCGCCGTCTGAAGTCAAACGGGGGACAAAATATCAACTCCTCTCGGTCAACGAAGAGGAGCAAAAGAAAAACCCCGCGCGCAAACTCGTCGCCAGAAAAGGTGACCGCTGGGAATTGACCTCGCACGGCATCGAGCAGCTCGATTTGCTGACGTTCTGACGTAAACTTGCGGCGTTCGTTTTCAGTGGACACGGTGCCACAGCTCCATTGAACTCACTTCATGCAACGCATCACCCGTGGATTCGCCAGAAAATACGCCTTCGACTTCCGCGACGAGCCGCTCCTGCGCGTCGAGCCGGGCGAAAGCTTCGAGATCGAGACATGGGACGCCTCAACCGGCTACTTCAAGACGACCGCCGACAAGGCCATCGCCGCCAAACGGCCGGGCTTCGACCGTCATCCGCCGATGGCCAATCCGATTGGCGGCCCCGTGTGGCTCGATGGCGCGGAACGCGGCGACACGCTCGTCGTCACCGTCGAGGAAATCGTCGTCGCCGAGCAGTCGTGGATCGCCATTGGCCCGCGCCGCGGCCCGTTGGGAGAATCCACCCGCTGGCCGGAACTGAGCGGCGACTTTACGACGAAAATTTTCAAACACACTCCCGGCCCGAGCGGCACGAACCGCGACGGCACGCTCCAGTTCAATGAAAAGATTTCGTGGCCCATCACGCCCTTCATCGGCACGCTCGGCACCACGCCGGATCGCGAAGTGATGACCAGCATTTCGGGGCAGGGCGAGTGGGGCGGGAACCTCGACATCCGCGACGCCGCTCCGGGCAGCAAAATTTTCCTGCCGATCTTCCATCAGGGCGCGCGGTTCTACCTCGGCGACGTTCACGCGAGCCAGGGCGACACCGAATTTACCGGCACCGCCGCCGAAACCTGCGCCACCGTGCGCGTGAAGCTCGACCTCCTCAAGGACAAGCGCGTCCCGTGGATGCGCATCGAGAAGCCGGACAGCATCATCAGCGTCTTTGCCGCGCGGCCCATGGAGAGCGCGGTCGAGGTCGCCACCTTCAACCTCATGGACTGGCTCATCACGGAACACGGCTTCACGCCGACGGACGCGTATTGTCTCGTGAGCACCTGCCCCGACTTCCGCATCAACGTCTACCAGTCCTGCAAGATAGCGAAGCTCGACTGCGTCGTCGGCGCGGAGCTGCCCAAGAAGTATTTGAAGTGAATTCCAACGTATCGGGCGAAGTATTTAATTCCGATACCAACCGAGCCGTTTGCGATTGGCGTAATACATCAGGCCGAGTAGGCGCATTTCAGCGGAGAGGAAGTAGAGCGCGAGGAAACCGCTGACCAGCGTGGGCAGAATCGGCACGGGCACGAAGCGGTGCAGCAGCGTTTCGCAGAGATACCGTGCGAGCACGAGGCCGAAGAACACCGCTGTGGCTGCGACATATTCGAGATTCAGCCGCGTGATGGCAGGGAGCACGACGAGAGGATTCACCGCGAGAAAACTGTTCGACATCGCGACCGCCAGCAGCGCCATTGGGAAATACAGGAAGCCCAGCGCAAACAGCGGGAACAAAACCGGCAGCATCATCTCCGAGTCCGATGCGACATTGTAAATCATGTAGCCGAACGCAGGTCCGAAGCTGACCACAAACGTCCACATCAGCATGAAGAACGGCCGCGCGATGTCCTCCCACCATTCACCGAACTCCGGCCAGTCGGGCAGGTGTTCCTCGCCAAACGCCGAGGCGCAGACGATTTTCTGCATGTAGGCGAAAAGATAGCCGCCCGCGAGGATGGCGAGCTTCCACGAGAACATCGCGGCGAAGTCGAGGAACAGGTAAAGAATCGTGCCCACGACGAGCAGCACCGCGCCACCCTTGCTGAACGGATACTTGAACACGCCGGGCAATCGCGCGCGGAACGTCATGCCCTCGCGCGCAAGTTTTTCGCCCTCGGCTTTCTTCCATTCGTCGAGCGAGACGCACTTGCCGGAGCACACGGGGCAGAAGCGCTTCTTGGTTTCCGTCGCGGAAAAATTCTTCACGCACTCATCGCAGGCGCGCGTCTGGCATTTGGTGCAGATGTATTTCGCCGCGTTCGATTTGTGGCGGGGGCACGGATCGAGCGGCGGCGCGGCAGGCGGCGCTTCCGCCGTGGGCGACGCGGGAGCCACGCGATTGAGTGCGAGCGACGAAACGGCCTTGGGCGCGGGCGAAATGCTCGTGTGCGCGGACGGTTCCGGCGGGCGCGGGCCGAGTCTCGGTTTCACCGTGATCGCCGCCGCCCGTGCTGCGACCGGAGCCGGTGCGTCCACTTCGTAAATCAACTCGATGTTTCCAAGCCGGAAGGACTCACCTGGAGCAACGGTGCCTTGCTCAACGCGCGCACTGCCAATGAAACTGCCGTTCGTCGAGCCGAGGTCGCGAATTGTGAGCACTCCATCGCTCTCGGATAGTTCGCAGTGGCGTCCGGACACTGAGCTTTCCGGCACGCAAAGGTTGTTTTCCGTGCGGCGGCCAAGCGTGTTTACGCCTGTGTGCAATTCGAGCACGGCTGGTTCGATGCCTTCGGTCAGTATGCGAAGTCTGCCCATGCAGTCAGGTCATTTGAAAAGTTCACTCACGTCGGGCCGCTGTCCGCCCTCGTCGGGCAGGCGGATCGGCTCCAGCGTGCCGAAGCCGGTCTGCTTCTTTGCGGATTTCCATTTTTCGGCAAGGCGATCAATGCGCTCCGGCGTCGGAGGATGGCTGCTGAGCGCACGGCTGCCTTCGTGCCCGCCAAACGTCTTTTGTTCGTAGTCGCGCAGGCGGCGAAGGCCCTGTTCGAGGCCGCGCGGGTCGAGGTTCGCGGCGAGCATCATGTCGAAACCGGTTTCGTCGGCCTCGCGCTCGAAGTCGCGCGAGAAGGACTGCTCCACGAGCAGGTGCGAACCTTCCGCGAGCACGCTCAACATGCCGTGGTTATCGCCCAGCACGAACTGGATCGCATAACTCGGCCCGACGGAAGTGATGAGCGTCCGGCAGCCGTGACGTTTGACGACGTGCCCGATCTCATGCGAGAGAACGCCCGCGACCTCGACAGAGTTAGTCATCAACAGGAGCAGGCCCTTGTTCACGAAGATGCTCCCGCCCGGAAGCGCGAAGGCATTTGGCTCGCGCGACTCCAGCACCGCGACGCGGAACTCGCATTCGTTCTTAGGCTGCGTCTTCGCGAGGCGCTGAACGATGGCGTTGAGCTGGGCGGTGACGTTCGTGTCGTTCCACACCTTCGCCCTGCTGCGCACCTTGCCGGCGACTTCATCACCGAGTTTTTTCTCGAAGCTCACCGGCACGTGCTCGATGAGATGCGGCAAGGCCCACTCGACGCCGGCGCCGGCCAGCGCGGAACCGCCGATGAACACAACGAAGAATGCGAACGTGAGCACGATGCGCTTCACTCCCTCACGCTGCTCTTCCATTTCCCGAATTCGCAGGCGCAGGTTGTTGCGCGAGCGGAACGGCGGAGCGCCAAGGATGTCCTCGTTCGCGGCGACCAGCTCGCAGTTTTCGTGTTCGGGATGCGTGAAGGTGACACGCGGGTCCTTGCGTGTGCCGAAGCCGATTTCCAAATCGGTGTAAGGAAGTTCGACGGTTCCCTGTTCGCACTCGAAGCGCAGCGCGTGTTCGCCGTTGAACAGTTTTCCCGGCACGCTTCCGTCCCCGAGCGACGGATGCGAGGCGCTGGCGAGATAGGCAAGGTCCTCTTGGCTCATGTCCCCACGTCAATTGAGTTAGTCTACGAGGCACTCCGATACCAACTGCCGATAGACTTGGCGCGCGTGATCGTAATCTTTCGCGGCCTGCTCCTTTTCGTCGGCGCGGTAGGTGCGCTCTTTTTGCGACCAGCATTGGTCCACGGATTTCAAGCACCACTCGGCGCTGCGCTTGGAGGTGCGCACGGGCTTGTCGCCGACCATGACCCAGATGGGATTCGTGTGCGAGCTGGGCAAAATGCGCAGCGCGACCCAACTGCTGCGGTCAATCTTCGCGTCGAACGTCACCTCGCGCGTGACGCCGTCGGCGAGGAAGTTCAAGGTCGTGGTCGGGTAGCCGTTGACGATGAGTTCAAGCGGCACGGTGCGGGTGTTGCCGATGCGGGCGCGCTCGATGTCCCAGTAGGGCTTGGCGCTTTGAGGACTGTTCTTGATGGCCGGATTGGGTTCCTCGTTGAGACGGGCGGCGACTCTGGCAGTCAAGCGCACGAGACCTGGCTCCTTAAGTTGAACTTCGCTGCCTTTTTCTCCCATTAGCACCTCCGCACCGGCAGGTGTGAACTGGCCTTCGCTAACGCGCTTCAGAGGCGTCACTTTGACGTCCATCAGGTGGCTCCTGCCATCGCTCACGTAGTTGCGCCCGGCGCGGATGCCTTCGCACCAGTCCTCGTAGGTCCACTTCGCCGGCAATTTCACGTAGCTGCGGCCGAGGCCGACGCGCTCGCCGTAGATGCACGGGAAGTCCGTCTCGCCGCTGACGCGCGTGCGGAAGCCGACGTTGAGCGTGTGATACCAGATGTTCAACTCCCACAAATGCGGCGTGTCCACAGTGGACATGAAGTCCACCGCTGGCACCAGCTCGCCCGTCGGGCCGGGCACCTTGTGCGTCACATCCACGATGTATTCGTTCGCGCCGATGCCGTTGAAGGGCGGGATGACATAGTTGGGGAGCGCGTCGGTGGCGGCCTTCACATCGCCGGAAGTCTTGCTGGACACGGCGTCGCGGTTGCCCTGCGCGACCGGCTGCAAGCCCCAGCCACTGTGCGCGGGGCCGACGAGCGCGCCCTGCTTCTTCGCCCAACGCAGCGTGTTGAGGCCGAGCGTGGGCCAGTGGTTTTTCGAGTCGCCGCCGGGATAAATTTCCTCCTTCAAGCGAAGCAGGCACAAATGCCCGCTCTGGTGCGAGCCGAAGCCGCTGACCTCAACGTCGTAGTGCAGCAGATACGGGAACGCGGAAACCTTGTCGTCCTTGCCGGTGAAAAACTGCTTCTGATAATCGAAGCACGGCCCCCACGTGAGGTTGCAGCCGACCTTCAAGTCCTCGCCGAGACAGTGCCGCGCCATGTCCGGCGCGTGGACGCCCTCGCTCGGGTTCGTGTAGTGCGCGCAGCCGGCGGCGTGGATGTGATGATCGCCGCTCCACCATCCAAGCTTCGTCGGATCAACCCAGCGCTCGACCTTGAAGCTCGCCGCCTTCAGCGTCGGAGTGACGACCATGTTGCGTTTCGCCGGCACCGACTCCGGCCCGCGCTGGAACTCGATCGTGTAAGCGCCGTCGGGCAGCTTCACCATCTCGCCGTCCGCGCGATAGACCTGCGGATGAAACGCAAAGTCCGGCGCGAGGCGCTTCGCCTGCGACGGATACGTGCGGCCCTGCGCGTCGCGGATGACGAAGCTCGCCGTGGTGGGCCTTCCATTTTCATCCTTCACATTGAAAGTAATCTCTCGCGCGGACTGGCAGTCGAACAACACATCCGCCTCGTTGCGAAAGCCGATGTCCTGCGTGCCCTGGCCGACGTTGAAGGACATCTTCGCCTCGCGCTGGCCGGCATCGCGGCTGTAAAGCTGGATGATGCGATACTCGACCTTGAGGCCGCTGAGCGTGGGCTTGAGCGGCTGCGCGTCGAACATTTGCAAGTCGAGCCAGCGGTTCGCGACATCTTCCTTCGGCGAGTTGAAGAGCCGCTGCGCGTTCGCGCTCACGGCGCGCAGCGCGGCGGTGGTGCCGGACTCGTTGTGAACCTTCACGAGGAACTGCCGCCAGCCGTTCTCGACGAGTTCCGGCTTGGCCGCGCCCTGCGCGACCTTCACGCGCATCTCCGGGTTGATGTTCACGCCGAACAGCGCGTGCCGGTCGAGGATGGTCTGAATCTTCTCCGTCGCCGCGGCGGTGTCGGCGGACTTGAGCGCGGCGTCGAGCGCGGCCTTGTCGGCATCGCTGAACGGCGAGCCGAGATAATCGGTCGCCTCGATGATGCGCCGCACCTGCGCGGCGAACGGCTGCCATTCGACCTCGGTGACGACGGGCAGCGGCGCGGCGCGGACGGGGAGCGCGAGCAACGCGGCGGCGGTGACGAGAAGGGCGGAGTTTAACCGGGACAGCATGATGGCCTCACATTCAAGGGTTCGTGGTTGTGCGGAGCATAGCAGGAGGCTTCCTTGTGAACAGGAGAAATTTCACCCCGCGACGAGCGCACGGCGAACGGCGTTTGCCGCTTTTCTTCCACCGTTCATTTTGGTTACGCTGCGGCCACACGTGAACGGCCTCAACCGCGAGAGAGAACTTTCCCATGACTGAAGCGAACCTCATCCTCGGCGTGGACATCGGCGGCACGGGCATCAAGGCCGCCGTCGTGGACACGCGCAAAGGCATCCTCACCACGAACGTTGCGCGCATCAGGACGCCGCAACCTGCTACGCCCAAGGCCGTCGTCGCCGCCATCGGCGAACTCAAGAAACGCCTGCGCTGGCACGGGCCCGTCGGCGTGGGTTTTCCCGGCCTCATCAAGCAGGGCGTCGTGCGGCGCGCGCCGAACCTCGACCCCTCGTGGGTGCGCCACGAAATCGTGGACAACATGCGCCGCGCGCTCGGCGTGCCGTTCGTCGCCGTGGGCAACGACGCGGACGCCGCGGGCCTTGCCGAGGCGCGCTTCGGCGCGGGCAAGGGCGTGCGCGGCACCGTCGTGCTCGTGACGCTCGGCACCGGCATCGGTTCCGCCGTGCTGCACAACGGCTCGCTGCTGCCGGACACCGAGCTGGGCCATCTCGAAGTCGGCGGCATGGACGCGGAGAAGTTCGCCTCCACCGTCGCGCGCGAGCGCAACAAGCTCACGTGGGAGACGTGGGGCCGCAAGGTGGACCGCTACCTCGCCACGCTCGAATACATGCTCGCGCCCGACCTCTTCATCATCGGTGGCGGCGTGAGCGAGGAGCCGGAGAAGTTTTTCCCCTACCTCGAAAGCGTCGAGTGCAAGGTCGTGCCCGCGACGATGGGCAACGACGCGGGCATCGTCGGCGCGGCGCTCTTTGCGGTCAACGGCGTGAAAGCCCTCGCCCGCAAGCAGCGCAAGTCCGCTCGCTAAACAAGGAAAGTCCCGGAAAAGCTTCGCGAGCCATGACGAATTTTCTATACACTGCAAAAAATCGGGTCGGCCAGCGTGTTACCGAACGCATATCAGCCAACAACACTTCGGCGGCGCGTTACGCACTGGAGACGCGCGGTTACACGGAGATATGCTTCGAGACGGACGAGTTGCAGGCAGACATTGATCGGTTGAACAATGCCAAACCTCTTCCCAAGGAATGGACGCCAGAACTGGAAATGGAAAGCCGCCGGCTTGGTGGGCCGTGGTCACATGTGTTGTTCGCTTTGAAGCTGAATGCAGTCCTGTGGGTGCCGCTTGTTTTCTGGGATTACAATTCGCTGTTGAAAGGCGCGCCTTACGGCTTCTGGAGCTGGACGGGCTTCCTGCTTTCCATCGCTTTCATCATATACTTGGTCTGTGTCGTGGTCCCGGGCATCGTATTTCAACTCATTTTGACAGCGAGTGCTTGGGCTCGTTGGGACGAGCTGAGAATGTGGGTGCGGCGAATGCGGCAGATTAAAAAGTTTCTGCCGGTGCCAATCCCGGAATTTGATTTGGACATGAGATTGGGCTATGCCCTTGCCTCAGAGGGCAAGCTTGACGAGGCGCTTGCGCTCGCGAGCAAGTATGAAAACGATCCAACCGTCGGCAAAGGCATCTACAACAATCGCGTGTCTTCCTTTTTTCTGCCTGTCGGCCAATATCAGAAGTGCGTAGAAATGCGCGCCAAATCAGTCGAACAAGGCACCGGCAGTGCGAGTGAACTTATTGACTATGCAATGGTGTTCGCTCGCGATTGTCGCGACCCAGCCGGCGCGCGGCGCGTTCTTGAGCGCGTCGAAGGGATGGAAATCGCGTCAATCGGCGTGCCATTCCTCTCGTTATGCAAAGGCATCATCGCGGTGGAAGAGAATGAATGGAACGTGGCAAAGGGGCATCTTGTTGATGCGCTTCGCAAGGCGAAGCCGTTTGAAGCAAATGTTGCATTCACCGGAGTCCTCTCACAGATCAATGCTTATCTCGCCATTGCCCTCGCAAATCTGGGCGAACGCGATGAAGCCGTGAAGCATTTCCGCGCCGGTGCGGCCTATTTGATCGCTCACAAGAAGGCAGAACTCATCGCAAGATGCGAGGAAGCGACGGGATTCAAGCTTTGAGCAGAGGCTGCTAAGTGGAATTACGCGACGATGTCTTTCACGACCTCGCCCTTCACGTCGGTGAGGCGGAAGTCGCGGCCCGCGTAGCGGAAGGTGAGTTTCTCGTGGTTCAAGCCGAGTAGGTGCAGCATCGTCGCGTGCCAGTCGTGGATGTGGACCTTGTTCTCGACGGCCTCGAAGCCGTAGTCGTCCGTGCTGCCGTAACTCAGGCCGCCCTTCACGCCGCCGCCGGCCATCCAGAGGGTGAAGCCCTTGTTGTTGTGGTCGCGGCCGTCCGTGCCCTGTGCGAAGGGCGTGCGGCCGAATTCGCCGCTCCACACGACGAGGGTGTCCTTGAGCAGCCCGCGCTGCTTGAGGTCGGTGAGCAGGCCGGCAATGGGCTGGTCAATGCTGCGGCAGTTTCCGGCGAGCGCCTGCGTGAGGCCGAAGTGCTGGTCCCAGTTGCCGTGGCACAGCTCGACGAAGCGCACGCCCGCCTCGATGAAGCGTCGCGCGAGGAGGCATTTGCGGCCGAAGTCGTCGGTGGTGTTCGTGCCGATGCCGTAGAGTTTCTTCGTGGCGTCGGTTTCCTTGTTCAAGTCCATCACGCCCGGCACCTGGCTCTGCATGCGAAAGGCGAGTTCGTAGCTCTCGATGACGCCGTCCACGGCGGCGTTGTGCGGGTCGCGGGCGAGGGCCTCGCGGTTGAGCGTCTGCACGAGGTCGAGTTCGAGGCGCTGCGTCTGCGAGGTGACGGGCGGGCGGAGGTTCTTCACTTCGGCCTGCGCGATGGGGCGTCCATCCGCGCCGATGCGCGTGCCCTGATAGATTGCGGGCAGGAATGAACTGCCGTAGTTCTGCGCGCCGCCAAAGCCGCCCGGTGGCGTGAGGGTGATGAAGCCGGGAAGGTTCTCGTTCTCCGTGCCGAGTCCGTAGAGTGCCCACGCGCCGAGGGACGGGCGGACGAATTGCGAGCTGCCGGTGTGCAGCCGCAGGAACGCCTGCGGATGCGCGGGCAAATCGGTCTGCATCGAGCGCACGAGGCAGAGATCGTCGGAGAGCTTGGCGAGGTTCGGGAAGAGTTCGGAAATCCACAGGCCGCTCTTGCCGTGCTGCGCGAAGTTCCACTTGGAACCCATCCACGTGCTGCCGGGGCGCAGGCCGGGCTTGCCGTCGGCGGCGTTGAGCTTGGGTTTGTAATCAAACGTGTCCACGTGCGACGGCCCGCCCCTCATGCAAAGAAAGATGACGCGCTTGGCCTTGGCGGCGAAATGCGGCTGCTTCGGCGCGAGCGGGCTTGTTGCCGCCGCATTCGCAAGTCCCGCAAACGCGAGATAGCCGAAGCCGCACGAGAGCGTCTTGAGCACATCGCGCCGCGTGAGCAGCGGGGTGACGTGGCCGCAGGTGTGAGAGGAAGTGGTGTTCATGTCGGGGAGTTAGTTGAGATAGCGGAATTCGGCGCTCGCGAGCAGCGCGCGGCAGAAGCTCGTCCACGCCGCAGGCGAGCTTCGCGTTTGCTCCAGCGCCTTCGGGCTGTTGCCACCGTTGAGCGCGTTGAACTTGCCGAAGAAATCCGCCGCGGCCTTCGATTCGTTCCCGTTTGGCGGACGGGTGAACACGAGCCAGTAGGCGACATCCACGCGTTCTTTGAATTGCGTGTCGGCGTCCTTCGCCGCCGCAGAGGGACGCCATCGCAGCACGCGGTCGGCAAAGCCCTGTGCCTGATGCCGCACGAAGTCGCTGTTCAGCATGTAGAGCGCCTGCGACGGCACGCTCGTGGTGTCGCGCGTGCCGCTGACTAGGCTCGGCTCGGGGAAATCGAACAGCGCGAGCGTGTCCGGCACGAGGTCGCGGATCACGGGAAGATAAACAGACCGGAAGCGTTCCTCCGCGTTGATTTGGGATTCGCCGAGGCCGCCGAAGAAGCGCGGCCCGCCGATGGGCTGGTCGCCAACGCGCGCGACGACGGATGCGAGCGGCGGCTTGAGATCAAGTTCGCCGCTGACGGCAAGCATCGCGTCGCGGATGCATTCGGCGTCGAGCCGGCGCGGACTCATGCGCCACACAAGCGTGTTCTCCGGGTCGGCGGTGTGCGCCGCTTCATCGTAGGCGGTCGAGAGCTGATATGCGCGGCTCAGGACGATTTCGCGGATGAGTTTCTTTGTGCTCCAGCCGTTTTCGACGAGCTTCACCGCGAGCGTGTCGAGCAGCGCCTGGTTGCTGGGGCGGCTGCCCATGTTGCCGAAGTTGTCGGGCGTGGTGACGATGCCTTGGCCGAAGAGCCATCCCCACACGCGGTTCGCATACACGCGCGCGGTGAGCGGGTTGTTCGAGTCGGTGAGCCACTCGGCGAGTTCGCGCCGGCCGCTCGTGCCCTTCGGAATGGTCGGCGGTGTCGAGTGCGTGAGCGCGACGGGGAAGGCGCGAGGGACTTTCTCCGCGGGCTTGTCCACATCGCCGCGCGTGTAGAGCGCGGCATCGCCGATGGCGCTGAACTCCGGGGGACGAACGTTGAAGCGGCCTTGCCCGAGCCGGCGCATCGTGCCACCAAAAGCGTCGAGCCGGCTTGTTGGCAAGTCGCGCACTCCCATTGCGAGCGCCTTTTCCTCGCCGGTTTGTGCGTCGTATTGCTTCAGGCGGACATCGAGCTGCCCGAGTTCGGTGCGGACACGCAGGAAGGTGAGCTGTTTGCCGGCATCGTTGTTCCCGCCTTTGCCTGCCTTCTGGCGCACCATGTCCGTGAAATACTCCCGTTGCTGTTCGCGCAGGTCCGTCAGGCGTTTCTCCACTTTTTCCCGCTCTTCGCGCGTCATCGTCCTGCCGAGCGTCGGCTCGCCGGAGTTCTTCGGCAATTCAACGAGATCGGTCGCGTGACGGTTTTGAATGCCCTCGGCGGTGCCGAAGCGCGTGTCCGTGCTCGTGAAGATTCCCGCCAGCGCGTAATACTCGTGCTGCGTGATGGGGTCGAACTTGTGATCGTGGCAGCGGGCGCAGGCAATGGTCGTGCCGAGAATCGCCTGCGAAACCGTGTCAATCTGCTCGTCAGCAACGTCGAGGTAGAACTGCTTGGGATTCTGATCGTTCACGGACTTGGTGCCGAGCGCGAGGAAACCCGTGGCGACGAGTTGCTCGGCTTTCTGCCTGTCGTTCGCTGACGGAATCAAATCACCGGCGATCTGCTCACGGACAAATCGGTCGTAGGGTTTGTCCGCGTTGAAGCTCGCGATCACGAAATCGCGGTAGCGCCACGCGTGCGGAAACGCGACGTTCACGTCCTTGCCTGAGGATTCGGCGTAACGCGCCACGTCGAGCCAGTGCCGGCCCCAGCGTTCGCCGAACTGCGCCGAGTTGAGCAGTTTGTCCACGACCTTGGTGAACGCCTCGGGCGATTTGTCGTCGAGGAATGCGGTGATTTCCTCGAACGTCGGCGGCAAACCGATGAGGTCGAAATACACGCGGCGAACAAGCGTGAGCTTGTCTGCATCGGGGACGGGCGCGAGGTCCTTCACCTCAAGCGCGGCGAGAATGAAACGGTCAATGTCCGTGCGCGGCCACGATGCGTTCTTCACCGCGGGCGGCGCGGCTTTCTTCGGCGGCTGCCAGGCCCAGTGCTGCTTGGCTTTGTCGTAATCCCATTCTTTTTTCGCGGTGACTGCGGCGCCATCGCGCGGATCGGGCGCGCCCATCTTCACCCACGTCTCAATGTCGGCGATGACCGAGGAGGAGAGTTTGCCGCCTTCTTTCTCCGGCGGCATCTGGAGTTCCTTGTTCGTGTAGTGAATGGCGTCGAGCAGGACGCTCTTGCGCGTGTCGCCGGGCACGATGGCCGGGCCGGTGTCGCCGCCTTTGCGCGCGCCGTCGCGCGTGTCGAGCGCGAGGCCGCCCTTGGTCTTGCCCGCCTCGGCGGAATGGCACTTGTAACATTTGTCCGCAAGCACGGGACGAATCTTCTGCTCGAAGAATTTTGTTTCGTCCGCCGTCAACGGGCGCTCGTTGGCTGCGGTCGTGACGGAAGCTTTCGTTGAAGTTGTTTTTGTCCCTTGTTCCTCTGCTTGGCGCCGCGCCGCGAGCTGAAGCGCGATGATGCCACGATACTCATCGAGCGTGAGCACGCCGTCGCCGTTTTTGTCGAGCGCCTCGAAGATGGCGTCCACCTTGTCGCGCTGGTCCCTCATGCGCGGGGAAATCTCGACGATGCGCGCAAACTCTGCCTTGTCCACTTTGCCGTCGCGGTTGGTGTCGAGCAGGCGGAACGCGCCGTCGGCGTCAAACGCGCCCTTGCCAAATCCCTTCTGGCCGGACGGCGGAGCCTTTTGCTGCGCGAACGATGTCGCGGAATGGACAGCTAGAATGCCAATGACGCTGACGGTGATCGGGAAGGCCCAGAAAAGTTTTTTCATGGCACGGGTTGAACTCGTCACGTTGAGAACGACGCTGCCGCGGCGCAGCGGTTACTGCAAATCAGAATTCACGGAGAATTTGCCTTTGACGGCTTCGCAACACCGGGCTTGAGATGAGTCGAGAAAAACTCCAGTTCAAGCCGCGTCGCCTCGTCGAAGCCTTCGCGATAGACGCCGTAGTGCGAGATGCCTTTGATGACGTGGAAGCTCGCGGGCGTGCCGTTGGCCTTGAGAATCTCGAACACTTTCTGCCCGTTCTGCGCGTTGTCCATCAACTCTTCCTGCTCCGCAACAATGATAAGCGTGGGTGCCTTGATGCGCCCGGCAGCTTCAATGGGGCTGTAGCCGATGCCCTTGGCCGGGTTGGCGCGCATCTGCGTGTAACCCTCCATTTTTCCTCCGAGTTTTCCGGTTTCAAACGGCACCGGCTCGATTTCGCCGCGCGCCTGTTTTGTGAGCAATTCGAAGGCGCGGCGTGTGGCCGCCTCGCCGCGTCCGCCACCCATGCCGGGGACTTGCGCGGCAACGCACTGGATGCGCGGGTCGTTCCCGGCGGTCCACGTCACCAGCCCGCCGCCGTAACTGGTGCCGAGGATGCCGATGCGGGCGGCGTCCACACACGGCTCGCCCGCAAGAAAGCTGATGGCCGAGCGAATGTCCATCGTCTGGTCCGCGAAGTCGAGTTGCCAGCGGATGGCGCGGGCACGCACGGTGAACTCGCCCTTCTCGTCCGGTTTCGGCTGCCTTTCGAGTGCCATCAGTTTGCTCTCGCTCTCTCCCCATCCGCGATAATCGAAGGCCAGAAACACAAAGCCGTTTGTGACGAAGATGGGTGCGAGCCGCGCGGGCGTGCCAGCTTTGGTGCCGCCCGTGCCGTTGCAGAAGAGGACAGCGGGCAACTTGTTGCCGGGCTTGAGCTCCTTTGGGCGATACAAATCGCCCGCCATGCGCGTGCCGTCGCTCCAGATGGTGATGACGGATTTTTCGACGGAATCAGGAACCGCCGCGGCGCGGACGGAGCTGCCGAAGAATGCAATCAAGGCGCAAGTAAGTGCCGCACAGACTTGCACAGGCAAGCGCTTTCGTGGGGGGAGGCGAAATGTTTGGAAGCTCATTAGATGATGACGACGCGCACCAGTGTCACAGGGTTACTTGGGTTCACTTGCCAACTGGCGTTGGCGACATTCTAACTACCGTCTGTTTCGTTTCGTGCAGCGTTTTGCCCCACTGGTTCACGCCGACGAGGTGGAACTTGTTCTCGCCGTTTGCCACCGGCACGGTGAGCTTCCATGCCGTGTCGCTCGTCCACTCGGCGCGGGGCAGGGGACGGCCGTCGAGTTGCACGTTGAGCACGCCGTAAGGCGCGACGCCCGCGAGTGTGATTGTGTCGTCGTGCGTCGTGACGGGCTGGCCGTTGTTGGTCGTGACTTTGAAATCGAGCTTGTAATTCGCGCCGAGCACGCCGAGCGCCTTGGGTTCGCGTTGCGCGCAGAAGTCGCGGTAGAAGCCCGCGTTCACGGCGCACGCGCGGTTCGCCTCGGTCTCGGCGAGGAGCCACGCGTTGAGACGCGGTGAGTTCTTCGCGTAGTTCTCCAGCAACTCGGCCATGTAGGCGGCGTAGAGGCGTTTGTTCCACGGCTGGTTCAACCACCACTCGACGCGTCCGCCCCAAAAACTTTGGTTCACGTCGAAGCCGAGGTCGCTGTCCCAGTGCAGCAACATGAAGCGCCCGTCCGTCGGACGGCGGTAGAGATACGCGTTTTTGCCGCGGTGCATCACGAACGTGTCCCAGTCGCCGATGAAGCCGCGCACCACGATGGTCTTCGCGAGCGAGTCGGGATCGAGCAACCGCTCCAGCTCGTAACGCGGCGTCTTCGGATTGCTGATGAGGCGGAAGAGATCAATGAGCGCGGTGAAATCATCCTCGGCCTCGTTCGTGCGCTTCATCCACTCGGTGCGGTAACGGATGGAACTGTCGCTGCCCTTGTAACGCCAGTCCGCGTCCTGCGAGTTTTGGCCCCACGCGTCGGTGAACCACCACTCGTCGTCAATGCGGTAGAGGTCGCCGTTGTGGCCGCGCGGCCAGTTGCGGTCGAGGAAGTCGTTGCCGACGATTTCGTTGTCCTCGCGCAGCATCGGCGGCCACGCGTTGACGACGACGCGGATGAACTCGTTCTCGCTCGCCGGCTCGCCAAGCAAATAAAGCCAGTAGCGCGTGAGCCGGTTGTGATGCCGCGCGCCGCCGTCGGGGTCGTTGTCGTAGGTGAACTTGTCGTGCTCGCGGAACGCGTGGTCGCGCGGGAGCTTCACCTTGCCGCGGCCGAGATCACCGCTGCGCGTCCACGGGCTGCCCGCCGTGCGGATTTCCGCGCCGTAATAAATCTCACCCTCGTCGTGGATGTAAGTGCAGTTGAAGTAGTGGTTCGAGAGCCGCGGGAAGTGAAAGCCATACTCGGCGACGTGCCCGTGGTTGATCGCGCCGTAGTCGTGGTCGGAAATGATGTAGCGCGCGAGCCGCAGATCGCGCGGCTCCGTGCGGTCGTCCATCACGAACATCGCCGGCGCGTCCGCGCCGCGCCGCGGGATCACCGTCGCCGCGCCGCCCGCGCCAGTCGCCTTGACGTAAAACTGCACGATCTGCCCGTTGCGATGATACTCCGGCAACTGCGCCGTGAAGATTCCATCGCCCGCAATCTCGTCGCCGTTCGTGCCGTCATCGAACATTTCCAATTCCTTCCACGGCTTGTCGCCCTTCTCGCTGTCGGGACGGTGAAACAATTTCACCGCGCCGCGCGGGAGCGGCGTGGCGGAAGTCACCTTCACCGTCACGCGAACCGTGTCTTTCGAGCGCGGCACTGCCGGGCTGTGGCGCAGCGCGTCCACCTGCGGCGCGGGCGACGGCTCGAAGCGCGAGTTACGACGGCCCGGCGTGCCGAGCGCGGCGGGCACATCAATCAGAAACGATTCGCCGATGCTGTGGTCCCACGTCTGCGCGATGAGGCGTGGATTGCCCGCGATCCATCGCGCCTCGAAGGTCAGCTCGTAGCGCTTGCCCTTCTCGATGCCGACGCAGTCGAGTTCAACATGGTCGGGGCGGTTGTCGCCGTGTCCTTCGGAGACGATGTGCAGTTCGCCGTTTGTCGCGAACGAGGACCAGTGATTGCCCTGCGCGAGCCAGCCTGTCGCGCCTGAACCATCCGGCGACATGCGCGTGCTGTTGGCGAGCAGGTTCGCACCCTGTCCGTCGCGGCGAAGCTGGATGTTCCGCAACGCGACGTGCGCGTCGCCGACGAGGTGGAAGTGCAGCTCCTTAAAATCCGTCGGCGCGCCGTCGGCGTGGAGCTGCTCATACACGCCTTCGCAGCGGTAGGTTTTCCATTCGCCCTTCTGCGACTCGTCGCTGTCGCGCCACGCGGACGCGAGCGAGTTGTCCATCAGCGGGTTGACGAGTTCCATGCTGCTGCCGCCGGAATGCGTCCACTCCGGCCAGTCGCCGCCGACGCGGAAATCCACCTGGTTCACGAGATTCTCGCGGTCGTCTTCGAGCCGCAGCAGATCGCCGTCGTGGCCGAGCTTTGCCTCAAACGTGCCCGCGATGTTGATGCCTGGATGCGCCGCGCGCAGGCGCTTCGCGTCCGCCGCCACGACGATGAACTCGCCCGCCTCCAGCCGCGTGCCGCGCGCGAAGGTGAATGAAATTCCCTCAGTGAACGCCCAGTCGCTCAAGTCCACCGTCGCGCGGCCGCGGTTGAACAGTTCGACGAACGCCAGCTTCTTCAGCGTGTGCGGTGGCGCGAAGAAAATCTCGTTGATGACGATGTTGGTGTTCCGTGCCGGGTTGTTGCTCGCGTCGCGCGTCGCTTTTTCGCCGGCGAACCACTCCTTCGCGCCATCGGGGAATGCCTGCAAATTGTTGCTGCGCCTCGGCGGCACGAACACGTGCGCGTCGAGCACAGTTCGCTCGGGACCGACAAGGAACACTGGTAGTTCACCGTTGCGCACCGTGAACGGCACGGGCCAGCTCCGGCATGCGCCCGCGGGCAGCTCGCCGTTGAGCGAAACCGAGTCATAAAAATCCGCGCGCGATGCGAGCGCGATTCCGTCGAGCCGCACCGTGTTCGTGCCGGAGTTGAAGATTTCAATCCACTCGGCCTTGCCGCCTTTCGGCGCGAACTGGATTTCATTCAGCCGCAGTGCTGCCGCGACAGACGGCGCTTCGTTCGTCGGCGCAAAGCCCGGCGTGCCGAGCGGTCGCGCGCTGGCGGTCCAGTTCCGCCAGTCGTCAATTTTGCGGTTCGAGTCGCGCAGCACGAGCGAGTGGCCCGCGCCGTTCGCCGCCGCTGGCCAGTGGCCGTGGTCCGACCAGCGCACCGTGCAGACGGCGACGCCGTTCTTGTCCTTGAGCGTGACGCGGTCGCCCGCCGGGATGATGCGCCCGATCCACGGGCCAAAGACGCGCACGCCGGGCGGGATGTTCGTGTAGGCCGCGCGTGTCTGCTCCGGCGTGGCGCTCGAAATCACGATGCGCTCGAAGGGCCGCAGGAACGACGCCATCGCATTCGCCGCCGTGAAGTCGGGGAACTCGAAATCAATCGAGCCGGTGAGCCGCCACTTCGCGATGTCGAACGGCGTCGCGGTCTGGTTCCACACCTCGACCCACGCCGGCAGATCGCGCGGCGCGTGATACATGATTTCGCTGACGACGACCTGGTCCGCGCGGGTCGCGAATGAAAGCAGCAGCGACGCGGCGAAGAAAACCGCGTGCTTGAAGAAACTGTGCCGGGCCGGACGCATCGGGCGAATTTCTCGCAGCGTAGCAGCCGGCAAAGGCCCGTCGAGCAAAACGCCTGATGAATGCTACGCTTTACCAACACGGGCCGTGAGCAGCAAATCCGCGCCGAGCCGCCGCCATTCGACCTCGCGCAACTGTAGAACATCCGTGAGCGAGCGGGCACCGTCGCCGGCCACGCCTTTGCGGGCGTCGCGGCCGCCGAGCACTTTCGGCGCATAAAAGAAGGCGACGCGCTGCGCGTGGCCGCCGAAGAGGAACGACGCATTCACCTCGCCGCCGCCTTCGACCAGCAGGCTTGTGACATTTTCGCGGCCGAGCCGGCGCAGCAGCCAGCGCAGGTCAATGCGCCCGCCGCGCCCCTGCGCGCGCCAAACTCGGACATGCTTTTCCAACGCGGCGACACGGCGCTTTGGTGCGCGCTTGCCGACGACGATGGTGGTGAACGCGGCAAACTCATCCCGCACCACTTTCGCCGTCAGCGGCGTGCGCGCCTGCGAGTCAAGAATCATCCGGCGGCGTGGGAGCGCATTGAACTTTGAACTTTGAACTTTGAACTTTGAACTTCTCACCGTGAGCGCCGGATCATCCGCGAGCACGGTGTTGATGCCGACGAGGACGGCGTCTGCGGCTCGACGGAGTTTCATCGCATGTTCCCGCGATTGTTCGCCGGTGATCCATTTCGATTCGCCGCTGGCAGTCGCGATTTTTCCGTCGAGCGTCATCGCGGCCTTCACGGTGACGAAGGGCGTTCGGTGAATGATCCAGTGGTTGAAGGCTTCGTTGAGCCGCGCGGCCTCTGCGGCGAGGACGCCGGGGGTGACCTTCACGCCGGCTTTTTCCAGCAGGGCGAAGCCGCGTCCGCGATGCGCGGGGTTCGGATCGGTCGTGGCAACGATGACACGGCGAATGTCGGCGGCGATGATCGCCTCGGTGCAGGGCGGCGTGCGCCCGTGCGTGCAGCACGGTTCGAGCGTGACGTAAAGCGTCGTGCCGCGTGTCGAATTGCCGCGGCGTTGTGCGTCGCGGAGCGCCTCAATCTCTGCGTGCGGCTGGCCGGCGCAGTGATGCCACCCGCGCCCGATGACGCGGCCACCTTTCACCAGCACAGCGCCGACGAGCGGGTTGGGCGAGGTTTCACCCGTGGCCCGACGAGCCAGCGCGAGCGCGAGTCGCATGAAGCGCGCATCGAGTTCGTTTTGGCTTCGCCTTGTTGGCATCAGGTGATGCGGATGTTGCGGCAAACGCGCGGACGAGTGGAGTTCAATTTCGCAACCGAAATGAATCGCAACTGAACAAACAGTTGCCCCTTCGCGTCGCGTCTTGCATTCTTAGTGCGATGGCGAGTGGCCGACAAAGTTTTGACTGGCGCGAATGGATGCGGCGCGACCGCGTGGCGTTTGCGCTCGCGTTGTCGCTGCTGCTGCACGCGTCGCTTTACGGCGGCTACATGCTCGGCCGCAAGCTCGGCATCGTGGACCTGCCGCTGCCGAAATGGGTGCGGCAGTTGACGGAGATGAAGTTCCTCCTGCCAAAGCCGCTCGATCCCGAGAAGCTAAAAAAGTTGCTGGAAAAGCAGCGCCCGCCTGACCCGGAGCGGGAGGTGCGCCTGACATTCGTTGACGTGGACCCGCGCAACGCCGTGGCCGACCCGCCGCCGAACGCGAAGTTCATGTCCTCGCACAGCACGCGCGCGGCGAACCCGGTTCCAAGCGACAAGAACGATCCAAAAATCGAGGGCAAGCAGACGCAGATCATCAAGGTCGTCGAGGCGAGCAAGCCGCAGGTCGCGTCCACGACGAAGCCGCCGGAGGAAGCCGCGCCGCAGAAACCGCCGCAGCCCGAACCCAAGCCCGCGCCGCCGCAGCCGAAAGTCGCCGAGAAACCGCCGGAACCGCCCAAGCCCGTCACGAAGCCGGCGGAGAAAATGCAGGTGGCCGACAACAAGCCCGCACCCAAGCCGGTGCCCGCGCCGGGCGACCTCGCGCCGGTGAAGCCGCAGCCAGAGCAAAAACCCGTCGCGACAAAAGGCACCGGCCCGCAGGATTTGCAGCCCACGCCGCCGCCGGAGCCGGCGCAAGAGCGTCCGCGCACACTGGCGCAGGCGCGTGCGCAGAAGGATGCCGGCATGGCCATCGCGGGGCAGAAGATGCAGCAAAGCGGCGGCGTTCGGCGCATTGGCTCGGAGGGCTTGGACGTGCGCAGCTCGCTACTGGGCGCGTATGACAACGCGCTCATCGCAGCGGTGCAGCAGCGCTGGTGGGATTTGCTCGCGGACCGGCCCTCGCCGCGGGGCAAGGTGGTCGTTTCGTTCCGGCTTCATTCCGACGGCCGCGTGACAGACCTCAAGATGGCGTCGAACGATGTCGGCGAGTTCTTCGGTTACTTTTGCATGGCGGCCATCAAGGACCCGTCGCCGTTCGCGAAGTGGCCGGCGGACATGCGGCGGCAGATGGACGCGGACTTCCGCGATGTGAAGTTCACCTTCTACTACAACTGACGGAGAAAACTTTCCCGCCGGATCGAATCAAACCACTTGCGCGGCGTCCGTTGAACACGCTTCAATTCCGCCCGCGTTTGTCTGACACATGGAAAACCTGATTCTGCTTCTGCTGGTGCTGACCTCGATTGTCAGCGTCACGTTCATCATCGAGCGCGCGCTGGCGCTGCGCTGGGACCGCGTCATCCCGCCCGGCGTGGCCGAGGCGGCGCGCAACTGCAAGAGCGACGGCGAACTGCCGATGCTGCACCGCATCTGCGAGAAGCACCCGTCCCCGTTGAGCCGGCTGCTCATCGCGGCGGCGACGCACTTGGACTGCCCGCGCGCGGAGAACATCGAGGCGCTGCAAACGCGCGCGCGCCACGAGGTCGCGCAGCTCGAACGCGGCATCGTCGTCCTCGAAATCATCACCGGCATCGCGCCGCTGCTCGGACTGGTGGGGACGATTTACGGTTTGATCATGCTCTTCGGCAACCTCGGCGCGGTGAGTTCGGGCGAGAGCGGGGTGTTCGCCGGCGGCATCGCGCTGGCGTTGCGCGCGACGATGATGGGGCTGCTCATCGCGATCCCCTCGCTGGTGGCGTGGAGCTATTTCACGCGCAAGGTGGAGACGCTCGCCGTGGAGCTGGAGAGCCAGTGCGACGACTTCCTGCGGCGCTTCTACGTGAAGCCGGAGACGAGGTGATGCGCTTTCTGCTCCGCAAACGGCGCACCCCGCCCTCGGTCATCATCGTGTCGCTGATTGACGTGCTGATGGTGGTGCTGATTTTTCTCGTCGTGAGCACGACGTTCAAGCAGCAGCCGGCCATCAAGCTCGCGCTGCCCGTCTCCAAGCAGGCGAAGGAGGGCGCGACCGAGAACGCCCCGCTCGTCGTCACCGTCGCCAAGCAGGAGCCGCACCTCTACCTCGGCGACAAGCCCGTGACCATCCAGCGGCTTGAGGAGGAGCTTGCGTTGCGCGCCGCCGGCAACCCGCAGGCCACGCTCTCCATCCGCGCGGACACGGATGCGCCATTCGGCGAGATCGTGAAGGTGATGGACGCGGCGCGCGCGGCGAAAATCCAGAGCGTGACGGCGTTCACGAAGCCGGCCGGTCGTTGAGCTGTTTGGTCGGCGTTCCGCCTACTTTTTCCCGAAGAGTTTGCTGAAGAAGCCGCCGGTCGCGGCCAGTTCGCGCTGCTTGACCTTGAGCTGGCCGAGGAGGGTCTGCCAGTCGCCGAAGACGCGGTGCCACTGGTTTTCGAGGCTGCGCAGGGTGTTCTCGTTCAGCTCGCCGAGGTAGCGGATGGAGGGCGCGTTGTTGATGAGGGCGCGGATTTCCTCCTTGTTCGGCGCGCCGCTCTCGAAGGAGGCGCAGATGACTTCCAGCTCCTGCAGGATGACGCTCTTGGTTTCGAGGAACTCGGATTCGTCGTCCTCGCTGAACTGCTTGCTGCGCGCCTTGTTGAGAAAGCGGTTGAAGTTCTTCCAGCTCTCGACGTGGGCTTCGAGCTGGGTGATGAGGTCGTCAATTTTTTTCTTTTCGCTGCTCATGGCGCGTGGCGGGATTTAGCGGCCCTTCAGCGTGCCGGGGCAAGCATAATCATCGCACCGCCGCGCTGTTCCTTGGCGGTGAGCTTGAGGCCGCCGAAGTGCGCGTGCAGCTCGGTGAGCGGGAGGTTCGCCGCGCGGGCCGAGGTGAAGGCTTCAATCACAGTGGCGCCGATCTGCTTGCGGAGGTCATCGGGGAAGGACGCGGGCAGCGTCGAGGCGATGACGCGGCCGTTGCGGTCGAGCGTGAAGCTGCCGGAGGGCAGGCGCTCGAGCTTCGTTTCCGAAGGGGTCTTGGAGAAGATGTTCAGGAAGCCCATTGTGCGAGCATTTGCTTGAGTGTTTTGCGCGCCTCGTCGGTGGGCAGCGCGCGGCTGAAGCCGGCGCAAAGAGTGCGCTCGCCTTGCGGCGCGACGCCGAGGTTGCGCTGCGTGCCGATGCCGACAATCGTGTCGAGGCCGCCGAGGTTCAGCTTCTCGCCGAGCACGCGAAAGCTCTGCAAGGTCTTGCGCGTCCAGTCGGCGACCTGATCGGGGTTCGCGCACGACCAGTGGTCGAGCGGTTTGGGCGCGGCGGGCTGGAGCGCGACGACGAATTCCACACCCTTGAACCTGGCGAGCATCGCGAGCGGCGAGGCCGGCGCCGTGCCCTCGGCGATTCGTTCGACGGGAATTTCTCCGGAGCGAACTTCATCCGCGGTCTGCGCGGAATCGAGCAGGAGGCCCTGATAGTTTGCGAAGATGCGGCGCTCGCGTGTCGGGTCGGGCGGGAGCGTCTCGAAGCTGCCGGACTTCCACGCGAGGATGGCCTTGAAGGCCTCCTCAGCGGCAAGGCTGCCGGTCTCGGCGTCCACCACGTCGCCATTTTGAATCCAGATGCGGCCCTCGACCGCGCCGTTGCGAATCTTGAGCACGGTGGAACTCATCGAGACGCATTCCATCTGGATGATGTCCATGAGGCTCTTGCTCTGCACGCCGCGGAAGCCGCCGTGTTGCTCGCGTGTGAGAAGGGATTCAATGCACTCGATGAAGAGTTTTGTTTCCTGCGTGTTGCGCGGCTTTTCAAGATAAAGGTCAATGCCCAGCGAATAAGCGCGCGTGCGATACTGCTCATCCATGACGGCCGTCATCACGATGGTGCGCATGTCGGGAAACTTGCGCCGGACAATGGAGAGCACTTGAAAGCCGTCCATGCCCGGCATCCGCAAATCCGTGAGCAGCAGTGAAAACGGCTCCGTGTCCAGACGCGCGAGGGCATCCGCGCCGGAAGTCACCGTGTGGACCTCCGGATGCATCGGGAGCGCGGCGAGCAGCTCCTGGCACATCTGGAGAAAACCCGGCTCGTCGTCGAGCACGAGGATTTTATATTGAACCGGCACACACGAAGTTTGCGCTTTTTGTTTGCCACATCAAGCGATTTGGGACAGAAGAAGCGGGCTGTCCAGCACCAGCCGCGAGCCGCATGTCTGACACACAACACATTCATCCAGAACAGGGCGCGTCCGGCCCCGTGACCATCCCTCTCGCGGCGCTGGTCGAAAAGCTCAAGCCGCCGCTCACAACAATCATCGCGAATCCACCGCCGCCGGATGCCACGCTCAAGCTCGAACCCGCGCAGCTTCTGGAACAACTGCCCACCGGCTCGGTGAAAATCCCTTTTTTCCGAATCCGCGTCGCGGGGCCGCCCGGTGTTTTCTCCGATTCCACGGCGCACGATGAAGTGCTCGTGACACTTTCACTGGACGTGCTCTTATCCAGACTGCCCGTATCGTTGCTCGCGCGCCGGCCGGATCAAAAAGTCGCTTCCGTGCCCGCGGACATGAAGCCGCCGTTCCTGAAGAAGGGCGATCCCTCGCTTATGGCACCGGCTCCCGCGCCGGTGACTACGGGCCATCCGCACGCGCCCAAGCCATCCACCGCCGTCGCGCGCGCCGGCAGCACGGCGAGCACGGCATTTCTCAAGGCGCCCATTTCCGAATTGAGTGCCGACTGGCCAGACGGTTTGCGCCGCGAAATCACCGTGCTCGGCATCAACGGCCTCGCGCTGCCGAGCGATGATGTTGGTGCCGCGCTCAAGACGGGCCGCGTGGCCTACACGTGGAAGCAGCTTCGCAGTTGGGCCGTTCCCACGCCGAATTCGCAGCCTTCCACTTACGACGATACCACGCTCACGCTGCCTCTCAGCGTCCTGACGCCGCTCTATCTGAACCACCAGTATCGGATGTCGGGGCAGTCAGGGAACACGACTTTCATCAGCGCGCGTTCGCGCATGACGCCGGCGGATGTCGTGCGTTCGGCGCTCGGCCTGCCGGGCGTGGCGGGCGCGTTCGTGTCATCGCATCAGGGGCTGATTGTCGCGCAGCAAATGCCGCCGGGAATCCTCAGCGACCGTCTCGCCTCGCTGCTGCCGCAGGCTTTCGACCGTCTCGACCAGGCGGTGGGAAGCTTGAACCTCGGTGATGTGACTTCATTCAGCCTCAATGCCGCGGGCGTGCCGTGGATGCTGTTTGATGCAGGGACATTTTTTGTCGCCATCGCCGGGCGTGCCGGCGCATCGCTGCCCACGACGCAATTGCAAGCGCTCGTTGTCGAACTCACCCGCTGAACCGCATGGCCATCATCAACCAAGCCATCAAGGAACTGCAGGTCAAGATCGTCTATTACGGTCCGGCCCGCGGTGGCAAGACAACCAACCTCGAACAGGTTCACGCCCACGTCCACACCAACACGCCCGAGAGCATGAGCAAACTCGTCAGCCTCGCGACGAGTTCCGACCGCACGCTCTTCTTCGACTTCTTCCCCATCGAAACCATGACGGTGCGCGGCTTCAAGACGAAGTTCCAGCTCTACACCGTGCCCGGCCAGGTCATCTACAACACCACGCGCCAGCTCGTGCTTCGCGGCGTGGACGGCATCGTGTTCGTCGCCGACTCCAACTGCGACAAGATGGAGGAGAACATCGAGAGCTTCAAAAATCTTGAGGACAACCTGCGCACGCTCAAGCTCAACCTCGCCGACATTCCCTATGTGCTGCAATACAACAAGCGCGACCTGCCCAATGCCGCGCCGACGGAATACATGGAATTCCTGCTGAACAACCGCGAGACGCGCGTGCCGTCCTTCGGGGGCGTGGCGACGCGCTGCGAGGGCGTATTCGAGCCGCTCAACGCCGTCGCCTCGATGCTCATCCACAAGTTCATCAACCCCGCCTCGCGCAAGGCCGCGTAGCATGACCGGCTTTCCACAACTGCTTCAGGAAGATCTCGACGAGATTGACGCCATTCTCAGCGGTGTCCTCAACCGCAGCGGCGCGACGTTCGCCCTCTTCGTGCATCGCAACGGCCCGCTCCTGCGCGCGTGCGGCGCGACCGGCAAGCTCGACACCGTCGCGCTCGCCTCGCTCGCCTCGAACGCCTACAACGCTGGCGAACTTCTCTTCGTCGGCCAGCTCGCCGACCGCGGCTTCAGCAGCGTGACCATGAACGGCGAGAACTTCTCCGCCACCGTGATGGACGTGGATGAGGAATGCCTCCTGTTCATCACGTTCAAGACCACGCTCACGGCCGGCGCCGTGCGCAGCAGCGCCATGCCCGCCGTGATGCGCCTGCGTGAGCAAATTCGCAAAGCCCACGCCCGCAATCCCGAATTAAGCTACGACCTCGTGGACTTGAACAACCCGGACGTCCTCGATCTGTTCAAGAAGAAGGAGTGAAGCAAATCTCTGATTTCGGATTTGCGAATTGCGATTGATCCCGCGAGGTTCCTAACAAACGCTCGCTCTACAGCAAATCAGCAACCGGCAATTCCTACACTTTGCTGTGGCTGCCGTCGCAGAAGGGCGAATTCTTCGTGTGCTTGCACATGCACCACGCGACCGTCTTCGCCT
Organism: uncultured Verrucomicrobiota bacterium; assembly: GCA_964589935.1. Classification (GTDB taxonomy): domain Bacteria; phylum Verrucomicrobiota; class Verrucomicrobiia; order Limisphaerales; family VHCN01; genus VHCN01. Next base: position 64,754 of record CAZPVD010000006.1, on the reverse strand, counting down.
CGGTGATCTCGATCTGTTTCGGGGAGAAGCCGCTTCCCTTGTGCGAGCCGTCGCAAAACGGCTGGCTCTTTGAACGGCCGCACGCGCACCACCAATAAGTGCCGGGTTCGATTTTCTGGACGAGTGGCGCGCGCTGGCAGATGTTGGGTTCGCTCATGAGTTGGAGCTTGGAGGAATTCTCCCTGTGAAGCAAGCCCGTGCAACGGCTGTGCGCGTTCACTTCGTCAACTTGCTTCGCTGTTGTTTGTTCGCTTGCGGCTTGTCCTTCTCCTGCGGAACCGCCGGAAGCGCCGTAACCCTCACGTTGTCGAGTCCCCAACTTTCGTCCACCGTGCCCTTGCCTTCAAACAAACTGCTGCTGAAGTCCAGCACCAACGCGCGCTCCGTGTGGATGAAGCTGTATTCCAGATGATAAATGCTGTCCGCAAAAAAACCGCTGTAGCCGAGCGTGTTCGTGGATGCCGCGCCCGTCCACGGCAGACTGCCCGGCTTGGGATAGTTCTGGTAACTCCCGTCCGTCTTCAACTTTGGATTGTTCGAGAACGTCGTGTCCAGCAGGACAGGCCCGCTCGCGACGCTCAGTTTCCAGCGATCCGGCCCGTAGGCGGGGCTGTTGCCGTCCCACGACTTCAGAAGATAAAGGTCGAACTCCACCCTCACCGCGGCGTGCGGCGGCAGATTGGTCAGCGTGAGATGAATGGTTTGATCCACCCGCACGCGCATGTAGGCCGGGTCGCCTTGCGCCGCGATGAGCGGCCCGCCGAACTCGCCGAGGAACCGCTGCCCGCCCTTGGGCGACGCGCAATTCGTCACGGCCGGCGCCGGCAGCGCGCCGGACTTGGGCGGCAGCGTCGTGCTCGCATAAGTGATGGGCGAGGAAGTCCACTCCGGATAAGTCGAGCCAATCGGGCCGTTGAAATCGTTGAAATAGATTTGCTGCGCCAACGACGAGGGAACCGCAACGCCGATGAGACAAAGCGCGTGCGGCAGAATCGTCTGCAACGTCATCCAGGCGCGTCTCATCATTCGCCGAGAATCTTACATCGTTCTATGATCGGAGTGGAGGCTCAAATGGGATCGCTTGGGTTTCGCGCCTTTTTCCTTTTTCCATTCGCTTCCGCCCGGTAGCTTCGCCGGGCATTTGCATGAGTGAAGTTCTCGTCATCGGACACCGCAACCCCGACACCGACGCCATCTGCTCGGCCATCGGCTACGCGGAGTTCAAGCGCCGCACCGGCCTGCCCGGCGCGGTCGCCGCGCGCTGCGGCGACACGAACGAACGCATTGACTTCGTCCTGCGCACGTTTGGCGTCGAGCCGCCGCGCTTCATCGCCGACGTGTCACCGAAGGTCCGCGACGTGATGCAGCCGAACGTCGTCAGCGTCGCGCCCGACGCCACCGTGGCCGAGGCGCTCACGCTCATGGACGAGCGCAACATTCGCGCGCTGCCCGTCCTCAACGACGACCGTTCCTGCCGTGGCCTGCTTTCGCTCTTCAAGATTTCGCAGTTCTTTTTTCCCGCGGGCAGCAAGCCATTCGATTCGCGCCGCGTGCTCTGCTCCGTGCGCGGCCTCGCGCGCTGCCTCGGCGGCAAGATGCTCTTCGCCACCGAGCCGGACCGCGAGGAGGACCTCGTGCTCATGATCGGCGCGATGAGCGTCGAGTCCTTCGCCGAACGGCTGGAGAAGTATCCGCGCGAGAAGCTCATCGTCGTCGTCGGCGACCGCTGGGACGTGCAGAACCTCGCCATCCGTGAGCGCGTCCGCCTCGTCATCGTCACCGGCGGGCTGGACGTGGAACGCAAGACCGTCGAGGCCGCGAAGCAAAACGAAGTCTCCCTCGTCCTCTCGCCGCACGACACCGCCAGCACCGCGGCGCTCTGCCGCGCGGCGATTGCCGTGAAGCACGTTATCCATGAGCACTTCCTCACATTTGGGGAGGATGAATCCCTTGCCGACGTGCAGGCCGTCGCGACGGCGTCGCAGTTCCACGCCTTTCCCGTGCTCGACACGCAGGGCCGCACCGTGGGCGTGCTCTCCAAGACCGACTTCCTGAAAAAAGTCGAGCGCCAGCTCATCCTCGTGGATCACAACGAGCTTTCGCAGGCCGTGCAGGGCGCGGACAAGGTCGAGATTCTTGAAATCATTGACCACCACCGCATCGGCGCGCTCACGACGCAGCAACCCATCCTCTTCCGCAACGAACCCGTCGGCTCCACCAGCACCATCGTCGCGGACTGCTTCTTCCGGAACGGCATCGAACTGCCCAAGCCCGTCGCCGGCCTGCTCCTCGCGGGACTTGTCTCCGACACGCTGAACCTCACCTCGCCCACGACCACCGCGCGCGACGCGGAAATCCTCGCGAGGCTCGAGCAACTCTCCGGCGTGAACGCCACCGACTTCACCGAGAAGCTCTTCGCCTCCGGCTCCGTGCTCACCTCCAAGCCCGCGGCGCAGGCCATCACCGCGGACTGCAAGGAATACATCGAGGCGGGGCGCGCCTTCAGCGTCGCGCAGATCGAGGAGATCGGCTTCGGCCAGTTCCACAAGCGCAAGGCCGATGTGACCGCCGCGCTGGAATACTACCGCGACGAGAAGGGCTACCTCTTTAGCGCGCTGCTCGTGACGGACGTGGTGTTGCAGACCTCGCTGCTGCTCGTGGCCGGGCCGAAGACCGTGCTCGACCGCATTGACTACCCCAAGCTCGAACCGGGCATCTACGAACTCAACGGCATCGTCTCGCGCAAGAAACAACTCCTGCCGTATCTCACCCACTGCCTGCAACAGGTGAAGGGATGAGGCGGAATGATGAGGGTGAATGATGAATGATGAAGGAGCCGCCCGGATTCAATGTCCATCGTTCATGATTCTTCATTTCGCCTGACGACCCGGAGCTACAACCCCGCCGGCAAGCCGCCGACCTCGATGGCGCAGGGTTGCGCCGCGTCCCTCTCATGCTCCGACTTTCGTGAATGGATACCAAATGCCGCGCACAACCATCGGCCCCATGTTCCGAACGACATGCGCCTCGTCAAGGTCTGAGACGCGAACTTTCTCGGTGACGCGCAACCTGCTCCTGTCCTCTGGCAGCGGGTAACCGGCGCTCTCGATGATGTGCAACGCGTCAGCCAGGGAGTGTGCGGTGACCCCAAAGCCAAGTGGTCCATGCTGGCTCGGCGGCGCGATCCAAAACGGGATGAGCATGGAATCACTCATGACACGCGACGTGGCCTACGACCAGAGCTACAGCGACCCGGCGCACGGGACGCAACGACTGCAACGACGACGCTCCGCCGGGTTCGCTGGGCATGGTTGGGTGTCATGTTTGGCATGTCCCTCTCTAGCAATTCTTCCGCGGCGGCTGTCCCATTCGGGCTCTCACGTCAGCCGGGACTCCGTAATCATCAAGGAACGTCTCGGACCACGAAAGCTGCATGGCGTCTCGCTGGATGACGACGAAATGGACACGCTGCGCAGCCTCATCGAGCAGCTGAGTCCTGAGCCTGACCTGCTCGTCATCCTGAGCCGACGAACCAACCGCTCGGTCGAAGGCACTCAATGCTTCGAGAGAAGCGACCATTTTTTTGCATCCTGCGAAATAGGCTTCGCCTGCCTCTTGCAGGATTTCAGCGGCCAACGGGTTATCTGGATCAATGAACATGACTGCTGCGCTCCATGCCGCCTAACATTGTTATTAGGCGCTTCGTTATGCGTGTGAAGCGTGCGCATACTCGCCTGCCTTGGCGCGGCTGTAAGCCGAGAGAATGTTCTCGACTGACAAATCCTCGTCCAACGCCTCCCAGTGGACGCCAAGGCCACGCCCGATGAGTTGCCACTGCTCGCGCTGCTGAGGCTGCGCCTCACGCAGGCGTGGAAAATAGCTGAGGGACACCGTAACGCTGCGCTCGTCCGAAAAACTCACGGACATGGAATCGGCGCTAAAGGTAACGTGATGGATGCGAAGGTCATTCATGGCTCAGGTTTCCGAAGGACTTATACCACGCCCGAAGGAATTCGTCGCGGTGCTGTTCTGTGATGTGAAGAATATCGTTGGCTTCGTGGCGGCGGAAGCCCTCGACGAAAGGAATTCGAGCGGGTCGAGCCAGAGCTTCGCGGCGCAGTCGTCACGCTGAACGTGGACGTGCGGAGGCTCGAACCTGTCGGCCATGTAAAAGAAGAAGCGGAAACCGCGTTCGCGTAAAATTGTGGGCACGTCGTCATCGTAGGGTTTTCGGCTCGGATTACAAGACGTGCGTAGAAGCGCCTAACGTCCAGAGCTCAGGCACGCGGGACCGGTGACATCCGCCAACCAGCGACTTCTCGGCAAACTGAAGGCGCCATCCCGCGTTGCCTGCAGCGATTTGTTAGGCTGCGGTAAAATCACAACATCTGGCGAATCTTGCGCCGCTTTACATACCGCGCAAGTGCGCTACCAATCATACCACCAATAAGGCACGGAGTAAGAATAAAAATGAGATACGGGATAAAATCATAAAACAAGGCTTGGGGCCAATTCTGCCAAGTAATACCGTCGCTCGATGCGCTTGAAATCATCCCCGCGGCCAAAATAATAAGCGACAGACCAACGCAAATCATAACCGTCGGCGTAATCCTACCTCGTGCAAACCAACCCACAATCCCGCCGAAAACAACGGGTGCGAACAGGATGATAATAAATGGTTCCATAGCGCGAGCAGCCTAACAGGTATTCGACCGCAACTTGCGGTCTATCAAAACTGTCATGCTGGCACTCTATTTTCGACTTTCCTCAAGGTCAACAAGGGTTTATGGATTTTTCGTCCATGAATATTGATCCGGGAAAAACCGCAGGCAGCAGGACCAAACTGGTTCCGAATCCGAAGGCAAAATTGCGGGAGCAGTTTCACGAAGTGGCGAGGTTCAAGTATTTCTCCAAGCGGACCGAAGACTCTTACTGGCAGTGGGTAGTTCGCTTTCTCCGGTTCCACAAAAAGGATGGCCAATGGCGACATCCCAGAGATTTACTGCCCGAAGCAATCGCACAATTTCTTTCTGATTTATCGTCGCGGCTCAAAGTGGCGGCGGCTACGCAGGCACAAGCTTTGAACGCGTTGATATTTTTGTATCGTGAAGTTTTGCATTTGCATGTGGAAGAGATCGGAACATTTGAGCGGGTGCGGCGTCCAGCGCGTCTGCCGGAAGTGTTGTCGCCGGAGGAAGTCCGGCGGGTGTTGGATTCGGCGGCAAGTGAATATCAACTTCCACTGCGTCTGCTTTACGGGACGGGTTTGCGCCTGATGGAGTTGCTGCGCTTGCGGATCAAGGATGTAGATTTTCAACGCAACCAAATCATGGTGCGCGGCGGCAAGGGAGGGAAAGATCGCGTCACGGTCTTGCCGCAGAGTTTGAAGGAGGAATTAGGGGTGCACGTAGAAAAATGGCGCTTGCAACACGCGCGAGAACTGGCGGCGGGCCGGGGTGCAACGTCTTTGCCCGATGGCGTGGCTCGCAAGTTCCCAAGAGCGGCTACGGAATGGGCGTGGCAGTATGTTTTTCCAGCGGCTGACCTTGTCCGCAGTTCCTACAACGGCCAGCAATTGCGGCATCATTTGCATGAAGACACTTTGCAGCGCGGCATGAGGTCGGCGGTATCACGGGCCAGAATCTCGAAACGAGCGACGTGTCATACCTTGCGACACTCTTTCGCCACGCATCTTTTGGAAAACGGTTACGACATTCGCACCTTGCAGGGTTTGCTCGGCCACAAGGACGTGACGACGACGCAGATTTACACGCACGTCATGCAGCGTCCGGGCCTCGGCGTGCGCAGTCCGCTGGATGCGGTGTAAGCGGGGACGCGCGGAAGGCCCTCACCCCGGCCCTCTCCCCTTCGGAAGGGGCGAGGGAGTGCTCACGGATTGGGCGGCGGCGTGGGTGCGGGTGGCGTGCCGGCGGGCGGGGCGGGCGGGAAATCATCCAGCCGGAATTCCTTGCGCACGTCTATGTTCGCGGGGTCTTCCGCCGGGTATTCGCGGTGCGCGGCGTTTTGCACGGCCAGCAGGCCGTCGTAGAGGTCGTTGGCGGCCACGTTGCGGTCGCCCGTCGCGCCGGTCGGGCCGCCCTTGGCGCTCTCCTGCGTGTCGTCGGCGGTGTTGAGGGCGTTGATGGCGTCGTCGAGCTGGGTGGTGTCCGCGGCGATCCAGCCCTGCGCGGCGAGCGCGGCGGCGTTCGCGGTGTCGGCGCAGGCGGCTTGAATGGTGCGGGCGTCCAGCAGGATGCTCGCGAGCTTGTGGCTGTCCTTTTTGCCGACGAGGAATTCATTCTTCAATTTCACGTCCTGTCCGGGGAAGGCGAGGCGTGCGGATTTGCGCGCGTCGCTGACGTGGCGGCGCAGGACTTTCAAGGCGTCATTTTGCGCGGTGGTGAGAGTGCCGAGGTCGGCGATGGCAGTGGCCTTGCCGACGGCCTTGGTGCCGACCTGGCCAAGCAGGGTGCGCAGCGCGGCGACCTTGCCGGCGGGCAGGCGGGCGTTGATGGCGGTGGCGTGGGCCTCGGCGGCGGTGAGGATGTAGTCGCCCTCCTTGGTGAGGGTGGCGATGGGGAACTTGAATTTCAAGGGAACGCTCATGGTTTTTCCTTTGTGTTGTCCGTGGATGAGTTGCGGGGAATTTTTCAAAGGCGCATTCCCGCGTCAAGCGCGGAATGCGGTTGGGGAGTGGGCTGTTTTGGCGGGTAGGGACGACCTGCCGGTGGTTCGTGGCCGCGCGGCAGCGCGGCCCTACCTTCAAATTGCCAGCGAACGATTCAAAGCAACCAGATTACCCATATTTACCTGCACGGAAGGCACTTATGAGAATCGGGGAGCCGCTTGCGCAAACCCGGGAGCCGCTTGCGCAAACCGGGGAGGCGCTTGCGCAGACCGGGGAGGCAGTTGCGCAGACCGGGGAGGCAGTTGCGCAGACCGGGGAGGCAGTTGCGTAAACCGGGGAGGCACTTGCGTAAACCGGGGAGGCGCTTAGGCAAACCGGGGAGACGTTTAGGTAAACCGGGGAGGCACCGGGGAATTCACGGAAGCCAGCCGGGAAAACCGGCTTCTTCCTTTTTCATTCAACCGCGCGCCGAGGCTGGACTTTCACGCGATGGTTTGCGACGTAATGGCCCATGCCTGAACCGCGCCTGCTCGACACGCTCGCCGATCTCGTCCGCATCAACAGCGTCAGCCCGTCCTATCCGGGCGGGCGGCCGGAGAAATTTATCGCGGCGTTCATCCGGGACTTCTTCACCAAGCAGGGCATTGAGGCGTGCGAGCAGGAGGTGTTTCCCGACCGGCCCAACGTCGTCGCGCGGCTGCCGGGCCGCGACCCGAAGCGCCGCATCGTCTTCGAGGCGCACACGGACACGGTGGCGGTGAACGGCATGAGCATCCCGCCGTTCGAGCCGGCGATTTCGGAGGGCAAGCTTTACGGGCGCGGCTCGTGCGATGACAAGGGCGGCCTGTGCGCGATGATGGTTGCGCTCGCGTCGCTCAAGCGCGACGGGATCACGCCGCCGTGCGAAGTCCAGCTCTGCGCCGCCGCCGACGAGGAATACTCGTATCGCGGCGTGGTGAGGTTTTGCCAGGGCTTGACCGGTCAGGCGGCTGTCGTCGCCGAGCCGACGGAGATGCGCGTGGTCATCGCGGGCAAGGGCGTGCTGCGGTGGAAGGTCGTCGTGCGCGGGAAGGCGGCGCACAGCAGCAAGCCGCATCTGGGGCTGAATGCGATCTCGAACATGGCGCGAGTCGTCCTCGCCTTCGAGCAGGAGCACGAGCGGTTGAAGGCGCGGGAGCATCCGCTGCTCGGGCCGGGGACGTTGAATGTGGGGCTTATCAGCGGCGGCGTGCAGGTGAACTTCGTTCCCGACGAGTGCGTGATTGAGATTGATCGCCGGCTGCTTCCCGGCGAGAAGCCGGATGAGGTTCTCGCCGGTTACGGGCGGATGCTGGATGAACTGCGCGCGCGGCATCCCACGCTGCAAGTCGAGCAGCTCCCGCCTCGCACGCGCGACGAGGGCTTGGGCACGGCGGCTGACGCGCCGCCGGTGCGCCTCGCGTCGGAAATCCTCGGCGAGCTGAAACTGAACCCGGAGCCGGGCGGCGTGCCGTTCGGCAGCGACGCAAGCAAGCTCTCGCGGCAAGGGCTGCCGAGCATCCTCATCGGGCCGGGGAGCATTGACCGCGCGCACGCGGCGGTGGAATACGTCGAGTGCGATCAGGTCGAGGCGGCGTTTGAGTTTTACCGGCAGTTCATGCTGCGCTTCGAGTGAGGATGGCGACGGCTCGCGTTGACATGCGCGCTTGCGGGATGGTTTGATTTGTTCATGCAATCCACCAGCCAAGCCGGTTTGTCGCGTCGTCATTTCGTGAAGGTGTCATCCGCTGGCATCGCCGGCACTGCGCTTGCGGGTTGTGCGACGTGGGCGGAGAAGTTTTCCCAGCCGGGTTTCGTTGACGCGCACGTGCACGTGTGGACGCCGGACACGAAGAGTTATCCGCTGGCGGAAGGTTTCGCGGTCAAGGACATGGTGCCGCCGAGCTTCACGCCGGATGAGTTGCTCGCGCTGGCGCGGCCCAACGGCGTGGGCCGCGTGGTGCTGATCCAGATGAGTTTCTACCGCTTCAACAACAGTTACATGCTTGACTCGATGCGGCGGTTTCCCGGCGTGTTCAGCGGCGTGGGCATCGTGGACGAGAACGCGCCGCTGTTGCGCGACAGGGTGCGCGACCTGGCGAAGCAGGGCGTGCGGGGCTTTCGCATCAATCCCGGCAAGCAAACCGTGGATGCGTGGCTCGGTTCGCCGGGCATGGCGGCATTGTGGGCGACGTGCGCGGACGAGAATCTCGCCGTCTGCCCGCTCATCAATCCGGGTGCGCTGCCCGCTATCGGTGAAATGTGCGGGAAGTTTCCGCGGACGCGCGTGGTGATTGACCACTTCGCGCGCATCGGCGTGACGGGGGAGATAAAAGACAGCGAGCTGGACGCGCTTTGCGCGCTCGCGAAGTTCCCGAACGTTCACGTCAAGACTTCGGCCTTCTACGCGCTCGGCCGCAAGGCGATGCCGTATCTCGACTTGATCCCGATGATCCGCCGGCTGCGCGATGCGTTCGGCGCGTCGCGGCTGATGTGGGCGACCGACTGCCCGTATCAGGTGCAGGACGGCCACACTTACGCGGCGTCCGTCTCGCTGGTGCGCGACCGGCTGGACTTCCTCAGCGCAAGCGAGCGCGAATGGATGCTGCGCAAGACGGCGGAGAAAGTTTTCTTTACCGGCTCGTCGCCGCATCCCGCCGAGGCGCCGAAGCGGCGCGGAGTCGCGCCGGGTTCATAGCGCAGGCTCGCGACTGTTTTTCTTTTCGAGCCGGTGCGGATGCCTCATTCTCACGTGCCATGAATTTGTTGCCGTTCGACAAGCTGCCCGTTCACACGCCGCGGAAGTTCGTTCCTCAAAACATTGACCTCGGCGACTGGGCGCAGGTCGCGCCGCTGTTCGACACGCTCGAAGCGCGCGCGTCGCACTGCAAGTCGGTCGCCGAGTTCGAGCAATGGATCCTCGACGGCGGCGAAGTCAGCGCCGCGCTCGACGAGGAAGGCTCGAAGCGTTACATCGCCATGACGTGCCACACGGACAGCGCCGACGCGGAGAAGGCGTATCTGCACTTCGTCGAGAAAATCGAGCCGGAGCTGAAACCGCGGCAGTTCAAGTTCGCGCAGATTTACCTCGCGCACCCGTTGCGCGCGCAGCTCGACAAACGCCGCTACGAGGTCCTCGACCGCGACACGAAACTGCGCGTCGAACTTTACCGCGAGGAGAACGTGCCGCTCGAAACCGAGGAGGCCAAGCTCGGCCAGCAATACCAGAAGCTCGCCGGCTCGCTCACGGTGAACTTCCGCGGCGAGGAGCGCACGCTCGTGCAGATGGCGCGGTATCTCGAAGAGCCGGACCGCGCGCTGCGCCAGGAGGCGTGGGCACTCGTCGCGAACCGCCGCCTCGCCGAGGTGGACAAGTTTGACGAAATCTTCGAGAAGCAAATCGAGCTGCGCCAGCGCATGGCGAAGAACTCGGGCTTCGCGAACTACCGCGATTACGCCTTCAAGCTGCGCGGGCGATTCGACTACACGCCGGAGGATTGCATGAAGTTTCACGAGGCCGTCGAGACGGAGTTCATGCCTGCGGTGCGGCAGCTTCAGGCCGAGCGCAAGCAGCAGCTCGGCGTCGCGTCGCTGCGCCCGTGGGACCTCGCGGTGGACCCGCTCAACCGCCCGCCGCTGCGGCCTTTCGAGCAGGTCGGCGAAATGGTCGCGCGCACGCAGCGCATCTTTGATCTGCTCGACGAGGGCGGGCTTGCGCGTGAGTTTCAAATGATGCAGGACTTGCGCCTTCTCGACCTCGCGAACCGCAAGGGCAAGGCGCCCGGCGGCTACCAGTCCACGCTCGCGGAGTCGCGGCTGCCGTTCATTTTCATGAACGCCGTCGGCGTGCAGCGCGACGTGGAGACGCTGCTGCACGAGGCGGGCCACGCATTCCACGCGGTCGCGGCGCGCGGCGAGAATCTTTACCCCTACCGTAGCGCGCCAATTGAGTTCTGCGAAGTCGCCTCAATGGCGATGGAACTTCTCGGCAACGAATTCCTCGAAGCCTTTTACGCCGCGCCCGAGGCGAAGCGCGCGCACAAGACGCATCTTGAAGGCATCATCAACTTCTTCCCGTGGATGGCGACGGTGGATGCATTCCAGCACTGGATTTACACGCATCCGGGCCACACGCGCGCCGAGCGCGGCGCGGCGTGGCTCGCGCTCATGGACCGCTTCGGCGGCGACGCGGACTGGCGCGGGCACGAGTCGGCGCGCACGAACCTGTGGCACCGGCAGCCCCACATTTTTCTGAATCCGTTTTACTACGTCGAATACGGCATCGCGCAGCTCGGCGCGTTGCAGGTGTGGGCCAACTCGCGCCGCGACAAGGCGAAGGCGTTGCGCGATTACAAGGCCGGCCTCGCGCTCGGCGGCTCGCGTCCGCTGCCGGAACTTTTCACCGCGGCGGGATGCCGCTTCGACTTCAGCCGCGCGACGGTGCAGCCGCTCGTCAAGCTCGTGCGCGATGAACTCGCGAAGCTGAACTGAGTCCGCAATGCTGCTGTTCCGCGAGAAAATTCCCGCCGGCTGGCTGCCGAAGATGAAGGCCAACCTGCCCGCCGTGCTCGTGGACCACGCGCATCTCGAACGCAAGGCAGCGACCACCGCGCTAAATCTTGAAAAGTATCGCGACCTATTCGGGCGCGTGAGCGAACTGAACGCCATCGCCATCGAGGAGTTGCAGCACTTTGAACTTGTGCTCGCGTTGCTCAAGCGGCGCGGCATTCCGTTCAGCGAGCCGAAGCCGAGCCTGTGGATCAAAGGCCTGATGCGCTCGGTGCGCGATGGCACGCGGCAGCAGGCGATTGACCACTTGCTGTGCTGCGCGCTCATCGAGGGCCGAAGCTGCGAGAAGTTCCAGGTGCTCGCGAAGGAACTCGCCGGCGAGGATGATGAATTGGCGCAGTTTTATGCGGGTCTCGTCGAGTCCGAGGGCAACCACTACGCGACCTATCTGCTCATGGCGCGGGCGATTGACGAGAAGGAAACCGAAGCGCGACTGGACTATTACCTCGATCTCGATGCGGAGTTGATTCGTCTGCCGAACCCGTATCCCGTGCTGCACTGACTTTGTAGCGGCGCTCTGTGAGCGTCGCTGTTGTCTTAAGATTCAGCGGCGGTCACAGACCGCCTCTACAAGCAGACTTACGGGAGCGCTTGCACGCGGTAGAACTTGATCCCGCTTGTCGCCGAAGTGTCCGTGAACGTCGTGATACTGCCGTTCGCAGTCACGGGTGAGCCGACCGCGGTGAACGTGCCGGCCACGAGCGGCTTGCTGAAAACCTGATAGCGATGGCCCGCGCCGCTCTGCCACGTGATGGTGCAGCCACCCGCGTTTTGCGTGACGCTCTCGATGCGCAGCAGCGACGCGGCATTCGTCGGCACCGTGCCGGCGATGTATTCAGCCTGATTGGTGAAGCCGTCGCCGTCCGGGTCCGCGCCGGGCGCGGCGTTCGTCGCGGTGAACACGGGGAAGTATTTCCGCTGGAACGTGTCGTCCAGCCCGTCGAAGTTCACGTCCGGCACCGCGGGCAAAATTTTCAGGAAGCCGTTCGCATAGGCGATGTTCGTTCCCGATTGCACGACGAAGCTTCTCATGCCCGGTGTGGCGTTGCTGCTCACACTGATGGGCACCGAGAGCAGGTTGAAGCCGGTGAACACTTGTGACTCGAATGTCGTTGCGCCGACCGTCAGCCCATCGCCCGGAATCGTGAGCGTCATGCCGCTCGTGAAATCCGGCGAATACACGCCGACGATGAAGTTGCTCTGGCCGACGCGCAGCGCGACGGGTGAATTGACGAGGCCGTAGGAAAGCGAATCGCTCGTCGGCGTGCGGATGCGCGAGACGCGGAAGGCCGGGGTGACATTTGCAACTGCGAAGTCGAGCGTGTTCGTCGTGCCGGCATTGAGCGTGACGCTCGTGTTTGTCGTCGCGAGGAAATTTGCATCAGCCGCAGCGTAATCGGGATTGGCGATGTCCAGGCCGGTGATGAGCGCATTGCCTGAGTTTGGATCAAGTGGACAAGCGCGCACGCTGTAGGTGCCGGGCGCGGGCAGAGGGATTTGATACGTGCCTTGCGGGCCGGCATTCGCGCTCGTGACTGCACTGCCGATGACGTTGCCGTTGGAGTCCTCCACGATGATGCTTGCGCCGAAAACAGCGGAGCCGGCCTTGGTCACAGTGCCCTTTAGCATGGCCCAGTTTGTAGCGGCGGGCGTTGGCGGGTAGAGCCAGCGGGCAAACGCGGTTTCATCCGGCGTCAGTCCCGCGAACTTGCCCACGCCGGTGCTGCCGCGTGCCAGCATGATGGCACCGCCGACGGGCGAGTGATCAAGGCCGAGGAAATGCCCCATCTCGTGAAGCGCGACGGTTTCGATGAAGTAGTTCCCGTTGTTCGTGTCGGAAAAATCGGTGAACCATTGAAACTCGACACCATTGAATACGATGTCCGCCTCGGCGAACGAGCCGTCCGAAAATATCGAGGTGAACGTTACACCGAGCGCGCCGGAGATATTGTCATGTCCCCCGTTGACCGTTGTGCTGGATTTCGCCCAGTAGAACACGTTGGTGTTGTCGGAGGTGTTCACGTCCGCGCCGGGCGCGACTAGGCCGGCATCCTCGAACTTGAGCCATGTGCCGGGCACGGACTGCCACTGGCCGAAGCTGGCGCGCAGCGCGTTCAGCTCCGCCGCGGTGTTCGTCGTCGAGTAGCCGTCCGAGGCGAGGAAGAAGCGGATCGCGCGCGTCGAGCGGTTGACGACGTTTGTGTGGACGAATGTGTTTGTGCCCGACAAATCCCAGTGCGTGAGCGAACCGCCCGAAGTGAAGCCCGGCACGAACGCGCGCGTGAGTAGCAGCGGCGCGAGAAGAACCGCGAGAAAAATGCCGGCGGCGAGGTGCGCGGCGCGCCTCACTTCGCACCTCCCTGCGCGCGCTGCTTCAGCGTGTCCAACGTGAGTCGCTCCTGTGCGGCCGCGTTCGCCGGGCTGGATTTCACGGCCTTGGCCGGCGTGTTTGAATCGTTCCCATGAAATGGATTGCGCGCGCGGCGTTCGCCGGTCTTCGCGTCCAGCCACACGTTGAACTTGCCTTGCGCGAGGCCGATGCTCACGCCTTCGCCGCGCTCGGTGAGGACAAGGAACGCGACGACTTCCTGGCCGATGATGTATTCCGCCTGCCCGGACACGGTCACGCGCCGGTCGCCGAGAGTGCCGCCGCCGTGGACGATGGTGAAGCGGTTCGTCGCGAGCGTGCCCTTCCAGACCTCAGCCACTTGCAGTTCGACGCGCGTGTAGATGCGGCCGGCGTCGTCGCGCTGGACAGTCTTGCTCGTCACTGTGCCGCGCAGGATGAGTTGGGATTTTGCGGCAAGCTGCTCGACGGAGATTGGCACCATTAACTCGGCACACGCGCGCGGCGCATTGTGAAGCCCGAACGCGATCAGCACGCCGCAACATGCACTTCGGAACAAACGGAGAAGATTGTTTCGCATGTCGGAGCGAAGTTAGCAGAAATCTCCGCGCGCCGCGAGCCGGGAAAATTCCTTAGAAACTTCGCCACGTCTCATTCCAGCGCCATTTGTCCGCTCACGACGCGCGCATAATAACCCTGCTGTTTGAGCAGATCATCGGGCTTGCCGCTTTCGGTCACGCGGCCGTCTTCAAGCACGAGGATGCGGTCCACGCGCCGGATGGTTGTGAGCCGGTGCGCGACGATGAGCGTGGTGCGCCCGCGCATGAGTGTGTGCAATCCCTCGACGATCAGCGTCTCGCTTTCGGCGTCCAGCGCGCTCGTCGGCTCGTCGAGCAGAAGAATCGGCGCGTCCTTGAGGAAGGCGCGCGCAAGGGCGAGACGCTGGCGCTCGCCCACGCTCAACTTCACGCCGCCGTCGCCGACGGCGGTGTTGTAGCGCGCGGGCATCTGCTGGACGAACAGGTGGGCGTTTGCGGCGCGCGCGGCGGCCTCAACCTCGGCGCGCGTCGCGCCGGGGCGTCCGCAGGCGATGTTCTCGTAAATCGTCGTGGGCAGCAGCACAGGCTCCTGTAGCACGATGGCAATCTGCGCGCGAAGGTCGCGCACCTTGAGCGCGCGCAAGTCCACACCGTCGAGCTTCACAATGCCCGCTCCCGGATCGAAAAAGCGCGGCACGAGATTCAGCAGCGTTGTCTTGCCCACGCCGCTCGGGCCGATGATGGCGACGGACTGGCCGGGCTCAATATCGAAGCTGACCTCCTGCAACACGGGCTTCGCGGTGTCGTAGGCGAAACTCACGTTGTCGAATGCGAGCGCGCCGCGAACGAGCAGCGTGCTCTTGGTGATGATGCCGGTGCGTCCCGTGCTGCGGTGCGTGACGCCCGCAACGGCTGGCGGTGTCGCGCGCGCAACTGGCCGCGCGTCGGGCGCGTCCTTCACTTCCTCGGGTGCGTCAAGGATTTCAAAGACGCGGTTCGCCGCTGCGCCGGCGGTGGCCACGGTCGAGCCGACGTGCGCAAGTTGGTTGATGGGTTCGTAGAGTTGCGCGAGGTAGGCGAGGAAGACGAGAAGTTCGCCGACGGTGAGTTGTTGCTTGAGCACCTGATGCGCGCCGGCCCATGTGAGCAGCGCGGTGCCGATGCCGAACACCAGCGTCACTCCGAGCCAATACATCACTTCCCAGCCGTGCTGCGCGAGGCGGCGCTCCTGCGCGTGGAACGTCTGCATGCGGAATTCGCGCGCCTGCGCCTCTTCCATCGTGTAACTGAGCGTGAGCGGCTTGGCCGCGAGACTCTGCTGGACGGCGCTGGTCACTTCGCTGTCGGCCTGTTGCGCCTCGGCGCCGCGCTGGGCCATCTGTCGCCCGAAGAAACGCAGCACGAGGTAGAGCAGCGGCGCGATGACAAGCGCGATGAGCGTCAGCACGCCGTTCGTGCGCGCCATCACGACAAGCATGAACACCAGCGTCAGCGCGGCGGTGACGGTCGTGACGACGCCTTGTTGAAAAAGAGTCTGGAACGCGTAGGTGTCCCACGCGGCGCGCTGGATGAGGTCGCCAGCCTTCTTGCCGGAATGAAAGCGCATCGAAAGCCGTTGCAGCGCGGCGAAGACTTCCTCGCGGACGCGGCGAAGCCCCGCGAGGCCGATGCGGATGGAGTAGTAGTTGTGCGCCGCGGCCATTGCGCCTTGCAGGAAATGCAGCCCCAGCACGGCGAGCGCGAGGTAGAAGATGAGTTCCGCGCGGTCGGTCACGATGCCGAACGGCCCGAAGTCGAAGCGCGGATTCGCCCGCGCGCCGAGCACCTCGTCCACGATGTAGGCGAGCGGCCAGGGCTTGAGGACGTTGAGCAGGACGGAAGCGATGACGAGCAGGAGCACCTGCCCCATTGCTCGCGCATCATCGCGGAAAAACATCCATACCCGGCCGGCACGGTTCATTGGCGCCGAGTCTATCGCGCTCACCGCAGACCGCAAACTGGATTCGGGCATTTCCCGCCACGCCAGAAAGACTTGACGCGCCGCGCCGGGTGGGGACAGTGGTTGTAACTAACAGGCGTCCTGAGCCGTCAAGTCGCACATGAAGACGACCATTTTCGCAACATTTGCATCGTTCATCGCGGCGGGTTTGGTGCTCGCGCCTGCCTCCGGCGTGCTGGCGCAATCCAAGAACGCCGCCTCGAAACAGCAGCTCGATGCCGCGCAAAAGCAGTTGAGCGACGCAAAGAAGGAACTCGACAAGGCGCAGAAGGAACAGGCGCAGGCCGACAGCGCGCGGCAGTCAGCGGCGGCGAAGTTGCAGAAGGTGCGCCAGGCCGCCATTCAGGCGCAGGGTGGCAAGCTGGGCCTGCCAGCGGCGCAGGCCGAGCGCGATGCGGCCAAGCGCGTCGCGGACGACACGTTCACGGCGCTTGTCGCCAGCATCAAGGGTTCCGCCGATTACAAGGCCGCCGCGGCTGAAGCCGAGAAGGCCAGCGCGCGACTGAAGGAAGTTCGCAACGACGAGTCGCTGTCATCTGAAAAGCGACAGAAACTTTCGTCGGAAATTTCCGCCACCATCCGCAAGCCCGCAGAAATTGAAAAAGAACGCCTCGACTCTGACGCCAAGTTGAAGGAAGCGCGCCAGAAGCTTGCCGAAGCGGAGGCAAAGTTTGCTTCCGTGATGAAGGATGTCTCCGCCGCCATCGAGAGCGAGCCGGAAGTCACCGCCGCGACTCAAGAGGTCAAGGACGCGGAAACCAAGGCAAACACGGCCAAGCAGGATGTCAGCAAGGCGCAGAAGGACATCGGCACGGCGCAGGCCGCTGTCAACAAGGACGCGCAGCAAGTCAGCGCGCAGTCCATGCGCGCCAAGAAGAAGAAATAGCAGCGCATGGACCCCAAGCTCCGTCGCTTCGTCACTGCCGCCGACGCCGTTCAGTTTCTTTCCCCGTGGACGCTTGAGGAGTGGATGTGCCGTTCGGACGTGGTGAACAACGAGCATCTGTTGCTCGTGCGCGCGAACATGGACGCGGGCCGCTCCCATCCGTTTCACACGCATCCCACCCGCGAGGAAATCATCTACATCATCTCCGGCCGCGCCGAGCAATGGGTCGGCAAGGAGCACCGCATTCTCAAGCCCGGCGAAATGGTGTTCATCCCAATGGGCGAAGTTCACGGCACCTTCAATCCTTTCGATGAAAAGCTCGTGTTCCTTGCCATCCTCTCGCCCGCGAAGGCCGCCGAGCCGGGCATTGTGGATGTCTCCGCGCAGGAACCGTGGGTCTCGATGCGCAAGGGCTTCCCATCTGTGACGTGACCTTCACGCTCGCCGTTTTCTCCCCGGATATTCCGACGGCCGCCAGCCGGTCCATTTCTTGAACGTGTTCGAGAAGACGAAAGGATTCGTGTAGCCGACCGCGCCGGCGATGGCCTCCACTTTTTCATCCGAGCTGGCAAGCAGTTCCGCGGCCTTGCGCATCCGCAAAAAGGCAACGTGGTGAATCGGGCTGCGGCCCAGATGCCGGTGGCAGAGGCGGCGCAGATGCTCGCCGCTCATGTGCGCCTGGCGCGCGAGGCGTTCGAGCGACCAGTCCTCGCCGAGGTGCGAGTTGACGACTTCCCACAGCAGCGCGAGACGGTTGTCGGCCTGCCACGGGCGTGCGAAGCGCAGCACGTAGGCCTGAATCAGCTCGACCCAGTGATGCACCGTGTCGGGCGCGCCCGCACCGAGACATTCGTGATGCAAACCGAGTATCGCATCGCGCAGCGGCGCGGCGTCGAACCGCGCGACCACCGGCGCGCTGGCGGAGACGAGCGGCTGTTGCTGCGGCGGCTGCTGGTAACGCACCCAGCAGAACCGCCAGCGTTTGCCCGGCACGGCGTGAAAGGCGTTGAGCATGTGCGGCAACAACAGGCACGCAGTGCCGGCTGAGATGCGTTTCCACTTGCCGTCGGCGAGCACGCAGCCTTCGCCGTCGAAGCAGGCGAGGAAGTAGGTGCCGGCCTGGTTCATGCGCACGACGCGATACGGCACGGCGGTGTCGGCCACGCCGGCGTGGGCGATCTGGTGCCGGCCCAGCGCGGCGCAGATTGGCGCGCCTTGAAGCCACGGCCGCGTGTCCGCGGCACTGACGCGCACGATCCAATGGCGCGTGCGGGGGCCGAGGATGTGTGTTTCAGATAGGTTGTGGTGCGAATTCAGCATGGAGCGGCTGGTGTTCGTTTGCTATCTTCCATTGACTCAGACAAGTAACCAACATTTTTGACCGAAACACTCTCATGCGACTGTTTTTCAGGAAAGCAAAGTCTCGCTGCGAACTGGCGTTCACCCTCATCGAACTTCTTGTCGTCATCGCCATCATCGCGATCCTCGCGGCGATGCTCTTGCCCGCGCTGGGCAAGGCCAAGGAGCGCGCCAAGCGAACGAAATGTCTCAACAACTTGAAGCAGCTCGGCCTGGCCTCGGCCATGTATGCCGAGGATTTCAACAACCAGTTCATCAACATTTCAAAGGACCAGAACAACGTCACGCAGGGCAACTGGCCGTGGGATGTGACCCAATACGCGCTGACCAACATCAGCCGCTACGGCCCGCAGGAGCCGACCTACTACTGCCCGTCCTACGCGGATTTGAACGACAACCACCAGTCGTGGAATTTCAACGCGAACTTCCGCGTGATCGGCTACGTGCCGCTGCTTGTCGGAGCGAAGCAGGTGCCCGTCAATCTGACGCAATCGAACACGCTCAGTTCACCCAAGCCGCCGACGGAGACCGAACTATGGGCCGATGCCGTCCTCTCCCAGAATGGCAACTACGCCTACGTGCAGGGCGGTCTGCTCAACCGCACCGCGCACCTGAACAACACAAGCCCCGCCGGAGGCAGCATCGCCTACATGGACGGTCACGCGGGCTGGCGCGATTTCAAGCTGATGACAAACATTTTCGGAAACCCACAATTCCAATTCTAGTCACGGTGCGAATCAAGCTGGTTTCAAGGCAGGAAAATAATTGTCCTGATTCTGATTTGCAGCCATTCTCCGCCACGCTCACATTATGAAAAAGCTGCTTTCTTCAATCGTAGTCTCGACGCTGTTTTTCTCACTCGCCGCCCGCGCCGCCGAGCCGCTGCGCGTGTTCATCCGCGCCAACGCGTCCAATCGCGGCCAGGAAGTCCACGCGCACCCGCGCTTCCTCGCCGAATGGACGAAGCTCCTCACCGAGCGCGGCATGAAGGTGGACGGCGGCCTCGAACTGCCCACCGCCGAGCAGCTCGCCAAGACCGACGTGCTCGTGATGTATGCGCAGGACGGCGGCGGCTTCCCGCCCGGCCCGCTGCGCGACGGGCTTGACGCCTTTCTCAAACGCGGCGGCGGCCTTGTCGTCCTCCACACCGCGACGGTGCCGACGCGCACGATTCCCGACAACGCGGAGCATTGGAAGTCGGTCATCGGCGGCTCGTGGGTTCACGGCCAGACCAAATGGCTCGAAGGCCCCATGAACCTTTACTACGTGGACCGCACGCATCCCATCACCGGCGACGTGGCGAACTTCGATCTCGACGATGAAATTTATTACGACATGGACATCAGCCCCGACGCGCGCGTGCTTGCCGCGTCCTACACGCCGAAGACGCCGGGCAACGTCCGCGCCAACGGCCAGCCGGAGGCCGGCAAAATCACCATCTACAACATTGCGCCGCAGATGTGGACTTACGAGCGCGCGCTCGACGGCGGCCAGCCGTATCGCGCGTTCGTCAGTATTCCGGGGCACAAGTTCGCGACGTTCAACCTACCGCATTACCGCGCCGTGCTGCTCCGCGGCATTGCGTGGGCTGGCAAACGCGCGAACCTCGACGAGTTCAACACGAAGGAAGACCTCACCACGCTGCGGTATCCCGCCGGCGGGCCGTCGCGCCCGGCGGATTCGCTGAAGCAGATCGTCATTCATCCCGATTTCAAGATGTCTCTCGTCGCCAGCGAGCCGCTCGTGAGCAAGGTGATGAACGTGGACTGGGACGCTGCGGGCCGGCTGTGGGTCGCCGAGACGCCGGAATATCCCGACGGCCGCGCGGTGAATCCCGGCACCGATTACGTGCAGCGCTGGCAGGCTGACAACAAACTCGCCGACGACGGCAAGACCTACGACCGACCCGCCTACGACCGCATCTCGATGCTCACCTCGTCGAAGAACGACGGCGTGATGGACACGAAGAAAGTGTTCGCCGATTTCGCGCACGGCGTTCCCGGTGGCTTGGAGCGCGTGACGAGTTTTGTGTTCTACAAAAACGGCGTCATCGCCTGCGCCGCGCCGCACATCTGGTTTTTGCAGGACACCGACGGCGACGGTGTTTGCGACAAGGCCGAGCATCTTTACACCGGCCTCGGCTTTGGCGACACGCACGCAGTCATCAACAATCTGCGCTGGGGCTTTGATGGATGGATTTACGCGACGCACGGTTACAGCGGCTCGCGCGATGTGACGAGTGGCGACGGCACGAAACACTTCGGCGCCATCGGCAGCGGCGTCGTGCGCTTCAAGCCCGACGGCTCGGCGTTCGAGCAGTATTCCTCGAAGGGCGGCAACACCTGGGGCCTGCAAATCTCGTGGGACAACGAAGTCTTCTGGACGCAGCCGACGAGCGGCGACCTGCTCATGCACACCGTGATGAGCGAGGAACAGCTCTCGCGCGGACGCGTGCCCGGCACCGCGAGCTATTACGTTTCCGAAAAAAGCGTGAGGGTTTTCCCGCTGATTCCCTACGACCAGTTGCCATATGTGCAGATTGACCAGGTCGGGCACTTCACCGCCGCGGCAGGCTGCGTGATTTATGACGGCGGCTCGTGGCCGCCCGCGTGGAACTACCGCTACCTCACCACCGAGCCGACGATCAACATCGTCCACGACGCCATCGTGACGAAGGCCGGCGTGACTTACGCCGCCGCGCGCGCGCCAGGCCGCGAGGAAATCGAATTCATCGCTGGCAGGGACTACTGGTTCCGGCCGATTGAAGTCCGCGTCGGCCCGGACGGCGCGGTGTATGTCGTGGATTTTTACAACCAAGCCGTCATCCACAACGACACGCGCGGCACCAAGCACGGTCCGCGCAACGCCGCCATTCGTCCCGACCGCGACCACTACTACGCCCGCATTTGGCGCATTGACCACAAGGACGCGAAGAAACTCAGCGTGCCAGATTTGACGAAGGCGAACTCCGCCGAACTCGTTGCCGCGCTCGACAGCCCGAACCAGCACGCGCGAATGAACGCCGTGCGCCTGCTTGTCGAAAACAACAAGGCCGACGCCGCGCCTGCGCTCAAGCAACTCGTCGCGTCGCAGAAACCGCCGCAGGCCCGCGTCGCCGCGCTATGGGCGCTCAACCGTCTGGGCCGGCTGGACGACGCGACCGTGGCCGTCGCTGCGAGCGACAAGGACGCCGCCGTGCGCAAAAACGCACTCAAGACCGCAGCGGTGACCGCACCCGCGCGCGGCAGCACCAAAGCCGTCGCGCTCAAGCTGCTGAAAGATTCCGACCCGCGCGTTCGCCTCGATGCGCTCATCTCGCTCGCCGCGCAAGACATCAGCAGCGCCGAGGCAGCGGAGCTGGTCACGCTGTATCCCACGCTCGACGACAAGTGGTCGCAATCCGCGTTCCTGGGTGTCGCGGCGAAATCGCCCGCCGCGTTCCTCGACGCTGCGTTCGCCAGTGGCAAGCCAGAGTTGGTTTCACTTGTCAGTGCGTTGAGCGGCACGGTCGCCAGTTCCGCCGTGCAGTCCGGCGCGCTTGTCATTTCGCTCGCAGGCAAGCCCGACAGTGCGAACGCGCTCAAGGCCACGCTGCTCGAAAGCCTTTCGCCCGCGCTCAAGCTCTCGGACACGCCCGCGTGGTCGGCGGAGCTGGAGCAGGCGCTACGCAAACTTGCTGCGTCCACCGACGCGCGTATCGCTGGCGCCGTGCTGCCGTTCATCGCGAAGTGGGACACGAAGGGCGCGCTCAAGAGCATCGTGGATTTGCAGGTGAAGGCGCTGCTCGTGACGCTGAACGACACGAACCTCGGCGAGACCACGCGCGGCGCGCTCGTGCCGAACCTCCTCGGCCTGCGCGCCGGCAGCCCGGAAGTAATGCCCGCCATCGTGAAACTTCTCGGCGGCAACACGCCAAGCGGACTCAAGCGGCGCATCATCGAATCGCTCGCCGAGTTGAGCGACAGCGGCGTGGGCGCGCAGCTCGCGGCCGCGTATCCGCAGCTCTCCAGCGAGTTGCAGTCGCTCGCGTTCAACACGCTGCTGCGCCGCAACGACTGGGCCACGGCGCTGCTCAATGCGCTGGAAAACGGCACGGTGAAATCCGAGTTGCTCGGCCCCGCGAACCTTCACCGGCTCCGTTATTTTCCAAATCCCGACATCTCGAAGCGCGCCACCGAGTTGATCGAAAAGCTGCGCGGCCCCGAGGCGAAGCAGAAGGACGAACTCATCGCGAAGTTCACGCCGGAGGTCACGAAGAAGGGCAATCCCGCGAAGGGCAAGGAGCTTTTCACCGTGAACTGCGCCGTGTGCCATCAGCTTGGCGACCTCGGCAAGCGCGTCGGTCCGCCGCTGACCGGCATGGGCGCGCACGGCCCGGCGGAATTGCTCGTCTCGATCCTCGACCCGAACCGCGAGGTGGACGCGAGCTTCGTGGCCGTCACGGTCGAGACGAAGGACGGCGAGCAGCTCGACGGCGTGGTGACGCGCGAGAACAACCAGCTCGTCACGCTTGCGAACGCCGCGGGCGAAAAGGAAATCCGCAAGAGCGACATCAAGGACCGCCGCAGCACGGGCCGCTCGTTGATGCCCGAGGGTTTCGAGGCGCTCGGAGCGGAGGCGTTGCGCGACATCCTTGCGTTCATGTGCGAGAACGACGCGCGGTTCCGTTTTGTTGACCTCACCGCCGCGTTCACCGCGAGCACGCGCGATGGTCTTTATGCGAGCGCGCGGCCGGACGGCGGTTCACTTCCGCTCGTGAAGAGCGGCATCATCCCGGTCTACGGCGTGCCGTTCAACGTGGTTGATCCGGCGAAGGCCCTGAGCGGGAAAAACATCATGGTGCTCAAGGGCGGCCCCAACGGCACGCATTCGAAAACGGATTTTCCGAAGACCGTCGAGGTGAAGGTCGGCGTCGAGGCGAAGCAACTGCACTTCCTTGGCAACGTCGGCGGCTGGGCATTTCCGTTTGGCGGCGAAAAGATTCCCGCGTTCAAAGTCACCGTCCACTACGCCGGCGGATCGAAGGAGGAGCTTGTCTTCAAGAACGGCGAGGATATTGCCGATTACATCCGCGAGGTGGACGTGCCCGGCTCGAAGCTCGTGCGCGGCGTCGGCGGCAACGGCACGCAAGTGCGTTACGCGAGCCGCAAGCTCACGGGGTCGGGCGTCGTTGAGAAGCTTGTGTTCGAGAGCTTCGACAACATCGTCGCGCCGACAACACTCGCCGTGACAGCAGACCTCAGCGCGGAGCCGGTGCCCGGCGGCAATGTCCCGCCGCCCGAACCGAGCGCGAGAGGGAAGGCGAAGGGAAAACAGCAAGCCAAGGCTGATGCGCCGCAGGTCGCTTCAGCGGCGCCCGTTGCCGTTGCCATTGCGACGCCGATGACGTGGGGCGCGGGCACGAAGGTGCTGCTTGTGGGCGGCGGCAGTTCGCACGATTTCAACAAGTGGTTCAACCTCGCCGACTCCGCGACGCTGAAGGCCGTGGGTTGTTCCGTGAACTACACCGAGGACGGCGACGTGACCGCGCGCGAGCTGGCAAACGTGGACGTGGCCATCCTGAGCGTGAACCGCCGCGAGTGGGCGACGCCTGCGCTGCGCAAGGCGTTGTTTGATTTTGCGAATGCGGGCAAGGGCCTCGTGCTGCTGCATCCGGGGCTTTGGTATAATTTCGCCGACTGGCCCGAATACAACCGCGAGCTGGCGGGCGGCGGCGCGCGAGGCCACGACGCGATTGCCGAGTTCAGCGTGAACACGCTCAAGGCCGGGCATCCCGTGATGAAGGGTGTCGCGTCCGGCTTCAAGATCACCGACGAGCTTTACTACATGACGCCGGACGAGAAGGGCGCGTCTATCGAGGTGCTCGCGGAAACGTCACCGAGCAAGAAGTTCAACGTGCCGCATCCGAGCGTGTTCATCGTGAAGCATCCCCAGGCGCGCATCGTTGGCATCACGCTAGGCCACGATGGACGCGCGCACGACCTGCCCGAATACAAGACGCTGCTCGTCAACTCAGTGAATTGGACGGCGAAGAAGTAGCACTGCTGGCTGAATCGCGCTGAATCAATATCCGCCTGCGCCGTTGTGGTCGCGGATGAAGACTTTCTCCCTGCCGGTTTTGTTCCAACTCGCGCCGGCTTGGTTCGCGCCGGAGATGTCGCCCAAGTCTTCCATGTCCGGAGACGCGACGCTGTTGGCGTTATACTTCGGCATCCTGAGCCAGACGGCGTGGCCATCCGCCGCAGTCGCAGTCATGCCCCAGCCGTGGCGCACCATGCCGTTACGCGGGAAAGGGACGTTGTTCCAGCCAGTGCGGACGCCGTTGAAGAAACCGTTGTTCTCGCTGAAGTTCGCGTTGTTCGAGTCTTTCTCCGCGTGCATCATGGCTTGCGAGGGTGTGTGGATGGACGCGGCTCTCAATGGATTCGGGTCTGTGAAACCTGGATCACGGAAGATGTGCCGGTTGGCCCTGTAATGCACGGTGAACGCGAGCGCGCCCTGGCTTGGTGTCGGATCGGCTGTGCAGACAAACGTCTTGGGCGGGTTGTTGGTCAGGATGTTCAGGCTGTTTGTCGCGCCCCCGATGTAGCGGATGAGTTGCATGACCCAGCCGGTTGGGTCGAGCTGCGTCGTGTAGTCGGTGATCTTGACGCCAAAGGGGAAGCGGTCGTCGTAGTCGTCCTTGTAGAGCATCGTTGCGAGCGCGATCTGCTTGTTGTTGTTGAGGCACTGGGTCGTTCGAGCCTTTTCCTTCGCCTTGGAGAGCGCGGGCAGCAAGAGCGCGGCGAGGATCGCGATGATGGCGATGACCACGAGCAGTTCGATCAGTGTGAAAGCAGCGGCGCCCGCCGAAGCGCCTCGGAGCCGAGGTCTGTATGTTCTCATGGGACAATGGGAAGATGTGCGATTCGCCACGAAAGTCAATATTCAAGTTCGGCCATCACTCCGGGCTTGCCGTCCGCAAAGAAAGTTTTACATTTCTCGGCATGAGGTCCATCCGCTGGCTTGCGTGCCTGCTCGCGCTGGCGCTGTGCCCGCTGCGCGCGGCGGAGACCTTCACCGTCGCGACTTACAACGTGGAGAATTTCATCGCCGCCGACGTGGCGGGCCGCCGCGCAAAGCCGCCGGAGGCGAAGACGCGCGTGGCCGAGACGCTGCTGGCGCTTCGGGGGGACGTGGTCGCGTTGCAGGAAATGGGAAACACGAACGTGCTGCTCGAATTGCGCGAGCGCCTGCGAAACGGCGGCCTGGAGTATCCGCACTGGGAACACATCACGGGCCGCGACACGAACATTCACGTCGCCGTGCTGAGCCGGTTCCCGTTCATCGCGCGGAGGCCGCACACGAATGAAAGTTTCCTGCTCGATGGAAAGCGCTTCCTTGTCAGCCGCGGCTTCGTGGAACTCGACGTGGAAGCCGCGCCGAAATACCGCTTCACGCTCATCGCCGCGCACTTGAAATCGAAGCGGCCCGTGCCTGACGCGGATCAGGCCGAACTGCGCGAGAACGAGGCGCGACTGCTTCGCGAGGTGGTGGACGCGCGGCTCAAGGCCGATCCCAACGTGAACCTCGTCGTGCTCGGCGACTTGAACGACACGCGGGACTCGAAGGCCGTTCATGCCGTCATTGGACGCGGCAAGGCCGCGCTCGTGGACACGCGGCCAACAGAGCGCGGCGGCATCTCTGCGCCGAGCCGCATCGCGGGTTACTCGCCACACGACGTGGCGTGGACGTATCACTACGGCAAGGAGGACAGCTACACGCGCATTGATTACATTCTGCTCAGTCGCGGCATGGCGCGTGAGTGGGAGCGCGAAGGAACATTTGTTCTGGTGCTGCCATTTTGGGGCGAGGCGTCGGATCACCGGCCGATTGCGGCGCGGTTTGTTGCTGAAGACCGCTGAAGCGCGACACTTCACGCGTGTCACTCGAAGACGGTGAAAGGCTGGTCGCGGTCGTGGTTCAAGTGGTAGCGCGGGAACGCCTTGAACGAAAACGTGAACACGATGGCAAAGTCCGTCTGGCCGTTGCCGATGTCGCGCAGGCGTGTGGTGAGCGCGCCCGTCCAACTGCGGAAATCGTGATAGAGCGTGTAGCTTTGCTCCTGCATGGTGCCGTTGCGCGCCTCGAAATTGTGTCCGGTGCGGAGGCCCCAGTTTTCGTTGAGGCGGTAGTGCGTCGTGGCGCGGATGAGGTTGTTCCCGATGCCGTTCGTGCCCTGGAGCGGGTCGCCGCGCAGGTAACGGTGGCCGACGGAAAAGCTCCACACGTCGCCCGGCTGCACGACCATGTTGTGATCGGCGAGGTTGAACTGGCCGGTGGGAATGTCGTAGCGCGTCTCCGAGGTGAACGTGAGCCAGCGCCGCGGCTTGAAGCTCAAGTCGGAAAAAATATCCGCGAAGGTCGTCTGGTCGGGTCGCGGCTTGATGCGCCAGTCGGTGTAAATGGACCAGTCCACGAGCCGGTCAATCTGCCCCTCGCGCTTCGTCTGGATGACGTTCCGCACGCCGACCCGAATGACGTTCTCGCTGTCAATCGAGTCAATCGAGTTGTAGTCGGGAAAATCGAGCGGGAGCAGTCGCAGGCTCGGCGGCACGGTGAATTCAGAGTCGAACTGCGGCAGCATCGCCGGCGAGTGCGTTGGATTTGGGATGTAGGCGTAGTTGAGTGACGGCTCGATGATGTGGCGCAGGCCGTCCACGTCGAGCATCGTGTTGCGGCTCTCGGGCCAGAGCCGCGAGGCCTTCAACGAGATTTCCGCGCCGGTGTTGAGCATGGTGCGGTTGGCGGCGGGGAGGTTGTAGCCGGAACCCTCGGTGTCGCCGTAGTGCGTGAAGCGCCCGCCCACGCGCGGCGTGACGTTGAGGAAGCCGAAATACGTCTCCGGCAGCGTGATCTGGTGGAATGTGTCCGCGCGCCACGCGGCGAAATCGTTGCTGACATTGCCGGTGAAGCGATGCCGGAAATAACCCACGGAACTGTCGCTCTCGTAGAAGAACGGCGTCTCGCCGATCTGCTGGCGGAGGGAAGTCAACTTCACGTCGGGCAGGCGCTCGACGGTTTCAAAAAAATTGTTCACCCGCGGCTGTGTGAGCACGTTGAGCGAGAAGTTGGACCAGAGCTTGTTGATTTCCAGGAACGAGTTCGGCTGCGGGTTCTTCTCGAACTCCGATTCAAAAAAATCATGCAGGAACACCGGGTCGCGCTGGTCGCGGAACACCACGCGCGCGGTGAGGTTCGTGTCGAACTCCGCCCCATGGAAAAAATTGATGCGGTAGCGGTTTGGCGGGAACGCCTGGCCCAGAATGTTCGTCCCGCCCTCCATGTCGCGCGCGTAGTAGAACTTGATCTCGCCCTGGCCGAACAGTCCCGCGTTGTAATCCACGTCCGGTCCGATGCCGAAGCCCTGCTTCTCCCGCCAGTCCATGTGGACGCGGCCGGAAAATTCGTCGCTCAACGACCAGTGATATGTGCTGAACAGGAACGGGCCGTAGAGGCTGCGATAGCCGGGCGTGAACGTGAAGTGGTCGCCATTGAGCTGGAGCGAATGCCGGTATTTCGGCAGGTAAAGCACGGGCACGTTGCCCGCGTAGAGCGTCGCGTGCGTCGCCTCGATGTGGTCGCCGGGCACAACCGTGATGGTGCGGCAGTGAACTCGAAATCCCGGTTCAGCCACGTCGTCCGGCGTGAGGAACACGTCCGACGCCGCATACACGTGGTTCGTTCCATCGGCGGCGAGGCCCATGCCGCCGAAATAAATCGGCGACCGGCCGGTGCGGAAACCCTCGGCCTTGAGGTAGTGCGTCTTAAAATTGTATTCAACCCGGTCGCCGCGCCAGATCAGCCCTTCGCGTTTGAACAGCACGGAGCCTTCCGCGAACGCCTCTCCTGTCTCGATGTTCACCTTCGCGCGCTGCGCCTTCAATTCGACAAAATTTGTCGGCGTCTCCTCGTAGCGCAGGTAGAAGCCGTTTGTGGCCACGACTGTTTTGTCCGGCAAAATGGTGTATCCCCGCTCGTCGCCCGGGGCCTCAAAGAAGAACCGCCCCGTGAGAAGCTGCGCCTGCGTGTCCGCCGCCGCCAGTGCGAGCAGGGCAATGAACGCAAACAGCAGGCGGCGCAAAATCATCGTTCGCGACAGCTAAACAAAACCCCCCGTGCCTGCCAAGCCGCGTGTGCGCGAAAAGGCTGCTTCCATTTTTCGCGCGAATGCCTACAACCATCGCCACGCACCGATGAACAACACTGCGCTTCGACTCGCGAGCCTGCCGGCACTGCTCGGCATGGCCGTCACCCTTCACGCCCAGCTTGCCCCGCCCACGCCCGAACCCGTCATCGGCGCGCGCCTGCCCGCGCTCAGTCCCGACGGCAAACGCCTCGCGTTCGTCTATCGCGGCGACGTGTGGGTCGCCGCCAGCGACGGCGGACGCTCCACGCCGCTCACGTCGCACGTCGAGACGGATTCCTATCCGCAGTTTTCGCCAGACGGCAAATGGGTTGCCTTCGCCTCGCGCCGCAATGGCGGCTGGGACATGTATGTTGTCCCCTCGGAAGGCGGCGCCGCAAAACAGCTCACATGGCATGCGGGCAGTGAGTGGCCGTTCGGTTGGAGTCCTGACGGCAAACAAATCCTCTTCGCGGGGCGGCGCGAGTCGCCAAACTACTCCATCTACGCGCTCGACGTGAACACGCTCAAGTGCGACCGTTGCGCCGAGGACTACGCCACGCTTTACTATCCGAACTTCTCGCCCGACGGGAAGACCATCGTCTATGGCCGCTACGGTTTTCCGTGGTGGCGTCCGCGTTACACCGGCTCAGCGGCGCAGCAAATCTGGCTGCTCAACGTCGCCGACGGTTCGCGCCGCGCGCTCACGAGCGACGATCATCAGCACCTCTGGAGCCGCTTCCTGCCGGACGGCAAGCACATCGTCACTGTCACCATTGGCGAGCCGACACCCAACGCGAGCCGGCTCGACGAGGCGATTCCCAAAATCTCCGACAACCCGCAGCGCACGCCGAACCTGTGGGTCTTCGACTTGGAGGGCAAGGGCACGCAACTCACCACGTTCACAGGCGGCGCGGTTCGTTCGCCGGGCGTCGCGGCGAAGGCGGGAGACATCGCGTTTGAATACGGCTCAGACCTCTGGCTCATTAAAAATCATGGCAAGCCGTCAAAGGTGAATCTCTTCGTCGCCGCCGACGAAAAGCAGACCACTCGCCGCCGCGAGAAAATCACGACAGGCGTGACCGAGGCGGAACTTTCGCCGGATGGAAAGACGTTTGCCTTTGGCGTGCGTGGTGAGATTTGGACGATTTCGACCGAGAAGCCGAAAGGTGTCGCCGCGCGCAACGCCGAGTATGCGCGGCGCCTCACGGAATGGGCCGGCGAAGACTCGGACTTCTCGTGGTCGAACGACGGCAAGAAGCTTTATTTCACTTCTGACCGCGAGGGGAACAACCGCATCTACGAGATGGACGTCGCATCGCGCGAGGTCAAGTCGCTCTGGCCGTATCCCGAGGACGTGAACTTCCTGCATCTCTCGCAGGACGGCACGACGCTCGGCTTCTGGGTCGGCGGCTCCGCGCCGGGTCTCTACACGATCACGCTGAACAACGGCGAGATTCGCCGCGTGGTCAGCGTGCCCGGCTCGCACTGGCGCGACTCGGCGGGGAGCTTCGACTGGTCGCCCGACATGAAGTGGCTCGCCTTCATGAAGCGCAGCCCCAGCCGCGCGTGGAACATCTATGTCGTGCCGGCGGACGGCGGCGAGCCGGTGAACGTCACGCGTCTCAACGCCGACCACGGAATGCCGCGCTGGGGTTACGACGGCAAGACGCTGTTCTTCCAGAGCGACCGCGAGGGCAACGGCCTTTACGCGCTCGCGCTCGTGCCGGAGACGGTTCGCACGAGCGACACCGACGCGAAGTTCGAGAAGATGAAGGAAGGCGCGAAGGTGGAGATTGACTTCAACGACATCAACCGCCGCATTCGTAAGCTCACGTCTCAAGCGCCGCAGGGCGATCTCTATGCTGCGCAGGACGGCAATCTCTACTACCTTTCCGAGAGCGACATCTGGTCCGCGAGCTATGACGGCAAGGAGATCAAGCGCCTCAGCAACGGCGGCGGGAAGGTCGGCTTCCGCCTCGGCCGCGACGGCAAGCGCGCGTGGTGGATGCAGTCCGGCGACATGTATCACGGCAGCGTCGGCAGCGGCATGAGCGGGTCGAAGGTCACGTTCACCGCTGAGTTCACCTACGACATCGCCGCCGAGCGCAAGGCCGCCTTCGCGCAGTTCTGGCGCGCGTATCACCACAACTTCTACGACCCGAACTTCCACGGGCGCGACTGGGCCGCCATTCGCGAGCGTTACGAGCCGCTGCTCGCCTCGGTCGAGACGCACGATGAGTTCGCCGCCGTGCTCGCGATGATGGTCGGTGAACTTGAGGCGTCGCACTCGGAGGTTCAGCCTGCCACAAACAATTCGCCCGCCGACCCGGTCACGCCGAGCCTGGGCTTCACGTTCGACTACGGCTACAAAGGCCCCGGCATCAAGGTCGCCACCGTGCCGCGCGGCTCGCCCGCGGCATTCAAGGAGACGCAAATCAAGCCCGGCGAATACGTCCTCGCCATCAATGGACAGGATGTGACGCTCGACGAGAAGCTCTACCAGTTCATCAACGACAAGCAGGACCGCGAGTTCGACTTCCTCGTGAACACAAACGCCACCAAGACTGGCGCGCGCAAGGTGACCTACCGGCCCATGAACGGCACCGAATTCGACGACCTCATCCACAAGAACCACATTGACCGCCTGCGCAAGATCACCGAGGAGAAGAGCAACGGCCGCATCGGCTACCTGCACCTCTCCGCCATGGGCTACGGCAACCAGATGCAGTTCGAGCGCGAGGCCTACGAATACATCTCCGGCAAGCAGGCCATGATCATTGACGTGCGCTTCAACCGCGGCGGCAACATCTCCGACAACCTCATCGAGATGCTCGCGCGTCATCAATACGGCTGGTTCCGCCCGCGGGACGACGTGCCCGAGCCGCAGCCCCCGCGCGCGTGGGACCGCCCCGTCATCGTCCTCATGAACGAGCACAGCTACTCCAACGGCGAGATGTTTCCCTACTCGGTGCGCCAGCGCGGCCTGGGCCGGCTCGTCGGCATGCCCACGCCCGGCTACGTCATTTGGACCACCGAGCTGCGCCTCGTGGACGGCACACGCGCGCGGATGCCCCTCAGCGGCGTGTTCCGCATGGACGGCTCGAACATGGAGGATCACGGCGAGAGGCCCGACGTGCAGCTTTGGCTCACGCCCGAAGACTGGCTCGCCGACCGCGACCCGCAACTCGACAAGGCCATTGAAATGCTCCTGCCTCCCAAGCCCGCCTCGACAAATTGCAAGTGAGATGTTGCGTGATGGCTTGTTCTCCGCAAACCGGCCCGCTACACTCGCGCGCATGAAAACTTCCCGTGCCTTCCGCGCGCTTGTGTTGTGCCTCGCCGCAAGCGCCTTCATCACCCGCGCTTCCGCCGCGGACGTCGCGCTGCAACTCGTCACGACGAACCTCACCGCGCCAATCGTGCTCGTGCCGTTCGATGACAAGGGCCGCCTGCTGCTGGCCGAGCAGCCGGGGCAGATTCGTCTGCTCGCGCGCGACGGCTCGCTCAAGCCGTTCCTCGACCTCAAGGATCACACCTGCCAGTTGAACATCGGCAAGTTCGATGAGCGCGGCGTGCTGGGCGTGGCGATGCACCCGAAGTTTTTGCAGAACGGGAAATTCTACGTGTGCTTCAGCGCGCCCAAGCGTGCCGGCGCGCCCGAGCCGTGGGATCACACGATGCGCGTGTCCGAGTTCCGCGTGAAGGCCGGCGACCGCGACACGGCGGACGCCGCGAGCGAGCGCATCGTCATCGAGATTGACGAGCCTTACTTCAACCACAACGGCGGGCGCATCGCGTTCGGCCCGGACGGCTTCCTCTACATCGGCACCGGCGACGGCGGGCACTTCTGCGACATCAACAAGAATGAGTCGGACCACGCGCGCGGCCCGCGCGGCAACGGGCAGGATGTGAACGTGCTGCTGGGAAAATTCCTGCGCATTGACGTGGACAAGAGCGGCGACGGGCGCAATTACGGCATCCCGACGGACAATCCGTTCGCAAAGGGCGGCGGGCGTCCGGAGATTTTCGCGTGGGGCATCCGCAATCCGTGGGGATTTTCATTCGACCGCGGCGGCAAGCACGAGTTGTTCTCCGCCGACGTCGGCCAGAGCCGCTGGGAGGAAGTGAACATCATCGCGCGCGGCGGCAATTACGGCTGGAACATCAAGGAGGGCCGCGACTGGTTCAATCCGAAGAAGGAGCTTGCGCCGCTCGAAGCGCCTTACACTGACCCGCTCGGCGCGAAGTTCGTGGACCCGATTTTCGCCTATGAGAATCTCGCGGGCTTCCCGAAGGAAGGCAAGGGCCGCAGCATCACCGGTGGCTACGTGTATCGCGGCAAGGCGCTGCCGCAGCTCACGGGCAAATATATCTTCGCGGACTGGTCGCGGAACATGGGCCTGCCGCAGGGCGTGCTCTTTGCCGCGACGCGCCCGGCGACGGCCGGCGAGCCGTGGAAGGTCGAGCAGATTGAAGTCGCGGAGCACGCGGGCCAGCACATCGGCATGTATGTGTGGGCGTTCGGCGAGGATGCCGACGGCGAACTCTACGTGCTCTCAAACCAGAACAACGGGCTTGCGGGCAAGACCGGTAAGGTGTGGAAGCTCGTGAAGGCCGGCTCGTGATGTCGCGGCAAAAGTCGTGACATTACGCGGCGCGGTCGCATCCTTTCCGCAGTGAAACGACGCCCCGGCCCAATCTGGCAGGGATCCAAACCCGGCGAAAAAAAACCCTCGCGCGAATCGCGCGAGCGGCACGAAATCCTTTACGGTCTGCCCAAGCAGGGAGAGTTGACCACCCGGCAGAAGTGGGCTGTCGCCGGGGTCTTTTTCGCCGGGGTGTTGTTCCTCCTTGGCATCACGCTTTTCAATCTTCGTCCGCCACCGCGGCAGGTGCGCCTCATCGTGACGGGCACGGCCGGTCTTCGCGTGAAAGGCATTCTCGGTGTGGACGGGCATTCGCACGATTTCGACGCGCGCGTGCCGACGAACTGCCTCATCTCCGCGCACGATCTGGACTTCTCGGTGAAACGCGCGGGCGGCCGCGCGTCCGGCGAACTCATCGTGGTCGTGTTTCTCGACGGCAAACAGCGTTCGCTTGTGACAAGCACCACGCCCACGGGCGGCATCTCGGTGGAAATGCGGCACGGCTTGTTCAAGGACCGCTACAAGTCCGCCACGTTTGAAGTGGGGAAATAGGGGGCGGGACTACTTCGAGCGGCGCGGGCGGTTCATCGAGAGGATGCTCGTGCCGCGCATGATGTTGCCGCAGCCGCCTGTGATGACGCGCCGGACAGGCAGGCCGGTCTGCGGGTCGCGCGCGAGCGCCGGGTCGCTCATCTTCTGCTCGACCTCGAAGCGGCGCGGCTTCTGCCCCTTTTTCTGCGGGATCGTTTCGTAAATGTAAGTGGCCATGAGTGTCAGAAATCGTTTCCGAAGTCTAGCCGCCGCCACCGAATCGCGCAATGGCCTGATGACATTGCGCACACAGAGAAGAAATGGACTGCGCTGCTAGTCAGTAACTTCGTAGGCCGCGCCGTCGAGGACGAACTGCACCTTGCGGCCGAGCGCGAGCCACGGCGTCACCTTCGGGTGCTTCGCAAGCAGATCAAAGTATTCGGCCGAGCCGAAGTGAATCTGGGTTGGCTTGGCGTTGGTGAACTTCTGCAACTCTGCGTCGAGCCATTGCTCGCCGTTTTGGTAGAAGCTCTTTCCAGCGACGAATCTGTTCTGCTGCGTGTAAGCGACGACGCGTTCCGTCGCGGCGTCGGCGGTGACGGGCGCTGAGATTGCGGGAAGCCTAGTCACTGTTCCGCGTGAGCTCAAAGGCGCCGGTGTGGCCGCAACGGCTCCCTGCGCGCGGCGGGCGTTGTCAATGCCGAGCTTCACCGCTTCGCTCAAGGTATCCGCCTGTTTCACGCCGAGTGAATAGCGCGCACCTGCCACGCCCGCGTCGCCATCCTTGTCGCGCTTGTATGAATCATAAAAGAAATGCGCCTGCTCGCCGGCCTCGCGGTCGTGCTCGAACTGAATCATCGTGCGGCGATTGTCAGTCACGTTGCGGCGGCGCTCGTCCTCGACGATGAGATAGGCCGTGTAAGGTGTGACGATGCTGTAACGGCGGGCAAGCTCGGTGACTTCGTCGCGCGTCTCCTTGTTTTCTCCGTGCAGGCGGATTTCATCCAGCAGGTAGCCGACGCGGCGCGTGGCCCACAGGCGCGGGATGAATTCGTGCTCGCCGCTCGTCTCGGCGAAATCCACCTCGGCTTCAAACCGGCGCGTCTCGCCGTTGATGGTGCCCTCGATTGCGACCTTGCCCTTGCCGTGGCCGGAGTAACGTCCCGCGAGCACAAGCTGGTCGCCACGAAACAAATCGGGCAGCGGATTCGGATAAGTTTTTGTCACGCGCACGCCGTCGGGGAACGTGAGCTTGAGGTTCGCGAGCGCAGGCTCCTTCACCTTGGTGAAGAACGCGGACAGCTTCACTTCGAGGTCTTCCTCGGGCAGCACGTATTGGCTGTAGGCGCGCGTGAGGTCGGCGATGCGATCGAGGAGATGGGTATTCACATCCGTGCCGATGCCGAAGCAGAAGATGCGCGTGCCAGAGGCGTTGTGCTCGCGCACGTTGCGGAGGATAAGCTCGTCGTCCGTCACGCCGACGGTTGGCATGCCGTCGGTGAGGAAGATGATGACGTAAGGCCGGATGAACTTGCCAGTGCCGCCGGGTGGCGTGAGCGAAAGGGCTTTCTTGAGCGCGTCGTCAATCGCCGTGCTGCCGAGCGGCTTGAGTTCCTTGATGAAGTCCGTCGCGCGCTTGCGGTTGGCCGGCTCGGCGTCCACGAGTTTGTCGAACAGCGGCTCGACCTCTGTGGAGAAGCGCAGAATCTCGAAGCGGTCGTTTTCATTCAAATTTTCCACGCAGAACAGCAGCGCCTTTTTTGCCTGTTCGAGTTTGCCGCCGGCCATCGAGCCGGATGTGTCGAGCACGAAGGTCACGTCCTTGGGCTGCGGCTTTTTGCCCTTTGCCTCGACGCCGGGCGCGGCGAGCAACACGAAGTAGCCGTCGTCGCCCGCGGTTTTGTGGGCGAGCAAGCTAAGGCCGATGTCGGACTGCTCCTGACTGAAGTAGAGCTGGAAATCCGTTTCAGGCCGCTCGTTTGCTGCCTCGTAGCCGATGGTCGCGTGGCGTGGCTCGCGCTTCACTTCGACCTTGTGCGTCGGCGAGTAAAGCGCCTTGAGCGGTCGCGCGGTGTCGAGTTCGATGCGCAGGCTAACGTTTTTGATCGGACGGGCGGAAAATTTATCCGCACTCAACGGGCAGACGTAGCTTACCAGCCCGGAATCACTGCGCAGAAGCTGCGTGTAGGAGAGCGTGATGCGTTTGCGGCCGTGCGGCTCGATGGGGAAGATGCGGATGCGGAACACGTCGCGTCCGGCGTATTCGAGCAGCGCCGGGTCGCGCAGGTTGCGGACAATGTCCTCGTAAATCTTCCGCGCCTTCGCGGCATCGAGCAACTCGGCCTCGGCCTTCTTGCCGTCAATTTCCATCGTGAACTTGCTCAGTTGCGCGCCGCGCGGCACGGGAAACATGAACGTGCCTTCGAGCGGCTGCGGGTTCGGGTTGTAAAACTCCTGCTCCACGGTTGTGACCGCGGGCTGGTCGGTGATTTTTGCGGTGACCTTGTGCGAAGTGACTTCAAACGGCGCAAAAGGAAACGGCCGCGGCGGAATCGGATGCGGTGGGATGATGATTGAATGAGGCCCCGGCTCGATGCGTGATTCGGTTTGCGCGGGCGCGTTGACGATGACGAAGCCGGCGGCGAAAGCCTGCGCTGCCGCGAGGAGCAGGGACGCCGCGCAGAGGGAAAATCGTTTCATGCCGGATTAGACGGGGCAGGGGATTTTGTGCTCCGTTGAATTGGCGGGGTTTCGCGTGCTTCAAAACCGCTCGACAATGCCGCCGCCTTCGTGGCGTAATTTGCAAACCGATGGCCGCCGCGCTCACCACCAGTGAAGAGCAGCAACTGCTTCAGACCATTGAAATGTTCAAGGTCATCACGCAGTCGCAGCCGCAGGACGTGCAGTCGCTGGAGATTCTCAAGGAAGCCTACTTCAAGCTCAGCCGCCAGCGCGAAGTCGTCGAGACTTCCAAACGCATCGCGGAAGCCTACGTGCAGCTCGGCCAGCTTTCGTCGGCGATCATGGAGTATGAGACGATCCTCCAGCGCTATCCGGACGACGCCGACGTGCAGCGCGCGCTGTCGGAAATCGAAAACAAGACAAACAGCTTTGCCACACGCCCTGTTGGCGACCTGGTCGGCCACGGACCCGCGGTCGGCGACGCGAAGGCCAAGTCCTCCAAGTCGGCGACCACCCTGCCGACCGAGGTGGATGATGGCTGGCAGGGAATGCAGAAGATTTTCGTGGACGGCAAGCTGGTTTCGACGGCGGACTTCGGGAGGTTTTGGTTCACGCCGACATCGGACGACCCTGTCGGAACCATTGATCCGTTCGTGCAGCGTCTTGCCGACAACGGCATCGTGCCGCTCGACAAATCGCTCAAATTGCTGTGTGACAAGTCGCGCATGAGTTTCATTCCGCTCGACAAATACGAAGTGGACATGGAGCTGGCGCGCTCGTTCCCGCGGGCGGTTTGCCAGCGTTGGTGCATCCTGCCTTTTGACCGCATGAGCAAGTCCGTGCTCGTCGCGACCGCGAATCCATTCAATAAACAGGCGGAGTTTGAACTGAAAAGCGCCACGCCCAACCGCCTGCTCTGGTATCTTGCCTCGCCGCAGGAACTCGTGAAGGCGCTGAAGAAAGCCTTCCGCTAAACTCGACAACCCTTAACCGCGCCAAACCATGCCTCCGATCAAATCCTTCGGCGAACGCATCGCCGACGCGCTCATCGAGGATTCGCTCGTCGCGCCCCAGCAGGTTGAGGAGCTTCTCCAGATTCAGAAAAAAGAAGGCACGCGGCTGCTCAAGCTGCTCATTGACAAGTCCTACGTCTCCGACGTGGACATGG
This sequence comes from uncultured Verrucomicrobiota bacterium, assembly GCA_964589935.1. Classification (GTDB taxonomy): domain Bacteria; phylum Verrucomicrobiota; class Verrucomicrobiia; order Limisphaerales; family VHCN01; genus VHCN01. The sequence goes on along the minus strand of CAZPVD010000006.1, from coordinate 27,214 downwards.
TCGTGAGCATGGGCCGCGTGCTCAACACCGCGCCGATCAATCTCTCGCGCATCTCCATCCCGCCTGAGGTCGCCACGCTCGTGCCGCGCGAAGTCGCGGTCAATTACAAGGTTCTTCCCGTTTCGCGTCTGGACAACAAGCTGTTCCTCGCGATGGCCGACCCGCTCAACGTGCTCGCCCTCGACGACGTCAAGCGCATCACCAAGCTGGACGTGCAGCCGATGATCGCGCCGGAGAAATCCATTCTCGACAAGATTAACAACCTCGATGCTGCCAAGGGCGGCACGATGGAGGACATCATCAAGTCCGCGCAGGAGCAGGAGGAACTCGAACGCGAGGCCGAGGGAGCCGAACTCATCACCACGGCCGTCGAAGATCTCGACGCCGCCAGCCTCGCTGCGCAAGGCGAAGAAGCGCCCGTCATCAAGCTCGCAAACCGTGTCCTTGTGGATGCCATCAATGACCGCGCGAGCGACATTCACATCGAGCCGTTCGAGAAGGAGGTGCGCGTGCGCTTCCGCATTGACGGCGTGCTTGTGGATCGGCCCAAGCCGCCCAAGACGCTGCAACTCGCGATGATTTCGCGCCTGAAAATCATGTCGAACCTCGACATCGCCGAGCGCCGTCTGCCACAGGACGGTCGCATGAGGATGCGCGTCCGTGCCCGCGACTACGACCTGCGCGTCTCCTTCCTGCCGACAGTCCACGGAGAGAAGTGCGTGCTCCGCATCCTCGACAAGTCCAACCTCTCCGGCTCGGTGGACAAGCTCGGCCTCGACGCCGGCACTTACAAGCGGTTCAAGGAAGCTATTGACGCGCCGCACGGGTTGATGCTTGTCACCGGCCCGACCGGCTCCGGCAAAACCACGACGCTTTATTCCGCGCTGAACGAGCTGAACAACCCCGACTTCAACATCATCACCGTCGAGGACCCCGTTGAATTCCAGCTCATCGGAATTAATCAAGTTCCCGTGCGCAAGGAAATCGGCCTCACTTTTGCCAACGCGCTCCGTTCCATCCTCCGCCAAGACCCGGACATCATCATGATCGGTGAAATCCGCGACGCCGAGACCGCCGAGATCGCCGTCGAGGCCGCCCTCACGGGACATCAGGTCCTCAGCACCATGCACTGCAACGATGCGCCCGGCGCCATCTCGCGCATGGACGACATGGGCATCGCGCCGTTCCTCATCTCCAGCTCGGTCATCCTCTCGTGCGCGCAACGCCTTGTGCGCCGCATCTGTTCCATGTGCAAGGAGCCGGTCACCTATCCGGCCAAGATGTTCGAGGATTTGCACATTGAACCGCATTTCTTCGAGGGCGCGCAGCTTTACCGCGGCCACGGTTGCGAACGCTGCAAGAACAGCGGCTACGCCGGACGTGCCGCCATCATCGAGGCCATGACCGTCTCTGACTCCATCCGCAAGCTCATCATCCAGCGCTCCAGTTCCTCGGAAATCGGCAAGGTCGCCGTCTCGGAAGGCATGAAGACGCTGCGCCAGGCCGCGCTCGACAAGGCCCGCGAGGGAATCACCACGCTCGAACAAGTGCTCGTGACCACGTCGAGTTCGCACTAGGCGCGGACGCTGTTTTTGCTGGCACGCTTGCCCGCGTTGTCGCTTCGATTTTATCACCGGCCAATCGTCGCATGCTCTCTCTCGAAGACGCCCAGCAACGCATTCTCGCCCTCGTGCCACCGCCAGCCGTTGAGCGCGTCGCACTTGCTGTTTCGCTTCATCGTTTCCTCGCGGAGAACATCTCTTCTCCTCTCGATTTGCCACCGTTCGACAACTCAGCGATGGATGGTTACGCCGTTCGTTCCGCGGACACGGCGGGCGTGAGTGCGGAACAACCTCGCGTGCTTCGGCTCGCCGGCCACATCGCCGCAGGTGGGAATTTCACCGGCGAACTTCAGTCCGGCGAGTGCATCCGCATTTTCACCGGCTCGCCGATGCCGCGCGGCGCGGACGCCGTTGTGATGCAAGAGGACACGCGAATCGAGCCTTCAAAATCGGACGCTGTGCTTGTGCTGGACGCCGTGAAACCGTGGGAAAACGTGCGTTTTCACGGTGAGGATGTGAAACGCGGCGCCGCGCTTGCGAGCGCCGGTTCGCGAATCAGCGTTGGCCGGCTGAGTGTTTTTGCCGCAGCGGGGATTGGCGAGGTCAATGTCGCGCGCAGACCTGTTGTGGGTGTCCTCGCGACGGGCAGCGAGCTGCGCGAACCGGGTCAACCACTCGCAGCCGGGCAGATTTACGAGAGCAACCGCGTCGGAATTTCCGCGCTGCTCGCGCTGGCGGGTGCGGAGCCGCGCATGTATCCGCTCGTGTCCGACGCGCCCGCAGACACGGAGGCTGCGCTGCTGCGCGCATTTGATGAGTGCGACGCGGTTATCACGAGCGGCGGCGCGTCCGTGGGCGAGCACGACCACGTGAAGACCTCGTTCACTGCGCTTGGAGGTTCGCTCGATTTCTGGCGGGTCGCCATCAAGCCCGGCAAGCCGTTTGTGTTCGGCCGATGGCGCGGCAAGCTTCTATTCGGCCTGCCGGGCAATCCCGTGTCCGCATTTGTCACGTTCCTTCTTTTGGTTCGCCCCGCGCTGCTGCGATGGCAGGGGGCGGCGGATGTTGCGATGCCGTCGCATCCCGGCGCGCTCGCCGAACCACTCGTGAACCCCGGCGACCGTCGGCATTTCGTGCGCGTGATCGTGGATGCCTCCGGTTCTGTGCGCTCCGCGGGCACGCAGGCGTCGCACATCCTCAGTTCGCTTGCCGAAGCCAACGGCCTCGTGGACGTGCCGCAACACACCACGCTTGCGGCAGGTGCGGTTGTGAACGTGATGCGGTGGGAATTCTGACGCGCCCGTGCGCTAGAATTTGCGCTTGGGAATTTCGAGGATGATTGGGCGCGGCTCCATTTTCTTCTCCGGCTCTGCCAGCGGAGCCAACGGCGCGAACGTGCCGTTGTTCGCCTTTGTGTCAAACACGCCTGCGCCGCCGAGACGCGCGCCGTCGAGGCCGCTCGCTCTCAGACCCGCGGCCTGACCGAAATCCACGGGGCTTGAAAAATTACGCTGTGCCGATCCGGGCATGAAGACCACCGTGCCCGGTGCAATGAGCGTGAACGCGCCGCCCTGCTGGGGAGCTGCCGCGGCGGGATTGAGGATGCGCTGGAATGCCGCCATGTCCGCCTCGCGCTCGGCATCGCGCGCCCGCTCCTTTGCGGAATCAAGCGGCACTCGCTTGGCAAACTCAAACCCGCGGAGGTCGGCCTGGCTGTTGAATCCCGGCCCGACTTCGCGCGGTTGCCGGGCGGAATCACGCGCTGAACTGTCGCCGAGAAAATCATTCCCACCCTCGCCGTCGGCCTGCTTGCCGTCGCGGGCAAAACCCCTCCGGCCCGTCTCACGACCCGTTCCGTCGCGCTTGGCACCGCCGACGAGATCGCGGCTCTCGCTGCCAGTTTGATTGTCTGCGGTCGCCTTGCGATCCGATCCTTCGTAGTAGCGCTCGATGGACGACTTGGGTTTCGCATCAGGATCCGAGTCCTTTTCGCGCTCACCGGCGGCATCGAGTTTTTTTTCCGCAGCCTTATCCGGGTCTTGAAAAATCCAGTTGCGCCGTTGCTCCAGTTCCTCCTTCTGCTTTTTGGTCATCGGACTTGAGGTTGCCGTGGGTGCGGCGGGCACGAGCGAAAGAGCGGCGTCCATCGGATCCCCGCCGAGCTTGGGCGTGCGAAGGCCCACACCAGCCAGCGGATCCTTGCGGTTCAAATCCACTGCGGCCCGGCCATCGGATCGGCCCGAAAAGATAATCTTTTCGCCCGCCGCAGCAGTGCCGCTGGCAAACAGCAGCACGGCGAGCAAGGACGCGTTCATCACGCCTCGCGCGCGCGAAAGACAATGCAAGTTCACAAATCCTCTATAATCCCGCAATGTGTGTTCGTCAAAGCCGAAAGCCTGACCAATGACTCCATGAAATCCCTGATGCCGGATCGCCGCCGTTTTCTTCAAGTCGCCGCAGCTTCCGTGGCGGGCGCTGCGCTGTCGCCGGCGTTGTGCGCGGCGGTGGCTCAGCCGCGATTTCGGCTCGCGTCGTTTTCCGCCGATGTGACCGTGCCGATGGGCCACGGCATGATGGGCGGCGCGTGGCTTTCGAAGAGCGTCGCCGATCCGCTGTTTGCGAAGGGCGTCGTGCTGCTTGGCGGCGACAAGCCCATCGTGCTCGTCTCCGTGGACTGGTGTGAAATCCGCAACGAAGCTTATGACCGCTGGCGCACTCTGCTGGCCGAGGCCGCGGGCACCGAGCCGGTGCGCGTGCTTGTTTCGTGCACGCATGTCCACGACGCGCCGGTCGCGGATTTGGAGGCAGAGCGGATTTTAATCGCGAACAAATGCGTCGGCACGGTATGCGACGTGAAATTCCACGAGGAAGCCGTGCTGCGCGTCGCGGCGGCGCTGCGCGAGAGCCTCAAGTCCGCGCGGCCAGTCACGCACATCGGCCTCGGCTCGGCGCGTGTCGAGAAAGTTTCGTCAAACCGCCGCTACGAACTTCCCGGCGGCGGCGTGGCCTATAACCGCATGAGCTCGAACCGCAACGTCATCGCTGCCGACGCGCCGGAGGGCGACGTGGACCCGATGCTCAAGACGCTGAGTTTCTGGAACGAGAACACGCCACTCGCGGCGTTGAGCAGCTACGCCGTGCATCCGATGAGCTACTACGGCGGCGGCGAGGTCTCTGCGGATTTTCCGGGCATCGCGCGGCGTCGCCGTCAGGAGGACTTGCCGGGCGTGGCGCAGATTTATTTCTCTGGTTGCAGCGGCAACGTGACGGCCGGCAAATACAACACCGGCGCACGCGAGAACCGTCCCGTGCTCGCGGGCCGGTTGTATCAGGCGATGGCCGAGGCGTGGCGCGACACGAAGAAAATTCCGCTGACGCAAATCCAGTTTCGCGCCGTGCCACTGCGGCTGGAGCCGCGCGACGAACCGGCGGGCTTCACCGTCGAAGGCTCGCAGAAACTGCTGGGGCCGGAAACGAAACCCTTCGCGCAATGCCTCGCCGCGATGAACCTCTCGTGGCGCAGGCGCGCGGACGCCGGGCACAAGCTCGACGTTCCGGTGGTGGATTTCGGCGCAGCGCAGTTTCTCCTGATGCCCGCCGAGAGCTACGTCGAGTATCAGCTTTTCGCGCAGCAGGCGCGGCCGGATTCCTTCGTGATGGTCGCGGGCTACGGCGAGAGCGCGCCGGGCTACATCCCCATCGAGCGCGCGTGGGCTGAGAAGGACTCGAACCTCGGCGATTGGTGCTGGGTCGCGAAAGGCAGCGAGGCCCGGATGAAGGCGGCGATTGAAGCGGTGCTGAAGCCGGCGGCGAAGTGAGCGCCCGCTTGCCCGACCGACGCTGAACTGCTTCACTCCCGCGCGTGGCTTTGCCCTACAAAATTGCGACGCTCCTCTACTGCTTCAATGCGGCCGATGAGGTGTTGTTGCTTCGGCGCGCGAAGGAGCCAAACCGCGGCCTGTGGAGTCCGCCCGGCGGCAAGCTGCACGCGGATGAGGGCGAGTCGCCTTACGAATGCGCGCGTCGCGAGGCCCGCGAGGAAATTGGCATCGAACTCGCGCCCGGCGACCTCCACTTGACCGGCATCGTGAGCGAACACGGCTACGAAGGGCAGGCGCACTGGCTGATGTTTTTGTTCGAGGCGAGACTCCGTCTTCGCTCGCTTCCGCCGCCGCACGGGGAAGGTCGCTTCGATTTTTTCCCTCGAAATGCGTTTGCAAATCTTGCGTTGCCTCAGACGGATCGCGAACAAATCTGGCCGCTGTTCTGGGAGCATCGCGGCGGATTTTTTTCCGCGCACTGCCATTGCCACGCGGACGGGCGCAACACTTGGACAGTCGAGGAGCGCCGCGCGCCGCCGGTTTTCCTCGCGCCCGCGGACACAATTCGCTGAAAGACTCCGATGGACGAACCGATCATTGACCTACACAGCGACCATTACTTCATGGGCGAGGCGCTGCGTCAGGCGGCCAAGGCTTATGAAGCAGGGGAAGTTCCCGTTGGCGCGGTCGTCGTTCGCGAGGGTCGAATTATCGCGCGCGCCGCGAACCAGGTCGAGCTGCTCAAGGACGCCACCGCGCACGCCGAGATGCTCGCGCTCACACAGGCCGAGGCGCACGTCGGTGACTGGCGCCTCAATGACTGCACGCTCTACGTCACGAAGGAGCCGTGCCCGATGTGCGCCGGCGCGATCGTGCATGTGCGTTTTGGGCGCGTTGTTTTTGGCGCGTCTGATCCAAAGGGCGGGGCGGCGGGCAGCGCGATGAACCTGCTGCAATTCCCAACGCTGAACCACCACTGCGAAATCACTTCCGGCGTGCGCGAAGAAGAATGCCGTTCGCTTTTGCGGCAGTTTTTTTTGGAACAGCGCGCGAAAAAGAAAGACGCCAAATCGGAGATGGACGTGCCGGAGTGAAAGGCCAGCGTTAACTCACAAGGATGAGCGAGACGCGCTCGTTCTTCCCGTTGCGACTTACGCCCTGCGCGCGCGGATCGAGCGCCGGCTTGCCATCCACGATGAACACGTAAAGATGATGTCCGTGCGTCAGTTCAAGCTGCACCAGCCAATTGCCATCCGTCTGCCGCCGCATCGGATGCGACGTGGAATTCCACCCGTTGAAGTCGCCGCAGATGAACACGGCCTTTGCATTTGGCGCGTGGCAGAAAAAGTTCTGAAGACGAAGGTTGTTTTTCCCCGAATAGCGGCCCTTGTTTTCAGCCGGCGGAAACAGCGAACTCATAGTGCGTCGTATCAGTTTTTCTCCGTTCAACAAGGTGTCGGCCGGAAAAAATGTTGCGCGGGAACTAACCAAAACTTCCGCACCGACGCAATGGGAAATTCCACGGAGCATGGCTGGCGTTGATCACACGCGGTTGCGGGCGGCATTGGCGAAGGCGCGCCATGCCTTGGTCGGGTTGCGTATTGCGGCTGGTCACTGGGAGGGTGAACTTTCGAGCAGCGCTCTTTCCACCGCCACCGCGGTCACTGCGTTGGCGATTGTGCTGCGTGAATCTCGCCTCTCAAGTCCTGCGCCTCTCGCCTCGTTTCACATTCCTTCCCGCCTCCTTTCGCGTGGCCTCGACTGGCTTGCGGACAACCAAAACTCCGATGGCGGCTGGGGCGACACGACGAAAAGCGTCAGCAACGTCAGCACCACAGCACTCTGCTGGGCCGCGTTTGCCGCCGCGCCCGGCGAGGAGTCGCGCCATCGTCAAACCGTGGAGCGAGCCGAATCGTGGCTTGCGAAACACAGCAGTGGTGGAACTTCGCTGAACATTGACCAACTCATCACTGCGATCATCTCCCGCTACGGCAAGGACCGAACTTTCTCCGTGCCCATTCTCACGATGTGCGCGCTCGCGGGCCGTCTCGGCGAAGGTGCGGACGCGTGGCGTTCCGTCGTTCCGCTGCCATTTGAACTCGCCGCTGCACCCCATCAACTGTTCGCTGCGCTGCGACTGCCCGTCGTGAGCTACGCGCTGCCCGCGCTTATCGCTATTGGGCACGTGCGGCATCATCACCGGCCCACGCGCAATCCGCTCACGCGCTGGCTGCGCGATGCCACGCGCGCGCGAACCTTGCGCAAACTCGCCGAAATTCAGCCGTCGAGTGGTGGCTTCCTTGAAGCCACGCCGCTCACGAGCTTCGTGACGATGAGTCTGGCCGCGAGCGGGCAGGGGAACCACGTTGTCACACGCAAAGCTATCGAGTTTCTCATCGCCTCCGCGCGGCCTGACGGAAGCTGGCCGATTGACACGAACCTCGCCACGTGGGTCACGACGCTTTCCGTCAACGCGCTCGCGGAATCGGGAGAAGTTTCGCTGAACGAATCTGAACGCGGTTGCATCGTGAACTGGTTGCTCGGCCAGCAATACCAGGTCGAACATCCCTACACGCACGCCGCGCCCGGCGGCTGGGCGTGGACGGACTTGCCCGGCGGCGTGCCCGACGCGGACGACACGGCGGGCGCGCTTGTTGCACTCCACAATTTGTCTATAGCTGCGGTCCGCGACCATCGCTGTGGCGAAGCTGCCGAACTCGGAGTGAAATGGCTGCTCGATTTGCAAAATTCCGACGGCGGCATTCCGACCTTTTGCCGTGGCTGGACAAACCTGCCTTTCGACCGCAGCGCGCCGGATCTCACGGCCCACGCATTGCGAGCGTGGCAGGCATGGCGCGGCGAGTTTTCACCGGCCTCGAGCACACGTCTCTTGCGAGCGATGCGTCGGGCCGTGAATTACCTCGAAAAATCGCAGCGACCTGACGGCTCATGGCTGCCGCTGTGGTTCGGCAACCAGCACGCGCCGAATGATGAAAATCCCGTCTATGGAACCGCCCGCGTGCTGCGTGCGCTGGAGGAATTGAGCGAGGAAGAATTTCCCGGCGTCACCGATTTGCACGAAAACGGCGCACGCTGGCTTGCTTCAATTCAAAACACAGACGGAAGCTGGAGCGGCGTTTGCAACGGCCCGTCGTCCATCGAAGAAACCGCGCTCGCACTGGAAGCGCTTGCAGGTTGCGGTGCTCACGCCACCGCTGTTGCGCGCGGTGTGGAATGGCTGGTTCAGCGCGTCGAGGACGGCTCGTGGATGCAGCCGTCGCCCATCGGTTTTTACTTCGCGAAACTGTGGTATTTCGAGCGGCTCTATCCGCTTATCTTCACCGTCGGCGCGCTGGAACGCGCATTACGGCCGCGCTGAAATCTCCAGCATTCGCTCGATGGGCAAGCGGGCACGTTTGAGAATGTCCGCTGGCAGTTCGATGCGCGGCGCGAGATTCTTCATGCAGTCGCGCACTTTTTCGAGCGTGTTCAACTTCATGTATTTGCACTCGCTGCAACGGCAGTTGTCCGTTGGCATCCGCATCACGTCGAACACCGGCGCGCAGAGGAATTCCTTGTCCGGGCACTCCTTCTTCATGCGATGGATGATGCCCGACTCGGTGACGATCACGAACCGCTTCGCCGGGCTTTCCTTGCAATACGTGATCATTTTTTCCGTCGAGCACACCGCGTCCGCCAGCTCGCGCACCTCGCGCAAACTTTCCGGGTGGACGATGATCTTCGCGTCGGGATGCGTCGCACGCAGCCGCAGCACCTGGTCGCGGCGGAACTCGACATGCGCGTAACAATTTCCCTTCCACAACGTCATCGGGCGGCCCGTCTGCTCCATCACCCACGCGCCGAGGTTTTCGTCGGGAACAAAAAGTAAATCGCGATCCTTCGGCGCGGCGTTGACGATTTTCACCGCGTTGCCGCTCGTGCAGATCACGTCGCTCAACGCCTTCACCGCCGCCGAGCAGTTGATGTAAGTGACCGTGTAAAAGTTCGGATTCGTCGCCTGAAGTTTCGCCAGCTCCGGCGCGGGGCAACTCTCTTCAAGAGAACAACCCGCGTTCACGTCCGGCAGAACAACAATCTTGTGCGGGTTTAAAATCTTCGCCGTTTCCGCCATGAAATGAACGCCGCAGAACACGATCACGTCCGAGCGCGTCTTCTCCGCCTGCTGCGAAAGACCGAGCGAATCGCCCACAAAATCAGCCACATCTTGGATTTCCGGCACTTGGTAATTGTGCGCGAGGATGACGGCGTTGAGCTGTTTTTTGAGCGCGAAGATTTCCTTTGCCAGTGGATCAAACTGCGCGCGCGGCATGGGCTTGCGGACGGCAGGCACATCTGTTGCGCGAGGCTGGACTTCGGTCAAATCAATCATCGCGATCGAACTTAATGGTGTAGCGCAACAGCGTCAACCAACCCATTGCTGCCAGCATGGGGCAAGAAACGGTTTGCCGCGCGCGGACAGTGCGGCACACTTGCCGCGTGCGAGCCGCTGTCCTTTACGGGAAAGAAGATGTCCGCGTCGAAGATGTCGCGCCGCGCCCGCTGCAACCGGGCGAGGTGCGCATCGGCATCGAGGCCGCGCTCACGTGCGGCACCGACCTCAAGGTTTTCAAGCGTGGCTATCACGCCAAGATGATCGTGCCGCCGGCCGTGTTCGGCCACGAAATCGCGGGAATCATCAGCGAAGTTGGAAGGCCCCTCACCCCGTCCCTCTCCCCATCGGATGGGGAGAGGGTGGCCGTCAGGCCGGGTGAGGGGACGACGCAATGGCACGTCGGCGACCGCGTGGTCGTCGCAAATTCCGCGCCGTGCGGGGATTGTTTTTTTTGCAAACAGGGACAGGAAAACCTCTGTGACGATTTGTTGTTCCTCAACGGCGCTTATGCGGAATCCATCGTCGTTCCAACGCGGCTCGTGGAGAAAAACTTGCTGCGGCTGAAACCGCAAACCAGTTTCCGCAATGCCGCGCTCACGGAACCACTTGCGTGCGTCGTGCAGGGCGTCGAGGACTCGCAATTGCGTGCGGGCCAGCGCGTGCTCGTCATCGGCACGGGGCCGATTGGCCTGATGTTTGTCGCGCTCGGAAAATATCTCGGCTGCGATGTGACCGTCGCAGGGCGCGGCGACACACGGCTTGCCGTAGCACGCAAACTCGGAGCAAGCACGGTGGTGGATATTGGCGGCGACGTTTCTCTTGAAGATAAACTGTCGGCTCAAGGAGCTGACGCTACGGCTTTCGACGTAGTCATCGAGGCGGTGGGCAAGCCGGAGACGTGGGAGGCATCCGTGCGCCTCGTGCGCAAGGGCGGGCTGGTAAATTTCTTCGGCGGCTGTCCTTCGGGGACGAATGTCTCACTCGACACGGCACGGTTGCATTATTCGAGCATCACGCTCAAGGCGAGCTTTCATCACACGCCGCGCAGCATCCGCCGTGCGCTGGAGTTCATCGAGGGAGGCGTGATTCGCGCGGACGACTTCGTGGACGGCGAATGCGCGTTGAGCAAGTTGCCGGAATTGTTCAAAACGATGGCTGCCGGCAATCGGGCAGTGAAGACACTCATCCGGGTTAGAGAATGATGAAGTCGCCGCATGGTTCATCCTTCATCGTTCACGCTTTCCCTTTCATGTGCCGGTGGACGAAGGCGTAGTAGAGCGCTCCCAGCACGGCGGCGGCGCACACGAGCCAGAGCGTGATACGATGCAGTTCGCCTTTCATCAGCTTTTCATCTTGTCCTGCTGCGACGCCGAGCCAGCAGAGGATGGCCGTCCAGATCGCCGAGCCGAGCAGCGTGTAAAACGAGAAAATTTTGAAATCCATACGCACGATGCCCGCCGGGATGCCGATGAGATGCCGCACCACGGGCAGCAGGCGTGACACGAACACCCCCGCCGAGCCGTAGTGCGCGGCCCACCGTTCCGCGGCTTCAATTTTTTCCGATGGAATGAAAACATATTTGCCGTAGCGCAGCGCGAGCGGGCGTCCCGCCCAGCGTGCCGCCCAATACATCGCTGTTGCGCCGAGCCACGAGCCGAGCGCGCCCGCGAGCACGATGCCCCACATGCTGAACCGCCCCGTCGTGTGCGCGAGATGCGCCGCGGGCGGGATGACAACCTCACTCGGCAGCGGGACGATGGAGCTTTCGATCGCCATGAGCAGCGCGATGAGCGGATAGCCGCCCGAGTCGAGCGCGCCGAGATACCACTGGAGGAGCGGTTCGAAGAATTGCTTCAACACCGCGCTGGCTTAACGGAGCGGCGGCGGCGAAGCAAGCCTGCGCGCGCTGGTGATGGATACGGTGCTACAGACCTTGCATGAATGTGCAGAGACTGTCCGGAAGAAGGTGGGACGTGCAGGCGCTTCCCAGCCGTCAGGATGCGGAACCATTTCGCGCGCGTTTTTGGCGGACGAGCACGGCACGATTGGCGCGGAGGAACTTCGCGAGGGTGGCCTTGTTGGCGAGTGAAACTGGTGCGCGCTTGAGTTCGTTGCGGTAATGCTTGTAGTGAACGAGCGTCTTGCCCACCAGCCCAATGTGTAGGTTGGAGTCCTTGAATTCCCAGATTTGACCGACTTCGAAAGTCTGCTCCACAGTCAAGTTTTTGTTCCGAATCCTGTTCATCGCCGGCACTGTATCAGAACCCGTGCCACAGCACAGAGGAAATAATGCACAAATCTCAACGTCCCGTTCGGGCGTCACGGCCCTTGCCGATGCGCCCGTTTTTGTTACGTTGCGCGTGTGAGTTTTGTCCACGAGTTCAACGGGCTGCCGCGCGGGACTTTGTTGCGCCGGGCGGCGGGCGCCAGCGCGGTGTCCGTGCGCGAAAGTTTGCAGCGGCCGCGGCTGTCACTGTCGGATTTCGCAGCGCTCCTTTCACCGACGGGCGGCGAGTGTCTGGAGGAATTGTGCCGCCGTTCGCAGGCGCTCACGCGCCAGCGGTTTGGAAAAGTGATCCGCCTTTTTGCTCCGCTGTATCTGTCGAACGAGTGCATCAACAACTGCGCCTACTGCGGCTTCTCGCGCGACAACGCCATCCTGCGCGTGACGCTCACGGTCGAGGACGTGCTGTGTGAGGCGCGCGCACTCAAGGCGCAGGGCTTCCGCAACCTGCTGCTCGTCGCGGGCGAGCATCCCAAGTTTGTTTCCGGCGGCTACCTCGCCGACTGTGTGCGCGCGTTGCACGCGGAAGTGCCGGGCATCTCGCTCGAAGTCGGCCCGATGGAATCGGCGGATTACGAACCGCTCGTGCAGGCCGGCGCGGAAGGTCTCGTGGTCTATCAGGAAACTTACGACCGCGACGTGTATGCGCAGGTGCACGCGGCGGGACCGAAGCGCGACTTCGACTGGCGCATGGAAACGCCGGAGCGCGCGTATGCCGCGGGCTTTCGCCGGCTTGGCATCGGCGCGTTGCACGGCCTCGCGGACTGGCGGCTCGAAGCCATCTGCGTCGCAGCACACGCGGAGTATTTGCTGCGTCATTGCTGGAAGGCGCAAGTCACCATCTCGCTTCCGCGGCTGCGTCCGTGCGCGGGCGAGTTCCAGCCGCTCACGCGCTTGAACGACCGCGAACTCGTGCAGCTCGTGTGCGCCCTGCGGCTTTTCCTGCCCGACGCCGGACTGGTGCTCTCGACGCGCGAGCCAGCGCACCTGCGCGACGGCCTCATCCCGCTCGGCATCACGCTGATGAGCGCGGGCAGCCACACGGAGCCGGGCGGCTACACCGGCGCGGGCCGCGACAAGATTCACCGCACGGAACGCGGACGAATCGTTGAACTCGCCGCGAACGCCAGTGAATGGGCCGCGCCCGCAAGCCGCGCCACGAATGCGACCGGACAGTTTGAAATCGCCGACGAGCGTTCGCCCGCCGAAATCGCCGCGCTCATCAGCCGGCTTGGTTACGAACCGGTGTGGAAGGATTGGGACGCCGCGTTGAGCGCCTGACAAAAACCGTCGCTAACAAATTAAACCGCCGTTTATGAACACTTGGAATCACAGCGGGCGTGGAATGAAAGCAACCGGCTCAAGCGTGATTGTTACCACCGCGCGGGCGGCCTGCCTCGCCGTATGCGCGCTTGTGCTCGTTTCAAGCAGTGCATTTGCGCAGGCGGTAGGACAAACCAACAACACGGCGACGAACAAGGAAATTTTTTGTGTTGTCTGCGGCAAGGGACCGCTGACTGGAACAGTGTGGAATCACAGGCGCGGATTCGTTTGCGCCGACTGCTACAAGCTGGAGACGCGCTGCGCGGTCTGTTATCTGCCGGTGAAGGACGGGTTCATCAAGACACCTGACGGGCGGTTCATCTGCAAGTTCGACGCGGCCACGGCGGTGCTCAAGCAGGAGGACGCGCGGCGCACATTTGACGAAACGGTGCGCGAGCTTGCGAAGACATTTGGGCCGGCGCTCGCGCTGCGGTTCACGAACATCTCGGTGACGCTGATGGACGTGGATTACTGGAACCAGCGCGACGGCAAGCAACTCCCGGTGACATCGCGGCAGAACGGATTTTCCAAGACGCTTCGCGCCGGCGGCGACATGACCCACAGCGTGCTGCTCCTGAGCGGCGTGCCGCGCACGGAAATGTTGAGCGTTTGCGCGCACGAATACACACACCTCTGGCTGAATGAAAATCTCGCAGAAGCGCGCCTCATTGAGCCGAACACAACCGAGGCGATCTGTGAACTCGTCGCTTACAAACTCGCCTCGGCGCATCAAGACACGGCGGAACAGGAGCGCATCCAGAAGAACCGCTACACGGCCGGGCGGATTGACACGTTGGTCGCGCTCGAAGCCAAGCATGGGCTGCCGGCGATTCTGGAATGGGCGCGCAAGGGAACGTCTGAGACGCCCGATGCCGCCGCGCTGGCATCGTTTGACAGCGGTGCTCAACCCGCGGTGGCGCAGGGCGCGCTCTATCAGCCTGTCGGCACGGCGCGGCCCCGGCCGGTGGACACGTCGCTGCGTCTTGCCGGCCTGTTCATCGGCGCGACACGCCGTTCCGCGCAGATCAACGACCAGTTGTTTGCACCGAGCGAGGAGCACCGCATCCGGCTCGCCGAAAAAACCGTGCTCGTGCGTTGCGTCGAAATCCGAAACGACTCGGTGATCGTGACCGTGGACGGCGGGACCAACCGCATCACGCTCTGGCAAATCGGCCGATGAACGATGCCGTGTTGAACAAATCAGTCACCGCGAACGGCCGCCCCGTTGCGGCTGCGCTGCCGTGCTCGATTGAGGCATTTCTGGTCGCGCAAGGATTGCTCCCGCGCAGCGTCGTGGTGGAGCACAACGGTGACGCGGTCGCGCCTTCGGAGTTTTCTCAGCGGCAGCTTCAGGCCGGCGATCGTCTCGAAATTGTGAAGATCGTGGCAGGAGGTTGAATTCGTTTTTTGCGCCGGTCCGAATCCTGATGTGATGTCTTCAAGCTTGTTTCCGTTCCACGGTCGCGCTTCGATTCCCCGCGCATGAAGGTGAAATTCGAGACCGCGTTCCGCTGGTATGTCATCGCGCTCGTGGCCGTGCTGCTGTGGTCGGTGTGGGCCTCGGCGCAGCCCGTGACGAACGCGGCGCCGGCGTCGCCGCCTGCAAAATTGAATCCGACGGATCGGCTGATTTCTGCGGAATGGCTGACCTTCGGGCTGGACCAGGTCGAGTCGCTCAAGCCGGAGCTGTTTGAACGACCGCGATGGCAGTATTGCGCGTCGCTGATCTACATTGCGCTGGCGTTTCTGGCCGCGTGGCTCATTGACGCGGCGGTGCGCGGCTCGCTGCGGAAGTCCGCCGCGAAAAAGGGGAACGAGTTCAACGCGCTGCTGCTGCGGCTGCTGTCCGGCCCGGTGAAGGTCGTGAGCTTCGTGCTGCTGCTGCACATCGGCCTGCGCATTTTCCCGTGGCCGCAGTGGGTCGAGGAGTGGGTTTCGAACGGGCTGCACATTCTTGTCGCCATCTCGCTGACCTACCTTGCCGTCAAGTGCATTGATCTGATGCTGGAGCACTGGCGCGCGCGTGCGAAGGGCCTGGAGGACCGGGCGTTCGACGACATGCTGTTTCCGGTGTTGAGCAAAACGCTGAAGGCGTTTGCCATCGTCGTGGCCGCGCTGCTCACGTCACACAACCTCGGCTTGAACATCACGAGCCTGCTCGCGTCGCTCTCCATCGGCGGCCTCGCGCTCGGCCTCGCGGCACAGGACACGCTGGCAAATCTTTTCGGCGCGGTTGCCGTCTATGTGGACCAGCCGTTTCGCCTCGGCGACCGCATCCAGCTCGACAAGGTGGACGGCACAGTCGAGCACATCGGCCTGCGCAGCACGAAGGTGCGCAGTCTCGACGGTTACCTTGTCACCGTCCCGAACAAGACGATGGGCAACGCGACCATCACGAATGTGAGCCGCCGACCGACGATCAAGACGGAGATGAATTTCAGCCTTTCCATCAACCTGCCGTCGGACAAGGTGAAGCGTGCCGTCACCATCCTCGAGGAAATTTATCGGGGCCATTCCAAAACCGCCGACCTGATCGTGAGTTTCAACAAATTCACCGACTCCGCACTCAACGTGGTTGTCGTCCATTGGTGGAACGACACGAATTTCAAGGCTTACATCGCGGGAATGCAGGAGCTCAACCTGAGCATCAAGGCCCGGTTTGACGCGGAAGGAATCACCTTTGCGACGCCGACGCAGACGGTGGTGCTGCGCGGCAATGCGGGAAATCTCGGAGCGTAAATCTGCTACTGCACGATTCGCACGCAATTCTGCGAGCCGAACGGGTTCGGCGCGTGCTCTGGGCATTCGGGATCATCCATCCATTGGCCGTCCACGAGGAAGCGGTATTCGTGCTGGCCCGGCTCGATGGGGATGCTGGCCTTCCAGACGCCGTTCTTCTGCTTCTTCAGGGGGATGGGATTTTGTTCCCAGTTTGAAAAGGTGCCGACGACAGCCACGCTCTGCGCATCGGGGGCGATGAGGGCGAAGGCTTGCTTGTGGTTGGAGCGTTTCGCGGACATGGTGGGTTGAGACGGTTGAAGGTTCACGGCATTTCTACGACTGACCCGACATTCGGGGAAAATGCCACAATGTAGGACGCCGCGCAACGCGAACTTGAGGCACGGTGAGTGTCCTCAAACTTCCTGTCCCAACGCGAGGCGGTTCTGGATGTCGCGGTAAGTCGCGAGGAAAAGGTCGTTGTCGGAAATGGCTTTGAGCACGAGGCGGCCGAAGTTCACCAGGTCGGCGCGGTTGACGACGATATGCACGCTCTGGTGGAAGGCTTGCATCGTGTTCAACGTCTCGCAACTGTCGCCAAGCAGCGCGACGACGGCGTGGCGGCGGAGTTGCATCGGCAGGTGCTGGAGCATGACAAGGGAGCGGTTTTCCGCGACAGTGGGCGAGGAAAAACGGTCCTCCATCACGACGAGGTGATATTGCAGGGTGCCGAAGAGGCGGTCGAATTCCTCGTGGTCGGCCGCAATGTGCATTTTGTAGTCGAGCGAGGCGAGGATGCTCTGGACATTGCCGAGCAGCTCGTAATCTGTCAGCGCGAGGAGCGCGGGCTTGTCGCCGGGCGCAACGAATCCAAGATCGGTGGGCATGGTTACTTGAGCTTGAGCGTGGACGACGGACCGCCGGAGACGGAGCCGGGTTTTTCCGCGGCTCCCTTTTTAACCTTGAGATCGGTGAGGTCGCTGGTGACTTCGCCGCGTTTTTTCTTGATGAGGTCAATGCCGCGGCTGACCGGCCCGCGGCGCGAGCAGTAAATCAGCGCAGCTTCCTCGGCGATGACGCCGTGCTCGTAGGAATCGAGCACCGACTGGTCGAACGTGCGCCAGCCAAATGTGGAGCTTGCTTCAATGATTTCGTAGAACGTCCGCCCATCCGCTTCACCCTGCGCAACGCTTTCCTTCGTGCGAAGGCTGTTGCCCATGATCTCGAAGATCGCATGGCGTCCGCCGCCGACCTTCGGCGCCAGACGCTGGCTGACAATCCAGCGCAGCGTGTCCGCCAGGCGCAGGCGGATTTGCGGCTGCTCCTCCGGCTCGAACATGCCGAGGATGCGGTTGATGGTCTGGCCCGCGTCAATCGTGTGCAGCGTGCTCATCACCAGATGACCCGTCTCCGCGGCGGTCAGGCCGATCTCGACCGTCTCGCGGTCGCGCATTTCGCCGACGAGGATGATCTTCGGCGCCTGCCGCAGCGCGGCGCGAAGTCCACTGGCGAAGGAATCAAAATCCGTCCCCATCTCTCGCTGGTTGAACGTGGCCTTTTTTTGCTCGTGAACAAATTCAACAGGATCCTCGAGCGTGATGACGTGGATGGATTTGGTTTCGTTGATCTCGTTGAGAATTGCTGCGAGCGAGGTGGACTTGCCCGAGCCAGTCGCGCCGGTGACCAGGACGAGGCCGGTCTTTTCCTTTGAGACATCGCGCAGAACGGGCGGAAGCTTCAACTCGTCAAAGGTCGGAATTTTCGTCGTGAGTTTGCGCAGGACGACCGAGTAGTTGCCTCGTTGTGAGAAGATGTTCACGCGCAAGCGCGCCTTGCCGGTGAGCGTGTAGGACGTGTCGCACGAGCCGCTGCGGATGAGATCGGCGGTGAGGCGGCGGTTGCCCTGCAAAAGATTCAGCGCGATCTGCTCGGTCTGGAACGGCGTGAGGCGCTCGATCGGGGGCTGCACGGCGACGGGCATGAGCTGGCTGTTGGACTCGACCTGCAACGGCTTGTCCGCGGTGACGTTGAGGTCGGAGACGTCCTTTTGGGACGCCAGCATCGTGCCGAGCACTTGGTCCAGTTCTGGGCGGCGCATGGGAACTCGGATTACACGTCAATTTCGCCGGACGCGCGCATCTCTTCTTGCACGTCTTTCGGAAGATAGGGGAAAAACTTTTTCTTTTCGAGGCACTTGTCGAAGGCCTCCTCGGGCGCGATGCGCTTCATGCGCAGGTGCTCGTTGATCGCGTCGTCGAGCGGCTGGTTACCGAGTTTTTTGCCAACTTGAATCATGCCGGGAATCTGGTGCGTTTTGTTCTCGCGCACAAGGTTGGCGATGGCGGTGGTGAACACGAGGATTTCCAGCGCGGCCACGCGGCCCTTCTTGTCAATGCGCTTGAACAAATTCTGCGCCACCACGCCGCGCAGCGCCTCGGAGAGCGTCGCGCGAATCTTGTTCTGCTGCTCGGCCGGAAACACGTCAATGATGCGGTCCACCGTCTTGGCCGCGCTCGGCGTGTGGAGCGTGCCGAAGACGAGATGGCCTGTGCTCGCCGCGGTGAGCGCCAGCTCGATGGTTTCCAAGTCGCGCAATTCGCCGACGAGGATGATGTCAGGGTCTTCGCGCAGCGCGCCGCGCAGCGCCGACGAGAAGGACTTCGTGTGGATGCCCACTTCGCGGTGATTCACGAGGCAGCTCTTGCTTTCATGCACGAACTCGATGGGGTCCTCGATGGTGATGATGTGGTCTTTCCGGTTCTTGTTCGCGTAGTCAATCATCGCGGCGAGCGTCGTGGACTTGCCCGAGCCCGTTGGCCCGGTCACGACCACGAGGCCCTTGTGGAGCATCGCGAATTTTTTCAGCACGCCGGGCAGCGGCGCGTCGAACTTCTCGAAATCCTCGAAGGAAAGCACCTTGCTCGGAATCTGCCGGAACACCGCCGACACGCCGTTCTTCTGGTTGAAGAAGTTCGCGCGGAACCGAGACATGCCGGGAATCTCGTAGCCGAAGTCCACGTCGCCCGTCTCCTCGAACACCTTCACTTTGTATTCCGGAGTGATTTCGTAGAGCATCGCCTTGAGCGTCTCGCTCTCCAGCGGCGGGAAATCCACGCGGTGCATCTCGCCGTTGATGCGCAGGATCGGCGGATTGCCCGACGCAAGATGCAGGTCGGAGGCTTTCTCCTTGAACATCAAGTCGAAGAAGGCGTCAATTTTGGCCATGACTTCGCGGGTTTAGTGGTGTCGTTCGCTGCCGCGATGATAATCCAAGCCCGGCCAACTGCAAGCCATTGAATCCACTTCCTGAAATCATTCGCGAAGAAATCCGGTTACACGGCCCGCTGCCCTTCGCGCGCTTCATGGAACTGGCGCTCTACCACCCGGAGCACGGCTACTACGAACGCGCCCTGCGCATCGGCAAACACGGCGATTTTTACACCAGCGTCAGTGTCGGACCGCTCTTCGGCGAACTGCTCGCCTTTCAATTTACGGAATGGCTTTCAGAGATCGAAACCCAAAACTCGAAACTCCAAACCCTCCACCTCATCGAAGCCGGCGCGCACGATGGACGCCTCGCCGCCGACATTCTCGCGTGGCTTCAACGGCAACGCCCCGAACTCTTCGAGCGCATCGAATACGTCATCATCGAGCCGTCCCCGCGCCGCAAATTGTGGCAGCAGGAAACGCTCGCCGAATTCGCGCCGCGCATTCGTTGGCTGGATTCGTTGCCCGCTGACTCTTTCTCTCGCCTCTTCACCGGCATTTTCTTCTCCAACGAACTTCTCGACGCCTTTCCCGTTCACCGCCTCGGCTGGGACGCCGCGAAACGCGAATGGTTCGAGTGGGGCGTTGCCGTCGAAGGCGATCAACTGGCGTGGACGCGTCTGCCGCTCACATCTGACCCGCAATTCCATCCACCATCCGCCATCCTCGATTATCGCATTGGCGACGTTCTGCCTGACGGCTACACTGTCGAACTCTGTCCCGCCGCCGAAGCGTGGTGGCAGCACGCCGCCGCGTCGTTGCAATGCGGACGGTTGCTCACGTTCGATTACGGCTTCACGGAAGCGGAACTGCTCACGCCCGCTCGCACGCGCGGCACGTTGCGCGCCTACGCGGAACACCGCGTCACCGACGACCTGCTCGCGAATCCCGGCGAACAAGACCTCACTGCACACGTCAGCTTCTCCGCAATTCAACGCGCCGGTGAATCCACCGGTCTGGCGACCGAGGAATTCACCCTGCAAACGCGCTTCCTGACGCGAATCGCTTCGCGCGGGATGCAGCCCGGTTCAGGTTTCGGCGAATGGACCCCGGAACGCACGCGCCAGTTCCAAACGCTCACGCACCCGGAACATCTCGGCCAATCCTTCTGCGTGCTCGTGCAACGACGCTGATGCTGATTGGCAGCGTGCCTCGACAATGGCTCCGCAAGATGGCAATTTGTTTCTGACGATGAACAAACTCGACGAACTTCGCGCGCTGCTGCGCTCGTATGGCTCGTGCCTCGTCGCGTATTCCGGCGGCGTGGACTCCGTGTTCCTCGCGCACGTCGCACGTGAAGTGCTCGGCGACCGCGCACTGGCCGTCATCGCGGATTCACCGAGCCTGCCGCGCCGCGAACTCGCCGAGGCGCTCGACATCGCCGCCAAGTTCAACATTCCCGTCCGCGTGGTAAAAACCGCCGAGTTCAACAATCCCAGCTACACCGCCAACCCGTCGAACCGCTGTTATTTCTGCAAGCACGAGTTATTCGAGGAACTCGCGCCGCTCGCTCGCGCGGAAGATTTCGCCGTCATCGCCTACGGTGAAAACGCGAGCGACGTGGGCGACTTCCGCCCCGGCGCGCAGGCCGCGAAGGAATTTGCCGTGCGCGCGCCGCTCAAGGAAGCCGGCCTGACGAAGGCTGAAATCCGCGAATTTTCCGCGAAGCTCGGCCTGCCCACGGCTGACAAGCCGCAGATGGCCTGCCTTAGTTCGCGCATTCCGCATGGCGAAACCGTCACGCCGGAAAAGCTGCGCATGATCGAGGCGGCGGAGAATGTCCTGCGCGACCTCGGCTTTTATGATGTGCGCGTGCGGCATCACGAAATTCAGGCGAGAGTCGAGAGGCAAGAGGCGACAGGCACTGCCTCCCCGGCCCCTCGCCCCTCGCCCCTCGCCCGCATTGAGGTCGGCCCGACGGAATTGCCGCGCCTGCTCGCGCCCGAAACGCTCCAGCGCGTGACCGCCGAACTCCTGCGCCTTGGATATGCAGAGGTCACGGTGGACCCGCAGGGCTACAGGCGCGGGAGCTTGAACAAGTCCGCTGCACCCGCCGCTTCTTGACGCGCTGCGTCCCAGCGCCCTTCGACTGCGCTTCATGGCATCACATCCCGCAAGCGTGCTTAAGACAGGGGCATCGTGGTTCATTTCTGCGTGCGTGGTGATTGTCACCGTCGGTTTGATGCTGCTTGCCTACGGGCTGTGGCGCTCGCCGGTGCCGAAGCCCGAGGCGGACGAACTGCGCCAGCAATTTGACACGCGCCATGCGACACTGCGCGGCCTTGCAGACAGCCCGGCCATCACGGCGAACCGCAATAAACTCGCGCACGCCGATGAAATAATCGCGCTGCTCCGCGACGCCGCGCGGATACACAAAGACGCTACTGACAAACTGTCGGATCACGACGTGACGATTTGGAAATGGAGCCGCGCCATTGCGACGAGTTATTGCGACACGGAGAAGCAGGTCGAATACTGGTATGTCTTCCACTCGGAGCAGCTCGACCTCTTCAAGCTCGAAGCGCGCGATTTGCGAACGCACAAAGTGCAATTCGCCTTTCGCCACGAGACGGACGGGCGCGTGACATTCCGCCGCGCGCGCGACGGTGCGTCGTTCGCCACCCACACGAACGGCACGCTCGCTTTCGTCATCGTGCCGCTTGCGGACGGCTTGCGCTTCGAGCTGAACTGGGACGAGCACGGAGCGCTGCGTGAGCGCGGACAGGCGAAATAGTTTGAAAGATTTTCCGGCGGCCGGCGAACTTCCCCTTGTAACGCTGCGCACACAAATTTTCCGGACTCGGTTGCCGCGGCGTTCAACCAACAATTTTGAAGTTTTCTCCGCATGGTGCGGAGAAAGGCAGGCTCTGGCCGTGCAATCGTGTGCCGGCTGGAGCCTGTCGTGTCGCTTGCCGGCGTGAGGATGGAGTCCTTTCCGTCCGAAAAAACGCTGATGTCCCTGCCCCATCAGCCACTCAAAGTCGCGGTGCAAAACATGTCCGCATCGTGAACGCAGTCGTGAGGTAGGGTGTTTTGCGGAGCCTTTGCCCTCGCAACTTCCCCGCGCGGATGGTTTATTACAGCGCAGGTCATGGCGCAATTCTCCTACAAAGCACGTCGGCGTTCCGGTGAAGTGGTCCAGGGCGTTCTCGATGTGGTGGACCGCACCGCGGCGGTCGCGCAGATCGAGAAGCTCGGCCTTTTCCCTGTCGCGATTGACACGGGCAAGGGCGCGGCCACCGACAAGGACGGCGAACGAAAGCCCGGCGCGGATTTCATCGAGTCGCTGCCGAAGCCCGTGCGCGATTTCATCAACCGCAAGCCCAAGCCCGGCATGCGCGACATGGCGACTTACACGCAGCAGCTCGCCAACCTGCTCAAGGCAGGCATGCCGCTCACCGGCGCGCTCGGCAGCATGGCGAACCTGGAGTTCAAGGCCATTCCGCCGGAGGTTTCGCGTCAGTTGCGGCAGGACGTAATGGAAGGCAAGAGCCTCTCGGATGCGATGGCGCGCCAGCCGTATATTTTTTCGAACATCGTCATCAACATGGTGCGCGCGGGCGAGCAGTCGGGCGCCCTCGTGGACGTGCTGAAGCGGCTAGGCGAACATTTCGAGCGCTTCGCCGACGTGCAGCAGAAGTTCACCTCGGCGCTGATTTACCCGGCCATCGTCGCGTGCGTGGGCGTGGCGATCGTATTCGTGTTCATGGTCGAAATCCTCCCGAAATTCCTGACGATCTTCGACGGCGTGAAGGATTTCGAGATGCCCATGTCCACGCAGATGCTGATCGCATTGAGCCACACGTTCAGCCGTTGGTGGTGGGTGATGGTTCTCATGGTGATCGTGGTGGTGGTGATTTTCAAGCGGTTCAGAGCCTCCGAATTCGGCGCGCGCACGCTCGACCGCTGGACGATGAACGCGCCCGTGATCGGCAAGGTCGTCCGCCTGAATCTTTTCGGCCAGTTCGCGCGCACGCTCTCAACGCTGCTGCAAAACGGCGTGCCCGTGCTGACCGCGCTGAAGATCACGGAGCAGGTCATCCCCAACAACATCATCAAGGAGGCCATCGCCAAGACGCGCGAGGCCGTCACCGACGGCAAGACCATCGCGCAGCCGCTGGCGACGAGCCGCATCTTCCCGCAACTGATGATTGACCTCATCCGCATCGGCGAGGAAACGGGCGACGTGCCCGGCTCGCTGCGCAACGTGGCCGACACCTACGAGAACGAACTCGTGCTGTCGCTGCGCGTGATGACGAACCTCATCGAGCCGGCGCTCATCATCCTCATCGCGTGCTGCGTGGGCTTCCTACTCTTCAGCATTCTGAGCGCGATGTTCAAAATCACGTCGAGCATTGACCGAGGATGAACTTCAAGACACAGGCAAGCGGCGATGGGCACGAGGCGGAGAGGGGTTCGGCGCAAAAGTTTTTCCTCGCCGGCCCATCGCCTCGCGCCCTTCGCCTTGCCTTCACTCTCATCGAGATGATGATCGTGATTGGACTTGTCGCGCTCATCATGGCCATCGGCATCCCTGCATTCGTGCGGGCGCAGCACAAGGGGCCGTTCCGCCAGAGCGTGAGCGAACTCAAGGAAGTCTTCGCCCGCGCTCGCGCGCAGGCCATCCTCAGCGGGAACATCGTGGTGCTGCGCATTCATCCGCTTGACGCGGTGTTCGAGGCGCCGCCGGTCGCGTCTGCCGGGAACCGGGGCACCATCAGCGGTGAGGCGGCGCGGTCGTTGAGCGTGACGCTGCCGGTCGAGGTGAACATCGAGCTGCTCGACGTGAACCTGCAGCCATTCAAGGACGCGGAGGAGGCCGGTGTGCGCTTCTTCCCGAACGGCACGTGCGATTTATTTATGATGATCCTGCGCTCCACGGACGGCGAATACGCATGTTTCGACCTCGAAATCACGACAAGCCTCGCCGAGGTCGAATACGATGTGCAGAAGTTCCGGCAGAAGTTCGCCACGCTCGGCAAGTGACATGAAGCCGCACCAGGCCAAATTCCCGTGGCGCGCGTTCACGCTTCTCGAAACGATGATCGCGATCATGATTTTTTTCATGTGCATCTTTGGTGTGCTCGAAATCATTTCGCAAAACCTGAAGGCCGCGCGGCTCTTGCAGAAGCAGCGCCCAAACGTGGGCGTGCTGCCGGCGAAATTCGGCATGACGAACATTTTTCAGGAAGGCACGTTCGACATCCCGCTGGAGGAATTTCCGAACAGCGCTGGCACGGCCTCGGTGACGCAGGTCTCGTCGAACGGGCTGTTCAAGGTGGATTTCACTCTCACGGACATGAGTGTGAATCCGCCGGCCAGCGAGCAACTCAGCGTGCTGTTTTACCGGCCCGATTCTCAGCAAGCCGCATTCGGCGGAAAGCTGGGACTGCCGAATCGCGGGCCCGGAAGGTGACATGAAACCAATGCGCAAACATCCCGCGACGGCGTTCACGCTCGTCGAAGTGCTGCTGGCGATGGCCGTGCTTGGCCTCATCATCACGGCGATTTACTCGAGCTGGATGTCGGTGATGCGCGGCTCGAAGGCCGGCCTCGACGCCGCTGCGGAGGCGCAGCGCGAACGCATCGCACGCCAGACGGTCGAGACGGCCATTTCCTCGGCGATCCTGTTCCAGTTGAACTCGCGCTACTACTACTTCATGGCGGACACCACGGACGAAAAGTTCGCGATGCTGAGCTTTGTTGCGCGTCTGCCGGATTCGTTTCCCGGCAGCGGGCTGTTTCCAAACGAGCCGGTGCGGCGTGTGACGTTCGCCGTCGAGTCGGGCGTGCTCACGCTGCGGCAATCGTCCGTGCTGCTGCCGACGAACACGACGGAGGAGCCGTTCCGCATCGTGCTGGCGAGCAACGTCCTCGCATTCGGCATGGAGTTTTGGGACACGAACCTGAACGATTTTGTGAGCGAATGGACGGCGACCAACACGCTGCCGAAGATGATGCGCGCCTCACTGGGTTTTGGAAAACAGGACGGCGGCGGCGGACATCTCGTGGCGGCAGTGGTTGCGCTCCCGTCCGAAGGCGTGCCGGCCAGCGTGCAGGTGCCGCAGGCGCCGCAAGGAGGGCGTATGAACATCAAATTGAATGGTGGGCCGGGACAAGGCGGCGTCATCATCAACAGGAAACAGTGATTCTTCTGCGGCACAATTGCAGATCGGAGCGTGGCGTTGCGCTCATTATCGTGATGCTCGTCATCACGGTGCTGGTGCTGATTGCGGGCGGTTTCGCCTATTCGATGAAGGTCGAGACGACGCTCGCGCGCTACTCAAACAGCGACGTGGAGTTCGAGTGGCTCGCGCGTTCCGGCGTTGAGATGGCGCGCTTCGCCGTGGGGCAGCAGTTGAAGGTGCCGACGGAGCCGTATGATTCCGCGAACCAGTTCTGGTCCGGCGGGCACAACATCACTAATGAGATTTTTCAGGACATGACACTCGACAACGTGCCGCTGGGGCGCGGGACGTTCTCGGTGAAAATCGTGGACCAGGAGCGCAAGTTCAACATCAACGCCGCGGACGACACGGTGCTCCGCCTTGCACTCGGACTCGTCGGCGTGGACGCGGGGCAGATACCCGCGATTGCGGATTCGATTCTCGACTGGATTGATCCCGACGACATGCCGCGCATCAACGGCACGGAGAGCGATTATTACATGGGCCTGAACCCGCCTTACACGGCGAAGAACGGCCCGATAGACAATCTCACTGAACTCATGCTCATCCGTGGCATCACGCCGGAAATGTATTACGGCTCTGCGGCAGTGCGGCCACCGCAGCCGGTGTCCGCGACGGGCCGCGCACTCACGTTGCAAAATCGCGCCGCGACCGTCTATACCAATGCGCTTGTGGACATGTTCACGCCGATTTCGGCGAGGCTCATCAACTTGAACACGGCATCACCGATCGTGCTGCAACTGGTGCCGGGCATTGATGCGAACATGGCAGAAGCCATCGTGCGTTATCGTGCCGGCCCGGATGGAGTGGAGGGCACCGAGGATGACACTCCTTTTCGGAATGCCGGAGAGCTGCGGAACATCGCTGGGTTTTCACCGCAAGCAATACAAGGTGCGGCGCGGATTTTTTCAGTGCGCAGTGCTGTCTACGAGGCGACGGTAAGCGTGGACATTGGCGGCGTAAAACGTGAGATGGTTGCGATGCTGCTTCGCAACAATTCACCAAACGATGTGCGCGTGCTCTTCACTTTTTGGAAGTAGCCGAGAATTAGGAAGTGATTCCAAGGAGGATGTGTTTGATTCAAGTTGTTGATAGAAAACAGGATATAAGTTGGCAAACGTTCTGCTTCAACAAACTTGGGATTTGCGGCTCGGTGGCCAACCGAAACCGAAATATTTATTCTTGAGAAGATGTCGTCTGATCTGAAATGTGCGGGTTTCCAATTGGAAAAGGCAGAGAAAAGATTTATCAAAAAAACCCTTGCACGATCTTCAAGTGCTGGTATTTTGCGTCCCGTTCTTTCGAGCACTGCTCGACAGCGGCTGTTCAACAAAACCAGTTGACAGTCAGCGCGGCCAAAAAATAATCTGGACGCGTCAAAACTCGCTGAGACGCCGAGTTAAAGAAATGAGATTCGGCTCTCGGGTTTTTTTTCCCCTGAACGGGAAACGGATTTTACGGCGGAAACGCCGGCTGTTCTCTGAAAACTGAATTGTGCGATAAGTGAGAGCCCATTCAAGGCGGCCAGTTAGTTGGCCGAACTTGATGAGTTTTAGCAGCAGTTCGGTTTCACGACCGAACTGGAGTCAAACTAACATTTTTATACGGAGAGTTTGATTCTGGCTCAGAACGAACGCTGGCGGCGTGGATAAGACATG
>CAZPVD010000005.1:0-281952 GCA_964589935.1 uncultured Verrucomicrobiota bacterium | reverse complement strand
ATGAAAAAGAGAGCCGTTGTCATTCTCGCTTTTGTGGCTCTCGGTGTTGTCGCCATCGTCGTGACCAGACCACCACGTCGCTGGAGCGAGGTAGTAGCAGGCATGCAGCGGCAGGATGTTTACGGCAGACTCGGACAGCCATCATCCGTTTACGAGACGACCAAGGGCACAGTCCGATGGAGACGGGAGCTGCTTGTCGGACGTTGGGAGTTCGATGTAGCCTTTCGCGCAGATGACACCGTCGGCGCTTTCGGTCGCCGGTGGAGATGGAGTTGGTGAGATATGACGACGACGTGGCCTAACCATGCGCTGCAGCGAACGGCCTCTCCGCCGTCCGTTCGAGCGTCGCGGGAGTTCGCGAGCGCACCGTGCGCTCCACCCGCGCCGCCGAGGCCGTCGCTGAGCTTGGGTCGTTAGGCGGCATCACGCGTCCATGACTTCCAACGCCATTCAATACAGCGAGAGGCGCGACCTGCCGCTTGAGAGCGTCTTGGCTCTTTACCGCGCCAATGAGTGGTCTTCAGCAGAGAAGCCGGAGTTGTTGCACAAGGCGTTGCTGGCGTCTCACTCGCTGGTCACGGCTTGGGATGGCGCGAGGCTCATCGGACTCGGCAACGCTATCTCGGACGGCTGCTTGGTCGTTTACTACCCACACTTGCTCGTGCTGCCAGAGTATCAGGGCCGAGGCATCGGGACGCACTTGATGCAGATGCTCATGGCACGTTACGATGGTTTTCACCAGCACATGCTCGTTGCCGACGGTCGAGCCATAGACTTTTATCGCAAGTGCGGATTCGAGCGCGCTGGGAAGACCGAGCCGATGTGGATTTATGCCGGCCATGACCATTGATAAAATGATGCCGCCTAACCATGCGCTGCAGCGAACCCGGCGGGAGCGTCGCGGTTGCAATCGGTGCGTCCCGTGCGCCGGGTCGCTGCGCTTGGGTCGTTAGACGGCATGAGCTGGCTTTCCACATTATTCGCTCCTTTGAAGCGTGATCCTAAGAGGCTCATGCCGGAGAGTGAGTTTGTGGTGGCATATGACGACCAGCAGATAACCCTGAGTCATCCAAAACGCGCTACGGAAGCTCTCGCTTGGAGTGATCTTCAGCACGTTGAGATTGTCACGACCGATGATGGGCCTTGGGGTTGCGATTGGTATTGGGTTCTCCACGGTTCGACATCGGGTCTTGCAGTCCCACAAGGTGCGACGGGAGAGGTTGCACTGCTGGAGAGGCTTCAGAAATTGCCTGGCTTTAACAATGAGGCAGTGTTGCAGGCAAGTCCACGCACCGACAATCATCGGGTGAGTTGTTGGAGGAGAGAGCAGTGAGATTGACGCCGTCTAACCATGCGCTGCAGCGAACCCGGCGGGAGCGTCGCGGTTGCAGTCGTTGCGTCCCGTGCGCCGGGTCGCTGTAGCTCAGGGGCGTCAGGCGTTCGCTCGCGTGTCCCGGAATCGTCGCTTGCCTCCCAGCCGTTGCGATTGTAGTCTCTCCACATGAGTGTTCAGGAACTGGAAACAGCCGTCACGAGCCTCTCCAAGGAGGAGCTTGCCACGTTTTCGGAGTGGTTTGAGGACTACCTCGCCAACGAGTGGGACCGACAGATTGAGTCCGACATCCGCGCCGGGCGGTTCGACGCCGCGGGCAAACGCGCGAAAGCCGACTACGAGGCCGGGCGCTGCACGCCGCTTTGAACCATTTCGCCTCACCGGAGTTTTGGTTTCACCACCGCCAGTTGCCAGCGCCCATTCGTGAACTCGCCGACAAGAACTTCCAGCTTCTCAAGGCCGATCCCGACACCCATCCCTTCGACTCAAGAAGGTTGGCAGCGTCTGGTCGGCTCGCGTCGGGCTCCATTACCGTGCTCTCGGCGAGGATCATCCAGATGGCATCCTCTGGTATTGGATCGGGCCGCACGGAAAATACGATCAGATTAACTGACTCCAAGAGGCCGCGAACTCCTAACCCTGCGCTGCAACGAACCCGGCAGGAGCGTCGTGGTTGCAGTCGGCGCGTCCCGTGCGCCGCGTCGCTGAGCTTGGGTCGTTGGGCGGCAGAGTTGGCCGAGGTTGATCCACATGGCAGATTTGTGCGGTGGCTGGCGAACAAACAAACCGTAGAAGACTAGCTCCGACACGCAAGAGGACTTCCGAATGTCAAAGGCGCTAAGGGTTTTGATTACAGGCGCGGCACGCGGCATAGGAATGGCAACGGCGCAGCTACTTGCCAACCGAGGGCATTCCGTCGTCGCCACCGACATATCCCCGTTGAGTGGATTGGAAGGCATCCAGGCACATGTGCTCGATGTCACCAGCGATGACTCCGTGGCGCGGTGCCTTGAAGAGGTTGGTCCGCTCGATGCCATCGTCAACAACGCAGGTATATCTGGCGGAGGGCCGGTGGAAGGCTATCCACTTGATCGTTTCCGACAGATGTTCGAGACAAACACGCTCGGCGCGTTGCGCGTAATCCAGGCGGTCTTGCCCGCCTGGCGAAAGCGGGGTTCCGGCGTCATCGTGAATGTGTCGAGTGTGAACGGCCGGGTCTCCTCGCCGCTCGGAGCAGCGTACAGCGCCTCCAAGTTCGCGCTCGAAGCCTTGACGGAGTCACTGCACCTGGAAGTCCGTCACTTTGGAATACGCTGCGTGTTAATCGAGCCCGGAGCCATCGCTACTGGCATAAAAGCGATCGAGCCTCATAAGGGACCAGCCGACTACGCCGGACTTTGGGAGCAGTGTGCCGGAGCCGATACCAAGACGACGGGGCCATCTGGTCCACCCGGACCCGAAGTTGTCGCATTAGCCATCGCCGGTGCAATCGAAGACCCCGCGACGCCGCTACGTGTTCCGGTTGGCCAAGACGCTGAGATGATTTTGGGCTTGCGAAGAAGCCTCGACGATCAGGCATTCGAAGATGCCATGAGAAAGGCCGTTGGGTTTACGTGGTGATTGGATGGCTGTGAAAGTCGATGACACCGAAGCGAATCGATGACCCGCGTGATCAGGCGGCGCAACCAAGCGCTGCAGCAACCCGGCGGGGGCGTCGCGGTTGCAATCGAAGCGTCCCGTGCGCCGGGTCGCTGAGCTTGGGTCGTTAAGGCGTATCGAGCGATGAACACTCCATCCGAGACACCGAATCGAAAGAAGCCAACGCCACTACACTGGTTGGGTTCATTCTTTCTCACGCTTGGTGCGACGTTGTCCGCTGTGTTCACCATGCGACAGGTCAAGGAAAGCGGGAGCGGACACACGTATTACGAATTCATCGCCGCCGGTGCCGCGTTGGCCGTTTTAGGCGTCGTCATGATTATCGTTGCGCGACGGAGGTCATCATGAGCGAAACGCCTATCAATGCGCTGCAATGCACTGCAGCGAACCATGCGGGAGCGTCGTGGTTGCAATCGGTGCGTCCCGTGCGCCGGGTCGCTGTAGCTCTGGGTCGTTAGGCCACTATGGACACGCATCGCCAAAGCAACGGTTTGCAGACCTTCCTTGAGCACTACTGGTTTTTAGTTATCGCCATCTCTGCTCTTGTCGCGTCGCAGCTTCTCAGCTTTTTCACGAGGCTCACAGGCACTCCGTGGGTTTGGTGTTATGGAGTCGGCCTGTTGGTTGCAGCAGTTGGTGTGGCGTTGATTTTTTACTCCAAGCTTCCTCTTTACCGGCAGCGGCAGTTCTTCACCTTCGGCAGCGCAGCATTGCCAGAGAGCAGACGTTCCTTTTATCGCTGGGGCTATCGTTGCGTCATCTTCGCTGTCGCACTGCTTCTGTGTTTGCTATTGTCGAGACCATGAGAACGCGGCCTAACCATGCGCTGCAGCGAGCCGGGCGGGAGCGTCGTGGTTGCAATCGGTGCGTCCCGTGGCCGCCGTCGCTGAGCTTGGGTCGTTAGGCAGACAACATTCCAACAGGTAATCGGACAGTGCGCTCGAAGACTTTGAAAACGCTCGATGCCCGCACTCTTGAGCAGTGGCGGACATGGCTCGCCGCTCATCACGAGTCGGAATCGGAGGTGTGGCTCGTCTTTCACAAACGCCACACCGGGCGTGCGGCGATTGCCTACGAGGACGCCGTCAATGAGGCGCTGTGCTTCGGCTGGATTGACAGCCTGATCAAGCGCCTCGATGACGCGCGGTATGCCCGCAAGTTCACACCGCGCAAGCCCAACAGCAAGTGGTCAGCGTCCAATCGCAAACGGTATGCGCAGCTCAAGGCGAGCGGGCGATTGATGCCGGCCGGGTTGAACCGCGCGCCAACCGGCCAGCGTTATGACCCGCCAAGGTCGCTGCCTGCGAAGCCACCGCACTACATTCAGGAAGCGCTCGCGAAGCATCCGGCGGCGCTTCGGCATTTCGAAAGCCTTGCCCCGTCCCACCGGCGCAGATACATCGGCTGGATTGACTACGCGAAGCGGCCGGAAACCAAACTGAGGCGCGTGCAGGAGGCAATCCGCATGCTTACTGCGGGCAAAGAGCTGGGATTGAAATGAGACGCAGTCACACTGACGCGTCGCATCGTTAGCCGTCCACGCATTCGCATCAGCAAGATCGCCGTTGCACGTTTGGTGTCCATTGCCGGGCATCCGTTCACATTCAGTGTGTTGCTGGTGATGTTTGCCACTTGGCATATTGCTTATGAGATGAGACTGTCGGCCGATCACAGTTCGAGGCGGATCACGCGATATTTTATGCAAAACACGAGTGAGTATGCCGTTGGTTGGCTCACGCTGTCGCTCATCAACGCAGGCCTGGCGCAGGGCAAGGGAAGAAGTGGTTTTGGATGGTGGTTCGGTTCATTATTCTTCGGGCCAATTTGCACTTTGTTCATTGTCCTTCTCGATCCGGTGAAGCCGAAAGCGACGTGACCGGCTGGTTTTACAATCTCGTCGGCTTCGGCGGACGCGCGCTGCCAGCGTTGGTCGCTGTAGCTCTGGGTCGTCAGGCATCCGCACAGCATGACTCCAATCATCACACAAGAGCATCCTGCAACTCCTGACGCGACGGCCTTGATTGCGGAGCTTGATGCACACTTGGAGCCGCTGTATCCGAGCGAGAGCCGTCACGGCTTCAGCGTGCAGAAGTTGATTGCCGATTCGGTGGCCTTCTTCGTCATTCGCGTTGACGGCGCTCCTGCCGGCTGCGGCGGCATCAAGTTGTTTGGCACCAATTATGGGGAGTTGAAGCGCATGTATGTGCGGCCTCAGTTTCGTGGGTTGGGCCTCGCCAAGTTGTTGCTCGACCACCTGGCCAACTTCGCAAGGAGCCACAAGGTCGGGGTTCTGCGCTTGGAGACTGGCATCCATCAGCACGCCGCCATCGGGTTATACGAGCGGATGGGCTTTCAGCGCATTCCGCCTTTCGGGGAATACAGAGACGACCCGGTGAGTCGGTGCTACGAGAAGCGAATCCAGTGATGACCATGCCTCGCAACCCTTCATGGCGTCGAACGGCGGCGGATCGGCGCAGTTGCAACCGGCGCGCCTCGTGGCCGCCGGCGCTGTAGCTCTGGGTCGTCAGGCCTTGGAGGAGCATCCCTTTAGCTTTGGCGTCTAATTCTGCATGAAGAACTCCATCGCCCTGACGAAACTGGCGTTTGTAGCCGGCCTTTTCGTGGCGGTGTCGGCCCACGCTGACGACAAAATCAACTACATCACGGTCAAGGAAATCACAGCGATGCCTCCATGCACCGTAATGTTCGCGAAAAGATTGTCCGAATTCTCCGGGTCGTTCACGAACGCGAGTGGCAAGGCGTTTGTCCTCGGAGACATCCGCGGCGAGCAGTCGGTCTGGCATTTTGTTGGCGCGCTGAAGGAAGGACAGGCCCACAAGTTCCCAGACACATTCCTGAACTATCAGGCCGCCCCCCACTATGTCACGGCCAAGGAAATCGCGGCGATGGCTCCCTGCACCGCCATGCTCGCGGCCAGAAGCCCCTGTTCCTCCCATTTCACGACGGCGGATGGAAAGTGGTTCGGCATTGGCGACCCAAGCAGCGGGGCGCAGATCAGCCACTTTATCTGGTCGCTGAAGGACGGCGAGACCAACAAGTTTCCTGACGTGTTTCTGAAATATCAAAAGAGCCAGCCGGCGAGAAAACCATGAGATGCAACTGCGAGTGAACGACCCACCAACGGGGTCTAATCGTGCGGCCTGCTCCGACTTGGAGTCCGAGGTCGCTGAACTTGGGTCGTTGGTGAGGGGGAACGAGCGGCGCGTTCATTTGATCGGTCCTTCAGCGCACAGGCGCAGGAGCGCAAAGGAAGCGGGATGCACTTCGCAGTTTTCAACGGGCGCGCGACGCGTTAGCTTGCGCCGCGCATGGTCCTGGTCATAGACAACTACGATTCGTTCACCTACAACCTCGTCCAATATCTTGGCGAGTTGAACGTGGACTTGCGCGTGCTGCGCAACGACCAGGTGACGCCCGGCGAGATTCGCGCGCTCGCGCCGGAGCGCATCCTCGTCTCGCCGGGGCCGTGCTCACCGCGCGAGGCCGGCGCGTCGAACGAGATCATCCGCGAGTTCGGCGGGCGCGTGCCGATCCTCGGCGTGTGCCTCGGCCACCAGTGCATCGGCCACGTGTTCGGCGGCGAGGTGGTCGTGAACTACCGCATGATGCACGGCAAGACTTCGCCAATCCGCCACAACGGAAAGGATTTGTTCGAGGGGATGCCGAATCCGTTCAACGCCACGCGCTACCACTCGCTCGTCATCAAGCGCGACACGCTGCCCGCGTGCCTCGAAATCACTGCCGACACGGATGAGGGCGAAATCATGGGCGTGAAACACAAGGAGCTGCCAATCTGGGGCGTGCAGTTCCATCCCGAAAGCATCCTCACGGAGAACGGCCGGCAAATCATGCGGAACTTCCTCAAGCTGGGCAAAGCGGCGGCGAATTGACGCGGCTCGCGCGAGGCTGATACCGTCGGCACCATCATTCACCCATGAGCACGCGCCTCGACGTTCGCAAGACTTTCAAGCTCTACATTGGCGGCAAATTCGTCCGCAGCGAGAGCGGGCGTTATCTCGAAGCCAAGGGGCCGGACGGCGCGCACCTCGACAATTACTGCCACGCCTCGCGCAAGGATTTCCGCGACGCGGTCGCTGCCGCGCGCTCCGCGTTTGATGGCTGGTCGAAGGCCACGGCCTACAACCGCGGGCAGATTCTCTACCGCGCCGCCGAGATGCTCGAAGGCCGCCGCGAGGCGCTCGCGCTGGAAGTCTCGCGCTCGCACGGCGTCTCAATGCAGAAGGCCCGCGCGGGTGTGAAGCGCGTGATTGACCGGCTCGTGCATCACGCGGGCTGGACGGACAAGTATCAGCAGGTCTTTGGCAGCGTGAACCCCGTCGCCACGCCACACTTCAACTTCACCACGCCGGAGCCGACGGGTGTCGTTGTCGTGCTCGCGCCGGACATTCCCGTGATGCTGCCGATGGTTTCGCTGCTCGCGCCGGTGATCTTGAGCGGCAACACAGCGGTGGTGATTCCATCGGAGAAAGCACCGCTGCCCGCGCTGACGTTTGCGGAAATTCTCGCGACCTCGGATTTGCCCGGCGGCGTGGTGAACATCCTTGCGGGCAAGCGCGCCGAACTCGCGCCGCACATCGCCTCGCACATGGACGTGAACGCCATCGTGGACGCCGCGGGCGTGCCTGAAATCAGCGTGCAACTGCAAGCCGGCGTGGCGACGAACCTCAAGCGTTACACAAACCATTCGCTTGCAGAGAGCGACTGGTATGGCGAAAAGGCGGAAGACCCGTATTGGATTCTCGACACCGTCGAGATGAAAACCGCGTGGCATCCCATCGGGCTGTAGCGCCGACGGAACCGTTCATCTTACCCGCCGACCTGCGACTTGATGGCTTCGGAGATTTTCTTGGACCACTTGTTGAGCAGCGCGGTGTCCTGCCCCTCGATGAGCAGGCGCGCTTTGGGCTCGGTGCCGGAGTAGCGCAGCAGCACGCGTCCGCCGGCGGGCTGCACTTCGGCCTCGGCATCCTTCACGAGCTGGAGCAGGCCGTCCATTTTCTCGAACGGCTTCTTCTCGCGCACCTTGATGTTCGTCACGACCTTGGGGAAGCGCGTCCAGCACTGGCGCAGTTTCGAGAGCGGCTGGCCGGTGGACTTCATGATGCGCAGAACCTGCATCGCGGCAACGAGGCCGTCGCCGGTCGTGGAATAATCGCGGAAAATCAGGTGGCCGCTCTCCTCGCCGCCGAAGGTGTAGCCGCTGCGGAGCATCTCATCTATCACGTTCTTGTCGCCGACGGCGGTGTGGACGACTCGCCCGCCCGCGGCTTTCATCGCGGCCTCGAGTCCGGCGTTGCTCATCACGGTGTCCACGAGGGTCTTCTCGGCGAGCGTGCCGTGCGCGAGCATGTCGAGCGCGCAGATGGCCATGATGTCGTCGCCGTCGAGCAGCGCGCCGTTCTCGTCGCAGAGGATGACGCGGTCGGCGTCGCCGTCGTGCGCAATGCCGAGGTCGGCGCGGTATTCGCGGACCTTTGCGCAGACGTTCTGCGGGTGCATGGAGCCGACTTCCTTGTTGATGTTGAAACCGTCGGGATGGTTGCCGAAGACAAACGTCTCGGCACCGAGTTCACGCAGCACGCAGGGCGTGGCCTTGTAGGCGGCGCCGTTCGCGCAGTCCACGACGATGCGCATGGTGTCGAGCGTGAGGCCCTTGGGGAACGAGGTCTTCGCAAACTCGATGTAGCGGCCGAGCGCGTCATCAATGCGGACGGCCTTGCCGATTTCGAGCGCGGACGGGCGGACGCTCTCGATCTCACCACTGAAGACCAGTTCCTCGATGCGGTCCTCGATGGTGTCGGCGAGCTTGTAGCCGTCCGGGCCGAAAAATTTGATGCCGTTGTCATCATACGGATTGTGCGAGGCGGTGATGACGATGCCGGCGTCGGCGCGCAGCGAGCGCGTGACGTAGGCGACGCCGGGCGTGGGCAGCGGCCCGATGAACAGCACGTCCACGCCCATCGAGAGGATGCCGGCGGCGAGGCCGTTCTCGAGCATGTAACCGGAGAGGCGCGTGTCCTTGCCGATGACGATGCGGTGCTTCCCGCGCGAGCGGGACTGCAACTCGAGGTTCTTGAAGACGTGCGCGGCGGCGCGGCCTAGCTTGAGGGCGGTTTCGGCCGTGACCGGCTCAAGATTCGCGGTGCCACGGACGCCGTCCGTGCCGAAAAGTCGTTTGTTGGCGCTCATGGATTGGTGGCGGAATTCGTTATCGCGTTCGGAGCAGTCGTGTTTGCAACAGAGATAATGACCTCGCGCGGCTCGACGTTCAAGAGCGCGACGCCTTCGGGCACGCGCACGTTGACGGGCTTGAACCTGCCGTTGGAATCCTTCGAGTCGGTCAGGTTGATGAAGGCCTCGAAGTCGCGCGGGCCAAGCGTGCGCATCACGTCAAACGGCGCGCTCACCGTCACGTCAACCGTGGCGGGCGCAAGCGTGAAAACGCGGGCGTCGCCGGGCGCCTTGAGGACAGCGACGGGAACCTTGTGAAGAACGCGCGCGTCGAGCGGAGAGGACTCGCGCGTTTCAACGGGCTGCATCGGGTTGCTGATTGAGATTTTGATCGTGGCCCAGATGACCAGCGCCGCCAGCAGCGAAACCAGCTTCACCCAGAAATCCTTCCTGATGGAGTCGCGCAACATGGCTCAGGTTTTGGCCGCAGGCGGCGTGGAAGGCGTGGAATCGTTTGCCAGCCTTCCGGTGCGCACGGGCAGGTTCTGCGAGAAATAATGCCGCAACGCTTCGAGCCATGTCCGCGGCCGCGCGTGCGGGACGAGTTGCGACGTGAGGAACGAGCGCAGCGCCTCGCTGGTTATGTTCTTCACGAACTGCCCGCGATACGCGTAGGAAATCTGCCCGGTCTCCTCCGACACGGCGACGACAATCGCGTCCGTTTCCTCGCTCAAACCAATCGCCGCGCGGTGCCGCGTGCCGAGCGACTTGCTCAGGTCGGGCCGCTGTGTGAGCGGGAAGATGCACGCCGCGCGCAGGATGCGGCCGTTCTTGATGATGACGCCACCGTCGTGGATGGCGTTGTTCGGGAAGAAAATTGTTTCGAGCATTTCCGGCGTGGCCTCGCAGTCCACGATGATGCTGCTTTCGACGGCGGTCTGGAGGTCCACGCTCTGCTCGATGGCCATGAGCGCGCCGATCCGCACGTCGGCGAGGCGCTCGACGGTCTGGATGATGTCCTCGATGTTCTCGCGCTGCTCGCGCGTGGTCATGAAAAAACTCTGCGTGCCCAGTTCGGCGAGGAGCCGCCGCAGCTCCGGCTGGAAAATCACGACCGACGCCAGCGCGGACAGCCCGAGCACCGCGCTGAGGAGCCGGCTCAACACCTCGAACTTGAGCACCGACGTGAGGAACGCGAGCAGGATCAGCACGAGCAGGCCGTTGACGATGGGCGCCCCGCGCGTGCGCCGCAGGAAGTTGTAGGCGTAATAGATCACCACGGCGAGGAGGATGATCTCCACGCCGTCACGCCAGTGCTGTTTGAAAAACGCCCAGTGCATCAGTCTTCACACGCGCGGATGGCCTCGGCCATGCGCAACGCCTGAACGGTTGCCGCGACATCGTGTGTGCGAAACACATTCGCACCCGCACGCGCCGCCATCACCGTGCAGGCCAGTGCCGCCGGCAACCGCGCCACCACGTCCGCGCCGAGGAGTTTGCCGATGAACGATTTTCTCGACACTCCTAAGAGCAGCGGGCGTCTTCGTTTTGTAAACCGCGCCGCGCCCGCGAGCAATTTCAAATTATGCTCCGGCGCCTTTCCAAAGCCGATGCCCGGATCGAGCGCGACCTGTTCCGCTTCGACACCCGCCGCGCGCAAAAGTTTCAATCGTTCTCGAAAAAACTCATCCACTTCGCCGACGACATCCGCGTAGGCGGGCGCGTGCTGCATCGTCTGCGGCGTGCCCTGCATGTGCATCGCCACGTAACCGGCGTGGAACTCCGCCACCACGCGCCACATTTCCGGGTCGTTGCGGTTCGCCGCGATGTCGTTCACGAGGCTTGCGCCCGCCGCGAGCGCGGCGCGGGCGACGGCGGGCTTCTGCGTGTCAATCGAGAGCGGCACGCGGGCCTTGGCCGCAAGTTGCCCGATGACAGGCAGGACGCGGCGAAGTTCCTCCGCTTCACTCACCGGCTCCGCGCCGGGCCGCGTGGATTCGCCGCCGATGTCGAGGATGTCCGCGCCTTCTTCGACAAGATGAAAAGCGTGCGCGACAGCGGCCTCCACGCTGAAAAATTTTCCACCGTCGGAAAAGGAGTCCGGCGTGACATTGACAACGCCCATCACGAGTGCAGCGCGCGGAAAGCGAAACGTAAAATCGCGGCAGCGCCAGAGCATCATGGCCTCCGCATCAATTGCTGCGCGCCTTCGACCAGCCGTCGCGCGATGGCCGCGACGATTTCGTCGGGCACGCCGTTGTGCGGCGCGGCGGATTGGGTCGCAAGGTGGCATTGGTCGTTGACGTAGTCTATCACAACGAACGCGCCTGTCCCGGTCTGCGCCACTTCGGTTGAGAAAAATTTCATGCCCGTCAGCGACGCGATTTGCCGCGTAAATTCAACAAGCAGCGCGAGGCCGAGGCGTTCCATCTCCGCGCCGGAGAGCACGCGATAGCGGTCGGTGAAGCAGTTCCACCAGCAGAAAAAAAGTTCGCCGAACACGTAATACGCGCGGAAGTAAGCCGGCTCGCCTTCGATAAGTCCCGGCACGATGCGGCGCTGGAGCAGATAATGCGCGTCGGGCCACAAAGCGACCGAGCGCGCGAGGTCGGCCTCGCCGGTCGCGTCGAGCAACACGCCTTTGCGGCCGTAGCCCATGCTCGGCTTGATGACAAAGGGCGAGCCGAGCAGCGCGCGGTTTTCGTCCGAAAGAACCAAACCACTCGCGTGTTCGCGAGGGATGACAAGTGTTGGCGGCACCGGAATACCGGCCGCTTCAAGCCGCGCGTGCATTGCCGCCTTGTTGAACGCCGCCTGCGCGACATCCGGCGGGTCAATCACCGCCACGCCGCGCTCATGCGCGACCCGCACGACGCGGTGGAAGATGTCAGCAGGGTCATGATGCTCGCTGTGCATGTTGAGTAGCACGCGGGCGCGCACTTCACAGCGCGCAAGCCGGTCGTGGAAGGCTTCCACCCACAGCGGTTCGACGAGGAAGAAGTTCAGCCCGCGCTCGGCGCAATGCTGCTGGACGCGGTGAAGGAAGAAATCATCCGCGTCGAGCTTGTGGGTGACCACCAGATCATAAACCCGTGACACGGCGGCAAATATCAGGTCGCGAACGCAACGGTGCAAGCGCGGCGTGCAGCATCACTGTTACGCCGGATTGCGACGCGCGGCGACGAGTGCGGAGAAAACCCACAGCACGCCAAACGTCGCAGCGAACCACGCCACGTTGCGATACCACGGCGTTTCCTTCAGGTTCTTCGCGGAGAACTCAACCGTGAGCGACTTGTTCAGCTCGGTCTGTAGGACCTGCGTGAAGCTGTGACGCTGGCCGTGCGTGGGCAGGTTCACACGGAGTGGCGCGACTGTCGCGACCGTGACCTCCTGCGCCGCCTGGAGCTTGGCCCACTGCTGCTCGGCGGCCTCGGCGTCGTAATTGAGCATCACCTGCGCCTCCTGTTGCTGTAGCGCGGGCGTCTGCGCGGGGGCATTTGCGCCAACACGCTGGTCGTTCAATTCAAGTTTGAAACTGTTCTCCATGCTGTAAGCTCGCTGCGCGTTGATGAGGTTGCTGCCCGCCTGCCGGCGCAGTTCCTGTTCGAGCTGGGCGACTTCCTTCTTGCCTTCCTCGTCACGGACAACGTCCTTCGCAGCTTTCTTGAGCTGCTCGAAATTTTCGCCCGCCTGCGAGCCACCTTTCGAACTGATAAGGCTCTTGAGATTGCTGAGCGCAATCGCACCTTCATTCATGCGTGCCTCGCGATGCGCGACTTCGCGGCGGTTGTATTCGCCAAGCGAAAACTCCTGGCGCACCGGCTCAATCCCGCCCTCCTCGCGCGACATGCTGCCGCGGAATTTCGCATACTCGTAATCCGGCGGCAGGTAGAGGTCCCAGCGCGCGTTCTTGAGCGGCACGTCGAGTGTCGGCGACGCCAGCGCCACGATGCCGCGCGTCTTCGGGAATCGCTCGCGTCCCACGTAAGTGATCTCGACCGGCATCGGCGCGTCGTCCGCGCCGCTGCGCTCCAGCGGCAGCAGCAGCTTCGTGCCCTGCCGGCTTGGACGCACGGGCTGGCCGCACACGAACGCGCTCCACACCGTTGCGTCGCGCGGGAGTTCGACTTCGAGGAACTGCCGGCCGTTGTTGCGCACCGCGAGCGACATCTCGGTCATCATCTGGCCGTCCTCGGCCACGACCGTCGCAAGCCTCATGCTGTCCACGAGCGCCTGCAACACGCCGGCCTCCGCGAAGCGCTGCGCCGCCACGCCGAGCTTGTAGCCAGGCCGCAAATAGCGATACGCGAGCAGGACGGAGTCCTTGCCCGAAGCGCCACTGCTCACGCCGCTCCAATCCGGCAGCTCGCGCGGATCAATGCGAATCAATTCGCCGCTCGCGCCGCGCTCCGTCACCTGCAGCGGCGGGCGCGCGAGAACCGAAACAAAACCCGTCTCGCGCTCCACGCCGAGCGCCTGGACGACCGGCACGTCCGCGGCGGAATTCGTCGCCGCGCGCGGCTGTTCCCACGTCACGACGAGCGTGAACACGCCGCGCACCTTGTTCTGCAGCTCGACGCGCCACACGTCGTTGCTCTGGTCGCGGCGGCGGATGGCCGCGCCGGAGATGTCCACGTTCGTCACGCTCGCTGGAATGCGCAGTTGGAATTCCTTCACGGGGGAATTGGCGATGTCATACCGCACCAGCGCGCGTCCGCTCAGGAGCGTTTCGCTCACTGTGACGAGATTCACGACCTCCGCGCGCTGCCACGATTCCATCTGCTCGGTGGCGACGCTGAGTTTCCACGGCGCAGTCTCGACGGGCGTGGTGCTGATGAACTTGAACGCGAGCGTCGGCACCTGGCTCATGCCTTTGTAAATTCCCGCCGGCACCGTCGCGGCGGGGATCTCCGTCACGCCGTCGAAGTTCTCGGTCTTCACGGAAATGCCCGTCTCGGTCGCCACGGCGACGTAGCCGTTGAGCTTCTCCACGCCGAGCGGATGAATCGCCGGCACCGCGAGCGACTTGGGCGCCTCCTTCACCGTCTGCGCGAGAATAACGAGCAGCGAGACACTGCCGATTGTCCGCTCGCGCAGCGGCACCTCTAGCACACGCGCCGTGCCGATTTTTTTCTCCGCCCAGTTATTGACTAGCATGAACGCGCTGCCGCGCGTGCGCATCGCCGCGTCCACGTAGCCGACGCTCTCGATGCGCCAGCCGTCGGGAATCTGCGCGCGAAGCTGGAAGATGCCGGCTTTCTTGACCGTGTAGGCGATCTCGGCGGCGAGCCGCAACTCCTCCGCGCCGATGCGCAAACGCTGCGTCACGCTCGCCTCAAGCTGCGGCTGCACCTGGCCGACTTGCGCGGTGAGCGCGAAGCCGGGCCGGAAATAACGCCACGCGCCGGTGAGGTCGGCGACCTTCGCATTTGAAGCGCGGGCGAACTCCGCCGCGTCCACGCGCTGCAACTCACCACCCGCCTCGACGCCCACGGCGAGTTCCTCGCTGCCCGCGACGGCGATCAAGCCGGTCTCGCGCTTCACATCGGAACTCGCGGCGGTCGTGCTCGGCACGTCGAGCTTCACCGCGAGCGTGCGCTTCGTTTCCGGCGCGGGCACTGCGCCGAGGTCGGACTCTGTTTCAAGCGTGAGCTTGTAAGTGCCGGTCACGCCTTTTACGAGGTCCACGATGAGCGTCGTGTTGTTCTCGATGAGTTCCCACGTGCGAATGAGCTGGCCTTCCACGCGCAAAAGACGCTGGCCGGCGGGCAGTTTCACGCGTGTCTGGCGCAGTTCGCCCTGCGCGATTTGATAGTCAATCGTCGAGCGCGTGTTGACCGCGCCGCCGCCGAGCGTGACGAGCGACGTGTTGACGGTGAAGATCGTCGCCTCCATCTCGGCCACGCGCTTGACGCGCGGCGTCCACGTCAACTCCACGCGGTCGTCGGAGCCGATGATCGCCTCGACGCGCGTCTGCTGTCCGGCGGTCGTGCGCGTGAACGCGACGGCGCTCGGAAACTCCACGTCCGCATCCGGCTCATCGAGCGTGGCGGTGAGTTTGCTCGCGAGCGCGGCGGGCAGCGCGAATTGCAAGCGGCGTTTCGACACATCGCCGCCGACCTTTGCGGCGAGCTTCACTTCAAGCGTCACTTCGCCGCGATTCGTCAGCAGCACGCTCACGCGCGCGCCGTCGCGCAGGAGCAACGCGCTGCCTGCTTTCACAGTGAATTCCCTCAACGCAACATCATCGCTGAACAACGGAAACGTGACCGCGTTCGTGCTCGAGCTGGCGAGCGTGAGCGCGGCGGTGAACTCGGCGACCTTTTCGCGAATCGTGCCGGTGTAGCTCGCGGAGGTCAGCGAGACGGCGTTGGTTTCCAACGCGGAACCCGGAGCGCGGAGCGCGGAAACAGACTGCGCTTGGGCGAGGCCGGAGAGTAGAAGGAGCAGAACGAGCGAAGCCGCGGCGGGCGGAACGGGCGCGGTGGGCGCAGGCTCTGGACTTGGAACCTGCGGCTCCGAGGGCGGTTCATTTCCGCCTTCCGCGTTCCGCGTTCCGCGTTTGGACGGCCAGAGCTTCCACGCGATCCACGCGAACACGGCGAGCGCCACGACCGGCGCGGCGGCGATGAAGACGTAGTGCAGCGTGCGGCTCGCGAGCGCGAGGTGCGTGACGCTGCCGAGCGCGAGCGCGAGGCCCAGCGCGAGGCGCAGGCTGTCCGGCTCGGCGCGCCGCCACTCGGCGAGCACGAGGCCGAGTCCGGCGAGGAACGCCGCGAGCTGCAACAGCGAACGCAGCACGGTGAACGCCTTCGCCTTCATCACGGACATCTCGACCGTGAGCGGCTCGCGCCCCGCGTTGAGGACTTTGGTGAAGGTGAGCGGACGCCCCGCGCGCGGCAGGTCAATGCGAATGGAGCGAATGCCGGCGACGGTCGAGGCGGCGGGGTTCGCAACGGCCTTGCCGTCCATTTCGACTTTGAAAGTGCCTCCTGCTTCGCCGTTGGCAAAACCTATGTCGCCTGCGGCTACAGTGCCGAGCAAACCGCCGCTGCGAGTGACTGCGATTGGGCCGTTTGTGATTCGGTTTCCATCAACAATGGTGTCATCACGAACAATGGCAGCAAGGTTGTTTGTGGTGAGACGAACAGAATTGACAACGTCGTTCGCACCCATCCCGTAGGTGTCCGCGCCTGACCCAGCAACAAAACCACCCGCGCCGCCTCCAGCGGCGGACGTAGGGTTTCCATTCACCAGAGCTTTTTTGTCAATAGACCAAGGCACCGCCGCGTTGGTGCGGTAGTAAGCGTTGGGACTTGGAGCCACGGCCGTGCCGTCCGCTGTCGCATAGTTCACTGTGATTCGACGCGTAGGCGCGGCGGGCTGTATTGCCGGCTTGTCCGCGGGAAGCGATCCATCCGCACTCAGGCGTGCAAGGTTTC
Source organism: uncultured Verrucomicrobiota bacterium (assembly GCA_964589935.1). Classification (GTDB taxonomy): domain Bacteria; phylum Verrucomicrobiota; class Verrucomicrobiia; order Limisphaerales; family VHCN01; genus VHCN01. The sequence goes on along the minus strand of CAZPVD010000005.1, from coordinate 265,305 downwards.
TTGCTGGAACGCCGCTAAAGGCCCCGAAGTCGCCGCCGACAGCGAGCTTCTTCCGCTCCTCGGCCAGAGCCGGTTCGGGAGCCACGGACGCGGGCTTGTTTGCCGCCAACGATCCATCCGCGTTCATGCGAGCGATGCGGCTTCGGCTCTCACCGTTGACGGACGTGAATGTTCCGCCAACAACGACCCTTCCATCTGTCGCCGCGGCAGGCCCGCCGGATGGATTCTCCGGCTGCGGCGAGTTGAGCGCCATTGGCGTCGGGGCGCTTTCGCTCATGCGATCCGCAAGAGTCTCGCTCACGTCAGCGTGCCGCGCCTTCACGAAGCTCGGCACTGTCATCGCGCCGAGCACGAGCAGCAGCGCGAACGCGGCGACGACCTTCACCGCGCCGCGCACGCCGCGCCGCGCGAGCTGCCCGACAAACGCGACGCCGAACAGCGTGATCGCCGCGACGATGGCGAGGCCGAGGCCCTTCTCGTCGAGGAAGTCGGAGTAGTTCTCGACGAACAGCCGCCACGCTTCGCGAAGGCCGTAGCTGATGCCGCGCGGCGCGGCCATCGTTCCGCCGAGGCCCGTCACGCGGCGCGATGGCGGCACGTAGAGTTCCCATTCGGCGTAGGTGTTCGGCACGTCGGTCTGCGGCGCGACGAGCTGGACGGATTGTGGCCAGAGGCCGGCCTTGAGCGCGTCGAGCTTCTGCGCATACACGATGTCCACGGCGAAGGCCTCGTCACGGTTCTCGCCGCGCGGGAGCGAGACGATGAGCCATTCGCCGTCGCGCTCGGCTTTCATCGGCTGGTTGTTCACGTAGCAGCCCCAGAAGTCGGCCTTCGCCGGGAGCTTGAAGCGCTGCGATTGCTTGTCGTTGTTCTTCACCATGAAGCTCGCCTGCGTGAGCATCTCGCCCGCCTCGGTGAGCACGCTGGTGATCTGCGTGCGGTCGGCCACGGCGTCGAGCACGCGCTCCTGCTCGTAGCGCGCGGCGTCAATCGCGTGGGCGAAGTTCGCGCCCGTGTAACGATACGCGAGCAGCACGGGCCTCGTGATGAGCGCGCGGTCCGTCTCGGCAAGCTCGCTCGGGTCAATCACGCGCAACGGATCCGCGACCGGACGCGGCAGGAGCTTGAGACTCGCGGCAGTCGTGACGGCAAGCGAACCCGTCTCGCGCTCCACGCCGTCCGCGTGCGCGCCCGCGAGGTCGAGCGCGGCCTTCTTCGGGTCGAACTGGTAATCGTAGGTGACGACGAGCGTGTAGCCGCCCCAGGCTTTGTCCTGCAACGAAATCGTCCACACGTTCGTCTGCTGCTCCTTGCGGCGAATGTTCGGGCCGGTGAACTCGACGTTCTTCCAGTGCGCGGGCAGGCGCACCTTGAACTCCTGCACGCCCTGGTTGATGAGGCCGAAGCGGATCGTTGCGCTGCCGCCCACGAGGCCGTCACCGATGGTGACAAGGTTGAAAACCTCCGCGACGATGCGCGCGGGCAGGCGCTCGGTCGCGAGCGCAAGCGTCCATGCGGGCGCGTCGGCGGTGAACGCGAGCAGTTCATCGCCGGCGCGCGCGGAGAGCTGCGTCACCGAAATCTCGCGCAGGTTCGCAAGCTCGGCGGTCTTCAGTCGGATGCCCGGCGAACTGGCCGCGCCGATGAAGGCGGTCTCCTTTGTCGCGCCTGCGGGCCGCAGCGCGGCGAGGGCGATTTGCGCGGGAAAGGTTTTGTGAGCTTGTTCGAGCTGCACCACCAACTGCCGCGAACCAAGCACACGTGCAGTGAAGTTCACGCGGAGTTTTCCGTCGGCGACCTTCCAATCTTCAACGCCGTCGCCCTTCAGGTCGGCGACGACGAAGTTCGTCGGCGCGGCGAACTCGACGTTGTAAATGCCGGCCTTCTCGACCGTAAGCATGAGCGCGTGCGTGACGAGCAGGCGAGTTTCTTCAAGGCGCGCGGTGACGCGGTCGGCTGACTTGAGCACCGGCTCGATGCGCTGCACGCGCGCGGTGAGCGCGACCGCCGCGGTGTGAAAGCGATACGCCGCGAGCGCGCCGGGCGGCGCGTTCACCTGACGCAGGCCATCGGTGGTTGTGACCTCGACGAGCGTGTCGTCGGTCGAAATCGTGAACGAGCCACTGACACGCTCGACGCCCTCCGGCATGGGCGGCACGAGGCTGGCGTTAAGCGGCGTGGTCTCGACCTGCTGCTCGCTGAAAAGCGCAAGCGAGTAGGATTTCTCGACGGGCTTGATGAATTCAACCGTGAGCAACTGGCGGCCACCCTCGGCCTTCGTGCCCCAGTCGCGAATTTGCTCGCCCTGGATGCGCGTGAGCGCCTGCACAGCCGGCAGCGCGATGGTCAGGCGCGGCACGGCGGCCTGAAGAATTTCATAACGCAGCGTGGTGTTGAACTTGACGACGGTCGGCGAGACTTGTGCGCTCGCGGTGGAGTCCACGGTGATGAGCGATTTGCGCGCAATCTCCGTGGTTTTGCCCTGCCATCGCAGCGAGAGCACGCGGTCCGCACCGAGGAAGCCTTCCACGCGCGATTTGTTTTTGTCGTTCTCCAGCGGCGTGCCGCTCAGGAGCTGAACCTCCATGCCCGCGCTCGCGGCCTGCGCGACGACGCTCGCAATCGCCGCGGGCGGGCCGGCGAAGGAAATCGAGTTCCACGGCTCGGCCTTGGTGATTTTTGCGACGACTTCGAGCTTCAGCGGAAAAATTCCCGGCGCGCCGACGTGCAGGCGATACTGGCCCGCGCCGCGCACGATGCGCACGTCGCGCGGCAACTCGCCGGGCAGCACCGCAACGTCGCCGGTGAAGAGCGGCAGTGCGAGATCGTTCGTGCTCTGCGACTCGACGGTGAGATTGACGGCAAAGCGCGCCTCGGTCTCGCCGACCTTGCCGTCGTAACGGATGCTGTGGACGGCGAGGTTGGTGAGCGCGGGAAGAATTTTCGGCGGCAGAACATCCACGAGCCGTGGCGGCGCGGTGCCTTTGGAGGAAATTTGCAAACCGTTCAACACGGCGACGCCGTTCGGGCCGGGCGCGACTTCGATAACGAGCGGTTCGCCGGGCTTCACCAGCAAATCGCGGAAGACGACGAACTGGCTGCCTTCCATCATCGGCGCGGTGGTTTTCCACCCGGCTGAACTCACGACGGTCATCGGGCCAAAGTTTGTGCCCGCACTGCGCACGGTGAAGATGGAATTCTGCTCGCCTGCCGCGTCGGGATCAGCATGGCCGTAGAGAAAGAGATTGTAACGGCCGGGGTCGAGGTTCGCGATGGTGACGACGATGTTGGAACGATTTATCGCGAAGATGTAGGAGTCATACATCGCGTCGCCGGTGGAGTTGCCCCAAACACCCGGCGCGTTCGCGACCGCAACGGACACGGCCGTCTGCGTGCCGTCGGAGAGTTTTAGATTGTCCAAGCGACCCGCGTGAACGAGCGGCGTGCCCGGCGTGAAGCGCGGATTGTAGTGCGCGTAGAGGTTCCAGTAATCGTTAGTCGCGCGGCCCGTGCCGGCGAAGCCGATTTTGGAACTGGCCGCGCCGACGCCGAAGTCAACATTTAGCAGCAGTTGCGCGCGCGCCGGGAGCGCGAGGGCGGTCGCGACGAAGAGAGTGGCGACGAGGGAACGACCGAAGCGGAAGAAGGCAGGCGTGTTCATAGGTCAACTCCGGGTTTGGGGGACGATGTCAGCAAACTTGGGCGGATGAAATCAGGTGAATTACGGAGCAGATCGGCATGGTCTTTTGCAGTCATTTGATCAACGTGCCGCGATCTTATGCGTCGAACACTACGTCTCAACCAGCGGGCCGTAAAAGAGTCGTAAAACATTTGTCACGCGCCGTGAAAGGCTTTGCCGCGAAGAGGCACAAGAAACGCAAAAGGCAGAAACTCGTTTGTGTCTTCCGCGCCTTTTTTGTGACTGCTTCAATTCCGTCTTCGAGCCGCGGTGGGTCTCAGTTTTCGAGACGCACTTTGGAGCCGCGCACGATGGTTTTGAAGACCTGCGGTGCATCCGCCGTATCGAAGCGCTCGACCAGTTGACGGTAAAACGCCTTTGCTTGCTCCCGCTTTCCCGCCTCCCACAATAAATCTCCGGCTGACTTCCACGCGGAGAGCACTTCCCAGGATTCAGCGGGAAATTTCTTTGCCACGCTGGCGAAAAGTTTCACTGCGTCATCGAGGCGGTTCTGCTCGGCGCGGACATTGCCGAGGCTGCGCAGCGCCTGCGCGCACCAGTTGGGCTGATCCTTGAAGCGCGAGAGAACCTGTTCGTAACCGCGCGCGGCTTCGCGGAGCAAACGATCGCGCTCCGCCCCTTTTGCATCGGCTGAAGGAAGATGAAACTCCTTCGCCGTCTGGTCGAATGCGGCTTTTGCGGCAGCGTATCGTTGTTCTGGAGTTTGCTTTGTCGTCGCGCAAGCAGCAAAGAGCACGGTGGAAAAAGCCACCGCCATGACTCGCAGAAAATTACTTGGCGACATTTGTTCCAAGCCGTGTGGTCAGCTCGTAGTTGAAAGACTTCTTCTCATGGGGCTTCAAGGGGACGATGAACTTCACCTTGTTCGCGTCCACTTTCTCATACGCTTGCTGCGTCGTTATACTCCAGTCCCCTCGGAAATTCCTCCGGATGTCCAGCACCACATCAATCTCCTTGCTGTTCTGCACCTCCATCTCCCACGTCTCCTTCGTGGTCCAGCCCGTGATGTTGCCGTTGGCTCCGAACTTGATCTCGCTCTTCTGCCAGTCCATCAACTTCGGCTTCACCAGCACTTCCTGGTCCGCTCCCAGTTCCATCTCCACGAACTCGCCGATGGGGATGTATTTCACGCTCGTGCCGCCGATGTAGGCGTAAAGGTTGTCGTCGGTGACGATGCGGAACGCCTGCACCGCGCCGTCGGGCAGCGGCTCTTTGCCCAGCTTGCTCGGAAGGGAGTTAGTGAACTTGTAGTAGCGCATGACGGCGTCGCCCCAGCGTTCCTTCTCAAACTTGTAATAGCTCGTGATGGGAACGTCCCTGGCACTGAAGCTCGGCAGCCGCTTGCCCCAGCCCGTCGGAATCGTGTCCCGCCCTTCCACTGTGTAGAGAAAGTATTCCCCTAGCTCTTCTTTCACGACTTCGCGCGGCTTGGCCAAAGCAGCAGATTCAGCGAGGACCAGCCCGCGCATTGCCGCTGCTTTGGCCATTGGAGGCATTGGCACAGGCGCTGCAACCGGATGAGGAGGAGGCTGACCGGGCCGGCCTTGGTTCGCGAGGTCGGCGATATTCTCGACAAGCCTTATGACGCCGACGACGAGGCGCACCTGGGCCTGCTCGTAATCCTCGCCAGAATTGTTGTTCACGCGAACATTGCCCGCAAGCTGCATGAGCTTCTCCGCCTTGTTCGCCTCCGCCACATAATCCGCTGACCACGAAATGCCCGACGTGAAATAGCGAATCTCCACCTTCACTTCACCGGCAAACTCGCTCTTGATGCGCCATTCCAGTGTGTTGGTCACTCTCGGCGGAAAGCTCGCATCCAGCACGTCCACTTCATCGGAGTGGGTCAGTGCCCTGAACTCCACCGAGGTCGGGTCAATCAATGTGTTGGCCCAGGAGAACTCGAGCTTGTTGACCCCTTTGCGGAAGGTGAGCGTGCGCGTCTCCTTGACCAGTGTCAGATCAGCCGAGTTGTAGATCGTCAACTGCACCGTGTCCCGGCCCGGCAACGTCACGACGCTCACGCGGGCGTGCAGCGGCGCGGCACACAGCAGGCCCAGCGCAGTTGCCGTCAGAATGGCAGATTTCAATTTCATAGCGATTCCTCCGTGCGCGCTTTAGTAGTTCTGCGGCTCGTTGCCCTGCACGTTCAGGTGATTGAGGTTGAATGTGACGGTGGTTTTCTTTTCGCCCTTGGATTCGGCGGGCAGCGTCAGCGCAAACTCGATGGTGAACGCGTCCTTCTTCTCGAACTTGTGCGAGCTTTCCATCATCTTCCAGTAGCCGGGAATGTGCTCGACGATGACGATGTCCACGGGTGCCTTCTTGAAATTCTCGATCTCGATCTTGAAGACCTCGTCGGTGTCATGCAGCACCATCTGGTTTTGGTTGTTGCGGCGGATGTTGGCCTTGTCATCCTTCATTTTGCGCTGCGTGACCTTCACCTCGCGGCTCTGGCCGATGTAGAGCTTCAACTCGCGATCCACTGGCGTGAGCGTGCCCCAATCCTCGCCGGTGAAGGCAACACCTTCACCCGCGACCTCACCCTCGCCGGCGGCCTGGTCCTTGGTCTTGATGAAGATGCGAACTTTCCCGGGCAGCAGCGTGTGTGCGCCGAGCTTGGAATCCTTGTCGTTCTTGATGACGTAGTTCAGCGGGATGCCGACGGTGCGTTTTTCATACTCCGGGTCCCACGGCTGCTGCGCGGCGTCCCAACGCAAAACTTTTTTGATCGGCAATTTCTCGACGCGCTCGGACAACATCTCCAGCACTTCCTCGTGCGCGATGGATTTTTTGAAGTCGCTGCCGTAGCCGATGGAAAGTTCTGCGTCGGTGAGGTCCTCGCCGGAGTTGTTGTTCAGGCGGAGGTAATTCCGCAGCGTGAGCGATTTCTCGTCCTGCTCGGCGACGGCCTTGTAGGCGATGTCGCGGCCGAGGCCGTTGAGGAGGTAGCTGATGCGCACGCGCTCCTCCTGCGCGGCGGGGCTGGCGAGTTCCCAGATGAGCGCGTTTTCGTTCGGCGGATAGCTGGTGTTGAGGAGCTTGACGTCGTTCGGGTGCGAAAGCATCCGCGCCTGGATGCTCGACGCATCAATGTTCACGCCGCGCCACGAGAAGTCCACCTTGTTGACGCCCTTTTGCAGCGTGATGATGCGCTCTTCCTCGACGAGTGTGGCGTTCGGGTTCGAGAGCGCAACGACGACGCGCGCGCGCTCCGGCAGCGCGACGAGCTTGACGCGTGCGTGCGCCGGCGCGGCGGCGAGCAACGTGACGGCGAGCGTGGCGAGGGCGAGTTTGGTCTTCATGGCGTGAACTCCTGCGATGGGTTGATTGACGGATGAAATCCTATCTGAACCGGCTGAAATTGTCCCAACAAATCGTGTCTGCACGGCGGGATTCGACGGAAGACGAAACGGAATGCTCCCGTGTGAAGGGAAAATTGGGACAGAAAATCGCAACCTGGCTACTGCTTCGGCGGCGTGGTGGCGGCGGGCGTCTTCGGGTCGCCAGACTTGGCGTCTGATTTCGCCGTGTCCGCTTTGGGTTCAGCCGGCTTGGATTCCGCCGCCGAGCCGATGTCGCTGACCGAGGTGAGCTTGGTCGTGGTTTTCTGCTTGATACTGACGATGAACGCGCCTTGCGGCAGCGTGCGCTTGGCCGTGAGGGAAAGGTCCGCGATGGACTCGGCTGGAAGACCCAAGTTCGGGTCAAACCACGTCTGGCCGGAAATTTTGCCGCCCTCGATTGTCAGCGCCGCTGCCGTGTTGGCCGGCCCCGCGGGCGGCCTGTTGGTGATGGTGCCGGATTGGTCGAGCAGCGCGCACTTGCGTCCGGCGTGGTCTTCCATGCCTTTGAAGGTGTAAGTGGCGTCCATCTGCAAAGCGCCAAGCGGCGGCACGGGCATCAGCGTTTGCAATGGCCATGTCTCGCCGGACTTCACGGGTTTGTCCGGGAGGCCGACTGGAGGCACCGCCATTTTTTTAAGGTTATCCTCGCTGAAGACCTGCGCGACGATTGCCTGCTGCACCAGCGGCACACCAACCAGCGCCTTCTTGCGCAGCTCGTCAACGCCTTCAACTTTTTCCACCTTGCCCGCGGCGTCTGTGAAAAACTTCAGCTTCAACCCGATCAATTTGCGCAGCGGCGTGAACGCCACCGCGGCGGTGTTCGTGCGGTCGGACTTGGGATCGGACTTCGAGTCGAAAACAATCGTGAACGCGCCCGACTTCTGCTCGGCCCTCTGCGTAAGGAACTCGACCTCCAGCTCGCGCCCGCCGCCTTCACGCTCCTTGAGCACGGAGATGGCGACTTCCTGAGACTGGTTGATGGAGGCTTTCGTGGGCTGCGTCGCGTTGGGCAGCGTGGTTTCGGTTTCCACCGACGAATCGGAGCGTGTGACAAACCGTTTGCCGACGGGCCACTTGGCCTTCAGCTCGACCGGCGGCTCCTCCTTCGGCTGCGCAGCCTGCTCCGTCGCCGCCACCGCCTGATCCGCGACTTTTTTCTTGCACGCGGAGGACGCGGCGCACAACGCCAGCACCGCGGCAAGCCACACGCTGCGGGACGAAGCCAGCACGGCGAAGCCAGACATTACAAACGACGAGCGCGCACAGATTTTCATAACAACAAGGATTGGATTTGCGCCGCGCATCCTAGCGGCCCGCGCGCGATTGGAAAGCCAATTTCGCCGCGCGAAGACAGGCTCGCCAAACACCCGCGCCTGTGGGTAGATTCCACCGCAATGAGTTCCTCCGGCGAAACCGAACTGCTCGCCCGCTGCCGGCGCGGCGACGCCGCAGCGTGGGACGAATTGTTCGACCGGCACTATGCGGCGGCGGGGCGCTTCGTTTGCCAGCTCGCGCCGGACTTCACGCGCGAGGACGTGGAGGAAATCTGTCAGGAAGTTTTTCTCTCGGTCATCAAGCACATAGGCACGTTCCACGGCGAGAGCCAGCTTCAGACGTGGATTTTTCGCATCGCGGCGAACAAGTCGCGCGACTATCGCGAGAAACTGCGCGCGGCGAAGCGCGGCGGCGGCCAGCTCACGCTCTCGCTCAACGCCGAAGACCCCGAAACCGGCCTCACGCTCGACCCGCCGAGCCACGCGCCCGCGCCGGATGCCGTGATGCTCAAAGCCGAGAACCACGCGCTTGTCGGCATCGCGCTCGATGAACTCGGCGGCCCGTGCCAGGAAATCATCGAGCTGCGTTACTTCGCCGACCTGAGTTACGACGAGATCAGCAACGCGCTCCAGCTCAACGAAAAGACGGTCAGTTCGCGCCTCAGCAAGTGCCTCGACAAGCTGGAGGCCGTCCTGCGCTCGAAAATTTCGCGGGAGAAATCGCCGGTTTCGCCGTCAAACAAACAGGTCGCATGACAAACGAACCTCAACGCCCCGTCGAGCAGGCGCTCCGTGACTACGGTCGCACGCGCGTCGAGCAGGCCGCGCCCGCCGAACTGCATCCCGCCACGCGCGCGATGCTCCAGGCCGAGGTCGGGCGCGTCATCGCGCGTCCGCTCGCGGCATCGAGCGATGAGGCCGTGCGTAATTTCGCGCGCCCCTTCGTGTCCACGCCGCACCAGCCCGGCTGGCTCGCGCGCTTCTGGCCGCGGCTGGCCTTCGCCGGCACGGTCGCGGCGGCCTTCGCGGTCGTGGTGACAGTGCTGCGGAATGATTCAACACGTTCTCCGAACGAGAGGGTTCTCACGGACAGCGAATTGAAATCCGAATCGCTCGTGAGGCAGCCGCTCCCCGCCGCGCCTCCGGCGGACAACTACTACAATTTCAAGCCCGCGCTCGCCGAGGCCGAGAAGCGCGTGGCGCTTCGCGACCAAGCCGAGATGCCCCGCCTCACTGCACAGACGGAAGCACCCTTGAAAAGCGAGCGCGGCGGGACGCTCGAACTGGACGCGAAGGCTGTGAAACAAATGACCACTGCCGACGCGGCCAGAAAACTTACCATCCAAGACCAGCGTGAACACGCGGGCCGTCCTGTGTCTGCCGCATCTGCACCGCAGGTCACAGTCACCGCAGGCGACTTGGCGAAGGCAAAGGATGTCGGATTTGCTGATGCGAAGTCGCTGTCATCTTCCGTGAACAATCCTGTTCCAACAACGCCGCCCGCCGCTCCTGCATTGGCGGGCGCAGCACCCGCCGCGCGCACAGCCACGCGCGGGATTGCGCCGACAGCGCCCGCAGCCCAGCCGCCGGCGCTTGCGCGCAACGAGGCAGGTGCTTTCACGAGCACGAACAAAACCACAACGTTGAAGCCCGCGGAAAATGTTGCCTTCAACGTCGCACCTGTTCCCGCGAAAGCGGACGCAGTCGCATTGAGTTTCGAGCCGGCTTCCGCGCGCGGCGGCGGCATCGCCACGACCACTTATGCCGACATGCCCACCGGGCTGCGGCAGCAATTCACGCAGCAGGAAACCGCGGAACGCTATCGGCGAAACCCCAATTCCCCACCCGTGCCGAACGTTCTCCAAAATTTCCAGCTCACGCGCAACGGCGACCGCGTGACCATCGTGGATGCCGACGGCTCGACCTATGAGGGCACGGTAACGTCGGTGATGGCGCAATCCGTGGACAAGCTGACGGATTTGGACCGCGAGACAAAGCTGCCCAAGCAAACAACCGAGGAATCGAAAAAGCGCGTGGCGGAAAAACTCGGCGAAGTCACAAAGGAAAGCGGCGAACGTCAAACCGCGCAAACGGCGCAGTTTTTCTTCCGTGCCTCCGGCACGAACGTGTCCTTGAAAAAGCCGGTCACCTTCACCGGCCAGTTTGTGCAAGGTGCAACGGAGATGGAGGCCATCAACGGCGCGGCTGTTTCCGACGGCAGAACAGTTGGCGGATTGCGCGCCAAATTGCTGCGCGACGACGCGGCGGAAGTCACCCCCCTTCGCTTGGCAGGCGCGAAGAAGCAGCCCGAGCCTTCCTCCGCAGGCGGCGCGGGACAGTTTGGCATTGCGCCCGCGGGCAACATGCAGCAACTCAGGACGAATCTCTCGTCGTCGAATCAACTTCAATTGGGCGCCCTGCAAGTCCAGTTCCCGCCTGCAAGCGGACGCGTGCAAGGCACGGCTTTCATCGGCAAGGACCGCCTCGAAATCAACGCCACGCCGAAGAAGTAGTTCGCGCGGAATTTCGCCGCCGACTTTCTACCGCAGGAATGCCTCGTGCAGGCCGCCGTCCACGGTGATGACTTGGCCGGTGGTTTTGCTCAGGCGCTGGCTCACGAGGAGGAAGTAGGCTTCCGCCTGGTCCGCCGGCGTGATCGGCGCCTTGGTGAGCGTGCGGTCGGCGTAGAACTGCGCGAGCTTCTTCACAAGCGACTCGGTGGCTTCGTCTTCCGTGAATGGGATGTTGTATTTGGCCAGCGAACCGATGACGCGGTCGCGCGGGAACATCGCCGAGCCTTGCACGACGGTCGCGGGGGCGACGCCGTTCACGCGGACGGTCGGGGCGAGTTCCATGGCGAGTTCGCGCACGAGGTGGTTCGCCGCGGCCTTCGAGCAGTCGTAGGCGACGGAACCTTTTTTCGCGACAACAGCATTCGCTGAAGTCGTCAACACGAGCGAGCCTTTCAAGCCCTGTTCCTTCCAAGTGCGCGCCGCCTCGTCGCCGACGATGTAGCTGCCGGTGACGTTGACGCCGAAGGTGAAAGCCCACTTGTCGTCGGGAATGTGGCCGCTGGTGTCGCTCGGCCAGAAGACGCCGGCGGTGACGCAGATGGAGTCGAAGCCGCCGTAGGCGAGCGCGACCTGATCGAGCATGGCGCGGACGCTGGCGCGGTCGGTGATGTTGCAGGCGAGGCCGAGGGCGGGACCGCAGTTCGAGATGCCGCTGCCGGCGACGCCGATGCCGACGCCGTATTTGTCAGTGATCTCCTTCGCGGTGGCCTGCGCGGTCTCGGCCTTCATGTCCACGCAGACGATGTGCGCGCCTTCCTTCACGAGGCGGTGCGCGACTTCCTTGCCGATGCCGCTGCCAGCCCCGACGACGATGACGACCTGCCGCGCGAGTTCCTTCTCGGCAGGCATGCGTTTGAGCTTCGCTTCCTCCAGCAGCCAATACTCAATGTCGAAAGCCTCCTGCTGCGGGAGGGCGATGTATTTGTCGATGGCCTCGGCCCCGCGCATGACCTCGACGGCGCAGTTGTAAAATTCGGCGGTGACACGCGACTCGGACTTGTCCTTGCCCCAGGCAATCATGCCGCAGCCCGGAATCAAAATTACCGTCGGGTTCGGGTCGCGCATCGCGGGCGAGTTGGCGTGTTTGCACTTCGCGTAGTAGGCGGCGTAGTTCTTGCGATAGGCTTCGAGGCCGGTCTTGAGCTTCGCCTTGAGCGCGGCGGTGTCCTCGGTCTGCGGGTTCCAATCCACGTAGAGCGGCTTGATCTTGGTGCGGAGGAAGTGATCGGGGCAGCTCGTGCCCAGCTCGGCGAGGCGTGGGGCGTCCTTCGAGTTCACGAAGCGGAGGATCTTGTCGTCGTCCTGCACGGTGCCGATGAAGCGCTTCTGCTGGCTGACCTGGCCGCGCAGCCACGGGAGAATCGCGGCGAAGGTTTCGTTGCGCTTCTCTTGTGACAACGTGGCGAACTTCGCGCCGCCGAACGCCGCGGCGTCGCCGCCCTTGGCCTGGTATTTCGCCTCGATGTAGGTGGCAGCCTTCTCAATGTAGTCGAGCGTGCGCGTGTAGCACTTCTTGTCGTCGTCGTCCCACGAGATGAAGCCGTGCTGCCCCATCATGATGGCGGTGGCCTTGGGATTCTTCTTACAGATGGCCTGCATCGCGAGGCCCAGCTCGAAGCCGGGGCGCATCCACGGGACGTAAGCCATTTCGCCGCCGAAGATTTCCTTGGTCAGCTCCACGCAGCGCTTGCTCGCGGCGATGGAGATGATGGCGTTCGGGTGCATGTGGTCCACAAACTTCGCGGGGATGAAGCTGTGGAGCGGCGTGTCGATGGACGACGCGCGCGGGTTGAGGTTGAAGGTGGTGTGGTTGTAGGCCGCGACCATGTCGTCCTCGGCCTGCGACTTGAGGCCCTTGTCCTTGCGCTTGGCGTAGGACTTCTGGAGGTCGAGGAGCTTCTGCTGGTAAAGCGAGGAAAAATTCTCCCGCGTCGAAGTGCGCAGATCACCACCGGAACCCTTCACCCACAACACTTCGACCTCCTCACCCGTGAGCGGGTCAACTTCCTTCAGCTTCGACGACGTGTTGCCGCCGCCGGTGTTGGTGATGCGCTGGTCGGCGCCGAGCTTGTTGGAGCGATAGACGAGGCGGTCCACGCCCGTGAGCTTCTTGGCTTCGGCGTCGTTCCAAAGGTTGTTGACGAATTGGTATTTCTTCGCAGCCATAATTTCGGTGAAAGCGTCTGTGTCGTGTTTGGAGCACCGCCCGGATGCGGCGACAAGGCGGAAAACTTCGCAGAGCGGCGGCGGCTGGCAATGATTTTCTGCGCGTGCAAGGCGCAAGGCAATCTTGCCTCGACCCCGGCACGCTGCTACTTTCCCCGCTCCTTGAGCCGCAACATGGACTACAAGAACACGCTCAACCTGCCGCGCACGGACTTCGCGATGAAGGCCGACCTCGTCACGCGCGAACCGCAACGCCTCGAACGGTGGGCGGGGGAGCAGATTTACGCGCAAATCCAGGCCGCGCGGAAGGGCGCGCCGAAGTTCGTCCTGCACGACGGCCCGCCGTTCGCCAACGGCGATGTCCACATCGGCACGGCGCTGAACAAGATTCTCAAGGACATCATCGTCAAATACAAAACCCTCCGCGGCTTCGACGCGCCCTATGTGCCGGGCTGGGACTGCCACGGGCTGCCCATCGAGTTCAAGGTGTCTCAGGAGATGCGCAAGGCGGGCAACACCGCTGCCGACGCCGCGACCATTCGCACGGCCTGCGAGGCCTACGCGCGCAAGTTCATTGACCTTCAGCGGACGCAGTTCAAGCGCCTCGGCGTTTTCGGCGACTGGGAAAATCCCTACCTCACGCTGGACAAGGAATACGAGGCCGATGAACTGCGCCTCTTCGCCGACCTCGTTGAAAAGGGCTTCGTCTATCGCGGCAAGAAGCCCGTGTATTGGAGCATTCCGTGCCGCACCGCACTCGCCGAGGCGGAGGTCGAGTATCAGGACCACGTCAGCCAGAGCGTGTATGTGAAGTTCAAGCTCAAGGGCGAGCCGAACACCTTCCTGCTCATCTGGACCACCACGCCGTGGACGCTGCCCGCGAACCTCGCCGTGGCCTTCAGCTCGAAGTTCTACTACTCGCTCGTCCACACGAACGGCGAGAGCTACCTCGTCTGCAATTCGCTGCTCGATCAAGTTACCGCGAAGTGTGGCTGGCCCGGCTACGAAATCATGCGCACCGTCCACGCGGACGAGCTGGCGCACATCGAATACGAGCATCCGTTCTGCGCACGCACCGGCAAGGTCTTCGCCGGCGACGAGTTCGTGGATAACACCACCGGCACGGGATTCGTCCACATCGCGCCCGGCCACGGCATGGAGGACTACAATCTCGGACGCCGCGAAGGCCTGCCGATTTATTCGCCGGTGAACGACGACGGTTGCTTCACGCACACGAATGATTTGCCGGTCGAACAGCAGATGCCCGCCGAGATGCTCGGCAAATCCATCCTCGAAAAACACGGCAAGAGCGACGCGAACGAAGCCGTGGTGCACGAACTGCGCGTTCGCAACGCGCTTGCGCATCAGGAAAATTATCATCACAGCTATCCGCATTGCTGGCGCAGCAAGACGCCGATCATCTTCCGCGCGATGGACCAGTGGTTCATCAAGGTGGATCACCGCGTTGACATCTCGGATCCCGAACTTCAAAGGACATTTGACCGCCTTGGTATCACTGCCGAAGAACGGCAGCGGCTCGCAGGCGCTGACAAAACTTTCCGCCAACTCGCGCTCCACGAAATCAACCGCGTCGCGTGGGTTCCCGACTGGGGCAAGAGCCGCATCGAGGCCGCGGTGAAGGGCCGTCCTGACTGGTGCATCTCGCGCCAGCGTTCGTGGGGTGTCCCGCTGCCCGCGTTCTACGACGCGCAGGGCAACGCCATCCTCGACGCGCAGATTGTTCGTAACGTCGCGGCGCTCGTCGAGCAGCACGGCTCGAACATTTGGTTTGAGAAGACCGCCGCCGAACTCTGGAAGCTCGTGAAGCCGCCGCATCTGGATGGCGTTGATGCCGCCACCAAATCCAACGACACGCTCGACGTGTGGATTGATTCCGGTTCATCAAGCCGCGCCGTGTTGATGCGGCGCGAGGAACTCCAGCACATGGTAGGGACGCGCTGCGGCTCGTCCACGGACGCGCGGCAGCGCGTCCCTACCGACGTTTGGCAATCCGACCTCTACCTCGAAGGCTCCGACCAGCATCGCGGCTGGTTCCAATCCTCGCTCCTGCTCTCGCTGGCGGGCAACGGCGCGGCCCCGTTCAGGACCGTGCTCACCCACGGTTTCATGGTGGACGCCGACCGCGAGAAGATTTCCAAGAGCAAACAGGGCGCGGGCGCCTATGAGAAGCCGCAGACCGCCGACGCCTACGTGAAGAAATGGGGCGCCGACGTGCTGCGCCTCTGGGTCGCCTCGCAGGACTACCGCAACGACATCGTCGTGAGCGAGGAGCGCATGACAAAGGTCGCCGAGACCTACCGCGCCCTGCGCAACACGCTCCGTTACCAGCTCTCGAACCTCTACGACTTCGACCCGGCGCAGCACACCGTGCCCGACGACCAGCTCACCGGCCTCGACCGCTGGGTGCTCGGCGAATTCGCGAAGCTCGAGGCCGAAGTCGCGCGCGCCTACGACGCCTACGAGTTCCACGTCGTCTATCAGAAACTCAGCCAGTTCGCCGCCGTCGAGCTGTCCTCGATCTACCACGACGTGGTGAAGGACCGCCTCTACACCGACGCCGCGAACTCGCCGCGCCGCCGCAGCACGCAGACCGCACTGCACCGCATGGTCACGCGCCTCTGCCAGATGCTCGCGCCCGTGCTCGCCTTCACCGCGGAGGAAGCGTGGGAATTCGTGCCGGGCAAGACGGCCGCCTCCGTGCATTGCGCAACTTGGGAGGCGAAGGCATTCCCGCGGTCCGAATCCGAAGTCTCCGCGTGGGAAGGCCTGTTCCTCCTGCGCGAAAAAGTTCTGCCCGAACTGGAGAAATCGCGGCAGGCGAAGGAAATCGGCAAGTCGCTCGAAGCCAAGGTCACGATCAGCGGCAGCGGCCCGCTCTTTGTGGATGGCAAAACGCACGGCGCTGCGCTGCGCGAATTGCTGAACATCTCGGAGCTCGAAATCCACGCCAACGGCGATCCAAACGTGAGCGTGCTCATCTCCAAGGCTGCCGGCCAAAAATGCGAGCGCTGCTGGCATTGGGAAACCGATGTGGGCGCGAACACCGAGCATCCCACGCTCTGCGCCCGCTGCATCGAGGCCGTGAAACAGTGTAAGGTGTGATGGGAGCGCGGCTGTATGCGGAGCACCAGCCGCAGCAGATGCGGAACGCTTGACTGACCGGCGCTTGCCACCGCATTCCAATCCGCTGCGGCTGATCCTGCGGATACAGCCGCGCTCCGGCGTCCCGGCAACCTCCCCGCCCGGTTCGTGGAACTTGACGGGCCTTCCGTGGGCATCCTCCCATCGCTCGTGGGCCTCCACGCCTCATGCGTAGATGTCCTCGGAACATCCGTGGACATCCTCGCGTCATCCGTGGACATCCTCGCGTCATCCGTGGACATCCTCGCGTCATCCGTCGGCGTCCACGCGTCGCGCGTGGATGTCCTCGCGCGGCCCGTGGACGCCCACCCGTGAGGGGTGGAATTCCACTTTTCACCCGCGAAAGACCTCCATTTCAAAGACGCTTGCGCATTTGGCCTGCGCGAGGCTCGCGGGCCGTAGTTTCTTGATGGAATGCGTGAGCGTGTGGGTGCGGAGGCGGGTCGCGTCATCCCTGATGGCGACGTTCCGCGCTGGCTTTCGTTCCGCCGGTTTGCACAATGGGTTCACACAGCCATGAACACGCGCGTTTCCCGCAGGACTTTTCTGAAAACTTCCGCACTCGGCGCAACCGTCGCGGGCGCGGCGTGCGCAACAAAGATAGTCGAACATGGACTATTGCCAGACGTGCCCGTCATTGACACGCACACGCATTTTTATGATCCGTCGCGGCCGCAGGGTGTGCCGTGGCCGGGCAAGGGTGACGCGCTGCTCTACCGCACCGTGCTGCCGAAGGATTACCGCGCGCTGCCGCAGCCGTGGCGCGTCGCCGGCACGGTCGTCGTCGAGGCCAGCCCGTGGATCGAGGACAACCAGTGGGTGCTCGACCTCGCGGCGAAGGACCCGTTCATCGTCGGCCTCGTCGGCAATCTGCCGGAGAACTCGGAGGAGTTCCGCAAGGGCTTGAAGCGCTTCGCAAGGAACAAACTTTTCCGCGGCATCCGCATCGGGCATCCGCGCGTGACGAAATCGCTCAGCGACGCCGCGCTGCTCGCCGACCTCAAGCAACTCATCGCGCACGATCTCGAACTCGACATCAACGGCGGGCCCGCGATGCTGCCGGACATTGAACGCCTCGCCACTGCGCTGCCCGACCTGCGCATCGCCATCAACCACGTCGCCAACGTGCGCATTGACGGCAAGACTCCGCCGGAGGACTGGCGTCGCGGCATGGAGGCGTGCGCGTGGCACAAGAATGTCTTCTGCAAGGTTTCCGCGCTCGTCGAGGGCACGGGCCACACGGACGGCACCGCGCCGAAGGACGTGGAGTTCTACCGTCCCGTGCTCGACCACGTGTGGAACTGCTTCGGCGAGAACCGGCTCATTTACGGCAGCAACTGGCCCGTGAGCGACCGTTTCGCGAGCTGCGCCACGGTGCAGAGCGTCATGATCCAGTATTACGCCGACAAAACCCGCGAGGCGACGCTGAAGTTTTTCGCCGGGAACGCGCTCGCCGCCTACAAGTATGTGCAGCGCGCGGCGTGAATGAGGAGACGCGAAATCCGCGTTGCGTCGCAGGGCGCGGTTGTTAAGCTTGCGCGCATGACACGTCCTGTTTTGCATTGCCTCGCGTTCGTTTTGTTTGCCACGGCTTCGATTTCCCGCGCCGCGGATGACTACAAGCTCGGCCCCGATTCCATGCCGCAGGCCGGCGCGCCGCAGGGGAAGGTGGAGAAATTTTCCTTCAAGGCCAGCAAGGTTTATCCGGGCACGGAGCGCGATTACTGGGTCTACGTTCCGAAGCAATACGACGCCGCGAAGCCCGCGTGCCTCATGGTCTTCATGGATGGTGGCGGCTACGTGACAACGAACGGCGGGTTCCGCTCGACGGTCGTCATGGACAACCTCATCGCGAAGAAGGAAATGCCCGTCACCATCGGCGTGTTCATCAATCCCGGCAACGTGCCCGCCGCCGAGCCGGGCCAGAAGGCGCGCAGCAACCGCAGCTACGAATACGATTCGATGGGCGACACCTACGCGCGCTTCCTCATCGAGGAATTGCTGCCCGATGTGGAGAAGAAGTGGAGCATCACGAAAGACCCCGCGGGCCGCGCCACGGTGGGCATCAGCAGCGGCGGCATCTGCGCCTTTACCGTCGCGTGGGAGCGGCCCGAGTCGTTCCAGAAGGTCATCAGCCACATCGGCAGTTTCACGAATATCCGCGGCGGGCACGCGTATCCCTCGCTCATCCGCAAAGGCTCCGGCCCCGCGCCGAAGGAGTTGAGCGACGTGGAGAAGAACCGCTGGGAACTGCGCCGCAAGATTCGTGTGTCCTTGCAGGACGGCTCGAACGACCTCGACAACCTGCACGGCAACTGGCCGCTGGCGAACCAGGAGATGTTCGCCGCGTTGCAGTTCGCAAAGATGGATGCTGATTTCAAGTTCGGCGACGGCGGCCACAGCGGCAAGCACGGCGGCTCGCTCCTACCCGACACGATGCGCTGGTTGTGGCGCGATTACGCGAAGTAACGCGAACTTGAGCGCACAGCCAAACCCGGCTAGTTTCCCATCATGAGCAAGGTCGAGGAAATTGAGCGCGCCATTGAGCAACTGCCGCCGCGTGATGTGACCAAGCTCGCGTCCTGGCTGCTCAAGCGTGATAACGCTGAATGGGACCGCCAGTTGGAAAAGGACTCCGCGACTGGCAGGCTGGATTTTCTGTTTGAACAGGCGGAGTCGGAGCGCAAGGCGGACAAGTTGCGCGACTGGCCATCCAAGCAGAAATGAAATCGCGGGCGAGCAGCAGCTTCTGGAAATGCTACAACCAACTGCCGGCTCATATCCAACGACTGGCCGACAGGAATTACCAGCTCTGGCAATCCAATCCGCGCCATCCTTCGTTGGAATTCAAACGACTGAAAGGAAGCGACTCCCGGTTTTCAGTGCGTGTTGGGGACCACTATCGCGCGCTCGGCGAAATGACCGGCAACGAGGTTGTCTGGGTTTGGATTGGGACACATGAACAATACAACAAGCTGGTTGGGCGCTGAAGGCGGCGGTGACATTCCCAGCGGCAAGCACGGCGGATCACTGCTGCCGAGACGATGCGCTGGATTTTGGCGCGATTACGCGAAGTAGGCGCGCTCACGGGCCGAGCTTGAGACGGAAGAAGTTCGCAGCGTTCGTCGCGGGCAGGGTCACGGTGAGTTGATTCCCATTGGGAACCGGTGACTGCGACACCGCGACCCAAGTGTTCGTGTTGACGACGTTAGTGTTGGCTTGAAGCGTCATCGTCGAGGCGTAACCGGGCCAGGAAATCAGGGCGTTGGTGTTCGCCCGCGCGATGCTCAATGGAGGCGGGCTCGTGATGATCTCGGTGATTTGCGTGATCCATCTCGCGGTGGCAATCGGCAACATCTGGATCACCCAGAAGCGCGACGGGTCGGCCGGGTCCACGCTGGTCGCGCTGTAATCGCCCCACCGGCTCGACGTGTCGCCCGCGAGGATGTTGCGGTAGCTGGCCGTGCCGGACTGCAACAGGAGCGGGTTGTTGAAGGTGGTGACGCCGTTCACGGTCTGGCCGACGTAGGCGTAGGAGCTGACGTAGTTGACGAGGCTGCATCCGTTGCACGTGATGACGACCGTGCCCTGCGCGTTCACGGCAATGGACGGATAAAACAAGTCGAGCACGGCGTTCGTGATCGTGCCGGATTCCAAGATGGCGAAGTTCGTCGCGCTGAAACGATACCAGCGCAGCGCGGCGAGGTTGTTGACCTCCGTTCCGTGCACGGCGTAGAGAACGCCTCCGACCACGCGCACCGCAGCGCTGAACCGCGCGTCCCCGTCATCGAGATCGTTACGCCCGTTCGGCTGCGTGGGGTTCAGCGGCACGGAGTAGGCACTCACGTTGACTGTCGCAGCCGAGGAAAGAGACGCAGTGGCCGATGCCGCGTTGAGGATGGTGAGCGCCTTCAGCGTTGAGTGTGGAACGAAATCCAATCCGAGATCGCCGACCGCGAGCACCGCGCCGGTCGCGCTGCCGTCCACGCAGACGGCAGGCTGGAGGATTTGCCCGTTCGCCGAATAACTCAGCCCGGTGAAGAACGTGCGCCGCGCGACGGACGGCGTGGCCGCGAGCAGGTCGGACTTTGGAATGGAAACGAGAATGGGTCCGACGGTAGTTTGCGCCGCGTTGAACAAATCGCCCGACAGATACACGCCGTTCGCATCCAGGCCAAGCGCGGGAAAATCAGCGAAGTTGACACCGTTCGGATCACTGAGGAATGCGACGCCCTTCCACGCGCCCGTCGGATCGGCTGTGGTTGAGATGGCGAGCAGGAAGCGGTTCGTGTTCTTCGCGCCGCTGGGATCAAAATCAATTTGCGCCGCAAACCACCGCTGCACCGACGGATCATAAACAATGCGCGGATCGGTCAGGTCGTAGCCCGTGGGCAGCGTGATACCGGCGGCGTTCCAAAACGCCAGATCGGTCTGCGTCAGCACGCGACTGCCGTTGGTCTTGCTGTAAGCGGAGAAGCGGCCGTTGATGAACTCGACGAAGTGATCCGGACCCACCGCACCGTTGCTGTCCGGCGGGAACGAGAGCGAGTCCGTCCCGTAAACGCTGCCGGTGAAGTTCTGCCCGATGAACGCCGGCACCGCCGCGCGGCCGCGCCAGCCGAACGCCACCAGACACGCCAGCAGCACCAGCCGCGCTCTCGAACAACACATCGTCACAACGATACCCAATGCTGTCGCAAAGTTGCGCCTCGCGGTCAATCGGGCCGATTCCGTAGAACTTCCCGGCGGCTTCATTTTGCCATTCCCACCGGGCGCGGCTCCGGTTAATCATTCCGCCCATGCCTGCAAGACATCTCCTTCCGATTTCCTTCGTCGCCGCGCTCGCCGCATCCACTCCGCTGCACGTTCATGCCGCGGATGAGTTCAAGGCCGCGCCGGATCACCAGTTCAATCCGAGCGTCCCGCACGGGCGCGTCGTCGAGCACAAGGACTGGCAGAGCAAAGTTTTCACGAACACCATCCGCGACTGGTGGATTTACGTGCCCGCGCAATGCACGCCCGACAAGCCCGCCAGCGTGATGGTCTTCCAAGATGGCCGCGGCTACATGAGCACGAACGGCCCGTGGCGCGCGCCCATCGTCTTCGACAACCTCATGGCGCGCGGCGAAATGCCCGTCACCATCGGCATCTTCATCAACCCCGGCGACAACCGCGAGCCGGGCACGCCGCCACGCAAGGACAAGAATGGCAAGACCGCCGGTGCGAGCAACCGCAGCTTCGAGTATGATTCACTCGGCGACCGCTACACGCGCATGATCGTTGACGAGATTCTGCCCGAAGTGGAGAAGGACTTTAAGCTCTCGAAGAATCCCGATGACCGCGCGATCTGCGGCTCATCCAGCGGCGGCATCTGCGCCTTCACCGTTGCGTGGGAACGGCCCGATCAATTCCGCAAGGTGCTCTCGACAGTCGGCAGCTTCACGCATCTGCGCGGTGGCTACGATTACGCCGCGATGATTCGCAAGACGGAACACAAGCCCATCCGCGTCTGGATGGCCGACACGAGCGGCGACGTGGTCAACGCATTCGGAAGCTGGCCGCTCGCGAACAAGCAGATGGCCGCGTCGCTCAAATACATGGGCTACGATCTGCACTTCGAGTGGGCCGAGGGCTACCGGCACAGCTCGGAGCACGGCGGCACGCACTTCCCCGAAGCGCTGAAATGGCTCTGGCGCAAGGAAACCACGCAGCCCGAGATCAACATCAAGCAAGACCTCGGCGGCGATCTCACGCTGCACCGCCTGCTCATCGAGGGCGAAGGCTGGCACGTCGTGGCTGACAACCTGAACTTCTGCGACGGCCTCACGCCGGACGCGCAGGGCAATCTCTGGTTCGCCGAGATGCGCTCCATGCCGCCCGCCGTGTGGAAGATTTCGCCGAGTGGCGAGAAGACGAAGATGCTCGAAGGCACTTCGTGCAGCGGTTTGAAGTTCGGCCCCGACGGACGCCTCTACGCCTGCGTCGGCAAGGACAAACAGCTCGTCGCCTTTGAACTTCCCAGCGGCAAAAAGGCCGTCATCGCCGAGGACGTGCAGCCGAACGACCTCATCGTTTCGCAGAAGGGCCACATCTACATCACCGAGACCGGCAAAAAACAGGTGACGTTCATCAACGCGAAGACCGGCGAGAAACGCGCCGCCGACGTGGGCATCACCGCGCCCAACGGCATCACGCTCTCGCCCGACCAAGGGACGCTCGCGGTGAGCGACTACCGCGGGCAGTTCACGTGGGTCTTCCGCGTCGAGGCGGACGGCTCGCTTACGGCGAAGGAGCCTTACATGACCATGCGCCTGCCGGTTGACCCCAAGGGCGAGTGGAAGTTCAACGAAAACCCGCCGAAGAACCCATCCAGCGCGGGCGACGGCATGACGAGCGACAGCATCGGCCGCTACTACGTGACGAGCGCGCTCGGCGTGCAGGTGTTCGACCCGACGGGCCGCATGTGCGGCGTGCTGCCGAACCCGAACACGAAGGCCATGACCAGCGTGGCGCTCGCGGGCGACAAGCTCGAATGGCTCTACATCGGCTGCGGCGACAAGATTTACCGCCGCAAGGTGCAGGCCACCGGCAACCTCGCCTTCCTCCCGCCGCCCAAGGAACCGCCCGCGCCGAAGAAGAAGTGAACCTGAATAACTGAGCCGGTTTCGCGGTGGCGAATGTTTATCCTGGCAACGTTCGTTGCCGCCCGCACGCGGACGATGAATTTCCCTCTCCCTTTGAGGGAGAGGGGAAGGGTGAGGGTGAAGACGCCCGGATCACCAAGGTTCGGACTTGAATTGAAGCCGATGACTTTCCCCCTCACCCCGGCCCTCTCCCGCTGGGAGAGGGTGTCCGCTTGGCCGTCGCAAGTAGTTTATCCGCCTCACGGTGCGGGAGGCGCGGGTTTCTTGGGATGCGGCGAGGTGTCCACCGTGAAGCCCCAGTCGCCGAGCGCCTGCTCGTTGCCTTTGTTGAGGCCGAGCAGCACGTCGCGCGCGGACGCGACCCAGTAGCGCACCGTCTGCTCGCGCAACTGCCCGCTCTGGCCCAGTGCCAGGTCGCGATTTTGCGTGGCCTTCTCGCCATCCTTGGCCAGTTGTTTGGCCGTCTCATTCTGCGTGTCCGCCGTGGTGAGCTTGCCGGCGAACAGGTCAATGTCCTTCACGCCCTTGATGGGGCTGGCATCAGCGAGCGCTGCGTGCTTGTCCTTGATCTTGGTCGCCAGTTTGATGAGGTCGTCGGGGTTGGTTGGAACGTCCACTCTGAAGTTATTGGCTGCCATCTTTCGTTTGGGTTGTGAGCCTTGGCAGGAACCGCACCGGCGATACCCACCATAGCCCGGTTTCCTTGGATTCAAGCAAAACCGGCACGGCTGTCAAGTGTGGCCTTTGAGAGTCAAAATCGGCCGCCCGCAGCCCCGGCCAGCCTGCCCCAAAGTCGGACTTTCCTGCTCCAAACCTCAACTTTCCTGCTCCAAAGTTCAACTTTGGGGCAGGAAACCTCAACTCTGGAGCAGCAAAGTTGAACTCTGGAGCACCAAACCCCAGCTTGGGAGCATGAAACTTCAGGTCGGGAGCAGGCGAGTTGAACTTTGGGGCAGCCGACCTCGACTCTGGGGCAGGAAAGTTCAACTTTGGAGCGTCCGACCTGAACTCTGGGGCGCCAAAGCTCAGGATTGGAGCAGCAAACCCCGGCTTTGGAACAGCAAAGTTCAACTTTGGGGCAATAAACGAGGGATTGGAAGTATTCGAGCTTGGCCCTAGTGCAGTCAACGTGAACTGACGTGCCTCTCAAATCGAACTGCTGCCTTGCACGGTGGGTGATTCGATTCCTGCCTGATGAATCTTCATCAGGACCGTGCGTCGGACATAAACCATGCGCCCAACCAAGCTCGCCCCATCGAAGGACACCTCGAAGTTCCCCTTCGGCGCGATTGCCACCCTTCTCGTGGTGGCCGTGATCGCCTTCTTTGCTTATCGCAAGCTCAACGCCCCAGAGCCGTTGGAACTGGATACGGCACGCGGGGGCGGCGGCAACGTTCCTGTGCCGAGCGCGTTCTATCCCTCAGCAACCGTGGACACCAAACCGTTCGAGTCGCTCGGGTCGTTCGCCGCAGATGAGGCGATGGCGCTCATCGGCAATTCAGGCACCGTCGCGATTATCACCGAGTCCCCCGACCCGAAAGCCGGCGCCAACCATCCGATGGCGCGCACCATCAAGCTGATTGCCTTGGAATCGGAAACCTTCAAGAAACACCTCAACTTAATGGGCAAGTTCACTCTGGTTCCGGAATTAAAACTTATGCGGCCGGAAGGCGCGATCAAGACGGTCTGGCCCCCGGGCGAGTTTGCGAAGCTATTACAGAAGCATCCACCGCACACGACCATCGTGGCCTTTTGCGACTTGCCTTCGCCGTTGAGCGGTGCTGAGAAACAGATGATACGGCAGCGGACCGGCAAGGTGATTGTGATTGGCGGCGTGGTGCCGGAGGTGGACCCGACCGTGCAAGAGGGTCTCATTCATCTGGCAATAGCCACGAAGGCACCAGTCCCCCCAAAGACTGGCGATGGGCCGGAAACTCCGTCTCAGTGGGTGAGGCGCGTCTTCGCGGTGTTGAAGCCGGGCACAGCAAAACAGCCGTAGAAACGGCGGGCATTTACTGGCCCAGGATCCAATAGGCATCGTTGGTCCCACCGTAGGTGATGGGACTTAGCCGGGGGACAGATTCGCAGTGCCCGTCAATAAAGGCAAACTGGGTGCGATTAGCGTGCTGCAAACCAATGTTCGGGGAGCGCCACCATGCCGGATAGTTGGCCGGGTCGTGCCGGTCAGGGTTGACATTGCTGTAATAATTGTTGGCGCTGCCGGGCGTGGCGCAATAGGGAGTGCCAGCGATCCAGACCTCAAAAGCAAAGACCCGATCCGCCGGCGACACGACGCTCGAACTCCGGAATGCGAAGTGGACATCTCCATTGTTATTTCCACCAAATGTTGCGCCAAGTTCCTTGGTGATGCCGCCGCCAAAAGGAGGATCGAATTGCGTTCCCGGTCCCATTCCCAGACTGCCAAGGTAAGGATTCAAGCGATAGTGCGACCCCCACAGCCAATCAACGCCAAACGTTTTAACGCTAATTGAGGGGACTGTTGTGTCATTATCAATCTCGTTATAGGACGGGCACTTTAGACCATTCGTTCCTTCGACGTAGCTGCCCAACATGGATTGCCCGTTCACCACGCCATAATTCATGGTGTTGTATGGACCGAGTGGCGGATTGGCAGACGGCGTAATCCAAGCAAAAACCAGTCTGTCGTCCTGATCCGACACATAAAGCTGCGAGCCAGTGCTGATTTGTTTGGTCTTGTTCATGCACGCTATGGCCTTGCTCTTGGCTTTGGCCTTCGCCAGCGCCGGCAGCAGCAGGCCGGCGAGGATCGCGATGATGGCGATGACAACGAGCAATTCGATGAGGGTGAATGCATCCCTGTTTTTCCCAACGTTGCGCGGCCTGAGCGTTGCCTTCATAAATACGGACTCTCTGACGACTCGGTGAATTGAATTGCTTTCGATGGACGCCGCGCCGGGCGTGCGTATTGAAAGAATCTCGACATTCGCGGCCAAAGAATCCATCACGCCGGGGCAGAAATGAACCCGACATGGCCTCGTGAACACGCGCGTATGGGAAGTGGACAGTGAATCTCTGCCACTAAAAACCGTCGTATTACCATGCCCACCAACAAGCCTGTCCCACCGAAAGACTCGAACAGAAGCCCTCTGATTGCAGTCACAGCTCTCATCGTGGTCGCCGGCGCGGCATACGGGATTTACCGCTTTAAACTCAGTCCGCCGGCGTCTGAGACGGCGCTGAAGAAGGTCGGCACGGAGGTGTTCTCCGGGGCTGAGACAGCAAGGACTTCGAACACCAAACCCATCGAATCCATCGGAATGTTCTTTGCGGACGAGGTTCTGAGAATAATCGGCAACTCAGGAACCATCGCGCTTGTGCGGGAGGTGCGGGATCCCAAGGCACCCAATACAGGCCAGGATGCCCAAGCTTGGAATGCCGTTGCAGCACAAATTGAAACATTCAAAGATTGGCTCAAGCGAAATGGAAAGTTCACATTCCTTCCGGAAACGAAGCTTGTGCGTGCCGAGAACACGACCACGACTGCTTGGTCCGCAGGACAATTCGCCCGGCTGCTCCAAGAGATTCCCCCGAACGCGACAATCATTGTTTACTGCGTCCTGCCAGAGAACTTGACTCAAACCGAGAAGACATTGCTTCGTAATCGAAGCGGAAAGGTAATTGTCCTAGGCGGCATCGAACCGTTGATGAAACCACTGGTGCAAGAGCGGCTGATTCACCTCGCCGTCACGCTGAGGATGCCGCCCACGCCGCCGAAAGGCGATGAAACCCCCAGCCAAATGGCTAGACGCGTCTACACTGTATTGAAGTCAGGCGAGGCAGGTCAGCCGCAATAAGAAACAACGAAGCGCTACTGGGCGAGATCCCAATACGTATCAATCGTCGAACCAAAGGTAATGGGACTAAGCTTCGGCACGGTTTCAGCACGACCGTCCATGAAGGAGATCATGCTTCGGTTCTCATGCACCAAGCCCGAGCCAGGCCTGCGCCATTCCTCGACACCCGTTGGTCCGATGTAGTTCAAGCCGTTGGCACGGTCGTTGTCGCCAGTCGCATTCGCCCAAAACTGGGCGGCGCTGCCGGGCGTCGGAAAGTAAGGCTGTCGCCCGTGTCCCTGTAGGACGTCTGAAGAGAAAACTTTTCCGGAGGGGTTGACCACGCTGCTTAGGTGAAATGCGATATGCTTCGTCCCGCTGACGGTGCCGCTAAACGACGCCCCCGGTGCAATCCCTGGTCCAAGTGCGCCGCCGGTTCCCAAATAAGGGTTCACCCGGTAATGCGCGTATCTGACCCAACCAATCGTGTAAGTATTGGTGTAAACCTCTGGAATGTCCCTTATGCCGCCTGCTTCAGCGGCAGCAGGTGTAACATAATAGGAAGGGCAGCGCAAACTGTTCACAACGTCCAGAGTGCTCTTATTCCCTGCCATGTAGCGGGCCATCATGGACTGCCCGTTAACGGCTCCGTAGGTGGAGTTATCGCCCGGATCCACCACATCATAAATCGTTGCGGTAAGCCACGCGAACGTCAACTTGTCATCGTTGTCGCCGGTGTAGATCGCATTAGCCGTTGCCAATTGCTTCGAGTTGTTCATGCACCCCGCGCCCTTGCCCTTGTTTTTTGCCTTGGCCAGCGCGGGCAACAACAGTCCCGCCAGAATCGCAATGATGGCGATGACAACGAGCAGTTCGATGAGGGTGAATGCACACCTGTTTTTCCCTGCGTTGCGCGGCCTGAATGTTGCCTTCATAAGCGCGGACGGTTTAGTGGTTTGAGGAATGGTATTGCACGTGATGGACACCGCGTCAAGCGCAGGTTTAGGGAGAATCGCCGCTTGCCGGTTCGCGTTTGCACGACTTTCCTTGTGATTGAATGCCGTCCAGCGTAAAAGCGTTCATTCTCTGAACACCGCATGAACCGCCTTTGCCTCCTCCCGCGCCTCTGCGCCGCCGCCACGCTGTTTGCCCTCGCCGCCACCGCCTTCGCCGCGGACACGCCCGCGCCCAAGGCCGACGAGCGTTATGACCCGAAGGTGCAGGAGTATCTCAAGACCTTCAAGGCCGGCGGCGCGCTTGGCGACCGCTCGCCCGCGCCCAAGCCCAGCGATGCGCTCAAGGCGATGAAGGTCGTGGACGGCCTCAGCGTGGACCTCGTCGCCGCCGAGCCGGTCATCCGCCAGCCGCTGAACATGCACTTCGACGAACGCGGCCGGCTGTGGGTCGTGAACTACCTCCAGTTCCCCTACCCGGCCGGGTTGAAGGTCGTGAAGTATGACCAGTATCTGCGCGCGGTCTTCGACAAGGTGCCGCCGCCGCCGCCGAACCACTTCAAGGGCGCGGACAAGATCGTCATCCTCGAAAGCACGCGCGGCGACGGCGTGTTCGACAAGCACACGGATTTCCTCAGCGACCTGAACATCGCGCGGAGCGTCGTCACGGGCCGCGGCGGCGTGTGGGTTTTGAATCCACCGTATCTGCTTTTTTATCCCGACAAAAACCGCGACGACATTCCCGACGGCCCGCCGCGCGTGGTGTTGAGCGGCTTCGGGCTTGAGGACACGCACAGCGGCGCGAACTCGCTGGCGTGGGGTCCGGACGGCTGGCTTTACGGCGCGCACGGCAGCACGTGCACGGCGGACATCCGCGGCGTGAAGTTCCTCGGCCAGGCGATCTGGCGCTACAACCCGCAGACGGATGAGTTTGAAGTTTTCGCCGAGGGCGGCGGGAACACCTACAGCATGGAGTTTGATTCCAAGGGCCGCGTCTTCAGCGGCACGAACTACGGCGAGACGCGCGGGCTGCATTACGCGCAGGGCGCGCTCTACATCAAGGCCTGGGCGAAGCACGGCCCCGCGATGAGCCCGTATCGCTTCGGCTGGTTCGACCACATGAAGAACACCGGCTACAAGCCGCGCTTCCCGCAGACGATGCTCATCTACGAGGGCGGCGCGATGCCGAAGTATGAAGGCCAGGTCATCGCAGGCATGGCGCTCACGAGCCGTTATCAGGCCGCGCGGCTCTCGCGCGACACGTCAAGCTTCCGCAGTGACGACACGGACACGCTCATCGAGAGCAGCGACATCCACTTCCGCCCCGTGGACACCAAGACCGGCCCCGACGGCGCGATTTACATCGCGGACTGGTGCGACGCGCGCCTGAGCCATCTCGACCCGCACGACACGTGGGACAAGGAAACCGGCCGCATCTGGCGGCTGAAATCGCCCGAGGTGAAGCCCGCGAAGACCTTCGACCTCGGGAAGGCTTCCAACGCCGAACTCATCCAGTATCTCGCGCATCCGAACAAGTTCTTCCGCCAGACCGCGCTGCGAATCTTCTGGGACCGTCGCGACAAGTCCGCCATTCCCGCGCTGAAGAAAATCGTCGAGAACAACTCCGGCCAGCTCGCGCTGGAAGCCTTCTGGGCCGTGAACGCGTGCGGCGGATTCGACGACGCCTATGCGATGAAAACACTTTATCACCCGGATGAGTTCATCCGTTACTGGACGATTCGCCTGCTCGGCGACCGCAAGAAAGTCACGACCAACGAACGTGGCGAGTTCGTGAGGCTTGCCCGCACGGAGCCGGTGCCAGAGGTCCGCAGCCAGCTCGCGAGCACGCTCACGCGCCTGCCCGGCCCGGACGCGCTGCCCGCCATGCACGAGCAGATTCTTCGCGCGGAGGATGTCGGCGACATCCACATTCCGCTGCTGCTCTGGTGGGCCGTCGAGAGCAAGGCCATCAGCGACCGCAAGCAGCTCCTTGACATGCTTCAGGAGAGCACGCTCTGGCAGGCGCCGATTTTTGCGAAGTTCATCGCCTCGCGCCTCGGCCAGCGCTACACCGCCGACCGCAGCGACGAAAATTTCCTCACCTGCGCGCGCCTCTTCGAGCTGGCGCCCACCGCACAGTCCGTGGACGAACTCATCAAGGGCATGGAGGCCGGCTTGCAGGGCGACACGGTGAAATCCGTCCCGCCCGCGCTCACGAAAAAGGTCGCCGAGCTGTGGGCGTCGCGCGAACACACGCCGGTGCTGACGAGCTTCGCGCTGCGCCTCGGTCACGCGCCTGCCGCCGATGCCGCGCTGCAACGCGTCGCCGACGCGAAGACTCCCGATGCCGAGCGCAAGAAATTCCTCGCGCTGCTTGCCGAGCGGCGCGTCGCAGATGCCGTGCCGGTCTTCCTCGAACTTCTGCGCAAGGAAAAATCCGACTCGCTGCGCATGGAGTTGGTGAACGCGTTGCAGCGCTTCGACCGGCCCGAAATTGCGACGACGTTCCTCGCTGTTTATCCCGCGTTGTCCGCCAACCTGCGCACCGCGGTGCAGGGTTCATTGAGCAGCCGCGTCGCGTGGGCGCGCACGCTGCTCGAAGCCGTGGACACTGGCGCGCTCAAGAAGGAGCAGGTTTCGCCGGCGAACCTGCTCGCGATCCAGGGCTTCAAGGACGCCGCGTGCGACGCGCTGCTCAAGAAGCACTGGGGCCGCCTCACCAAGAGCAGCGAGGAAAAGGAGGCGCAGATCGCGAAGGTGCGCAGCCTGCTCAAGACCGGCAAGGGCGACGAGAAAAGCGGACACGAAATCTTCAAGCTCGTCTGCGCCGTCTGCCACACGCTCAACAACGAGGGCGGCAAGATCGGCCCCGACCTGAGCGGTTACGAGCGCGACAACCTCGACTTCATGCTGCCGAGCATCGTGGACCCAAGCCTCGCCATCCGCGAGGAGTTCACCGCGTTCAACGTCGAGACCAAGGACGACCTCTCGCTCACGGGCTTCATCACCGAGACCACGCCGCAGGCCGTCACCGTGATGGACCTGAGCGGCAACAAGACCGTCATCGCGCGGCAGGACATCAAGTTGCTGAAGGCCTCGCCCACGTCGCTCATGCCCGAGGGCCTGCTCGAAGCGATGACCGACCAGCAGGTGCGTGACCTCTTCGCCTACCTCATGGCCGGCGTGCGCCGCGTAAAGGACGTGACGGGAAAGTAGCCTCCTTGACTTCGCATGGCTGCGCCGCCAGTGTTTTCCGGCGGCAATTCCGAAGGAATCTGCCGCGGCGATGAACAGCGTTTCAAAGTGGGTGACCAACTGGATCGAAGGGCTGGGGCGCATCACGCTGCTCGCGGTCGAGGTGGCGCGCGCGCTTGGCTCCATCCGCTCCGTCGGGCGCGAGCTGCTGGCGCAGGTCTATCACATCGGCGTTAAGTCGCAGTCAGTCGTGCTCATCACGGGGGCGTTCACCGGCATGGTGCTCGCGGCGCAGACTTACTTCCAGTTTCACAAGGTCAAGATGGACACCGCGACGCTCGCGGTGGTGGGCGTCTCGATGTGCGGCGAGCTTGGCCCCGTGCTCACCGCGCTCATGGTCGCGGGCCGCGTCGGCGCGTCCATGGCCGCGGAACTCGGCACGATGCGCGTGACGGAGCAGATTGACGCGCTGCGCACGCTGGCGACGCATCCGGTGGATTTCCTCGTGGTGCCGCGCGTGTTCGCAACGCTGCTCGCCATGCCGCTGCTCACGGCGGAGTCCATCGCGGTCGGCATCGGCGCGGGTTTCCTGGTCGGCGATTTCCTGCTGCAGATTGACCCGGCGTATCTGTGGTGGAATTTGCTCCGTTACACCGACGTGCGCGACGTCATCATGGGCATCAGCAAATCGTGCATCTTCGGTGGCATCATCTCGCTCGTCAGTTGCTACAAGGGCATCCATTGCGGCGAAGGCGCGGAAGGCGTGGGCCGCGCAACGACAGAAGCGGTGGTGTATTCGAGCATCACGATCCTCATCACGAACTTTTTCCTGACGCTGCTGCTCACGCGGCTGCTTGCGCTGACATGATCGAGGCGCGCAATCTGCAAAAGAACTTTGGCGCGCACCGCGTGCTGGACGGCGTGAACCTGCGCATCGGCGAAGGCGAGTCAGTCGTCATCATCGGGCGCAGCGGCGGCGGGAAGAGCATTTTACTGAAGCACCTCATCGGCCTGCTTCAGCCCGAATCGGGCGACGTGCTTGTGGACGGCGAGAACATTTCGCGCATGACCGAGCGCGAACTGCTGCGCGTGCGGCGCAAGTTCGGGATGCTGTTCCAGGGCGCGGCACTGTTCGATTCGCTGACGGTGGCGGAGAACGTGGGCTTCGTGCTCCAGCGCGAGGGCCGGCACACGCCGGCGGAAATTGAGCAGCGGGTGGCCGAAGCGCTCGAGATGGTCGAGCTAAACGGCACGCAGCAGAAGAAGCCCAGCGAACTCTCCGGCGGTATGAGGAAGCGCGTCGGGCTGGCGCGCGCGATTGTCTACCGGCCGGAGATTGTGCTATATGACGAGCCGACGACGGGACTCGATCCGGTGGTGGCCGACAGCATTGACAAGCTCATCGTGCGGGTCTGCAACCGGCTCAAGGTCACGTCGGTCGTCGTCACGCACGACATGCGGAGCATGCGCACGGTCGGCCACCGCGTCCTGATGCTGCATCAGGGGAAGATTTACACGGAGGGCACGCCGGACGATATTTTCCGCGCGACCGACCCGGTCGTGTCGCGGTTTGTGCAGGGCATTTCGGATCCGAAGGAACACGCGTTTTGATATGAGCTCGCAACGTCTCGAATGGAAGGTCGGCCTGTTCGTCCTCATCGGCCTCGTCGCGCTGGGCGGCCTGCTGATCAACTTCACCAAGGGCCTCACCGCCTTCCGCTCGACCTACACGCTCAAGCTCGAAACCGCGACCGTCGGCGGCCTCAAGCGCAACGCGCCAGTGCTGCTCGCCGGCGTGCAGATTGGCGTCGTCGAGAGCTACGACCTCAGCCCGGACAACAAGTCTGTCTTCGTCACCCTCAAGATTTTCCCGAAATACAAGATTCACGGCGACGCGGTGTTCACCATCGAGCCGTCGGGCTTCCTCGGCGACCAGTATGTGTCCATCACGCCGACGAAGAACGTCGCGCCGTTTCTCAAGGACGGCGACCTCGTCCGATGCGAGTCGCCGTTCAACATTCAGGACGCCGCGCGCTCGGCACTTGGCCTCATCAACCGCGTGGACAAGGCCGTCGAGCAAATCCAGGGCGCGGTGGCGCGCGTGGACCGCACGGTGCTTTCCGAGGAAAGCCTGACAAACGCGAGCGCCGCGGTGCTCAGCTTCCACCGCCTGTCAGAGCAGATGCGCAAGCTTGCCGATCAGGCCGGCGGGCTGGTGGCAAAGGCCGACGACGCGCTGGTGCGCTTGGACACGATCGTGCAGACCAACGCCGCGCCCGCCCACAACGTCATCAGCAACTTGTTGATGTTTTCGGCGCAGCTCAATAAGGTTGCCGACGAGCTTGAGACGGTCGTCACCACCAACCGCATGGAAATCACCACCGCTGTCCGCAACGTGGAGACCGCCACCGCGCAGGTGACGAACCTGCTCGCCGGCTTGCAGTCGGGCAAGGGCATCGCCGGTGCTTTGCTGCGGAACGACCAGTATGCGGAAGACTTCCGTCGGTTCCTCGGCGCGCTCCCGTCGCTCGGAAGCAATGCAAACACGCTCATCACGAATGCAAACGCGGTCTTCATCAACGCCAACCAGCTCTTCGACCGCAGCGGGAATGTCGTGGATGGCGCGGGCGTGCTCGTGAGCAACCTCAACCGTTACGGACTTTTTTACGGTTTCCTCGTCAAGCCCAAGCCGCCGAAGACAAACGCGCCGACGCACTTCGCGCCGCTGCTGTCACCGCACGAAAAATCCAACCGAGACTGAGCATGTCCATCTGGTTCATCCGTGTTTTCTTCCTCGTGCTTTGCACCGCCGGCGGCTACGAGGTCAGCCAGGTGTCGCCGGACCTGCTTGATGCCGGCCCGTGGTGGACGCTCGCGGGATTCGGCCTCGGGGGTCTGCTCATCGCGATTGACGAGATGCTCAAGGGCATTTCGCTCCGCGCCTTCTCCGCCGCGACGTTCGGCCTGGCGCTCGGCACGCTCGTCGCGTGGATGCTTGAGCACTCACAACTTTTTCGGCACGTCACCGACGAGTCCACGATGTGGCTCGTCCGCCTGATGCTGTTCGTCAGCTTCGGCTACATCGGCATGGTGATGGCGATGCGCAGCAACAAGGAGGACTTCGCGCTCATCATCCCCTACGTGCGCTTCCAGTCGCAGACGCGACCGCCGAACATCCTCCTGCTCGACACGAGTGTCATCATTGACGGACGCATCGCCGACCTCATCGAAACGGGCTTCATCGAGGGCACGGTCGTCGTCCCGCGCTTCGTGCTGCGCGAGCTGCAGCAAATTGCCGACAGCCCGGACACGATGAAGCGCGTGCGCGGCCGCCGCGGGCTTGACATGCTCGCGCGCCTGCAACACAGCACGCGCACCGAGGTCAAGATTCACGAGGCTGACGTGCCCGGCGAAACCGAAGTGGACGCCAAGCTCGTGCATCTCGCGAAGGTCCTCGGCGCAAAGCTCTACACCAACGACTACAACCTCGGCAAAATCGCCGAGCTTCAGGACGTCCCGCACGTCTCGATGAGCGAACTGGCAAACGCGCTCAAGCCCGTCATCCTTCCGGGCGAGACCCTCTCGCTGCGCGTCAACCGCGAGGGCAAGGATCGCGGTCAGGGCATCGGCTATCTCAGCGACGGCACGATGGTCGTCATCAACAACGGCTCGCGTCACGTCGGCCAGCAAGTCGAGGTGCAGGTCAGCAGCCTTCTGCAAAATGCCACAGGCACAATGGTCTTCGCCGATGTGAAGGCAGCCCCGCCCGCGAACCATGACGGTGAGAAGCGCGCAACCGGATGAAACTCGTCACCGTCTTTTCGACGTTCAATCCCGCCGAGGCACAGCTCGTGCGCTCACGGCTCGAAGCGGCTGAGTTCCACACGCTCGTCACGAGCGAGCTTTCCGCACTCAGCACCGACGGCTACGCGATGGCCGGCGGCGGCGTTCAGGTGCAAGTGCCCGAAGACGAGGCTGAGGATGCCCGCGCGCTGCTCAACGCGCCGCCGGTGTCGGATGAATCCGATGCCGGATAGGGATCGCGCTTCGCGAACGCGTCGCGCGAATTATTCGTGTTCCTTCGTCCCCTTTCGTGGTTAATCCTTCCCGCATGAACCGCCCGCAACGGCAGGCCTTCACAAAACTTCGGCGTCAGTTGGCATCAGACGAACTCTGTCTCGATGAAGCGACGTGCCAGGCGCACTCGACGGACAAATGGTTCGCCTCCGCGCTGCCGGACGCCGTGGCGCTGCCTCGCAGCGCAGCGAGCGTGGTAAAGATTCTCCGCTGGGCCAACGCGCACCGCGTGCCGGTCACCGCGCGCGGCGCGGGCTTCGGCTACGTGGGCGGTTGCGTGCCGTCGCACGGCGGCATCGCGCTCTCGCTTGCGCGCATGAACCGCATCAAGGAAATCAACGCGCGCGATTTTGTGGCGGTCGTCGAGCCGGGCGTCATCACGGCGAAACTTCAAGCCGAGGTGGAGAAGCGCGGCCTGTTTTATCCGCCCGACCCGGCGAGCCGCGCGGATTGCAGCATCGGCGGCAACATCGTGACGAACGCCGGCGGACCGCGCTGCCTCAAGTATGGCGTCACGCGCGACTACGTGCTCGGACTCGAAGTGGTGCTCGCCGACGGCACGCTCATCCGCGCCGGCAGCCGCACGCACAAAAACAAAACCGGCTTCGACATCGCGCGAATGTTCGTCGGCTCCGAGGGACTGCTCGGCATCGTGACCGGGGCGACTTTGAAACTCCTTCCGCTGCCGCCGTATCGCGCGTGCCTCGGCGTGGGTTTTGGCTCGATGAAGTTCGCCGCACGCTCGATCCGCGACATTTTCGCCGCGGGCTTTCTACCGTGCGCGGTCGAAGTGGCCGATGCCTTCACGCTTGCCGCCGCGCACAAGCGCACCGGCTCGGAAAAGCTCGCCGGCTGCCGCGCGCACCTGATCGTCGAACTCGACGGGCAGGAACGCAGCGTGCGCGAGGAGCTGCGCACCGTGGAAAAAATCGTCCACAAACAACAGCCTCTGTTCGTGCAGCGCGAGTTCGGCGCGGCGGACTGCGAGAAAATCTGGCAGCTCCGGCGCGAGTTTTCCTACGCGCTGCGCGACACGGGGCTGTTGAAATTAAATGAGGACATCGTTGTGCCGCGCGGGCGGCTGGAGGATTTGTTCGCGTTCGCCGAACGGTTGCAGAAAAAGCACGGCTTTCCCGTCGCAAGCTTCGGCCACGCGGGCGACGGCAACCTGCACGTGAACGTGATGGTGGACAAGTCGCAGCCCGGCGCGATGGAGCGCTGCGACGCGGCGCTCAACGACCTCTTCAAGCAGGTGCTCGCGTGGGGTGGCGTCATCACCGGCGAACACGGCATCGGCCTCGCAAAGAAACCGTGGTGGCCGCTGGCGATGTCGGAGGAATTGCAGGAAGTTCACCGCAGGATCAAACGCGCATTCGACCCGAACGGCATTTTGAATCCAGGGAAGTTTGTTTGACCGCGCCCGCAAACGAGAAACTGACTGAAAAGAAAAAGCCGCCGTTCATCACGGCGGCTTTGAAGTTCAGTTGGAGTTCGCGTTAGCGACGTTCGCGGTATCCACCACCGCCGCCGCCGCCGCCACCACCCCGATAGCCGCGGTCGCCGCCGCCACCACCGCCGGGACGCTCCTCGCGGGGACGCGCCTCGTTCACGGTGAGCGAGCGGCCCTGAAATTCCTTGCCGTGGAACATCGTGACGGCCTTGTTGGCCTCGTCCTGCGAGCCCATGTCCACGAATGCAAAGCCGCGGGAGCGGCCCGTGACGCGGTCCTGCATGATGTTCACCGAAGTGACGGTGCCGGCCTGGGAGAAATGATCCTGAAGATCGTTCTCGGTGGTGCTGTAGGGTAGGTTCCCGACGAACAGTCTTGTTGCCATGTTGATGCTTTCTTCATTGCCGCCTGCGGCGCTGCGTTCCCAACTTGGGTCTCAAACTGTCACTGCTTTCCGCGAAAGCATCAGACTGACAATTTCCGCACTGCACTGCCGAACGGACGCGCGCATTTACGCTCCGTCATTAGATTGCGGCAAGAGAAAAAATGGCTGAAAAACAGCATCACGCCGGGCCGCCCAGACGCCGCCGCGCACGCCAAAGTTCGCGCGGTTTGAACAAGCCTTCCGGCGTGAGGATGCCTGTGATCAGCTCCGGCGGCGTCACGTCAAAGCCCGGATTGCGCGCGCCGCTCGCAGGGTTCGCGATGCGCACGCAGACGCGACGGCCCGGCCTCGAGCCTTGCTCCACGCCCCACGCGCCCAGCACCTCGCTCTCGCTGCGTTCCTCGATTGGAATGTCCGCGCCGGAACGGAGATTCCAGTCAATCGTCGAGAGCGGGATGGCGACGTAAAACGGAATGCCGTGCCGTTGCGCGAGGACAGCCTTGGTGTAAGTGCCAATCTTGTTTGCGACTTCGCCGGTGCGGCCAAGCGTCCGGTCGCTGCCCACGAGGACAAGGTCAACCTCGCCGCGCTGCATGAGCCAGCCGGCGGCGCTGTCAGCGATGATCTGATGCGAAATTTTTTGCTGAGCCAGCTCCCACGCGGTGAGTGTCGCGCCCTGCGAACGCGGCCGCGTCTCGTCGCAGAAGACATGAAATTTTTTTCCAAGCGCCTGCGCGGCATACATCGGCGCGGTGGCCGTGCCGACGTCCACGAACGCAAGCCAGCCCGCGTTGCAGTGCGTGAGCACCCGCATCCCGTCACGAATCAACCTCGCGCCGTGGCGGCCGATGGCTTCGCAGTGCGCGACATCCTCGTCGGCGAAGTGCGCCGCGGCGGCAAGGGCGAGTTCCTGCTGTTCCGCAACTGTTTTACCGACGGACATTTTTCTCCGCACGTCGAGCATCGCGTTGACGGGATCCACCGCCGTCGGGCGCGCGGCCTTGAGCGTCTGAATAACTTCCTCGATGTGCCGGGCGAATTTCACCGGGTCGCTTCCCCGAAACGCGCGCGCCCCCTGCGCCAGACCGTAGGCCGCCGTTGCGCCAATCGCGCCCGCACCGCGCACGATCATGTCGTGGATGGCGGCTGCGGTCGCGCGGTAATCGCGCGTCCGAACGAGTTTGAACTCGTGCGGCAGCAGGCGCTGCTCGATGAGAACGACGGAGTTCCGGACGGCATCAAACGAGACGGTGCGGTAATGCCGCGTGCGGCCGCGAACGGTGACGTTCATTGATTTTTGCAGTTCGAGGATCGGAATGAAAAACCCGCCGAACCGTCGCGGTCCGGCGGGTGAAAACAAGACGCGCCGATCAAGGCTCCTCGATGATCTTGGAGCGAAGCTGGAAGTATTCGCGCGGCGTGATTTTGTCCGACTTGTAGAGCTGGAGCAATTCGGCCAGCTTTTGCTGCTTGGTCTTTTTTGGATTGGCGGCGATGGCGGCCGCAGGCGACGACGGCACCGATTTGGGAACGGTCACATTCGGCGCAGGCGGGGTTGGAGTCGTTGTCTTCGTTGCCGTGGACGGAGGGGTGGAGGTCGAAGGTGGCGTTGGTTTTGCGGCATTTTTTTCTTCCGCAGCGCGCTTCTTTTCCATTTCTTTGAGTTTTGCCTCAAGCTCGGCCTTGGCCTTCGCGTCCGCCTTGGCCTTGGCTTCGGCTTCGGCTTTGGCTTTGCGTTCAAGGTCAGCAGCGGCCTTCTTGGCAGCTTCGGCTTGGGCACTGGCGGCGCGCTCGGCGTCCTGCTTGGCCTTGGCCTCCAAAGCAGCCTGAGCGCGGGCGCGAGCATCAGCTTCAATCTTGGCCTTCTTCTCCGCCTCGGCTTTGATCTTCGCCTCTATTTCGGCATCGGACTTCGACTTCATTTCGAGGGCGGATTTGGCCTTGGTTTCAGCTTCGATTTTCGCCCTCGCCTCTTTCTCGGCGATTTCGCGCGCTTGACGCTCGATTTCAGCCTGAATCTTTTCCTTCATCATCTGCTCTTCGAGCGCCTTGGCCTTGGCTTTTTCCGCGGCGATGCGCGCAATTTCGTCACGGTGCCGTTGTTCGGCTTCCTTTTTTGCGCGTTCCTCGGCTTGTTTGCGCGCAGCCGCCTCCGTTTTAAGGCGAAGCTCCTCGGCGGCCTTGGCCTCAGCCTTGGCTTTTTTCTCGGCGTCAGCCTTGGCTTTCATTTCCGCGGCAATCTTGTCCTTTACCTCGCGTTCCGCCTGGGCCTTGGCGCGCATCTCGGCATCGGCTTTGGCGCGGGCCTGACGATCAGCTTCTTCCTTGGCCTTCTTGTCCGCGTCTGCCTTGGCCTTGGCGGCCCGCTCCGTTTCGACACGGGCTTTCGCCTCGTCGTCCTTCTTCTTGCGCGCAAGGTCGGCTTCCATCTTGGAACGGGCTTCGGCCTCGGCTTTGGCCTTCTTATCCGCGTCGGCTTTTGATTTGGCGGCAAGCTCGGCTTCAACGCGCGCTTTGGTGTCCGCTTCTGCTTTGGCCTTTTTGTCCGCGTCAGCCTTGGCCTTGGCCTCGATCATTGCACGGCGATCTGATTCCTCTTTGGTCTTCTTGTCTGCCTCGGCCTTCAAACGAGCTTGACGATCTGCTTCTTCTTTCGCTTTCTTTTCTGCTTCGGTCTTGGCGTTGATTTCGAGCATCGCCCTGGCTGCGGCTTCCTTCTTTGCCTTGGCATCCGCTTCGGCTTTGGCCTTCGCCAATTTATCCGCCTCAGCTTTTGCCTTTGCCTGCCGTTCCGCCTCGGCTCGCGCACTGGCTTCTGCATCGGCTTTCGCTTTCTTGTCTGCCTCGGTCTTCGCCTTGGCCATCTTGTCCGCTTCCTCTTTGGCCTTCTTCTCAGCATCAGCCTTGGCCCTAGCTTCAAGTTTCGCTTTTGCTTCCGCTTCCTTCATTGCCTTGGCGTCCGCTTCGGCTTTGGCTTTGGCCATCTTTTCGGCTTCGGCTTTGGCGAGAACCTCTTCGTTCTTCCTTTTGCGGGCGGCTTCGGCTTCTGCCTTCGCTCGCAATTCAGCATCAGCCTTGGCCTTCTTGTCGGCGTCCGCCTTGGCCTTTGCCATCTTCTCTGCTTCCGTTTTGGCCGCTTTGTCAGCTTCAGTCTTGGCTTTGCGATCCGCTTCGACTTTCAGGCGGGCTTGTTTGTCCGCTTCTTCCTTCGCCTTTTTCTCCGCATCCGCTTTCGACTTGGCGAGTTTCTCGGCTTCGGCTTTAGTGCGGGCTTCCTCCTGCTTGCGTGCGCGGGCGATCTCAGCCTCGGCCTTGGATTTGGGCTCAGTGGATGCTTTTGATTTGTCGTCCACCGGTTTTTGAGTGGACGGGGCCTGAGCCGCCTTGCGCTCGGCCTCCTGACGCGCCTTGCGTTCGGTTTCGGCCTTGATGCGGGCGAGTTTCTCGGCTTCTTCCTTGGCCTTCTTTTCCCCATCTGTTTTTGCCTTGGCGAGTTTTTCGGCCTCGGCTTTGGCGCGGGTCTCTTCTTCCTTTTTCTTGCGGGCAAGTTCCACCTCGGCCCTGGCCTTCGCTTCTGCGTCCGCCTTGGCTTTCTTTTCGGCTTCGATCTTGCCCTTGGCCATTCTCTCGGCTTCGGTTTTTGCTTTTGCCTCGGCTTCTGCTTTGGCTTTTTTGTCAGCGTCGGCTTTTAGACGTGCCTGTTTCTCTGCCTCGGCTTTTGCGATTTTATCCGCTTCGACTTTTGCTTTCGCGATTTTTTCAGCTTCCGCTTTGGCGCGAGCCTCATCTTCCTTCTTTTTGCGGATGGCATCGGCTTCGGCCTTGGCGCGAGCTTCTGCTTCTGCTTTGGCTTTCTTGGCGGCGTCTTCGCGTTCCTTCTTTTCCGCGCCGGGCTTCATGCGAGCCACGCGCTCGGCATCCGTTTTTGCCTTGGCGGCTTCGGCGTCGGCCTTGGCCTTCTTGTCGGCTTGGGCTTTTAGAAGCGCCTGCTTGTCCGCTTCCGCCTTTGCCTTTTTGTCAGCGTCAGCCTTGGCCTTGGCCTGTTTCTCGGCTTCCTTTTTGGATTGAAGTTCGGCGTCGGCCTTGGCTTTGGCTTCCATCATTGCTTTTCGATCCGCTTCGGCTTTGGCGCGCGCTTCGTCTTCTTTCTTTTTCTTGGCGGCGTCGGTCTCAGCCTTTGCGCGGGCCTCGGCGTCGGCCTTGGCTTTCTTTGCCACCTCTTCTCGTTCCTTCCTCTCGGCATCGGCTTTCATGCGGGCCTGACGGTCTGCTTCTGCTTTTGCCTTGGCCTCCGCTTCAGCTTTGGCGCGGGCTTCGGCCTTTAGCTTGCGTTCCGCATCTTCGTTCGCTTTACGTTCGGCTTCCGCTTTGGCCCGCGCCGTCTTTTCGGCCTCGGCTTTCGCTTTTTTTTCCGCGTCGGCTTTGGCGCGGGCTTCACGTTCTGCGTCGGCCTTGGCCTGTCCGGCAACATCGCCTGTGGATTTGGCTTTGCCCTCGGTGCCGGGAACGTTGTGGCCGAGTTTGCGGGCGAGTTCGAGGGACTGGAGACGAAGCGCTTCCTGCTGGCGCGCGAGGAGTTCGGCGTCGAGCTTCGCTTTCTTTTCGGCTTCGGCTTTCGCTATTTTTTCGGCGGCGGCGCGTTCCTTGGCGAGGCGTTCGGCCTCGGTCTTGGCGCGATGAGCGGCGTCGAGCGCGGCCTTGGCCTGTTTCTCGGCTTCCCTTTTGGATTGAAGCTCGGCGTCGGCGCTGAGTTTGTCGGAAGGAGTCTTTGCGGCGTTGAGTTTTTTCTCGGCGGCGACGCGCTCGGCCTTGGCCTGGACAACGGCTTCCTCGGCGGCCTTGATGCTGGGCGGCGCGGAATCGGCGGCACTGGCCGGGCGTGAAATCACAGCAAAGCCCAGTGCAAGCGCGACGGCGAGGGCTTTGAGGGTCGTTCGACAAATAAGCATGGGCGCTTAATTAAAGGAAATACCGCCGCGAGGCAACAGTTTTGGGGCATGTCAAGGGTGCGGTTCCCCAGCGGGGCATCATGCCGCCAGCGCAAAAAATGAATTCAGCCTTGAAATGCCATCGGGCTTCGGGCGAAATGCCGGGGCTTTGCCACGTTATGACGCTCGGCGACATTCTCACATCAGAGCAGATCGTGCCGGAACTGCGCGCTTCCAACCGATGGGAGGCGATTGACGAGCTCATCGCCCTGCTCGTCCAGTGCGGCAAGATCAAGCCCGAGCACCGCGAGGCCGTCACCGCCGTCGTCAAGAAACGCGAGACCTCGATGAGCACCGGCATCGGCTTCGGCATCGGCATCCCGCACGCTTCCACCGAGGTCATCGGCGAAGTCACCGGCGCGTTCGGCCGCTCGACACAGGGCATCAACTTCGACGCGCTCGACAACCAGCCGGTGCGCCACGTGATGCTCTTCCTCGTGCCGCAGGGACAATTTCAGAAACACCTCCACACCCTCGCGGACATCGCCAAGAAACTTCATAACAAGGAATTTCGCGCCGCGCTCGAAGGCGCGCCTGACGCCGCGGACATCTACAAGATTATCTGCGAATTTCCGACGAAGAAGTGATCGCCAGGCGTAGCGAAGGAGACGCCGGGCCTTTTGGAACCGGGCCCGTGATTCGCAACTCGAAATTCGTCGTTCAACTTTAGCCGTGCTTCACCGACTCCTCGAACAACAACTTCAGCACGTCGTGGCCGTCGTGCTCCCGGACGCGGACACCTCGACCGTGCTCGTGCGGCCGTGTCCCGATCCGAAGTTCGGCGACTATCAGAGCAACGCGCTCATGTCGCTCGCCAAGCAGCGCAAGCTCAACCCGCGCAAACTCGCCGACGACGTGAAGGCCAGGCTCGACGTGGGCGCGTGGTGCGAGCCGGTCGAAATCGCCGGAGCGGGCTTCCTCAACTTCCGCCTCAAGACTTCTGCGCTGAACGAAACTCTCGCCGCTGCCGCGCGTGGAGAGCATTTGTTTTTCGGCAAGGCCGCGCAGCCGCGCACCGTCGTCGTTGATTTCAGTTCGCCGAACGTCGCCAAGCCGATGCACGTCGGGCACATCCGCTCGACGATTCTCGGCGACAGCCTCGCGCGCACTCTGCGGTTGCTCGGCCACCGCGTCATCACGGACAACCACATCGGCGACTGGGGCACGCAGTTCGGCATGTTGCTCGTCGGCTGGAAGCGCGAGTTGAACCGCGATGCGCTCGGCACCGATCCCATCGGCGAAATGGAACGGCTCTACAAATCGGTGAACACCGCGTGTGACGCAGACGCTTCCGTGCGTGAACTCGCGAAGACGGAACTCGTCAAACTCCAGTCCGGCGACGCGGAAAACCTCGCTATCTGGCGGGAGATGATCCGGCTCTCGCAGACGCAGTTCGACACTATTTACGCGCGGCTCGGGGTGAAGTTCGACGTGACACTTGGCGAAAGTTTTTACAACGACCGGCTCAAGCCGCTCGTGGATGAACTGCTCGCCAAGGGCATTGCGCGCGAAAGCGAAGGTGCAACTGCGATTTTCTTCGACAACATTCCACAGCTCAAGGAACAGCCCGCGCTCATCCGCAAGAGCGACGGCGGTTTCAATTACACGACCACCGACCTCGCCACGCTCGCGCACCGGCTCGCAACGTGGCAGCCGGACGAAATCATCTACGTCACGGACGGGCGGCAGCAGCTGCACTTCCAGCAGATTTTCGCCGCGTTCCGCAAGTGGCACGGCGAGTCGAAGGCAAAACTCGCGCACGTGTGGTTCGGCTCGATACTCGGCGAGGACGGCAAGCCCTTCAAGACGCGCAGCGGCGACACGGTGAAGCTCGCCGATTTGCTCGACGAGGCGGAGGAG
This sequence comes from uncultured Verrucomicrobiota bacterium, assembly GCA_964589935.1. Classification (GTDB taxonomy): domain Bacteria; phylum Verrucomicrobiota; class Verrucomicrobiia; order Limisphaerales; family VHCN01; genus VHCN01. Next base: position 221,716 of record CAZPVD010000005.1, on the reverse strand, counting down.
CGCGCGTTCAGGATCGTTTCCGAAAAGAATCCCGACCTGCCGGAGCCGCAGCGCCGCGAGATCGCCCGCATTGTTGGCCTCGGCGCGGTGAAATACGCCGACCTGCTGCCGAACCGCCAGAGCGACTACGTCTTCAGTTGGGACAGGATGCTCGCGCTGCAAGGCAACACCGCGCCGTATCTGCAATATGCCTACGCGCGCATCCGCAGCATTTTCCGCAAGGCAGACTCGCCAGCCCCCAGCCCCCAGCCCTCTGCCATCAACATTTCAGCGCCGGAGGAAATCATTCTTGCCAAACGGTTGTTGAACTTTGGCCTTGTGCTCGAAGCAGTCGCGGAGGAATACCGTCCGAATTTCCTCTGCAATTATCTCTACGAGCTGGCCGGCGACTTCACGCGCTTCTACGAGAATTGCCCCGTGCTCAAGGCCGATGGCGTCACGCGCACAACGCGGCTCGCGCTGTGCGATCTCACCGGTCGTGTTCTCAAACAGGGGCTCGATGTCCTCGGCATTGAGACGCCAGAACAGATGTGATTCGCCGGCGACGAAGGCCGGGACAGTTTCTCAGCGTGTTGTCGTTCAGAAAATCGGCGCGCATTTTCTGCGGCGGATGAGTTCTTTTTGCTTCCTTCCGCTTCACGACCGGCGTAGAAGGCTCGTGTGAATCCAGACGAGGCAACGGAGACCGGGGAGACTTCCACCGTGGAAGCGGCCAGCGGCCCGGGCTACAAAATCTGGGCCGTGGACGACGTCGTCTATGGTCCAGTGGACCAAGCCACGCTCACCGAGTGGGTGGGCGACGAGCGCGTGGTCGCGAACACGTGGGTGTTTTCGGAGAAGACCGACTCGTGGCACAAGGCTGGTGCGCTGCCCGAGCTGCGTCCTGTTTTCCAAAGCATCACTCCGGGCACCGGTGGCCAGGCGCAGGCCGGCCCGCTCATCGCCGGCGTCAGGCCGGGCCAGCTTCGCCGCGTGAAAATCCTCGCGGACATGACCGAGCAGCAGATCGGCCGCTTCGCGCAGTTCATGGAAATCATGCAGGCCCAGCAGTTCCGCGACATCGTCAAGAAGGGCGAGCCGGGCGACTCGATGTTCTGCATCCTCGACGGCGAGGCGCGCGTGCGCACCCACGTCGGCGGCAAGGAGAAAATTCTCGCCACGCTCCGCGCAGGGGAATTCTTCGGTGACATGGCGCTCTTCGACCACGGACCGCGCGCGGCGGATGTCGTCGCCAACACAAACTGCACGCTGTTGAAGATTTCCGCCGACTCGCTGAACCGCATGGTGAGCGAGGTTCCAGAACTGGCGACGCCCTTCCTCGTGGCCATTTGCCGCACGCTCACCGCCCGCATACGCGCGGACAACAAACGCTTCACCGACATGATGGCGATGAACGCGGCCGGCGGCGGGATGCGCTAATTCTTCGCGTCAGCAGGCGCGTTCGCCTGCGCCTTGGTGCGGCTCGGCGGCGGGAGATAACGGTAGGCGTTGTTCGGATTGTCCGCATCATAGGCGAACGCGTCGCGGTGGTTGAGGAAGTATTTCACCTGGTCCACGGGAATCGCAAAGCCCAGCCCCTCGCCAAACGTGAGCTTCATGTTCGTCACGCCGACGACTTCGCCGCGCATGTTAAAGAGCGGCCCGCCGGAGTTGCCGGGATTGATCTGCGCCGTCGTCTGCAAAAACAACGCGCCCTGCATTGGCCGCGCCTTCGTGCTCACGATGCCCTCCGTCACCGTGCGCTCCAGCCCGAGCGGGCTGCCGATGGCGAAGACGCGCTCGCCCTGCCCCAGCGCATCCGCGTCGCCGAGCGGCACAAACTTGAACTTCGGCGCGTCCTTGTCCTCGACCTTGAGCAGTCCGAGGTCGGCGAACTTGTTCATGGCCATGATGCGCACCTGCTTGTAAACCTTCCGCTCCAGTTGCCCGTCGCGCTGGTGATAGACCTCGACGGAAATCTGCGTCTCGCCCTCGATGACGTGGAAGTTTGTGATAAGAAAGCCGTCCTCATTGATGAAGTAACCCGAACCCAGTCCGCCCGGCGTGCGCACCTGCACCACAGCCTCGCCGAGCTGGACGACCAGCTCGCGGACGGTGTGTTCTGCTGCGCTGCCGCTCGCAACGCTGTAAAGGCCCTGCAGGAACACAGTCGGGCTTGCGCCGACACTGTTGGTGCCGCCGTTTTTCTTCGCTGTGGAAGTTTTGCCCTCCTTGTCGGGCTTTGTCTCTGAATCCCGCGCGATGCGGATGACCTGGTGCCTCGGCACGAGCAGCACCGTGTAGCCCACGTCCACGACGATGATGTCGGACTTCTCGGCGATGATCTTGCCACTGATTGCGGCGCGGTCTTTGAGCTGCAATTCATCCGCCGCCGCGCTCGCCATCACGGCCAACAAGACAACCGCGCACATCCATCGGGACTTCATCATGCAGGCACCTTAGCCGCGGAGCTTGTCCGATACAAGCGCCGCCGCGCCTCGGCGAAATCTTCCGGTGTGTTGACGTTGAACACTTCACCGCGCTGCGCCTTCGACAGACGCAGCCGTCTCGCGCCAAGCGCGCGGGCAAGCGCTTGCAGCGAGAACTTTCCCAGCGCGAATTGTCTCTCGCACACCGCGAGCGCCTCGCGCCGCAGCGCAAAGGGAAATCCCGCGCCTTCGCTCTCGGTGAACATCGCTTTTGTGTGTCCGCCCAATTTTGAAAGGCCGCCGCGCATAAGCCCAACAGTTACGAACGGCATGTCACATGAGAGGAACAACACAGTTTCCGCTTGCGTCGAGCGGAGCGCGGTGATGACGCCGCCGAGGGGGCCGCAACGCGGCACGGCGTCGCGCCGGATGACGCGCACGGGCAGGCCGGTTTCGCGCGCAGTGGATTTCACACGCGACAGCAGCGTTCGTCCGCCGAGCCGCACGCGCGCCTTGTCGCGGCCCATGCGCGTGCTCAAGCCGCCGGCGAGGATGCAGACCTCGCACACGGGCGGCGCTGGATTGCCGGAAGCTGCGGTTCGTCGTTGCGTCACGGCGGCATCATCATTCCTTCGCGGCGGCGCGCAAGGTTTCGCAGCACAAAAAGTTCCACGCCGCGATTCAATCTTGCCGCTGCGGTGTCTTGCCCTTAGCCTCGCGCGCATGGCCAAAGTGTTACTCGTGGATGACGACGTGACGATGGTCCAGATGGTGTCGGAGCTGCTCCGCGCCGAGGGCCACGAGGTCGTGCCGTTCACGAACGGGGCCGCGGCGCTCGACGCGCTTGAGTCCGTCGCGCCGGAGTTGGTCGTCACCGACCTCTACCTCGACGCCAACCGGCCGCACGGCCTCGAGATGCTTGCCAAAGCGCGCACGCTCAGCCCGCCCGCGACGGTCATCATGATCACCGGCTACGGCTCGGTCGAAACCGCCGTGAGCGCGATGAAGCAGGGCGCGTTCGATTATCTGGAGAAGCCGTTCAAGATTGACGACCTGCGCCTGTGCGTCCAACGCGCGCTCAACTACAACGAGGCCGTCAGCGAAAATCTTTACCTTCGCAAGCAGCTCAAGAAAAAATACCAGTTCAACCAGATTGTCGGCACCGCGCCCGGAATGCAGGACGTGTTCAAGATGGTCGAGCGCGTTGCGGACACGGACAGCACGATTCTGATCCTCGGCGAGAGCGGCACGGGCAAGGAGATGATCGCCAAGGCGCTGCACTTCAACAGCCGCCGGCAGTTCGCGCCGTTCATTCCCATCAACTGCACCGCGCTGCCCGAGGCGCTGCTGGAGAGCGAGCTGTTCGGCCATCGCAAGGGCGCGTTCACCGGCGCGATCAACGACAAGAAGGGGCTTTTTCAGGAGGCCGACGGCGGGACGATTTTCCTCGATGAAGTCGGCTCCATGTCCGCCGTGCTGCAAACGCGCCTGCTGCGTGTGTTGCAGGAACGCGAAGTCCGCCGCGTCGGCGACAACGTGCCCGTCCTCGTCAACGTCCGCGTCATCGCCGCGACCAACGAGCCGCTCGAAAACAAACTCAAGGACGGCACGTTCCGCGAGGACCTTTACTACCGGCTCAACGTCATCTCCATCGCGCTGCCGCCGCTGCGCGACCGCAAGGAGGACATCCCCCTGCTCGTCACGCATTTTCTCCGCGCCAAGCCCGCGCGCTCCGGCAACCCGTGCCGCATCACCCGCCGCACGATGGATGTGCTGCACGCGCACGACTGGCCCGGCAACGTGCGCGAGCTGGAAAACGCCATCGAGCGCGCCGCCGCGCTCTGCGAGGGCGAAGTCATCCGCGTCGCCGACCTGCCGCCGGCACTGCAAAAGATCGCCAAGCCCGGCGCGGACGAATCCGAAGTGCTCTCGCCCGCCGGTGATGCCGCGCTCGCGGCCAGTGCAGTCACAAACGGCGGCGGCAGCAGTGAAACTGCGAAGCAACAGCCCGCGCAGCCCGCCTCCGCGCTTAGTGCGCCCGTTGGCACACTCAAGGACTTCATCCAGGAACAGGAGGCGACCTACATCACCCGCGCGATGGCGCAGGCCGGCGGCGACAAGGAAAAGGCCGCCGAACTGCTTGGCGTGAGCCTCGCCACGCTCTACCGCAAGCTCGCGGAAATCGAGGAGTGAAGAAGTCGCGCTCGAACTCGCACTTGGGTAGTGGGCTGTTTTGCACGGTGGGGACGACCTGCTGGTCATCCGTGGCCGCGCAGCAGCGCGGCCCTACCATTCAAATTTCTAACGGACGATTCAAAGTGGCCCACCATCCGCGCTTGCTTCTGTCCGGCGAATGGCTAGATTCGGGACAACTCAGCCAACCCGATGAACCGCCCATGAAGCCGACTTCGCCGTCTGCACGCAGGAGTTGCGCCTTTGCACATCGCGCCTTCACCCTGATTGAACTACTCGTCGTCATCGCCATCATCGCGATTCTGGCCGGGATGCTTTTACCGGCGCTTGCCAACGCCAAGCAAAAGGCGCAGGGCACATCCTGCCTGAACAACATGAAGCAGCTCCAGTTGGCGTGGACGGTCTATTCAACGGACAATGATGACCGTTTGGTGCCCAGCAACAGCGTCGGCGGTGCGGGGGCACTGGCTCAAACAAACAACATGTGGTGCACGGGATGGATGCAGCCCGGTGGCAGCTACAGCCCCGGCTCGGAAACCAATGCCCAATACTATATGGATGCCTTGCTAGGCCGTTACGCCGTTGCGGCCAATGTCTTCAAATGTCCCTCCGACAAATTCGCATACCCGCCATACACTGTCCCTTACGTGCGCAGCGTCTCGATGAACATGTGGATGAGCTGGGCGGGAGCCGCGGGATCTCTGGTTCCAAACCCAGGCATTAACGTGTATCGCCGGACGATAGACATAAACAAGCCAAGCGATCGCTTTGTTTTCGTGCATGAAAACCCGAACTCGATCGAAGACGGAACCTTCCGGTTGAATTTTGCGAATCCGTTTTCGGCTGGCGCCCAACCACCCATCGTGTTTGAAAACGCTCCGGCGGCTTTGCACAGCGGAGGCACTTCGCTTGGTTTGTCCGACGGCCACGCCGAGATTCACCAATGGCAGCAAACAACAAAGGCTGGTGGAGCAATACCCGGCGTGCTCATCCCTCAAAACGACCAGACAGATGTAATGTGGCTGAAGAACAAGACAGTTGATTATTAAGTGCAGCGGCTTCAGTTCACAAACGACATCTCGTTTGCCTCAAGCATCACCTGCGCGAGTTTCTGCCACGTCGTGAGGCGGCGTTTTTCCGAGGGCTTGCCGAAATCCTTCTGCGCGTCCCACGTCTTTTCCACCTTCACCTCGGGGCCGTTCGTGTTCAGCAGTGAAATCACCGGCGCCCAGTTGAACTGGTCGAAGCGGTCGTTCGCGCGGCAGTCCACGACGAAGTCAATCGTGTCGCCGGGATGGATCGCCAGCCGCGGCACCTTCGTCGGCAGCGAGTTGCCGAGCGCCGTGAACGCGCCGAGCACGCCCGCGTAGCTCGACACGATGCGGCCCTGCACGCCGTCTCCGTCGCGCGCGCGATGCGCAAGCATGCCATCAATCGAGACGACGCCCTCGTCGGCTGCGGTCCAGCGGCGGATGGCGCACATCGCGGCGGTCTTGCCAGGCACGCCGCCCTGCGCGCTGAGGTTGAGGAATCCATAGCGCGCGTCAGGAAACGTCTGCCCCGCCTGCCAGAACACGCCGGTGAACTTCGCCATCGGCCAGAACACCGCGGTGCGGCCCGCGCGCGGATCCACGCTGCCCCAGCCGTATTCCCACGGCGACTGGCCGGGCAGCGGCACCTTGGGCATGCGCGACTCGACGGAGAGATATTCCATCGCAAGCCTGAGTTCCGTGTCGCTCGGCGGGCGCGAATACATCAGCCGGTGCAGCAGCTTGAAGCGCTCGGTGTCCGACGCGGCGTTCTTGAAGTCGTCGCGATTCACCATGTTGATCGCCTGCTCGACCACGAGCGGGCTGTTCATCATGAAGAGTGCCTGCTGCGGGATGATCGTCGCGTTGCGCTGGCCAGTGCTCAGGTCGGGATTGGCGAAGTCAAACGCAAGGAGCATGTTCGCCAGGTTCGCACGGTCCACGAAGCCGTAGATGCTGCGCCGCTCCGGGTAAGGCTCCGCGTCGAGCCGCACGCCCGGCCCGCCCATCGTGAGATCGAGCTTGCCGCCGATGTAGAGAATCGTGTCGCGCAGCGCCTCGAAGTCGAGCCGGCGGCGGTTCTGCTGCCAGAGAAAACGGTTGTCGGGATCGAGCTGCGAAAATTTCGGCGAGTCCTCGCTGCTTTGCTGCCACGCGGATGAAAGCAGGATGAGGCGCTGAAGTTTCTTGATGCTCCAGCCATTTTCGATGAACTGCCACGCGAGGAAGTCGAGGAGCTCGGGATGCGTCGGCGGTTCCGAGCGCAAACCGAAATCGTCCGGCGTGCGCACGAGTCCCTCGCCAAACTGGTGCAGCCAGACGCGGTTCACCATCACGCGCGCCGTGAGCGGATTGTCCGTGGACGCAATCGCCTTCGCGAGTTCGAGCCGACCGCTGCCGTCGCGGAACGGCTCGCGCTCCTCGGATGAAAGCACTTCAAGGAACCGCCGCGGCACGACCTGCCCGCGGTTGCCCGCGTTCCCTTTGATGAAAATAGCCGAGTCGCGCGGCGAGTCGCGGTCGTTGAGCACCACCGCGCGCGAAGGCGCGCCCGGATGCGTGGACTTCACCTCGGCGACCTTGCGCTGCAATTCGTTGATGCGCTGCTGCACGCGATTGTCGCGGCGCATCAGCGACTGCGTCATGCGCTCCTTGCGCTCGTCGGTGAAGAGGAACATCGGCGAGTCCTTCGCGTAGAAAACCTGCCGCAACTGTTCGAGCGAGGCATCGGCAAGCACCGGCTCCGGCGGCGGCGTGGATGACGATTTCCTGCGCTGCTCGTAAGTCTTCTGCAAGTCCGTCCACTTTTTCTCCATGTCCACGAAGATGCGCGTGTAGAAATTGGCGATGCCGGCCAGGTTCGTCGGCGCGGAGGAAAAGCCGAGCGCGACGAGCTTGTTCAGCGGCTTGTCCGCGTCGGCATTCGCGCGGAACTTCGGCGCCAGCTCGCGCGATTTCACGGTAAATTCCTCGTCTGACAAATTCGCGTAGGCGATCCACGGCGCGAACACGGGGCTGTGCTGTTCGTTCCATTTTGTGAGCGCGTCGCGCCACCAGCCGGCGAGCGCGGTATCGAGCCGGCGGCGCTGCATGAACTGGTTGAACGGAAGCGAATTCGTCGGGCTGCCGAAGTCGTGCAACGCGAGCAGGAACTCGCCGACGCGGCCCGTGATCTCGATGCGCGAGCGTTCCGGCAGCGAGTCGCGAAACTCGTCGAGCTCCTTCTGCGACCCGTCGAGCGCTTTCTGGAATTCCTTGTAGGCGGGCGCATTTGTGTTCACTTCGAGTTCCACGCCCTCGGCCGGCTCGGTGCAACTGGCGAACACACCGTGGAGCGAATAATAATCCGCCGTCGGAATCGGATCGAACTTGTGATCGTGACAGCGCGCGCACGTGACGGTGAGGCCGAGCACTCCTTTGCAGACCACATCAATGCGGTCGTCAATGATGTCGTTCTGGTTTCCGCCGAAGCGGTTGCCGAGCGTGAGATAACCGAGCGCGGGCAGGTTCGTCTTCTCGCCATTTTTCGCGAGCTTGTCTGCCGCAAGTTGCAGCATCACGAAACGGTCATAGGGCATGTCGTCGTTGAAGGCCTTGATGACCCAGTCGCGATATGTGTGCGAGTGAACGAAGCGCGGCTCCGGGTCGCGCCCGCCTCCGACGCGGCCTTTCGTGTCCGCGTAACGCGCCACGTCGAGCCAGTAACGCGCCCAGCGCTCGCCGTAGCGCGGCGAATCAAGCAGGCGATCCACGACTTTTGTGAATGCCTCCGGCGAATTGTCTGCGAGAAACTGGTCGAGCTCCGCAAGCGTTGGCGGCAGGCCGGTGAGGTTGTAGCTCGCGCGGCGCAGGAGCGTGACGTTGTCCGCGCGCGGCGACGGCGCGAGGCCCTTCTGCTGAAGCGAGGCGAGGATGTATTTGTCCACCGGCGTCTGGCACCATTTTTCCGCATCCTTCGGCTCGGGAATGACGGGTTTGAAGAGCGGCTGGAAGGCCCAGTGTTTTTTTGCGCGCGCCTTGTCCACTTCGTAACGGTTCACCGCATCGGGTGAAGTGCGCGGATCGGGCGCGCCCATGCGCACCCACTGTTCGAGATCGACGATGATGGTCGCGGGAAGTTTCTTGTCCGCCGGCGGCATCGCGAGGTCCTTGTCCTTGTAGCGGACGGCCTTGATGAGCAGGCTGCGGTCGGGATTGCCGGGCACGATGGCGGGGCCGGTGTCGCCGCCCTTGAGCACGCCGTCCCGTGAGTCGAGCAGCAGGCCGCCTTTCACTTTTTCCGCGCCGGCGCTGTGGCATTTATAGCAGTTCTCGACAAGCACGGGCCGGATGCGCTTCTCGAAAAAATCAATCTGCTGCGGCGTGAGTTTCGGCGAAGGCGCGGCGGCGAAGGCGGAGGAAACTGCGAGGCACGCAAGGAGCACGACACAACGGGAGGATCGAATGAAGCTTTCCCGGGCGACCAAGCTGTGCAAAGGCGCGTTCATCCGCATCGGGTGACGTGCTACTAATGCCCGGCTCGGACGCGAAAAGCAACCGGCCAGATTTCGCCTTCCATTGCGAGGCGGTTCTGCTACGGTTCGCGGCAGATTTCTCCGGAGGCATGCCCTTCCGCGGTCGCAAGCCATCGGCGGAGTCCAACGTCATCTCATGCACATTGACGACGAGAGCCAGACAATGTTCCTCGTCCGCTCCGGCGGCGGCGCGGGCGGTCCCAAAGGTCTGTCTCTGGACGAGGCGGCCCGTCTCACGGCCATCGCCGCGGACAAACAGGGCAAGACTGCTTCGATCCTCGTCGTGGATGACAGCCGCACGCTGCGCAAGCTGCTCGTGCGTTCGCTCAACGAGCAGGGCTACCACAACATCACCGAGGCCGTGGACGGCCGAAACGCGCTCGACCTGGCGCGACAGCGCGAGTTCGATCTCGTGCTGCTGGACATCGAGATGCCCGTGATGGATGGCTTCGAGGTGCTAAAAAATCTCACGGACGATCCGGTGCTGCGCGACCTGCCGGTCATTGTCATTTCCGGCCAGGAGCAGGAGGAGAGCGCCGTGCGATGCATCGAGATGGGCGCCGAGGATTACCTGCCCAAGCCCTACAACCCGGTGCTGCTGCGCGCCCGCGTCACGTCGTCGCTTGAGAAAAAACGCCTGCGCGACCTCGACCGGCTGCGGCTTGCGGAATTGCAGCTCGAAAAGGAAATGCTCCAGATCGAAAAGGAAAAATCCGAGCGATTGCTCCTCAACATCCTGCCACGGCCCATCGCCGACCGGCTCAAGGGCGGCGAGAAAACCATCGCGGACAATTATCATTCGGTGACGGTGCTCTTCGCGGACCTCGTGGGCTTCACGCAGTTTTCGAGCCAGACCGAGGCCAGCGAACTGGTCAATTTGCTGAACCAGATTTTCACCGCGTTCGACCGGCTGGTGGAGAAACACGGCCTCGAAAAAATCAAGACCATCGGCGACAGCTACATGGTGGTCGGCGGCCTGCCCGTGCCTCTGCCAAACCACGCCGAAGTCGTCGCGCAGATGGCGCTCGAAATGCTCGATGCCATCACCATTTTGAACCGCGAGTCAGGCACTGACCGAGCCATCCGCATCGGCATGAACACCGGGCCGGTCGTGGCGGGCGTGATTGGCCGCAAGAAGTTCAGCTACGACCTGTGGGGCTCGACCGTGAACCTCGCGGCGCGGCTCGAATCCGGCGGCGTGCCCGGCCACGTCCACGTGTCGCAGAGCACTTACGAAGCGTTGCGCGACCAGTTCGCCTTCACCGAGCGCGGCGTCATCCACGCCAAGGGCGTCGGCGACATCACGACTTATTTCCTCAACGGGAAGCGGAGTTAAACCCTACCGCGCGCGCCGCTTCGCGAGCCGGTAAAACGCCGACTTCTCCGTATGCACCACTTCGTAGGCTTCGTCCACGTGCAGCGTCGTCTCCGCAGCGCCGAGCAGCAGGTAGCCGTCGGCCTTGAGATGCTCGCGCGCCTTTTCGAGGACGCGTCGCTTCATCTCGATGCTGAAATAGATGAGCACGTTGCGGAGCAGGACGAGGTCGAACTCCGGCAGGCTCGCCCAAGAGCCGACGAGGTTGAACTGGCGAAAATCCACAAGTCGCCGCACGTCGTCGCGCACGCGGAAGCCGTGCGAGTCCTCGTGAAAATATTTTGCAAGCAGCGGCGGCGGCATCCCGCGCGCGGCCTCGGCGCGGTTGAAGCGGCCTTCCCGCGCGCGTGCCAGCGCGGCTTCGCTCAGGTCTGTTGCGATGATCTTCACATCCCAGCCGGCCAGTTGCGGAAAATGTTCGCGCAGCAAGATCGCAAGACTGTAAGGCTCCTGCCCTGTCGAGGCCGCGGCGCACCACGCGCAAAGGCGGCGCGAGTCCGCGCGGCGCTCAATCAAATCCGGCACGATGTGTTTGCGCAGCGCCTCGTAGGGATGGCCGTCGCGAAAGAACGAAGTCTCCTGCGTCGCAATCGCCTCGGCGGTCTGCCGGTGCAGGCGGCCCACGGTTGTGGCGCGCAAGTGCTGCACCAGTTTTGCGATGGATTCGTAGCCGTGCTGCTGCGCGACCGCGCCGAGGCGCGCCTCAAAGAGATATTCCTTGCCGTGCTCGACGACGATGCCGGTGTGCGATTCCACCAGTTGGCGCAAGTATCGGATGTCGTCAGCCGTCATTGAATCGTTGCCGTTCCTTGGAGAATTCAACTGCGGCCGACTTTCGAGTAGCGAACGAACTCGCTGGCAAATTGTTCGAGCGCAAGCACCTTGTCGGCCAGCCCGGCCTCGAACACTTGGCGCGGCATCCCCCACACGACGCTCGACGCCTCGTCCTGCACGATGACGCGCCCGCCGCGACCGCGCACCGCCTCGCAGCCGCGCGTGCCGTCCTTGCCCATGCCGGTCAGCACGACGGCGAGCAGATTCGGCCCATACACCGTCGCCGCGCTGCGGAACAACACATCCGCGGCCGGACGGCACGAGTTCTCCGGCGGGTCTTCATTCAAATACGCGCGGAATTGCCCGCTGTCGTGCGCCACGGTCAGGTGTTTGCCGCCCGGCGCGAGATAACCTTGCCCCGGCTTGACTTCCATGCCGTCCCCGGCCTCTTGAAATTCCATCTGCGACACGCTTGTGAGCCGCTCCGCAAGCATCCGGGTGAACACGGCGGGCATGTGCTGCACGATGAACACCGGCATCGGCAGCGGGTCGGTCAGTTGCGAAAAAATCTGCACGAGCGCGTTCGGCCCGCCCGTGCTCACGCCGATGCAGATGGCGTGAACGGCTCGCGGCCGCGCGGTCATCACGACCGTCGGCGGACAGAACTTGAGCGAAGGACGCGGAGGATGTTCGGAGCGGAGGATGAAATTCTCTCCGTAGAACTTCACCTTCGGCAGCAGTTCCTCCTCGAGACAGCGCCACGACTCGGAGATGTCCTCTACGTTGGCGGGCTTGCCGACACAGTCCGTCGCGCCCAGCGTGAGCGCCAGCACCGTGGCCTGCGCGCCGCGCTGCGTGTGCGAGCTGAACATCACCACCGGCAGTTGCGGCCTCTCCTTGCGCAGCTCGCGCAGCATCGCCAGCCCGTCCATCACCGGCATCTCGATGTCGAGCGTGATCACGTCGGGGTTTGACTTGGTCATGGCAACCAGTCCCTCCTTGCCGTTGCGCGCGGAAGCCACAACATCAAGGGCCGGGTCCTTCGCCAGCGCCACCATGATGGACCGGCGCATCACGGGGGAATCTTCAACCACCAGCACCCGAATCTTGCGCATGGGCAAAGGCTATCCCGGCCTCGCGCCGTTTGAAAGCGTTCAAAAAACAACTCAGTTCCGCGAAACAGGCGGCGTGAGCGCGGGCGGACGCGGCGCGGCCGTCTGCGCCGGGCCGTTGCTGCCCGCTGAGGACGACGGAGGCGACGCATGGGAAACAGGCGAATTGGCCTGAAGCCGGAACTGATCCACCACGCGCTGCAATTCCGATGCGAGCCGTGCGAGCTCGGCCGCGGCCGCTGCGGTCTGAAATGCGCCGGCCGTCGTGCCCTTGGCCGCGTCGGCGACGCTGGCGATGTTGCGTGCAATCTCCGCGCTGCCCTTGGCCGCGGGCTGGGTGTTGTTGGAAATTTCGTTCGTCGTCGCGGCCTGTTCCTCGACCGCGCCGGCGATGACGGTCTGAATGTCATTGATCTCCTTGATGATGGCGGCGATTTCCTTGATCGCGGCGACGGCGCTCTGCGTGTCGCCCTGGATGGCGGTGACCTTGCCCGCGATTTCCTCTGTGGCCTTGGCGGTCTGGCGCGCGAGCTCCTTGACCTCGTTGGCGACGACGGCGAAGCCCTTGCCCAGTTCGCCGGCGCGCGCGGCCTCGATGGCGGCGTTGAGCGCGAGAAGATTCGTCTGGTCCGCGATGCCGGTGATGACCTTGATGACGTTGCCGATCTCGGCGGAGCTGTCGCCGAGCTTGGTGACGGTGGCGTTCGCGCGCTCGGCGACGGTGACGGCGTGCGTGGCGACCCTCGACGCCTGGCTCGCGTTGCGCGCGATCTCGCCGATGCTCGCGGTCATTTCCTCGGTCGCGGCGGCGACGGTCTGGATGTTGCGGCTGACCTGCGTCGCCGCTTCGGAAACGGTTCGGCCCTGCGCGGCAGTCTCCTCGGAATTGGCGCTGACCTCGGTGCTGACCGCGCTCAACTCCTGCGAGGCGCTGGAGACGGATTGCGCGCTCAGGCCGATGGATTGCAGGCTGCGCCGGAGCTGCTCGACCATGACGTTGAGCGCCTGGCAAATCTGCCCGGTCTCATCGCGCGCAGTCGTGTCAATGCGGACGGACAGGTCGCGGTTGGAAACGCTTTCCACCAGCCGCACGGCCTTGTCTATCGGCTGCGTGATGCTGCGGGCGATCACGCGGACGAAAGCAATCGCGATGATCAGCAACATCACAACGACGACGACTTGTGTTGCCCGGAGTTTTTCGTAATGCGCGATGCGCATGTTGAGCAGCACATCAAGCTCGGCGACGCCGGCTCGCCACAGAACGAAGCTGGCATCACGCGCCTTCGCGCCTGCCAAAAGGAACGCCTCGCGGTCAGGCTGCTCGCCTTCGGCCGCGCCCATCTTCTTCACGACCGCGAGAAAAGATTCGGTGGAACCGCCAAGGTCCTTCAGCGGTGGCTTGAGCTGCAAGTTCAGCGTGGGACTGACACCATAAAAATTTGCGTCCTCGTTGAACACTGTCTGTGAACTGGAACGAATGCCGTCCAGGTCGTCCTGAAGTTGCGAGGCAAAGATGGCGAATTGAATGCGCTCGTCGGTCGTGTTGGTTTTCCTTTTGAGGAGGCTCTCGCCCGCGGCCAGCACATCCGCGATGCGCTGCTGCATCTGAGGCAGTTTCGTGAGCGTCACGTCCATCAGGTAATAGCTGTCGAGGTCGGGATCGAGGATGAGGTTCGACGTGTCGCCGGCGTGCGTGATCATCGTGCGGATGTCGGCAATCAGGCCGGCGTGCTGTTTGGCGGATTCTGCGGCGGACAGCGTCGAGGCGCGCCCCTTGAGGTCCTGCCATTTGCGTTTGACAAGCGACGGTTTCGCGGAGTCGCGCTGGCGCTTGGCAAGTCCTTCGTCCGTGAACTGTAGTTCCACGCCGTGGCTAGCTTCGGCGGCGTCCAGCGCCTTGAACGCGTCATCCACTTGCGACTGCGCCTGCGAGAGCTGGCTTGACAGCGTCGCCTCGCCTTCGGCGACGCGCTGCGCGATGAGCTGGTGCCGGCCCACGGCGTCGAGCAGGTCCTCAAGCGGGCGCTGGAATTCATCCCCGATGAGTTCCTTCGCGGCGAAGTGGATGGTCGACGTGATGTTGTCCACCATGTAGTAGAGCATGAAGCCCATTGGCAGGCTGAACATCAGGCTGATGAGCAGGAGCTTCGTCGAGATGCGGACGGATTGAAGCGGGTTTTTCATAAGGTCTGTGGGGAACGGGTTTGCCTGCGGGTTTCGACGACGATGTCTTCGATGATGCGTTTTGGATCAAGCAGGAGCAGCAGCCGGCCGGGAAGCTTGTGGACGCCGCGCAACAATTCACGCGCCACGCCGCGCACAGTTTCCGGCGCAGGCTCGAAGGTTTCCTCGCCCAGCTCGATCACCTCGCCGACCTGATCCACGAGCAGGCTCACGGGACCGTCGTCGGTGTGAAGGACGACGTTCATCGGCAATTGTCCCGCCGGACGCGGGTGCAAATCAAGCCGCCGCCGCAAATCAACGGCGGCGATGATCTGGCCGCGCAGATTCATCAGCCCCTCGATGGTCGGCGGCGCGAGCGGCACGCGCGTCATCTCGCGGTGGTTCGTCAACTCCAGCACCTCCGCCGCGGGCAGGCCGAACAAAAGGCCGTCCACGAGAAACGTGGCGAAAATCTGTGTTCTCGTGGCCATGAGTTTACGAGTGTTGCGTTTCCGAAATGGGATGCACTTCACGGAGAATGCCGGGCACATCAAGCAGCGCCGTGACTTGGTTCTGAACGATGGCCGAGCCAATCAGGCCGCGACGGCCCGACCACGGCTGCAATTTCAGCGGCTCGCTCACGATGTCCTGAATGCGCCCGACAACGAGGCCGACCCGGCGGCCTTGAGACGCGACGACGACGACATCGAACACGCCGTCCACGGGCGTCGGCAGCGCGCTGCTGCCGGCAACGTATTCGCTGGCGCGCACAATCGGGAGAATTTCACCGTGATACTGCGCGACTTCGCCGCCGCCGCTGCGCTCGATGCGCCCCTGCGGGAAGCGTTCCAGCCGGGCGATGACTTCAATCGGTATGCCCATGCGTTCGCCCGTGCCCATGTCAAAAAGCAGAAGCGACTGCTCGTTGCCGGTCGCGGCGCGCGGCTTGGCCACTTCCTCCGTGAACGCGCGGTCGCGGATTTTCTCGACCACGCCGGAGTGCAGCGCAAGCCCGACGACATCGAGGATGAGCGCCACGCGGCCGTCGCCCAGAATCGTTCCGCCGGCGAAACACGGCACGGTCTTGAGCAGCCGGCCGAGCGGTTTGACGACGATTTCCTCCGTGTCATGGACATCATCCACGACAACGCCGAAGCGGTGTGATTCGGCCTGAAGCACGATGATGTTCACCACGCCGGCCGAAGAATGGGAGCCGTTGCCGTTTCCGTTTTTCGGTTCGCCGTCGAGTTTCAGCACGCTCGTGAGAAACACCAGTGGCAGCAACTTGCCGCGCAGCCGCACGACCGGCGCGCCATAGACCAGCTCTATGCTCACGCCTTCCGCGTCCGCGTCGAGGCGCACCAACTCGACCAAGCCTGTTTGCGGGATGGCAAATTTTTCGCCGCGGCAGCTCACGAGCAGGGCCGGGATGATCGCGAGCGTGAGCGGAACCCGAAGCCGCAGCGTCGTGCCCTGGCCGAGGTCGCTCTGAAGATCGAGCGTGCCGCCGATGTTCTCGATGTTCGTCTTGACGACATCCATGCCCACGCCGCGGCCGGAGATTTCCGTGGTTTTTTCCGCGGTTGAAAAGCCGGGCAGGAAAATGATCTCCATCGCCTGCCTGTCTGTGAACGCGAGCACTTCCTCCGCCGTGAGAAGCCCCTTCTCGACAGCCTTCTGCCGCACACGCGCAAGGTCAATGCCGCCGCCATCATCACTGATCTCAATGACCACCTGCCCGCCCTCGTGGAACGAGCGCATGTGCAGCCGGCCCGCCGCGGGCTTGCCCAGCGCGGCGCGGCGCGCGGGCGGCTCGATGCCGTGGTCAATCGCGTTGCGCACGATGTGCGTGAGCGGGTCCTTGATGGCTTCGAGCAGCGAGCGGTCCAACTCCGTGTCCTGTCCCTCGAACTCAAGGCTGACCTGTTTGCCGCACTGGTTGGCGAGGTCGCGCACCATGCGCGGGAGCTTGCTCCACAAATTGCCGATGGGCTGCATGCGGGTCTTCATCACCCGCTCCTGCAGTTCGCTCGTGATCTGGTTGAGCCGCTGCGTCGCGGCGATGAACGCGGTGTCGGGATGGTTCACCGCGAAGGGCATGAGCCGGTTGCGCGCGAGCACCAGTTCGCCGACGAGGTTCATCAGCTTGTCGAGCTGGCCCACGTCCACACGGATGCTCGTGTCGGCGATGCTTTGCTGGCGCTGTTCAACCGAAGGCGGAGAAGCCGCCGGCGGCGCGGCTGGCGCCGGAGCCGGAGCAAGCTTCACCTCCGGCACGGGAGAAGGCTGCGGAGCCTGGGCCGCCTCTTCCGCGCGGCTCGTCACCACGACCATGCCGGGACTGGGCCGCTTGAAGAACTGCGTGGTGTCGGAGGCCGACGGCCGCAAATCGGGCTGCGGCGAAATCCCCGGCGTCAGCGCGCCGGAAAGCTGGCCCAGACTGTCAACGAGGTCGCGATGCTCCTCGGCCGGCTCCCTGCCGGTGGACTCGATGTGCTTGAGCATCCCGCGGATCGCGTCGGCGGTTTTGAGAAGTGTGTCGGTGATTTCGTGCGTGAGGGAAAGTTCGCCGCTGCGGAGTTTGCCGAGCAGATTTTCCGCCGCGTGCGCGAGCCGTTCGAGCCGGTTGAAGCCGAAGAAGCCGCTGGTGCCCTTGACCGTGTGCAGCGTGCGGAAGATGGATGCAATGGTTTCGCGGTCGCCGGGGTTTTTCTCCAACCGCACGAAGCTGCGGTCGAGCGCGTCGAGGTTCTCCGTGCTCTCGATGAGGAACTCGCGCGTGAGTTCGTCCACGTGCGTCGCGGGCGTTGATTCGGGCTTCGGCAGCGCGGCGGTTGAAAGCGGTTTCCCGTCGGCAAGGAGCTGGAGCGCGTTGATGAGGTCGGCATCGTTGCCCTCGCCTTCGGTGCCGCCGGCCTCGATGTTGCGCAGCATGGCACGGACGCGGTCCACGCTCGCCAACAGCGTGTCGGTCATTTGCTGGTTGAGCGTGAGGCGTCCGGCGCGGAGCCGTCCGAGGAGATGTTCGCCCGCGTGGGCGAGGGCTTCGAGGCGCTTGAAGCCGAGGAACGCGCTGCTGCCCTTGAGCGTGTGCATCACGCGGAAGATCGCCGACAACGTCTCGCGATCACCGGGCGACTGCTCCAGTTTGACAAAATCCTGATCGAGCCGATCGAGGTTCTCGTGGCTCTCGACTAGGAACTCTTTCGCGATGTCCCCAAGCGGGTGCATGACAACAAAACCAACCGCGCCACACACACTTCCTCCCGCGCCGGGCGATTTGAAGTGTGTCCGCATCCAACCACGCGCCTCCCGGCAATGCGAGCGAAAACTCGCGACACCGGCCCAACGCGCGCTCAACCCAGCCGATGCGGCGGCGAAAGGCTGAACGTGTTCGGCAGATGGCGCACTTCGCGCACCGCGCCGTCCGCGAGCAGCACCTCGACAATGTCGAAGCGGATTTTCACGCGCGGGTCGCGCAGCCGCCGCACGTAGTCGAGCGCGGCCTGCGAAAGACGGCGCCGCTTGTCCCCATTCACCGCCGCGGCGGGACGCGTCCACGATTCGTCCGAGCGGGTCTTCACCTCGACGAACACGAGGCAGTCTGTTCCGTTACAAGTCAAAATACTGCCTGCTCCGATTCGACTCCTTTCCCGGAAAATCAAATCGATCTCGCCTCGTTCGGAGCGAAAATTGGCAACCAGAAACTTCATCCCCTTTTGTTGCAAATATTCCTTTGCCGCGCGTTCCCCCAATTCACCACGTCGCAAGTGTTCCGGTCTTCTCTTGCCGACAAAGCAGCTCTTGATTTTGGCGAGGATGCTCACTTTTGAGCGATTAAACACGAATGCTGCTCGGGGACAATTCTATTCAAGCGATCGGCAACCAGTTTCTAGGGGCGAAGCAGAGTTCAGCAAGTAGAACCTTCCACTCACTCCGCTACGGCTTTAACTCGGCTTTCACCAACGCGTGGGGAGAGCGAGGAGATCCGCGTCAAGTTCACTGAATCGGGCTTGGCCCGGGCGCTGGGTCCGGCGCGGAGGTTATGCGTTGACTTGGAAGGCAGCGCGAGTGGTGTGGCCCGTTCGGCGGTGTGGACGTGGCCATCAAGGCCGAGGCTGTCGGGTTAGACCCCATAGGCGGCGCGAGTTGCGGAGGCTAACTTCGCTTTGTGGGAATTCACCTTCGGGCTGCGTTCAGTCGGGTAACGACGCGATGCGCGGGGGACACCCTTAAACAACAGAAAACACACAACCATGAAACCGCTCATCCCACTCGCCACCATCGCCGCCAGCCTCCTGCTCGTTGCCGGCTGCGCCTCCTCCGGCTACCAGAAGGCCGGCAAGACCTCCACCTCGCTCCGGGAAGCCGCGCAGGGCATTGATCACGCGCTGGTCCCGCTGGACAACGTGGTCGTCACACTCGCCGATCTCGTGAACAATCCAAACCCGGACATCACCCCGCAGTTCAAGAAATACAGCGCCGCAGTGAGCAAACTGGAATCACTTTCGGACGATGTGAGCGACCACGCCACGGCGATGCGGGCACAGGGCACCGCCTACTTCAAGAACTGGGACCTGGAACTCGCCAAGATTCAGAACGAGGACATCCACAGCCGCAGTCTGGACCGCAAGAACACGGTGGCCGCGCAGTTCGAGTGCGTTCGGGTCAGTTACGCGAAAACGAGCACCGAGTTCGCTCCCTTCATGTCCGATCTGAAAGACATTCGCACGGCGCTGGCAACCGACCTCACGTCCGGCGGGATCGCCTCCGTCAAGAGCCTGTCGCTGAAGGCGAATGAAAAGGTGCAGCCTTTGCGTGAGTCGCTGATCGGCCTGTCCACGGACTTCAAAAGCCTGGGCGTCGCCATGTCCTCGGCCACGCCAGTCAAGTAAGTGGAGTAGTTCGGTTGACGGGCGGCCCAGAGGCTTCAACGGCCACCGCGGCCGCCCGACTGTCATGAAGCTTGTTGACCTCCCGGTGCTCGCTGCTGCGCTCGCGGCCTTGTTCGCGGCTTGTGTCTCCACGCGGCAGTCCGATCTCGGCAGCCACAGTTTCAAGGTCACGACCAGCTCAGGGGCGGCCCAGCGCGCCTTCGACCGTGGACTCACCCTCGCCTACGCGTTTAGCTACACAGCGGCGGAGGATGAGTTTCGCAAGGCCATTGCCGCCGACCCACGCTGCGCGATGGCCTGGTGGGGGGTCGCGCTGGTCAACGGCCCGCACATAAACCTCTCACTCGTGCCACCGGACAACGCACGGACGGCAGGAGAGGCCCTCGCCAAGGCGCGTGCCGTCGCCCCCATGGCCAGTGAACGCGAGCAGGCGCTTGTCGGCGCATTGGAAAAGCGCCATGCATCGCCCCAGCCCCAGAACCGCCGCCCGCTCGATGAAGCCTACGCCGCCGCCATGCGCAGCGTCTGGCACTCACATCCGAAGGATGCGGACATCGCCACGCTCTTTGCCGAGTCCATGATGGACCTGCGACCATGGGATCTCTGGCAACTCGACGGCCAACCGCAGTCCGGCACCAGCGAGATCATTGCCACGCTGGAACGCGCGCTGGCGCTGAATCCGAGGCACCCTGGTGCGAACCATCTATACATCCACGCCATTGAAGCCTCGCCCACACCAGGGCGCGCCGTGGCTGCGGCGGATCGTTTGCGCGAACTCGTGCCCGCGGCCGGACATCTCGTTCACATGCCAGCGCACATTTATGCACGGATCGGACGCTGGGATGACTCCGCCACCGCCAACCTCCGCGCGATGAAGGCCGATGCCGACTACCGCGCCCAGCATCCGCAGCCCGGATTCTATGCGAAGTATATGGCGCACAACACCTACTTCTACGCCTACACCGCGATGATGCAGGGCCGCAGCACCGAGGCCGTTCGTTATGCGCGCCAGATGGTCGGCGGCATCCCTGAGGACTTCCTCAAGCGATACGGGCCGGAGACCGATGGCCTGATGATCTTCATCTCCGAGACACTCATGCGCTTTGGCCGATGGGACGAACTGCTCGCCGAACCCGAGCCTCCCGCCAATCTGCCGCTCGCCCGCGCGCTCTGGCACTACACCCGCACCGTCGCGCTTATCGCACTCGACCGGCATGAGGAGGCGCTCAAGGAACAAGTCGCCTTCCATGCCGCCGTCGCCCGGGTGCCCAAGGACGCCGCCTTCGGCAACAACCCGGCCCACGATCTCCTCGCCGTCGCCACCCATGTGATCAACGGCGAAATGGCGGCCAAGGAGCGGCGCTTCGAGGTCGCCCTCGTCTCGCTCCGGCGTGCGACTGCACTTGAGGACCGCTTGCGCTACAACGAGCCGCCGGACTGGATCCAGCCCGTGCGGCACACCCTGGGAGCCATCCTGCTCCGCGCCGGACGTCATGCCGAAGCCGAGATCGCATATCGCGAAGACCTCGCGCGCTATCCTCTGAATGGCTGGTCACTTTACGGCCTTGGCCGCGCGCTCCGCTTGCAAGGCAAGCACGCGGAAGCGGCTGACATCGAGCGCCAGTTTGGCAGTGCTTGGGCAAAAGCCGACCTCAAGCTAACCTCCACGTGCTTCTGCCAGTCGGCTGATTGATTAGCCGGCGGTTCAGATCGTCCCATCCCACACGAAACGCGGCTCGGCTTTTAGTCGGGTTACACCCCATGGGAAGACTTGTTCCCATACCCTAGCCTCGCCGGCTGCGGAGACGCCTTTGCCGCCCGCGTCGGTGACTGCAAATTAAACCAACCAACCAAAGCTGAACTAAAACAAAGAGCTCAAATATGAACACTGCGATAGAGAATACGCCCCTGAACCGACGCGAAGTATTGCTGGCCATGGGTGCCACGGCGGCCGGCTTCGCCGGTCTGACTGAACTACCGGCTGCCGAACACGACGATCACGGGAAGAGTGCTGCCGACGCTTGCGCGAAGGCGTGTGCGGACAGCATGCTGTCATGCTCCAAGCACGTTGGGCACTGCACCCGACAACTCGCCGCCGGGCACAAGGAATATGCGAGATGCGTGGAAATGTGCGTCAGTTGCCTCCAAATGTGCGGTGCCTGCGTGGGCACCTGCTACGGGCCGATGGGGGGCACCATCGCTGAAGCCTGCGCCAAAGCCTGCGATCTGTGCGCCGCCGAGTGCGAAAAGATCGCGTCTGATGAGGGCATGAAAGCGCACGCGAAGTTGTGCCGCGATTGTGCCAAGGCTTGTCTCGCCTTCATCAAATCCCACGCCTGATCAACCGCTCGCTGGATGGACAGCCACACCCGGGCGAGCCAACAAGAAGACCATTATGAGAAAAGAAAACACGACCCTCGGCTCGGCCATCACACGCGAACGGATGATCGAACTGCTCAACGAGGATCTAGCGGGCGAATACCAGGCGATCATCGCCTACTCGGTTTACAGCCAGGTAATCAAAGGCGCGGAATACATGGACATCGCCCGCGAACTCGAAGTGCATGCGGTCGAGGAATTGCAGCACGCCATCAAGATCGCCCGGCAGATTGACTACCTGGGCGGCATGCCGTGCGTGGTGCCCAAGCCGGTGAAAACTTCCAGCGGCCCCGTCGCCATGCTGCGCGAGGATCTGGAGAACGAGCGGGCCACGGTGGAACGCTACCGCGAACGCATCCGCCAGGCCGAGGCGATGGGGGAGTTTGCGTTGAGCGAGACCCTGCGCGCGATCATCGTGCAGGAGCAGGAGCATGAGATTGATCTGGCGGCGGCGCTGGACATTGATGTGCCTCTCCCGGCAAAGCCTGCGGCCAAGTAAATGTTGAAGCGGAGCGATGCGTTCACGTTTACCACCGGCGTAATCCTCGGCGACAGCAACGGGTCTCGGGGAACTTCCTGCGCCGGCACGTAGCCGTCAAACCAGGCAACGTCCTGTTTCTCAAAAATGGAGTCAGGCAGTCGCCATCGCGGAACACGAGGTCAATCTCGCCGCGGTCGGAACGGAAGTTCGCCGCGCGCTCGCCGAGGCGTCCGCGACGCAAATGCTCCGGTTCCGAATCACTAAATCGCGCGGCGAGCTGTCGGAGAAGGCTCATTTCCTCCTCAGAAGAATTCCACCTGCCGCGGCTCAGTGCGAATTGGCGCGAAGCTGCGGCGATGGATCGGACACGGGCCGAACTTCCCAATGGCGGCAAGGTGCTGTGGCGTGCCGTAGCCCTTGTGTTCCGCAAAACCGTAATCGGGAAACTCGCGGTCGAACTCCACCATGATCCGGTCGCGCGTGACTTTCGCGAGCACGCTCGCTGCGGCGATGGAGTAGCTGCGCGCGTCGCCTTTCACGAGCGCGGTCTGCGGCCAGCCGAGCGCGGGCACGGCGAGACCGTCCACGAGCGCGTGTGCAGGCCGCACGGTGGCGAGCGCATCGCGCATTGCGTAGTGCGTGGCCTGCAAAATGTTAACGCGATCAATCATCTCGACATCGCAGCGCGCGATGGAATAGCGCACAACGCCGCACGTCGTGAGGAATTCAAAGAACGTCTCGCGCTGCGTCTCCGTGAGCTGCTTGGAATCGTTGAGACCGTCGAGATCGGCGGGAAGGCCGCCGTGAATCCACTCGCGAGGCAGCATCGCCGCCGCGGCAACCACCGGGCCGGCGAGCGGGCCGCGCCCGGCTTCATCCACGCCCGCAATGGAATCCACGCCGCCGGCTGACAATTCGCGCTCGAAGTGGAAACGATCCAGCCCGGCAGCAGCGCGCGAGGATGCGCCGGCGCGGCGGGCAAACGGTGCGACCGGGGTTTTACGTGGCATCGGGCGGACGCTCAGCGACGGCCAGCGGTTTCAGGAATGGAGATGCCTTCGGACGAAAATTCTGCGTGGGAGTTTTCGCCGGACGATGTCGGAGCAGGTGGCGGCGGTTGCGAAAGTTCGCTGGAAGCAGACGCACCACCCGCGAGGCTGCGGAGCCGCGCAACGGCTTCATTCAGACGCGCGACTTCCTCGCGCAAGGCGCGCACGGCGGACATGCTTTCCTCGGCCTGGCTGGCGTTGACATCTGTGACTTCGTTCATGCGCGCCACCGCATTGGAAATACGGCTCACGCTCTTGTTCTGTTCCGAGGCGGCGCTTGCGACGTGCGTCACAAATTCATCCACGTTCTGTGTGAGCAGCGCGATGTGGTTCAATGCGGACTCGATTTCCGCGGCGCGCGCGGAGCTTTCGTCCACGCCGATGCGCACCTCGGTCGCGCGTTGGGTGAGCGCGTGGATGCTTTCGACCATGCGGGCGCTGACGCGCGCGCCGACCGCGCCGCGCTCGACCATGTCTCGGATGCGCGCGCCGATGTCACGAGCCGCGACACCACTGCGCTGCGCGAGGGATTTGACCTCGGCGGCGACGACCGCGAAGCTGCGGCCGGCCTCGCCCGCGCGCGCGGCCTCGACGGTGGCGTTGAGCGCGAGGATCGTCGTCTGCGCGGCCATCTGGTCCACTGTGGTGACAAACTTGGCGACCTCGCGGCTCGCGGACTGGATGGCGTCTACGGCGGCCTGCAGTTCCCCGGCGGAAGCAGAAAGCCCGCTCGTGACGCTGCTCATTTCGGCGTTGGTTTCCTTGATGGTCTTCATTGCCGCCGCCATCTCGGTGGTGCTGGCGGCGGCGGCCGTGGCGGCGCTGCGGGCCTCGCGCGCGAGTTTCTCGGCGTGCTGGCTCTGGTCGGCGGTCTTGTTCGCAATCGTGGCAAGGTTGGCCAGCGTGCCGCGTGTGTCGCGCAGGGCCTCGGTCTGCTCGCCGGCGCCGTGCGACACGGCGGCGCTGGCGGCGTTGAGCGAAACGGCCTGGTCGGCAACGTGGCGCGTGCTTTCGTTGACGGACGCGGTGACGGCGCGCAGCCGGCGCGTGGTGAAGTAAGTTATGCTTCCTGCGACGAGGATGCCAGCAAGCACGGTGGCGATGAGGCCGTTCGTGATGCCGTCCTGAGCGCTGGCGACGGCAGCAGCGATGCCGGCCGAGGCCTGGTCGCTGTTGCGCTTGCCGGCGGCGACTTCCGCGCGGGCAGCTTCGATGAGCCGGTCGAACGCGGGGTCGAGTTGATTGACCTTCAATTCCATCGCCTCCTGTATTTTCCCGTCGCGGCTCAGACCGAGCAGTTGCGCGATGATGCCGGAGGATTCGGCGCGGACTTCATCGAACTTCTGGAACCGCTGGCGCGCCTCGGTGCCGGTGAACGTGTGGGAATAATCCGCCGAGAGGCTCGCGAGCTGCTTGATGTTGGCATCAATGCGCGCGGCGAAATCGGCGCGTTTGTCGTCGCTCACCGAAAGGAGGTTTTTGGAGACGAGCATCCCGGTTTCATGCACGAGGGTCTCAATGCGTCCGCTGAGGAAGATGCCGGGAAGGGCTTCCTGACTGATGTGCTGCGCGTGCGCGTGGATTTGGGCGAGGCGCGCGCGCGCGAACCAGCCGAGCGCGAGCGTCAGCGCGAGGGTGACAACGAACCCGATGGTGATTCGGACGCCAATGGTGCGAAAGTTCATCGTCTCAGGATGAGGCAACCGGACAACTGCGAGACATCAAGCGGACGGATTCTCCGCAGCGCCGTCACTTGCAAGTCAGCGGGTAGCCTGCGTCACCGGGGGCCTTGCCGTCAATCTTCAGAACTTTCACCGTATCGTCGGCTTCATCCCCTTTCACGTAGCCCAGGCCGCCGGGCGTGTCGTTCACGAACTTGAGGACGGCACGGCTGTTGGACAACGCCTTCGGGGCGCCGCTCACGGCGCCGGTGAACGTGGCCTGCAGGAAGTATTTGTTATACTCGCCGTCGCTCATCTTGAAGATTTCGCGCAGGGCCGCGTCGCGTTCCGCACGGCCGGCCTCCTGCATCACGAGGACGAGCTTGGTGCCGTCGGGCGCCTTGGTTCTCTCGGCACGGAAGTATTTCGCAAGTTCACCGCTGGAGATGTCGGTGAGGCTGCTGTTCTTGTTGACGACGATGGCAAGATGCTGCGCCTTGTCCGCGGCGCGCGCAGCCGTGACGGCGATCAATATGCCCAACACCAGCGAGAATAATCGTGTGCGCATGGCAAACCTCAGAATGTAAACGCGACTTGCGCAGTGATGGCGCTTTCCCATCCTTTCACCCCGGGGGGCGTCGGGCCTGGAGCGTAGAAGGCGGAGTTCGGGTTGATATGCGTGTAAAGGTAATCATACTGGAGCTTCAACGCGGCGAGCGTGCTGAAATCCCAACGCAAACCGAAACCCGGCCCGTAACGGAGACCGTCCACGCCGATGAACGGCCACGCCGGATCGCCTGACACGGCATTGATGTAGGAAACGCGAGCGAACGGCGTCCATGAGTCCACCTTGTAGGCGATCTGTCCGAATCCCGCCGGCGTCAGATGAGCGGTGCCGCCTTTGGCGCGGTGGCGGATCAAGTAACCTTCGCTCAGATACTCCCACGGGCCGTGCCTGTAAACGGCGTGCGCGTGAAACATAAACTCGTCAGTGCGCCCGACTCCGTTCAGCGGGAAGGTCGCGCCCGGATCAGACAGGGGCGTGAGCGTGTCATGATAAACACCCGCTCCAAGTTGAAGTCCCGAAACCGCTTCCGGGCGCAGGATGAAGGCAACGTTCACCGACTTGTATTTGTTATCGTCTGTGACGTTGGGCACGCGGCCGGGGTCAGCCTGATTGTAGGGACGGCCGTTGCCGACTTCGACAATGTAGCCCAATCCCAGCGTGCCGGATGGAACATCTCCGTTGAAATGCAGGCCGACGTTGTGCGCCGGGATGACGCCGCCGCCATCCTCAAAGTTCAGGAAACGCGGGCGGCCCACTGCGGTCTGAAACCAAGTGCCGTGGTGATAAGCCGTGTTGTAATAGCCCACGCTCGTGTGGTAACGGCCCAAGTCCAGGTTGAAATAATCGCTCGGCTTCCACTGGAACAACAGCCGCTCCAGGTCAATGCCCATGTTGTTATTTTCCTCGGACGCCTCCATCACCACTTCCGCCAGCATCGAAATGTTCTCCGAAAGTTGCGAGGTCACAAAAAAGTCGAGCTGGCCGAGTGTGAACGAGTTTTTGTTGATCCGGCCCGAAGTGTCCACGCCGTTGTGGTAGGAATAGTCCACGTTGCCAAACCCGTGGAAGCTGACCTTGGGAAACGTCTCCGGCTTGGCCGCCTCGGCTGCGCCGGCGTCGCCCGCGCGACGATTCAATTCCGACTTCAGAGATTTAATCTCCGCCTCCTGCGCCTCCAGCCGTTTCAGCATTTGCTGCACAAACGCCGGGTCGTAATTTGCGGGCGCGGACGACTGCGCAAACGCGCCCGGCGCAACGCACGCCAAGCCGGCGCAGAGCGCGATTGAACCGAAACCACGGCGGGCGGGTGTAATTCCAGAGCGAGACGTCGAGACGGAATACGGGTTCACCGGGCCTTTATCGGCTTTGGCGGATGTGACTTCAAGAAGTTTTTTGCATCGCCGCCATTATTGCGCTCGCAACGGCTGCGCGTCACTTGTCCGGCTGAAGCAGCGCGCGCACCTTCAACTGAATCTCATTCACGCCGTTGTAAAGTCCGCCGTGCTGAAATGCCAGCCGGCCCGTCGAATCCAGCACGCTGATCAAACTGTCGTGATTGAAACCGCCCACGCCGTTTTTCTCATAGACAAATCCCGCGCGCTGCGCGAGCGCCCGCACCTCACCCGGCTCGCCGCGCAGTAAAATCCAGTTCTCGCCGTTCAACCGGTGCGCCGTGCGATACCGCCGCAGCACCTCGCACGTGTCGAACGCGGGGTCAAACGTCACGAGCACAAACCGCACGCGCTTGCGCGACTCGCGCGGAAGCGAAGCCTCCACCTGCCGCATGTTCTCGACGGTGATCGGGCACTTGAACGTGCACGACGCGAAGAAGAACGACAGCACGCACGGCTCGCCCGTGAGCGCGGAGAGCTTCATCGTCGAGCCCGCGTCCGTCGTCCAATCCGAGTCCGGTTCGTAAAGCGATTTGTCTTGCGAAGGCGGCTGCGGAAGCTTCGCCACCGTGACGGCGCGACACACGGGGCAGCGATTCGGCGAGGAACATCCCCCGAGACAAAAACAGCCAATCAGGAAAAACAAAACACGCATCGTGCGAGGGCTTTGATTCATTGAACCATGTTTGCGCCACGCGCTCAAGGCACGAGCCACACGCCGGAGAATTTCTCGCCCGTCCAATTGAGCGAGGCACGGCGGTGGCGTCCATCCGCGCAAAGTTGGAGCCACTCAATTTGTTCAACGGTCGTGACAAGCACGGCGAAGTGCTCCAAACCGTGTTCTCTTTCTTCCGCTGCCGGCACGCGGCCGCGCCACGCGGCTGGCAGCGATTCTTCGGGCGATTGAATCGCTGTGCCCGGCGGATTGATGGTGCAGTAATTGATGCGGTTCACCTCCGGCACGCTCCGCCACGCGGCCTGCGCGATGGCATCACCATGATGAACCATCGCCAGTGCGGCAACGCGCAATTGCACGCGGTCGCGCGGGTCATGAAACAGCCACTGCACCTGCGGATTCAGTCGGATGTGCCGCACCTTGGCCGCGCGCGCGTCGGTGTAACAAACGAGCTGGCGCAGCGTCGCATCCACGCGGCGCAGCACCACGGTTCGCAGAGCGGCATCAAACTGGTTGGCCGTGCCAAATGCCGCCGTGCGCAGCGGATTGTCCGGTTCATTGCAGGCGGTTTCCAGCGCGCGCCACACAAGTGTGGGCAGCTCGTCCAGCGTTGTGAAGTTCCAGTTCACGCGGCCTTCCTGCCAGCAAATGGCGGGACGCGCAAGCGCCACGCGCACTTTCCGCTCGTGAACACAAGCGGCGTCCGCTACAAACTGGCGTCATGTGGAAACTCTCCGTCCCCTGGTGGGAGCTGCTTGCCCGCGGCGTCATCGTGTATGTGTTCCTGATCGTGCTGCTGCGCGTCAGCGGCAAGCGACAGGTCGGCCAGCTCGCGCCTTTTGACCTCGTGCTGCTGCTCGTCCTCAGCAATTCCGTGCAAAACGCGATGAACGCCGGCGACAACTCGCTCACCGGCGGCATCATTTGCGCCGGCACGCTCGTCGCGATGAACTGGCTCGTCGGAGTGGCCACTTACCGGAGCAAGACCGTCGAACGGATCGTCGAAGGCCGGCCCGAAGTGCTCATCCACAACGGGCATTTGTATGAGGACGTGCTTGCCCGCGAAAAACTCACGCATCACGAACTCAACGCCGCGTTGCGAACTGCCGGCTGCGCAACCATCGAGGAGGTGCAGTTCGCCGTGCTCGAAACCAACGGCCAGATCAGCGTGAAGGCGAAGAACACACCGACGGCGAGCGCCGATGCGAAATGAAGATGTGTGAACAAATTCGCAGTCGAAAGCCCGATAGCGGCGGCCAAAGCGGAGGTCACGGTGAAATTGAAATGTCTCGCCATGTCGGCTTCCGTTTTGGCGACGGCCTTAGCTTTTCTTCTCAGTTTGCTCAAGCGCGTTCAGCATTGCGTTAACGAGCACCGGCCCGGACTGCGGCGTAAATGGAAACTGCCCAGTGAACTTCGGTGAAGTGGACGCTGCATAACCGCCGCGCGCGATTTCGAACGCATCGGGCATGTAACCGATGGAACCATTCGAATAACCGAGCGCAAACAAATCTTCGTGCTGCCAGTGACGTCGCAAATCGAGTCCGAGTGTTGTGAACAACTCGCAAGGACTCGCGCCTAACCACACGTCGCCAATGCGCAGCGCCTGCACGTCGGTTTCAAGCGTCTCGGCGCGCGTGTCGAGCACCGGCAGAATTTCATCGGTCCACTCAACGGCGAAGCGCGCCACTGCTGCTGCCGCTTTCTCCACACTCCCGCCGTAGCGCAGCGGCAGGCGATGCGGCTGGTTCACGATCACCTTCGCGATGCCGTCGAGCCAGCCGGTCGTGTCACCGGTCTTGATCCGGTGCAAACCTTCCTCGCGCTCGCGCATCACTTCGTCGCGGGTCCAGCGCCGCGTGGGGAGCGTGACCGAGCGGGTGATTGCCGCAACTCCAGATGCTTCAAGTGGCCGCAGGTGTTCAAGTGCTTTCAGCACAATGCCGCTCACGCCTCGTGCCGGCTCGAACCGGCGCTCCGTGCCGTTGAACTCGCGTTTGAAATTCACGTCGCCGCATGTGCCTTGAAGATACAGCACAGTCGCGCCGGGCAGTGCCGCTTCGATCTGGTCCACAACTTCGCCCGGCCAGTCGCGGCTCACTGCTCGCATATCCACCTCCATGTGCGCGGTCGGGTGCGCGTGAAAATTCACTGCGACAGCGAGCGGCTTCCCATCCATCGCATCGGCGCGCAGCACGCTGACGCGTGTGTCCACCGGGCCGTTTTCGCGCGTGCGGTTAAACGTCATGCCGGCCAGCTCACCGCTGCCAACCGAGAGGCGCGCAGGCTGGCGTTTCCGCCAGGCTTCAACGACGGCTTCGGCGGCCTGCTGCGCAGCGAAGCGGAGATAGTTCTCATTTCGTTCACCCGCGCCGCGGATGAATCCCGCCGTCGGCGAATTGTGGCTGTGCGAGAAGTTCACACATACGGCTTCGGGGCGAATGTCTGTGCGCGCCGCAACCTGCTGCCGGATGTTCGCAGTGAACGCCGCGTCGTTATACATGAGATCCATCGCGACGATGGCGATGCTGCTGTTTTTTCCGTCGCTGACGACAAACGCGGTGGCGTTGAGATTGTCGCGCACGCACTCCCACGTGCGGTTCAGGTAGAAGCCGAGGCCGGCAAGTTCCACGCCGGGCGGCGGGGTGATGATACGGCGCGTGACGCCGACACTGAAGCCGGTTGGACTCGTGTTCATTGGTGACGCCAATAATCTTGCGATAACTCGGCGCGCGATTACAACTCTCGCGCATGTCCCCAATCCGTTGTCCCAGGTAATGAGTGCGACCAACACCCAAGTCTCGCTCAACGCGCTCGACCTCGGCATCTTCGCGGCCTATATGCTCGTGACGGTCGCGCTCGGCTTCTGGGTCGCGCGCAAAGGCCGCGATACCGCGCAAGGCTACTTCCTCGGCAACAAAACCATCCCGTGGTTTGTCATCGGCTCCTCAATGGTCGCCGCGGACATCAGCAGCGAGCAATTCATCTCGAACGTCGGTGGCGCTTACAAGCACGGCATCGTCCTCGCGGCCGGCGACTGGAACGCGTGGATCATTTACACGCTGCTCATTTTCATCTTCCTGCCCTACTACGTTCGCACCGGCGTCTGCACAATGCCGGAGTTTCTGGAGCGCCGCTACAACTCCACCTGTCGCTACCTCTTCGCCGTTGCGTCGCTCGGCGGGTTCATCGCGGCCATCAACGCCGGTGCGCTGTATTCCGGCGGCATCATGTTGGACAGTTTTTTCGGTGAAGACCTGTCGCGCCTAATGCCGCACCTCGCGCTGTTCGGAAAACCCGTTTCGCCCGTCGCGCTCTACATCATCTTCTTCGCAGCAACGACGGGCCTCTACACGATTTATGGCGGGTTGAAGTCGGCGGCGTGGACCGATTTCATGCAAATCATCATCCTGCTCTTCGCCGGGTTTCTCGTGCCGGTGATCGCCCTCCGCCACGCAGGCGACATGACGCAGTTCATCGCCGACCACAACGAGCATTTCCAGATGTTCAAGCCGCCGACGCACAAGCCATTTCCGTTCACCGGTGTTTTCACGGGCTTTCTCTCCGTGGGCATCTGGTATAGCTGCACGAGCCAGCACATGGTGCAGCGCGTCCTCGCCGCGAAGGACGAGTGGCACGCGCGCGTCGGCGTCGTCTGCGCGGGTTTTTTGCACGTCATCATGCCGTTTTTTTTCATCGTGCCTGGCATCATCGCCTTCAAAATGTTTCCGAACCTCGAACATCCCGACCAGGCTTATCTGACGCTCGTGAAACAATTCGTGCCGAGCGGGCTGAAGGGACTCCTGCTCGCGGGCATGGCCGCCGCGCTGATGGGACACGTCGCCACGGTGCTGAACTCGGCCTCCACCATCGCGACGCTCGACCTCTACAAGAAACTCGCGAACCCGAACGCCACCGAGGCACAGCAAGTGCGCGTGGGCCGCTGGAGCGGCGTGGTGATTCTGATTGCGAGCATCTGGATTGCGATTGAATTCACGACCACGACCACGCCTCTCTTCGAGAAAGTCCAGACGGTCTTCTTCTTCATCGCGCCGCCATTCGCCGTCGTTTTCACGCTCGGCATTTTATGGCGCCGCGCAAACGGTGTCGCAGCCGTGACCACGATGTTCGCGGGCTTCCTGTGCAGTTGGGTGTTGTTTCAGTTTGAACTGCTCGGCCGGTTCAACACCTTCAACCATCGCGCGCTGGCCACGTGGATGTGCAGCATGACCGTGATGATCGTCGTCTCGCTGCTCAGCGCGCCGCCGCCGCGCGAGAAAACTGACGGCATCATCTGGAACAAATCCTTCGCGATGTTGCCTCCGGAGGAACAAGCCCGACACTCGGGCTGGCAGGACTGGCGCCTCTGGTGGGGACTGTTCGTTGGCATTGTGCTTTGCATCTACGGATTCTTCCTGTGGTATCGCTTCCAGCATCCGTGGTGATGGATCGCCACAAAATGCACAAGAGACACAAGGCATTTTTTGTCTTGTGCGCTGTGTGCCTTTTTGTGGCCATGAACTGAAATGACCTCAGCTCGAACATCTCTGCTCGCGGGCACCGGCAGGCGCTGCATCAATCCGCCGCCGGGGATCGCGCACGGCGGTTGGGGCGCGCAACGGCACGAGCAGGCCGAGGGCATTGACATGGACCTCTGGGTCACCGCGCTCGCGCTCTCGGACGGCGCGACGACCGCGCTCGTGCTCGACGTGGACATCCAAATCCTCACCAACCAGCGCGCCGACCAGATCCGGGCCGCCGTGAGCAAGGCGACCGGCGTGCCGACGCAAAACATCCGCGCTGCCGCGACGCACACGCACTCCGGCCCGGTGCCTTACAAAAGCTGGATTGAGAAAGGCTACGAGCTGGTGGAGCCGTGGTTTGAAAACGTCGCCCGCTGGTCCGCCGAAGCCGCGAGCGAAGCGCTTGCCAACTTGCAGCCCGTCGAAGTCCGCGCCAGCCGCGGCGAGTGCCACATCAATGCCAATCGCCGCTGCGTGACGCCGGGCGGCGATCGGTTTCTCGGTATCAACCGCGAGGGGCCGTGCGACCACGAAGTTACGGTCGTGCGGTTTGATCCGCTGGTGGGGTCGTCGCGCTGCGACGACCGGACGCCGCAGCGCGGCGTCCCTACCACCCTCGTTAATTTTGCCTGCCACCCGACCATAATGGGACCTGGCAATCGCCTCATCACGCCCGACTATCCCGGCGCGATGAAGCGCGTTGTCGAGCAAGCCGTCGGCGGGCGCTGCCTTTTCCTGCAAGGCGCAGCAGGCGACCAAGGGCCAGTGCAAGGCTTCCAAACCGACACCAAAGTTTACCGAAGCCTCGGCGCGATTCTCGGCCACGAAGCCGCAAAGGTCGCGCTCGGCTTGAACACGATTCCCTCGCGCGAGGCGTTGCGCGAAGTCGTCCCCTCCGGCGCACCGCTGGGAATGTATGACGCCGAGTTTGCTTCGCAGCTAAGCCTTCCGTTGCGTTTCACTGAACGCGAGATCTCAGTTCCGTTGCGCGACGGTTTGCCTGACCGCAAAGCCGCTGCGGAGCAACTCGATCTCTGGAAGGGGAAACTCAAATCCGCGCGCGCCAGTGGCGATGAGGCCGCCTTGACCGAAGCCATCTACATGGCGCGCCGCGCCGACATCCAGCTTCGCATGGCCGACGACTTCGGCGGCAAGACCAGCGCGGGAGTGCGCACGCACTTCATCACCCTCGGCGACGTGGCGATTGTCGGCTGCAACGTCGAGCCGTTTTGCGAAACGGGTTTGGCAATCAAGCGCGCGTCGCCATTTCCATTCACGCTCTTTGGCGGCTACACGAACGGCCGCCTCGCCTACCTGCCCACGCCCGGCGAGTGGAGCAAGGGCGGATACGAAGTCGAAAACTCGCCCTTCGGCCAGGGCGCGGCAGAGGTCTTCCAGCGTGAAATCATCGCGACGTTGCAAGCTGTGAAGAGCGGCCACTGATTGAACACGGACCAAACACGGATGAAGACCCTCCCAAGTCGCTTGAGCGTTTTTGAATCAGTGTTTCATCCGTGTTCAATCCGTGGCTTAGATTTTGTCCTATGAAAATCACCCGCATCGAAGCGATTCCAATCTGCGTGCCGCTCAAACCGCGCTTCGTCATCCGCAGCGGGCGCGGCGGCGCGCACAACGTCTCGCCGTTCCTGCTCGTGCGCGTCCACACCGACGCAGGCGTCAGCGGCGTCGGCGAAGTTTCCTGCACGCCGCGCTGGAGCGGCGAGGACCAGGTCACCGCGGCGCACTTCATCAACGACTGTCTCGCGCCATTGCTCGTCGGCGAGAACCCAATCGAGGTCGAACGCTTGACCGAGAAGATGCGGCGGCCGGTGTATGGAAACTACTTCACCAAGTCCGGCCTCGAGATGGCGCTGTGGGACATCGCGGGCAAGTCGGCGGGCAAGCCCTTGTTCGAGTTGCTCGGCGGCAAGGTGCGCGAGTTCGTCACGACCAAGTGGTCCGTCTCCGGAGTCGAGCCGGAAAAAGCCGCCGAAATCGCGCGCTGGGCCATCGCGCAGGGCTTCAAGGCGATGAAGGTAAAAGTCGGCATCGAACCGGAGCAGGATGTCGCGCGTGTGAAGGCAGTTCGCGAAGCCATCGGAGCGGGCATCAAGCTCGGCGTGGACGCGAACGGCGGTTGGTCAGTTGACGCTGCGGTAAAAACCATTCCGCGCCTGTGCGAGTTTGGCATCTACTTCGCCGAGCAGCCGGTCGCGCCGGAGGATGTCGCGCACATGGCCGACGTGCGCCGACAAATCCGCGTGCCGGTCGTGGCCGATGAGAGCATGTATACGATGCAGGACGCACTCACGCTTGTGCGCCTCGGCGCGTGCGATGTGTTCTCCGTTTATGTCGGCAAGGCCGGCGGCATCGCGCTCGCACGGAAGATCGCCCAGTTCGCGAAGACCGCCGGTATCAAGTGCACCGTGGGCAGCAACCTCGAACTCGGCGTCGGCAGCGCGGCGATGGTCCACCTCGCGCTCAGCACCAGCGGCATCTACGCGGAGGAATTTCCGTGCGACATCATCGGCCCGTTCTATTACGAAGACGACATCGTGAAGGAGCCGCTGCCCATCAAGCCCGGCCAGGCGTGGCCGAACGCGAAGCCGGGACTGGGTGTGGAACTGGACGAAGCGAAAGTCGAGCGTTACCGGGTTCGATAGCCAGCTTCACTCCACTCGCTCGATGCGCAAAGGCTGCGGCCCTTCCCAGCGCGCGCGACGGCAGGCCTTCGCGAAGTCCACCCAGTCGTATTTCCAGTCGCCGGGGATGCGCGCGAAGAGGCTGCAATGCGCCGGGATGCCCTCGTGCTGCCGCAACGCCACGCCGCGTCCATAGACGACGCAGATTTCCGCGACCGGCTTGCGCGCGCCGACATTGCCGGTGCCGGGGTCGTAGAAGAAAAGCACTTCGCCGGGCAGCGGCAGGTGCACTTTGTTTTCCTCCGGCATCGGTTGCGGATTCTCCAGCATCGTGAAAACCTCCGCGCCGGAATACATCGCGTGGATGGTCTTGCCCTCGACCGGCAGCAGTTCCCACACACGCGCGCAAATGCCCGGCGCCTCGTCGTCGAGCAACTCGGCCACGGCAGACTCGCCCGTCGCGGGAAAAGTGAAGCGGATTTTGCGGCGCGGCGGTGTCATGGCTTGATGTTAATCGCCGCGAAGAAAGTTGGAAGCCCGCTCACATCGCCGTCCAGCCACCGTCCACGGGCAGCGCGATGCCGGTGACGTAAGACGACTCGTCGCTCGCAAGGAACAGCGCGGCCTGCGCGACTTCGCGCGGCTCACCCACGCGGCCGAGAAATGTTTTGCCGACCTGCCGCTGGTGCAACTCGCTGCCGGGCTTCGGCGAAATGCGCGTGTGAATTGCGCCCGGGCAGATTGCGTTGCAGCGGATGTTTAGCGCCCCGTAGTCGTAGGCGACGCTGCGCGTAAAGCCAAGCAGCGCCGTTTTGATGGTGGTGTAGGCCGCAGTGTCGCGCGCACCGACGAGTCCCTGCACCGAGCCGATGTTGATGATGGAGCCGCTCCGCTGCCGCACCATGAACGGGAGCGCGGCCTTCGTGAAGTGTTGCGTGCCCATGAGCGTGACGTGGAAGCATTTCTCCCATTCCGAGACGGGCGCGTCGCCCGCGCGATGCCATTTGCCAAGGAGTGCGGCGTTGTTGCACAGGACATCAATGCGACCGGTGCGCTTCGAAGCCAGTTTCACGACGCGAGCGGCCTGTTTTTCGGAAGCAACATCGCAACGGACGAAGACCGCCTCGCCACCGCGCGCGCAGATGGACGTGGCGGTTTGCCTGCCGGCCTTTGCGTCAATGTCGGCGATGAAGACAGTGGCGCCTTCCCCGCCGAACACTTCAGCGATGGCCCGGCCGATGCCGTGCGCGCCGCCGGTGACAATGGTGATTTTATTATCGAGTCGAGACATGTGTTCTTTTCAGGTTTGCCAGCGGCTGACCTTTGCGGCCGACTTTGGCGCGCGTGATGGTTGTTCGCGCCAGGTTGGCAACGTAAAGCTCGTCCATGTTTGCGCCGCCGAAGGCCATGTTCGTCGGGCTGCCGAGTAGGATCGCGTGATAATCCCACGCGAACAGCGTCTTCTCTCGCGCCATGTTGATGCGCCAGATTTCGTCGCAAGCATAGCAGCAGGCGAAAAGATTTCCTTCGGCATCCAGCGCGAGGCCATCGGGAAAGCGGCCAACGTTCGACGCGTAAAGTTCGTGCGAGCGAAGCGAACCGTCCGGGTGAATCTCGAAGCGAAAGATGGAATCCGTGTCGCTCTCGACCATAAAGAGAAACTTTTCGTCCGCACTTAACGCGAGCCCATTCGCGTAGCCAAACGGGCCCGCGAGAATCTCGCCGCGTCCATCCGGTGTGAAGTGAAGCAAGTGCCCGTTGCGTTTTTTCCAATTACCGGAATCGGTGATGAAGTAGTTCCCCGCCGAATCAAACACGCCAAAATTTGGGCAGACGAGTTTGTGGTCACCGGCGCGATCCGCGAAGACGGCGAACTTCCCGTTCGTCTCGACGCGCACGATGCCGAGGCTCGCGTTGCAGACGAAGAGTTCGTCCTTGGGCGAAAAAGCCAGGCCCGCGCAGAAGCCGCCGAGGTTGGCAATCGTTTCAACGCGGCCGTCCGGTGCGATGCGGTAGATTTGCCCTGCCTCGCCGCCGGCCCAGAGAAAGCCGTCGCGGTCGAAGGCAAGACACTCGGGATGGTCGAGTCCACTGGCGAAAATGCCAAACGCTTCGGCGGGAATTTCAGGGGCCATTGGAACGCGGCGCCATTTACGTTCGCAACGCGGAGGAATGCAAGCCTGTCCAGCCGCGCGGCCCGTCGCTTACGCCAGCATCTTCGTGACAACTTCGCCGCTTACGTCAGTGAGCCGGAAGTCGCGGCCCTG
The DNA here is from genome assembly GCA_964589935.1 of uncultured Verrucomicrobiota bacterium. Taxonomy (GTDB): domain Bacteria; phylum Verrucomicrobiota; class Verrucomicrobiia; order Limisphaerales; family VHCN01; genus VHCN01. Next base: position 184,616 of record CAZPVD010000005.1, on the reverse strand, counting down.
GTAACGATACGTGAGCTTCGTGTGATCGAAGCCGAGCAGATGCAACAGCGTCGCGTGCAGGTCGTGGACATGGACCTTGTCCTTCGTGGCGTGAAAACCGAACTCGTCTGACTCGCCGAGCGTGAGGCCACGCTTCACGCCGCCGCCGGCAAACCACATCGAGAAGCAGCTCGGATGATGGTCGCGACCGTCATTGCCGCCCTGCACCATTGGCGTGCGGCCGAACTCGCCGCCCCAAATCACGAGCGTATCTTCGAGCAGGCCGCGCTCCTTCAAGTCCTTCACCAGCGCCGCGCTGGCCTTGTCGGTCTTGCCGCACTGGTCCTTCAGCCCGCCGACCAGCCCGCCGTGATGGTCCCATGCCTCGTGGAAAATCTGCACGAAACGCACGCCGCGCTCGACGAGCCGGCGGGCGAGCAGGCAACTGCTGGCGAAGTTCGCCTTGCCCGGCTCCGCGCCATACATGTCGAGCGTCGCCTTGCTTTCCTTCGACAGGTCCATCAGTTCCGGCGCGCTCGTTTGCATCCGATACGCCATCTCGAACGAGTTGATGCGCGTCGCGATCTCCGGGTCGCCCGTGACAGCGAGACGCTTTTCGTTGAGCCGCTTGATCGTGTCGAGCGAGTCGCGCTGCATCTGCGCATCCACGCCTCTGGGATTCGAGAGGTAGAGCACGGGATCGCCGGTGCTGCGGAACATCGTGCCTTGATGGATGGACGGAAGAAAACCGTTGCCCCAGTTCGACGCGCCGCCGCTCGTGCCCTTGGTGCCGGTGCTGAAGACCACGTAAGCCGGCAAGTCGCTCGACTCGCTGCCGAGGCCGTAGGTCGTCCACGCGCCGAAGCTCGGCCGCCCAAATTGCACCGAGCCGGTGTTCATGAAAATCTGGGCCGGCGCGTGGTTGATCGCGTCCGTGTGCAGGGACTTCACGATGGCGATGTCGTCCGAGACTTGCGCGAGCTGCGGCAGCAACTCCGACAATTCCGCGCCGCTCTGGCCGTGCCGTGCGAACTTGAACTTCGGCCCCAGCAGCGTCGATGTCGGGCTGATGAACGCAGCGCGATAATCCTTGATGAGTTCACCGGGAGGCACCTTGCCGTCCCACTTGGAAAGCTCCGGCTTGTTGTCGAACAACTCCAGATGACTCGGCCCGCCGGCCATGAAGAGATAGATGACGCGCTTGGCCTTCGCCTTGAAGTGCGGCTGCTTCGGCGCGAGCGGATTCTCGCCGGCTGGCGCGGCGTAACCTTTCTGTTGAAGAAGCTGACCGAGCGCGATGGTGCCGAGGCCGACGCCGCACTGTTCGAAAAACCATCGCCGCGTGACGAGCCGCCGGTCGCAGCCGCGATAGAAATGATTCTGGCAGTTCATGGCTATTCCTTCGTGATGGTTTCGTCGAGGTTGAGCAGCGCGCGCGCGACGACGGTGTAGGCCGCGAGCTTCGTCGGCGTCGCGCCGACGGGCAGATCCTTTGGAACCTCGCTTGCGCCGGTCGAAATCTCGTTCGGGTTCAACCAGCCCTCGGCGAGCCGCTGTGTTTGTTTGTCGAGCAAGGAAAGCAGTTCGCGCTTCTCGTCTTCAGCCGGCGGGCGGGCCAAGACGCGGCGGAAAGCAAAGGTGATTCGCTCGCTGTCGTTCTTGCCGCCCTCGGCGAGCGTCACCCGCGCGAGCGCCTGCGCGGCCTCGACGAAGAGCGGTTCGTTCAACGACACGAGCGCCTGCAACGGCGAGTTGCTCCGCAACCGGCGCACGCAGGAGAAGTCCGCGTTCGGCACGTCGAAGGTTTGCAGCGCGGGATACGGCGTCGAGCGGCGGCGGAACGTGTAGAGTGCACGGCGGTATTTCTCCGCGCCTTCCTCATCCTTCCACGGGAACGGTGCGTAGCTGGCCGGCGGTTGGAAAAGAAACGCCGGCGCTGGCGGCATCACGCTGCGTCCGCCGACCTTCCCGTTGAGCAGACCGCTCGCGGTGAGCGCGATGTCGCGGACGATTTCGCCCTCGACGCGGAAGCGCGGCCCGCGTGCGAGCAGGCGGTTGTCCGGGTCGCGTGAAAGAAGTTCCGGCGTGACCTTGCTCGACTGCCGGTAGGTCGCGGAGTTAACGATGAGACGGTGAATGTGTTTCACGCTCCAACCGTGCTCCATGAACTCGCACGCGAGCCAGTCGAGCAGTTCCGGATGACTTGGCGCCGCGGACTGTGTGCCGAAATCCTCCGGTGTGCCGACGATGCCCGTGCCGAAGTAAGCCTGCCAGATGCGGTTCACAAACACGCGCGCGGTCGTCGGCGAATTCCTGTTCGCGAGCCAGCGCGCAAAGGCAAGCCGTTGCGGCTCGCGCGTAGCGGGCATTGAATGCAGAAACGCTGGCACGCCTGCGCTCACCGGTTGAGTCGGCTTGAGCCAATCACCACGCTTGAGCACGCTCGTCACGCGCGGCTCTGAACGCGCCATTAGCGCAAGCGAAGTCGCGCCGTCCGGCCACTGCTGCCAGAGCGATTCGATCTTTGCGTTCGCCTCGCTCCACTCGGGAACCGTCGTGCGCCAGTAGCTGAACACCGCCGCAACCTGCGCCGGCGTCCGCTGCTCGCGCGGTATCGAGAGAATGTCGCGCACCTTCTTCGGCAGCGGGTCGGCCTTTACGTCGCCGGCGGCCGTCGTCACGCTGAGGCGGAATCGGCCGAGGTTGTTGTTCATGTGGTCGTCGCTGTTCCAGCCGCCGTGATTTTGCTGGAGGCCGATGCGCCAGACGGTGCCGCCAGAGAACCCGACCGGCTTCTCCGCAGCGAAGACCGCCTTGCGTTCCTGGTTGCGCCGGCCCGGCCCAGCGTCAATGCCCCACGCGGTGTTTGCGTTGCCATCAATCGCAAACTTGATCGGCCCATACACGCGGTTGTTCGTCGTCTTGTCGTAGTAGTTCGGATCGAGCGGGCGCTCGGGCTGTTCGTAGTCCGCACTCGCATTGGCCCATTTCACTTTCGCCTTGTTGGTCGAGTTCTTCGCGTCAATCGCCTCGACGATAAATTCCGATAGTGCGCATGTGCCGCAGAACGAGCGGCCCGGCCCGCCGTAAGGCAGATTCGGGTCGTTGAGCAGTTCGAGGCGAAACGCGGTGACGCCGCTCAATTCGTTCGTGACGCGGAAATATTGCGTGAACTTCGTTGGCGCGTAGCCTTCGGCCAGTAGCGAGCCGTCCGCGAGATGCTGATAGCGCTGCGACTTGTCGCCTTCCTGGTCAAGGCCGCGCAGCACGATCCATTCGGGCTGATTGCCGGAGACTTCCTTCTCCCATGCGGCCATGCGCTGCTCCCAATCGGAGAAGCGATGCTTGAGGTCACTTTCAATTTCGTTCATCGTCCGGCGCAGCTCGGCAACTTTCATCTGCTGCTCTGGCGTGTAATAAACCGGCCGCGCCTCGTGGTCGTTGTTGAGAAAGGCGAAGAGCCGGTAATACTCCTCCTGCGAAAGCGGGTCGTATTTGTGCGCGTGGCACTGCGCGCACTGGATGGTCAGGCCGAGGACGCTCTTCCCGATGGCGTCCATGCGGTCGAACATCGCGTCCATGCGGAACTGCTCAGGGTCAATCGCGCCCTCCATGTTGACCATCGAATTGCGGAGGAAGCCTGTCGCCGCGACCTGCTCCTGCGTCGCGTCCGGAAGCAAATCACCCGCGAGTTGCTCGATGATGAAGCGGTCGTAAGGCACGTCGCGGTTGAAGGCGTTGATGACGTAATCGCGATACGGCCATTGCTCGCGCGACATGTCCTTCTCATAGCCGTCGCTGTCGGCGTAGCGCGCGGCGTCGAGCCAGTGGCGGCCCCACCGCTCGCCATAATGCGGCGACGCCAGCAGCCGCTCGACCTGCTTCGCGTAGGCGTCCGGCGATTTGTCCGCGAGAAAAGCGTCCACCTCGGCAATCGTCGGCGGCAGGCCGATGAGGTCAAGGTGCAGGCGGCGAAGCAGCGTGACTTTGTCCGCTTCGGGCGAGGGCTTGAGCTTCTCGCGCTCCAGCTTCGCGAGAACAAAGTTGTCTATCGGATTTTGAACTTTGAACTTTGAACTTTGAACTTTCGGCACAGCCGGCCGTTGCGGCGCAACGAAAGCCCAGTGCTGTTTCTTCGCGCGGCTCAACGCGTCCGGCCAGTTTGCTCCTTCGTCAATCCACGCACGCAGCAGCGCGATTTGCTGCGACGAAAGCGGCTCGCCCTTGCGCGGCATGCGCTCGTCGGGGTTTGTGTTTGAGACGAATTGAATCAGCCGGCTCGCGCTGCTGTTGCCCGGCATGATGGCGGGCTTGCCCGATTCACCGCCGCGCAGCACAACCGTCTTGTCGTCAAGACGGAAACTGGATTTTTGATTCTTCTCGCCGTGGCATTCGTAGCAGCGGCTCGCAAAGATCGGCTGGATGTCGCGGGCAAAATCCACGGGCGCAGCAGGCGCGGAAGCGAACCACGGAATCGCGACAGCAGCGGCGAGCACCAATGCGGGACGGGCTTTCATGCGGCACATATTTCCAATATGGGACGGATGGAATCCAGCCAATAGTCGGCAAAATGTTGAGCGGCGCCCGCGGGCCTCGCGGATTTGAGCTGGTCGCCGCGAACCGACACAACTAAATTGCCAGTGAAATAATCACCACGAGCCGTTCGTCTCTTGATGACGCAAATGACCAGAGCAACACCATCGTTCAGCATGAGCCGCATTTCCTGCGTCCTCGCCGCGATGTTGTGCTGCCTGACGTTCGCGCGCGCCGCCGAACCGGCCGCAAACATTGGAGGCGCCGATCCGCGCAAGCACTGGGCCTTTCAACCGGTGCAAAAACCAACCCCGCCGCAGTTGAAAAACTCCAAATGGGTGAAGTCCCCGGTGGATGCCTTCATTTTCGCCAAACTCGACGAGCGAAAGTGGAAGCCCGCGCCGCCTGCGAGCCGCGCCGAGTGGATTCGCCGCGTGTATTTCGACCTCACCGGCCTGCCGCCTTCGCCGGAGGAGGTCGAGGCGTTTGTGAACGACCCTTCGCCGGACGCCGAGGAGCGCGTCGTGGATCAACTGCTCGACAGCAAACACTACGGCGAACGCTGGGCGCAACACTGGCTCGATGTCGTGCGCTTTGCCGAGACGGAGGGCTTCGAATACGACCGCCACGTGCCGGACGCGTGGCGCTTCCGCGATTACGTCATCCAGTCGCTGAACGTCGACAAACCATTTGACCGCTTCATCATCGAGCAGATCGCCGGCGACGAGTTAGAGCCGGACAATCGCGAGACGCAGACCGCGTCCATTTTTCACCGGCTCGGCGCGATTCGCCGCAACGCGGGCAACCCGGAGATTGCGCTCTCGCGCAACGAGGTGCTCACCGAGCGCACGGACATCGTCGGCACGGCATTCCTCGGCCTCACCGTCGGTTGCGCGCGCTGCCACGATCACAAGCTGGAGCCGATTTCGCAGAAGGACTATTACCGGCTTGAGGCTTACTTCGCCGCGACGGAAGAGCACAACATTTCGCTCGCTTCGAGCGACGACACGAAGGCGTGGCAAGCCCGCACGGACCAACTCAAGGCGCAGATCAAATCGCTGCACGAAAAAGCCCGTCTCACCACCGGCGAAGAGCGCGAGCGATTGAACGAGCAAATTGAGGAACTCGAAGACCAGTTGCCCGCGCCGCCCGAAATCATCCCGGCTACGTGGAACGACGCGAAGCAGCGCACGCCCATCCACGTGCTCAAGCGCGGCGTGTGGGAAAACAAGGGCGAGCCGGTCGGCCCCCGACCGCCGGGCGTGCTCGTCGCCGGCGACGTGCCGGAACTCGCAGCCGATTTCACAAATCCGCGCACGCAGCTCGCGCGGTGGATTGCCGACGCGAAAAATCCTCTCACAGCACGCGTCATCGTCAACCGGCTCTGGCAGCATCATTTCGGCGTCGGCCTCGTCAAGACGCCGAACGACTTCGGCCTTCACGGCGATCGGCCAAGCCATCCCGAGTTGCTCGACTGGCTCGCGGCGACACTCGTCGAGAACGGCTGGCGTCTCAAGCCGCTGCATCGCTTGATGGTTTTGAGCAGCACTTACCGGCAGGCCGACCGCTCGCCATTCACCGCCTCGGCCGAGCGCACCGACCCAGACAACCGCCTGCTCTGGCGCTTCAACCGCCGCCGTCTCACCGCCGAGGAAATTCGCGACGCGATGCTCGCCGTGTCGGGCCGGTTGAATGCGAAGGCCGGCGGGCCAAGCGTGATGGTGCCGGTGGACGCCGAACTCACGAAGCTCCTCTACAAGCCAATGCAGTGGCAGCCGCCGAAAAATCCTGCGGAATTTGACCGCCGTTCCGTCTATCTCATCGCCAAGCGCAACCTGCGCCTGCCGTTCATGGAGGCGTTCGATGCGCCGGCGCTGCAAACGGCCTGCGCGCGGCGCGAGTCGAGCACTCACGCGCCGCAGGCGCTGGAGTTGCTAAATGGAAAACTTTCCAACAGCCTCGCTGAAACCTTCGCACGTCGGCTCGAAACCGAATGTGGCAGCGACATATCGCGCATCGTCGAGCGTGCGTATCAACTCGCGCTCGGCCGCGCGCCGACGGAACAGGAGCGCAAGCTCTCGCTCGCCTTTCTGCGCGAACAGACGGTGAAAGAATTCGCGCTCGCGATGTTCAACCTCAATGCGTTTCTCTATGTTCCCTGAACTGCAGCCGCATTCACGCCTCACGCGCACGCGCCGCGAGTTCATCCGCGACGCTTTCTGCGGATTCGGCGGGCTGGCGCTGGCTTCGCTGTTGAGCGAGGAACAGGCGCGCGCAGCGGCGGCAAACCCGCTCGCGGCGAAAGTCGCGCACCTGCCGGCGAAGGCGCGCTCGGTCATCTTCCTCTTCATGGCCGGCGGGCCGAGCCACATCGAGACGTTTGACCCGAAGCCGCTCCTGAACGAACTTTCCGGCCAGCCGCGACCGAAGGAATTCGGCGAGGCGAAGTATCAGTTCATCAAGAACGGCGCGAAGTTGCTCGGCACGCGGCGCACGTTTCAAAAGCACGGCAAAAGCGGCATCGAGGTCAGCGACCTGTTTCCGCACATCGCAAGTTGCATTGACGACATCGCCGTCATCCGCTCGTGCTACGGCGACATGGTCGTGCATTCAGCAGCGCAGTATGAACTTTTCTCCGGCCGCATCGTGCCGGGGTATCCGAGCATGGGATCGTGGATTCTCTACGGCCTTGGCGCGGAGAGCCGCTCACTGCCGAGCTACGTCGTGATGCCCGACCCGCGCGGCGCGCTCGAAGCCGGCCAGCCGATGTATATGCATGGCTTCCTGCCCGCCGTGTATCAGCCGACGATGTTCCGTCCCGGCGGCCAGCCGGTGCTCAACTTGAACCTGCCCGAAGGCGTCACGCTCGCGCAGCGCGAACGCACGCTGCGGCTCATTCGCGAACTCAACCAGTCCACGCTCGCGCCCGCCGACCTCGAATTCGACGCGCGCATCAACGCCTACGATCTCGCCTTCAAGATGCAGACCGAGGCGCCCGGCGTGCTCGACCTTTCGCGCGAGCCGCAGGAGACGCTCGACCTCTACGGCATTGGCAAGGAGCGCACGAACGATTACGGGCGCCGCTGCCTGCTCGCGCGCCGCCTCGTCGAGAACGGCGTGCGTTTTGTGACCGTCGTCTCCGGCGGTGGCGCGGGCAACATGCAGTGGGACGCGCACAACGACATCGAGGAAAACCACCTCCGCAAGGCCGCTGAAACCGACCAGCCCATCGCCGGTTTGCTGAAGGACCTCAAACGCCGCGGCCTGCTCGACTCCACGCTCGTCTTGTGGGGCGGCGAATTCGGCCGCTCGCCCGAGGCCGAGTCCAGCAAGGGCCGCGATCATCACAACCTCGGCTTCACGATGTGGATGGCGGGCGGCGGCGTGAAGGGCGGCACCGTGGTCGGTGCGACGGACGCCATCGGTCTGCACGCGGTCGAAAGCCCGTATCACTTCCGCGACATCCACACGACGATACTCCACCAGCTCGGCCTCGACCAAAACCAGCTCACCTATCCGCATCTCGGCCGCAACGAGCGGCTCACGTTTGTCGAAGGCAAGCCAATCGCGGAAATCATTTGAAGCCCTGACATGAAGCCGATGAATTCAATGCTGGCCCGACACGCCGCTCGCGCGTTCGGACGCCGCGAATTCCTCCGCGTCGGCGCGCTCGGTGGCATCGGCCTGACGCTGCCGCAGCTTCTCGCGGCGCAAACACCGGGCGTCTCGTCGCGCGCGGACTCGTGCATCGTCATCTTCCTCAATGGCGGGCCGAGCCATCTCGACATGTGGGATCTGAAGCCCGACGCGCCGTCGGAAATCCGCAGCCCGTTCGCGGCGATTCCCACCACGGTGCCGGGCGTTCACTTCAGCGAACATCTCCCGCGCCTCGCGAAGCAGATGCACCGTTGCACGCTCGTGCGTTCGATGAACCACAGCGTCAACAACTCGCACGCGGCGGCGGTCTATGCGGCGTTGACCGGGCACGACCGCGGCGAGCAGGGCGGCGGCGCAAAGCCCGAGGATCATCCGAACATCGGTGCCGTGCTCGCGAAGTTGCGGCCCGCGCCGCCGGCGGCGTTCCCCTACGTCGCGCTGCCCTACAAGACGAAGGAAGGCGCGGGCGGCCCGCTCCAGCCGGGCTTCCTCGGCGGCATCATCGGCGCGAACCACGACCCGTTCTGGGTGCTCGACGACGCGAGCGCGCCAAACTTCCGCGTGCGCAATCTCGCCTTGCCCGAGGAAGTCCCGCCCGCGCGCATGGCGGATCGCGGCGCGCTGCTCGGCAGCCTTGACCGCTTCTTCGACCGGCAGCAGGGCCGCGCGACGCCCGCGTATGAAGTGATGAACGCCCTTCAGAAGCGCGCCTTCGGCATGTTGACCTCCGACGCCGCGCAGCGCGCGTTCCTGATCGAGCAGGAGCCGGCGAAGGTGCGCGACGCCTACGGGCGGAACATCTACGGCCAGAGCGTGCTGCTCGCGCGCCGGCTCATCGAGGCCGGCACGCGCGTCGTCACGATGTCCTGGGCGCCCGACGCGAACGCCACGTGGGACACGCACGGCAACAACTTCAACAAGCTCAAGGAAACCTTGCTCCCGCAGTTCGACGCCGCCGCCAGCAGCCTCATCGCGGAACTCGCCGAGCGCGGAATGCTCGAACGCACCATCGTCGCCGTGCTCGGCGACTTCGGCCGCACCCCGCGCATCAACGCCAACGCCGGACGCGATCACTGGAATTCCTGCTACTCGATCCTGCTCGCCGGCGGCGGCCTGCACGGCGGCCTCGTCCATGGCGCGAGCGACCGCACCGGCTCCGTGCCCGCCGCCAGTCCCGTCTCGCCCGGCGACATCATCGCCACGCTCTATCATTTGCTCGGCGTGGACCCGCAGATGAACATCTACGACGTGCTCGACCGCCCGCACCCGCTCGTGCCGAACGGCCGCGTGATGAGCGAGTTGTTCAGCTAGCGCTGCGGAACAAATAGCAACAAACACCAAATTTCCCTTCGCCACCGTGCGTCGAAGAGTGCAAGTTTCCAACAGCCCGCGCCGCCATGCTTAAAATCCTCGGCCCTCGTGACCGCAAGAGCCAGTTCTGCGACCGCGTGTCGCGGCGCAACTTCATCAAGATCGGCGGACTCGGCGCGGCGGGCCTCACGCTCCCGCACCTGCTCTCGCTCGAAGCGCAGGCGGGCATCCGCAACTCGCACAAGTCGGTCATCCTCATCTACCTCGTCGGCGGGCCGCCGCACCAGGACATGTTCGACTTGAAGCCCGACGCGCCCGGCGAGATCGCCGGCCCGCACCGGCCCATTGGCACGAACGTCCCCGGCATCGAGATTTGCGAACTCTTCCCGCGCATGGCGAAGATGATGGACAAGTTCGCCCTCATCCGCTCGCTTGTCGGCGCGCAGAGCGACCACGACGCCTTTCAATGCTACACCGGCCGCAGCCGCACGCAGATCGCGCCGCCCGGCGGCTGGCCGCCGCTCGGCAACGTCGTGAGCAAGCTGCAAGGCCCGGTGAATCCCGCCACGCCGCCGTTCGTGAGCCTGTGCTACGAATGCACGCACGGCCCCTACAACGAGCCTGGCCCCGGCATGATCAACGTCGCGCACTCGTCCTTCCGCCCCGTCGGGCCGGGCCGCGGCGACCTGAAGCTGCAAGGCATCACCTACGACCGCCTCACCGACCGCACGCGGCTCCTCGCGAGCATGGATCGCTTCCGCCGCGACGTGGACGCCAGCGGGCAGATGCAGGGGCTCGACGCCTTCACGCAGCAGGCGATGGGCGTCCTCACGTCATCGCAGTTGGCCGAGGCGCTGGACCTCTCCAAGGAAGACCCGCGCACCATCGCGCGCTACGGCACGGGCGACGACGTTAAGCGCATTGATGAAAACGGCGCGCCGCGCGTCCCGCAGAGCTTCCTCGCCGCCCGCCGCCTCGTCGAAGCGGGTGCCCGCGTCGTGACCGTCAACTACAGCAAGTGGGACTGGCACGGTGGCGCGAACAACGACATCTTCACCCGCGAACGCGAGGACTTCCCCATCTTCGACCAGGCCATCACGGCCCTCGTGGACGACCTCCACCAGCGCGGCCTCGACAAGGACGTGTCCGTGCTCGTCTGGGGCGAGTTCGGGCGCACCCCGCGCATCAGCGCGCAAGTCGGCCGCGACCACTGGCCGCGCGTCGCCATGGCACTGCTCGCCGGTGGCGGCATGAAGTGCGGCCAGGTCATCGGCTCCACGGACCGCTTGGGCGGCGAGGCGAACAGCCGCCCCGTGACGTTCCAGGAAGTCTTCGCCACGCTCTACCACAACCTCGGCATAGATGTGAACACCGCGACCGTCACGGACGCCAAGGGCCGCCCGCAATACCTCGTGGACAGCGGCGCACAGCCTATCCGGGAATTGGTGTGAACAACCAGTCTAGTGCAGTAATCATCTGTTGAGGTGATCCCAATGCGCCCATGAGTGAGCTGCCAGCAACCGCGAATTTTGAGAAAGCGAAATGCCATTGCTCCAGAGACGGCTGGGTTTGCTTCCTCTACTTGGCTGTTACGGCAATCGTCAACCTTGGTGCCTTGATTGTGGTTCCGAAGTTCGCCACTCCTGAGAACGCGAGGGAGACGCTTCCCTATTATATCCTTCCGTGTCTCTGGGGTGCCTATCTGTCCTTCATGTATCGCAAGACTTCTCTGCGATGGGTTGCTTATGTCAACATACCGCCTTCACTCCTCTGGCTGCTGGCGGCCATTGGAGACGTGTGATTGATCTTCGGATGGAGACGAGGAACGTGCGTGGTTGTGCGAAGTCGCAAGTCGCTCGTGTGATGAAATCTAGACTATGACCGAAACCAAATACTCCGACCGCACTGATTCATTCGAGGAAAAGCTGCGGCTGCTGGAAGCGGCGTGGCGGAAGAAGGACTACCGTCTCCGTTGATCCGATCAAGCCGCCTTCCTGTTTCGCTTCCGATAATTTTCGGCCAGCGCGAAATCCATCTGTTTCTTGTCGGCCTCGGCTGTTGAGTTGTAGTCCGCGATGAGTTCCAGTTCTTCTCCGCGAAAGTGCGGGTAAAGGACAGCCAGCTTCGGAACAGCCCGTTGCGCGAGCGCGAAGTATTCCTCGTCAAGTTCGACACCGATTGAAGGATAGCCGACGGCTTCCGCCGCCGCGATGGTGGAACCAGAACCCATGAACGGGTCGAGCACCGTCCCTTCGCCGAGCGGCAGAAGGGAGCGCACGAGGATTCGCATGAAGTGCTGCGGCTTCAAGCATGGATGATCGGAGATGGCTGCCTCGCGATCGGGAGTTCGTCCGCTGGGGATGGAATCAGGCAGCGGACGATCTGTAGAAAGCCGGCGCAGGCCGCCGGTCTTCCAGCGGCGCAAATTTTCGGCCACGGTGCGGGCTTCGATGGGTTTGCGGAAGAGCATCCACGGCTCGTAGGCGCCTTTGGGCGTGACGCACACATCGGGGAACTCCTTTTCCGCATTTTTCGGACGGTCGCCGCCGCGGAAACTGTAGTAGAGCCGCATAATCGCGGTGCGAATCTCGAAGCCGGCATCGGCCAGCGCGACTTGAACGAGCGGTTGCAAGATGGGATGGCCGGCCACGCAAACGTGCGCCCCGGGCACCAAGGCGGGGAGCAGGAGCGAAGCCCATTCGTGGAAGTAACGGCTCAATTCCCGTTTCTGTGCGGCATTGAGAACCGTGAAGCGTGGCAGCGGATCACGCTGGCTGCCGCCGATGGTCGGAGGCAGACGCCAGACACCGCCGCGGCCCGCCCTCAGCTTCGCGACCTCCGGCTTCGTGAACTCCAGCACGCCGTAGGGCGGGTCGGTGCAGACGGCATGGATGGATTGCGGCGCGCATTGCCGCAACCAGTCGAAGCAGTCGGCGTGAACAAGCTGATACATTTTCAGACGGCGTGAGTTTCAACTATAGGCGAAAGACAAGCAAGCCCGGACTTGGTATCAACCAAAGGCGAAATGGAAGCCAAAGGCATCATCGGGCGTTTCGTCCGCCAGCTCCGGGAGTCCAAAGGCCTGACCCTCGAAAGTCTCGCGGCGGACGCTCGGATTTCATACCAGTTTTTGTCGGGACTGGAAACCGGGAAGGAGAATTTTTCCATCGAAGTGCTGGAATCGCTGGCGGACGCCCTCAACTGCCCGCTCCCGCAACTGGTGTCCGCCGCCTATGCGCCGGCTGGCATCGCATCCCCGCCGGTGGCAAGCCCGGCCTGGTTTCGGCCACAAGTGCCGCTGCCGCCCGGAATGAAGGTGGCGCACCTTGAGGCGGCGATGAACGCCACGCAATCGCTCGTGGCGCGCATCAACGCCAACCTCGTCGCCAGCGGGGCCAGGCCGTTGTCGGATTACATTCAAGGCAACAATTTCAGCGGACTGGTCTCGAATGTTTTCTGCGATGCACTGCACGAGCACTCGCCCTACAAACACAATTCTGACCAAGCTTATCCCGACCTCATCAACCCGGCGGCAAAAACCGGCGGAAAGCCCGCGGGTTTGGAGGTGAAATCCACGATTCAAATTGGCAAAGGCGGGGAAAGTCACAACGGACATTCGGGCTGGCACTTAATTGCGTGTTTTTCGATTGAGGAAAAAACCGGAGTCGTGCGGTTCATCCATATCATGTTCGCCGTCCTCAATGGACACACGCATCCGAAATCGGATTGGAAATATGTTGGTAGCAAAGTGAATGCGGAGACAGGCAGCCGGCGCACGGAGACTTACAATACGACGGCACAGGGCACGACGAAACTGCGCGACGGTTCGGTTTATCTGGATACGACGGCGGTTGATTTTAGCCGGTGGCGAGTGAAGCGCGACGGGCCGAGGCCTGACTACTCGATTTTCGAGCGGTGACAACCGCTCGGGCCGAACCATGACCGAAACCAAATACTCCGAACGGACCGATTCATTCGAGGAAAAGCTGCTGCTGCTGGAGGCGGCGTGGCGCAAGAAGGACTTCCGGCTGGCGCGGGCGCTGACGCATTCGCTGCGCGACACGGCCATCCAGGCGCAGGCCGAGGAGGAGAGTCCCGGCACACCGTTGATGCCGGCGGCGCGCTCCGAAACCGTCGCGTCGCTGCCGCCCGCGTGGCGCGCGTGGGCGCAGGGCTGGAAGTTTTGCCGGGCCGTGCATCTCGACGAGACGCTCGGCATGGAGCGTTCGCCGGAGCCGGTGGAGTTGCTGCTGAGTGTGCCGGCGGAGCAGGCGGCGTCGCTCGCGCGGGAAGTCCGCGTCGCGCGCGTGGCGGACGGCGTGTTGCGGGAGGTTCCCTGTCAGGTCCACGGGGAAGTGCGGCGCGGCGGGGAGCGGCTGGCGAAGGTGCTCTTTCTGGCCGGCGGCACGATGCACCAGCGGCAGACGTATCTCGTGTTTCACGGCAATCCCGACGCGGAGCTGCCCGCGTATCCGACGGATTTGGAGACGCGCGGCGAGGGCTTCGCGCTCGACATCGAGAATGACTTTTACAAGGCGTCGCTCTCGCGGCAGATGGGCCAGCTTGAGCGCCTGACGATCAAGCGCGAGCACGGGCTGGAGCTGTTCGCCGGCGGCGAGGGGCACGGCGAGCCGCCGGGCATTGACTGGGCGCACGATTACGCGACGTCGGGGCACTTCCAGAAAATGCGCATCACGCTGTGGGAGACGTGCCCCGATTACGAGATCGTGCGCGGCCCGCTCGCGACAATCGTGCGGCGGTGGGGCTTTCCGCATTCGCCGGTGCATCCGGTGTTCTCGCCGAGCCGGCTGAACGTGGATGTCGAGTATCGCTTTTACGCGGGCCTGCCGTGGTTTCACAAGACCGGCACGATGACGGCGGTGAAGGGCTTCGAGGCGCCGGCGATGCGCGACGACGAATGGGTCTTCAGCGGCCAGTCGTTCACCGAAATCGTGTGGATGGGCCCCGACGGCAAGCTGCGGACGGGCCCCGTGGACGCGGCGAATCAGGCGAACCTCTGGGCGGTGGGCTTCGCAAATCCGCAGAGCAAGGACTCCTTCGTCGCGCTGTTCCTCGAACACAAGGCGGAAGGATTGCCCGAGTTGAAGCACACCGGTTCGCCGACGTTGTTCTACCGCTGGCACGGCCACGTGTGGAGCCGCTATCCGCTGCCGGTGAAGGAAGTCCCGGCGGGAGCGGTGCTGCATCAGAAGAACGCTTATGTCGCGCTGCCCTTCACCGCCGCGGACGGCCCGCGAATGCTCGAAGAGCTGCGGCACCAGCTTGTGAACCCACTGCATGTTTCCGCCGGCGAAGTGCCGCGCGGCGCGGCGGCGAAGGAACAGTCTGGACGCCTCGCGCGTCCCGGCGAGGCCGGCGACAGCCCCGTCTCGAAGCAGGCGCTGTGGGACGCGTTGCGCGAGTGCAAGGACGAGCAGCTCTACAGCGCAAACATGAGCGTGGTGGACCTCGGTCTCGTGTATGACCTGCGCGTGCGCGGCGAGACGGTCCACGTGCTGATGACGATGCCGCACCGCGGGCGTCCGCGGCTGGGCTACTTCACGTTCGGGTCGGGCGGAAACTCGATGCCGGTGCAGCAGCGGTTGCTGAAAGTTCCCGGCGTGAAGAAAGTGATCGTCGAGCAGACGTGGGATCCGGGTTGGAACTCGAACCGGCTGACGGATGAAGGGCGGAAGAAGTTCGGCCTGCCGGTCTGACGCGCAGGCGGGCGCCGGAGCGCTTGAGTCAAATCCGCTTTTCGTCCGCGTCCATGTAATCCACGAAGCACTGGAGGTCGTCGCGGTGCGCGAGGCCGGACTGCTCCTTGCGCCACTTGAGGCGAGCCTTGAGTTCGTCGCCTTCGCGCCCGTAGTTGAGCACCTTGTCGCGCCACTCGGCCTTCTCGGCATCGGTTTTCTTCACGTTCTTCGCGACCCAATCGCACACCTCGCCGTCGGTGATGGAGTTCTTCACCACGGCGATGAATTGTTCCGCCGTGAGGCCGGCGGCCTTGAGCCACGCGGCGTCGAAGCCCTTGTAGGCGAAGTTCTCCTCATAGTCGGCGTGCAGTTTGCCGGCGAGATGCAGGCGGATTTTGTCCACGAAACGCGGCAGGTAAACCCAGCCGGCCATGCTCTCCTTCGCGCTGCGCGGATAAATGATGTCGCTCATGCGCGAAGGTTGCGAGCGCGCGGCAAAACTGTCAACCGCCTCGCTGCGCGGCGAACCACTCGCGCAGCTTCGCCAGCGCCTTCGCGCGGTGGCTCAACTTGTTCTTCGTGTCCTCGCCAAGCTCGGCGAAGGACTGCGTGAAACCATCCGGCACGAACAACGGATCGTAGCCGAAGCCGCCCGCGCCACGCGGCGCGAACTCCATACGGCCCTCGCACGCGCCGCTGAAGTATTGCGGAGCGCCGACTGCTGACGGCTTCACTTGCACGAGCGCAAGTGCGCAGCGGAATCGCGCGGTGCGTTTCGCGGCGGGAACATCCGCGAGCAGGCGCAGCAGTTTGGCGTTGTTGTCCGCGTCGGTGGAGTTGCCGGCGGAAGCGAGGGTTTCCATCGCGGCGAAGCGCGCCGAGTGGACTCCCGGCGCGCAGCCGAGCGCGTCCACTTCGAGTCCTGAATCATCCGCGAGCACGAAAGTCCGCCCGTCATTCCGCGTTCCGAACTCCGCGTTCCGCGTTTCAACGAGCCATTCCGCGAGCGACCGCGCCTTTTTCGCGGCGTTGCCCTCGAATGTGGCGGCGTCCTCGACCGCGGCGGGCGCGCCGGGGAAGTCATTCAGCGCGAGGCAGCGGAAGCCTTCGCCGAGGATGGCGCGGATTTCGGCGACTTTGTGCGCGTTGCGCGTGGCGATGATGAGCGTCGTCACGCGGCGAGGATGACTCGCGCGGCGCCGGCGTCAATACGTCTGCCGCACGCGGTAGAGGCGCGGCAGCCCGGCGGGCACGACGGCGTCGCTGAACGTGAAGTCGCCGCTCGGTGCGGTGTTCGTCGCGATGGGGAACCAGCGCGCGCCGAACGCGCCCGTGAAATTTGTCAGCGCGTCAATGAAGTAGGTCTGCCCCGGCACGGAGTTCGCGATGTGGAACGCGGGCTGATTGGGCAGCGCGGGGTCGGGCACGAGCGTGGCGTTCGTGAGCGACTGGATGTTGACCGCGGCGGAGATGTTGCTCGCGCCGGCGTTATCGTAGGCGACGGCGGTGAGCGCGAAGTTGCCCGCGGGAATGTTCGTGACCGTGAGGTTGAACGGCTGCGCCGAAACGGTGCCGAGAAAATTACCGCTAGCGTAGAAATCCACCTTCGTGACCGTGCCGTCGCTGTCGGTCGCCGTCGCCTGAATTGTCTGGGTCGTGCCGGCGAGAACTTTCATTCCATTCGTCGGGGACGTGATGCCCACGGCCGGCGGCTGGTTGGCAGCTTGGACGATGACGGTGCCCGTCATCCCCGGATGAATAGTGCAGACGTAACTGTAAGTTGCCGCGATGGTGAATGTGAAACTGTAAGAGCCGCCAGGGCCGAAGTTGCCTGAACTCGTAAATGACGGACTGCTCGTGCTTGTGACGTTGTGCGTGAGAAAATCTGCGTTCGTCCAGACAATGGTGTCTCCAGTGTTAATTGTAACTGACGCCGGGGAGAATCTGGTGTTTACCATCGTGACAGTTATCGTCGCAGCCCTTGCACTGAAGCCCGCGAGCGCGCCCAGCACGAGTGCCAGACGGATGGCGTGTGAGATGGCCCGGTTCATGTGACGATGTTTGATTCTCTGCAAATTGGAACACCTCCGCAATGCGCGGACAAGTAGAGTTCTCTACGTAGGAAGCGACGGGCCACACTTTATTCCCGGTCGCAATCCGCGCTCGACAGCCGCGCCCGGCGCCGCAACACTGCACCACCCTGCAACCGCGCCGCCCGATGCCGCGTCTGGTTCGCCGGACTTTGCCATGAAAACCGCACATCGCCTCCTGCTTCCCGCAATGCTTGCCTTCGCCGCCGCCGTCGTCGCCTCGCACGCAGCCGCGCCCGCGAAGAAGCCCACCATCGTCCTCGTCAGCGGCGAGTTCGAGTATCACTCGGCCGAGACGCTGCCGGCGTTCAAGAAGTTCCTTGAAGCGAACTACCCGTTGAACTGCGTCTATCTCGCGCGGCCCGCGAACACGAACGAGCAGACCATCGCCGGCCTCGAAGCGCTCGACACCGCAGACCTCGCGGTCATCTTCATCCGCCGCATGACGCTGCCGGAGGAACAGCTTGCCCGCTTCCGCAAGTTCGCCGAGTCGGGCCGGCCCATCGTCGGCATCCGCACAGCGAGCCACGCGTTCCAGAACTGGAAGGAATGGGACCACGAGGTGCTCGGCGGCAATTATCAGAATCATTATCCGGGCAATCTGATGCCGACCATCCGCGTGGCGCCCGGCACCGCGGGCCACCCGATCCTGAAGGGCGTGCCGGCGGAGTTCACAATGAGCGGCTCGCTCTACAAAAACGCGCCGCTGCCTGAAGGCTCCACGCCGCTGCTCTTCGGCACCATCACCGGCAAGCCCACCGAGCCGGTCGCGTGGACGCATACCTTTCACGCCGGCCGCGTCTTCTACACGTCGCTCGGACACCCGGCGGACTTCGACGTGCCGGCGTTCCGCACGCTCATCGTGAACGCGATTTTCTGGGGACTCGACAAGCCCGTGCCCGCCGCAGCCGACGGGAAGCGCGTGGAAAAATCCGCCCCGCCGAAGGCCAACGTCCAGCGCGTCGGCCTGGATGAATTTGAAAAACTTATGGCCAATAAAAACAACGTCGTGCTCGACGTGCGAACGGCGGACGAGTTCAAGGCGGGCCACATCGCGGGCGCGGTGAACATTGACGTGGGCACGCCGGACTTCGCGGAGAAGGCCGCCAAGCTGGACAAGGACAAAACGTATCTCGTCCACTGCGCCGCTGGCGTGCGCAGCGCGCGCGCCTGCGCGAAGATGTCTACGATGGGCTTCACGACGCTCTTCGATCTTGCGCCCGGCTTCTACGGCTGGGAGGACGCGGGCAAAAAAGTGGAGAAGTGATTTTCCACGCGCCGTTCTGCAAATGGTTGCCGCAGCACGCGCAGAATTGTCGTCTTCGCAGTTCACCGGCCTTGAAACCCCGCGCCGGTTTCCGTAGAAGTCCCCGTGACGGCGCGCTTTCCCTGCGCCGTCCAAGACACAATGGCCGCCAACCTCTCCCCGATGCCGCGCGTGAGCGTGGACGGAAAGTTCTTCCGCGCCGGGGATAAAAAGTTTTACGTCAAGGGGCTCAGCTACGGGCCGTTCGCGCCGAACGCGGCGGGCGAGCCGTTTCCCGAGCGCGTGCAGGCCACGCTCGACTTCGCGCAAATCCGCGGGCTGGGCGCAAACGTCATCCGCATCTACGAAATCCCGCCGCGCTGGTTCCTGCACCTCGCCGCCGAGCACGGGCTGCGCGTGCTCGTGGACGTGCCGTGGGCCAAGCACCTGTGCTTCCTCGACTCCGCCGATCAGCGCGCGAAGGCACGCGCCGCGGTCGCCGAGGCCGCGCGGCTGTGCGCGAAGCACCCGGCCGTCTTTGCGCTGTGCGTCGTGAACGAGATTCCCGCCGACATCGCGCGCTGGAGCGGCGCGCGCGCGGTCGCGGATTTCATTGACGAGCTTGTGGATGTCGCGAAGGCCGAGGATTCCGAGCTGCTCTGCACGTTTGCGAATTTTCCGCCGACGGAATTTTTGCGTCCGCAGAACGTGGATTTCCTCACGTTCAACGTCTATCTGCACAACCAGAAGCCGTTCGAGAACTACCTCGCGCGGCTGCAGATGGTCGCGGACTCGAAGCCGCTGATGCTCGGCGAATTCGGCATGGACTCAGTGCGCGAGGGCGAGGCTGCGAAGTGCGAGTTCCTGCGCTGGCAGATCGAGACGGCGTTCCGCGCCGGACTCGCGGGCACGATTGTGTTCAGCTACACCGACGACTGGCACACGGACGGACGGCAGATCACGGATTGGGCGTTCGGCGTCACGACACGCACGCGCGAGCCGAAGGAAAGCGCCGCCGTTGTGCGCGAAATGTTCCGCGCCGCGCCGTATTTCCCGCTGCCAAGCACGCCAAAAGTTTCCGTCGTCGTCGCGAGTTACAACGGCGCGCGCACGCTCAAGTCCTGCCTCGCGTCGCTCGAACGGCTGAACTATCCCAACTACGAGGTCATCCTCGTGGACGACGGCTCGACGGACGACACGGCGCAGATCGCCGCGCTGCACAAGGGTGTGCGCTGCATCCGCCACGAGCAGAACCGCGGCCTGTCCGTGGCGCGCAACACCGGCATCGCCGCCGCGCGCGGCGAGATCGTGGCCTTCACCGACAGCGACTGTCGCGCGGACGAGGACTGGCTGCATTATCTCGTCGGCGATTTGTTGCGCAGCGATTTCGCCGGCATCGGCGGGCATAATTTCCTGCCGCCGGAGGATTCGTGGGTTGCCGCCGCCGTGATGGTTTCGCCCGGCGGCCCGGCGCACGTGATGCTCACCGACCGCGTGGCCGAGCACATTCCCGGCTGCAACATGGCGTTCTACAAATGGGCGCTGGTCGAGGCCGGCGGCTTCGATCCGATTTTCCGCGCGGCGGGCGACGATGTGGACGTGTGCTGGCGGCTGCAGCAGAACGGGCGGAAGATCGGGTTCAGCGCGGCGGGCTTTGTGTGGCATTACCGCCGTTCAACGGTCGCGGCTTACCTGAAGCAGCAACGCGGCTACGGCGCGGCCGAGGCGCTGCTCGTGCGCAAGCATCCGGAATACTTCAACGCCATCGGCGGCAGCCTGTGGCAGGGCCGCATCTACAGCTCGGCGAAGCTCGGCCTCGTGACGCGGCGCGAGATGATTTACCACGGCACGTTCGGCAGCGGGCTGTTCCAATCCATCTACGCAAGCGCGCCGAACCACGCGCCCATGCTGCTCACGAGCCTCGAATATCACGTGCTCGTCACACTGCCGCTGCTCACGCTCGGCGGGTCGCTCGCCGGCGTGAGGTTTCATTTGCTGCTGCTGCTCGGCGTCACGAGCCTGCTCATGTCGCTTGGGCTTTGCGTCGCCGCGGCGTGGCAGGCGGAACTGCCGAAGCGCAAAATTCGCTTCTGGTCGCGTCCGCTCGTGGCGCTGCTGTTCTTCCTCCAGCCCATTGTTCGCGGCTGGGCGCGCTACGCGGAACGCCTCACGTTGCGCCAGACGCCGCTCTCCGCGCACGAAACGCTCGACTCGCTCACCTTGAAAAAGGTGAAGCGCCCGTTCGGCGAACTTCACTACTGGGCCGAGCGCGGACTCGACCGGATGCAATTTCTCCGCAGCGTCATCGAACGCCTCGACACGCAGGGCTGGCAGAACAAGGCCGACGCGGGCTGGAGCGGGTTCGACGTGGAAGTCTTCGGCAGCCGCTGGTGCCGCCTGCAACTGACGACTGCGACGGAACTGCATCCGCGCGGGCGCAGCCTGCTGCGCTGCCGCCTGCGCACGGGCTGGAGCCTGCTCGCGCATGTGACGTTCTGGGCCACGCTCGGCTTCGAGGTGCTGCTCATCGGCGTGCTCGGCGAATCGCTGTGGTGGCTCGCGTTTTTGTTCGTCGCGCTGCCGGCGCTCGCGTTGTTCTTCCGCGAGGAACAGCGCGCGTTGCAACGCATCATCTCCGTTCTGCTCGACGACGTGGCGAAGGCGATGGAACTGGTGAAGATGGAACCGGGCACGATCGCACACGACACTGCGGCGAAGTCAGACAAACCTGCGGACGGAGGCTAGACGCCGGCTACTTGCTGTCCACGAACACAACGGCGAAGTGCTGCTGGTCAATCGCGAGCTTCTTGCCCGGCGGCGGCGTGGGCAGCTTCTTGATGAAACCCTGCGCGATCAGTTCGTTGGGATCCTTCGGCAGGTTGGGCCGTTTCATCAACCAGACCCGCAGTGCATCGGTGGCCTCCTGCAACGTCGGTTCTGGCGCGGCCTGACCGGGAGCAGGAGCGATGGCCGGCGGCTGTTGCGGCGGAGTGACGGGCGTCGCAGTAGCGCCCGAAGCCGAAGGCGGCGGGGCGACCACGGGATTGTTCTCTTGAACAGGAGCGTTCTTGTTGCAGCCGCCCGCGAGCGTGACGATTGCAATGACAACCAGGAATTCAATCAAGGTGAAGCCGTGCGAAATTGAGCCGCATTTCCCGCGCAGCGTGACAAAATACGCCGGGTTTTCCGAATGTGTGTGCATGATTGAGTCGTCAATTAAACGACACACATGAGCGACGAATTCATCCGAAACACGCTCGCCCGCGCCGCGGCGGCTTACTTCGCTTTCGTTCCAACGGGCGGCAGATGATCCACGAGCTTCGCACCGGTGCGGCGAAGTTCGGCAAGCGTTGCCTCGCGAAGTTCTTCGAGCCTCACTTTGTTTTTCATGCCTTGCGCGAGGTTCGTCAGCTCCGCAGGATCGTTCTTGAGGTCGTAGAGTTCTTCCGTCTCGCCGGCGATGAGCGTGCGGATGTATTTGTGCCCGTCCTTCACGAGCATGAGATACCACGGCACGTCGTTGAGGTAGAGATGCCCCGGATCAGTCGGCACATGCTCCGTGTCCGCGCCGAAATTGTGCGTCGTGAACGGCATCAGCACCGGATGTGGCCACGGCGCGGCGGGATTTTTCAGCAGCGGCGTGAGGTCGTGCCCGGGCATTGACCACGGCAGCGGCAGGTTCGCGAAGCTGAAGAACGTCGGCACGAGGTCCACGCCGCCGACGGGCGAGCGGCACACCTTGCCTTCGGGAACGGTGCCGGGCATCGAGATGATGAGCGGGCTGCGCAGGTTGTCGTCGTAGGGCGCGAGCTTGTGGCGGAAGCCGTGCTGCCCCCAGGCGAAGCCCTGGTCCGCGGTGAACACGACGAGGGTGTTCCGCAACTGCCCGCTCTCTTCGAGCGCGGCGAGCACGCGTCCGATGTCTTCGTCCAGCGAGCGCACGACCTGGTTGTATTGCCGCACCCAGTCGGACAGCGTGCGGCCTTTCGCGACGGATTCGTCGTCGCCGACTTCCTTGCCCTTTGCGTCCTTGCGCAACACCGGCTCGCCCTTCGGCCCCTTCGCCCAGGTGTTGATCTTTTGCATCCAGTCGGGCTTGCCAGGACGCGGCGCGTAGATGTCCGCGGGCGTCGGGGCTGTCGCGCCGGGATAATCCTGCTTGTGCCGGTCGGCGGGCGTGTAGGGCGAATGCGCGCCACCGTAGCAGAGCCACAAATACCACGGCTTGTCCGCGGGACGATGCTGGCCGCGAATGAACTCAATCGCCCAGTCGGTGTAATTGTCCGTCGAGTAACCCTTCACCAGCTTCGTCTCGCCGCCGTTGAAGGTGATGAGCTGGTCGTAATAATAATTCGGCGCGTTTTCAGGATACTTAGGGCGGTTCCACACGCGCTGCCAGTCCCATTCGCGGCCAAAGCCGTCATCCGTGCCCGTGTGCCACTTGCCGATCTGGCCGGTAAAGTAGCCGGCCTGGCGGAACACCGACGGCCACATGCGGCATTGCGCGGCGTCATACGTGCTGCCGGGATACGCACCCTCCATGCGCATCGTCGGCACGCTGGTTTGGTGCAGCCCCGTGAGCATCGTCGCGCGCGACGGCATGCACCACGTGCCGATGTAGGCGTGCGTGAAGCGCACCCCGCGCGACGCCAGCCGGTCCATGTTTGGCGTGCGCACCCACGAATACGCCTCCTCGTAACAACTCACCGTGCGATGCGAGTGGTCGTCGGTGAAGATGAAGAGGATGTTCGGCCGCGAAGCCTCCGCGGCGAAGACATCGCCGGCGAACGGGAGCAGCGCGGCGGCAAGCGAAAGAGCAAGAAGCGCGCGGTGGGATTTCATGCCGGCTGTCTTAACAAGTTGCCGTCGTGAGCGGGAGAACAAATTCGGCGCATTCACGCCATTGACCACTGCGGGACAGACGCGCATTCTGCCGGCATGACCACACGCAATGTTTCTCCCACGGGCCGTCATCACACGACGCTTTCACGCCGGCAGTTCAACGCCACGCTCGCCGCCTCGGCGGTTGCCACGCTCGGCTTCCCTTTCATTGGCCGGATGCAGAACGCCAACAGCAAGCTCGCCATCGCCATGGTCGCGTGCGGCGGACGCGGCGGGTCGAACCTCGGCGGCGTCGAGAAGACCGAATACATCGCCGCGCTCTGCGACGTGAACCAGCGCAACCTCGACGCCGCGAAGACGAAGCATCCGCAGGCCGCGACCTTCACCGACTTCCGCAAGCTCTTCGAGCACGCGAAGGATTTCGACGCCGTCATGGTCAGCACGTGCGAGCACACGCACGCCTTCGCCACGATGCTGGCCTTGCAGGCCGGCAAGCACGTCTATTGCGAGAAGCCGCTCACCTACAACATCTGGGAGGCGCGCAAAATCCGCGAGGCCGCCGCCGCGCGCCCGAAGCTGGCGACGCAGATGGGTATCCAGATTCATTCGAGCGAGAACTACCGGCGCGTGGTCGAGCTGATCCAGACCGGCGCCATCGGCAAGGTGCGCGAGGCGCACGTGTGGGTTTCTCGCGCGTGGGGTTTGCAGAGCAAGGAAGCCGCGGACCGCAACAAGGACATCGTCTATGTCACCGAGCGCCCGAAGGAGGCCATGCCCGTGCCCGCGACGCTCGACTGGGATTTGTGGCTCGGCCCCGCGCCGGAGCGGCCGTTCAACGACGTCTATTTCCCCGGCCCGAAGTGGTATCGCTGGTGGGACTTCGGCAACGGCACGATGAGCGACCTCGGCTCGCACTTCAACGACCTGCCGTTCTGGGCGCTCAAGTTGAAGGCCCCGCTCACCATCGAGGCCAGCGGCCCGCCCGCGCATGCGGAGATCGCGCCCGCCTCCATGCAGGCCACCTACGAATACGGCGCGCGTGGCGACCTGCCGCCCGTGAAGCTCACGTGGTATCAGGGCGAGAACAAGCCCGACCTCTGGACGCAGAAGAAAATCCCGCAATGGGGCAGCGGCCATCTCTTCGTCGGCGACAAGGGGATGCTGCTTTCCGACTACGGCAAATACCTGCTGCTGCCTGAGGCGGACTTCGCGGGCTTCAAGCCGCCGGGGCCGACCATCCCGCGCGTGAAGAGCCACTACGACGACTGGCTCACCGCCATCCGCAACGGCACGCAGCCGCACGCGAACTTCGAGTATTCCGGCTGGCTCACCGAGGCGAACCACCTCGGCAACGTCGCCTACCGCGCCGGCAAAAAACTGGAATGGGATCCGGTGAACCTCCGCGCGAAGAACGCACCCGAGGCGCAACGCTTCATCCAGCGCGAGTATCGCAAGGGCTGGACGCTCGGATAAGACAGAGTCGAAGTTGTAAGCTGTCGGGAATTGGATTATTGAATCTCCATGAATGCGGCAGCGGCATTAAACAAGCAAATCGAGAGATACCGCCGAATGTCCGGCGAGCAGCGGCTGGCCATCGCGCTTGAGTTGCACGAGATGTCCTGCGACATCGCCCGCGAAGGCATCCGCCGGCAAAACCCCGATGCCGATGCCGCCGAAGTCGAGCGCCTGCTCCGTCACCGTCTCGAACTTGCCCGTGCCTCATGAACGAGCGTGAACTGCTCGTGGATTGTCTGCGCCGGTTGAACCGGAGCGGGGTGACCTATTACCTCACCGGCTCGATGGCCAGCAACTATTGGGGCATTCCGCGCACCACGCACGATCTGGACTTCGTCGTGCAACTGCCGGTGGCCGCCGTGCCGCGCATCGTCCAGGCATTCAGCGGAGATTTTTACATCGAGGAAACTGCCGTGCGCGCCGCGTATCAGCCACCGCATCAATTCAACGCCATTGACACCCGTTCCGCGCTGAAGGTGGATTTCTGGCTGCCGAAGCCCGAACCGTTCGACCGCGAAATGCTCCGGCGCCGCGCATCCGCCGCGCTGTTCGGCGAACCTGCGTGGATTGCCACCGCCGAGGATGTCATCCTGCACAAGCTCGTCTGGAATCGCATCTCGCCTTCCGACCGCCAGCTTGGCGATGCAGCCGGCATCGTGGCCGTGCAAGCCACAGCGCTGGACAAAAACTACCTGAGGCAATGGGCGCAGGAACTGAAACTTGCCGGCGAACTGGAACGACTGTTGAGCGGCGAAATCAAACCCAAGAAAACGTGAAACGCCCAAGCCGAGCGGATTGAGCAGGAAGAATTCAATCCGAACATTTCTTTGGAAGTTGGTTATACGATGGCCTTGCGAAAGCCCGTTCTGCTGTTGAAAGACCGGACGTTGACGAACCTCAACACTGACCTGATTGGGAAACTCTACAAAGTGTTTGACCCACAGAACATTTCCGAAAGCATTGCGCCTCAGTTGCAACGCTGGCTCAATGACAAGAACATCATCACCTGAATCACCGTCCGTTTGCCATCCGAGATTCCCAACGGGATTCCATCACAAAGCCTAGGGTTGCGAGGCACGAGCTACCTTGGGATACCGTCCATCAAATTCCGCAGCCGCCTTCCCTTCGCTTTGGCGCGACGTGTCGGACTGGTCGCGCTCCGTCTCAAACACAACGCACCGTCATTTTGTGCCGGTCGAAGACGGTGTTGCCGACAGAGGCGGAGCTTTGACGTAGCGGTCGGCCCATTTCAAGAACACCGGCCAGTTCGGGCCGTCGGTGTGGCCGCCAGCGTGCTGGCGGAAGGACACGTCGCCGTCCATCAGCGGCGTCTCGATTTCGGGAAATTCCGTGACGCCCAAATCTTTCTTGCCGAGGAGGCGATACACCGGACCGGCGCCGACACCGGCGAGAAACGTCCCCTTCGCATCCACCCAGCCGTCGCCCTTCGTCGCACCGGCGCTGAGGAACACCGGACGCGGCGCGCACAACGCGACGAGTTCATGCGAGTCCACTGGCAGGTCATCCCACGTCAGCGGGCCGGCGTATTTCAGATAGTTGCCGGCCATCCAGTGATACTCGTTCGCGGCGGCGACGTTCTCCACGATTTCGCCCCAGTCGCGCCGATGCAGCTTCGCGCCGCCCGCGCCGGAGGAACTGACGAACGCAATGGCAAAGCGCGAATCGTAGGCCATCGCGACGACGGTTGCCTTGCCGTAACGCGAGTGGCCTTCGAGGCCGACCTGCTTTGCGTCCACGGCCTTGTCGGTCTCAAAATAATCCAGCAGCCGGCTCGCGCCCCACGCCCACGCGCGCAACGCGCCCCAATCGTCCTCCTTGCGCAACTGGCCCTTGTTGCAAAGTCCGACGATGCCTTGTGTCAGACCGCCGCCGTTGTCGGCTTGAACACTGTTCGGGCTGATAACGGCGTAGCCCCAGCCCTTTGCGAGCACCTGTTCGCGCCACGAAGGACCGGCAAATCCAAAACTCGGACGCGGAGGAGCATTCGTTCCGGACGATGCCTTGCCCGCGCCGAATCCACCGAAGCCGCCGGGCCTGCCGAACATGAATCCAAACTGCAGCATCACCGGCACCGGGCCTGTCGCATCCGCCGGCGTCGTGAGCGTGGCCTGGATGTTCACCGTGACTTGCGGATACGACGAGTTGTCCACGTGGCCGACGAGCTGTTTGGTGATGACTGGCACGCCGCCGACGTTCGTTTTTGTCGTGCCGGTGATTTCCCAGTTCACAGCAGGTGTGACCTTGGGAACGCGGCCGTAGATTTCGCGGTCGAAGTCCTCGACGATCTCCGCGCGGCGCTGCTTCCACCATGCGTCCGCCGTCGTGACCTTCTGCCCGTCCTTCAAGACGAGCGGGTCGGGCAGCTTGGGGAACGGGTTCGCCTTCGACTCGTCGTAGTTGGCGGCATTGGTCGCCTGCGGATTGCTGCCATTGCGGCCGGGGCGCAGTGACTTGATTTGCAGCAAGTCCATCATCGCCTGCCGGTCCTGCTGCGCGGTCATCGTCGCAGGCGCAGGCTGAGTGGCGGCTCCCGGCTGTGCTGCTTGTTCAGCTCCGCGCGCGAACGGCACGACGATCAACGTCAGGAGAACGGCAGCGCGCGAAATGGAATGGTGAGAAGCGAGCGGAGTGTTTGCGTGGGCATTCATGAGGGTGGCCGATTGCGTCCTGCCCCGCGGTTTTTGTCAAGTGCGCCGGAGCGCTGACGCGACAGCACCGGTCATTTCGCGAAGGCCGGGTGGTCCTTCTTCCCCTGCGACTCGATGTAGGCAAGCAGGTCGAGGATGTCATCCTTCTTCAGCACGTTCACGAGGCCTTCGGGCATGGGTGAGAGCTTCGATGCCTGGCGCGACTTGATGTCGGCTTTCTTGATCTCCGTGCGGTCGGTGGTGAACGGGTTGACATACACGACGATCTTTTCGGGCGTGTCCTCGATGACACGGCCTGTGATGTCGTCGCCGTTCTTCAGCACGAAGGTCGTGTTCTGATACTGCTCGCTGACGACCTTGGACGGCTCGATGATAGATTCCAAAATGTCGCGGCGAGCGAACCGGCTCGACACCGCCGTGATGTCCGGGCCAACGGACCCGCCCTCGTTGCCGAAGCGGTGGCACGCGAAGCACTGCACGCCGGTGAAGACTTCCTTGCCATTGTTGAAGTTGCGGCCCCTGCCCGCTTGGTCGAGCGAGGGAACGAGGTCGTCCATCTTCCACTCGCGCACGAACGAGAGCAGCTTGGGCTTCACCGTCGTCGGCGTGGGCGTGAGCGGCGTGGTGATGAGCGCGGCCAGTTCGCCGCGCTCGGCGTCGGTGAGCGAGGCCACGGCGTCCCTGCGGATGTTCGCGATGAATTTCGGGAAGCTCGCGCCGTCACCGTAGTCACGACCCACATCCTTGAACCACTGCACAGTCGCGTCGGAATGGCTCGTGTTTCTGGCGAGGGACTGGCTCGTGCCGGACGCGCTTTCGCTTGGCCGGTTGAACCACGCGAAGTAGGCCTTGCGCTCGTCCAGCGTCCAACCGGTCTGGAGATGCCGCAGCGCGAAGAGGTAGGTGATCTGTTCCTCCTGCGTTTCGGCCTTGGCGGCCTGCGCGAGGACTTTCTTCACGATGCCGGGCGCTTCGAGCGCGATGAGCACCTGGCACAACTCGCGGTTCAACTCGACGCTCTTGGACGGGAAAAGCGGATTCAACTTCTCGATACCGAGCGCCACCATCTCCGGCGACGGCTTGCCCTGTCGCGCGAAACTGACCTCGATCACGCGCAGCTTGAGCAACTGCTGCTCCTCGGTGAGTGACGCCATCGGAAACTTCTTCAGCGCGTTCAGCAGGTCGTTTTGAACTTCCCTGCCGCCGAGGCGCGCAAGCGCGAGCAGCGCGGTGAGGCCAGCGTTGGGCTTCGTCTCGCTCAACGCGCGCGACTGCCACTGCGCGAGCGGCTGCGCCTCGACCGCGATGCGCGCTGCGTAGCGGATGAAGCGGTCGTCGCTGTTCAAGTGCGGCCACGCGAAGTCCACGGCCTTCGCGTCCACGCGGCCGTGAAAGGCTTCGATCTGGTGGCGGAGTTCGCGGGCCTTCTTTGCAGCGGTGTCCTCCGCCACAAAACCATCGTCAATGGGAGGGATGCCCACGTAGCTCACGCGATACAATCCCGACTGCGTGCCGCGGCCGCCGGTGAGAAAGTAGAGCGCGCCGTCCGGGCCGATTTCAAAATCCGTCAGGTTGAGCGGCTTGCCGGAAACGAGGTTCTCGAACGTGCCCGTGTAGCTCGCGCCCTTCGACGTGAGATGCACGGCAATGAGCCGGCCATACGACCAGTCCATCATGATGAACGCGCGCTGATATTTCGCCGGGAACTTCGCGCCCGTGCCGAAGCGCACGCCGGTCGGCGAGCCGACGCCGATGTTCAGCACCGCCGGCAAGCTGTCCTGATAATACTCAGGCCACTTGCCGCTGCCTTCGCGGAAGCCCGTGTCGCCGCCGCTGACCGCGTGGAAGACGCGGATGGGCCGATACCACGGCATGCCCCAGTCCCACTCCATGTCGCTATCAAACGCGAGCAATTCGCCGTCAGGGTTGAAGGCGATGTCGTAAGTGTTGCGCTGGCCGGAGGCGAACAGCTCCGCGTTCTTGCCGTCCTTGTCGAGCCGCAGCACGTAGCCGCCCGGCGGCTTGCGGCCCGCGCCGAAACCGTTGCCGTCCTCCGCGCGCGGCAGCACGAGGTCGTCGGCGTAATTGCGATGCGGCGAAGTCGGCAGAATGTCCTCCGGCACGCCGACGAAATTACCGCAGACGATGTAGAGATGATCGTCCGGGCCTTTGACGATGCCGTGCGCGCCGTGCTCGCCGTTTCCGCCCTGCCATTTGCGGAGCAGCTCGACCTTGTCATACTTGTCGTCGCCGTCCGTGTCGGTGACGCGGTAAAGGTGATAACCCTCCGGGCCGGCGCCGTTCACGTAGAGCGCGCCGAATGCGTGGAGCAAACCCATTGCGCCGGTCACGGGAACTTGAATCGGTTCGATGTTTGCGATCTGGCCCTTCGCATCGAGCGTGATGCGAAGCATCGGCTCCCTGCCTTGCGGCGAGACGATGAGCCGGCCCTTCGGGTCCACGGTCATCGCGACCCACGAACCTTCGCCCGGCTCGGCGGAGCGGAGCAGCTCGACCTTGAAACCGGGCAGCACCGAAAGTGACTCGGCGGGAGTGGCGAAGCGCTTGACGCCCGCAGCCGCGCCCTTGCCTGACTGCCGTTGCGCGCCCGCTGCAACCGCGCCGAACACGTTGCCCCACGGCTGCACGCCCATTTTGCCGAGACTGTTTGCCTTGCCCCACGCGCTGTCGTTGAAGTCCGCCTTGTTCCAATCCTTCGCCTCGGCCACTGCGGCCTTCCACGTCGCGTCGGTGACGATGGTCTGCTTGCCGGCGGCTGTCGTGACGACGAGTTGTGCGATGGCCCCGGCGGGGCTGTCGTCGCCGTTGTGCGCGCGGATGGCAACAACGTTTGCACCCGCGTGGAGCTTCGCGGTCACGTCCACTTTCACGCCGTTGTGCCAGTCGTCGCTCGTCAGCACGCGCTCGCCGTTGACGAAGGCGTCAAGGCCGTCATCCGCCGTGGCGGTCAACTCGGCCTTCGCGACCGCGCCTTCGACAGAAAAAGTTTTGCGGAAGAAGCGCACCTCGGCGGACGTGGTCTTGTTGAACCAAATCCACTCCGGCGTTTGCGCGAAGAGCGGCGCGGTGAAGGCGAGCAGGCCGGCGAACGCGGCCAGACGGACGAAACGATGCGTGTTCATGGTCGTGACAAACTGCGTGTGGCACTGGACGGCGCCAAAGGAAACGCGATTCACAGTATAGCGGCGGCGCGCGGCGGCAAGGAGTTTTCTGCTTCACCAACCTGTCGCCTCTCCGCCTCTCGCCCCTTGCCTCGAATCGAGTTTTCCATTCCCCAAAGCCCGCCGGGCCGCTACCGTTGCAGCGTGGCACTTGTCCGCATTCTCGTAGATGGCTACAGCCTCCTGCACAGTTGGCCGGAGCTGGCGCCGGGCAGGCCGCGCCACTCGGCGGCGGCACGCGAGGCATTGCTCGGCATCCTCACGCAATACCGCGACGCCGTCGGCACGCCCATCACGGTCATCTTCGACGGCGGCGGAGCGCCGCCCGGCACGCCCAAGCTGCCCACGACGCGCGAGATGGAGGTGCTCTACTCGAAGGCCGGCCAGACCGCCGACCAGATGATCGAGCGCGCCGCGTATCGCTTCCGCGCCTACGGCGAAGTGCTCGTCATCACCAACGACCTCGCAGAGCGCGACACCGTCATCGGCATGGGTGGCATGGCGCAAAGCTGCGAAGTCTTCCTCGCGCAAATCGGCGACGCGCTCGACACGCTCGACCTCGACGTGAGGGAACACAATCGGAGGGAACGCACGGCGTTTCGCCGCAACAGGTGAACAACGTGCAAGCCATCGATGGCGATAAACAACTCGTCTTAATCGCGTGTTACAATAGATCGTTCATCCCTAAACCAATGACAGGGTTCCATCCGTAACAGCGTCAAAACAATTCCTATGTCTCGCGACAGTTATGAGATAGCAAAGTATGTTGTTCATGCATGTGCGCTCGTTGCAGCCGTAATCCTTGTGCTCATGTATTCCAACTTTCGCAACCGACTCTCGCGATCCGGAGTCGCACTTTTGTCGCTAGCTGCATTTGTTTTTATTGAGTCCGCCATCTTCCCGTTTTGGTTTTTGTTTGTAGCCACAATGGTTCCAATTAGGGATGAGGGTTTGGCTGTTGCGCTCTTTCATCTTTTTGTTGTCGGCCCGATAGCATTGGTTGCACTTTTGTTCAGCCTCTTTCGGAAAGAGATCAGGTGGCCAGGCGCATGCCTTTCAATGGCATATATCGTGTTCAGTCCAATTGTTTTCTTATTCGATGTTTGAACCATGCATAACCACGCGGCTTTACTCGATGCACAAGCTCGCAATTAATTCTCTACGTTTGACGTGGCTGTTACTCGCGCTGCTCGCTTCGCCCACGTGTGCCCAGTCCGCACCACGATGCGGCTTCCTCTTCATCGTGGATACTTCGTCGGCCATGTCGCGCCTCGCCGAGCCTGCGCAGCAGACGCTCTTCAATCTCATCGCCACCGGATTCAACGGTGCCATGCGCCCCGGCGAAGAGTTCACCATCTGGACCTTCAACGACGAGATCAACGCCCGCGACGTGCCCGTGCTTGCGTGGACACCCCTGCTCAACCAGTCCCTTGCCGTGCACGCCGCCCAGCACATCAAGCTGCAGAAGTTCCGCCACGCGTGCCGCATGGACCGCCTCGTGCCGCAGGTGCTCGCCGCGATGAAATCCACCGAACTGCTCGTCGTCGTCATCGTCTCCAACGGCAACGAGGTCATCGTCGGCACGCCGTTCGACCGCAAGATCAACGTCACCTACGGCGCGCGCGCCGCCGAAATGCGCGCCGCAAAAAAACCCTTCGTCACCACGCTCGCAGCGCAGCGCGGCGAGATCGTGGACTTCGCCGTGACGCTCGGCAACGAGCCGGTCGTGTTGGGGAACTTTCGGTCCACGCTCGCGAAGGCTGGCGAGCGCACTGCCGACGGCGAACTCAAGCCCTTCACGCCGCCGACTTCCGTGCCCGTGCTCGTAAAGCCCGGCGCGCCGCCAGTCCCCGCGACGAACGTGCTCCAAGCGCCGAAGGTGACGGCGAAGTCCACGACGGAACCGTCAAAAACGACGGCGACAAATTCTCCGCCGACGCCTGCGGTGACTGCTGAAGTGAAAAAAACTTCCCCGCCCGCCACGCCCGCGAAATCCGTGTCATCACCGACGACAGAAAAAAATGAGGAGAAGCCCACAACACCAGCACCCGCTCCGCCTGCAACGAAGCTGCCTGAAACGAAAGCCGCGGTTCCGCCGCCAGCGCCGATGCAAACGGCTGCTTCACCGAAAACAGCGACGACGAATTCTCCTCCGGCTTCCGCGAGCGTTGCGAAACCTACTCCACCGCCGGAGCCGGCTTCGGTGGCTTCGCCTGCGAGCACGCCAGCCACCACTCCAACAGCCTCGGCAGCAAAAGCTGAACTGCAAAAACCTCCACCTGCGACGAGCATTCCGGTGCTCGTGACGAACCGCCCGCCCGTCGTGCCGCCGGTTGTCGCGCAGGCCGCGAAGAGTGATTTTCTCGAAGCGCCAGTCGCGTCGGGCTCACCCGTCGCGTCGAATGCCGCGCCGAAAGAGGCAAAAACAGAGAAGTCTGCGCCGCTTCCTGAAACTCCGCGCGTTGCGGCACCCGCAACCGAAACACCGCCGCCATCCACAAACGCGCCGGACATTTCGCCGCCTCGCGCAAAGAATTCTCCCGCGCCGCAAGTCGCCGTCGTGACGCCGGCTGCGAACAGTTCCAGCCACGCGGGCCTGCTCGCCGCGGCGGTAGTGCTGCTGGTTGCGGGCTTCTGGCTCATCCGCCCGTGGCTGCGCAAGCCCGCGCCATCCGAGCCGCAGAGCCTCATTTCGCAATCGCTCGACAAGCGACGCGACTAGTCCTCCGATTCGTTCCCACTTCACTTAATACGCAGCCAGACTGTTTTCAAATACGCCGGTTCGTCGCGTGTGATTGGAAAATCCGGAGGCTGCGGTGCGTAGTGTTCCTGCAAAACTTTCCGCCCCGCGCGCGAAACAGTTTCGCGAATGATCGCGAGGAATTTTTCCGGTGCGAGCGTCGCGGCGTTCGTCGAGGCGAAGAGCACGCCGCCGGGCTTGAGCAGCGGCAGTGCGCGCGCGACGAGTTTCGCATAATCTTTTTCCGCGGTGAATGCGCCGCTCGTCTTCGCGTGTGAAAACGTCGGCGGGTCGAGCAGCACGGCGTCGAACGCGCGGCCCTTCTTCGCGAGGCGCGGCATCCAATCGAAACAGTCGCCGTAGATGAAGTCGTGCGCGGCGGGGTCGAGTCCGTTGAGCGCGAAATTGCGGCGGCCCCATTCGAGATATTTTTTCGAGAGGTCAAGACTCGTCACGCGCCCGCCCGCCAGCGCGGCGCAGACAGAGAAAGCGCACGTGTAGGCGAAGGTGTTGAGAATCTCGAATGGCGAATTGTGAATTCCGAATTCAAAACCCGCCGCGATGTGGCCGGTCAACAATCGCCGACGGTTGTCGCGCTGGTCGAGGAAGAGGCCGTAGGAGTAACCCTCGTTCAAACTGACATGAAAACGCACACCGTTTTCTTTGATGACGAACTCTCGTGGAGCCTCTTTCGCAAACAGCAATCGGGGCGCGACATCTTCCGGCTTTGCGCGGCGCACATCACGCTGGAGAACCTTGTAGAACGCACCCCGCAGATTATTTTCCCGCCCCACGTTGGAGATCAAGCCGGCATCATCGCGGTCATCGAGGTTCAACCGTCCTTGAACCAAAAGCCATTCGCCGAGTTGCTCGGCATAAAAATCAGGCCAGCCGTCCGCGGTGCCGTGACGCAACCGGCAGCAGTCTGTTTCAGCAGGATCAATAAACGCCTTTCGCAGCAACGTGGCCGATGAGCAA
Organism: uncultured Verrucomicrobiota bacterium; assembly: GCA_964589935.1. Classification (GTDB taxonomy): domain Bacteria; phylum Verrucomicrobiota; class Verrucomicrobiia; order Limisphaerales; family VHCN01; genus VHCN01. The sequence continues at coordinate 150,175 of CAZPVD010000005.1, read as the reverse complement.
AACATGTTGGTTTCCGCGGCAAAAGACATGTTCCCGCCGGTGGCAGGATGACGGAATGAGATTTCTTCCGCGTGCAGGCACATGCGCGGCGCGGAAGCGCCTCCATACAATGTGTCACCGAGAATTGGAAAACCTTCGCTGACTGCGTGAACGCGTATCTGATGCGTGCGTCCGGTTGCAGGCTTGGCTTCGATCCATGTTTGATTTGGATTGCGCCGAATCACTCGGAAGTGTGTTTCCGCAGCGTCTCCACCATCGCTCAAGGGACGAGCTTCGTAACGCTCGCCGACGCGGCGGATCGTTGAGTGCGTCGTCCACGCGGCGCGTTTTACTTCGCGGTCGGTGATCAATACGTAGCGTTTCCCGACCTCGCGTCGCTCAAATTGTTCCGTCAGCGACTTGTTGGCCAGCGGGGTTTTGCCGAAGACCATCACGCCGCTCGTCTCCTTGTCGAGACGGTGGATGATCGCGAGGCTGGCCCAGCGAGGCTCGCGGTTGCGGAGCCAGTCGTAGATGCCTTCGCCGGCGAAGGGCGCGGGCGAGTGCGTGTTCCAGCCGGGCGGCTTGTGAACGACGAGAATGTGTTCATCCTCGTGAAGAACACACGGCGGAACGGCGGCGTGAACGGACGGCGCGCGCATCAGCGCAGCAGGAAGACTTCGTTCGTGCGGCCGTTGAACTCGAAGAAAACGCTGTCGCGCTCGATGCTCACAACGCGCGCACTTTCCACAATGTCGCCGAGCGAGACGTTGTGCCCGTTGACGAGCGCGGAGGGGTTTTTCAAACGGTAGATGATGCCCTGTAGCTTGATGGCCGGAAACGACGGCGCGGGCGGCGTTTTGACTGCGGGTGGCTCCGGCTTGACGGTTTCAGTTGGAGACGGAGGCTCAACGGGCTTCGGCTGTGTGACGGCAACAAGCGGCGCGGCGTTCGTTTCAGCGGGCGGCTTGTTTGTCACCGCAACCGGCGGCGGTGAAACCGTGGCAGTGTTCGTCTTCGGGGACGAATCTTTGATAACCGCGACGTTGGTGCTGACGGCGGACTTGTCCGGCTGTTTCGTCGTCGGCGTGCCCGGCGTCGTCAGCTTCGCCACATCTTGTATCATTTTCGTGGACAGTTTCTTGTCCTTGTCGTTTGGCGGCGCGCTTTTCTTCGCATCGGCCTTGCCCATGTTTGGTAAAGGTTGCGAAGGTTGCACGGGTTGCGGGCGTTTCTGCCACCACACGACGAACAGGACTGCCGCCACCACGAGGACGGCGACCCCGATGATGACGCGCACGAGCGCGGGCGAGCCCATGCGCGGGCCGCGCGGCGGCTTGGGCGTTTCCTCGACAGGCTGCATGATGGCGTCGGGGATGCGCGGCGCGCGTTGCGTGCGCTGCGCTTCTCCTGCTCGTTTGAGGGCGTCGTTGATGAGGCTCATGTGTCCACCTTTCCCTCCAGTTCTCGAATGGCCCGGCCAATCATGTAGAAGTCAATTTTCTCGCGCTGCATCACGTAGCCGCACAGGAGCGCCTTGTCGCAGACAGTGTTGATGAGGCGGGGAACGCCGCGGCTGTAACGGAACACGCGCCAGAGCGCGCCGGCGGTGAAGTAGGGCGCGCCGTTCGCGCCGCAGCTCTGGAGCCGGTGCTGGATGTAGCGGCCGGCCTCGATGCGCGAGAGCGGCCGCAGGTGATAACGCACGCTGATGCGCTGGCGGAGCTGGCGGAGATTGTGCTGGTTGAGACGGTCGCGCAGCTCGGTCTGGCCGAGCAGGACGATTTGCAGCAGCTTGCGCTCGTTCGTTTCAAGGTTCGAGAGGAGGCGGACTTGTTCGAGCAGCTCATCGGTCAGGTCCTGCGCCTCGTCAATGATGAGCACGGCCTCGTTGCACTTCTCCGCCTGTTCGAGCAGGAAGGCGTTGAGCGTGTTCATTGTTTCAAGCCGGTCAAGGCCCTTCACAGTGAGGCCGAATTCCATCGCGACGGCTTTGACAAGATGGTCAGGCGTAAGGACGGGGTTGAGGATGAGCGCGGTCGCGTGGCGCGACCCAAGCTGGTCGAGCATCGCGCGGCAGATGGTCGTCTTGCCGGCGCCGACTTCGCCGGTGAGCTGGACGAAACCCTTCCGCTCGCGAACGCCGAACAGCAGATGGTTGAGCGCTTCGCGATGTTTCGCGCTGAAGAACAGCAGGCGCGGATTTGGATTGATGTCGAACGGAGGCTCCGCAAGCCCGTAAAAGTCCAAATACACGGTGCGCGCATTCTAGCGCACAACGGCGCGGAGAAAAGGAAAATGCTCGGCGAAGCGGAACGTGAGCGCGGCCGTTTCACGGCGCGGGAGCGGACGCGTTGGTCGTGCCGCCCTCGAAACGGATGACCGTTTCGCCGGGCTTGGCATAACCGAGTTTTTCGCGCGCGAGGCGTTCGACGGTCTTGGAGTCGTTGCGCAGCGCGTCGTTGGCATTCTTCGTCGCGCGCGCGGTTTCCTCCTCGTGCTGGATTTGTTTCTCCTGGTCGAGGATGACCTTGCGCATGCGCTCGTTCTGCTGCACGAGCGGCAGATACCAGATGACCACCGCCGCGATGCCCGCGACGCACAGCAGGAACACGACGACTTTGCTGAGCCTGTCCCAGATGGTGGATTCCGGCTTCACCGCAAGCGAGTAGAGCAAAGCAGCGCACGGAACGAAAGGGAATTTCGCGTCAGCGCCAGTAGCGCTTCCACTCCCTCAGCCTGCCGTCCTTCTCGAATGTCAGCCGCAGCCATTGATCCGGCGCGGGCGGCACGTCCACGCGCAGATACGGATACGTCGGATAGCCCGTCACGTAACCGGACGAGTAGCCCTTGTGGATGCGCCACTCGCAAACCTTTTGGCCGTCGCTGAGCGTCGCGGTCTTGTCCGGCGCGCCGAATTCCCTCACCGACTCGTCGAAGCTGTAAGCCCCGACACGCGAAGCCCAGTCAATCTGCGGCGGCGTTTTGCACGCAGCCAGCGCACCGGCAAACACAAGCACCAGCACGCACCGGCAAATTCTTTGCAGTAATTTCATGTCATCTCAGGCCCGCGGATGCGCCTGCTCGTAGGCTTTTTTCAGGCGCTCCATTGTAAGGTGCGTGTAAACCTGCGTCGTCGCAAGGTGCGCGTGGCCGAGCAGTTCCTGCACGCTGCGCAGGTCCGCGCCCGCGTCGAGCAGGTGCGTCGCAAAACTGTGCCGCAGCTTGTGCGGTGTGAGCGCCGGGTCGAGTCCCGCCAAGCTCAGATACAACTTGAGCCGCAATTGAACCGCGCGCGGCAGCATTGGGCGAAGGTCGTTTGCCACGGCAAGAAAAACCGGTGTCGCCGCGTCGCGCGGATGACGCACCGATTCCCAATATCGCCCGATGGCTTCCAGTGCCGGCGCGCCAATCGGCACCTGCCGCTCCTTCCTGCCCTTGCCGCGAACGCGCACGAGCTGCTCGCGCCAGTCAATGTCGCCGCACAACAGCCCGCAAACCTCGCTCACGCGCAACCCGCACGAGTAAATTGTTTCGAGCAGCGCGGCGTCGCGGAAAAATTCCGTCGTGTCCACGGGCGTTTCGCTCGCGTTCTGACGCTTCTTTAATTCCTTCAGCGGCGAAACGAGCAGTTCAACGGCCTGCTCCTTCGTCAGAAACTTCGGCAGGCGCTTTTCCAGTTTCGGCATTGCGATGTTTTTGATGGGCGTTGTTTCCAGCACGCCGCGGCGGATGAGGAATTTGTAGAACGTCCGCAGCGCGCTGAAACGGAGCTGCGTGCTCGCGCGGCTGGCGCGCCCGCGGCCCAGCCAGCGCAGATACGCGCGGAAGTCGTCGCGCTCAAGTGTCCGCCAGTCCGGCGCGCTGCGGCGCTCGGCGTGATGCCAGCGCCAGAACTCGTGCAGCGCGTCGCGGTAATTGCGCTGCGTGAACGCCGACGCGCCGCGATCTGTCGCGAGATGCGCGAGGAATTCCTCGATGCGCTCATCGCGCACCGCCGGGATGGCGTCGCTCGATTCGGCCATGCGGACAGGTTAGCCGCATTCGCGTGAAAGCCAAGCTCGCCGCGCGCCGCGAGTCAGTGCATAGTTTCCCCGACTTTGCCGCATGTCACCGACCGAACAATTTGACACCCTGCTCCGCGCGCCCGCGCCGGTGCTCGCACTCGCGCCGATGCAGGAGGTCACCGACCTCGAATTCTGGCGGCTCATGGCGCGCCACGGCGGCCCGGACCTTTATTTCACCGAATACTTCCGCGTCTATCCGAACTCGAGGCTCGACCGGAACATCCTGCGTTCCATCACGGAAAATCCGACCGGTCGGCCGGCGGTCGCGCAGATGATCGGCAACGACATCGGCGAACTCGTCCGCATCGCGCGTGAACTGCAGCAGCATCCCATTGCCGCCGTGGACCTGAACCTCGGCTGCCCCGCGCCGGTCGTGTATAAAAAATGCGCCGGCGGCGGTCTGCTGCGCGAGCCGGCCCGCGTGGACGCCATCCTCGGCGCGCTGCGCGACGCGGTGAAGGTGAAGTTCACCGTCAAGACGCGGCTCGGCTTCGACGACCCGCGCGTTTTCGATGAACTTCTGCCGATTTTCGCAAAGCACTCGCTCGACCTGCTCACCGTTCACGCTCGAACGGTGCGCGAGATGTATCGCAGCGAAGTTCATTATGATTTCATCGCCCGCGCTGTCGCGGCCGTGCCGTGCCCGGTGCTCGCGAATGGAAACGTCTATTCCGCCGAAAAGGCCGCCGAGGTGCTGCGCCTCACCGGCGCGCGCGGGCTGATGATCGGTCGCGGCGCGATCCGCAATCCGTGGCTCTTCCACCAAATCCGCCAGCAGCAGCGCGGCGAGACGCTCTTTGTGCCGCGCGGCCACGACGTGCTCGATTATGTGCGCGCGCTTTTTGAGGCGACGCGCAAGCCGGATTCGTGCGAGCGCGGCCACGTGACGCACCTGAAACGCTTCATGAATTTCCTCGGCCTCGGCGTCGAGCCGACGGGCGAATTTTTGCACCGCATCCGCCGTGTTTCGACTGTCGCCGATTTTTTCCGCGTCTGCGAAGACTTCCTCGACCACGACCGGCTGATGCCGCTGGAGCCGTTCAACCTCGCGCTGAAGGAAACCGACGTGCTCGCCGGCGAGCACCTGTGAATCCGCGCTACGCCACCGAAAACTCCGCGAGCAGCCGCTCCACTTCCTCGTCCGCCGTCTGCGGAAACGAGCGGTAGTATTGGCCTACCGCCTCAAACAACGGGTCAACCTCAAGTGCGAAAACTTCGTCTGCGATTTTTTTGAGGCGTTCCATCGCGCTGTCGGAAGCAACGGGAACAGCGACGAGCACGCGCGTTGCGCCGAGATGTTTCGCAGCGAACACGGCGGCCTCGGCTGTCGAGCCGGTGGCGAGGCCGTCGTCCACCAGCAGCACGGACTTGCCCGCGAGATCGGCGGCCGTCACGCCGTGAAACTTCTGCTGATATTCGACAAGCACGCTTTTTTCATCGGCGATGATGTCTTGAAGGTCGCCATGTTTGATGCCCGTGCGCGCGAGCACTTCCTGATGCAAAATCACCGTGCCGTCGCCTGCAATCGCTCCGACGGCGAACTCGCGGTGCCGTGGATGGCCGATCTTTCGAACGACAAGCGCGCCAAGCGGACGGCCAAGTTCGCGCGCCACTTCGGCCGCCACGACGACGCCGCCACGCGGCAGGCCGAGCACGAGATCGGCGGTGACGTGTTTCCTCGCGAGTTGTTGCCCGAGGTTCTGGCCCGCAGTTTGCCGGTCGGCGAAGGTCACGCCTAATGATAACGCACGCGGCCGGTTGCGCCAAGCAACGGAGTGCTTGGGATTGCCGCCGGACGCGCCGCCTGATACGCTGGCGGCAAGGTGAAATTTAAGTTCGCCATCCTCACGCTCGCGCTCCTTGTGTTTTCAACCAGCTGCGAGAAGAAGCCTTCCGCCGCGAAACCTTCCGCTTCTGGCACCATTGAGAGCGACGAAGTGCGCGTGGCCTCGCGTTACGGCGGGCGTGTGGAGAAAATTTTCGCATGGGAAGGCGACTCGCTCAAGGCCGGTGATCCGATCGTGGAACTCGACGCCGCCGAGCTGCGCGCGCGCCGCGACAGCGCCGTGGCCTGGGTCACGGAACTCGAAGCCCCGCCGCGCAAGGAGGAGGTCAGCGCCGCGAGTAACGAACTGGCCGCGTTGCAGGCCGAGTTTGTCCTGGCGCGCATCGAGAAGAAGCGCGCCGAGGATTTGCTCGCGAGCAAGGTTGGCACCCAGGCTGAGTTGGATCGCGCTGTCGCCCGCTTTAATTCGCTGGAGAAGAGCGTCGCCGCCGCGCAGAGCAAGCTCGACCTCATCAACGCCGGTTCACGCGTCGAGACCATCGCACGCGCAAAGGCGCAGGTCGCGGAGATTGACGCGCAGTTGAAGGAGATGAAAATTTGCGCGCCGGGCGACTGCGTGCTGGAGGTGTTGAGCGTGAAAGTCGGCGACGTGCTCGCGCCGAACCGCGAGATCGCCACGATGCTGCTGCCGAATCCGCTGTGGGTGCGCGTGTTCGTGCCCGAGCCGTGGCTCGGCAACATTAAGGCCAGCGACAAGGTGACGGTCGAGACGGACGCGTTTCCGAAACAGCCGTTTCAAGGCACCGTCGTGCAGCTTGCGCGCGCCGCCGAGTTCACACCGCGCAATGTGCAGACCGTCGAGGACCGCATCCGGCAGGTCTTCGGCGTGAAGGTGCGCCTCGACAACGCCGCGGGCAAACTGCGCGCCGGCATGAGCGCGGATGTGACGTTTCCGAATGTGCCCTCGTTGGCGAAGTGAGGATTGAATGGCAGCCCAAGCCATCATCGAATGTTCCGCGCTCACCAAGCGCTTCGGGCACTTCACGGCAGTGGATTCGGTGAGCTTCTCGGTCGCGAAGGGTTCCATCTTCGGTTTCCTCGGGCCGAACGGGTCGGGCAAGTCCACGGTCATCCGCGTGCTGTGCGGCCTGCTCGCGCCGAGCGCGGGAAGCGCGCGCATCGCAGGTTTCGACGTGGCAAGTGAAACGGAAAAAATCAAGCCGCTCATCGGCTACATGTCGCAGAAGTTCTCGCTCTACGACGAGCTGACGGTGCATGAGAACCTTATGTTTTACGGCCGCCTTTACGGCCTCACCGGCGCTGCGCTCGCGAAGCGGCGCGAGGAACTCATCCAGCTCGCGCACCTCGAACCGTATCTCAACCGCCGCGCCGCGCTGCTCTCCGGCGGATGGCGTCAGCGGCTCGCGATGGCGTGCGCGCTCGTTCACAAGCCGCAGGTGCTCTTCCTCGACGAGCCGACGGCGGGCATTGATCCGGTGGCGCGGCGCGAGCTGTGGGATTTGCTCTTCGAATTCGCCAGCCTCGGCATGACGCTGTTCGTCACGACGCACTACATGGACGAGGCGGAGCGCTGCTCGCACGTCGGCTACATTTACATGAGCAAGCTCGTCGTGTGCGGCCTGCCGGATGATTTGAAGCAACTGCCCGTCGTCAACCCGCCCGGCACCAAGCGGCTCGACGTGACGTGCGACCACGTCACCACGGGCCTGCAGGCGGTGCGGCATCTGCCCGGCGTGCGCGGCGCGACGGTCTTCGGGCAGTCCATGCACCTGCTCGTCGAACAATCGCTTGGTGAGGAAGTCCTGCGCGGCGAACTGGCGAAGGTCGGCATTGCGCACGCCGACGTGCGGCCCATCGCGCCGTCGCTCGAAGATGTGTTTGTGGCTTTGACGAACACTTCCAACAACGGAGGCGCAAAGTGAAAACGCCCTTTCGCGGTTTCTCCGCCATTCTTTACAAGGAGTTTCTCGTCGTGCTGCGCGATCCGCTGACGCTGTTCTTCATGCTGTTCCCGCCGCTGATCGAGATGATCGCGTTCGGCTACGCGCTGGACAACGACGTGAAGCACATGGCCATGGTCGTCTTCAACGAGGACCGCACGGTCGAGAGCCGGCAGCTCGTCGAGCGCTTCGTGAACACCGAGACGTTCCGCGTCGTGGGCGAGGTGCAGAGCGTCGGCGAACTCGCCGCGGCGATCCGGCAGGGCAAGGCCTACATCGGCCTGCAAATCCCGCCGAACTTCACGCGCGACCTGCGCGCCGGACGCAGCGCGCACGTGCAGGTGCTCATTGACGGGTCCAGCTCGACGATTGCCAACTCCGCGCTACAGACGGCGATGGGCGTGGCGTTCCGCGACTCGGTGGTGTCGCTGCTCGGGCAGGCGGGCAGGCGCGACCTGCCGTTCGAGGTGCGACCGCAAATTCTTTACAACCCGTCCATGCGCAGCCCGAATTTCTTTGTGCCCGGCGTCATCGGCGTGGTGCTGCAAATCGGAACGACCTTCGCCACGGCGATGTCGCTCGTGCGCGAGCGCGAGCGCGGCACGCTGGAGCAACTGCTCGTCAGCCCGATGTCGCGCTGGGGCCTGATGCTTGGCAAGCTCGTCCCGTATCTGTGTCTCGGCATGGCGATGGCCGGCGGGCTGTTCGCCATCATGCACTGGCTGTTCGACGTGCCGATCGCGGGTGACGTGAGCGCGCTGCTCGTGAGCACGGTGGTGTATCTCTTCTCGCTGTTGAGCCTCGGCCTGCTGATCGCGACGCGCGCGGAGAGCCAGATGCAGGCGCTGCAAATGAGCATGATGTGGATCATGCCGTCGGTGTTTTTCAGCGGGTTCATCTTCCCGCGCGAAACGATGCCGTGGATTTTTCACGCGCTCGGCTCATGCCTGCCGACGACTTACTTCATCGAACTGTCGCGCGCGATCATCCTGCGCGGCGCGAGCCTCGGGGAATTCGCGCGGCACCTTGCCATTCTTGCGGCGATGGGCGCGGCTTTGTTCGTGCTCAGCGCGCTGCGGTTCCGCCGGAAGATTGCGTGAAAATGGCCGCGCCCTATACGGACGCGGCCATTGTGGAACTCACTTCAAAAATCAGCTCGCGACCGCGCCCTCGGCCGCGGCCTTCTGCGAGAAGGTCAGCTTGCCGTCGCCAACGGAGACTTGCACCGGCTCGCCGTCGTGCAGGTTGCCGCGCAGCAGTTCCTCGGCAAGCGGGTCTTCGAGATACTTTTCCACGGAACGGCGCATCGGACGCGCGCCGTATTGCGGGTCGAAGCCTTTCTCGACGAGGAAGTCCTTCGCCTTTTCATCGAGGTAAAGCTGGATGTTCTTCGACTTGAGCCGGCCAAGCACCTTGGCGACTTCGAGGCTGAGAATCTGGATGAGATCGGGCTTGTTCAGCGCGCGGAAGACGATGACGTCGTCGAGACGGTTGAGAAATTCAGGGCGGAAGGCCTTCTTGGCCTCGTCGAGAATCTTGTCCTTCATCCGCTCGTAGGTGGCCTCCTCCTTCGCGGAGACGAAGCCGATGCCCGCGCCCTTCTTGAGCGTCTCGGCGCCGACGTTCGAGGTGAGGAGGACGACGGTGTTGCGGAAGTCCACGACGCGGCCCTGACTGTCGGTGAGCTTGCCCTCCTCAAGAATCTGGAGAAGCATGTTCATCACGTCGGGGTGGGCCTTTTCGATTTCGTCGAAAAGGATGACCGAATATGGACGGCGGCGAACCTGTTCGGAAAGCTGGCCGCCCTCCTCGAAACCCACGTAGCCTGGCGGCGAACCGACAAGCCGCGACACGGTGAACTTCTCCATGTATTCGCTCATGTCGAGCTGGATGAGCGACTTGGCGTCGCCGAACATGAACTCCGCGAGCGACTTGGCGACGAGCGTTTTGCCCACGCCGGTCGGCCCGAGCAACGCAAAGGTGCCGATGGGGCGCTTCGGGTCCTTGAGGTCGGCCCGCGAGCGGCGCAGCGCCTTGCAGAGCGCGACGACGGCCTCCTGCTGGCCGATGACGACCTTCGAAAGTTCCTTCTCCATTTCGAGCAGGCGCTTGATTTCGTCCTGCTCCATGCGCTTGAGCGGCACGCCGGTCCATTTTGAAACGACCTGGAGGATGTCGTCCTCGTCCACCTTCACGCGCTTTTCGTCGCGCGCGGATTTCCACGCGCTGATGACGGCCTCGAGTTTTTCCTTCGCCTGCTTTTCCTTGTCGCGGAAGGAGGCGGCGCCCTCGAAGTCCTGATCCTTGATGGAGCGTTCCTTGCGGTTCTTGAGTTCCTCGATCTCCGCCTCAAGGTCCTTCACGTCCGGCGGACGCGTCATGGCGTTGATGCGCGCGCGAGCGCCGGCCTCATCCATCACGTCAATGGCCTTGTCGGGCAGGAATCGGCCTGTGATGTAGCGGTCGGAGAGCTTGACGGCGGAATCAATCGCAGTGTCGGTGAACTCGGCCTTGTGGTGCTCCTCGTATTTCGGGCGAAGGCCCTTGAGGATGAGCACGGCCTCGTCAACCGTGGGCGCCTCGACCTTCACCGACTGGAAGCGGCGTTCGAGCGCGGCGTCCTTCTCAATGTATTTGCGGTATTCGTTGAGCGTGGTCGCGCCGATGCACTGGAGTTCGCCGCGGCTCAACGCGGGCTTGATGATGTTGCTGGCGTCCATCGTGCCTTCCGCGCTGCCGGCGCCGACGATGGTGTGCAACTCGTCAATGAAGAGAATGATGTTCTTGTTCCGTCGGATTTCATCCATCACGGCTTTGATGCGCTCCTCGAACTGGCCGCGATACTTTGTGCCCGCAACCATGAGCGCGAGGTCGAGCGTGATGACGCGCTTCTCACGCAGCAGCTCGGGCACGTTGCCCTTGGCGATTTCCTGCGCGAGTCCCTCGACGATGGCGGTCTTGCCCACGCCGGCCTCGCCGAGCAGCACGGGATTGTTTTTCGTGCGGCGGCAGAGAATCTGAATGACGCGCTCGATCTCGTTCTTGCGGCCAATGACGGGATCCATCTCGCCCTTGCGGGCGATCTCGGTGAGGTCGCGGCCAAAGGCCTTGAGCGCGGGCGTCTTTTGCTCGGCTTTCTTGCCCTCGCCGGAGCTTTTCTCGCCCTTCGGTTCCTGTCCGCCTTCGCCGGAACCGGAGCCGGCGGCGGCTTCCTCGCCGGAGGCGAAGTTCGGATCAAGCTCCTTCAAAATCTCCTGCCGCGTCTGCTCGATGTCCACGTCGAGGCTCTTGAGCACGCGCGCGGCGACGCCGTCGCCCTCGCGGAGCAGGCCGAGCAGGATGTGCTCGGTGCCGACGTAGGTGTGGTTGAGCGCCTTGGCCTCCTTCGCGGCGAGTGCGAGGACTTTTTTAACGCGCGGCGTGTAGGGGATGTTGCCGACCTGCTTCTGGTCAGGGCCGGTGCCGACCTGCTTCTCGACCTCCATGCGGACGGTCTCAAGGTCGAGGCCCATCTTTTGGAGGACGTTGACGGCAACGCCCTGACCAAGCTTGATGAGTCCGAGCAGGAGGTGCTCAGTGCCCACGAAGTTGTGGTTGAAGCGGTCGGCTTCCTTCCGCGCCAGCGCAAGCACCTGCTGCGCGCGCGGGGTGAAATTACTCATGGCTTCGTCGCTCATAAACTAAATGAAGATGCGTTCGCTTCGCCGGTTTGTCCAGTGCCACCAAACTTTCCCCGGCCACTACTTGGACGCGCCACCCGGTGGCTGCGTTCATCTGTGTCTCCAGATTACATCGTTTTCCAACGGGAAAAGTTTAGCCACGAAGACGGAAGTTGCACGAATAAATTGTTCACAGCTCGGCAAAGCGGCGAAATCGAGCTTGTTTCAACACTGCTATTCGAGGCATTGCGCGGCAGCAGGATTCGGCCGGGCAACATTCGTGAGCCGTTCGCGCAGGAGGTCGGAGCGGAGCAGGTCGCGCTTGTCGGCCTCGAGTTTTTCGCCGCAATGCTGCTGGAGGTGGGCGGCCTGGATGAGAATGAACAGCTCGTCGAGCAACGCCCGCGACGCGCCGGCAAACATGTTCAGGTCCACGCCGAGCCGCAGCAGCGAGAGGAGGTTCATGGCCTCCTTCGACGTAATGCTGTGCGCATTCGCGAGGATGCCGTAGGCTCGGCCGATGTGGTTGAAGAGCGTCTTGGGCTTTTTTTCGAGCAGCACCTTGCGCGCGTTGGTCTCGGCCTCAAGGATCTGGTCGAGCACCTTGCTGATGCGCTCGACGATGCGCGCCTCGGATTCGCCGAGCGTGCGCTGGTTCGAGACTTGGAAGACGTTGCCGAGCGCCTCGGTGCCTTCACCGTAAAGCCCGCGCACGGCGAGGCCGAGTTTGTTCACCGACTGGATGATCTGGTTGATCTCCTCCTTCAGCACGAGACCGGGCAGGTGCAGCATCGCGCTCACGCGAATGCCGGTGCCGAGGTTTGTCGGGCATGCGGTGAGATAACCCAGCTCGGTCGAGAAGGCGTAATCGAGTTTCTTTTCGAGCGTCGAGTCCACCTGGTCAATGAGCACCCACGCCTGCTTCACTTGCAGGCCGGGCTGAAGAGACTGCATGCGGAGGTGGTCCTCCTCGTTGATCATCACGCACAACGACTCCTCGCGATTGAGCACGAGGCCGCTGCCTGCGCTCTTGGCCGCGTGCTCGCGGCTAATGAGGTGCCGTTCGACGAGGATCTGTTTGTCGTGCGGCGTCAGCGTGTCCATCGAGGCCGAAAACGCGTTCGCCATCTGCGGCAGCGCCTCGATGGAAGGCCGGATCAACTCCAAAGTCTTGATGCGATCAGGCTTTTTTGCCCAGCCGGGGAACGGCATCCCACGCAGGTTGCGCGCGAGACGCACGCGGCTTGAAAGCACGATGCGATCATGCGGCCCTGTGCGCTGGCACGCCTGCGCAACGGGCGTGAGGAACTCATTGAGGTTCATGTCAGGCGGGGACGTTGCCGAGTTTCTCACGCATCTGCTTGATTTCGTCGCGGAGCGTGGCCGCGGCCTCGTAATCCTCGTCGGTGACCGCCTTTTGCAGCCGTTTCTCGAGCTGCTTGAGCTTCGTCGCGGCGTCGCGCGACTGCTGCAACGCGAGCGGCGCCTTGCCGACGTGCTTCGTGCCCTCGTGCATGCTCTTGAGCAATGCCTCAAGCCCCTCGGAAAAAGTGCGGTAACATTCCGCGCAGCCGAAACGGCCGGACTTCTTGAAGTCGCTCTGCGTAAAGCCGCACGCGGGGCATTTCAGCTCCGGCCCGGCCTGCTCCATCTCCTGCGACGCGCCGAGGCCGAGCAGCAGGTCCGCGATGGAAAAGCTCTCCGGGTCGGTCGCGCCTTTTTCCTTCGAGCACGCCTCGCACAAATCCACCTTGTGCATCTTCTCGCCGACGATCTGCGTCAGGTGGACTGTCGCTTCATTCAGTTTGCAGACGTTGCAAAGCATCGCGTTCAGCCTTGTATTGGCTCGCCTGAAACTTGCGTCAGCGCGTGGTATTTTTCAATCAAACTCCGGGTTGCCGCGCCCGGCTTGCCGGAACCGATCACGCGCCCGTCAATCTTCACCACGGGAATGATCTCCGCGCCCGTGCCGGTGAGGAAGCACTCGTCCGCCGTGTAAAGGTCATAGCGCGTCAGGTTCGGCTCGCCCGTTGAGAAACCCGACTCGCGCGCAAGCTCAAGCACCACGCCGCGCGTGATGCCGTAGAGCGCGCCCGCCGAGAGCGGCGGCGTGAGCACACGGTCGCCCTTCACGATGAAGAGGTTGTCGGCCGTGCATTCCGCGACAAAGCCCTCGCTGTTGAGCATGACGGCCTCCTCGACGCCCGCGATGTTCGCCTCGATTTTGGCGAGGACGTTGTTGAGATAGTTCAGCGACTTGATAGCCGGGTTCACCGCGTTCGCCAGATTGCGCGTTGTCGGAACGGTCACGATGTCCATGCCGCGCGCGTAAAGCTCCGGCGGATACACCTGGATTTTACCGGCGATAATGATGACCGAGCCGCGCTTGCAACGATTCGGGTTCAGCCCGAGCGTGCCCACGCCGCGCGTGACCACGAGGCGGATGTAGCCGTCGGTGACCTTGTTCCTGCGGCACGTCTCGACGACCGCGCGGGTCATCTCAGCCGGCGACAGCGGGATGTCGAGCAGGATGGATTTCGCGGAATCGTAGAGGCGGATGATGTGCTCCTTGAGCTTGAACACGCGCCCGTGATACGCGCGGATGCCCTCGAACACGCCGTCGCCGTAAAGCAGCCCGTGATCAAACACGGACACCTTCGCGTTCTTTTCGTCGTAATACTTGCCGTCAACGTAAACTTTCATGCCTGAAGCGATGCGCAGACTACGGCAGCGGACGAAGCGGGCGCAATGAGGAATTGGGCCGGGCGCGGCGTGTGCAGAAGGGTTGAAAATAGAAGATCGGCGAACCCTGCCAGCCTCAATCCTCTACTTTCCATTTTCCTTGCGAATCACACCGTCCTCCAACTCCACCACGCGCGGCGCGCGGGCGGCGACGCGCGAGTCGTGCGTGGCGATGAGCAATGTCGCGTTGCGCTCGTGCTGAAGCGCGCAGAGCAGGTCAATAATCTCCGCGCCGGTGTGCGAATCGAGATTGCCGGTCGGCTCGTCCGCGAGAATGAGCGCCGGCTCGTTGATGAGCGCGCGCGCAATCGCCACGCGCTGCTGTTCGCCTCCGGAAAGTTCCGCGGGGCGGTGATCCAGCCGCTCGGCAAGACCGACGCGCTTGAGCAATTCCGTCGCGCGCTTCGCGGTCACGTCGGCATCCGAACCGGCGATGCGCGCGGGAAGGCAGACGTTTTCGAGCGCATCGAGTTCGGGCAGCAGATGATACGCCTGAAAAACCAGGCCGACCTTGCGGTTGCGAAACGCTGTGAGCGCGCCGCCGTTGACTTGCGCGAGGTTTTTTCCCTCGAACCAGATTTCGCCCGCGTCGGGCCGGTCGAGTCCGCCGAGCAGGTGCAGCAGCGTGCTCTTGCCCGCGCCGGACGCGCCGCGCAGCGCGAGGAATTCGCCGGTCTGCACGCTGAGGTCCACGCCGCGGAGCACTTCGAGCGTGCGTCGGCCGAGCGTGTAGCTCTTGTGCAGCGCGCGGGCCTGAAGGAGCGGTTCACTCATGGCGCAACGCCTCCACGGGACGCAGCCGGCTCGCGTTCCATGCCGGCATCAGCCCGGCCAGAATACAGATCACAAGCGAGCCGCCGCAGATGATCGCGATGTCGCCCGGCACGATGAGCGCGGGGAGCTGGTTGAAGTTGTAAATCTGCGCGGGAAACAGCTCGAAGCCCGTCGCGCGACGCATGAATTCAAGAAACTCGTTGCGGTAGCTCACCGCGAGCATTCCGAGGCCGAAGCCCAGCGCCACGCCGAGCACGCCGACGACCGCGCTCTGGCTCAGGAACAGCAGCAGCACCTGCCGGTCACCCGCGCCGAGCGCTTTGAGCACGCCGATCTCGCGCGTCTTCTGCACGACGAACGTGATGAGCGCGCTCGTGATGCCGAACGCCGCGACGAGCACGATGAAAAAGAGCAGATAGAACATCATGTTCTTCTCGACGAGCAGCGCGTTGAGGATGGTCGAGTTGTCCTCGGCCCACGTGCGGAGGACGAATTCATCGCCCAGCATGCGGCGAAGTTGCCATTTCACTTCGTCAGCCTTCATCGGGTCGTCGAGGACGATTTGCAGGCCGTTGACCGTGTCGCCGAGTCCGTTGAGGTCCTGCGCGTTGGCGAGCGAACTCACGATGACCATCGCGTTGAACTCGAAGTAGCCCACGTCGAAGATTCCTTTCACCTCGTAATCGTCGGGCGGAATCGCGACCTCGTTCGTTTTTCCGCGGCTTTCCTTCATCTTCTGCAGATTCGTCCGCGAATAAATCGCGAGCCGGTCGCCAACGCGCAGGTGCAAATTGCGCGCGAACTCCGCGCCGACAACGAGGCCGTTGCCGCGCACGTTGAAGTCGCCTTCAACAATGTTCGTGTGGAGATTGCTGACCTGCCTTTCGAGTTCGGCGTCCACGCCGCGCAGCACGGGCGCGTCCATCTGCGAGCCTTCGCCGGAGGGCGGCTGCGTTTCGACGAGCACCTTGCCGAGGATGAACGGCGCGACGGCCTTCACGCGCGGGTGCTGCCGCACCTTCGCCATCACGGACTCGTAATCCTCCAGCGAGCCGTTCGCTTTGAAGACACGCAGGTGCGCGTTGAAGCCGAGAATCTTGTCGCGAAGCTGCCGGTCGAAGCCGCTCATCACGCTGATGACGATGATGAGCACCGCCACGCCGAGCATCACGCCGACGACCGAGATAAGCGTGATGACGGACACGAACGTGCGCTTGGGCCGCAGGTAACGCAGCGCGAGCACCAGTTCGAACGGCAGCCGAGACATCGCGCGGAGGGTAGGCGCGGGTGAAGGTCGCATCAAGTTCCAAGCTTGCCGCGCGCGGGCGGCGCGCTACGCTGCGGCATCGCTTATGAAAACTTCGCTCGCACTTTTGCTCGCGTTCTCCGCCGCCGCCATTTCCGCCGAACCACCGCTGCCCAAGTTCCGCGCCGTGACGATTGATGACAAGGTCGAGATCGGCTACGGCATCGCCATCGCGGACGTTGACGGCGACGGCAAGCCAGACATCCTTCTCGCCGACAAGAAAACGATCCAGTGGTATCACAACCCCGACTGGACGAAGCACGTCATCGCCGAGAACCTCACCGTGCAGGACAACGTGTGCATCGCCGCGCGCGACATTGACGGCGACGGCAAGTGCGAGATCGCCGTCGGCGCGGGCTGGAATCCCGGCGACACGGTGAACAGCGGCGCGGTCTTCTACCTCATTCCGCCGAAGGACCGCACGCAGCCGTGGACGCCCGTCGAGCTGCATCACGAACCGACCGTTCACCGGATGCACTGGGTTCTCAACCCGGCGGGCAAGTGGGACTTGATCGTCAAGCCGCTGCACGGCAAGGGCAACAAAGGCGGCGAAGGCACCGGCGGACTCGTGCTCGAATACTCCATGCCCGCCGACCCGAAACAGCCGTGGAAGACGACCGTCGTGAGCGACTTCATGCACATGACGCACAATTTCCAACCGATCAACTGGGACAACGACCCCGAGCACGAACTGCTCATCGCGGGCAAGGAAGGCGTGTGGTTCTTCGGCCAGAGCACCGGCTCGTGGAAGAAGCGCCAATACACCGACCAGCCCGCCGGCGAAGTGCGCGACGGCAAGCTGCCCGGCGGCCATCGCTTCATCGCGACCATCGAGCCGATGCACGGCACGACCGTCGCATTTTACCGCCAGCCCGAAGGCAAGGGAATCTGGCCGCGACAGGTGCTCGACGACACGCTCAAGGACGGCCACGCGCTCGCCGTCGCGGACATTCTCGGCATTGGCAGCGATCAAGTTGTCGCGGGCTGGCGCGGCATGACTCCGAAAGGCGCGCCCGGCGTGAGGCTCTTTACACCGCTCGACAGCGAAGGCAAGCAGTGGCGCACGACGCAAATCTCCGCCGACGAAGTCGCCATCGAGGACATGAAAGCCGCCGACCTCAACGGCGACGGCAAACCCGACCTCATCCTCGCCGGCCGGCAAACAAAGAACCTGCGGATACTGTGGAACGAGACGGGGAAGTAGGCCAATTGTCTGAGAAGCTATGAATTGCAAGCAATGCCGTCGCACGGTCTCCATTGAGTTGTCCTAAAACGCCGTGTTTTCAATATGAACACAAAACGTTCTCGGAATAACTGGGCTGATATCGCTTCGCGATTTTCCTCTGCCCCGTTGGAGTTACGAGCATTCGCGGTGTTTTCTTTGGCAGCCACTCTAATTGGTTTCGGCCTGCCCATGTTGTGTCCAAACGAACTATTGGAGGCCATCCTGCCATTCACCGGCTGGCTGCCCACATCAGGATACTGCTTCAGTTTGTGTTCGACAGCAGTGCTCATTTTTGGAGAACGCACAGCGGATAGGAGGAAGGCGCGGATAATCCAGCGCTGGCTAATAGTATTCCTTCTCTCCATGGACATTTTATTTGGTTTTTTGTCTCAGAAAATTTCAGGCGGAAATGACTTCGGCAATCCGTATCTAATCGTAAGCCCTTGGCGACCCATTTGGACTGAGGTGGTTCCTGCGTTGTGGATTGCGATTTTGCTTTCGCCCCGCGTCACGAAGTTCATTGGACAATCGGATGAGTTACACACGCCTTCGCCGGTCGGCGTTCCTCAGTGACTCCCCTTTTGCGAGTCCCCAAAAAGTTCGCCGAGTCTGATGGGACTTGTGTAACTGGTCATTCCGAACCGTGAGGAAGAAATGTTTGCCCGCGTCGCCGCTGCTTTCTATTCTCCGCGCATGACACCGCGCCTCCTGACGCTGCTTACGTTTGCCTTCGCCGCCGTTTCGCTTCACGCCGCCGAGACTTACAACATCGCGGTCATCCCGAAAGGCACGAGCCACGAGTTCTGGAAATCCATCCACGCCGGCGCGCTCAAGGCGTCGCAGGAACTCGCCGCGCAGGGCGTGAAAGTGAACATCAACTGGAAGGGGCCGTTGCGCGAGGACGACCGCGACCAGCAGATCCAGGTCGTCGAGAACTTCACCGTGCGCCGCGCCTCGGCGATGGTGCTCGCGCCGCTCGATTCCAAGGCACTCGTCGCGCCGGTCGAGAACGCCCTTCGCGCGAAGATTCCCGTCGTCATCATTGATTCCGGCATCGAGTCGGAGAAAATCACCAGCTACGTCGCGACGGACAATTACAAGGGCGGTGTGCTCGGCGCGGAACATCTCGCAAAACTCCTCGGTGGCAAGGGCAAGGTCGTCCTGCTCCGCTACCAGGTCGGTTCCGCGAGCACCGAGCAGCGCGAGAAGGGCTTCCTCGACACGATCAAAAAATTTCCCGGCATCGAGCTGATTTCAAGCGACCAGTATGCGGGCGCGACACGCGACACGGCGTATCAAGCCGCGCAGAATTTGCTGAACCGCTTCGGCACGCAGGTGCAGGGCTGGTTCGCGCCGTGCGAGCCGGTCGCCATCGGCGTGATGCTCGCGCTGCGCGACAAAGGCCTCGGCGGCGGCAAGGTCAAGCTCGTCGGCTTCGACACCGGCACGCAATCCGTCGAGGGCATGAAGAAGGGCGACGTGCAGGCGCTCGTCATCCAAAACCCGATGAAGATGGGCTACCTCGGCGTCATGACCGCCGTGCAGCATTTGCAGGGCAAGAAAGTCGAGAGAGTCATAGACACCGGCGTCATCGTCGCGACCATGGAAAACATGAACCAGCCGGACGTGAAGGAACTCGTCTATCCGCCGTTTGAGAAGTATTTGAAGTGAACGGCCCGCCGCGCGGCAGGAGCCGTCGTCTCGCGGGCGACACGCGACACGCGCAACAACAACCTCACCCGGATGAAAACGCCCCAGCGCGGATGAACAGCGAAACAGACCCACGCCGTGAGAACGCTCGCCGCTGGCTCACGACGCTCGGACCCTTTTTGATCCTCGCGTTCGTCACGCTGCTCTTCATCGGCCTGCTCGCGTGGCGCGATGCGGCGGAGAAGTCAGACGGGCTGCAAGCCTTCCTCTCGTTCGCCACGTTCAAAACGGTGCTCACGCAGACGGTCGTCGTCGCCATCGGCGCGCTCGGCATGACGATGATCATCGTGAGCGGAGGGATTGACCTGAGCGTCGGCTCGGTCGTCGCGCTCACGTCCGTCATCGGCGCGTGGCTGATCCAAAAATCGGCCGGGCTGCCTGTCGCAATTGGCGTGATGATCCTCGCGGGCGGCGTGATCGGCCTCGTGAACGGCTCGCTCATCGCGGCGTTCCGGCTGATGCCGTTCATCGTGACGCTGGGAATGCTCGGCGTGGCGCGCGGCCTCGCGAAGTGGATGGCGCAAAACCAGACGGTGAACTTCGCCGCTGAATCCACCTCGGTCGGCGCGCTCATGGCCGATCCCGACCCGCTGGGCAAAATGCCGCCGCCGGGCGTGTGGGTCGCCATCGCGTTCGCGGCGCTGGTCGCGGTCGTGATGCGACGGACGGTGTTCGGGCGATACATCTTCGCGATTGGCGGAAGCGAGATGGCGGCGATGTTTTGCGGCATTCGCGTGCAACGGATGAAGGTGTTCATCTATTCGCTGGCCGGATTGTTCTTCGGACTTGCCGGCGTGATGCTGCTCTCGCGCTTGCGACAGGGCGATCCGACCGCGGCCATCGGCCTGGAGCTGGACATCATCGCGGCGGTGGTCATCGGCGGTGCGAGCCTGAGCGGCGGCACGGGAAGCATCCTCGGCTCGATGATCGGCGCGCTGACGATGGCCGTGCTGCGCACCGGCTCGCAATACATGGACTGGCCGAATTACATGCAGGAAATCATCATCGGCGCGCTCATCATCCTCGCGGTGGGGCTGGACAAGTGGCGTCAGTCGCGGGCAAGCGGGTGACGCTCAGTTGCCCCGGTTGCGCGCGTCGAAGTCCTTCCAGAACGCCTCCTTCGTGGTCGCACGCTCCCATTTGTCCACAGGAACATTGTAGGAGAGAACCTTGATGCTCGGATGCGTGCGCAGGCCCTCGATGTTTGCGCGCGGAAGCGGAAACGGCAGGGAGAGACGCTCGATCTGCTGCAGGCTCGCAATCGGGAGGAAGTTTTTCACGTTCGTTTCGTCCAGGCGAAGCTCGTGCAGCGGCATGTTCTCAAGCCAACTGATGTCGCTGACCTGCGTGCGCTGAAGTTTGAGCGTCTGGAGCGGCATGCCCTTGAGCGCGCGGATGTCCTTCACGGACGTGTTTGACAAATCGAGTTCGCCGTCGAATGGCGCGCCGTCCAGCGGCGAAAGGTCGCTCACGCGCGAGTTGGCCAGACGCAGCGTGGAGACGGGCAGGCCGGCCAGTGGCGAAAGATCGGCGACCTCGGTGTAGTTTGCGCTGACGAATCGCAGCGTGCTCATGCCCCGCAACGGGCTGAGGTCGCGCACGGGAGTGTTGTCCATCAACAGCGTCTGGAGCTTGCTCTGCCGCAGCGGCGAGAGATCGCTCACCGATGTTTTATGAATGTCGAGATACTCCAGCGGCGCGTTGGTGAGTCCGTTGAGACTGCGCACACCGGTTTCGCCAACGAAAAGCGTGCCGAGCGGCATGCCCTTGAGCGCGTCGAGGTCGCTTTGCTGGACCTTCGTCCGATAAAGGTTCAGCCAGACGACGGGCTGTCCGCTGATGGGTGTCAGATCGCGCACCTGTGTGAAGGCGAGATTGAGGCGCGTGAGTTTCGCGCTCCTGAGCGGCGCGATGTTCGCAACAGCGAGGCAGTTGCTCAGGTTCAGTTCCGTGAGCGGCATTTTGTCGAGAGGATTCAAGTCATCCACCTTTGTGCCGGCGAGGTTGAGGCTGGCGATGGGCATGCCGCGCAGGGACGAAAGATCGTTGACCTTGGTGCCGGAAGCGTCGAGCCGTTCCAGCTTCAATCCCTCGAGCGGGGTGAGGTCGTCCACGTTGGCGCAGCCGGCCATGTTCAACTCGGCGAGCGGGATGCCTCGGAGCGCGGCGAGACTGGCGATGTTCGCGCCCGCCATGTCGAGGGAAAGGCGGCCGTTCACGTCGCGCGTGAGTTCGCCTTTGACGTTCGCAGTGACGAGTTTGCGCTTGAGATTCTCGAAGAGCTGCTGGTCCACGCTGCCGAGGCGCGCGCTCATCAGACTGGCTTCCTTGATGCGGCCTTGTGCAAGCATGGCCTCGTAAAGCTGGCGGAATTCAGGCAGGTCAAGCTTGGGCTTCTGCTTGAGGATGCCGCAGAGGGCGCGGTTTTTTTCAGCGAGCGCGGCGAGCGCGGGATTGTTTGTGGCGGCATAATCCCTCGCCGTCACGTAAGCGTCATGCGCCTCGTTCACTTGGAGCATGGACTGGAGAATGTGGCCTTTGAGAAGGTGATACTCCGCGTTGGTCGGGTTGAACGTGATGGCGTTCGTGATGCCGAGCGCGTCGTTGAAGCGGCCCTGGTCCAGCGCGGCGCGCGCCGCCGCGGCAAACGTCGGCGCCGTGGCGCGCAGTTCGGCGAGTTGTTGTTCCGCCGCCTCGCGGGCCTTCTTGGCGACGATGCTGCTGTGAATGACCTTGCCGATGGCGAAGACTCCGATGCCGGCCGCGATGGCGAGGAACACCGTTGCGATGGCCAGCTCCTTCTTATGCCGGCCAAGCATCAGCTTGATCTGCGTCAGCGCGCTGGCGTCTTCCGCGCTCGTGGCGAAGCCGCCGAGGTAGCGGCGAATCTCACCCTGCAACTCGTCCACATCCTGATAGCGGTCCTCCTTCTTCAGCGCCATCGCCTTCATCGCGACGGCGGAAAGCGCGGAGGGAATTTTCGCCTCCGGCAGGTGCGGCAGCGGCAGGATCGGCACGGGCGGCGCGGGCGACTTGGCGTTGCCGGAAGACTTGCCGCCGGACTGTGTCTGGTTGAAGGCCGTCGGCGCGGTGATGTCGCCGGATGAGACCTTCTCCAAAATCTCCATCACATTGTTGCCGACGATGGGCGGATAGAGTGTGAGGATGGTGTAGAGGATTCCGCCGAGCGCGTAGATGTCCGTGCGCTCGTCAATGTCGTTCACGCGGCCCTCGGCCTGTTCGGGCGCCATGTAGTTGGGCGTGCCCTTGACCTGCCCGACCATCGTGGCGAACTCGCCCCCTCCCGCATCGGGCATCTCGCCGATGCCTTCCTGCCCCGCGGCCGTTTCCTCGTGCGTTGGCGTGTCGCGCAGCACCTTCGCGATGCCCCAGTCGAGCACGAGCACCTCGCCGAACGCGCCAACCATCACGTTGTCGGGCTTGAGGTCGCGATGCACGACCCGGCGCGAATGCGCATAGGCGATGCCGTCGCAGACTTTCTGAAAAATCTCAAGAAGGCGGCTCAACGGATAGTGCATCACCGTCTCCTGATCGCCGTCACGAATCTTCTGGAGAATCTCACGGAGGCTCGTGCCCTCGATGAGCTTCATCGTGTAATAAATCGTTCCGTCCGCCGCCACGCCCATGTCGTGCAGCGGGACGATGTTCGGGTGTTCGAGCTGGCCGGTGATCTTGGCCTCGGCGATGAAGTTATAGATGGCCGCCTCCGTCGCGCCGGAGGAGTTGAGCATGATCTTCATCGCGACCGTGCGCTCGAGGTTGCGGTCCTTGGCTTGGATGATCGCGCCCATGCCGCCGGTGGCGACGACCTGGCCCACGTCGTAGAAGCCCGTGCCCGGATCGGTGCTCGGCATCACCACACCGCTCTCCGCCTCTCCGCTGCGCGCGGTCAGGTAATGGTCAATCGTCACGTAGCCGCGTCCCGCCTCGGTTTCGAGCGTGGACTTGAGCTTCGTCAAGGCAGCCTCGGCCGCGCGGCGCTGGGGGGAAAGATTTGGGTTTTCTTTCCTGAGATTGAGCACGCTGCGACGATACACAACACCATTAGCGCGACAAGATGAAATGTCGTGATCGCGCGGCTTCAGCGGCTTGACGCGCACGCGGCGCCGGTGAGAACGTCCGCCCGGTGCAGAGCCGGTTCACCGACAAGACCGGCGGCCTGTTTGACAGGATCGCGGCAGCTCCCGCTGTGCAGGACCTTGCGCGGCGTGTGGAGTCGGGCGGCGCATTGTCTCTTGGGAACGTATGCCCGTCCGCGCAACCGTTCTTCGCGGCATTGCTGCATCAACTCTTTCCGCGCCGCCCGATTGTCGTCGTCACTGACAGCCTCAAGACGCAGGAAAGTTTCCAGCAGGACTTGGAGACGTGGCTTGGGGAAGTGCAAGGTGAGAAGTGCGAAGAGCGAACAGACAACCTCGACGCTCGCACTTCGCACCTCGCACCTCGCACTTTATTTTACCCTGCTTGGGAAATTCTCCCCCACGAGGCCAAGCTGCCGCATGCTGATGTCATCAGCGAACGCCTCGAAACGCTCGTCGCCCTCGCTGCCGACACAAGACTTAAGACTCAAGACTCAAGACTTGTTGTCACCAGCGTCACTGCGTTGCTTCAACGCACTTTCGCGCCGGGTGCGATCGCGTCGCGCACGCAGACGCTGCGGCGCGGCGACCGTGCGAATCCGCTCGACCTCATCGAGTGGCTTGAGGAGCAGGCTTACGAGCCGGAGGCGCAAGTCACGGCCAAGGGCGAGCTTGCCCTGCGCGGCGGCATCGTGGATGTCTGGCCGCTCACCAGCCCGTGGCCGGTGCGGCTTGAATTCTTCGGCGACGAACTTGAATCCCTCCGCCAGTTCGATCCGCTCACTCAGATGTCGCGCGACGGTGGCGAACTCAATGAGATCATCCTGCCGCCCGCGGGCGAGCTGGGCATTTTGAAACGGAGTCAGGAGCCAGGAGTCAGGAGTCAGAAGGCGAAGCCGTTGACGGTGCCGAATCCTGAATCCCGAATCCTGACTCCTGCACCGCTTGCCACACTGCTCGATTACCTGCCGAATCAAACCCTCTTCATCCTGTGCGAGCCCGAGTCGCTCGCTGAACACGCGGACGCCTACGCCGCGCAAGTGCCGGAGGATGATCCCTTCTTCATCGGCTGGGAGGAATTCCAACGCGATCTCGCCGCGCGTGGGATGACACCGCTCGCGCTCACGGACGAAATCCGCAATCCGCACTCCGCATTCGGCAATCTGCAATTCAACTCGCTCGATGCCTTTCGTCCGCTCGGCGAGCACGCGCCCGAACCGCAAATCGCCGAAGCGCAGCGGCGCGAGTTCTTCACACAACTCCATCGCTGGCTACGGCAGGACTACGCCGTTCACGTCTTTTGCAACAACGACGGCGAGCGGCAGCGTTTCGAGGAAATCTGGGGCGAACTCGGCCATGCTGAAGAGAAGCCCTCGACTCATCTGGGAACTCTTGCTCGTGGTTTTCTCTTCGATGAAGCGAAAATCGTCACCGTCACGGACGCGGAAATCTTCGGCCGCTACAAGGTGCAGCGTCCGCGCCGGCTCAAGTCGCCGCACGCCGCCGCGATGCGCTCCGCGCTGGACATTGACTTCACGGAGCTTTCGCCCGGCGACCTTGTCGTTCATTTGCAGCACGGCATCGGGCGCTTCGCCGGTTTGCAAACGCTGCCGACAACCACGCGAACTCAAGACCCAAGACTCAAGACTCAAGACTCCGGCTCCGAATGCCTCGTCATCGAATACGCTGAGACTGATCCCGGCCAGCCGCCGCCCAAACTCTACGTGCCCGTCACCGAGGCGCACCTCGTCAGCAAATACGTCGGCGCGGGCAAGGTGCGTCCGCCGCTCAATCAACTCGGCGGGCATCGCTGGGCGAAGGCGAAGGAGCAGGCCGAACACGCCGTGCGCGATCTTGCGGCGGAGTTGCTCGCCATCCAGGCCGCGCGCGAAACGCAGGCGGGCCATGCGTTTCTGGATGACACGACGTGGCAGCGCGAGTTCGAGAGTTCGTTTGTGTATGAAGAAACTCCCGATCAGTCGCGCGCGATTGTTGAAACCAAAACCGACATGGAACGCCCCAAGCCGATGGACCGCCTCATCTGCGGCGATGTCGGCTACGGCAAGACCGAAGTCGCCATCCGTGCCGCGTTCAAGGCCGTGATGGGAGGGAAACAGGTCGCCGTGCTCGTGCCCACGACGGTGCTCGCGCAGCAGCATTTCAACACCTTCCGGGAACGCATGGCGGATTATCCGGTTCGCATCGAACTGCTGTCGCGCTTCCGCACGCGTCGCGAGCAGGCGCGCGTCGTGAAGGATTTGGCGAACGGCAGCGTGGACATTGTCATCGGCACGCACCGTCTCGTGCAGAGCGACATCGAGTTCAAGGACCTCGGCCTCGTCGTGATCGATGAGGAGCAGCGCTTCGGCGTGCTGCACAAGGAGAAGTTCAAGCTGCTCCGCCGAATGGTGGACGTGCTCACGCTCAGCGCGACACCGATTCCGCGGACGCTCTATCTCGCGCTGACCGGTGCGCGGGACATGAGCACGATTCAGACGCCGCCGCAGGACCGCCTGCCCATCGAGACGACCGTGTGCGAATACGACGAACGCATCATCCGCGACGCCATCCGGCGCGAACTCAACCGCGGCGGACAGGTGTTTTTCCTGCACAATCGCGTGACAACGATTGACGCGATGAAGTTCCGCCTCATGCAGCTCGTGCCCGATGCGCGCATCGTCGTCGGCCACGGCCAGATGCACGCGGACGACTTGGAGGAAGTGATGACGGCCTTCGTGAACGGCAAGGCCGACGTGCTGCTCTCGACGACGATCATCGAAAGCGGGCTGGATATTCCGAACGCGAACACGATCATCATTGACCGCGCGGATCGTTTTGGGTTGAGCGAGTTGTATCAGCTTCGCGGGCGCGTGGGCCGTTACAAGCACCAGGCCTTCGCCTACTTCCTCCTGCCGCGCCACGCGCGCCTGCTCGCGGACGTGCGCAAGCGCATGAGCGCGATCAAGCAATACTCGTCGCTCGGCAGCGGCTTCAAGATCGCGATGCGCGACCTCGAAATCCGCGGCGCAGGCAACCTGCTCGGCTCCGAACAGAGCGGCCACATCACGGCGGTGGGCTTCGAGCTTTACTGCCAGCTCCTCAAGCGAAGCATCGCCGCGCAAAAAGGCGAGAAGGTGAAGCCGAGAGTGAAGGTTGAAATGAATCTGGATTTCCTTGATGAAGGCGAGAGGCGGGAGGCGAGAGGCAATGAGCCGGAATCACAAACCTATAGCCCCTCGCCTATCGCCTCTGGCCTGAATGGCTACATTCCAGAGCCGCACCATCGCATCGAGATTTACCGCAAGCTCGCGCAGGCGGAGGACAAGGCCGCGTTGGAATCGTTGAAGCGCGAGTTGCGCGACCGCTTCGGCCCGCTGCCCGCCGCGGTCGAGTTGCTGCTCCTCGCGACGGAGTTGAAGGTTCTCGCGAGCGAGCGCGGCGTCACCGTCATCGAGACGGAGGACGACAAGCTCAAGCTCACGCGCCACGGAGATTTCATCCAGCTTGGTGGCAAGTTCCCACGCCTGACGAAGAAGGATCCCAAGGCACGGCTGAACGAAATCAAGAAACTGCTGCTCGCGCTGTGAGCATGCGGCGCGTTTCGTCAAAGGAAAAATTTCTCCGTTGCAAAGTTTTTCCTTTGGCGCGCGGCGGCACGGGTGCTACACGGAACAGAAACAGCAAACTGCGGACGATGCGCGAACAGTCACAACCAAGTTTTTTGAGCCCGACGGCGCTGACCGGCGACATTCGCGCGCTCGTCGAGCAGCTCGGCGACACGGACGACCTCATCCCCGCTGACGTCGCGACGAGTTTGTTGAGCCGGCCCGTTGACAGCGTTCCCGCGCTGCGGATTTTTCTCTCGGAATATCAATCACGTGTGCTTACCGCGCAGGAATTTCCCGCCATCCTCCGCGCGCACAGCCACGCAGGCCGCAATGAACTGCGTGAACTGCTCGCGCTCGACCGCGAGCTTGCCGCCGCCGTGCTGCCGGAGGAATTCAAGCTCGCCAGCCGCGGCGTGGGCCGCCGCCAGCTCAACCGCCTGCGTCTGCTCCGCGACGCGCGCCTCGTGCAACGCTACCGCGCCGCCGTCGAGGCGGGTGACGCGCACGCGTGGCACACGGTTGTCTTTGGGCTGACGCTCCATCTCTACTCGCTTCCATTGCGGCAGGGGCTGCTTCATTACGCGCAGCAGACATTTGGCGGCTTCATTCGAGCCGCCGCGCCGCGCGTGGGTTTGCGCAACGGTGAACTGGAGAATTTTTTGGGTGAAGTTTGCGCGGGTCTTCCTGCCACCGTGGACGCCGCGCTGCCAAAGACGGGGATGAATTTTGGTGCGCACGGCAGGACTTGAACCTGCATGCCTTACGGCACTACCACCTCAAAGTAGCGCGTCTGCCAATTTCGCCACGTGCGCGAGAGCCGGGAGAAAATGCACGCCTTCACCGCCCGGCGCAAGAGCATTTTCACCGCACCGAAACAAGGGCAAACCACGGATCAACCCAGCCCAACTTCATGCTGCGTGAGCGGTGAATAGCGGCCCGCGCGCGCGCCGCTTCGCGCCAACCAGCCGAGTTCCACCGTCTTCTCGGCAACCGCCTTTTTCCAGCCATCGCGCCGCTCGGCCCAGGCAGGCACAGCGTCGGTGAAGGATTTGTTCTCGGTGAGCAGCCACCATGCCTGAAGCAACAGGTCTGCGGCTTCGCTGCGCGAGGTTTTGCCATCAAGCGACTGCTTGAGCCATGACTGCGCGGCGGCCTCGGCGTCAGGCACGCTCGCTGCGACAAGCACGCCGCCGCTCTGAAATTGAAACGCGCCGTCAAAGTGCAGCCGGAAAAAAAGATCGTGCGCCGGTTCGCCGCCGACTTCCGCGAGAATTAATTCTACGAGAAACGGCGCGCTGTAAATCTGCTCGAAGTTCACCTTGAGTTGCGGGCTGAGGCCGAAGCTCACAAGCCGGCGCAGGCTCACGTCCTCCGGCGCGCGCGTGAAGGCTTCGAGATGCGCGGCGTCAATCGCAGCCTGGCGGATTTTCTCGATGTCGGCCGGATGACCAAGTCCCGCGAGCGCGTGACGGTCGAACAGCTCGAAAACTTTCGAGCTTCCACCGCCGACGCCGAGCAGCAGGATGCCGTCGGGCAGGCTGGCGGCAAACACGGGCGAGCCGTCCTTGAGTTGATCGCGCACGTATTCGCGCCGGTTCTGGACGGCTTCAAGCCAGCGATAGGGTTCCTCAGTCATAAGGCTTGGCCACAAAAAGGCACAGGAAGCACAAGGAGCGAAATCTTTTGTGTGTTTTGTGCCTCTTCGTGGCTCTTCATGCTTTCAAAAACTCTGCCTGTTTTTCGTCGCTGATGGTTTCCACGCCGGAGCTGCGTAGGATTTTGATGGTGGCGAATGTTTCCGCAGCAGGGTTCACGCCGCCGGTCGCGGAGTCGAATTCCGCCGCGGTCATGAGCAGGCGCAACGCGAAGCGAACGGCTTCGGCGAGGTTCATCTGTGATGGCTTCGGGCCGTAGCGCTCCTGAAAACTCAGCACGCTGCGAATCGTCTGCGAACCGGAGCCGGACGCCGCGAAGCCCACCGCTTGAAACTGCGCGCCAAGCGGGTCGTAGAAATAAATCTGCGGCTTCGGCGGCGTCGCGTGAACATCCACACCGGCGAAGAGCGGCACGACGACGCCGACGCCTTGCATCGTCATCGGCAGATTGTCACGGAGTAAACGGGCGAGCGCGCGGACTTTCGCGGGAAGACTCAGCGATTGAAGCTGGCTGCGGCGGTAATACTCAAACGACGTTTGCAGCACGCGGGCCATCTCGAACGCCGTGGCCGGCACGCCCGCGATGGCAAGCAGCGACGCGGCGTCGAGTTCGATGACTTTGTCCACGCGGTCGGTGACGATGACGTTGCCCGCCGTGGCGCGGCGGTCGCCGGCCATCAACACGCCATCGGCGAAGTGAAAGGCGAACACCGTGGTAGCCTGCGTCTGCACCGGCGCGGCGAGCGAGGCATCGGCGCGGATGGGGGAAAGCTTGTGACTGGCGAGCAGCGAAAGGAAATCACCGGCGATCTGTGATGAATCGCTCATCGCTTGCAGCGTTTCAGCAAATCAACGAGCAACGCTATCCCACACACAATCAACTCGACCGGTCTAGGCACAAAATCCAACAGGTTCCACCATCCGTCGCTTTGATAAGACCGCGAAACCAACGGTGGCGTGCAGGCAGACTCGCGGTTGACGCCTTGTTGCTTTACTGGCGTGCCCATCGTTGCTGTGGTTATCTTCATTCGCCCGTGCGTTGCCGATACCGCTTCGCTTGGTCGGGGTCCACCTTGCGCATGCGCTTGAGGAGTTCCTCGACGTTGGGTTTGTCCACCTTCGGCGCGCTGGGGCCGTCACCGCCACCGCCGGGAGTGCCCGGCGCGACCGGGCGCGTCTTTTGAGCTTGGTCAGGCATAACGCGGGTCAGGCTAACTTTTTCAGTCCGATCACGCCACGCAAATCATCCGGCACGCGCGCGGCGTCCACGGCCTGACGATAGCGCAAGACCTCGCCGGGCGCGAACAAATCCATGAGCGAGATTTTCACCAGCCCGTGCTCGTCCGTGAGCGTGAGATGGTCCCACTGCGCGTTCTCGACGGCGTCGGCGAATTTCTGGATGCACTTGCCGCGAACGTAGGCGCGCGTTGTGGACGGCGGCTCAAACACCGCGCGCTGAACGACCGCTTCATCGGGCACACCGAGCATCGCGCCGCTTTGTTCCAGACCGAAGTAAAGCCCCTCGCCAAAGTCGAGCCGGTGATATTCCAAATCGAGCGCCTGCAACCACGGGTCGTCGTCCGCGATGTTTTGTGCGGCCTGAAACTCGCGCACGAGCGCGAGCTTGGCGACCCAATCCAGCCGGTTGCGGCAGCACATGAAATCCGTTTCGAGATCGGTGAGAACCGTTTCCCAATCCGCGACGAGCGCGGCCTTCTCCGGTGCGGACACGTCGCACAACTGCTTCACCGCCGCGAGATACTCACGTTGCACGGCGAGCGCGGACGAGTGGCGGCGGCCTTGCAGCTTGAGTTCCCATTTGAACTCCGGGTCGCGCGAAATGGCCATGAGCGCTCGAAGCGGATCGGCGAGCTGCAGCCACGCGCGCTGCGGATCGCGCACGAGTGCTTCGAGCACAAGGGCGGTCGTGCCCACCTTCAGCCGCGTCGCGAAGGGCGACATGTTCGCGTCACCGATGATGACGTGGAAACGCCGCCAGTCCTGCGGGTTCGCGTGCGGCTCATCGCGCGTGTTGATGAGCGGCCGGCGCTGCATCGTGTCCACGCTCTGCAATTCGCTGAAAAAATCGCTGCGCTGCGCGATTTGAAAATGCGGCGAAAGAAATTTGTCCTCGGCCTCAATGGCAAACTTCCCCGCGCCGGCGAAAATCTGCCGCGTGACGAGAAACGCCTGGATGCCTTGCGCGAGTTTTTCCCACGGCAGTGCGCGCGGCAGCAGATAGTTTTCATGGCAGCCGTAGCTGTGGCCGCGGAAGTCGGTGTTGTTCTTGTAGAGCCGCACCGTCGCGCCGCGCTGTTCGCTGAGGCGTTCGGCGCAGTGCATGACGATGCGTTCGCCCGCGCGGTCGTGCGCGACGAGTTCGTCAAGCGTGCTGCATTCTGGCGTGCAGTATTCGGGATGCGCGTGGTCGTTGTAGAAGCGCGCGCCGTTGCCGAGCGCAAGGTCGCTCTTGATTTCGGCAAAGCTCAGTTCGCGGTGAGCGTCCTGCTCGAAGTAGCCGGCCTCGTCGGTGTCCTGCCGCAACTCCTCGACGTGAAAGCCGCGCGCGTCGGCGTGCGGGTCCTCGCTGCCGTAGTCCCAGCGCATCCGCACGCCCGGCTCGGCGGCGCTGCGCACGAGCGCGATGGATTCGGCGACGACATCCAGTTCCTCCGCGCCGTCGCGGGCGATGCCGTATTCGGTCTCGATGCCGAATTGGATAATCATAACGGACAGATGTGCCTCTATTGCTTGTTCCTCTGTCTAATCGCAAAGACGACTAACCCGACGAAAATCGCAGGAACAAACGGATTATCGCACCACCAAGGAACCGGCTTGCTGGAATCGGCCTGTCCAATTCCGTAGCCGAATAAAATCAAGAATGTCAGGCCAGCCCAAAATAAAATGGCGCATCCGCTACGCACGGGACATGGTGAGTTTGGTTCCTTTTTTTCCGTCTGTTTGCGGAGCTTCTAAGTCAAGAATCAGCATGCCAAGACAAATCCAGCCGCTTATGTCACCTAAGGCCATCATGCTTAGATATTCATTCGCCCCTTGCGAAAACGTTCCCTCACCCGGCGGTAACCGGTTTCACCGGGAATCCCCTCGCCACGTTCAAGCTGCTCCACGCCAACAGCCAGTTTGGCCTCCAACTCCTCCAGCGTCGAAAACACGAAATCCGGCTTGCCCAACTCCTCCCGCTCTTGCAGCAATCGCAGTCCTTCGCGGACGACATCATCGGCCGAACGGTATTTGCCCGAAGCGACCCGGCGCGCCACAAGTGATTCCATTTCAGGGGCCAGAGTGATGTTCATCGTCGGCGTTGCAACAAAGTGCTCGGCACGGTCTGCTTTGTCAATGGGCCGCAAGCTTTCCGCTTGCGTTCACGCGCCGCGCGACGGCTAATCTCGCCCAATCGCATGAAAGTCCGTTCACTTTTTGCCGGTTTCGTTTCGCTGCTTTTCCTCGCCTTCGCCGCAGTCGCCGCGCCGCGCAACGTGGTGCTGTTTGTCGTGGACGACGCCGGCAAAACATTCGGTTGCTACGGCGACAAGCTCGCTCGCACGCCGAACCTCGACCGCTTCGCCGCCGAGGGCACGCGCTTCAACTACGCCTACTGCACGACGGCGAGCTGCAGCGCGAGCCGGTCGGTGATCCTCAGCGGGTTGCACAACCACCTCAACGGCCAATACGGCCACCAGCACGGCTACAATAATTTTCACGCGCTGCCGAGCGTGCGCAGCCTGCCAGTGCTGCTCGGCGAAGGCGGCTACCGCACCGCGCGCATCGGCAAGTTCCACGTGCAGCCGGAGGAGGTCTTCAAGTTCCAGCAGGTGATCGCGCTCGGCCAGGGCGGCATGAGGAATCCCATTTCAATGGCGGAGAAGTGCCGCGAATTTATCGGCGTGAAGGACGACAAACCGTTCTTCCTCTACTTCTGCACCGCCGATCCGCACCGCGGCGGCGGGCCGGTGAAGGACAACCCGCAGCATCCCGACGCGTTTGGCAACAACGGCAAATACGACGGCGTAACCGAAGTGGTGTATGACCCGAAGGATGTCGTCGTGCCGCCGTTCCTGCCGGACACGCCGGAGTGCCGCGCGGAGCTGGCGCAGTATTACCAGTCGGTCGCGCGCATTGACCAGGGCTTTGGCCGGCTCGTGAAGATTCTGAAAGACGCCGGCCACTACGAGGACACGCTCATCATTTTCACGACCGACAACGGCATCGCTTTTCCCGGCGCGAAGACAACTGTGTATGATCCGGGCCTGCGCCTGCCGCTCATCGTGCGCGCGCCGGAACAGCGCAACCGCGGCGGCGTGTGCAATGCGATGATTTCGTGGGTGGACTTCACACCGACGATTCTCGACTGGTGCGGCGTGAAAGTGCCCGACGCGCCGCCCATCACCGGCGTGGCCGAGACTGGCGCCGGTGGCGGGAAAAAGGCCGCGGCCAAACGGAAGTATGAGTTCCACGGGCGCTCCTTCGCCAGCGTGTGGAACGAGGAAAATCCGAAGGGCTGGGATGAAGTTTATGCCTCGCACACGTTCCACGAGATCACGATGTATTACCCGATGCGCGTGGTGCAGACGCGGCAGTTCAAGCTCATCCTCAACCTCGCGCACCAGCTCCCGTATCCGTTCGCGTCCGACCTCTACGAGTCGGCGACGTGGCAGGGCGTGCTCAAGCGCGGCGACACAATGTATGGCGCGCGCCGCACGGACGACTATCTGCACCGCCCGCGCTACGAACTCTACGACTTGAACGCCGACACCAATGAAGTGAAGAACCTCGCCGACGACCCGAAGTTTGCGAAGGTGTTCGCCGAACTCAGCGAGAAACTCAGGGTTTTCCAGCAACGCACCGGCGACCCGTGGGTGGTAAAATACCAATATGAATGACGACTTCGCCGCGCACGCCCTGCGAACGGCACCCGGCCAGAACAACATGTAACCATGTGGAACGCCCTTGCAGAAGCTTCGGCCCCGGCGCGATTCGTGGTGAAGTGTTTCCTCTTCGTGCTCGTGCTCGTGGTGGTTTTGTTCCCGCATCCGGTGCTGTTCGTCCGGCACATTGACCACTTCCGTCATCACGACGCGCTCATCCAGCCCGATCTGCCCGCGATGCCGGACATCAACGCGGAGATCAACAAGACTCTGCCGACGAACGCGACGCCGAAACAGGAATTTGCCGCCGTCGAACGCTACGTCTACAAAACCATCAAGTATCAATACGACTGGTATAACTGGGGCAACCTCGACTACTGGCCCACCGCCGCCGAGGTGTGGGAACGCAAGCGCGAGGATTGCGACGGCCGCGCCGTGCTCGCCGCAAGCATCCTGCGCTCGCGCGGCTACAAGGACGCGCGACTCGTGGCAAATCTCAACCACGTGTGGGTGCAAGTGGACGGCCAGGAAATCATGGGACCGCAGCCGGAGAAAAATCTCCGACGTGAAGGCGACAAGATCGTCGTCACGCTGCCAGGCATGGCCACGTTGCTGGACACGTTCGCGCAACTGAGCGCGTTCCCGGCGCTGCGCTCGCTCATCATCATCCTCACGGCGACGCTGCTGATGTATCACCCGTGCCGGCACAAGGGCGGATTCTGTTTCGTGGCCGCCCTGGCCTCGGCGGGTTTCCTGTTCCTTTACGAATGGTCGTCGCTCTGGATGCGGCACGAGCTGGTCGGCATTCCGCTCAATTTCTTCCTCGGCATGGCGCTCCTGCTCGCCTCCGTCGTCGCGGCGCTTGTGATGCCGGGCATCCTCAAACGTCGCGAGGAATCCGGATCGCCGAAGAAACCATCCGACCCGGAGAAAAAGAACTCCGGTGGCGTGAAGCTTGCCGCGTAAGCAGCAAAGAAGGTTGTGGCGCGTCCGCAAACGGGTGTAGTTTTTAACGCATGGCCCGGCTGTTTTGCTCCGCACGAAATCTCGCGTTTGTCGCTGCGATATTTGCCCTCGTCACGCTCGCGCGCGGCGCGGACTCAGACACACGCCCGTTCGGCCTGACGAACCGCGTGCCGCTCACCACGTCGCGCGTCGTCGGCTCGCCGGACCCGCCGCTGCCGATGCGCGCGAAGCCCGCGTTCACGAAACTCAAGTTCACTCATCCCGTCTTCGTCGAGCGCGAGCCGGGCAGCGACCGCCTCGTCGTCGTCGAGCAGGCGGGCCGCGCCGTGGTGTTCGAGAATACTCCTGACATCGCGACAACAAATGTGTTCTGCGAAATTCCCGAGCACGAAACCTATTCGCTGTGTTTCCATCCGGGCTTTGCGACGAACAACTTCGTTTATTTCTTCGCCAACGGCGCGATCAACACGCCGAAGAAAAAGGCGAACCGCATCTTCCGCTTCACCGTGACCGGCGAATCGCCGCGCCGCTGCGACCCGGCGAGCAAGACGCTCATCATCGAGTGGGAATCCAACGGCCACAACGGCGGGCAGATGGACTTCGGCCTCGACGGCATGCTCTACATTTCCGCCGGCGACGGCACGAGCGACTCGGACGGCTGGGTCACGGGGCAGGACATCAGCGACTTGAACTCCGGCGTGCTGCGCCTCGATGTCGAGCATCCCGACGCGGGCCGCGGATATTCGGTGCCGAAGGACAATCCGTTCTGGAACATCCCCGACGCGCGGCCCGAACTGTGGGCCTTCGGCTTTCGCAACCCGTGGCGACTGACGGTTGACCGCCAGACCGGCGACATCTGGGTCGGCGACGTGGGACAGGATTTGTGGGAGATGATCGAGGTCGTCCAGCGCGGCGCGAACTACGGCTGGAGCGTCAATGAAGGCTCGCATCCCTTCCAGCCGTTGCGCAAACGCGGCCCCGTGCCCATCAGCCCGCCGGCCATCGAGCATCCGCACGCCGAGGCGCGCAGCATCACCGGCGGCATCGTGTATTACGGCAATCGCTTCAAGGATTTGCGCGGCGCTTACATCTACGGTGACTACGGCACCGGCAAAATCTGGGGCGCGCGCTACGCGAAAGGCCGCGTGACGTGGCAGCGCGAACTCGGCGACACGCCGCACCAAATCGTCGGCTTCGGCGAGGGACAGCACGGCGAAATTTTCTACGTGGATTACGCGGGAACTCTGTTCGAGCTTGAGACCGCCCCGCCCGAGAAGGTGAAGACCAGGTTCCCGCAAAAGCTCAGTGAAACCGGCCTCTTCACGAGCGTCCGCAAGCACACGCCGCAGCCCGCGCTCATCCCGTATTCCGTGAATTCGCCGCTGTGGTCCGACGGCGCATACAAGGAACGCTTCATCGCGCTGCCGGGCACGAATCAAATCGAGTTCACCGAGGGCGGCGCGTGGAAGTTCCCCGAGCAGACCGTGCTCGTGAAGAGTTTCTCGCTCGAACGCGAGGCCGGCAATCCCGCGTCGCGTCGCCGCCTCGAAACGCGCCTGCTCGTGCTGCAACAAAACGAGTGGGTCGGCTACACCTACCTGTGGAATGATTCGCAGACCGACGCCACGCTCATCAACGCCGCCGGCACCGACCGCACCTACACGATCAAGGACAAGTCCGCCCCCGGCGGCTCGCGCAAGCAGACGTGGCACTTCCCCAGCCGCGCCGAGTGCATGGTCTGCCACTCGCGCGCCGGGCAGTTCGTGCTCGGCCTCACCACGCCTCAAATGAACCGCGAACACGACTACGGCGGCGTGCGCGACAACCAGCTCCGCGCGATGGAACACATCGGGCTGTTCAAAGCGCGCAAGCTCCCGAAAGCACCCGACAAATACGCGCATCTCACCGACCCTTACGATCCGGCGCAACCGCTCGAAGCCCGCGCCCGCTCGTATCTGCAATCCAACTGCGCCCATTGCCACGTCGAGGCCGGCGGCGGCAACTCCGCCATCAACCTCGCGCAGTCCGCCAAGACCGACGCCATGCGCGCCATCGGCGTCGAGCCGATTCACGACAAGTTCGGCCTGCCCGACGCGCGCATCATTGCGCCGGGCAAGCCCGACAGCTCCGTGCTGCTGCATCGCATCGCGAAGCTCGGCATCGGACGAATGCCCCCGCTCGCGTCCTCGGTCGTGGATGACGCGGCGGTGAAGGTCATCCGCGACTGGATCGCCAGCCTGCCGCCCAACGCGCCCGCGCAGTAATCTTCCCGCAGACTTGCCGCCCGCGCCGGCCCGGTGCATCCTCCCGCGCATGATTGTTCTTATCTCCGGCACGAACCGCCCCGGCAGCAACACGCGCAAGATCACCGCGCACATCGAAGAAGCCTACGCCGCGCTGCGCGTCCCCCATCGCGTGCTCGACCTCGCGCAACTGCCCCCGGAAATCTTCTCCCCCGCCAGCTACGGCGAGAAGCCCGCCAGCTTCGCGCCCTTCGCGGATGCCATCCTGCAATCCGCCGGCGTCCACGTCGTCACGCCGGAATACAACGGCTCGTTCCCCGGCGTGCTCAAGTATTTCGTGGACATGCTCAAATTCCCGGAGAGCTTCGAGCGCCGGCCCGCGTGCTTCACGGGACTCTCAGCGGGGATGTGGGGCGCGCTGCGCTCGTGCGAGCAGCTCCAGCAGATTTTCGGCTACCGCAACGCCTTCATCTACCCCGAGCGCGTCTTCCTGCCCGGCATCGGCAACCTGCTCGACGACGCGGGCCGCTTGAAGGACGCCGAACTGCTCGCCCGCCTGCACAAGCAAGCCGCCGGCTTCGTGGACTTCGTCGAGAAGGTGAAGGGCGCGAAGCTGCGCTGAACGCACCTTAGCCGCCGACATGAGGAGGCGGAAAATAATGGTTGCGCGTGCGCTCGATCGGCACTAAGAAAGTCAAAAGCCCGTGGAGAGACCCGGCGCTGAAACGGGTGCCGTAGGTGGTTTTGATATAGGAACCGATATACGAACAACTGTTCGTATGTTAGACATCATGCGAACCTTCAAGCCAGTCGTTGTTTCTTTTTTGTTATTATCGCTGGTCGGCTGCACGACAGCACAGACGCCGGTCACACGACTCACGAAGCCCGAAGTAGAGCAGATTGCAGTTGCGGTAGCCCAAAAGGCCAGCATGCATTTGGACGATTATCAGGCACCGTGTGTGAGTTTTGATTCCAGGCAGCAGAAGTGGTTTGTCATGTTTGACCACAAGCCACCGGGGTTTCCTGGAGGCTACATTTTCATTTCGGTAGATGATAGGAGCGGAGCTGGAACGCTCATTCCGAGTTATTGACGACGTGATGTCTAACAAATCGCTTCAGGCTACGCGGGATGGCGTCTCCAGTTCCGCTTCGCGGTTCATGTCATTTGGTCCCGCGTGCCTGAGCTCTGGACGTTAGCCTTTCCCGCCCCGCGCCTCATCCTGCGTGACAAGGCGCTTGGTTCATGGCTTCATGTCCGGGTTCCTTGTCGCTTATGCCAGCAAATCTTTCTTCCCGGCTTGCGGTGTGTTCGTGGTCGCTTCAGCCGGCTTCGCCGCAGCAGTTGCTCGATCACCTGCGCGACCTCGGCATCCCGCGCGTGCAGCTCGCGCTCGACCCGCTCCGCGAGAAGCCCGAGGTGTGGGGCGCGACGCCGACGCTCTGCGCGCAGCAGGACGTGGCCATCGTGTCCGGCATGTTCGGCACCGTGGGCGAGGATTACTCGACGCCGGACTCGATCCGCCGCACCGGCGGCGTGGTGCCGGACGCGACGTGGGAGCAGAACTGGCGGAACATCCAGGAGAACGCGCGCGTCGCGTCGCAGCTCGGGCTGCGGCTGGTGAGCTTTCACGCGGGTTTTTTGCCGCATGAGGAGGGCGACCCGGACTTCCTCAAGCTGCTGGACCGCATCGCGCGCATCGCGGAGGTGTTCGGCGAGCGGGGCATCGCGCTGGGCTTCGAGACGGGGCAGGAGACGGCGGAGACGCTGCGGAACTTCCTCGAAAAGCTCGACTGCTCGACGGTGGGCGTGAACTTCGACCCGGCGAACATGATCCTCTACGAGAAGGGCGACCCCATCGCCGCGCTGCGCGTGCTCGGGCCGTTCCTGCGCTCGTGCCATCTCAAGGACGCCATCGCGACGAAGACGCCCGGCGCGTGGGGCGACGAGGTGCCGGTGGGCGCGGGCCAGGTGGACTGGCGGGCGTTCTTCCGCATGCTCGACGAGGTGAAGTTCAAGGGCGACCTCGCCATCGAACGCGAGGCCGGCACGACGCGCGCGGCGGACATCAAGCGGGCGAAGGAGTTTGTGGAAGCACTGGCCGTTTGATCCTTTCTCCTGACTCCCTATGTTGAACGTCGGCATCGTCGGCCTCGGCTTCATGGCGGCCACGCACATCAAGGCGTGGCGGCAACTCCCGGACGCGTGCGTCGCCGCGCTGTGCAATCCCAGCGGAGGCCACCTCGACGGCGATTTCACCGGCGTCGCCGGCAACGTCGGCGACAACGCGCCGGTGAAACTGGAGCCGGGTTCGTTCAAAGCCTTCCGCGACTTCGACGCGATGCTCGCCGATCCGGCAGTGGACATCGTGGACATTTGCGCGCCGACGCACGCGCATCCGGCGCTCGCCATCGCGGCGCTGCGCGCGGGCAAGCACGTCCTCTGCGAGAAGCCGCTCGCCCGCACCGCCGCGCTCGCCCGCGACATCGCGGACGCCGCCGCGACGGCGAAGGGTTTCTTCATGCCCGCGATGTGCCTGCGCTTCTGGCCGGGCTGGGCGTGGCTGAAGCAGACGATTGACGCGGGCACTTACGGCAAAGTTCTCGGCGCGCGCTTCCGCCGCGTCGCGGAGCCGCCGGGCTGGGGCCACGCGCACTTCACGGACGGCGCGAAATCCGGCGGCGCGCTGCTCGACCTGCACATTCACGACGTGGATTTCGCGCAGTATTGCTTCGGCCGTCCGCGCGCGGTGTTCGCCACGGGCTACACGAAGCACACGGGCGCGGTGGATCACGTCGTGGCGCAGTATCAGTTCGCGAGCGGTGCGTGCGTTCATGCGGAAGGCTCGTGGTGCATGACGCCGGGCTTCGGCTTCAGCATGAGCTACACGGTGAACTTCGAGCGCGCGACGGCGGACTTCGATCTCTCGCGCGGCGCGGACGCGCTGAAACTTTTTGAAAACGGCCAGCCCGCGCGCGTCATCGCCAGCGACGGCCCGGACGGCTACGTGCGCGAGCTGCAGCACTTCATCGAATCCATCCGCACCGGCAAACCGCCGACGGTCGTCACGGCGCGCGACGCGGTGAGCGCGGTGGAACTCTGCGAAGCCGAGGAACGCTCGGTGAAATCAGGGCAGATCGTGATGCTGTGATTGTTGTAGCGGCGGTCTGTGACCGCCGGTGAAATTCACTGCGATGCTCACAGATGAAAACAGCCGCCGCATTTCTCCGGCGGCTGGCGCGTGAAATCGAAGTGGGACTCGCTCGTCCCTCCCGATTGTTTTTTAGTAAGAGGCTTGGACGCCCTTGATCGAGCGCTTGGGCATCCACGGCATGAGGCCGCGCAGGCGTTCGCCGGTCTTCTCGATGGCGTGCTGCTCGTCTTTCTTGAGCAGCGCGTTGTATTTTTTGTAGCCGCCTTCGTATTCCTTCACCCAATCCTTCGCGAACTTGCCGTTCTGGATTTCCTTCAGCGCCTTCTGCATCCGCTTCTTCACGCTCGCGTCCACGATCTTCGGGCCGACGGTCACGTCGCCCCACTTGGCGGTCTCGCTGATGGAGAAGCGCATCCCGGCGATGCCTTTTTCGTTCATCAAATCCACGATGAGCTTCAACTCGTGCAGGCACTCGAAGTAAGCCATCTCCGGCGAATAACCGGCCTCGACGAGCACCTCGAAGCCCGCCTTCACGAGCGCGGTGCAGCCGCCGCAGAGCACGGTCTGTTCACCGAACAAATCGGTTTCGGTCTCTTCCTTGAAGTTCGTCTCGATGACGCCGGCGCGCGTGCCGCCGATGCCCTTGGCCCAAGCGAGCGCGATTTTCTTTGCGGCGTTGCCGCCTTGATACACGGCGATGAGCGAGGGCACACCCTTGCCCTCTGTGTATTGGCGGCGGACGATGTGGCCAGGGCCTTTCGGCGCGACCATGATGACGTTCACGTTTTTCGGCGGAACGACGGTCTTGAAGTGGATAGAGAAGCCGTGGCTGAAGAGGAGTGTCTTGCCCTTGCTCAAATTCGGCGCGATGTCCTTCAGGTAAGCCGCCGCCTGCTTGGTGTCCGGCAGCGCGACCATGATGACGTCCGCCTTCTTCACGGCCTCGGCGGTGGTGAGGACTTCAAAGCCCTTTTCTTTCGCGACAGGAATGGACTTGCTGCCCTCGTAGAGGCCGATGATGACGTTGAGGCCGCTGTCCTTGAGGTTCAGCGCGTGGGCGTGGCCTTGCGAACCGAAGCCGAGGACGGCGAGGGTTTTGGTGGCGAGCACGCCGAGGTCGGCGTCCTTGTCGGTATAGACTTTTGCAGGCATGGGTGTGTTGAACGGAGGTTGAGTTGAAACGGAAAACTGCGAATGCGTTATTGCGACGTGTCACGCCGCGGCAAGGCGACCTTGCCCGTGCGGGTGAGTTCGAGGATGCCGAAGGTCTTCATCAGCGTGATGAATTTCTCGACCTTGCTCTCGTTGCCGGTGATCTCGATGGACAAACTCTTCGGCTGCACGTCCACGATCTTAGCGCGAAAAATGTCCGTAATTTGCATCACTTCGGCGCGCGTTTTGGAATCCACCGAGACACGCACGAGCACCAGCTCGCGGTCAATGAACTCCGTCTCGCGGAAGTCCTGCACGTCGAGCACGTCCACGAGCTTGTTGAGCTGCTTGACGATCTGCTCGATGGTCGCGTCGTCGCCGCGGGTGACGATGGTCATGCGGCTCGCGCTCGGGTCCTGCGTGGGCGCGACGTTGAGCGTGTCAATGTTGTAGCCGCGGCCGCTGAAAAGCCCGGCCACGCGCGTGAGCACGCCGAACTTGTTTTCCACGAGGACTGAAATTGTGTGTCGCATAACACCGCAACGCCGGGCGTCGCGAAGGGGGCGAACGCTAGCAAGCGCGCAGGGCAGGGTCAATGCGGTTTTCGTCGGATGAATGAGCACGAAATGAGGAAATCCAGCCGGTCTCCTGTGAAGGCTGCGGGCTGTTACAATCTTCAAGGGCCTTCCCAAGTTTAGCGAGCGGATGCGGGTTTCTTCCAAGAGCAACAAGGAGAGCGCATCGCGGCGGTGGTTTCAGCGCCACCCCCATTGCCCATTCAGCGGAGATGCTTCTCACGCGCGACGCGCAGCCTTGCGGCCGCCAGGCGCGGTGGGGTTGCGTTTTTGCTGGCGGCTTCGTGAGTCGTTCTGAAACGCCCGCACTTGTTTCAGTTTCAAGCCCGGACCCGTTACCGGGCGGAGCTGTTCCTCCGGCGCGGGCGGCCCGTTGTCTTCATCGCCGTTTTCATCCGAGGTGGCGAGGCCGGCACGTTGAACGGAAACCAGTTCGGCCAAGCGCGCATGATGGACCGCGCCGGTTTTCTCCAACTGCGCCTCCGCC
Organism: uncultured Verrucomicrobiota bacterium; assembly: GCA_964589935.1. Classification (GTDB taxonomy): domain Bacteria; phylum Verrucomicrobiota; class Verrucomicrobiia; order Limisphaerales; family VHCN01; genus VHCN01. The sequence continues at coordinate 108,142 of CAZPVD010000005.1, read as the reverse complement.
TCGCCCGAAAAGCGCGTCCACGGAATGGCGCGCAGTCGCGCGGCAGGGATCGGTTTGCCCGTCGCCTCGCACTGGCCGTAGGTGCCGTCGGCGATGCGGTGCAGCGCGGCCTCGACTTCATAGAGAAGGTCCTGCTCGGCGGACAACTCGCTCAACGCGAGGTCGCGGTCGAAGTCATCCGTCGCGGCATCGGCCATGTGCATGCTATAACTGACCGCTTCGCCGGAGGAAGTTTTAGCGAGCACAACGCGCTCACCCGTCAGGCGTTCCCGCAGCGACAGCAACACGCGCCAATGCCAATGCCAGCGTTTGGGAACCTTGACGCCCGCGAACGCGGCGCGCGGCCCGCGCGGCCCGCGCGGCATCCCAAGCACGTCGCTCGCGCTGGCCGCCGCGCGAAACTGGACGCGGGCGGAAACCCCTTTAGAACGGATGTGCCGCGCTGTTTTCATGGCCATTTGCATTTTCGGCCCGAAGCCGTGCCGCGTCAAATTCCGCGCGGGGCATCATCGCCGCGCCACCAGATTTGGCGAAAGGCAATCCGCGATTGGCCGCCGCAACGGATTTCCGAAGCGCCCGACGCGGGCGGAGTGCGTTGAGCGAATGAACAGACATCGCGCGCGAGCCGCAAACGGGCTCGACACGTTTTTTTGCGCTTGCAGTGCCGGCGAGAAAGGGGGATTTTCGCCCGCGCTCGTCATGCGGAAGGGCGCGAAAAAGCAGCGTTTTCCGCCGAGTTTCGCATCGGTCGCGCGGTTAGCTCAGGGGTAGAGCACTTCCTTGACACGGAAGGGGTCAGAGGTTCAAATCCTCTATCGCGCACCATAAATCCTAGGGAAAATGAGGGTATTGGGTTTTACCGCACAGTTTCCGCACAAATTGAGGCGGCAACGGAAAAGCCAAACGTGAGATTTCCAAAAGCCATCCGCTTTCGCCGCGTTGAGGCAACAATTTACGGCAAGACGGAAAATTACCCGTTTTATCGGCTCGCCTACTACGTCGCAGGCAGGCGCGTCACCCGCAGTTTCAAATCCTACGGCGAAGCGAAAACCGAGGCCGAACGAATGGTTCGTGAAATCGCGGACGGGTCACAGGCCGCCGCGCTCACAGGCGAACAGTCCCGCGACGCGCTCGCCGCGCTTGAACGGCTCGAAACTTTCCGCCAGTCCACGGGCCGACGCTTTTCGCTCCTCGCCGTCGTGTCGGAATTCGTCGAGGCATCGGGGAAATTGAACGGGCGTGGCTTGGGCGAAGCCATCGAGGGATTCTTGCAAACCGTCGCCGCCGTCCGGCGCAAAGATGTTTCCGAGGCCGTCGAGGAATTTCTTGAGGGGCGCAGGCACAAGGCGGAGGCGAAAGACGGCAAACGCGCTCAATTGTCCGCCAGCTACGAAACGCACGTCGCCTCGTGGCTGCGCGGATTTGCGAACACGTTTCCCGCGACTGCCGTTTGTGAACTGACAAAGGAGCATCTCAATCTTCACTTCAAACCGTTCACGGACGTTGGCGCGAAAAACCGCAACGACCGGCGCGCGGCGGTGAAGATGTTTCTCTCTTGGGCAGTCCGTCAGGATTATTTGCCCGTCAATCATCGCCTGTTTGAATCCAACGGCATGACGCGTGAAACGGTCGAGACTGCGGACACGGATTTTTTCCGCCCCGCCGAACTGCAAAAACTTTTGGACAATGCAGACGCCGATTTGCTTCCCGTGCTGACAATGGCCGGGCTTGCCGGTTTGCGCGCCGAAGAAATCTTGCGGCTGGATTGGGCGGACGTGTGGCGCGTCGAAGGACACATTGAAATCTCCGCGCAGAAGGCCAAGACGCGCCAGCGGCGGCTTGTGGTGATTTGCTCCGCGCTAGCCGCGTGGCTTGCCCCGTTCCGCAAGGCAACCGGCAGGGTGTTTCCCGGCAGCGTTCAAATGTATCAGCGCAGAATTACAAAGCTGCGCCGCAGTCTGAAAATTCCGAGCCGGAAAAATGGATTCCGCCACGCCTTTTGCACCTATCACTTTGCGCTGCACGCGAACGAAAATCTGACCGCGCAACAAGCGGGCAACTCGCCCGGACAGATTCACGCCCATTACAAGGGGCTGGCGACAAAGGCGGACGCGGAAAAGTGGTTTCACGTCACTCCAAATAATGCTCACAGCCCATGAAGACCAAGTCATCACGGACAAAAACACAGAGTCCCGACGCCGCTGAACCAAACCCGGAAGTAACTGCGAGTTCATCCACAACACCGCCACCGCGCCGGATAATTTCGGAACAGGAACAGATCGAGCTGGTGAGAAATTTCATGGCAGGAATGTGTCCGAAGATGAGAAACGCCCCTGTCGGCGATATAATCCACTGGGCCAAGCGATTTGCCCCGATATTCCAATTGATATTCGGCAAGCTTGTTGGTGCAAATTTGACGCCGTGGAGAATCGCCCGTCATCTATGCGGTGAGTCAACAAACGTGCCGGAGTGGGCGCTCGTAGCGTGGGAAAAATCGTTCGCGGGACTGAAAATAGACATTGATAAGCTCAAACGCACCGACGCGCGTGAGTTTGGAAAATTAACAGGACTCTTGGAAAATGTTCCCTTGCCCGAAGCTTTTGACGTATTGCAGCCGCCGCCAGAGTTGCGCGAGGTCTTGAATTCGTGGGTCAATAGCGTCTCTCGCACAGAAGCGTGGCCTTTCTTCGATGGAGTGAGAGAGGGTGCAACAACTATAAAGAACAAGGTCGAGCAACCCACCCAGCTAGAAAAGATCATTCATGCCATTGCGTTCTTTTGGCTGGAAGTTGAGAAGATGAAAAGTGCCGCCCAGCTTCACCGATGGCTGGAGGACAAGCGCATTTTAGCCCAGCAATCAGACCATGCGGCAACGAGAAAGGCTTGCCGCAGCATCGGCCTGTCATTTCGCAAAGGAAGTCAAGGAAGACCACAGGGAAAAAGCGGTCTCTACAAAGACGACTAAGACCGGGCTAGCAAATTGTTCGCGGCCCGGTCTGCCCCCGATTTCAAAGTCCCGCTTCTGCCGCTAGTTCCCTCGCGTGCCCGCGATAATGTGCGGGCATGACAACTACTGTCACACAACAAGCACCGCCGGGCGAGGCGGGCTTCATTGACGAAAAGGAACTGTTGAAACGTCTCCCCGTTTCACGTCGGACGCTGTTCAGTTGGCGCACGACCGGCAAAATCCCCTCTGTGCGCCTTGGCGGACGGCGAGTGCTATTCCATTGGCCGTCCATTGAAGCCGCATTGCTCCGCAGACAAAAAGGAGGCGTGCAATGAGCCTCGAATATCGTTCCATCAAGGAAGGCCGCGCCGTCGCGCCGTGGGTCAGGGCGTTGAAAGGCAGGAGCGGTTGCTACCTCATCCGGGAGAAAAGCGACTTCCTGTTTTTTTCGGGCGAAGTGGTTTATATCGGCGAGAGCCACACCGACCGGCTTTACTCGACCTTGCTCCGGCATTTCCAACACTGGACGGGCAAGACCGCAGGCGCAACGTTCGCCGCGTCAAAGGTGGAAGTCGCCCTCGTGCGCTGTCCCGCCAACCGTGCGGTTTCCCTGCAAAATTCGCTCATCGAAGAATACCGCCCCCGGCTGAATACCACCGCCAACCCCGACGCTGAAAACGATTGAGTGATGAAACCACCCGCCGCCGCAGAGATAACGCCGAACGACTGGTTCAAGCAGAAGTTTCCCGCACTGGCAGACATCCACGGCGAAGCCGTTTCTCTGAAGTCCACAAACGGCAGGACAAAAGCCAGCGACCTTAACGAAAGTTTCATGGCCGCGACTTTGGGCGAAGCGGCGAACCCACAGACCCCCACCGTCTTTTTGCGCGGTGAAAACCGCTTTTACACCTACACGCCGGAACTCGGAATTTACACGCTGGCGAGCGAGGAAGATGTTTCAACCCGGCTTTCAGCCTTGCTGCTTTCCTGCGCCCGCGCCTGCAAAGAGCATTGCGACGTGGACGTGCTGGAATTTTCGCAGCGCGATTCATCGGCACTGGCAGGCGCGGTGAGGCGGGCCAAATCCCTTGTCGTCGTGCCGGACGATTTTTTCAGCGGCGGCATGGAAGATTTTTTGCCGGTTGGCAACGGGGTTCTGCGAGTCAGCGACCGCACGTTGCTGCCGTTCTCGCCTCAATACCGTTTCCGAAACAAGCTGGCCGTGAATTACATCCCCGGCGCGAAGTGTCCGACCTTTGAAAATATCCTTTTGGGCAACTCGCTGGATTTCGATGACATCAGCCTGTTGCAACGCTGGTGCGGGCTTGCGCTTGTCGGCAGGAACATTTCACAGGCCATGCTGATTTTAAGCGGCACGGCGGGCGCGGGCAAAGGCACGTTCGTCCGCATCCTGAAAGGCATCATTGGTGAAGCCAACATCGGCAGCCTGAGAACAAAGCACTTGCACGACAGGTTTGAGATTGGCCGGATGATTGACCGCCCGCTGCTTTATGGCGCGGATGTTCCCGCGAATTTTCTGAGCGACGAAAACGCATCCATTCTCAAAAGTTTGACCGGGGGCGATCCGATAACGGTTGAACTCAAGAGCAGCATGGCCGCGCCATCGCTGACTTGTGAATTCAACATCATCGTCACGAGCAATTCACGCCTGGTGGTTCACCTTGAGGGCGACGTTCCCGCGTGGCAGCGCCGCTTGAAAATCATCGCCTACGAAAAGCCGAAACCCGCGAACGCCATCCCAGACCTCGACAAGAGGATTTTGGAAACAGAGGCATCCGGCGTTTTGAACTGGATGCTTGACGGCCTTTACGCGCTCCGCACTGCAAGCTGGCAGCTCGCCTTGTCGCCCGTCCAAAAGGCGCGAGTGGATGAATTGTTGCTCGAAAGCGATTCGGTGAACGTGTTCTTTGCCGAGCGTTGCCTTGCGGACAGCACTGCGGAGGGGTTGACCGTCACGGATGCGTTCGCGGCTTACTCTGATTTCTGCGCCGATAGGGGCTGGACAGGGTTAAGCCGTAATTTGTTCGGGCGGGATTGTCAGGAAGTCGTGCAACGCCTGTTTCGTGTGCCACCGCGTCACGACATCAAAGGCATGGACGGCAAAAAACAACGCGGCTGGAAAGGTTTCCGGCTGCTTGGCGAAAACGAGGAAACACCCTGCTGATATGCCGATAAGACATTTTTTGATTTTACGGAGTGAGAAAAAGGCGTCCGAAGTGTCCGCGCGGACATTACGGACACATTTTTCCGACTCCGCTCCGACGGAACAAGGCCGGGAATACTGATTAGATTATGAACCCCAAACAGACCGCTCCGCTGCTCGCAACACTTGCCCCAACCATTGCCGCTATCGCGCCGCAGTTAATCATCGGCGGCGCAATCGGCCTCGGAATTGTGCTCTTGCTGGACTGTCTTTCGTCCGACGACGAGGAAAAGAAGCCGGAAACCGTGCCCGCGAACGAAGCGGAAAGCCGCCGGAAAGCGGCGGAAACGCCTGCTTTCCGCCAGATTCCTGCGGAAATTCGCCCCCAGCCTGCCGCCGTTCCGATTCCTTCCGCTCCGCGTGCCGCCGTCCCGCCGCCTGTTGTTCCAACCGCGCCCAAATTTCCCACGCCCGCATTCGTCCCCGCTGTCGCGCCCCAGCCGACGGCCAAACGGAAGTTAATCGGACGGGAGGACATGGCAAAGGTCTTCCAGCGCGGCGCGCACGGGCTAACCCGGACATCCGCAGTTGCGGCCTTGAAAAGTCTGGGGTTCGGCAAGACGGCGGCTTATGCCGCACTGAGGCTGGATGGACGCTTTGCCCCGTGGTTGAAATACGCGCCCGACGGAATCATCACTTGGAAGGATTAACCAAAACGCTGCCGCAATATCGCGCGCGGCGGCGAACCAAGCCGGGAAGCGGTTCTAGCTGTTGAAATCCAGCTTAACCAGATTAACGGCTCCGTGTTTGACCCGGTAAAAGACGATGGATTCGGGTTTCACCCCGTAAAAAATCAGCCACCGGGCGAAATCCATCACACGCCAAGAGCGGACACCGGGAAAGGGAAGGTCACGCCGCTCGCGTCCAAACAAAGGATGCCGCTTTAACTCGTCAATCGTGCTCCAAACCGCCTCGGCCCATCGTTGCGCGATTTCCGTTCCGGCAGCTTCCGCAAGATAGGCCACCCCTTCCTCAACGTCGGAATAAAACAACGGGCGGACGTTCAATTTCATGGCGCGGCGGACTTGCTGGCTGCCTTGGCTAATCCGCGCTTCACGGCGGCGTCAAATTTTTGGCGCGTCAAAGGTTCTTCCGGGCCGCTGTCTATCGCCTCCTTGATCCATTGGGCGTCGCGCTTCGTGCTGAAAGCGGACTCCAGTTCAAAACTTAACTCGACGCGGCGCAACAGTTCCCCGTTAAGGCTGCGGTGATGGGCACTGGCCTCGCGGATCAACCTCGCGTGAATCTCCTCTGGAATGTCTTTGATTGTAATGCTTGCCATGTGGCAACCATAATGCAACCAATACGGTTGTCAAATCCTGTTTGTTATGCCCCCTTAACCGGACATCTTCGGACAAAGTTTGCCGCCCGGCGCGAGTCACGAGAGCGCAGCCTTAAAATTCCAAGTCGCGGCACTTCTCATCGAGCGCGGCGGCGATTCGCCGCACCTGTGCGGGTTCGATTTTTTCGCCCTGCCGCCGCAAATGTCCGGCGAGGTAAGAAGCGTTCATCACTTTGATCGGGAAAATTCCCTTGGCCTCGACAAACCAGCCGGGGAGGGCAACCACCGCTTCCACCGCGACCGGCTCGCCGGTTTTCTTCGTCAGATATTCGGATAGCCAGCGGGCGTTTCGTTGTGCCTGCGGGATGGCTTTCGCGTCAGTGCCGGACGGAAATTGCAGTGTCGCGCCGTCATAAACAACGACGTGCCCCGGCTGCCCGTTGCGGCTGGGGCGGCGGCTGCGGGCTTTCGTTTCGATCAGGAACACACCGCGAGTCCCAACGGCCACATGGTCAATGTTCCAATTCTCACCAGCGGGAAAATCGTGGAACGCGCGAAAACCGCAGTCGCCAACATCATTCAACGCCTCGCCAACCGCCTGCTCTCCGCGCAGGCCAAGGCGGATGTTTCGTGTCTCGCGGATCAGCCTGAACGCGCGAATGGTGAGAACGACAGCCGCAACCGTGAAAAGAACGGCTTCCACTAAATTCTGCCAAAAATCCTTGTTGAACACATTCAAGGCTAGGCACAGAACCGTAATGAACGTCGCGAATCCACCAAGCAGTGAAAGTGCGACTGCAACAAAAAGGGTCGGAAAAACTTTGTCCCAAGTGTCAATCAAGCGGAGAGAGAGGGAATAACCCGGAGGACGCAAAAGCTTTCCCTCTTGGGGTGCCTTTTCCATGCGCTCGGCACGTTTCCGGTCAACAAGGAGTGCCAAAAACAACACGAGTGACGGCACGAGGCCGGTCAAAATGACTGAGACGTGAGGAGTGTCTAAAATCATTGGTGTCTTGGCTTGCTCCGTCGCATGTCATCAAAGCATTCCCTCCGCCTGATTCCCGCGCTGCGCCTTGGGCTTTTTCACCTTCGCGGTTTTGGCTTCACCGGCGGCACGACTTCCTTCCTCACCAAATCCAGCCCCCTTTGCACTGTTTCTTCAAGCGTCGCGCCCGTGCGCCGCATGAGTGACTGAACTTCGCTGGCAAGCGGTTCGTGCAGGTAATACTTGCCGTTGCGAAACTCCACTTGACCATCGGAACTGAATTGGCTGGGCATGGCTTTGCGCTCTACGAATCTGCGCCGCTTCGGAATTATTGCTTGTTCCTTGGCGAACGAGCGTCTGCTGGCATCGTCCATTCCTTTGATGATGGCCGCGACTTCGGCGGCGGCTTCGGGTGCTGGCTTCAACTTGCGAAGTCGTCTGGCTAGTTCGGCCCCGGACGTTATTTGTGGATGCGGAGTCTTAAACTTGCGCGGCTCACCATGCTTTTCGCCAAGTTTTGCCTTTCTTGGTTTTCGCTGGGGCTTCATATCATTTCCTCTGTCGCCTTCGCCCGTTGCGCTTTCGGCTTCTTCACCTTCGCGGCTTTGGCTTCCTCGGCGGTGCGTTCGGGGATAAACGCTTCAGGCCGCCTGCAATTCGCGGACGTGATTCAAGTCCCGCTTGCCCACGGGCCGCACTTGTGAAGCTTCCACGGTTGCGACCGCGATGGTGTCGCCCGCGAGCGTGACGAACTCCACCTCGTAGGCCACGCCGCCCTTGTGGATGTGGACAACGGTGCCCACGTCGCCCGCCTCCAGATTTTCTTCGGGCAGGTTCGCCGTCAACACCACGCAATCATGCTCTTTGATTTTCATAAATCTTCCAGAGGATAAGCCGTTATCAATCGGGGTGCAATCGCGCCTTTATCCCGCTGCCAGATCGAGCGCACGCGGGGCGTTCGTTGTAGAGGTTCGTGAGGGCGCACTTTTTCAGCTTGGCGGCGCAATCGGCATCGCGCGGTTCAAGGCGCGAGAACCGTCTCACGCAATGGCAAACTGCCCGTCCTTAATTTTCTGTTGTAACCGCTCCATTCCCAAGGCCAGCGCGGTTTCAATCGTCACCCGGATTCGCGGATTGCAGTTGGCAAAATGTAGCTTAGGAAAAACTTCGGGACTCTGACTGACGAGATTCGCAATCAGCGCGTTTGCAAACGAACTGTTCATGCTGCGGATACCTTGGAAATCCAGAAGAATCCGTTCGTGCGAGTGGACAAAGGGATCAATTCGCCGATAGCGAAAAGCCGCTGCCACTTCGCCATCTGCAAGGAAATCTCCAAACTCGTCGGAAAGTTGGATATGCAAGTTCACGTGAACAAACTACCGAACTTCTCACCGCTTGGCAATAGGCCAAGCGATTGCTTCGCCTTGTGCATGAGTTCCGGGTAATTCGAGATTCGCCCCCGAACAAACGCCAAAACGCAGATTGTTCCCTGAAAACAGCTTGGCAGCATTTTGATTTGTGGCTGTCCGTTGCCCGCCAGTTGCAGAAACACCCCGTTTCCGCTGGCCAAGAAAAAATTCCCGCCTGTCTGGATGCACAGTTCCTTTAACAACGTCAGCCCCATTCCAGCGTTGATCGGCTCACCCCACGGCGAGCGCAAGTGCAATTTAGATGAAACTTTCGGTTGCAGTGCCGTGACGATTGCATCCGCATCCGTCCAGTCCGGCTTGGACAGCGGTGAACCGTTCTCCGCGAAGCTGCGCAACACTCCGATCCCGTAATCAGCGATGCCCACGCGCACCAAATCCGTGCGCGGCATGTATTGCGCCATTGCGAATCCCGGCGCTTTGGCGTGCTGCGTGACATTGAGCGCCAGTTCGGAAACAGAGTATTGCAACAAGTCAAACAGCCCGCTTTGTTCCGGGTCGCTTTCCTGCGCGGCTTCCGGCGAAATGCAATACGCGATGTCCGTGGATAATTCTTCCACGCTGGCGGAGTGTTCGCCGCCGATGCGCCGCAACTCGACAAAACGGCTGCCCGCGTCGTGACGGCGAAAGTCTTCCGGCAATTCCAACCCGCAAAACGAGAAGAAATTGATCCGCTGAAAATAGCGGAATGCCGGACACTCGTTGCAGTTCTGAAAAGCAATCCCCTTCTTTTGTCCGCGCCAGAATTCCACCTTCGCCAGCAGCAACACCAGCGCGCCCGGCGTCCAGAAAGTCACCACCGAAAAATCCACGGTGATTTCGCCCGCCGCATCCCCCGTGCCCAGCCGGTCAAGCAAGTCCGGCAAGTCTTTTTCGTAGGCGTAGGCTGGCAAATGAATCGTCGTCATGCGTTGCCCTTTATCACTGTGGGCTTGGTTGCGGCACGCTTGTCATATCATTTCCTCCGCTTGTTTCCCGCGCTGCGCTTTTGGCTTCTTCACCTTCACGGCTTTGGCTTCTGCGGCGGCGCGAGAAATCAAGTCAATGACAAATTGCCGCGCGGAAATCTTCCGGCGTTTGCAAAGTTGCCGCACTCGGCTGGCCAGCGGTTCGTAAATCATCACGTCCCACCCGCCCGTGGCAAGCTTACGAAATTCTATTTGGGTTTCGTCGCAAATTGCTGCGCTGAATTTTTCCACAGATTTACGCCGGGGTTTCAATGTCATTTCCTTCGCTGGTTTGAGGAAAGCAGCGGCTTGTTCCGGGCAATCTTCCAAGAGTTCTATGGGCACGAGATTCGCTACCGCAAATCGAAAGGCTTCTTTCGGGGTGAGCCGGGCGGCGGGTGTTTCATCGTCCTGCCATTGTTCGCCTTTGTAATCCCACGGCCAGACGCGCAAGTAATAAGCGCGACCACCCGGCCCGCGAATCAGTTGGTAATCCCATTCTTCATCGTCAGTGCAGAGGCACAGTAGAGATTGGCTGCCGGGCGGGACTTTGGTGCGCTGGGGAACAACGAGCGTGCGCGGCCAATGGCCGGAAGTAAGGACAATGGATTTCCAGTCTTGGCCGGATTTTTTCTTGGCTGGTTTCATACCATTTTTTACCTGCCTAAATGGAAGCTTGTGACGCTGCACAGGCATGAATGCTGTTTCTTGAGACAGGATGAAATCACGCAATCCTTTCGCCCCTTTCCATCGCGGCTTGGCGGTGGGCGGCAGCGGCAAGGAGCGTTTCAAGTTTGGAGATTTTTCACGACTCTTCTTCCGTATTCACGTCCTTATTTTCCCATCCGCCGCTTTCTTCGCAGGCTTTTTCATTTTTTCGCCAATAGTCTATCAATAATTTTCTTGTGCCGAGTTTGCTGTATCTTGTATCTGCGCGCCTCGTCCGCCTTTCTCTTTTCGGCTCTTGCCTCAAGGCTTTTCCAGTGTTGCTGGCGGATTATTTGTTCTTTGGCGGCGGCTTCGTGTGAAGTCTCCTTTCTGTAAGTGGCAATCTTTCGGAGCATTGCAACTTGGCTATCACGATCCGCTAACAATCGCTCCAACTCCAATCGCACTTGCGCACTTCGCGGCTTACCAGCGTCGCGAAGGTGGAAATTCCAAAATTCGGTTCTTTCTTTAGGGGATTGTTTCCGCCATTCCGCGATTCTCACACCCACGATCCGTTCGGCGCGGGCGAGCAACGCTTTGTCATCCAATTCCGCCAATTCCGTCGCGCAACCGGGATAAGTCCGCAAAACATCCCAAAGTGCGACGGGAATTTGCACCGTAACTTTATTTTTGCTGGCTTCAAAATCGAATCCCTCAAGTGCCACAAATACGCAATCTTCATTCGGCCACTCTTTGTAGAGTTCAAAATGCTTGCCTCTGAAATTCTCAACTTTTCTCGACATAATTTCTCCTGTTTAGGCTTTGAATTTCCCCTCTCCCGCTTTCCGGGCGCGGCCAAAGGTTTCCAGCGTTTTCAAAATTTCCGTCACGTCCGCTGGCTTGGCGCGAGCAAATTGTTTGGCGAGATCGGCGGGCGCAATCGGCGCGGCGGCGGCGTGCAAGGCTGTTTCAACCGCGTGCATCCGTTCCGGCAAGGTTTTCGGCCATGCGGCTTTGCCTTTGCGCTTGGCGGGCGCGGCTTTGGCTTTTTTCTTGGACTTGCCCAAATCGAACGGCAGGCCGACGGGCAGATTGATTTCTTGCTGGCCTTTGGCTTGATACTCCGGGCGCAGCCAGTGGATCACGCCGCGCGCTTCTTCCGCCGCGCGTTCGGCGTTCAAGGCTACGAGCCGTTCCAAAATTTCCGCGTCCGTCAGGCTGGCCGGCCAGCCGTAGGCGGCGGACACGGCGGCGTCGAGGTCGTCGTGCAGACTTTTGAGCGTGGAAACCAGTCCCCGGTCGTGGACAAATTTTTCTTTTTCCGCGAGCGTTTCCCCGGCGCGGATTTTTTCAAGGACGTTGTAAAGGCCGGTGAGCGTGACGCCGTGCTTGGCTTGCACCTGTTTGCGATGCGCGTCCAACGCTTCCGCCAATTCGCGGATGCGCGCTTTCTCGCGTTGCCCGCACAACGGAAACGGAAACGGATCAAAACAAGTAGAATTAACGTAAACCGGGGTAGGCCCTAGCAATGCACTACAAGCGGAAGTCCAAGTAATATGGATGTGACTCGACAGAACGCCTAAAATAAATGCGTCATCGGAAGCAATCATGCGCAATTTTTGATCGGGCAAAACTTCTACTGGCAGAAAACTAAACACGCGATGTTTCGCCGTTTCCGTTGTGCAAACATAACGATTCAAGTTTTCAAGCGCTGCTCTCATCAAAGAACGTGGTTCGGCAAACACCCACCAGTTATTACGATAAGTTGCCCTCTTGTTTTGGTCGCGTTCAGGTTTAACTGTGGTTAAAACGCGTTGGTAAACAGCCGGAAATTGTTCCCTAACTTCCTTTTCAGAAAGACCGTAAAGATCAATTACTAGCACATCACGCGGAAAATCAGCTATATCCTTGCCGTTTCTGTATTCTCGAATGTGCTTACTTAATTGCCCTATTTTACCAAGCCCCAATCCCCTTGCTTCATCTCGACTAACAACGAAACCCATTCCATGTAATTTAACTCCCATGTGAATGAGTCCTTCATTCGCGCGAAGTGCTATTGCCGAAGCAACCCCGGCATCTGTAGTTAAGTCAGCGGATATTTTTCCGCATTGTGTATTAAATGTGACTTTAGCAGAACCGTCTGGCTGCGGCGTTTCGGTTTTGACTTCAAGTAATTCTCCCGTTTGCTCACCTGCCACGCCAACGGTCATCGCTATTCCTACTGCTGCTCCGTCTGCTGTATCAACCCACGGATGATTCGGAATGGCAAATACCAATGACAGCATTGGTTTTTCTGAAAGGTGATGTTGTAAGACGCGCCGATTAAATGTCTGACTGATGGCATTTGTCGTGATGAGGCCAAAGCGTTTCACTTTGCCAGTGCGGACAAGCTCGGCGGACTTGTGCCACCAATACATGACGAAGTTTGCCGATTCTGGCACGTCGGGATAAGTGGCGCGAAGCGTTTCGGCGTAACCATCGCCTAAATCGTCTCGCATCTTTTTGTTTCCAATAAACGGTGGATTGCCGACGATGAAATCAGCTTGCGGCCAAGCTGCCGGGCGGGGGTTTTTATAGGTGAGCAACTGCACACGCTCGGTTTCGTCCGGCACGTCGCGCCCCGTTATCAAATCCTTTTTCACGCTACGCCGATCCCAAATTGTTTTTACGTTTCCGGCTTCATCGCGCGCCGGTTGCGGTTCGCCGTCGTAGGACAGCACGGCGTCGCGGCATTGGATGTTTTTGAAATTTTTCAGCACCGGCTCGGCGGGCATGGTTTGGCCGCGCGTGCGGAAATGCCATTGCAAGTAACCAATCCACAAAACCATTTCGGCAATGGACGCGGCGCGCGGATTGATTTCGAGGCCGAGAAATTGGTGCGGGTCAACGGTGTGTTCCGTCATTTCCAGTTTGAAACTTTCGCCGAACTGCCCGGCAAAATCCCAAACTTCGCCTTCCAGCCGTTTCAAATGTTCCAGCGCGACGTAAAGGAAATTGCCCGAACCGCACGCCGGGTCTAAAACCTTCACTTCGCACAGCCGTTCGTGGAAACGATTGATTTCCGCCCGCGCCTTTTCAATCTCGCCGCGCTTGCCGATCTGGACGGCGGCGGCGCGGACGTTTTCCCATTCGGCGCGAAGCGGTTCAATCACCGTCGGCAAAACGAGGCGTTCCACGTAGCTGCGCGGCGTGAAATGCGCGCCCAGCTTGTGCCGCTCGCCTTCGCCGCCCAGCGCGCGTTCCAACAACGTGCCGAAAATGGCGGGTTCAACGTGCTGCCAGTCGAGTGCGGCGGCGGCTTTCAAAATGCCAAGCTGCGTGCCGTTCACCGGCAGCACGGTGTTGTCGGCAAACAGGCCGCCGTTAAATCTGAGCAGCTTGCGGCGGAGGATAACCGAAACATCTTTGCTGCGGCCTTCATTCATTTCCGCAAAGAGAGTGCGGAGCATGGTTTCAAAGCCTTCGCCATTCGTCGGCAGGCTGTTTAGCAAAGCGGTGAAGCCGGGCTTGCCGTCGCTGTTTGTGAGCAAGCCGACATCCTCGGCGAACATACAAAACAGGCAGCGTGTGAGAAATTCGGCAACGATCTTCGGGGAGTGCCCGGCCTTTTCAAAGGACTTGGCGAGTTCGGCAAGATGCTTGGCGACTTCGCGGGTGACTTCCGCACTGCGCTTGGACGGATCGAGCGCGAGCGGGTTTGTCCAAACGAGTTTCAGCCACTCGCGGACTTTCTCATCCCGCAACTGCTCCAGGCGGATGCGATAAGTGAGCGGGTCTGGAAACGGCTGGTAAGCGCGGCCTGTCAGCGAGAAATCAGCGCGGATTTCAATGACGTGTCCAACATCCACCACGAGCAGGAACGGCGGCGCGGGTTCATTTGTCGGCAGGGCGCGGACATAATCGCGCGCCTGAATGAAGGCTTTGAGCATCGCATCATCCCAGCGTTCCGTATCGCGGACGGGCGCGGCGATTTTCTTGCGCTTGCCGGTTGCACCGATTTTTTCGGCGGCAAGTTCGAGGCTGGTTTGTTCGGCAACCTTTTCCTGAAATTTTTTGGATTCGAGGACGAAGCAGGCGCGCTGGTAAAGGTCTATGCGCTTGTCCTTGGTGCTGCCGTCGGCTTGGACTTCGCTGACGTGAAACTCGAAAGTGTAAGCGCCGTTGCGCTGGTTGCCGGGTTGCGGCACGTCGAGCAAGTCGCACAGTTCCAAAAGGAATTGCTGGCTAATGGACTGCTCCGATGCAGTCGCACCCTTCCAATGCGAAATGAAATCCTCAATGTCCCGCTTGGGCATGGGGCGGAGCGTAGCAAACGAAGCGAACGCGGGGCAAGTGTGTCACCCCATAGTTTTATCAGAGGCACAAATCCTCTGGAAAATCACCGCACAAATCGCGCACAGATTTTGCCATAAAATTTTACCGCACAATTACCGCACAACTCGAAAACAGCCGCACAAAATCGCACGGCAGAAACTTCCAAAGGTTGCTCACAGTTGCGACTTTAATCTTGATTTATTGGGATATTTTGAGTTTTCTATGGGCAGCCAGCCGCACAAAGGCGCAACTATGAGCAACACGGAAAACGCTGAGAAATTAGGTTCAAATCCTCTATCGCGCACCATTTTCTTCGGCACAGTTTTCCCGTTCGTCACTTCCTGAAAACACAAAGGCGAGGCCGGAGCCTCGCCTCGTGCGAAATGTTTTTGAAGCGGCGGTTACTTCGCTGCCGGAGCGGCGGCAGGCGGGGCTGCCTTCGTCTCCTTCTCTTCCAGTTCCTTCACCGCGGTGGCACCTTTGCCGATGCGCTTGCGCAGGTAGGTGAGCTTGGCTCGGCGCACGTCGCCCTTGCGCTCGATCTCGATCTTGTCAATGCGCGGCGAGTGCAGCGGGAACACGCGCTCGACTCCCTCGCCGTAGCTGATGCGCCGGACGGTGAAGGTCTCGTTGATGCCGTGGCCGCGAATGCCGAGGACAACGCCGGTGAAAATCTGGATGCGTTCCTTCTCGCCCTCGACGACCTTGGTGTGAACGCGCACGGTGTCGCCGGGGCCGAAGGCCGGCAGGTCCTTGCGGATGTAGGAGCTTTCAATTCTATCCAATAGTGCCTGGTTCATAAATCAGTTTTCATTTTGTGGCGCCCGGGTCGGCCGGTGCGCCGGTTTCATTTTCTTTCGCCAACAAATCTGGGCGTCGCCGCCCGGTGCGCTGCTTCGCCTGTTCCGCGCGCCACTTCTCGATCTCGGCGTGATGGCCGGAAAGCAGCACTTCGGGCACGCGCATCCCGCGGAATTCCGCCGGCCGCGTGTAGTGCGGATACTCGAGCGTGCCGCGGCTGAACGACTCGTCGTGCGCGCTCGCGTCGTCGCCGAGCACGCCCGGCAGCAGCCGCGTCACCGCGTCCACGATCACCATCGCCGGCAGCGCGCCGTTCGTCAGGACAAAGTCGCCGATGGACAGCTCGTCGTGCGCGAGCGCGTCATGCACGCGCTGGTCGAAGCCTTCATAACTGCCGCAGACGAGCAACAGGTGCCGTTGCTGCGCGAGTTCGCGTGCGACGGCCTGGTTGAAGACTCGCCCGGTCGGACACAGCAGGATCACCCGCGTGTCCGGCGCGGACAGTTTTTCAACCGCTTCAAAGATCGGTTCCGGCTTGAGCAACATGCCCGGCCCGCCACCAAACGGCTTGTCATCCACCGTGCGGCGCTGGTCGTGCGTGTAGTCGCGCAGGTTGTGGATGGCCAGTTCGAGCCTGCCCTCCGCCCGCGCCCGCTTGATGATGCTCTCATCCAACGGCCCGGCGAACATGCCGGGAAACAAGGTGAGCACGTCAATCTTCATGCGCACCACGCGGCGTCACGCAACGCGACGCCGCGGAAAAAACTTCAATCCGGCTCGCGTTCCTCGACGAGTTCGAGCGAGCAACGCTGGCCCTTGCGCGACGCGCCTGCGGCCAGCAACGCGCGGATGGCCTGCACCGTCGCGCCTTGTTTGCCGATGATCTTGCCCATGTCCGTGGGATGCACGCGCAGTTCATAGACGGTCTCCGCACCGTGCGGCACCGGCGTGACGATGACGGCGTCCGGCCGGTCCACCAGACCTTTCACGACATATTCGAGGAAGGCCTGCATGGCGGGGAAATCAGGCGGCGGCAGGCTCCGCCGGCTTGTTACGGCGCGCTTGGCGCAGGAAGCTGGCGACCGTGTCGCTCGGCTGCGCGCCCTTGCTGATCCAATACTCGGCGCGCTCGAGGTTCACGGTAAAATTGTCACCCTTCTTGAGCGGCGCGTAATTGCCGATTTCCTCGATGAACTTGCCGTCGCGCGGGCTGCGGCCGTCGGCCACAACGATGCGGAACGCGGGCGTGTTCTTCGTGCCGACCCGCTTCAAACGAATTCTAACTGGCATAAATTGTCTTTCTCGCCGCAAACCACCCGACCACCCGGCCGGAAGCCGCAGCCTTTGCAAAAAGGAGCGCGAGGCTAGCCGCCGTCCTGCGGGTTGGCAAGCATCGTTTTAGAAAAAATACTTCCCCGTCGCAGCCAAACAAACCTTGCGTCGCCGCCGTGATCTGCTACAAACCGCGTTCCCGTCGCGGTGCCGCGGCGGCCAACACAACCTGATTTATGTCACAGCATCGCAGTCTTCGTGCCGTCAGCGCCGGCGGCGCCAAGCGGAATGTCCTCAAGCGCTTCGAGCGCGTCGCCCTCCTCAAGAAGCGCGGCGAGTGGAAGGCCGGCGCCCGCGTCACCGGCCTCAAGAAGACCAAGCCCGATGTTTGATTTCGTTGCAGGTAGCCGATTCCTTATCGTCTGACGACCGGAGGCGTGCGAGAGCAGGCGCTTCATCCGGCAATTGGAAACCCGAGTCGGGCAATCTTCCCATGCTTCGCCTCCAAAAATTTCTCGCCGAAGCTGGCGTGGCTTCGCGCCGCGGAGGCGAGCAGCTCATCCGTGAAGGCCGTGTCACCGTCAACGGCCGCGTCGTCACCGAGTTGGGCACAAAGGTGGACCCGGAGAAGGACGCCGTCGTGCTGGACGGCGCGTCGCTCCACACACGCCGCAAACTTTACATCGCGCTGAACAAACCGCCCGGCGTCGTCTCGACTCGCAGCGACGAGAAGGGCCGCGTGACACTGCTGGATTTGCTGCCACCGGAATGGAACAATCTTTTTCCCGTCGGACGACTCGACCGCGAAAGCGAGGGGCTGATTTTTCTGACGAACGACGGCGATTTCTGCCTGCGGCTCACGCATCCGCGCTACGGCGTGCGCAAATTTTATCGCGCCCTCGTCGAGGGCCGTGTCGAGCTGGCGATGATGCGGCGCTTCACTGCGGGACTTCAGCACGAGGGCGAGGAATTGCGGGCCGAACGCGCGCGGATCGTCACGGCAAACAACACGCACAGCATCGTCGAGCTGGAACTGGCCGAGGGCAAGAACCGCGAGGTGCGCCGGCTCTTCGAGGCCGTCGGCCTGACTGTCTGCCGGCTCCAGCGCACGCAGATTGGGCGCATCCGCCTCGGCCAGCTCCCGCCGGGACGCTGGCGGGCGTTGACAGCGCCGGAAATTAAAACTCTACTAGGCCCATCATGAAAATGAAACTTTGTCCGCTCGCACTCGCCGCGCTGCTTGCCGCGCCCGGCCTCCGCGCCGCCGAGGAGGCCGTCACGGTCAAGGACAACCGCGTCAACATCCGCGGCCAGGCCACACTGCACAGCGAGGTCGTCACGCAGCTCAAAAAGGGCGAGACCGTGAACGTCCTCGAAGAAATCAAGGTCAAGAAGCCCAAGACCGGCGAGCCGAAAGCGTGGCTGCGCATCGCGCTGCCGTCGAACACGCCGGTGTGGGTCTTCGCCCCCTACGTCACGAACAACGTGGCGAACGTCGCCAAGCTGAACGTGCGCGGCGGCCCCGGAGAAAACTTCAGCGTGCTCGCGCGCCTCGACAAAGGCACGCCCGTCAAGCCGCTCCGCACCGTCGGCGCGTGGATGGAAATTGAAGCGCCGGCCAGCGCGGTCGCGTTCATCGCCGCAGAAACCGTCTCGCGCGTGCCCGCCTCGCGCAACGCGGAACTTCTCGCCACGACAACCACGCCGGCCCCTGTTGCAACAACCCCGGCGCCGGTGCCGATTTCCGCGCCTGCGCCGACGCCAGTGGTGGTCGAGACGGTTCCGGTCAAGCCGCTTCCATTGCCTGCGCCAGCAGGCACGCCGACCCTGCCAGCAGCCACGACACCGACGCCCGCGCCGGTTCCCGTCGCTGTTGCGCCAACGCCAGCGCCGACGACCACCACGAAAGGCGGTGCGCCGACGGAGAACTTCGACGGCTTCTCGAAGATTGACGTTCCGCCCGTGCAGCCGAAACGCAATTTCTGGGAACGCCTTTTCAAGGGCAACGACAACGCGGGTAAAAAACCGGCGAAAATTTCGCCTGCGGTCGCGACGACCAATGCGCCGCCGCCCGTCGAGGAAGCAGCGCCCGGCCCGGTGCGCGTCGTCACGCGCGAAGGCATCGTGCGCAAGGCTTGGAACGTGCAGGCGCCGAGCGATTATGAACTCGCCGACATCTACACCGGCCGCACGATCAACTACCTCTACTCGACGAACGAGACGATCCCGTGGGCTGCCGTCAAGGGCCGCGTGGTGCTCGTGACCGGAGACGAGGCGATTGACCGCCGCTGGCCCAAGGTTCCGGTGCTGCGCATCGAGTCGCTCAAGACCGTCGAGTGATGGCCGCCGCAAACCTCATTGACGGCCGCGCCATCGCCGCCCAACTCCTCGCAGAAACCGCGCAGCGCGCCGGCGCGCTCAAGACGCGCGGCGTGCAAGCCGGCCTCGCATTCGTCCGCGTCGGCGACGACCCAGCCTCGAAAGTTTATGTCGGCATGAAGGAGCGCGCCTGCGCGCAGCTCGGTATCCACCATGTCACCACCGTTCTCGACGAGAAAACCTCGCAGTCGGAACTGCTTCAACTGATCGCGAAACTCAACGCAGACGCGGCGTTGCACGGCATTCTCGTGCAGGCGCCGCTGCCGCGGCAGATTGATTCCGCGGCGATCTTCGCCGCGGTTTCACCGGCGAAGGACGTGGATGGTTTTCATCCGCTCAACGTCGGCAAGTTGATGCTCGGCGACCCGACGGGCTTCGTGCCGTGCACACCGGCAGGCGTGCATGAACTGCTCATCCGCTCTCGCGTGAAAACGGACGGCGCGGAAGTGGTCATCCTCGGCCGCGGCAATATCGTCGGCAAACCGATGGCCGCCATTCTCTGCCAGAAGGCGAAGCACGCAAACGCCACCGTCACGCTCTGCCACTCTGGCACGCGCGACATCGCCGGGCACTGCCGCCGCGCGGACATCCTCATCGCCGCGATGGGCGTGGCGCATTTTGTAAAAGCCGGAATGGTTCGTCCCGGCGCGGTCGTGATGGACGTGGGCGTGAACCGCATTCCCGATGCAACCGCGAAGAACGGCTCGCGGCTTGTTGGCGACGTGGATTTTGATAATGTCCAGCCCATCGCCGGACTCATCACGCCGAACCCCGGCGGCGTCGGCCCGATGACCGTGGCGATGCTCATGGCGAACACAATTCGCGCGGCAGAACTCGCGACGGCGTAACGCCCCTTTCAATCGGCAATCGCAAATCGCAAATTCCCCATGACACCCAATCGAATTCTTCCCGACCTCCAATGCTGCCTCGTGTGCGAGGACATCCGGCGCGAGGCCAACGGCAACTTCATCATTCTCGGCGTGCTGAGTTTCCTCCGCTTTCCGCAGATGCCAATCACCGGCGTGCGCTTTTACATCTTCAACCGCTGGACGGCCGGCTTCGGCCAGTTCACGGAGACGCTGCGCATCGTCGCGCCGGACCAGAGCACGGTGCTTCAAAAGAGCGAGATGAAATTTGCGTTGCAGGACCCGGCACACAACGCGACCAACGTGACGCTCGTTCCGCCCGTCGAGTTCCGCGCGGAGGGCATCTATTTCGTCGAAGTGCTCGTGGACGACGTGATGAAGCTGCGCCTGCCGCTGCCGGCTGTC
The DNA here is from genome assembly GCA_964589935.1 of uncultured Verrucomicrobiota bacterium. Taxonomy (GTDB): domain Bacteria; phylum Verrucomicrobiota; class Verrucomicrobiia; order Limisphaerales; family VHCN01; genus VHCN01. The sequence goes on along the minus strand of CAZPVD010000005.1, from coordinate 87,645 downwards.
GTTGTGCAGCCGCAGCCGCAAGGCCAGCCACCCGCCGCGCCTGAAGCGAAGGCGTGATGCACGTTCGCTGAGGAACTTTCTTTTCGCGCGGCGCGGTTTGCGCTTCAATGCGGCGCATGAAACGCACGCTGCTTCCGTTCGCGATTTTTTCGCTGGCCTTCAATTTCACCGTGTCCGGAGCGGAATCGTCCGGCACGGGAGCCAGCTTCAAAGGCCCGCTCGGCCTGCAACTCTACAGCCTGCGCGCCATCGCGACTCAGAATCCCGTCAAGGCGCTGCAACAGACACACGAGTTTGGCTTCAAGATTGTCGAGACGGCGGGCACCTACAACATGACGCCGGAGAAGTTCAAGGAAGTGCTCGCGGAAAATCATCTCAAGCCCGTAAGCGGGCACTTCCCCTATGCGCGCTGGAAATCCGAGCCGGAGAAGGTCATCGCCGAGGCCAAGGTCATCGGCCTGCAATACGCGGGCTGCGCGTGGATTGACCACAAGGGGCCGTTGAGCGAGGCGGTCGCGCGCGAGGCCGCCGCAGTCTTCAACAAGGCCGGCGAACTCGGCGCGAAGGACGGCATCAAGGTTTTCTACCACGCGCACGGGTTCGAATTTGAGAAACACGGCGACGGCACGCTGCTCGACCTGCTCATCACGGAAACCAATCCCAAGCACGTGAGTTTTCAAATGGATGTGCTGTGGGTTGTCTTCCCCGGCGAAGACCCGGTGAAGTGGCTCAAGAAATATCCGGGCCGCTGGGAGTTGATGCACGTGAAGGATTTGAGGAAGGGCGTGAAGACCGGCGAACTCTCCGGCCACACCGACGTGAGCAACGACGTGGCCATCGGCACCGGCCAGGTAGACTGGCCCGCCGTGCTGAAAACCGCGAAGGAAACCGGCGTGAAATATTATTTCATCGAGGACGAATCGCCGACCGTCGTGGATCAAATTCCGCAGAGTCTGAAATTTTTGGAGCACGTGAAGTGGTAGGCAACCGCCGGCCTGAGCGGATTACGGCCAATTTACGCGAGGCTTTTTGCCAAAAGCGGTGTTGCCATCCGGCCTGTCTGTGCGTTTCATTTGAGCCGCTTTATGGAACTCACACGCACGGCCCACGGCATCTGGAGCGGCGGCCGCTTCATGAACTTCGGCGAGGCGCTCCCGGAGGATCGCTTCATCTCCGTCATTCAACGCGCCTACGAACGCGGCATCCGCACCTTTGTCACGGCGGATGTGTATTCGCTCGGCGCCGCAGATGAGATGATGGGCCGCGCGCTGGCGGGCATTCCGCGCGACACTTACTGTCTCGTCGGCCTCGTCGGCCACGACATCTACACGGGCAAACGCGACGGATCGAAAGGCTACCCGCGCTTCACGAATCCCGAGCTGCGACAGCCGTCGCAATACGCCGATTACCTCCGCATGGCCACGGAGAAATCACTCACGCGCTGCCGCACCGGCAAGTTCGATTTGCTGATGCTCCACAATCCCGACGCCACCGGCTACTCGCACGACGCGGTGTGGACGGGCATGGACAAGATGCGCGAGGCCGGCCTCACGGAGATGATCGGTGTCGCGCCGGGACCGGCGAACGGTTTCACGCTCGACATGATTCTCTGCTTCGAGCGCTTCGCCGCGCTGCTTGACTGGGCGATGATCATTCTCAACCCGATGGAGCCGTGGCCGGGCAACCTGTGCCTTTCCGCCGCGGTGAAGAGCGACATCAAGCTCCTCACGCGCGTCGTGGATTACGGCGGCATTTTCCATGATGACGTGAAGCCGGGGCACAAGTTCGGCCAGCAAGACCATCGCGCGTTCCGCCCCGCGGGCTGGGTCGAAGGCGGTTGCCAAAAGCTGGAAAAGATGCGCGACATCGCGCGCAGGCATAACGTGACGATGCTCCAGTTCGCGTGCCTGTGGAACCTCATGCAGCCCGCGGTCAGGAGCGTCGTGCCCACGCTCATCCAGGAATCCGGCGCAAACACCAAGCCCATCGAGGCGAAGGTGGACGAACTCGCCGCGCTGCCCGACGTGAAACTCACGCAGGAGGAATGCGACTTCATCGCGCGCGTCGGCGACAACAAGGGCTGCATGGAACTCAAGGGCGGCAACCCGGACTTCACCGGCGTCCCGCAGGCGGATCGGTGGCCGCTCAATCCCGAACTCGAAACCATCGCGCGCCGCTGGTCCATCGAGCCGAAACGCGACCTCGGTTACGCACACAAGACGGCGTGAGGTTGACTCGTGAATGACGCGCGTGCTGAATTAGTCCAAGACGCACAGCACAATGACATTCGCCGAGCCAATTCCAACGCCTGCTGACGCGACCGCGAAGCCGGCGTTCGATCCCGCAAAGGCGCACGCCGGCCTCTCGCTCAAGCACGACCGCCAGCTCATCCGCGCGAAGTTCAGCCCGTGCGGGAAATTCATCGCCGCCGCAGGACTTGACGGAATCATCCACGTCTGGGAACTCGACACGGAGAAGAAGTTCACGCTGCCCGGACACGACACGTGGATTTCGGCGCTGGTTTTCAACCCGCAAGGCAAACAGCTCTTTACCGCCGACTTCCACGGCGCCGTTCATTGCTGGGACTACACCGCACCGGATTCCAAGCCGCTGTGGACCATCGCACGCGCCGACGCAAACGTGACACGCACCCTTGCGGCCAGCCCCGACGGCAAACTGCTCGCCAGCGCGGGCGATGACAATGTCGTGCGTTTGTGGAACACCGCGGACGGAAAGCCCGCAAAGGAACTGCCCGGCCACAACGGTGGCATTTACAGCCTCGCGTTTCACCCCGACGGCAAGGCGCTCGCGAGCGGCGATTTGTTCGGTGTCGTGAAACATTGGGATGTCGCAACGGGCAAATGTGAGCGCGAACTCGATGCGAAGATTCTCCACACGCGAAAAGCGGACTTCCTCGCGGATGTCGGCGGCGCGCGCGCGCTGGCCTTCGACAAATCGGGCGCGACGCTCGCCGCGTCCGGCATGAAGAACGCCGAGAGCAACGCGTTTTGCCCCGGCACTCCGTGCGTCGTCGTCTTCGAATGGAGCAGCGGAAAGCCAAAGGAAGAATTGAGGGGCGTCCCCGGCAGCAAGGCCGACGGTCCGATCAACGGTCTGCGATTCTTGTCTGACGGCACGCTCGCGGGCTACGGCGAAGGGCAGAGCGGCGGCACATCGCTGATGTTCTGGCGCGCGGGCAGCGCCGAGCCGTTTCACTTCATCAACGGCGAGTCGGCCTACGACCTCGACACGCATCCCGACGGGCTGCGGCTCGTCGCACCCATGTTTGTCTCGATGGGCAGCGGTGGCAACGGAGCGCGCAGCCAGAACAAGGGCAGATACATTCCCAACGGGGCGCTGGTGCGCGTTTTCAATTTATGGCCGGATGCGAACGCGGGAAAGAAGCCGGCCAAAAAAGCCTGATCGCTCTCGTTGCCGTCTTCGCAAGCAGTGTCAACTTCTGTCCCACCCGGCGTGACAGGTTTTCCCACACGTCACAGTGAGTTCTTGCGCAAAGCTGATTTTTCTGAGGAAAACCGCGTGTTTTGGCGGCCTGTTGGCGATTCATTCACACTGGCACACCGTATGCAAATAAAGTTTCCAATTGGTTGCATGCAACCGAAGTGAACTTGCGCACGCCACCGGCGGGGCGGGCGGAAGTTGAACCAAGTTCGCCGGAGAAAGTTTGCGTATGAACACACTGATGCGTTGGGATCCAATCAAAGAACTGGACGAACTGCAAAACCGCCTCGGCTCGTTCTTCGGCCGATTCCCCAGCCGGATCGAACGGGAGCGTGAGGAAAACATGACCGTGGCGCAGTGGGCGCCGCTCGTGGACATCACCGAAGACGACCATGAGTATCTCATCAAGGCTGAGCTGCCTGAAATCCGCCGCGAGGACGTAAAGGTCACGGTGGAAAACGGCGTGCTCAACATCTCCGGCGAACGCAAGTTCGAGAAGGAGGAAACGGGCGCGAAGTATCACCGCGTGGAGCGCTCCTACGGCAGCTTTGTGCGCAGTTTCACGCTGCCCGAGGATGCCGACGGTGACAAGGTCGCCGCCGAGTTCAAGGACGGCGTGTTGCGCGTCCATCTGCCGAAGGATGAAAAGGCCAAACCGCGCACCATCCAGGTGAAGGTGGATTAAGCGAAATCGAAAAACACAAACGGGCGGCCCGTGCAAACGCGCCGCCCGTTTCTTTTGGAAAAATCGCGCCGGATAGAAGCGTGGCTACACTTCAAAGTCAAATGCCAGCGCCTTCTCCACGTGCGCATCCACGCTCGCGCGCACGCGGGCGCGGTCGGGATGCACGAGAAACGCGTCGCGCGCAGCGGTGTCGGTGAACGTCATGACGAAGGCGTGCGTGTAGCCGTCGTTGAGACCCTCGGCATTCGTGTTCGGGCCGGAGATGTAGTCATCCACGCCCGGCACGCTTTCCGAGAGGTCGAGAATGTCGTTGAAAATCTGTTCCACCTGTTCGGCGGAGGTGCCTTCCTTGAATTTGAACAGGACGATGTGTTTGACGCGGGACATGGGTTGTTGGTTTGTCGGTTGTTGTTGGGCTTGCGGAGTGTGCGGAAAATGTCATTTCGCCGCGAGCGCGGCCTCGATGGCTTTCATCAGTTCGGCGTCGTCGGGTTCGACGCCGGAATCAAAACGCTTGAGCAGCTTGCCGTCACGGCTGACGAGGAATTTGCTGAAGTTCCACGTCACTTCGCCGGGAAACGGAGAGCCTTTGCCCGTCAGATTGGCGAACAACGGATGCGTGTCCGGCGCCTTGAGGCTCACTTTGTCGAACATCGGAAACGTCACTTGATATTGGCTTGTGCAGAACTGCTTGATCTCCGCGCTCGTGCCCGGCTCCTGCCCGCCGAAGTCGTTGCACGGAAAGCCCAGCACGCTGAAGCCGCGCGCGGCGAACTTCTTCTGCATGTCCTGAAGGCCCGCGTATTGGCCGGTGTAGCCGCACTTGCTCGCGACGTTCACGATGAGCAGCACCTTGCCCTTGAACGGCTTCAGCGACGCGGCCTTGCCGTCAATGTCCTTCAGCACAATGTCGTAAATCGAGGCCGGCTCTGCCGCGCCCGCAGAGAGCGCGAGCGCCGAGACAACGAGTGCGGCGATGAATTTCACGCGGGGAGTATGCCGTGCAACGGAAGGAAGGCAAATTGAAAGAACGGCAAACCGCTTGCCCGCCGCGGGCCGTTCGGGTAAGCACTCGGCGCTCCCTCGACTCGCGCGAACGCGACAACATGAACGGCACCTTCGACGGCATCATCCTCGGCACGGGCCACAACGCGCTCGTGCTTCAGGCGTATCTTGCGCGCTGCGGCCTGCGCACGCTCTCGCTTGACCGCGCGCCGCAGCCGGGCGGAGGTTTGCTGACGATTCCGAATCCGCGCCTGCCGGGCTTTACGCATCATCCACACTCGTTCTTCCACCGCGCCATCACAGCGATGCCGTGGTTCCGCGACCTCGAACTCGCGCGCCACGGTGTGCGTTACATCGAGCCGGAGCTGAACGTCGCCATGATTCTCCGCGATGGCCGAGCGCTGGAGTGGTGGACGGATTTCGAGCGCACAGCGGCCTCGTTCGCCGAATTCTCGCCACGCGACGCCGACGCGCTGCGCCGCTGGGTTGAAGACTTCCGTCCCATCGTCGAAAACATTTTGATTCCCGAGGCGCAATCGCCGCCTCTAGAGCCGAAGCTGCGCCACAAACTTCTTTCGCAATCAAAACTGGGCCGCCGCCTGCTCGAAGTCTCCGCGCGCTCGCCGCTCGAATTCGTCACGCAGAACTTCGAGCACGACGCCATCCGCGCGGGCCTGCTGTTCTTCAACGGCCTGCGCGAAGTTGATCTCAGACTCAAGGGCTTCGGCCACGCCATCCCCGCGCTGCTCGCCTCGCCGCACAAGGCGCAGATGTGCATCGGCGGTTCCGGCGACCTCGCGCGCGGACTCGTGGCTGACATCACGGAGCACGGCGGCCAAATCCGCTGCGGCGTCGAGCTGAAACGCATCCTCGTCCGCGAAGGCCGTGCCATCGGTGTCGAACTCAGCACCGGCGAACAACTCTTCGCAAACGTCATCGTCTCGGGATTGAACCCGCAGCAGACCTTCCTCGAACTGCTGCCCGCGGATGCCACGCCGGTCGAGTTGCGCGAGCGCGCGGCGAAGTTTCAATACAACCTGCTCGCGCCGCTCTTCGCGCTCAACCTCGCGCTCAACGAGCCGCCGCGCTGGACTGCGGCGGCGGCGCGGCCCGAGTTGCAGCGCGCGTTCATGTTCATCGTCGGGCTGGAACGCTTCGGGCAGTTCCACGACATCGTCGCGGCGCACGAGCGAGGCGAGATTCCCGCGCCTGCCGCGTGGGGCGCGTGCCCGACGCTGTTCGACGCGACGCAGGCACCACCGGGAAAACATGTCGCCTTCCTGTGGGAAAAACTGCCCTACGCGCTGCGTGGCAACGCGCAAAATTGGAAAACGGAAACCGCCGCACACGGCCGCACTCTGCTGGAATTCTGGTCTCAATTCGCGCCGAACCTTGCGGACGGCGCAGTGCTGGACTCGTTTGCGCGCTCGCCGCTCGACACCGAGGAGACACTGCCGAACATGCGTGGGGGGGACCTGCTCATCGGTTCGTTCGCGAACGGGCAGATTGGTTCCAACCGTCCCTTCGCCGGCGCGGGCCGCTATCGCACGCCGATTGAAGGCTTGTATCTCTGCGGCGGCTCGACGCATCCCGGCGGCAACGTCACCGGCCTGTGCGGCTACAACGCGGCGCGCGTCATCGCCGCGGATGCGGGAAAGAAAGTTTGGTGGAATCCGCCGGACGCGGAAGCGCGCCTCGCGGCGTTGCACTGAGCCGCGTCAGTAGCGCCAGTGAAGATTCAGCCCCATCGCGTGCGCGTCGAAATTCGGATGCGACTCGAAGCGGTAGGTGGGTTCCAACGCCCAATGCTCGGTGATGCCCCACTTGAAATTCAGCGCGACGCTCTGGAACAGCCCTTCGCCGATGAGCCCCTTCAGCGGCTCGGCCGCATTCTCGCCGCCGACGCTGTAAATCGCACCGACGGATGAGAGCGGCGTGAACTGCCAGCCCACGCCGAACGCGGCGGCAGCGGTATATTCTGTGCGCTTGCCGCGAAGCTGGTTGCGCGCGACATAAACCTTCAAGCTGGTGTTCCACTGGTCGCTCCAGTTCCAGATGAGGCCCGGGACGAGGAGCCAGACATTTGCGTCGGAAAAATTCAGATACGCGAGATCAAACGACGCCGTGAACTTCGGCTGATACCAGTCAAGGCCGGTGCCGGTGCGCCAACGCGGAATGATGTCGCCCTGCGCCGCGATGCCGCTCTCGACGCGCCAGACCCAGCCGTCGGTGAACTCCCACGCGAGGCCAGGGCTGATCTGCCACGCCAGTTCGCCGAACCGCTCATAACGGCGCGCGTCGAGCGAGTAGGTGAGCAGCTTGGGCTGGCCCCAAAAGGCCGCAATGTAGGACTCGTGCCAGTCGGGGAGCTTTGCGTTCGCACCGGTCGTGTCCTGGATGTAGCTGTATTCGTAGCCGGTGCTGACGCCGGCACGGATGTTTTCGCGTTGCGCGATTTTGGCCTGATTTTCCAGCGTTTCCTGCGCGGCAAGCTGGACGTTTCCCGCCGTGGCCGGAAGCCGCTGCATCACCTGCTGCGGTGACTCCTTCGTCTGGCCGCGGATGAGTTCCATCGCGGTGCGCGTGGTCTCGGGCGCAAGCGGATCAAGCAAACCGTTCAGTCGCGCGACATCGGCGGGATAACCGTGCGCCGCGTTCCATCGCTGAAGCCAGACCTCGCCGCGCGTGTCGAACGGCTGGTCGAGCAGGAAGCCGTGCGCGGCCATCTGCATCCGCTCGCGGTTCTCCGTCTCGAAGGCCAGCTTGCACATCGCGTCATACACGAGCGCCGAGCGCGGCGCGACGCGGAACGCTTGGTCGAGCGCGGCCCACGCGCGGTTTTTGTCGCCGCGCAGTTGCGCCGTGCGTGCTGCGCCGAGCCAGCCTTCGATGGATTCCGGGTTCGCGGCGGTCACCTGCTCGTAAAGTTGAAGCCCTTCCGAGACGCGACCACTGCGTGTGGCGAGGCGCGCGAGGCCGAGTCCGGCTTCGGGCCGCTCCGGCGTGATGGCCGCGGCGCGCTGGTAATACGTCTTTGCGTCTTCGAGCGCGCCGGCCGTCGTGCAGATGTCGCCGGAGTCAATGAGCGAGTTGTAGTCGTTCGGGTGATCAGCGGCCCACTGGCGCGCGAGGTCAACGCCCTGCTGCTTCATGCCGCGCACAAGGAGGCGCTGCGATTGGAACATGTTCTGCCGCCGGAGAAGATCGCCGTCCGAAGTGCGCCGCCGCGCGTAAGATTCAAACTGCTCGTCGGCGTTCACGGCCGCGTAAAGTTCCGCGATGAACAAACCAAGCTCCGCATCGCGCCGGCCCGTCTGCTTGTCGGATGCGAGCGCCTCGCGCGCCGCGTCGGAGGGGTGTCCCGAAGCCGCGACCACGCGCAGCCAGCCGAGCCGCGCTTCCGGATTTTCCACAATGGTCAGCGCCGCCGCGAATGCCGACTGCGACTCGCGCCACTGGCCGAGCCAGTAAGCCACGTTGCCCATCCCGACGCGCGCGGCGAGATTGTTCGGCGCCGCAGTCGCAATCGCCGCGTAGCTGGCGGACGCCGAGACGAGGCGGCCCTGCCACGACGTGTATTGCGCCTGACGCAGCCGATACTCGACGGCCGGCGGATTCCGATCGCCGAGCGTTTTCATCTGCCGCACCGCCGCGCCGAGCTGGCCACGCCGCGCCGCAAGCTCGGCTTTCAACAGAAGAAGCTGTTCGTCGCCGGGCGAGCGGTTGAGTTCATCGTTCAACAGCCGCGTCGCGGTGGCGAAGTCCTCGTAATTGAGCGCCGTCCGGATGCGGTCGGTCGCACTCACCGGAGCGGTCGTCGCACGAAACGGGGCTGTGTTTTGCGCGGCGACGTTCGCCGCGGACGCCGCGAGCGCAAGAATGACAATGCAAAACCGTCGAGGCGAAGGGCGCGGATGCGGGTGGCGAGCAGTTGATTCCATGCAGCCCGGCGGGGCAATTTGATGCGCGAAGGCTGGCAAAGCGACGCAACGAGTGCAAGCGAAAGTGACGCTCAACGCTTCGCGTGGACGACGACGGCGCGCGACAGAATTCTTTTTTCGGCCCGAATCGGTGCAACTTTCTCGTGGCGCCGGGTGATAGACTCCATTATCCTTTATCTCCCGATGACCAACCCTGTCACCGACGAACGCCGTGAAGCCATTGCCGCGCAGGTCGAGAAGGCCGTGGCCACCACGCACGTCTATGACATCCACACGCATCTCTACGACCCCGCGTTCGGCGAGCTGCTGCTGTGGGGGCTGGACGAACTGCTTACCTATCACTATCTCGTCGCCGAGGCGTTCCGCTATTTCGACATGCCCTACGACAAGTTCTGGGCGCTGTCCAAGTCGCGTCAGGCCGAGCTGATCTGGGACGCGCTTTTTGTCCAGCACTCGCCGGTGTCCGAGGCGTGTCGCGGCGTGCTCACAACGCTGAACCTCCTCGGCCTCGACGTAAAGAAGCGCGACCTGCCCAAGCTGCGCCGCTGGTTTGCCGGCTGGAAGACGGACGCCTTCGTCACGCGCTGCATGGACTTGGCGAAGGTCAGCCGCATCTGCATGACGAACTCGCCGTTCGATGACGCCGAGCGGCTCGTGTGGGAAAAGGGCTTCAAGCGCGACGGGCGTTTCACCGCCGCGCTGCGCATTGACCCGCTGCTGCTCGACTGGCCGAACGCCGCACCGAAGCTTGCAGAATGGGGATACAACATCTCGTCCGATTTGTCCGACAAAACCATCAGCGAAGTGCGCCGCTTCCTCGCGGACTGGACGAACCGCATTGACGCGAAATACGTGATGGTTTCGCTGCCGCCGGATTTTGTGTATCCCGGCGAGCACTCCTGCGCGCGACTGATGGAGACCGCCGTCCTGCCGCACTGCCGCGAGTTCGGCCTGCCCTTCGCGATGATGCCCGGCGCGCGCCGCGCGGTGAACCCCCAGCTCCGCCTCGCCGGCGACGGCGTGGGCCGTTGCAACGTCGCGGCCTACGAGGCGATCTTCGCCGAGCATTCGGACAACAAGTTCCTCGTCACCGCGCTCTCGCGCGAGAACCAATACGAGTTCTGCGTCGCCGCACGGAAGTTCCGCAACCTGCACCTCTTCGGCTGCTGGTGGTTCACCAACATCCCGCACCTCATCAACGAGATGACGCGGATGCGCCTCGAACTGCTCGGCCTCTCCGTCACGCCACAGCATTCGGACGCGCGTGTGCTCGACCAAATCCTCTACAAGTGGGACCACTCGCGCCGCATCATCACGCAGGTGCTCGTGGACAAATACCTCGACCTCGCGCAGACAGGCTGGGAGCCGACGCACATGGAAATCAAGCGCGACGTGAAGGCGCTCTTCGGCGGCGAATTCGAGCGCTTCTGCGACGGCGCTGCGAAGTCGGTGCAACTTCTGCCAAAGGCAAAATCCTCGGCGAAATCATCCGGCAGCGGGCGGAACGCCACGCGGTCTGCGGCTGTGGCAGCGCGCGCCTGAGCGGGGCTGCGTAGAGTTGAACCAAAAAGTTTGCAGTCAATGCTTACCTACCGGTATGCGCTTTCCAATCTCTTCATTGATATTCAGTGCATTTCTCGCCAGTTTCTGTGCAGTAGGAGCTACTTCAACAAACGCTGCCACTGATGGCATCAAAGTTGATATCGTTCAAATTCACGTGTTCGAAAGTGAGAATCGTTCAACGTGGGAAATGAGGATTCAAAACACGACTTCTAATGCGATCCTCATTAGCCGGTTTTCATTTTGGTCTGTGCCTCGTTACGTAAAACTAACAGACGAGGCCGGCGTGGGTTGGCGAGTGCGACGATCGGAACTCATATCTGATCCGCCTTCGACTGATGTTGACTATTCCTTGGCTGTCCCCGGCAACACAACAGTTTCGGTCACAGTTAGGACAGACGGCATTGAGCGCCCACGGCCGATGCAGGCGAAGAAAGACACGTCATCGAAGCCGGACAAGTTCAGTTATGAGGTTCAGAATATGGTTTCTGCTATGGACCAGAAATCCAAGAAATTTATCCGGTTGGATTGTCACGGTAAAGGGAAGGCGGAAGTAATCTGGAACCAGCGGCCTCCGGCCAAGTAAGAATCAGCTCCGCGCCTACCCGCGAACGCAACTTCCCGCTGGACACGGGTGTTCAAAGGAGCAAATTCCCGACATGAGCCCGCTGCCCCGCCGCCGCTTCCTCTCCTCCGCCACCGCCACCGGCGCGCTGCTCGGCCTCGGTGATCTCGCCTTCCTCGGCCGCCTTCCGCAAGTCTCCGCCGCCGAGGCGAAGCTTGATCCCAAGCTCGTCGCGCTGCGCCCGGAAATCGAGCCGCTCGTGCGCCTGCTCGAAGACACGCCGCGCGAACGCCTGCTCGAAGAATGCGCCGCGCGTGTCAAGCGCGGCACCACCTACAACGAACTGCTCGCCGCCGTGCTGCTCGCCGGCGTGCGCAACATTCAGCCGCGGCCCGTGGGCTTTAAGTTCCACGCCGTGCTCGTCATCAACTCCGCGCACCTCGCCGCGCAGGCCGCAGGTGACGCCGACCGCTGGCTGCCGCTCTTCTGGGCGCTCGACCAGTTCAAGAATTCACAGGCCGCGAACAAGCGCGAAGGCGACTGGCACATGGGTCCGGTCGAGGAGGCAAGAGTTCCCGCTGCGAACAAGGCGAAGGCCGCGTTCACCGAGGCGATGGACAACTGGGACACCGCCGCCGCGGACGCCGCTGTCGCCGGACTCGCGCGCAGCGCCGGCTCGCACGAAATCTTCGAGTTGTTCAGCCGCTACGGCGCGCGCGACTTCCGCGACATAGGCCACAAGGCAATCTACGTGGCGAACAGTTGGCGAGCTCTCAACACCGTCGGCTGGCAGCACGCCGAGCCGGTGCTGCGCTCGCTCGCCTACGCGTTGCTCGACCACGAGGACACGAATCCCGCGCAGCGCGACGGCACGCCTGACCGGCCCGGCCGCCGCAACGCAGAGCTGGTGAAGAAAATCCGCGCCGACTGGCTCGCGGGCAAGCCTGATCCGAACGCGACGACGGAGCTTCTCGCCGCCGTGCGCCAGTGCTCCGACGCGGAGGCCGCGGAGAAAGCCGTCGAGCTGCTGAACCGCGGCGTCGCGCCAAGCTCGATCTGGGACGCCGTGTTCACCGGCGCGTGCGAGCTGCTCATGCGCGCGCCGGCGATCCGCTCGCTGCATTCCGTTACGGCGAGCAACGCGCTGCACTACGCCTTCCAGACGAGCGACGCGGATGAGACGCGGCGCTTCGTGCTGCTGCAAGCCGTGTCGTTCCTCCCGCTCTTCCGCGGCGACGCGGCCAAGAACAAGGGCGTGGAGATTGACAAGTTCGAGGCCGCCCCGCTGAAGTCCACCGAGAACGCAGTGGACGAAATCTTCGCCGATGTCAGCGGCGACAAGCTCACGGCGTCCCGAAAAATCCTCACCTGGGTCAAGGCCAACCCGCAGCCGCACGAGCTGATGGCCGCCGCGCGGCGGATGATTTTCCTGAAGGGCCGCGATTCGCACGACTACAAGTTCAGCTCGGCGGCGCTGGAGGATTTCTTCCACTGCTCGCCGCAATTCCGCGACCGCTTCCTCGCCGCGAGCGTGTTCTGGCTCAAGGGCAGCGGTGCGCCGGACAACGACCTCGTCATCCGCACCCGCGCCGCGCTGGCTTAGACTCAGAAAAAGTTCGCCAATGTTCGCGCGCTCCGCTACGCACTCTGCGCACGAACATGAAACAGTTCCGTCTCAACCGCCTCTTCAACTCCCACTCCGGCCAGCCGCGCTGCTTCGACGTGGCCATTGACCACGGCTTCTTCAACGAACGCGGTTTCCTCGCCGGCATCGAGAATTTGGAAACGGCCGTCAAGACCGTTGTCGCCGCCGCGCCGGATGCCATCCAGCTTACTGTCGGACAGGCGCATTACCTCCAATCGCTGCCGGGCAAGGAGAAGCCAGCGCTCGTGTTGCGCACCGACGTGGCGAACGTTTATGGCACGCAGCTCCCGCGCTCGCTGTTCAGCCGCATGATTGATTCGCCCGTCGAGCAGGCGCTGCGGCTCGACGCGACGTGTGTGGTGGTGAATTTGTTCCGCATCCCGGAGCAGCCGGAGGTCGCCGACCAGTGCATTCAGAACATTTTGCGCATCAAGCCGGAGTGCGACCGCTTCGCGATGCCGCTGATGATCGAGCCGCTCGTGTTCCAGCCGAACGCCAAGGCCGGCGGCTACATGGTGGACGGTGATTTGGAAAAAATCATGCCGCTCGTGCGCCAGGCGTGCGAACTCGGCGCGGACATCATCAAGGCCGACCCGACCGACGACGTGAGCGTGTATCACAAGATCGTTGAAATCGCCGGGAAGATCCCCGTGCTCGTGCGCGGCGGTGGCAAGGCGGCGGACGCAGAAATCCTCGCGCGCACCGAGGCGCTGATGAAGCAGGGCGCGGCCGGCATCGTGTATGGCCGGAACATCATCCAGCACGCCGACCCCGCCGGCATGACGCGCGCACTCATGGCCATCGTCCACGACGGCGCGAGCGCGTCACAGGCGGCGAAGTTTATCAAGGGCTGACACGACTGAAGGTGTTCGCGATGAATCGGGCCTTCTTTGCGCGCGTCTCACGATGCGTTCCACCATGATTACCGGATTGTTTCGCTTCACAAGCGCGCCGCGCGGGATGACTCCCGCGGTTCGTGTCCCGCGTTCGGGCTTCACTTTGATTGAACTGCTCGTCGTGATTGCGATCATTGCGATTCTTGCGGGTCTGCTGCTGCCGGCGCTCGCCTCGGCCAAGCAGAAATCCAACACCGCTTACTGCAAAAACAACGTCAAGCAGTGGGCGCTCTGCGCGATGATGTATGCCGACGACCAGGACGACCACCTGCCGTATGCGTGGGACGGCGCCAACATCCAGTCGAACAGCTACGACTACCTGCTCTCGCCGTATTTCATGCGGCAGTTCAATTCGGCCGTGAACGGGCAGAGTTGGACGAACTCCCTCTCGCGCTGTCCCAACCGGCTGAAGGAAAATCACGACGCCAATTACGCGGAAGCACCGCCGCAGCCGGCGACCCCCGCCAGCAATCCGTGGCGCATCAGCTACGCGATGAACTACCACAATTCGCTGAACTACAGCAACGGCGTGATGCTCAACCTCAATCTCGCTCCCACCACACGCCTCGCTGTGGTCACCAAGCCCACGGATACGTTTCTGATCTCGGACACCGCGTATCGGAACAACCATCCGGCGCTCGGCAACCTCACCACCAACGTCACCGGCTACAAGCACGGCACGCCGTATCCCAACGGCCGCGTGAACGCCGCCTACATGGACGGCCACGTCGGCGACTTCCTCAGAAACGCGACCAACGGCATCATTATGGAGTTCAAATAACCGACCGCGCAGACGTGTCATTTCCAAGAAGTTCGGCGATTGACTTTCATTTTTCCCGCGGCAAAAGTCTCCGCCCGTCGTCAAAATGAACATGAGAACTTCGCCGCTGATTGCCGTCGTTGCCTTTGCCGCCCTGCTGCCCGCTGCGCGCGCGGCCGAGGTGGATTTCGTCAAACAAATCCAGCCTCTGCTTGAACTCAACTGTGCCGCGTGCCATCGCGAAGGCTACGCAAAGGGCAACTATCGCATGGACACCCGTGAGGAGGCGCTCAAGCCTGGCGACAGCGGCGTGGCCATCAAGCCGGGTGACGCCGCAAAGAGCACGTTTTACACACGCACCGTTTTGCCGGCGGACAACGACGAGTTGATGCCGCCCAAGGCGAAGAACGGCCCGCTGCCGAAGGAGCAGACTGATCTCATCCGCGACTGGATCAACCAGGGCGCCAAGTGGCCCGCCGGCGTCGTGCTCACGCCCAAGAAAATCGAGGTCGCGCAGGCCGTTGAGGAGAAGGAAGTCGTCGCCGGCATTTACAAGCTCATCACGTCGCGCAAGGGCGAGCCGACGAGCGCGAAGGCGATGAAGATTTACACGAACAACATTCCCGGCACGGACGTGAGCTTCGTGATGATGCCGATCCCGGCGGGCGAGTTCACGATGGGCAGCCCCGATTCCGAGAAAGGCCGCAAACCCGACGAAGGCCCGCAGCACAAGGTGAAGATTTCCCCGTTCTGGATGGGCCAGTGTGAGATTACTTGGAACGAGTTCGAGCTGTTCATGTATGCGGACGAGGAGCGCAAGTTCAAGGACAAGCTCAAGACCGACGCGAAGGTGGACCGTGTCTCCGATGTCGTCGCGCGCCCGACCAAGCCGTATGTCGAGATGAGCTTCGGCATGGGCAAGGACGGCTACCCCGCCATCAGCATGACGCAGCACGCGGCCAACAAATACTGCGAGTGGCTCTCCGCCAAGACCGGCCAGTTCTACCGTCTGCCCACCGAGGCCGAGTGGGAATACGCCGCGCGCGCCGGCACCACGACGGCTTATTCCTGGGGTGACGACTTGGCGAAAGCGAAGGAATACGCCTGGTTCGAGGCAAACAGCGACTTCAAATACCAGAAGGTCGGCAAGAAGAAGCCCAACCCGTGGGGCCTCTACGACATGCACGGCAACGTCGCCGAATGGGTGCTCGACCAGCACGAAGCTGATTACAAAAACGTGCTGAAAACGGCGCAAGACCCGCTCGCCAAGCAGACCGCGCCTTACGGCCAGTCCGTGCGCGGCGGCTCGTGGGACGACACGATTGACAAGCTCCGCAGCTCCGCGCGGCGTTTCTCCGACAAGTCGTGGAAGCAGCAGGACCCGCAGCTCCCCAAGAGCATCTGGTATCTCACCGACGCGCAATTCCTCGGCTTCCGCGTCGTGCGCCCGCTCAAGGTGCCGACCGCCGCCGAGATGCAGCGCTACTGGAACAACGGCATCGAGCGCGAGTAGGCCGGGTTGAATTCAGTTTCCAGCGGATCGCAGGTCAATGACCTTGATCTCGTTCACTGGATGATCGGCCCAGAAGCACAGCGCGTGGCGTCCGACAATGACGACTTGGATCGGCCGGCCCGTTTCATCCTGCTCCGTGTAATCACCCACTCGGGAGGGATTCATCGCCAGCCCTTCGATAAATCGCGTCAAAGCCGGCCGCTCACGCGAGGTCAGCGTGCGAAGTGTTTCAATGACCTCCAGCGCGATGAAAACGCGGTAACCCATCACTCGCCGGCCGCTTCAACTTCCTTTTTCCAATCCTCCAACGAAACCCACTTGCCCTCTGTGCGGTCGTCAATGCGCCGAGTCATCTCGGAACGCCACGCCGGATCGCGTTCCAAACGCAGGTGCAGCAGGAAGGCGGCAAGCTCGTTTTGCCGTTCCACCGGCAGTCCTAGAACTTCGCGCTTCAGTTCGGCGATATTCATGGCTGCAATGTGTCAGATAACTTTCCGCCGCGCAATGACGGGTTGCATCCCATCCCTCCATTGAATTCGCTGGTTCACCCGCGGCGTCTCAGGCACAATGCGCTTCCCGAACATGAACACCACCGTTTCGCCGCAGCCTGCCGTCACGCGACGTGATTTCATCTCCACGTCGTCGAAAGTCGCCGCCGGCACCGCCGCGCTCTCCACGCTGCCGCTGGAGAATTTCGTCCACGGCGCCTCGCCCGGCGACACCGTGCGCGTCGCCCTCGTCGGCTGCGGCGGGCGCGGCACCGGCGCGGCGGATCACGCCATGCTCACCAGCGAGAGCGTCAAGCTTGTCGCGATGGCGGACGTTCACCAGGACCGCCTCGACCGCTCGCTCGCCACGCTCGGCGGCAAGCACAAGGCGCAGGTGGACGTGAAGGTCGAGAAGCAGTTCCTCGGCTTCGACGCCTACAAGGACGCCATTCGCGATGCCGATGTCGTCATCCTCGCCACGCCGCCGGGCTTCCGCCCGATGATGTTCGAGGAGGCCGTGCGACAGGGCAAACACGTCTTCATGGAGAAACCCGTCGCCACCGACGGCCCCGGCGTGCGCCGCGTGCTCGCCGCCGCGCAGGAGGCGAAGAAGAAAAACCTCAAAGTCGCCGTCGGCCTCCAGCGCCATCACCAGCCGAACTACGAGGAGTGCATGAAGCGCCTCCACGACGGCTTCCTCGGCGACATCGTCTCCATGCGCTGCTACTGGAACACCGGCCCCGTCGGCCCCAAGATGACGCGCGAGGCGCTCGCCAAGATGCTCGGCCGCGCGCCCACCGAGATGGAGTATCAGCTTCGCAACTGGTATATGTTCACGTGGCTCTGCGGCGACCACATCGTCGAGCAGCACATCCACAACCTCGATGTCATCAACTGGGTGAAGAACGGCCATCCCGTGAGCTGCTCCGGCCTCGGCGGGCGCGCGTGGCTCAAGGAACCCGACCACGGCGAAATCTTCGACCACCACGCCGTCGAGTATGTCTATGCCGATGGCTCGCGCGCCTACTCGCAGTGCCGGCAGATTCCCAAGTGCAAGGGCGAAGTCTATGAAGCCGTGCAAGGCACGAAAGGTTCCTGGAGCGCCGAACGCGGGCAGTTCGTCATGCGCGGCCTCAAGCAGGAAATCCTCTGGCGCTACCAGGGCGAAGGCGTCGCCAACGACGGCCACCGCCTCGAACACATCCCCTTCTTCGACGCCGTGCGCAACGACAAGCCCTACAACGAGGCCGAATACGGCGCGCACAGCACCCTCACCGCCATCATGGGCCGCATGGCCACCTACGGCGGCCAGCCCGTGCTGTGGGAGGACGCCCTCAACTCCAAGCTCGACCTCTTCCCGGAAAAGCTCGCGTGGGACGCCCTGCCCAAGGTCAAGCCCGGCCCCGACGGCCGCTACCCCTTCGCCATTCCGGGGCAGACGGCGGCCCTGTGAGCGCAGTCAGTTTGCGGTTTGTGCTTCGGAAAAATAATTGAAGATTTTTCTTGCACCCGCGGGCGCATTCGGATAATCGCAACCCACAATCACCAATGAGCAGTGGGGCTTCCATAGACACTAAACGTCGTTCAGTTCCGTCGTTCAGTTCCGTCGTTCAGTTCCGAATGTAGAAGCGATTCGTCTCCCCAAGTCAGTTGCCCCGGCCCGTTCGTCCGCCTTTCCCTTCGCTCCCGCATCCCTTCCCGCCACGGAAGGACTCAGAGATTCCCTGGAATCACTCAACCCTTCCTTGGACGGGTTCATCCCTTCCTTGGAAGGACTGAGAGATTCCTTGGAATGGCTCAGGGATTCCTTGGAAGGACCCAGCCATTCCGTGGAAGGACTCAGGGATTCCCGATCCAAAACACCCCCGTTTCGAGTGTCCGTAAACCAGTTAACATGCTGAATTGAAAGGAGTTAAACCATGCCTGACTTCATCCCACCACCCGACCCGGCCTTCAACAACTGGCAGGGCACCTTCCTCACCTTTGTCACCAACAACCGCGCCGCCCTCGGCGTGTCCACCGGCGATTTGGCCGCCCTGACCGCCGCCCAAACCGACTGGACGGACAAATATGCCACCCATCAGGCCACGCAAGCCCAAGCCCTGAGTGACCGGCAGGCCAAGGACGACGCACGCGCCGCCTACGTCACGCTCATCCGCGCCGCCGTGGGCCAGATGCAGAAGAACCCCGCCGTCACGGACGCCCAGCGGCAATCCATGCAAATCACCGTGGCCGACCAAATCCACACGCCCGCCCCGGTGCCCAGCACCAAGCCGGTGGGCAAGATTGATACTTCGGAGCGGCTGCGCCACACGATCGAGTTCCGCGACGAGAGCACGCCGACTTCTCGCGCCAAGCCCAGCGGCGTGGCCGCGTGCGAGGTGTGGCTCTTCATCGGCACCGCCGCTCCCGCCGGCCCCGAGGCGATGCACCTGCAAGCCGTGGACCGCACCACGCCCTACCTGATGGAGTTCGATAGCACGGACGCGGGCAAGACGGCGTGGTATGCGCTGCGCTGGGTCAACACGAAGGGTGAGCACGGCCCGTGGAGCGCGACCGTGAGCGCGACGATTGGCGCGTAATCTTTCAACAAGGGAACGACTGAACCCAAGGAAGTGAAAATGAAGACGAAGAACAAACCCCAATCCAACCTCGACACTGCAACCCCTGCCGCGCCCTTGCGCGCCGCACGCTAGGCGGGCATATTTGTCGCCATGCTGATGGCCTTGCTGCTGCTGCGCCCGGCACAGGCGGGAGCGCAGATTTTCCGCGTCTATAATTACAACGAAGATCGCACCAACATCACGGCTTACAGCATCACACCCGGATCGTCCGATGAGGACAGAACCAACTACTTCAAGCGGAGTTTCACGTGGAGTCGTGAAAGCGGCGGTGACTATCAAGACAAAACTTGGTATGCGTCCCTGCAGCAAAGACCGCCGCCCGATTACGAGTATATCTTCGCCCATATCGTATGGCCGGACGGCGTTTCAGGCGGCAATTATTGGTTTTATGATGGGTCGCTGAATGCCTACTCGGACAGTCTTCTACAGCTTGTCAGCACGAACGAACCGCCGCCGCTTCCGGCGGGATGGCTTTATGCGAGCAATTCAGTGGACAACAGCCGCACGGTGAATGAAGCGACCTGGACTGATATTAAGGTCGTAAATATCTCCACGGTGCTCAAATTCGAGACCCAAGGCGACCCCAGCGACACGAATAGCTACCCTTACGAATTCAACATTGCCCCTGTTGATGAAGGTGGAACAAATATCCCAGCCAGCCTGTTCACGGTCAATGGCCTGACACCCGACGCGTCCAACAATGTTTGCTTCGTCTATCAACCCTGCACGACGAACGACTTCGGACTCGCTACGACGTCAACTATTCCCTTTGCCGCTGTTGTGCCAGGAGGCGGAAAGCTAGAAACAACACTCAGTTTCAACTCAAGCGGCATATTCCATCCAAGTAACAATCTAGCCTCAGGTCCAAGCGTTTATTTACGGTTTGGGACAAATGCTGATGGCAGCCTGATTGATGCGACCAACTGGGGGCCTCGTATTTTCTATCATTCGCGCGTTGATACGAATAGAAGTGATAAAATTGGACAGATGGTTGAGATTTCGTGCTCTGTCCCCGGAACTGTTAACTTGACCAATTGTGTCTTCAAGCAGAGACGTGAAAAACCGACAATGACATTTGTTTTTGATGGAGTAAATGACATCACAAGCACGCTTAGTGAACCGAATCCACAAGATCCGAATGACCCTTCAAAAGATGATCCTGATTCTGCTCTTGTGCAAAAAGGGCCTGGACGCTTGATGTTCATGTTGGATGGTCCCGGCCCGCCCCCGGATTCTGTATTCTCATATTTTGGTGACAATCCACAAAGGGACGACAATTTTCCTGAGGGGATACCGTTATGCGAAATTGTTTACCGCGCTAACTTTGTAACTTGGCTTGAAATTAAAGGTGGCCACGGCAGCGAGCCGTTGATCTGGCACGTTGAGTTTCACATTTCAGGACAGGGAATAGGAAATGTGCGGTCATATCCCGGCCTAGGAAGAAGCGATCCATGAAATGGAGGCACGTATGAACCGACAGAAGACCCTTATCGTTTTTCTGCTCATATTGATGATAGTTGCTGCCGTGGCACTCCGAAATGGCAGAGCTAGGAACGACCGGCAGCAAATGGCGAATACAAGTTCGTCATCCGCCAGGTCGTCCACGCAGACAGTTCGCAGGAGCAACGAGGCACAGGCAAACGGTGAAGCTTGGACAAATCAATTCATGCTGCGAAAGAAGAAAGTTACTCCAACACAACCTGAAGAACGCCCTGTATTCCCGATAATCAATGGCAAGCAAAGCCTCTATTCGGAGAAGGATTATTTCGACACGCGGCAGACAAATGTATTCGATTATGGCGATGGGGAAATTGTTACGATCAGAACTAAAAAGCTGATCAATGAAAATGCCATGCGCGAAATCATCGCAAGGCGGGCGGAAACTAAACGCCAAACGGCACTAAATCTGATAGAATTGAAGTCACGTGCGAGTAGCTTGAAGCCCGGAATGGGGAGCGAAGAAATACTTCAAATTATGAAGGATGAACCGGTAAAAACAGTCGAACATCAGGCTTCCAACACACTTATTTTTACACCTCATCCTGAGCACAGAGCTTCAGATTTACGTAGTCCTTTCAATGTGATCTATGTTCATGTTGACAAAGTGGGTGCTTTTTTAAGCTGGTTTGAAGTTGATGAGTCTCGTAACGGGTGGAGGTAGCTCGTATTTCCACAAACGCGGCCTTTATCATCACCCCTTCTTGTAGAGCTTGGCCACCTGGTCGCCGTAGCCGTTGTAGGGCAGCGTGCGGATGCGGTCGCCGGTGTCCACCACGCGCTCGATGGCCTGCGACCAGCGCGGGTGCGGCACGGCGGGGTTCACGTTCGACTCGAAGGGGTATTCGTCGGCCGCAAGCGTCTCCCACAGGGTCGCGGGCTGCTTCGCCACGAACTCGATCTTCACGATGGATTTGATGCTCTTGTAGCCGTATTTCCACGGCACGACGATGCGGATGGGCGCGCCGTTCTGCCTGGGCAGCGGTTTGCCGTAGAGGCCGGTGGCGACGAGCACGAGCGGGTGCATGGCCTCCTCCATGCGCAGGCCCTCGTTGTAGGGCAGCGGGTAGCCTTGAACCATCAGCCGCTGCCAGCCGGGCATTTCCGCCGGGCGCGTGACAGTCTCGAAGCGCAAAAACTTCGCCTCCGGTTTGGGCGCGGCCTTTTCGATGAGCTTGCGCAGCTCGAAGCCCGTCCACGGGAACACGCCGCTCCACGCCTCGACGCAGCGGAAGCGATACACGCGCTCCTCAAGGCCGAACATCGCCTCAAGCTCGCGCGCGTCGAGCGTCATCGGCTTCTCGCACAGCCCGTAAATCTCCACCGGCCACGGGTCGGTCTTGAACTTGTCCGTGAGCAGGTGGACGCGGTCCTTGGTGGTCGAGAACTCGTAGTAGTTGTTGTAGGCCGTCGTGACTTTTTCATCCGTGAGACGCCAGCCGGGGTCGAAGTCCTTGTTGCGCGACGCGGGGAAGCCCTTGCGAGGCGCGGCAGTTTTCTCCGCCGCTTCCATGCCGCTGCTGAAAGAGGAGGCGAGCAGCCCGCCGCCGGCGAAGCCCATCCGCCTGAGGAACTCGCGCCGGTTGCGATACGCCTTCTCCGGCGTGATGAGCCGGTCGGAGACGTGCCAGTCCGGACGCGCAATGATGTTTGCCATGCCGGTAGGATGCGCGAACGCGCGCGGCTATTCAGCAAAAAATGCCGAGGGAGATTGTCGCAGAGCGAACGGCCTACTTTTCCGGCACCTGGAGCAGCTCGGCGGCGGTGTATTTCGTGCCGGCGTGTTTGCTCGTGTCGGCCTTGACCGCCTTGACCTGCTCGGGCTTCACGAAGGAGGCGGCGTTGCCCCAGTCCGTGTTGCCGCGGATGAACGTCACCACGGCGGCGATGTCATCCTCTTTGAGTTGGTCGCGCCACGCGAGCATCGCGTCGCTGTTGATGTCCACGCCCTTGACCTTGATTGGGCCGCCCACGGCGTCGAGCAGGATGCGGATCGTGCGGTTCGGCGAGGGACTGAGCACCCATTCCGAACCGGCGAGCGGCGGGAACTGCCCCGGCGTGCCGAGTCCGTTCTGCTGGTGGCAGGCGGAGCAGTTTTTCGAGTAAACTTCCTCGCCGCGCATGTAGAGCTTCACCTCCGGCGGCAGATTGCCCCGCGGCGGCGGCAGCTTCAGCGACTCCGCGTAAACATCGCCGCGAAACGCACCGCTCGTGCCGTCCACGTAAATCTGGCTGCCGAAAAACAGCACGGCGAGCAACAGCACGGGCCACAGGGGCAGGCCGGCCTTGCCGACGGTCGGCTCGGCGGTCTCGGTGGTGATGATGTTCTGCTCGTTGCTCATGGTTTCGGCGCGGCCGCGGCGGGCGCGTTCGTCGGCGACGCATTCGTCGCCGCAACGGGCATTTTCGGCGCCTGCGGGATGGGACGCTCCGCGAGCGAAGCCGTTTGCTTCAGGCTCAACAGATACGCGACGAGCGCGCGGGCCTCGGACTTTGGAATGATTTCAAATCCTTCGCCGGTCACGTCGCTGCTCAACGGCAGCGCGTCCTCGGACGGCTTCGCATTGGCGCGCACGGGACGCTTCTCAAAAAGAAACGGATAACCCGGCATCGTCGAGTCCTTCGCCTTGAGGCGCGGGTTGTAGAGGTGAACGAGGTGCCACTGCGCGCGCTCGGCGGCCTGCGCTACATCGTTCGTCTTCGCCGCGACGGAAAAACTCCACGCGCCGACGAACTTCTCCGGCGCGCGCGCGCCGATATTCGCAAGGTCGGGGCCGAGGCGAAGACTGCCGAGCATCACACGCTGGTCGAAAATATAATCGCGCGCCACGCTGCCGCGCGCGCCGAGGCCCGCGGAAATGTCCACGCCGAGGTTCGTAAATGTCAATTCCGCCGTCGCATCCACATCGGCAAAGGGCTTCATCACGACATTCGCCCAATCCAACGAAGTGCCGTTCGTCAGCACGACTGGCGGCTTCGCGAGCGCGAGCTTCGCGCCGGCGGGGTCCTTCAGCTCCGGCTTCAACGCAAGCAACGTCCTGGCCACGGCGGCCGCCTTCGCTCCGGGATCGGTGAGCACCGCGCCGAACGTGATGCCGCCCTGCCGCACCTGCTCGGTGTGACAGTAGAAGCAGCCGTTGGCGCGATAGACCTCCGCGCCCTGCTGCGCGAAACCGGGCCGCGCCACGGGGTAGAGGGCAGAGCTGTTGATGATTTTGTCCGGCTCCAGCGCGCCGAGCTGCAACTGCGGCGCGAGCACGAGCGCGGCCCACGAGCACGCGAGCGCAAAAAACGCGCCGAGGAAAATGAGCGGGCCGCGTTTCATGACGCCACCCCCGCGGTCTGGGTTTTTGAAGAATCACCAAACGGGCAGCAGCACTCGCACTGGCGAACGGCGCGCACCGCAAGACCGATGAAGTTCATCACGAAGCCGAGGTTGCCCAGCGCAATCAGCGCCGCACCGACAACCGCGATGGCCGGCATCCGCGCCGCGAACGCGGGCGGGGCATTTCCACTGACCGCAGCAATCGCCGCAGGGGCCGCGAGGCTCGCCTGGATGAGCACTGTTCCAGCGAGCGCGCACCAGAAATGCAGCCGCGGCATCTTGTCGCACGCCCACGCCGCGCCGGCGACGCGCGGGACGATCTCGTAGAGCGCGCCAAACATGAGCATTCCAAACACGCCAAAAAGCACAAGCTGCGTCTGCGCGAGGTCGAACGGAGTGAAGCGCACCGTCTCGCTCAAGCCGCGGAACGAGAACACCGCCGACCGGAGCGTCCACGCGAGATAGAAAATCAGGCCGACGAACAGGAAGCGCAGGGCGACGTTGTCCTTCAACATGCCGAAGCGGCCCTTCCATGTAAGATAAAGATTCGCCACGGCCGCGAGCGCCGGGACGACCGCGAGCCACGACGCCGCGACGCTGATGCTGATGAGCCACGCGGGCACGGGCGCGCCCGCCGGGATGCCGCCCCAGCCGCCGACGAGGACGAGCGTCCAGAAACCGAACAGCGCGAGATCACCGCTATGCACGGGGCGTTCGGTGAACTTCGGCACGATGTAATAAGCGGACGCGAGGCCGAACGGCACAAGCACGAGCTGGTGCAGATTGTTCACGAACCACCAGCCCACGACCGATTGCATCACGCCGCGCACCGGCAGGCGCAGAAGCAGCCAGTCGGCGGTGAGAAAAATCCACGGCAGCCACAGCAGCGCGGCAAGCAAATACCAAAGCGAGATGTAGAGAGCCCGCTCACGCCGGCGATGCAGCGTGAGAAGCGCGTTCACCGCGATGACGAGATAACCAAGCAGCACCACCGGCGCGGCATAACGCGGAAGTTCAAACCCTTCGTGGCCGGAGTTATCGCCGAGCAGGATGCCCACGACGCCGAACGTGACGCCGAGATTCCAGAACTTCGTGCCGATGAAAACCGCGAGCGGCGCGTTGAGCGCGACCTGTCCGAGACGGCAAATCATCCACAGCGCAACTCCCAACGCGGCTTGCAATGCGAAGCCGTAGAGAAACGCATTCTCTGCGGCGGGCCGGAGGCGTCCATACGAGAGCCACGCGTGCTGCGCGAGAAAGTCCGGCGAGACGAGCTGAATCACAACGGCGAGGCCGAGCAGCGTCGCGAGCACGAGCCACATCGCGGCGCTGAAGAAGATGAACGTCACCGGCGCGCGGCACGAGGCGTCGAGTTCCGCAGCCGTTGGCGCGGCAGCAGGCACGGCACAAGTTGAATCTGGTGTGCTCATTCGCGGTCAGGCGCAGCGGACGACGAAGCACGCGGCGGGTTGCAAATTCATTGCACGGTTCACTCGAACGAAATCGGCGCGGTGGCTTTTGTCACGCGCTCGACGAGGTTCGACCGGACGGCAGGCGCATCCTTGCCGTAGGCCTGAACTGTAAGTTCCATCGCGCGATCCACGGGGAGACGGACAATGCCCCGCGTCTTGTCCTGCCAGCCGTAAGAGTCGAGCGCGGCGGCGGCTTCGCGGCGGACTTCGGCGAGCTTCTCGGCGCGTTCCTTCGCGCGCGCGGGCGCGGCGGACGCCGCGGGGCGCGTGTATTTGTCCATCAGCGAGAGCAGCACGGCGACGATGAGCAGCGCGCCGACGACGGCGACGAGGTAGGCGCAGCGCGCGCGGGTTTCCTCGCCGCAACAGGGAGTGGTCTCGGGTTCGTGGTTCATGGCTCAGTGCGAGGCGCCCTTGGCCGGCTCGACATAGACACCGAGCGTCTCGGCGATGCGCGGGTCGCGCTGCGGATATGGCGGGTGGGCGTTGAAGGCGGCGAAGAAGCGGTTGTAAAGCACGCCGCCGATGAGCGCGAGGCTCACAACATCGAACACGCCGAAGTGCGGGCCTTGCGGATAAATCTTCGGCATGATGTTGAACGTCATGTCGAGGTAGTGCATGACGCACGCCCACGCGGCAAACGGCACCATCACGTAGGGATTCAGCTTTGCATCAATCCGCAGGAACGCGAGGAACGGCACGAAGAAATGGCCGAAGATGATAAGCTGGCCGATCCACCACCAGCCACCCTGCTCGCGCACCACATACCAGAAGGTTTCCTCCGGGATCGCGCCGTTCCAGATGAGGAAGTATTGCGAGAAATGGATGTAGGCGTAGAAAACAGTAAACGTGAAAAACAGAACGCCGATGTCGTGGAACTGGCGCGGGCCGATGACCGCCGCGAGCGGGCCGCGTTTCTTCAAGACCAGCGCGATGACATAGACCACGGCCATCGTGGTCCACATGCTGCCCGCGAAGTAATACACGCCATACATCGTGGAGAAGAACTGGTGCATCAGCGACTTCATCCAGAAGATGCAGGCCAGCGTGAGCGTCAACGCGAAGACAAAGATGCCGTAAGCCGCGTGAATGCGCATCATGCGCGTCGCGCGCACCTGCGGGTTCTGCTCCAGCGAACCGCCAAACGCGTCGGCAAACCCGGTGAAGATGTGCTCGGGGAACATCAGCGCGGAAAGTTCGCCGCGGCCCGGCTCGGCTTTGTCCTGCGCGAGCGACCAGTGGCGCAGGCGATGCGTGAGCCAGCCCCACACGGCGAACAACCCAAGCGAGACGATGATGAACGAGGTCTTGTTGAACAGCGCAACCTTGACGTGCAGCGAGTGGTCGGCCTTCGCCGGATCCATCCACTCGTAGATCAAATTCTCCGGCGACGCCCACAGCACGTTCGCGAGGACAGGCAGGAACAGGACAAGCATCCACGGAAAAATGAGGCAGGCCAGATGCTCGCAGAACCGCCGCGTCGGCACCGACCACATCGCATCGAACAAGTGGTGCAGCAGCACGAGGAACAGCCCGCCGAGGCACAGGCTGAGGAAGAACATGTAGGCCGTGAGATAAGAATAGCCGAGGCGCTTGATGAACGACACCTCACCCGAAGCCTGAACGTGTTCCCCGGACGACACCTTCTCAACGCTGGCAGGCGCGGCGCGTTCGGTTGATTTTTGCGTTTCCGCCGCAACGAGCGGACCGGTGAGCAGCGCGAGGCACGCGAGCGCGGCGGCCCAGCCGCCGAGCCGGCGCCAGAAATGGGTGAGTGCGGGCGTGTTCATGGTTACTTCAGCGTGGCCTGCGCGGCGGGCGGAACGTCGTTGGCGGCGCCGAGCTTGGAGAGTTGCAGCGCGCGCACGTAGGCCACGATGGCCCAGCGGTCCTCAATCGCGATGTTCGACGCGTAGCCCTGCATGAGGTTGCGCCCGTTCGAGAGGACGTAGAACAGCTCGCCGTCCGTTTTCAAGACGTTGGGCTTGTCGTGCAGGCTTTGGACCACGGCCATCGCACCGATTTTCTTGGTGATGCCGTTGCCGTCGCCCTGCGGGCCGTGGCAGGGGACGCAACTGATGTTAAACCGCTCGCGTCCGCGGGCCATGAGCTTCTCGTTCACTTCAAGCGGGATGGTGGCGACAAAATTCGTCGTGCCGGGAATGAGGCCGGTGTTCACCGGGTTGTCCTCGAACGGAAAAATCTTCACGCCCTTCACGTCGAGCGCGTGGCTGCGCGCGATGGTGCCGGGCACGGGCAGGCGCGAGTCAAGGCCGTCGGCGAAGAAGCCGCTGCGTTCCTGCGGGCGGACCTTGTTCTGCCGCACCATGTCGTTGAAGATTTCGATGGGCGGCTTGCGCGAGTGGCTGCCGCGTTTGCCGGCGACGAGCCGGACGGTCACGGTCGCGAGCAGCAGGACGAGAATAAAATAAGAGAAGTAACGCATCAGTCCTCCACGACCTCGATGTGTTTGCAGCCGGCGCCTTCCAGCAGCGTGCGGGTTTCCGTCGGCGAATACTTCGGGTCGGCGGTTTCAATCACGACGAAGAACTTGTCGTGCGTGACGGACGCGAAGCGCCTGTTCTTGAGCAGCGGGTGATACAGGCGCGGCAGGCGGTTGAGGAACAACATGCCGCCAAGCGAGCCGAACGACGCGAGCAGGATCGTGCATTCGTAGCTCACGGGGAACGAGTAGAACGGGCTGAACATCGGCTTGCCGCCCACGACGATCTTGTAGTCGAAGGCGTTCATCCACCAGATCATCAGCATCCCGACGGTGTAGCCCGTCACGCCACCAAGGAAGCTGAACCAGCCGACCTGCGACGACTTGAGGCCCATCGCGGCATCCATGCCGTGCACGGGAAACGGCGTATGCACGTCCCAGCGCGTGAAGCCCGCGTCGCGCACCTTCTCGGCGGCGTGCATCGCGGCGGCGGGCGTGTCGAATTCGGCGATCAGGCCGTAGGGTTTTGAAGGCTCGCTCATCAGTGGTGCCCTCCGGGTTGCGCGCCGCCCATCGGGTGATGCGGGTCAGCCTGCGGCGTGACGCCCTTCACTTCACTGATCGCAATCACCGGCAGGAAGCGCATGAAAATCAGGAACAGCGTCATGAACAAACCGAAGCTGCCCACGAACGTGAGGATGTCCACAAACGTCGGACGGAAGTAACCCCAGCTCGACGGCAGGTAATCGCGGTGCAGCGACGTGACGATGATGACGAAACGCTCGAACCACATGCCGATGTTCACAAAGATGCTGATGATGAAGACCAGCACCATGCTTGTGCGGATTTTCCGGAACCAGAACAGGTGCGGCGTGATGACGTTGCACGTGATCATGCTCCAGTAGGCCCACCAGTAGGGGCCGAACGCGCGGTTCTTGAACGTGGCCAGCTCGTAAGGATTGCCGCCATACCACGCGATGAAGAACTCCATCCCGTAGGCGTAGCCGACCATCGAGCCGGTTGCCATGATGACCTTGCACATCAGCTCGACGTGGCGAACCGTGATGACGTCCTCCAGCTTGCACAACGTGCGGATCGGAATCAGCAGCGTGAGCACCATGCCGAAGCCGGAGAAGATCGCGCCCGCGACAAAGTAAGGCGGGAAGATCGTCGTGTGCCAGCCCGGCAGTTGCGACACGGCGAAGTCAAAGGACACAATCGAGTGCACCGAGAGCACCAGCGGCGTCGAAAGGCCCGCGAGGATGAGGTAGGCCTTCTCGTAGTTGCTCCAGTGGCGGTTCGACCCGGTCCAACCGAGCGAAAACAGGCCGTAGAAAAATTTGCGAACCTTCGTCTTGCACCGGTCACGCATCGTCGCGAGGTCGGGAATCAGGCCCATATACCAGAACAGGAGCGACACGGTGAAATACGTCGAAACCGCGAACACGTCCCACAGCAGCGGCGAGCGGAACTGCGGCCAGACGCGATACATGTTCGGGATCGGCGGCAGCCACCACACCGCATACCAGATGCGGCCGACGTGGATGACCGGGAAAATGCCCGCGCACATGACGGCGAAGATCGTCATCGCCTCCGCGGCGCGGTTGATCGAGGTGCGCCACTTCTGCCGGAGCAAAAAGAGGATCGCCGAGATGAGCGTGCCCGCGTGGCCGATGCCGATCCAGAAGACGAAGTTCGTGATGTCCCACGCCCAACCCACGGGCTGGTTCAAACCCCACACGCCGACGCCCGTCGAGATGAGGTAGGTGATCATGACGAACATCATCGTCATGACCGATGCGCTGATGAGGAACGCGGGCCACCACCACTTCGGGGCCTTGCCCTCGGCGATGCCGGCGACCGCGTCGGAAATCCATCCGAAGCCGTGGTTGTTCAGCACGAGCGGCTTGCGCGCCAGTTCAACCGGCGGCGCGGCGACCTTCACCTCGGCGGGAACCGCGGGAATTGCAGCGTGGGCGGACATCAGTGCGCTCCTTTCTTCTCAGCGTCGTGCCCGCCACCGTGATGGGCCGCCTCGAAGGGCGAGCCGTTTTTCTCAGTGTATTCGTCCAGGCTGTAGGGCAACGGATGTTCCTTGTAGTCGGGCATGGCCGGGTTGGGATTACGCACGCGCGCCAGATAGGTGACGCGCGGCCGGTTGTCGAGGAAGCCGAGCACGCTGTAATTCCGCTGCTGGGCCTTGAGCCTGGAGACGCGGCTGTTCGCGTCAAGCGTGTTGCCAAAGACAATCGCGTCCGCCGGACATGCCTGCTGGCACGCGGTCTTGATCGTGCCGTCCTTGACCTGCACGTCGCTGCTCGCGCCGGCCTTGACCTTTTGCGCGATCTTGGCCTGCTCGATGCGCTGCACGCAGAAGGTGCATTTCTCCATGACGCCGCGCATGCGCACGGTCACGTCGGGGTTTTTCGCGAGCTTGACGAGATCCATCTCATCCGCGCCGCGCGCGACGGTCGGGCCGAAATAAAGTTTCTCCAAAGGCCGCTTGTTGAAATCAAAGAAGTTGAACCGCCGCACCTTCCACGCGCAGTTGTTGGAGCAATACCGCGTGCCGACGCAGCGGTTGTAGGCCATGACGTTGAGGCCCTCCTCGTCGTGGACGGTCGCGTTCACGGGGCAGACGCTCTCGCACGGCGCGGCCTCGCAATGCTGGCAGAGCATCGGCTGGTTCACGACTTGCGCGTCGTCAATCCAGTCGTGCCGCTGCTGCACTTCGTCGGCCTCGGTGAGCAACGCCTCCGCGCGCTTGACCGCCAGGCCGGTGTAATAACGGTCAATGCGCATCCAGTGCATCTCGCGGTTGCGCCAGACTTGGTCCTTGCCGACGATCGGGATGTTGTTCTCGCTCTGGCACGCGATCACGCACGCCGAGCAGCCTGTGCACGAGTTAAGGTCAATCGTCATGCCCCACTGATGCACGTCGCTCTTGAGCGCGGGATTGCTCTTGTAAGGATGCGTGTAAATCGTCAGCGGCAGCCCGGTCTTGGGATCCTTCGGGATGTGCGCGGAGTGCTCCGGCGCGTCGAGGTCCATGTTCTTTGCGAACTCCGGCTTCTCATTGAACTGCGCAAGATTCGCCTCGCGGATGATCGGCCGGCCTTCCATGGACCAGTGATCCTGCGTGCAAATCAACCGATACGTGCCGCCCGTTTTTGAAACTTTCGCGCCGCTCGCAATGAGCGCGTTCGTGCGCAGCGCGTAGGCGTTGAAGCCTGTGTGTCCTTCGTTGCCAAAACCCGGCGTGCCGGTTTTGAAGTTCGCGATCCGCCCGCCGCGCTCGCGCCCGTAGCCGAGCGCGAGGCCGGCGACATAATCCGCCTGGCCCGGCTGAATCCACACGGCGCCCGTCACCTTGCGGCCGCCGAGTTCAATCGTGACAAGATCATTGTTGTCCACGCCGAGTTCGGCCGCGGTCTTGCGACTGAGAAGGACGGCGTTGTCCCACACCAGCTTCGTGATCGGATCGGGCAGCTCCTGCAGCCACCCGTTGTTCGCGTAGCGGCCGTCGTCGAGCTTGTAGTCGCGCGCGAACACGACTTCAAAATTGTTCTGGCCGAGCTTCGGCGCCTCGGCGGCCTTCGCGAGTTCAGCCGCGACGGCCACGTTGTCGAGGCCAACACTCGCCGGTTCAGACGCGCTGCCGGGCAGGAAGCCGTCGTGCAGGAAGCGCTTCCATTTTTCCTCGTTGAACGCGCCGCCCGTTTGCGCGGCGAATGTTTCGCGCGCGATGTCGTAAGCCTTCACCGACTCGGATGCGCCGAGCCGGGCGAGAACTTCCGTCTCGGTCAGGCCGTCGAACAGTGGCGCGATGAGCGGCTGGATGGAAACCAGCGTGCCGTCGCTCGTGCGCGCGTCGCCCCACGATTCGAGATAGTGCGCCACCGGAATCTGCCAGCCGTTCGCGCCAAGCGCGGCGAATGTCTCGTCCTCGTGATAGCCGAGGCGGACGATGCTCTTTGCTCCCTTGAGCGCGGCGGTAAAATTCAGGTTCGCCGGCGCGGTGAACGCCGGGTTGCTGCCGAGGATGACGAGCAGTTCCACGCCGCGGCCGAGTTGCTGCGCAAGTTCCTCAATCGAGCCGGCCGGCGCGGTCGAGTCGCGGAAAACAACGGTTTTACCGAGGTTTTCGAGCGCCGCGTTGAGAATGTGCGCGATGAGATGCACCGCGAGCGGCTGGCGATGGCCCGCGACGACGACGGACTTGCCGCGGTTCGCGGCGAGGTCCTTCGCGCATTCCTTCGCCCACTCCGGCTTCACGCCGGCGGGCAGCGGGAACTTGCGCGCGAGCGCGACGATGTCCGGACTGCCCGGCACAACTTCCGCCGCGACTGCCGCCGCGATGGCGATGACGTGGCTCGATGCGACGCGCAGGCGGTGATCGGCGTTCGCGCCGGTCTGCGTCATGAGCGCCTCGACCGCGTAAAGACGGCTCATCTTCGCTTCCTGCTTGTCGCCCTTCCTCTCGGAAATCTTGCGGCCCTGAGCGAAGCCGCGGATGAGCCGGAACGCGTCCTCCTCCGTGCCGATGAAGTCGCAGTCGAGCGAGAGAATTACATCCGCGTTTTCCAGCTTCACCTGCGGTTGAACGCTCTTGCCCGTCGCAAGGCTCGCAGCGCGCGCTGTAACGCCGAGGTCAACGGCGTCGTGCGTGAACCATTTCGCGTTCGGCCACTTCTTCGCGAGCGAGGCAATCAGACGTTCGCGCGACGGCGAGTTCGCGGATTCCATCAGCACGGCAACGCCCGCGCCGCCGTTTGCGGCGAATTGCGCGGCGAACTTCGAGAGCTGGTCGAGCGCGGTCTCTTTCGCGACGCCGTTGACGCCCTTTGTGAAGCGTTGCGCGCGGTCCGAATCGTAGAGATTCAGCAGCGACGCCTGCGCGAAGACATCCGTGCCGCCGTGCGCGTGGCCGGCGATGGTGTTGATGGGATGCTGCGCGTTGCCCTCGATCTTGATGGGGCGGCCTTCGTGCGACTTGACGACGAGCGGGATCGCGCCGTGCCGCGTGGGCATGGCTGTCGCAAAATTCTGCGGGACGCCGTGGATGTAATTCTCCGGCTGCTTGCCAAAAGGATAAATCTTCTCGACCGGCCTGCGGCAGCCCGTGAACGCGCCGACGCCGGCCAATGCAAACGATGCGGACATGAGCCGCATGAAATCGCGGCGCGTGACCGGGTCAGTCAGCTCACTCGCGCCGGCGGGGAACTCGCGGTCCACCCAGCTCTGGAACTCGGGCGTGCCCTCAAGCGCGTCGAGACTGCGCCAGTATTTGACGCCGTTCTCCGGTTCGGGACATGCGGGGGGGATGGTCTTCATCGGTGACAGGCGGAACAGGCTTCGGAGGTCATCACCTTCCAGTCGTGCGCGAATTTCTTGCCCTGCGATTCGGCGAAGTTCGGCGGCGCCTCCCAGTTCAAATTATACACCTCGGCCGGCGGGCGGATTTTTGCGGACGGATCGCGATGGCATTCGAGGCAGAAGGGCATTCCCAGCGACTTGGCGTGGAATACTTCATCCATCTCGTTGATCTTGCCGTGGCAGTGCACGCATGAGATGCCGCGGTTCACGTGGACGGAGTGGTTGAAATAAACGAAGTCCGGCAGCTTGTGGATTTGCACCCACGGGATGGGCTTGCCCGTCGCGGCCGAGTCGCGCACGAGCGCCAGGCGCGGGTCGTCCTTGAGCACCTGGTTGTGGCAGTTCATGCACGTGCCCGCGGCGGGAATGTTGGAATACCACGACTTCTCGACGCCGTTGTGACAGTAGCGGCAGTCAATGCCGAGCTGGCTCGCGTGAATGTTGTGCGAAAACGCGACGGGCTGGATCGGCTGGTAGCCGACGCGGGCGTATTTCGGCGTGAAGTAATACCACACGCCCGCCGTCGCCGCCGACGCCACCAGCGCGCCGCCGACCGCGAGCATCACGGGGAGCTTGTTCGTCCACTTCGGGAAAATGTCAGACATGCGCTGTGAGATCAGGAGCGGCGGCAGCGCGAATCATTTCGCATCGCTCAACCGCCGTCTGAAAATGGTGTCAGGTCACTGGGTCAACACTTGCAAAACAGTTTTGGTCCGCACCGCGGCAAAAAGAGTTAAGGCCGCGATGCCCCATGTTCAAGCCCTCACCCGGCGTCGGCGGCAGTTTTCCGTTTTCTTAATGCAGGCAATAAGCCTGCCGCCCAGACCGCGGGTGACGCCGGATCCCGAAACTCCAGCCGGCCCGAAAAACACGCCGGGCGGGAACTCGTCTCACCCATTCCCGCCCGCAAAGCGGGGTTGTTTGTAACGCTTCGCACGGGGGAGTCAATGACTTTTCTGGCGGCCGCGGAAAATGAGCGGCTCCGCCTTGCATCGCGCAAATCCATGCGCCAATCTTGGCGGCATGACCGCTCCTCTTTGCCGACAGCACCCGCTGCGGAGGCAAATATCCCTGCTGGCCGCAATGGGGACGGCCTTGGGCGCTCTTCTCGAAGCGGCAGAAGTGGATGCCTCGAAACTGCCGCCGCCCGCGTCACGCGCGGTGGATTTCGCGAGGGACATCAAACCGATCTTTGAAGCAAATTGCTTCTCATGTCACGGCCCGCAGAAACAAAAGAGCCAGTTCCGGCTCGACCGGAAATCCGACGCGCTCAAGGGCGGCGACAGCCACGCGCCGGACATCGTCCCCGGCAAGAGCGCGGAGAGTCCGCTGATCCATTTCGTCGCCGGCCTCGTGCCCGACATGAAGATGCCCGCAAAGGGCGACCCGCTCACCCGCGAGCAAATCGCCCTGCTGCGCGCGTGGATTGACCAAGGCGCGAACTGGCCCGACGACAGCGGCGACGCGAGGAAAATGCATTGGGCCTTCCAACCGGTGAAGCGCCCGACGGCACCGAAGATTCAGGATTCAGGATTCAGGATTCAGAATCCAGTGGATGCGTTTGTTGCGGCGAAGTTGAAGGAGAAGAAGCTCGCGTCGTCACCCGAAGCCGACCGGCGCACGCTGATTCGCCGGCTTTCGTTCGATGTCATCGGTCTGCCGCCGACGCCCGAGGAAGTCGAGGCATTCGTCGCGGACAAAAGTCCGCAGGCTTACGAAAATCTCGTCGAGCGGCTGCTGGCTTCGCCGCACTTCGGCGAGCGCTGGGCGCGGCACTGGCTCGACGTGGTGCGCTTCGCCGAGAGCCACGGCTTCGAGATGAACCGCATGAGGCCGAACGCCTGGCCGTATCGCGACTACGTCATCCGCGCCTTCAACGAGGACAAGCCCTACGACCAGTTCGTCCGCGAGCAACTCGCCGGCGACGCGCTCGGCGCGGACGAGGCGACGGGCTTCATCGTCGGCGGTCCGTGGGATCAGGTGAAGTCGCCCGACCCGGTGCTCACGGCGCAGCAGCGCGCGGACGAGCTGCACGACATGGTCGGCACGACGGGCGCGACGTTCCTCGGCCTCACCGTCAACTGCGCGCGCTGCCACAACCACAAGTTCGATCCGATTTCGACGCAGGATTATTACTCGATGGTCGCGTGCTTCGCGGGCGTGCAGCACGGCGACCATCCGCTGAAAACTGCCGACGACCAGGAACGCAAGGCGAAGGCCGAACAGGTGCGCGCCGAACTCGCGCTGATCAACAAACAGCTCGAACGCTTCGAGCCGCCCGCGCAGACCGGCACGAACGCGCCGGCGCGGTGGCGTCCACCGGTCAACGCGCGGCTCAACGTGGAACGCGTCGCGCCCGTCGAGGCAAGGTTCATCCGTTTCACCGTCTTCGCCACGAGTGACAACAACCGCTACGAGCCGTGTCTCGACGAGCTGGAAGTCTGGACGAATGAGGAAACGCCGCGCAACGTCTCGCTCGCCAGCGCGGGAGCGAAGGCGACTTCCTCCGGCAACTATCCCGGCAACACGAAACACACGCTCGAACACCTGAACGACGGGATTTACGGCAACGACCACAGTTGGATTTCCAACGAGCGCGGCAAGGGCTGGGTGCAACTCGAATTCGCGCAGAAGTTCACCATCAGCAAAATTGTTTGGGGCCGCGACCGCGAGGAAAAATTCAAGGACCGCCTCGCCGTGAACTATCGCATCGAGGCCGCGACCGCGCCGGGCGCGTGGCGCGTCATCGCGAGCTCGGAGGACCGGAAACCGTTCGCGCCCGAGGCGAAGCCCGAGCCGGCTTACGCGAGCGAGGGACTTTCACCGGCAGATGCCGCGGAGTTGCAGCGGCTGCTCACGGAACAGCAATCGCTTTCCGCGCGGCTGAAGGAGTTGACCGCCGCGCCGGCGGTGTATGCGGGGATGTTCGTGAAACCGGGCGAGACCTTTCGCCTGCATCGCGGCGACGTGACGCAGAAGCGTGAACCGGTCGCGCCCGGCGCGCTCGCGGAGTTCGGCGCGAAAATGCAGTTGCCCGCCGACGCGCCGGAGCAGGAGCGTCGCCTCGTGCTCGCGAAGTGGATCACCGACCCGCGGCATCCGCTCACCGCGCGCGTCATCGTCAACCGCCTCTGGCACTATCACTTTGGCACGGGCATCGTGGACACGCCGAGCGATTTCGGCATCAACGGCGGCCGGCCGACGCATCCTGAACTGCTCGACTGGCTCGCGAGCGAACTCGTCGCCAGCGGCTGGAAATTGAAGCACATTCACCGGCTCATTTTACTTTCCGCAACCTACCGGCAGTCGGGCGTCGTGAACGAAAAGGCGCTGCACGTGGACGCCGCGTCGCGTTTGCTGTGGCGCTTCCCGCCGCGCCGGCTCGAAGCGGAGCCGTTGCGCGACGCGATTCTCGCGGTGAGCGGCAAGCTGGATTTGCGCCTGGGCGGGCCGGGCTTCGACCTGTTCGTGCCGAACGACAATTACGTGAAGGTTTACAAGCCGAAGACTGAGTTCGGCCCGGCTGAGTTCCGCCGCATGGTGTATCAGAGCAAGCCGCGCGTCGAGCTGGATGACGTGTTCGGCGCGTTCGACTGCCCCGACGCGGGACAGATCGCGCCAAAACGCACGAGCAGCACCACGCCGTTGCAAGCGCTGAACCTGCTGAACAGCGCGTTCACCTTGCAGCAGGCGGGCTATTTTGCGGAGCGCGTCGAGCACGAGGCGGGCACGAACGCGGAAGCACAAACGAAGCGCGCCTTTCAACTCGCCTTTGGTCGTGCGCCGTCAAAGGAAGAAATCACCGCCTCGGCGAAACTCATCCGCGAGCACGGCCTGCTCGTGCTGTGCCGCGCGCTGTTCAACGCGAACGAATTCGTGGTGGTTTTCTAATGAGGCCCGCCGCCAAAATCAGGAAATGTGTCAAACACGCGCAGCCTAGGAATGGCGCGGAAGTGCCGGTCTTGAGTCAGCACGGCGGCACCGGTTTTCATCGCACAGACGGCAATGACCGCGTCGGACAGCGGGATGTGAAAGCCGCGCCGGTCCGTCTGCCAGAGCAGTTCCTCGGCGGCTTCCCAGACCGGATTCAGCGTCGGGACGTAGAGCAGGCAGTCGAAGTAGGAGGCCAGCGCCTGACGCGCCTTTTGCGTGCGCATCCCCCGCAACACTTCGCAGCGCACGACGCCGCAGGTCATCAGGTCGTATTGCGCCGCGTAGGGTGCGAACTCCTGCGCGATGTCCCGCCCCGCGCGCAGGTGCTCGATGTAAATGCAGGAATCAACGAGGATCACCGGTGCAGCGGTTTACTTGCGCTTGCGCTTGCGGTAACTGACCGGCCCGGCGGGCGGCGCAACCGGTGGCGGCGCGGCATCGTGTGTCTGGGCCAGGCGCAGCGCCATCAGATCGTAGGAAGGATCCACGGCTTCGATGATCTCGGCTCTGGTCAAGCCGAGGCCTTTTTTGCCGAACTCGGCGAGCCTGGCTTTCCTGTCCATTTCCTTGAGCGCGAGGTCCACCGCTTCGGTCTTGCTCACGGCTCCGGTCCATTTCATGACTCTTTCGAGGATGCCTTCGTCAATGTGCATGGTCATCTTCATGGCCGGAGTATGGCATCCATGCCATACCGTGTCAAGCGCTACTGAATTATCTCTTCCATCCACGTAATTATGCGAAACCCGACGAATCTCTCCCACGCCGGACGCCGGATGCTCGACCGTCGCGAATTCTTCGCGTGGGGCGGCATGGGCCTCGGCAGCGTCGCGTTGACGGTGCTGTTGTCCGAAGCCGGCAAGCTCAATGCGAGCGAGCCGCCGATTCGCCCGCTGGTTGACCCGGCGCGGCCTTACGCGCCGAGGCCGCCGCACTTCACGCCGAAGGCCAAGCGTGTGCTGCTCATCTTCTGCTCGGGCGCGTTGAGCCACGTGGACACATTTGATTACAAGCCCGAGTTGGTGAAGCGCCACGACACGCCGATGCCGGGCGCGAGCGAAAAGTTCATCACCTTCCAGGGCGAGAACGGCAACCTCATCAAGCCGCTGTGGGAGTTCAAGCCGCGCGGGCAAAGCGGCAAGATGGTGAGCGAACTTCTGCCGAACCTCGCCGCGCTCGCCGACGAGATGTGCTTCATCCACTCGATGACCGCGAAGTCGAACACGCACGGCCCCGCCGAAAGCCAGATGAGCACCGGCTACACGCTCGATGGCTTCCCGAGCGCAGGTGCGTGGGTGAGCTATGCGCTCGGCAGCGAATGCCGCGACCTGCCGGCATTCGTCGCGATTCCTGACCCGCGCGGCGTGCCACAAATTGGCCAGCGGCAGTGGGCGGCGGCGTTTCTGCCCGCGGCATTTCAGGGCACGCCATTCAATGCGGACAAACCGATTCCGAATCTTGTGCGGCCCGCGAGCATCAGCGAGACGGACGACCGTGGCACGCGCGATTTTCTGAAAGTGTTGAATGGGCGCCATCTCGCGCAGCATCCGGGCGACGCGGAACTTGCCGCGCGCATCGCCGCCTACGAACTCGCCGCCAAGATGCAGCTCGCCGCCGCGGAAGTGAGCACGTTGTCCGGCGAAAGCGCCACGACGCTCAACCTCTACGGCGTGAACGACGAGAACAAAACCAAGGCGGGCTTCGCGCGGAACTGCCTGCTCGCGCGCCGGCTGCTGGAGCGTGGCGTGCGTTTTGTGCAGCTCTTCAACGGCGCTTACGCGATGGGCGAAGGCGTCGGCAACTGGGACGGCCACAAGGCGCTTGAGAAGCAATACAGCACTCACGGGCCAATCCTCGACCAACCCTGCGCCGCGCTGCTGCGCGATCTCAAATCACGCGGCCTGCTCGAAGACACGCTCGTCGCGTTCGTGACCGAGTTTGGACGGATGCCGACATTTCAAAAGGGCGCGAGCGGACGCGACCACAACCCGAAAGGCTTCACCGTCTGGTTCGCCGGCGCAGGCGTGAAGCGTGGCTTCAGCTTCGGTGCGACCGACGAATTCGGCTATCAAGCTGTCGAAAACGTCACGACCATCTACGATCTGCACGCGACAATCCTCCACCTGCTCGGGCTCAATCACGAGCGGCTGAGTTTCTATCACAACGGCATCGAGCGCCGGCTCACGGACGTGCACGGACACGTCATCGAGGAAATTCTCGCGTAACAAAGCCGCTTTCCATTCCGCAAAAAAGCAAACAGCCCGCGGCGAACCGCGGGCTGCTGTTTTTCAATTCGAGGCCGTTACTTTTTCGCAGGTTGCGCGGGCGCGGCGACTGTGGGCATCGTTGCGTCCGTCCACTTGTCGGTGCGGAACGGCGACGCGGGGAGGCCGGCGGCGTTCGCAAGATTCGGCTCGGCGAGTTCGTGCCAGCCGAAGCGCACGGCCACCGGGTGATCCACCTCCTGCGAGTGAACGACGACAGCGTCCTTCACGATCTCGGCTTTGGCCGGATAAAATTTCTTGTCCTCACCTGCAATGGTGAACCATGTGAGTTCCTTGCCATCCAATGATTTCAAACCTCCCTCGGCATGGTGAAAGGTGATGAGCGCTTCGTCGCCCTTGAACTTGACCGCATCAAAAAGCGGGCTGGCGTAGCTGCCGACGGATTTGTTGTAAGTCTTCGCGAGCGCCCACAGCGCAAGACGGTGGCCGACTGACTGTTTGTCCGGCGGATGGATGTTGCCGACGGTGGCGACGTCGGTGATCACAGCCATGCCGGTGTTCGGGATGGAGAGCGACGCGGTCTGCGCCTCCCAGATGGCGGGCAGCGACTCGGGGCGGTTGTAGCGATATGGCGCGAGCTGCACGAAGAGGAACGGGAAATCGCCCTGCTTCCACAGCGTGCGCCAGCCGACGATGAGCGCCTTCATCTTCTCGAAGTAAAGCATGCCCTCGCCGTTGTTCGACTCGCCCTGATACCACAGCGCTCCGCGAATCGCATAAGGAATCACCGGATGAACCATCGCGTTATAGATCGAAAGCGGCGAGCCGCTGTTGATGTTCATCACCGGCTTGCCGTCCTTGTCGAGGACAGCCCGCGTCTTCGGTTTGCCGGCCGCGTCGAGCACGGGTTTGGTCATGGGCTTGCCGCTCTTGTCCAGCACCGGCTTGCCTGCGTCATCGAGAACCGGCTGCGTTTCGGGGACGAAGGCTGGCGACTTCGCCGGGAAGCTCGCGAGCTTGTCGGCGAAGTTTTCCTTGAGCGCGGGCACGGACTCGAAGCCGACCGGCGGCGTCCACGGCTCGATGCGCGTGCCGCCCCAGTTGTCACCGATGAGGCCGATGGGCACATCAAGCTCCTTCTGGATGTCGCGCGCGAAAAAGTAGCCGACGGCGGTGAAGGCACCAACTGTCTGCGGCGAAGTCAGCTTCCAGCCGCCGTCGGTTTTCAAGTCGTCCTGCGGCTTGTCGGCGGTCTGGTGCGGGAACTTGATGTGGCGGATGCGCGGGTTGTTTGCGGCAGCGATTTCGGCCTGCGCATTCTTGGATGAACCGACCGTCATCTCCATGTTCGATTGGCCGGAGCAGAACCACACCTCGCCGACGAGCACGTCCTCAAACTCAACCTTGTTCTTTCCGGTGACGGTGAATTTCGCACCGTTGCTGCTCGCCTTGAGCGGCGCGAGCGCGACCGACCACTTGCCGCCCTTCGCGGTGGTCTCGATCTTCTGGCCGGCGAACTCGACGGTGACTTTCTCGCCGTCATCAGCCCAACCCCAAACGGGAACTTTCTGGTCGCGCTGAAGGACCATGTGGTCGCCGAAGATGACGGGCAGTTTCACGTCGGCGCGCGCGGCGGTGGCGAGCAGCGCGAGGCCGAGGCCGAAGAACAGTTTGGAGAATTGCAGATGCAGTTTCATGTTGGTTTGTCAGTTTGAGTGGCGTTGGA
Source organism: uncultured Verrucomicrobiota bacterium (assembly GCA_964589935.1). Taxonomy (GTDB): domain Bacteria; phylum Verrucomicrobiota; class Verrucomicrobiia; order Limisphaerales; family VHCN01; genus VHCN01. Next base: position 46,507 of record CAZPVD010000005.1, on the reverse strand, counting down.
CGGAGAAAGCGTGCCGGATATTTACCGCACCGTCGAGCTTCAACGGCTGCCGCGGTTGCGCCGCAAAATCTGGTTGCGCCGCGCGGCGACTTGCCGCTTACACTCGCGCACTGCCATGAAACGCCTTCTTGCCTCGCTCGCGCTTTTCGTTCCACTCGCCGCCGCGCCGCTTCGCGCCGCTGACCGGCCGAACATCCTCTGGCTCTCGTGCGAGGACATCAACCCGCACCTCGGCTGTTACGGCGACGCCTACGCCGTCACGCCGAACCTCGACCGCTTCGCCGCGCGCAGCCTGCGTTACACGCGCGCGTGGTCGTGCGCGCCCGTCTGCGCGCCCGCGCGCACCACGATCATCAGCGGCGTCTATCCGCCCGCGACCGGCGCGCTGCACATGCGCAGCAACGTCCCCATGCCGGCCTTCATGAAAATGTTCCCGCAATACCTCCGCGAGGCCGGCTACTACTGCTCGAACAACGCGAAGGAAGACTACAACCTCATCAAGCCCGACGGCGTATGGGACAATTCCTCGAAGAACGGCCACTGGAAGAACCGCAAGCCCGGCCAGCCCTTCTTTGCCGTCTATAATCTGGAGATTTCGCACGAGAGCCAGATTCGCAAACGCCCGCACACACTCGTCCACGATCCCGCCAAGGCCCGCGTGCCCGCGTATCATCCCGACACGCCGGAAGTCCGCCACGACTGGGCGCAGTATTACGACAACATCACCACGATGGACGGCCAGTTCCAAAAACTTTTGCGCGAAATGGAAGACGCCGGTCTCGCGGACGACACCATCGTTTTCTTCTGGGGCGACCACGGCTCCGGCATGCCGCGCAGCAAGCGCTGGCCCTACAACTCCGGCCTGCAAGTGCCACTCATCGTCCACATCCCGGCGAAGTTCAAGCATCTCATGCCGCAGGATTATTCCCCCGGCGGCGCGAGCGACCGGCTCGTGAGCTTCGCCGACCTCGCGCCGACGCTGCTCAGTCTCGCCGGCGTCAAGCCGCCGGAGTGGATGCAAGGCGGCGCGTTTCTCGGCGAGTTCATCGCGCCGGCGCGCGACTTCAACCACGGCTTCCGCGGCCGCATGGACGAGCGCTACGACTGCGTGCGCAGCATCACCGACGGCCGCTACGTTTACATCCGCAATTACATGCCGCACCTCATCTACGGCCAGTATCTCAACTACATGTGGCAGACGCCGACGACGCAGGTGTGGGAGAAACTCTTCAAGGAAGGCAAACTCAACGCCGCGCAATCCGCCTTCTGGAAACCCAAGCCGCCCGAGGAACTCTACGACCTCACCGCCGACCGCGACGAAGTGAACAACCTCGCCACCTCGCCGCAGCACCGCGCCGTGCTCGACAAACTCCGCGCCGCGCAACGCGAGCACCTGCTCAAGATTCGCGACGTTGCGCTGCTGCCCGAAGCCGAGATGCACCGGCGCAGCGCGGGCCGCACGCCCTACGAACTCGGCCACGATGCCGCGTTCCCGCTCGAACGCATCCTCGCCACTGCGGAACTCGCCTCCTCGCTCAAGCCCGGCGCGCTCCCGCAACTCAAGCAGGCGATGACCGACAAGGACAGCGGCATCCGTTACTGGGGCACGCTCGGCGTGCTCATGCGCGGCAAGGACGGCGTAGCCGCGAGCCGCGGCGAGCTTCAAGCCGCGTTGAAGGACGAATCGCCCAGCGTGCGCATCGTCGCCGCGCAGGCCCTCGGCCAGTTCGGCGCGGACGCCGACGTGCGGCCCGCGCTCGACGTGCTGCTCCCGCTCGCCGACGCGGGCAAGGGCAACTACTGGGCGAGCGTCGAGGCGCTCAACGCGATTGATTTCCTCGGCAAAAAGGCAGGCCCATCGCTCGACGCCATCAAGGCCCTGCCCACCGAGGCGAAAGTTCCACCGCGCGTGAAGGAATACGTGCCGCGTCTGCTCGAACACATCCTCGCCGGGCTGAACTGAGCCGCATACCCGGCTGTTGCGCTGATTTTTTGGCGGAGGCCAAGATGGACAGGTGCTTGCGACGGGAATAGTGTCAGCACCCATGAAACGGATAGGCTGCAAACGACGCAGCTCGTTTAGATGTTGAGGTCTTCACGCCCATGAGCGATTTCGACCGTTCAAAGTCATTGCAGGAACTCGAGGCCGAAGATTGGGGCGAGCCGACATACGACTCGCACCTGGTGACCGAGTGCCATCGATTGCGGCGCGTGCCATTGCGAGCCTTCTCACCAGAAGACCTGCGGATTATGATTGGTCAGCAGATCGGTCTGCCGTATCTCATTCCACTCGCGTTGGAGTTGTTGCGTAGCGATCCGTTCACGGCAGGCGACTGTTACGAGGGCGATTTGCTTGCAGCAGTTCTACGAGCGGATTCACGCTTTTGGCTCGCATCCCCGGAGCTGCGCGCGGAGGCAGCGCGGATTGCTCAGCAGGCGCTTTCCTTGCTCCCGACTTTGGACGAGACTGACCGACAGACAGCACAGGAATCATTGACCGATGCACACGACATTTTTCAGCGAGCTGAGTATTTCGCGCAGCACGGAAGGGCCTAATATCCAGGCAGGCTGCATTTCCCCGGCTTCGCGCCGCGCCGGTTGAATTGCCTTGCCGCGTGCGCCCGCGCCACGGATAGTTCCCGCCACCGCTGCATGGAAGAAAAAGACCCGCGCACGCTCGAACAGAAACGCCACCACTTCGAGGTGGAGCACGAGCTGCGCGAGCGGCTCCTCAAGTCCAACCGCGCCGAGCGCACGAAGCTCTTCGCCACGCTCTACGGCGAGCTTTTCACGCGCGTGCCGGACCATCCGCGCCTGCTGCGCCGCGACACCGAGGAGGCCGACCGCAAGGCCACCGAGTCGCGCTTCAAGCTGCTGCGCGGCCAGCTCGGCGGCGTGAAGACGTTCCTCGAATTCGCCCCCGGCGACTGCCACCTCGCGTGGGAGGTGTGCAAGCACGTCGAGAAGGTCATCGGCGTGGACATCTCCGACCAGACGGGCGGCAAGGTGAAGGGGCCGGAGAACTTCCAGCTCGTCTGCTACGACGGCTACAACCTCGACGTGCCGGACAATTCGGTGGACATGGTGTTCAGCTACCAGTTCCTCGAACACCTGCACCCGGAGGACGTGGACGCGCATTTCCAGATGGTGAAGCGCATCCTCAAGCCGGGCGGCGCCTATATCTTCGACACGCCGCACCGTTACACGGGGCCGCACGACATCTCGGTGTGGTTCAGCGAGACGCCGACGGGGTTTCACTTCCAGGAGTGGACGTTCTGCGAAATGAGCCGGCTGCTCGACCGCATCGGGTTCTCGGGCTGGTTCGTGTATCGCAAGGGCAAGCCGCGCTATTCGTGGACGGTGAACTTCCTCACCTACGCGGTCGAGTGGGTGTTTGGCTTCTTCCCCTACAAGATTCGCAAGGCCCTCAGCCGCCGCCTCTACGTGAGCGTGACGATGCTCGTGCGCAAGTGAGCGATGAAGATCGCCTACGTCACCCAGCGCGACGCGAACGACATCAAGACCTGGTCGGGCCTGAACTACTTCATCGGCCAGTCGCTCCAGCAGGCGGGCGGCGAACTCATCAACATCGGCCCGCTCACGACGCTGGAGAGCTTCACGCTGCGGATGAAGCGCAAGTTTTACACGCGCGTGCTGCGGCGGAATTTCTTCGAGGAACGCGAGCCGAGCGTCACGCGCGATTACGCGCGGCAGGTGACGGAGAAGGTCGCGCGTTCCGGCGCGCAGGTCATCGTCTGCACGCACACGGAACTGCTCGCCGATTACGAGCCGCAGCTCCCGGTCGTGTATTGGACGGACTCGAACTTCGCGGGGATGCTCGATTTCTATCCCTACTTCTGCAATCTCGCGCGCTCGACCATCCGCAACGGACACGCGATGGAGCGCCGCGCGCTCGAACGCTGCGCGCTCGCCATCTACACGTCCGACTGGGCCGCGCACGACGCGCTGCACACCTACGGCGCGGACCCGAAGAAGGTGAAGGTCATCCCGTTCGGCGCGAACATCCTCTGCGAGCGAACCGCGGAGGACATTGACAAACTCGTCGCGGCGCGGCCGCGCAACGAGTGCCGCCTGCTCTTCATCGGCCGCATCTGGGAACGCAAGGGCGGCGACCACGCCATCGCCGTCGCGGAAGAACTAAACAAGGCCGGACTGAAAACGACGCTCACACTCGTTGGCTCCGCGCCGCCCGACGGACGCGCGCTGCCGCCGTTCGTGAAGTCCGCAGGCTTCATCAACAAGGGCACCGAGGAAGGCAGGCGGCAGTTCGACGCGCTGCTCGGCGAGTCGCACTTCCTCATCGTGCCATCGCGCGCGGAGGCGTTCGGCCTCGTGTTCTGCGAGGCGAGTTCCTACGGCGTGCCGAGCCTCGCGACAAACGTCGGCGGCATCCCCACGATCATCCGCGACGGGCTGAACGGACGCACGTTTGCGCTGAACCTTCCAGCAAGCGAGTGGGCGGCCTATGTGCTGCGGTTGTTCCGCGACTTCAGCGCTTACGAAATGCTCGCGCACTCGGCCTTCAGCGAATACCAGACGCGCCTCAACTGGCGCGCGAACGGCAGCGCCGTGATGGAGTTGCTGAAGACGCTCGTGTAACCTCGCGCCATGCAACGACGCATTTTCCTCTCCGCTGCAATCTTCCTCGCGCTATTCGGCTCAATTGAAGTTGTCCGCGCCGCCGACGCGAAAGCTGAAGTCCGCATCGCCGTCATCGGTGATTCCACGGTGTGCGAATATCCCGAAGCATCGAACATCCGCGGCTGGGGACACTTCCTCGCGCCGGCATTTCAGGAGCACGTCCGCATCATCAACCTCGCCAAGAGCGGCCGCAGCACGAAGACGTTCATCAAGGAGGGCCTGTGGGCGAAGACGCTGGAGAAGAAACCCGACTTCGTCCTGATTCAATTCGGCCACAACGATTCGCACGCGAAGGACCGGCCCGAAGCCACCGACGCCGCGACCGATTACCGCGACTTCCTCCGCCGTTACGTGGACGAGGCGCGCGCGGCCGGCGCGGTGCCCGTGCTCGTCACGCCGATGCACCGGCGGCGCTTCGATGAGAAGGGAAAGGTGACGCAGGAACTCCTGCCCTACGCGGACGCGATGAAAACCGTCGCGAAGGAGAAGCAGGCCGCGCTGGTGGACTTGCATGCCGCGAGCGGCGAGCTGTTTGAAAAACTCGGTGACGAGGGAAGCGCGGATTTGAGTTGCAGCGCCACCGATCGCACGCACTTCTCGGAGAAAGGCGCGAAGGCAATGGCCGAACTCGTCTTGAAAAGTCTGCCGGACGCGGAGCCGCGTTTGAAAGCGCTGCTGAAAAAGTGAGCGGCACGCAAGCCCGATTGCTCGCAGCACCGGCCCGCTTTACTTCATCCGTTCAAAGTTTTTCTGGAGAATCTGCCAGTCCTTGACGCCGGCGAGCTTCTCGCGCGCCTTCGCGTTGATGCCGGCCTCGAGGGTGTTCTTCGTCGGGCGGCTTGCCTTGTAGAAAATGCCGAAGTGGCCGGGGAACGGCGAGCCGGCGAGCTTGTAGGCCGCGGTCTCGTCGGTCACGTCGTGGTCGGCGGGCACGGTGTTGAACACGCCGCCCTTGCGCGGGTTGCTCGCGTCGAACGCGCCCTCGTAAAACTCGACGCACTCGCTGAGGCATTCGATGAAGCCGAAGCCGTCGTGGTCCATCGCGGCTTCCATCATCTGCAAAACGTGGTTCGGATTCGTGTGGGTGGTGCGCGCGACGAACGTGGCGCCGGCGCTGATGGCCTGTTTCATCGGGTTGATGGGCTGGTCCACCGCGCCCCACGCGTCGGTCTTGCTCTTGAAGCCGAGAGGCGAGGTGGGCGAGGTCTGTTTCTTGGTCAGGCCATAGACCCAGTTGTCCATGACGACGTAGGTCATCTTGATGTTCTTGCGCGCGGTGTGGTTGAAGTGGTTGCCGCCGATGCTGAAGGCGTCGCCGTCACCGCCGAAAACGAACACATGAAGGTCGGGCCGCGAAATGGAAATGCCACTGGCAAACGGCAGCGCGCGGCCGTGAATGAAGTGCGCGCCGTGGCCCTGCACGAAATACGGGAAGCGGCTGGAGCAGCCGATGCCGGCCACGGTCATGACCTTTTCGTGATGCAGTTTGCGGCGTTCGATGAGCTTGAAGTAGAGCGCGAGGACGGAGAAGTCACCGCAGCCGGGGCACCACGTCGGGTGATCGGCGGCGATTTCCTTTTTCGTGAGCGGCTTGCGCTCGCTGTCGGGCACGGGCGGCGGTGTTGGCAGCGTGGCGGCCACGCCGGTGCGGGGAAGCGTTTCAAAAGGGACGGCGACAGTGCTCATTTCAGAAAGTTCGGAGTAATTGGTGTTTGGAGTTGAAGGTTGTTACAGCTTGCGCAAGCCGGTGGCCACGTTGTCTTTTGCCCGCTCCAGAATTTCGCGCACTTTCCACGTCAGGCCGTCGGTCTTGGTGATGCCTTGAATCTTCGGGTCGCAGTAGCGCGCGCGCAGCAGGCCCGCGAGCTGGCCGTAGCCGTAAACGCCCTCGTCGTTCAGCTCGACAACAAAGACGTGGTTGAAGCCGGCAAAGATGGTGTCGAGATTGTTCGGCAGCGGGTTGAGATATTTGATGTGCAGCGCGGACACGCTGTCGCCTGCGGCACGCGCGCGGCTCACGGCCTCGCGCAACGGCCCCTGCGTGCTGCCCCAACCCACAAGCAGGATGTTGCCTTCGGGCGGCCCGTAGGTCTGCGGCACGGGGAGTTCTGCGGCGAGCTTGCGCAGCTTGTTGCGGCGCTTGGCGTTCATCGCCATGTGCAGTTTCGGCGAACCTGTGGGGTGGCCGTATTCGTCATGTTCAAGGCCGGTCGCAATGGGATATTTGCCGCTCGCGATGCGCGTGCCAGGCGCGACATGGCGCGTCACGCCGTCGGGGGCGTTCAAATCGTAAGGCTTGTGATCCGCGACGGGCGTGAAGTCCGGCGAGATGTCCTGGCAAACTTTTTCCAGGTTCGGCTCCTCAAACGCCTCAATGCGTGTGGCGATGCCTTGGTCAGTAAGAAAAATCACCGGCACCGAATACTTGCGCGCGATGTTCACTGCCTCGATGGCCATGTAGAAGCAGTCCTCGACGTTCGCCGGCGCGATGACGACGCGCGGGCTGTCGCCGTGGCCGCCGAAACACGCGATGTTCAGGTCGCTCTGCTCGACATTCGTCGGCATGCCGGTCGAAGGCCCGCCGCGCTGCACGTCAATGATGACCAGCGGCACCTCGGCCATCACGGCCCAGCCGAGCGCCTCGGTCTTGAGCGAGATGCCCGGCCCGCTCGAACCCGTCACCGCCACGCGCCCGCCGAAACTCGCGCCAATGGCCATCGAGATCGACGCGATCTCGTCCTCGCACTGCACAAACGTGCCGCCGTATTTCGGCAGCTCGCGGCGGAGCAGTTCCATGATGTCCGACCACGGCGTGATGGGATAGCCCGCGCCAAAACGCACGCCCGCCGCGATGAGGCCGTAGCCGACGGCTTCGTTGCCGTTCATCACAATCTGATGCCCGCCTTTTTTCTCGCCCTCCTTGAACTGGAAGATCTCAATGACGTTCCCAAGCGAGTGCGCGTAGCCCGCGTGGAATGCCGTGAGCGCGTTCTGAACGATGCTCTGGTCCTTGCCGGTGAAACGCTCGGTCACGAGCTTTTCCAGCTTCGGCACGTTCAGGTCGAACATCTTCGCAATCAGACCGAGCGCAAAAATATTTTTGCCCTTGTCCTTCGCCGTGCCGCCGATGGCCTCGACGGTGAGGCCGGAAATCGGCACGCCGATGTGGTGATATTCCTTCTCCCACTCGGGCTTGGCCTCGACGTGGTCGGAATCGAACAGCACGATGCCGCCTTTCTTCACTGACTTGATGTGGTCTTCGTAAGAATGCTGGTAGAAGGCGAGCAGCACGTCCGCCTCGTCACCGGAGCTAAGCACCTCGCCGTTGCCGATGCGCACTTGGAAAATGGACGGCCCGCCGGAAATCGTCGCGGGAATCGTCATGAAGGTCATCACTTCCTGCTCGCTGCGCCCGGCGAGACGCGCGAGGAAGCCGCCGATGGCTTGGATGCCGTCCTGTGAATTGCCGGCGATGCGGATGACCGCCTCGGAGATTTTGGAAACATTGGGCTGGCCTCCGGTGGCGGCCGCCGTGGTTGTGGATTCGCTCATGTGGTCGAAATCAAAAACAAACTGGCTCGTTTGAGACGACACTGCCTGCGAAGAATTCACAGGCGGAGCGCCTCGACTTGCAAAGCCACGTTAGCATCCTGCCCCGGTGTGTCAAATGTTTAGACACAAGCACAACAGACTGTGCTTCAACGTGTTAAAAGTTCAGGTCAACTTTTCCAAAACCACACGCTACCGCGCGAATTAGATGCATTCATGCAAAGCCTCTGTAATTTAAGTGGGCTTCTTGGCTATGCCACACGACTCGTGACCGCGAATCCCGAAACTCTCCTGCTTGCCGGTGAGTCGCAGCGCGCTGTAGCTTGCCACGAATGTCAGACGACCTTCAGGCCAAGTTTGATGACGCGATGTTCGCGTTCAGCACGGGCGATTACGACGCGTGCATTGAAACGTTGCGCGCCATCCTCGCGGATGACCCGGCGCACTTTGACGCGCAGCTCGCGCTCGGCATGGCGTTTTATCGCAAAGGCGACTTCGTCACTGCCATCGCCGAGGGGCACAAGGCCGAGAAGCTCAAGCCAAACGAGCAACTCGTCCACACCAACCTCTCGCTCTTCTACATGAAGTCCGGCGACAAAAAAACCGCCGAGCATCACGGCCTGCAGGCGCGCATCGCCTCGTGGAAGGGCAACATGGCCGCGCCCGACCCGAACGCCGCGCAGCAGCCCGGCGATCCTGAATTGCAAATGGCCCAGCCCAAACCGACGGCAATCAAGCTGCCGGAAAAATTCCCCGACATGCCGTGGAAAAAACAAAAACCAGGCGGCGCTGCTCCGGCAAAGTGACACCGCAAAAAATCCGCGTCACTTGATCTCCACGCGGCCCGCCGCGTCTGCTGCAACAACGGCGCCAAGAATTGTTTCACCTTCACTCACGATCCAGACGTGGCCCGGATGCGTGTTCTGCAAATGCGTCAGACCGGGACGCACGTTGGTGTAATGCTTCCGCTTGCCGTCGAAATCAATCCAGTCCAGCGAGACTTCTTTGGCGCGCTTGTTCACGAAGTTGATGCTCGTCTCCTTGCCGCTGCCGCCGCGCGGCGTTGCGGACGGCGCTTTGCCCGGCTCCAGCAACACGAGCAATTCGCCCTGATTTTCCAGCGCCGCCGCTTCCTTCGGCCACGCAAACTTGCCCGACTTCGCCACGTCAAAGCCCGCGAGGTGCGCGCGCTCCGCCTCGGGCCGTTTCGGCGGACGCTGGTAACGCCACTCGTCGTCTCCAAACACTTCCGTGAGCAGCTTCGCCATCTCCGGGTCGTAGGGCTTGAGTTTGTCGCGCGTGTCAATCGGCCCGTGCTCGCGGTCATTCACGCGGTTGCAGTCGAACCACGACTGCGCGGCCTCGGCCCAATACTCCATGCGGTTCTGCATCGCGTAGGTGCCCTTCCAAAGTCCCTTCGCCTTCGCGTTGTCGTAGGCCGCCTGCAATCGCTTGTCGAACGTCGGATCCACGACACTCAGGCCCATCTCGTGAATCGCGTGGGAAAATTCGTGGACCAAAATGTTCTCCGCCGCGTAGGGATCGCCGGGCAAGCACAGCAAATTCTCCTCGCCGCAACTCACCGCGGGCCGCGCCCGCGTCGCGCCGAGTCCGCGCGCGCGGCGGTTCCAGTAATTTTTCGGCGTCAAGTCGCTGTGCTCCGGCACGTCGGTCGTCATCTCGCCCGCGGCCATCACGACGAAGCGCACGTGGTTCGTCGCCAGCGCGTGCAAAATGTCCGGCCGATGCCCGATCATTTTGCGGATGAGATACGCCGCCTCGGCGACCGCGTAATCAGAAACCTTCGCCGACGCGAGAACGGGAAAACCCTCGACACTCAGATGCTTTGTGTAAACCGGCGAGAGCTTCCACGACGCAACAAGTTCGCTCGGCGGAGGTGAAAGTTTTTCTGTTTGCGCAAAGGCGCCCGCGGCCAGCGCGGCGAGTGCAAGTGCGATGGAAAAAGTTTTCATCGGTTCATCAGCTCCTCAATTTCATCGGCCTCAATCGGAATGTGCGCCATCAAATCCGCCGGACCGTTCTCCGTGACGAGGATGTCGTTCTCCAGCCGCACGCCAAAACCTTCGTCCGGGATGTAAATGCCCGGCTCGATCGTGAGCACCCAGCCGGGCGCGAACGGCTGCGTGGTAAAGCCCACGTCATGCACGTCCAGCCCGAGCGGATGCCCAAGGCCGTGCATGAAATACTTGCGACACGCGGGCGTGTCGTCGGTCTGCTTTTTGATGTCGGACTTCGTAAGAAGGCCGAGTGCGAGCAATTCCTCCGTCATCAGCGCCTGCGATTCCTTTTGCCAGTCGCGATGCAGCTTGCCTGCGGTCGCGCCGGCGATGCCCGCGCGCATCACCCGCAGCACCGCGTTGTAAATCTGCCGCTGCCGTCTGGAGAATTTTCCGCTGACGGGAATCGTGCGCGTGAGGTCCGCGTTGTAATTCGCGTAGCTCGCCGCCACGTCGAGCAGCAGCAGGTCGCCCTTTTTGCACGGCTGGTCGTTTTGGTTGTAGTGCAGCACGCACGCATTCGCGCCGCTCGCGATGATGGGATTGTAGGCGAACCTGCCGCGCCGCCGGATGAATTCATGCGCGAACTCCGCCTCGACCTCGCACTCGTTCACGCCGGGCTTGGTGAACTTCAGCACGCGGCGGAAGCCCGCGTCCGTGATGGCGATGGCCTGCTTGAGCAGTTTGATTTCGCTCGCGGATTTCACAACCCGGATCGAGTGCAGCAGCCGCGCGAGCCGGTGATATTGATGCAGTGGAAACTGCCGCTGGCACTCGCGCACGAAACGCTCGTCGCGCGTCTCGACCTCGGCCACGGCGCGCTTGTGCTCGTTGCTGTTCAGATACACGTGCTCCGCGTCGCAGACGAGCTGGCGGAACACGGCGCGAAATTCACCGAGCCACTTCACCGTCTTGATGCCGGAGATTTTTTGCGCCTCGTCCTTCGAGTGCTTGTGGCCCTCCCACGTCTTGAGCAGTTCGTTCGGCTCACGCAGGAAGAGCACCTCGCGCAGCTTCGGGTCGAAGGCGTCCGGCGCGAGCACGAGCACGCTCTCCTCCTGCTCGATGCCGCTGAGGTAGAACAAATCCGAGTTCGGCTGCAACGGCAGCGAGCCATCGGCATTTGTGGGCAGCACGTCGTTGGCATTCACGACCGCGACCGCGTTGCGCCGCATCAGCGCGGCGAGGCGGCGGCGGTTCTCGACGAACAATTGCGGGTCAATCGGCGCGTGTCGCATTAGGATGAAAGTCTAGCGGAGCCGCGAAGGAACGCAAAGGACGGATGAATTCAGCCACGGATGGAACACGGATCAAACACGGAATGCGCGGTCACGGCTCAAACGGGCCGCAGCTAAATTTGTTTTCCGCCAGAGTGAGAAAAATTGGCGGCATTCCTTCCGTGTTTGATCCGTGTTCCATCCGTGGCTCAAGTTTCCTCGTCCGGCGCGAAGCCCCGACGCAGACAGTTATCAGTGACAATTCGCGGCACGAGGAACTGCTGCAAATACTCGCGCCCGCCGGCCTTCGTGCCGCCGCCGCTCATCTTGAAACCGCCGAACGGCTGCCGCCCGACAATCGCGCCCGTGATCGGGCGGTTGAGATACAGATTACCGCAAACAAGTTCAGCTTTCGCGCGCTCGATGTTCACCGGACTGCGCGAATACAGCCCGCCGGTCAGCGCAAACGCGCTGTCGTTTGCGAGCGCGAGTGCCTCGTCGAAATCCTTCGCGCGTGAAACCGCCAGCACCGGCCCAAAAATCTCCTCGCGATAAATCCGCGCGGTCGGCGGAACTTCGGTGAAGATCGTCGGCGGAACGTAGCAGGCATTTGCATCGTCCGGCACACGGGCCTGCCACGCGAGCTTGGCTTCTTTTTTTCCTGCCTCGATGAGTTCGAGAATGCGCCGTTGCGCCGCGCGGTCAATCACCGGGCCGATGATATTTCCCGGAATTTCCGCCGGGCCGATGCGCAGCGACGCGACCGCCTCGATGAGACGCGCCATGAACCTGTCGTAATTCTCCGCGAGCACGATGAGGCGCGAAAGCGCGCTGCACTTCTGCCCCTGATAACCGAACGCGCTGTGCAGCGTGCCGGCGACGGCTTCGTCGAGGTCGGCATCGCCGTCCACGATGAGCGCGTTTTTGCCGCCCATTTCGCACACGACCTTCTTGAGATTTGACTGTCCCGGCGCGGTGCGGCCCGCGGTTTCCCAGATGCGCAGGCCGACTTCCATCGAGCCGGTGAACGCGACGAAATCCACCTGCGGATGCGCGACGAGATGCGCGCCAATCTCCGAACCGCGGCCGGTGGCGAGGTTCGCCACGCCCGGCGGCAGACCCGCCTCGATGAACAGCGCCATGAGCCGCGCGCCGATCACGGGCGTCTGCTCGCTCGGTTTGAAAATGACCGCGTTGCCGCCAACGATGGCGGCGCTCGCCATGCCGGTTAGAATCGCGAGCGGAAAATTCCACGGCGCAATAACAACGCCCACACCGCGCGGCCACCATTCCTGGAAGTTGCTCTCGCCCGCAACGTGCTGCGTGCGCTGCGGCCGGCCGAGCACGCGCATCTCGGCGGCGTAAAAGTTGCAGAAGTCAATCGCCTCGGCCACGTCCGCGTCCGCCTCGGGCCAATTTTTCCCCGACTCCAAAATCTCCAGCGCCGTCAACGCGGCCTTGTCGCGCCGCATGAGAACGGCGGTGCGTTCCAAAATCGCCGCGCGTTCCGCAGCCGGCGTGCGCGACCACTTCGGCTGCGCGGCGCGCGCGGCAGCCAGCGCGGCCTCGGCATCCGCGACGGTCGCGCGCGCGGCGTGGCCGATGATTTCGGATTGGTTCGCGGGATTCAGCGACGGCGTCCACTCGCGGGTGGAAACGGATTTGTTGGCGATGACGAGCGGATGCTTCTGCCCAAGCGAAGCGCGAAGCTGCTTCAGCGCCGCGCGAATCTTCTCGCGCTCGGTGGGCAGCGTGAAATCGGCTGGCGGTTCGTTCGTGAAGAACCCCTCTCCCCTCGCCTCGGAGGCCAGGGGAGAGGGTGCCCGAAGGGCGGGTGAGGGGCTTGTCGCCAAAGCTTCACTGGGATTCTTCAGCAATTCCTCGCGGCTCGCGCCTTTCGCGAATTTATTCGCGAGAAATCCCTCGTTGCTCGTGTTCTCCAGCAGGCGGCGCACGAGATACGCCATGCCGGGCAGCAGCTCGCCGACGGGGCAATACTCGCGCACGCGCAGGCCGGTCGCCAGCAGCGCGCCCTTGAGCGCGTCGGCCATGCCGAACAACATCTGAAACTCAAAATCGCCGCGCGCCACGCCGAGCCGCTCCGCCTGCGCGAGCGCGTGCGCGATGCTGCGGACGTTGTGCGTGCCGAACGCGGCGGTCACAGCGTCCGCGTTTTCCAACAACAGCACCGAGAGCCGCTCGAAGCCCACGTCCGACTCGGCCTTGTGTTCCCACACTGGCACGGGCCAGCCGCGCTGTCGCGCGATGATCGTTTCGTAATCCCAGTAAGCGCCCTTCACGAGCCGCACCACGACACGGCGGCGGCGCTCGCGTGCCCACGCGATGAGTTCGCGCAGGTCGTCCTCGCTGTCGCGCAAGTAGGCTTGGATCGCGATGCCGCACGCGGGCGCGGTGGCGAACTCCTCCTCGCTGAACACGCCCTTGAAGAGCCGCAGCGTGAGGTTTTTCAGCGCGTAACTCTCCATGTCGAAATTGATGAACGCGCCGAGTTCCTTCGCGCGGCGCAGCAGCGGACGCAACCGCGCGGACAATTTATCAATCGCCGTGTCCGGGTCCGCCGGATGAATCTGGGAGTAGAGCGCGGAGATTTTGATCGAGACATTGAGCGGCGCGTCGAGGATGGACTCGCGTTTCGCCTCCGGCCACGTCGCAGTTTCGCGTGCAAGCAGTTCCATCAAGTCCAGATAACGCTGCGCGTAATCGTCCGCCTCGCGCTCGCTCACGACGGCTTCGCCGAGAATGTCCACGGTGAACGCGCTGCCCTCGTCGCGTAGCGCGCGCAGCGTGGCGGTGATTTCTCTCGGCTCGTTGCCGAGCATGAACTGCCGCGCCATGCCTTCGACCTGCGACTTGATGCCGCCGCCGAGCAGGCCGCCCGCAAGTCCGCTTGCAGCGAGCGCGGCGCGCAACGCGGGCGGAAGCGTGACGCGTTCGGGATCGAGATACTCGCGCAGGTGCCGCGCGATTTCGGCGGAGGAGTTGAGCGTGGGCAGCACGTCCACGAAGCGGAAAAGCTGCACCTTGAAATGTTCGTCCTTCATCGCCCAGTCCATCAGCGCGGCGTGAAGTCCTTTGCGGCTGAAGAGGGACGGCGCACCCGCCCGGTCCATGCGGTCGAGCAACTCCATGCCAATGCGGTGAAGCGCATCCTCCACGGTTCGAGATTGAATCTCGTTCGTCCTCACGTGGCACAATCAGCTCATGCGAGCGAATTCGCAACCGCGCCTGTCCCGGTTTCATTTGCCTGCGGCATATCGCTTCGGAAAGTCCGGCTCCGGCAGCCACACGGGCAGAGATTTTACGGAGTCGCGTGCGGCCTGCGAGGTGGGGATCTTCCACGCCTCGAATAGAGGGCCGAGGTTTTTGCCGACCCGCTTCGAAAAGCGCACGAGCCACTGGTCGTGTTTTTCCTCGTCGGTTTTCGGGCGCTGATCCTTCGGCAGGTCGCGGTATTCGGCGAACACTGTCTTGAACGGCTCCCAGCCGAAACCATCCACGAGCTGATGATAAAGCAGCAGCGCGAGAAACGGATCGCTCTTCCACGTCTCGAAGGTCCCGCCGCCGTTGAAGTATTTCTTCATGTGTTTCTCGCGGCTCGCGGCGGAGATGGCCTCGTGGCCTTCCTTCGGCAGGCCGCAGACTTTCTCGAAGCAATACATCGAGAAAATGTTGCACGTCACTTCCGTCGTGCCGCCGAACGTCCACTCGGGCCGCTGATGATTGTGGCCCAGTTCGTGATAAAACCCCCAGTTGCCTTTTTTCAGCGACGCCATGTTCGCCACCTTGTCCGCTTGGTCGAGGTGCGCCATGATGGGGTAGCCCGAGTGCATGTAGCCGGCGGAAATCTGCCGGTCCAACACGAAACGCTCCGGGCTGGTGCGGTTTGTCACCGCGCCCAGATCATCCTCGGCGGCGACGACACGGTCCCAATACTTCGCCACTTCATCGGGATCGTCGAGCGCGCGCACATTCGCGGACGGCAACGCGACGATGAGAAATTTCCCTTCGATTTCCGCCCACGGTGCTGGCGCGTTGCGAATCTCGGCGCGCCACTTCGCAAGGTCGGTTTTACCGGGAACGAAATGCGGCGCGACCACGACGTTCGCGAGGGAAACTTCCATCACGCCCAGCTCGCACTTGTCCGGCACCTCAATGTAAAGCAGCCCGCCGAACGTGCTCGCAATCTTTGTCTCCGCCGCCTTCAACTCGAAACTGCGCGTGATCTCCGGCACGCGCGACCACGAGTCCTTGTCCCATAGACCGTCCGTGTGGCAGCCGATGCGAGCACGCAGTTTTTTCCCGGCGGCGCTTGCGGGCAGCGTGACGGTGACGACTTCGCCCGCTGCGGCGTAAAGGCCCGTGCTGTGCCAGCGCGGAACCGAGGTGTCCACGGAAACTTTCCGCGTGAGGCGCGGCGCGTCCGGCGGAACCGCGCCGGGGAAGTCCGCCGCCGCCGGATGCGCGCGCGTCGCCTCGGGCGCGGCCTTGTTTGCATCGAGAATTTGCAGCGTGAGCGCGAGCCGGCCCGCGGCCTGCGCGGCTTTGAACGGCTTCGCCGCCGTCGGCACCGTGTTCGTTTGGTTCTTCAGGGCGGCGAAGCGCGGTTGCAGGAGCTGATCATTCTCCGGCAGCGAGCGCGCTGCGTGCGTCACCGTCCACGACGCTTGCGCGAGCGCGGCGGGCGCGGGCGGCGTCGCGCCCAAGAGTGCGTCGAGCGCGGTGGCGGCGTGAGCAAATGCGGGGATCGGCGCGGTCGTGGCGAAGCCCTTCGCGGTCGTGCGTTCGAGCGTGCCGTCGGCCCAGACGATGCCGGCGGGCGCGAGCAGTTTGTTGCCCGCGTGATGCGCGGTGAGGCTCTTGCCGGGATTCAACTGCGACCAGCCCCAGCCGAGGCTTGCCGCGACGAAGCCGCCGCCGCCGCGGATGAACTTGTCCACCGCCGCGACATCGGCGTCGCTGCCGAAGGATTCCGAGTTACCGCAAATAACTTGAAAATCCTTCAGCCGCTCGTGCCAGTTGTTGCCGTCGAGCGGCTCAACGGCGAAGCCCTGCTCCTTGAGGAATTTCACGAGGTCCGCCTGCCGGCGCACGCCGACGCGCGGCGCGTTCGTGCGCGCGGCCCAGCGCAGCAAATTCACGATGAGCCTGCCAGTGTCGGCATGCGTTTCCGGCTCGACGTAGCTGGTGTGGCCGAAGGCAACGACACGACCGTTCTCGAGTTTGGCGGCGGCGACGACAGGCGCGACGGCGTTGTCGCCCGCCTTGCCGACGACGACGGGAAAGGCGTCGCGGCCAAAGACACAGAGCGGCCCCGGCGCGCCGGGCGCGCCGATCTCCTTCACATCCTGGAGCAACTTCACTTCGTCAATGTTGATCCGCGTAACGGGCACGCCTGTCTGCCCGTGAACAAGAGAGAGCGATGAAAGGATGAGTAAGAACACGAGCGAAGTTGCTTTGTTCGTCATGGGGCGTTTCAGTTTTTCTTCCGCAACGAGTCAGTGAATTCCCGCCAGATTTCGTCGAGCGTTTTGCCGGTGAAATCTTTGAACAGCTCGTCGCGGTATTTGTTTTCACGTGAGGCGATGCTGAGCTTGCGGACGATTTCGTTGTCCTTCGTGTTTTCGAGCCATTTCAAAAACGCGGCGCTCGTGGTGTAGCCGTCGCGGTAGCTGGCCTTGTCGGGATTGATGCGGATGCGGCGCGCGCCCGGCTCGAAGTGATAGTCGCGAACATAGTCGGCGATGCCCTCGGTGAGCCAGCCGACGCCCTTTCCCCGGTAATCCTGCACGATGTGCGTCAGCTCGTGGATGACCATGCCGTGGTCGTTGGGCGCTTTCTTCGTGACCCACTCGGCGGAAATGGTGATGCGGTTCGCGCTTGTCGCGGCGACGCCTTTCATCGGCTTGAAGGTGAGAAAAACTTCCGCGTAAGGCAGCGGCGCGTTCGTGCCGTTGAGCAGCGTGTTGATGCGCGGATACCATTCCTCGCAGTTGGCCTTCGCTCTGAGCGCGAACGCCTCGCACTCTGGCGCGGCGGAGAAATCCACGTGAACCTTCGCGCGCGTGTCAGCGGCAAGGCCAGCCGCGTGAGCCGCGAGTAGAAAAGTAAATATCAGCCGGGGAAAAGTTGTCATGGCTTGGGGGAAACGTTGCCGCGAACCTCAAACAGCGGCAAGGAAAGATCCCAGCGGATCGCCGCGAGACGAAGCGCGAGCGTCGCCAGCACGCCGAGCAGCAACGGCCAGCCAGCGTCTGGCGCGATGTTGTGCGCGAAGACGAAGAGCGTCGCGCCCGCAACGGCGGCGGTGGCGTAGAGGCGGATTTCACGGCGGAAAACAAGCGGCAGCTCGTTGAGCAGCACATCGCGCAGAATGCCGCCGGCGACGCCCGTGATGGTGCCCAGCGCGACCGCGATCACCGGCGCGGAGCCAAAGGCCAGGCTCTTCGCAGCGCCGAGCATCGTGAAGAGCGCGAGGCCAAAGGCGTCGGCGAATTCGAGGGCCTTCAGCGGCGGCTCGACACGTCGCGCGAGGAAAAATGTGGCTAGCCCGGCGGCAAGCGCGTTCCACACAAATTCAGGCCGCTCAATCCAAAACACCGGCGTCGCGCCGAGACAAAGGTCGCGCACCGTGCCACCGCCGAACGCCGTCACCAGCGCGAGCACGACGACGCCGAACAAGTCCACGCGGCGTCCGCGCGCCGCGAGCGCGCCCGCGATGGCATTCACGGCGACGCCAAAGTGTTCAAGGAAGTTGAGCATGGCTTGTGCGCCGGCTAGATGCCTGGCTCGCGTTTCACTTCCGCAAATGCGTTCACGGCGAACTCCAGCTCCTCGCGCGTGTGCGCCGCGGAAATCTGGCAGCGGATGCGCGCCTTGCCTTGAGGCACGACGGGATAGCTGAACGCGATGACATAGACGCCCTTCGCGAGCATCGCGTCGGCAAACCTCACCGCAAGCGCGGCATCGCCGAACAAAATGGGAACGATAGGGTGCTCACCGGGAAGAATGTTGAAGCCAGCCTGCGTCATCGCGGCGCGGAAAAATTTTGTGTTCTCCTCCAGTTTGTCGCGCAGCGCGGTGGATTCGGTAAGCAAATCCAACGCCTTGAGCGTGCCGGCCACGATGGCGGGCGCGACGGTGTTGCTGAAGAGATACGGCCGCGAGCGCTGCCGCAGCAGTTCGATGATTTCGCGCCGTCCGCTCGTGTAGCCGCCGCTCGCGCCACCGAGCGCCTTACCCATTGTGCCGGTGAGGATGTCCACACGGCCCATGACGCCGCAGTGCTCGTGCGTGCCGCGGCCGCGCGCACCCATGAAACCGACGGCGTGCGAGTCGTCCACAATCACGAGCGCGTTGTGTTTGTCGGCGAGGTCGCAAATGCCGCGAAGGTTTGCGATGTAACCGTCCATCGAAAACACGCCGTCGGTGGCGATCAGTTTGAAGCGCGCCTTGTTCGCGTCAGCCTCCTTCAACTTCGCTCCGAGATCGGCCATATCGCTGTTTCGGTAGCGAAACCGCTGCGCCTTGCAAAGCCGGATACCATCAATGATCGAGGCGTGGTTCAGTTCATCGCTGATGACGGCGTCCTCCGGGCCGAGCAGCGTCTCGAACAGGCCGCCGTTCGCATCAAAGCATGAACTGTAAAGAATCGTGTCTTCCGCGCCGAGAAATTCGCTGAGCTTTGCTTCGAGCTGTTTGTGAACACCTTGCGTGCCGCAAATGAAGCGCACGCTGGCGCAGCCGTAGCCCCATTCATCGAGCGCCTTGTGCGCCGCCGCGCGCACATCGGGATGCTGCGCAAGGCCGAGGTAATTGTTCGCGCAGAGGTTGAGCACGGGCTTGCCATCGGCGACGCGGATGGTCGCGCCTTGCGGCGTGGCTATGACACGTTCGCGCTTGTAAGTGCCCGCGGCGCGGATGGCGTCGAGCTGTTGCGTGAGGTGCCGTTGAAATTCGGGAGTCATTCGCGGGTTCTGATTGTTCACTTCCAGTTCAGGATGACCTTGCCCGACTGGCCGGTTTTCATCACCTCGAAGCCTTTCTCGAACTCGGTGAAGTGAAAGCGGTGCGTGATGACCGGCAAGATGTCGAGGCCGCTCTGAAGCATGACGGTCATCTTATACCACGTCTCATACATCTCGCGTCCGTAAATGCCTTTGATCGTGAGCATGTTGAACACGACCTTGTTCCAGTCAATCGCGATGGCCTCGGACGGAATGCCAAGCATCGCGATCTTTCCGCCGTGGCACATGTTGTCAATCATGTCGCGAAACGCCGCCGGGCTTCCGGACATTTCAAGCCCGACATCAAAGCCCTCGGTCATGCCGAGCTGTTTCTGCACGTCGCGCAGACTGCCCTTCGAGACGTTGAGCGCAACAGTTGCGCCCATTTTCTTCGCAAGGTCGAGGCGATATTCGTTCACATCCGTGATGACCACAAAGCGCGCGCCCGCGTGCTTCGCAATGGCAACGGCCATGATGCCGATCGGCCCCGCGCCTGTGACGAGCACATCCTCTCCAAGCACGTCGAACGACAGCGCCGTGTGAACCGCATTGCCAAACGGATCGAAGATCGCGGCCACGTCGCGGTTCACGCCAGCATGGTGATGCCACACATTTGTCATCGGCAGCGCGATGTATTCTGCGAACGCGCCGGTGCGGTTCACACCGATGCCTTTGGTGTCGGCGCACAGGTGGCGGCGGCCGGCCATGCAGTTGCGGCAGCGCCCACAGACGACATGGCCCTCGCCGCTCACAAGGTCGCCCACGCGGAAGTCGTTAACGTTTGAGCCGATTTCGATGATCTCGCCGACGAACTCGTGCCCGACAACCATCGGCACCGGGATGGTCTTCTGTGCCCACGCATCCCACTTGTAAATGTGAAGATCCGTGCCGCAGATGCCCGTGCGGTCCACGCGGATGAGGACATCGTTGATGCCGATGCGCGGCTCCGGCACGTCCGCAAGCCAGAGGCCCGGCTCGGATTTGCTTTTGACGAGTGCCTTCATAAAACGCTTGAACGACGCCTCGCGATTGTCCAGTATGCCGGAGACGACGTTCGATATATTAAACAAATGACTCCTCTATGCAAGAGGAATTTCCATTATACTGAACAACCGTGTCCTTGCCTCGAACATCCAAAAAACAAAGGGAACAGCGCGCGCCCGCAGGGCCGGCGGAGGCCATCAGCCGGCATCTCGGCGCGCGCGTGAAGCACCTGCGCACGGAGCGCGGCTGGTCGCTGGAGGCGCTTGCCAACGCCAGCGGCGTGAGCCGCTCGATGCTCAGCCAGGTTGAGCGCGAGCAGGCGAACCCGACGCTCGCCGTCACGCTGCGCATCGCGCAGGCGTTCGGGATGAGCCTTGGCGACCTGATCGAGATGCCGGGCGCAAGCTCATCCGTCACGGTCATTCGCGGCGATGACCACGCCTTTCATTACCGCTCGGACAAGTTCTGCCGCATCCGCACGCTTTCGCCGCTGAATCTGGAGAAGGACGTCGAGTTTTACGAAGTGCGGCTCCAGCCGGGCGGCGCTCTTCGGAGCGAGGCGCATTTTTCTGGAACGCGGGAGTTTCTCACAATTCACAAGGGGCATGTGCGCGTGGAATCGTCCGGCGATGCGGAGACGCTGAACCCCGGCGACTCGGCCAGTTATCGCGCCGACGTGCCGCACGCCATCGTCAACACGGGCCGGGACGAGGCGGTGGTGTTCCTCGTGGACATTTACCGCTGAGCCGGTGCGGCGGCGATGTCCGTGAAGACGACGGTGCGCCCGCGCATTCGCAACAGTCGCGCGAGCGGCGTGCGCCCGTCGGACGCGAGCGACTCATGTAAAGCCGCTTCCTTGTCCGCGCCGGACGCGAGCACCCACACTTCGCGTGCTGCGGCGAGCGCGGCGTAACCGAGCGTGATGCGGCGCGGCGGCGGTTTGCTCGCGACAACGGCGCGGTAGATTTCGGAAGAATCCATCATGCCGTCAATTTCGCCCGGAAACAGCGACGCAATGTGGCCGTCCTCCCCCATGCCGAGAAACGCGAGATCGAACACGGGCTGGCCTGCGGTGTTGCGTGGCGCGACGCGGCACAACTCGTCCGCGGCCACGGTCGCGGCGGCTTCCGGCTCCGATTCGCCGCGAATGCGGTGGACTTGTTCTGCGCGCACTTTCAACGGCGTGAACAACAGTTGCGCGGCAACGCGGAAGTTGCTTTCGGCATCGGTCGGCGGCACACAGCGCTCATCGCCCCAGAAAAAATGCACGTTGTCGAACTTCATCCGGCGATTCAGCGCCTGCATGGCCGTCGCGGCGAAGAGCACGCGAGCGATGCGCCCGCCGGAAAGCGCGACGCAAAATGGCGCGCCCGGATTCGCCGCGATCAAATCAAGCCAGCGCGAGGCAACGGTGTGGGCGAGGGCGGACGAGGAGTCGAACCGTAGCGTCTCGAATCGGCTCATGGCGGCTGGCTTCTACTTTTCGTCGTCCTCGTAGGCGATGAAGCGTGAACGGATTTTCTTCAGGACGCCCGTGCACTCCTCTGAAACGGTGCGCGGCGCCACCTGCCGGATGTCAGGCGATACCCAAGCCCAAACCGTGTGGCGCGTTGTGCGACCAAACGGCAGACGCACACGCCCCAATGCGCGCTCGACTCCAGCAATGAGTGGCTCGTAGGTGTTCATTGACAACACTGCGGCTCTAAAATCTGTGTCACCAACAGCCCTTAGCTTATTGTAGTCATCCGCCTGCTCTTTTCGGAGCCGCTTATCTTCACTATTGAGCCACGCTCGCCGCTCCTTAATATGTTGAAGCTCGGTTTCTGTAATCACCTCGCTGAAAGTCAACGTGATGCTAAATGTTTCAGGCACGACATCCGTTTTGGGGTTAATCGGTTGTGGCCACATTCGTAAAACTCGTTTGTTGCGCTTAACCGTAACATAGTCGCTGGAATTAAAAACTGACCAGCCTTTGGGGAGCACTTTGCGGATTTGTTCAGCCGCTTCAGAGGCGGGGCCAACCGCCCGCGGAGTTGCGCACGCAGCGCCCAGCATCGCAACAGTAGGTAAAACTGCAATGAAGCCACGCATGGTTGTGCGGATCACTTTTCGTCGTCCTCGTAGGCGATGAAGCGCGAACGGATTTTTTTAAGCACGTCCGCACACTCCTCTGAAACACTGCGAGGCACCACCTGCCGGATGTCAGGCGATACCCAGGCCCAGACCGTGTGCTGCGGAGCGCGGCAGAACGGGATGCGGATCAATTTCAAGGAACGTTCAACGCCCATCCGCATCGGCCCGTAGGTGTTCATCGCAAAAATTTGAGCGTTGATGTCCGACACTCCCGATGCCTTCAACTTCTTGTAATCATCTTCCTGCGCCTTCCAAAGCCGGTCCAGTTCACTTCTAAGCCACGCCCGGCGCTGTCTGATCCGTTGAATCTCGCCGTCAGTGACGATTTCTTTGAAGGTCAACCTGATGGTGAACTTCTCTGTTTTGCCCAAATGTGACGTGCTTTGAAGGCTTTCATACACATTCGGCTCGGGTTGGAAACCCACGTTGGCGACTCTTTCCCTCCGTTCGACAGTGACGATGTTGCTGGAAACGGAAACCGACCAACCGGTCGGGAGCACCTTGCGGATTTCCTCGGCGGCATCAGCAACCGGGCCGGTCGGACGCGGCGCTGGAGTCACACACGCCGCGCCAAGCACGGCCGCGAAAGGAAAAATCAGGGCGAGGCGACGCATGTTTGACTTCATGTTTGCGCGCAAACTACATAGCCGCGAACCGCTCGCGATGAGTTTACTGTATCGGCTGCGGGTCGCGCCAGACGTGGCCGCTTTGCGCGAGCAAATCCTCTGCGGCCACCGGTCCCCATGTGCCCGCGGAGTAAAACTCTCGGTTCGTCAGCGGCTTACCTTCCCACGCGGCGCGAATCGGGTCAACAAAGCTCCATGCCGTCTCGACTTCATCGCGGCGGATGAACAGCGTGGCGTCGCCGGCAATGGCTTCGAGCAGCAGGCGCTCGTAGGCCTCTGGCGTGTAGGCGCCGAACTCGCTGTCGTAGCGGAAGTGCATCCGCACCGGGCGCACCGCGAGCGTGGTGCCAGGCACCTTGCCGTTGAAACGGAGCGTGATGCCTTCGTTGGGTTGGAGGCGCAGCGTGATGGCGTTGGGGTCGAGCTTGCCGGCGCACTGCGCGGCAAAGAGCACGTTCGGCGTCGGGCGGAATTGCACGCGCACCTCGCTTGCGGAGAGCGGCATGGACTTGCCGGTGCGCAGATAAAACGGCACGCCGGACCAACGCCAGTTGTCTATGAAGAGCTTCAGCGCGACATAAGTTTCAACATTCGAATCGGTCTTCACCTTCGTCTCCTGCCGGTAACCGGGACGGAGCTGGCCGTCCATCATGCCGGCGAAGTATTGCCCGCGCACAATCTGCTTCGGCACCTCGGCGCTGCCAATGGGCCGGATGGACTTGAGCAATTTCACTTTTTCGTCGCGCACCGACTCGGCCTGAAGGGACACGGGCGGCTCCATTCCGACAAGCGAGAGCACTTGCAGCAGGTGGTTCTGCACCATGTCGCGAATCGCGCCCGCCTCCTCGTAGTAGCCGCCGCGTCCGCCAACGCCGACCTTTTCGCTGACGGTGACCTGCACGTGGTCCACGGACTGGCGGTTCCACAGCGGCTCGAAGATGGAGTTCGAGAAGCGGAACATGAGGATGTTCTGCACCGTCTCTTTGCCGAGGTAATGGTCAATGCGGTAAATCTGCCGCTCGTGCGCGAAGCGGGTGAGTTCATCGTTGAGCTTCGTGGCCGACGGCAGGTCGGTGCCGAAGGGCTTCTCGACGACGATGCGCTGCCAGCCGTGCCGCTCGTCCTTGTGCAGCAGGGCCGCGTTGTGCAGGTGCTCGACGCACTCGGCGAACTGGCTCGGCGCGGTCGCCAGGTAGAAGAGCAGGTTGTGGCGGAGCTGCGGATTGCCGAAGCCCGCGAGCAGTTCCTCCAGGCGCTTGAAGCCCGCCGCGTCGCCGAAGTCGCCCTGGCAATAGTGCATGTTCGCGGCGAAGTCGGCCCAAACCTTGTCATCCACCGGCTTCGTGCGCGAAAACTGGTCCAGCGCGGCGCGCAGCTCCTCGCGAAAGGACGCATCCGTCTTGTCGCGGCGCGCGAAGCCGATGACCCGGAACGCCGTTGGCATCTGCTTTTCCTTGAAAAGATGGTAGAGCGCCGGGACGAGCTTGCGCGCGGTGAGGTCGCCACTCGCGCCGAAGATGACGATGGAACAGGGTTCAACGGCCTTGCGCCCGTCGTCCAGGCGGCAGGTCATGAGTTCGTCGAGTTGCTGAAGTTCGTCCATGCACGCGAGAGTGCGCCAGCCGCGGCGTGAAGGCAATTCAGGAATGAAAGCGGCAGCGGTCACTGCGCGAATCATGCCTTGCGCTTCTTCCACCACAGCATGAGTTCAAGATTGGCGCGGTTCGGATACGAGCGCGGCACCCACTCGCCAAGCAAATCGAAGTGCGGCGAAAACCGTTGAATCACTTCATCACGCGTCGTGCCGAACGGCGGGCCGTCCGTGTCTGGAATCAGGTAATGCACCGCGAGGAACTGGCCACCGGGCTTGAGCCAGCGCAGGACGGCGCGGACGTAATCGTCGCGTCGCGCCGGGTCAATCGCGCAAAAGCACGTGTGCTCGAACAGCCATTCGAAGCGAGCGAACGGCTCGTCGCTAAGAAAGTCGCCGAGGCGGAAATCGGCTTGAAGCCCCGCGGCTTGTGTCTTCTCGTGGCAGAGCCGCACCGCGCTCGGCGCGATGTCAAGCCCGGTCACGCGGAAGCCGGCGCGGGCAAACGCACGCGCATCGTGGCCCGTGCCGCAGCCGGGCACGAGCACGCTGCCGCGCGGCGCGTGCGGATGTGCGGCCAGCCAGTCCACGAGGCCGGGCGACGGCTCGCCCCTCTCCCACGGCGTCTCGCCTCGCTGATAGTGATCTTCCCAATCGGTGTCGGGCACGCAGAGAGTTTCGCAGGAAGCCATAATCCGAGGCAAGCGGCGGAAAATGGTGACGCCAGAATTACGCAGCCAAACCCATGCGCTGCAACCGCGCCACGAGCGCATCGAGCGCGTCGCGGCTGAACTCGCCAAGCAGGCAGACTTGAATCCAGTTGCGGCGGCGCAGGTATTCGCTGTGCGCGCTGAGGAGGTAGCCGGCCTTTTCGAGTTTGCGGCTGATCTCGCCGGAGTCGAGGTCGCTTGGGAGCGCGAGCGTGATGACACCCGGCGCGGCATGTTCGTCAGCGGCGAGGACGTTGAAGCCGTGCTTACGCAAACGGGCGCGCAGCGTGCACGAAGCCTCCGCGAGTTCAGCGAAACGCCTCGGCCAGTCGCGCCGGCGCACCGCGGCGTGCAGCGCGTGGATGAGGTTCGACGACTGCGTGTAAGGCACGCCGGCCGTCGCGGCATACATGCCAAGGTCGAGATAACGCGGCAGCCGGTCTGGCGCAGGCGGCAGGTCGTGATGATGAAAAACAAGCGAAAGACCCGGATACGATGCGAGGCCCTTGCCGCTCGTCGAGGTCGCGAGCCACACGCCGCGCAAGTCCACTGGCGTCGAGCCGAGCGTGCTGATGCAGTCGGCGGCGAGCTTCACGTCGCGCGCGGCGCAGAGCCACTTCAATGCGGCGAGATTATTGAGAACGCCGGTTGAAGTTTCGCCGTGAACACACCAGAGCCAGCGCGGCGCGGGCTGTCGGTCAAGCGCGCGCGCAACAGCATCGAGATCAAACGGCCCACCCCACGGAAATTCCAATGCGGTGACATCGAGCCGCCACCGGCGCGCGTGGTCCACGAGCCGCGAGCCGAATTCCCCGTTGCTCAACACGAGGCCCGGCGAGCCTTCGAGCGAAAGTTGCGCGGCCACCGTGTCGTTGCCGAGGGTGCCGGAGCCGAGCAGCACCTCGACCTTCGCGGCACCCGTGAGCGCGCAGAGCTGCATCTTCACGGCTTGAAACGTCGCGATGAAATCATCGCCGCGGTGCGACTCGGGCGTGGCCTCGAACGCGCGCCGCACGTCGGGATGAATCGCAACAGGGCCAGGCAGGAAGTTCGCTTTCTCGCGCGGCGCGGCGCCGTTGCCGTTGCCGTTGAAGAGGCGCGAGGCAAGTGGTTCGAAGTTTTCCCTCGCGAGGCACATCGGCTGGAACCACGCGCCGTCCGAACCGACGAGCGGGCCGAACGGCGTGAAGCCAAGGTGCCGGTAGAGCTTGAGCTGCCGCGTGGTGCCGGAGATGACGGCCATGTCGTAGCCGCGTTCGAGCGCGTGCTTCCAAAGCAGCGAGAGCAGGCCGGGCAGGACCTGACCGGCGCGGAATTTTTTTTCGACGGCGAGCAGCCGCAGTTCACACACGCTGCGGCCCGGGGGCAAATGTGCGTCGAGGTTCGGCAGTTTCTGGTCGAGCGAGAAGGGCCGGTTGCCGCGAACTGCGAGCATCCCGACCAGCTCGTCGCCGCAGAGGCAGATGAGATAAGTGTTCTCGGCGTGAAATTTGTCCACCAGCCGCCGCGTGGCCGAAGGCTCGTGCTGGGGGATTTCCTCGACGAAGGTGCGGTAGTTCAGCTCGTGAACGCGCTCAAACTCCCATTCCTCGGTCGCAATTTTGAATCGGAACGGCGGATGAATCTCCTCCTCTCCTCGCGCCGTGCGCGACGCGCCGGAAGAGACGGAGGCCCGGACGGCAGGCGCCGTTGGGACAGCGGCTTCGGTAACCCTCGCCATAGGATTGGCCGCTTATACCAACTTGCACCGCAAAGCGTAAGAGAAATTTCACAGGATTGTCACTCGCATGCCACAAGCGGCTGAGGGAAGAAACCTTCAACGACGTCAGCGAACAGGGTTGCACAACGCCTCCATTCGGCGTATTTTGCCCGCGCTTCAACACTGGATGAGCACCAAAAGGATTTTGCTCGTCGAGGACGACGCCGACCATGAGGCGTTGACGCGACGGGCTTTTGAAAAAGGCCAAATTGACGCGGAAGTCGTCGTGGCTCGCGACGGCGAGCAGGCCTTGGACTACCTCTTCGGCACCGGGCACTACGCCATGACCGGCCCCGCGCCGACACCGTCGGTCATCCTGCTCGACCTGCGTCTGCCGCGGCTTTCCGGCTTGGACGTGCTCCGCCGGCTGCGCGCCGAGGAGCGCACCCGCAACGTGCCGGTCATCATCCTCACCGTTTCCACGGAACAGACGGACATCACCCACACCTACCATCTCGGCGCGAACGGCTACATCACCAAGTCGCTCGAACTCGACAACTTCACCGAAACGCTCGGCCGCATCAGCCGCTACTGGCTCGAACGCGACGGGGCGTCCGCCGACCTGTCCCAAACGGCCACCCGATAATTTCAATGCCCACGCCGCTGCGCGTCTTGATTGTGGAAGACTCGGAAGTGGACGCATTGTTGCTTGTGCGCGAACTCCGCCACGGCGGCTACGAAGTCGAGTTCGAGCGCGTGGACACCGCCGCCGCGCTCACCGCCGCGCTCGCGAAGGACAAGTGGGAAGTCATCCTTTGCGACTATGCCATGCCGTGTTTCAGCGGGCTGGAGGCGCTGCAACTCTACAAGTCCACGGGCGTGGACATTCCCTTCATCGTTGTCAGTGGCGCCATTGGCGAGGAAATCGCCGCGGGCACGATGGCCGCCGGCGCGCACGACTACATCATGAAGCGCAACCTCACGCGCCTCGTGCCCGCCGTGCAGCGCGAATTGCGCGAAGCCGTGGTGCGCCAAAGCCGGAGAGTCGCCGAGGAACAAAACGCCGTCCGCGCCCGCCAGCAGGCGGCCGTCGCCGAGCTGGGGCAGGCCGCACTCCAGCCCAACACGCCGCTGCAACGCCTGCTCGACGAGGCTGCCGCGCTTGTCGCCAAGACGCTCGATGTGGAATTCGCCGCCGTGTATGAACTTCAGGGCGACGGTGAGCGTTTCGTGGTGCGCGCCGGCGTCGGCTGGCGCACCGGCGTGCTCGGCATCGAGACCATCGGCACTGGCCTGGCTTCGCAGGCGGGCTACACGCTCGCGCGAAACGCGCCAGTGGTCGTCGAGGACATTTCAAAGGAGAAGCGCTTCCACAACGCGCCTCTGTTCGTCCAGCACGAAGTCGCCGGCGGACTCAGCGTGCCCATCGCAGGCTCACCGCAGCCCTTCGGCGTGCTCGCCGCGCACACGCGCAAAATTCGCGCGTTCAACGAGAACGACATTCACTTCCTTCAGGCGGCGGCGAGCATGATTTCGACCGCCATCGCCCGCCAGCGGGCCGAGGAGGCGTTGCGGCAGAGTCACGAGCGGTTCGAGCTGGCCATGCAGGGCGCCAACGACGGCCTGTGGGACTGGAACATGGAGACGAACGAGGCGTATCTCTCGCCGCGGTTCAAGGCCATCCTCGGCTATGAGGATGACGAAATGGCAAACCGCTACGAATCGTGGTCGGGACGGCTGCATCCCGACGACCGCGAGAACGCGCTCCAGCTCGTGCAGGATTGCCTTGACGGAAAGGTGAGGATTTTTGAGCTGGAGCACCGACTCCAGCACAAGGACGGCTCGTGGCGCTGGATGCTCGCGCGCGGCACCGTCCACTGCCGCGCCGACGGACGCCCTTGGCGCATGGTGGCGTCGAGCCGCGACATCACCGAGCGCAAACGCGCCGCCGATCTCGCGCGGGAAAGCGCCGAGCGTTTCCGCCTCCTCGTCGAAGGCGTGAAGGACTACGCGTTCATCATGCTCGATCCGCACGGCAAGGTCGCCAACTGGAACGCCGGCGGCGAGCGCCTCAGCGGTTACGCGGAGGCCGACATTCTCGGAAGGCACTTCGCCGTCTTTTATCCCGAGGAGGAAGTCGCGCAGGGCCGCGCCGACATGCACCTCCAGATCGCCGCGCAGGTCGGCAGCATCGAGGACGAAGGCTGGAGCATGCGGCAGGATGACACGCGGTTCTGGGCGAACATCGCGCTCACCGCGCTGCGCTCGCGCGACGGCACGCTGCGGGGTTTCGCCTTTGTCGTCCACGACGTTTCCGAACGCTCCCGCGCCGAGGCCACGCTCCGGCGCAGCGAGGAAAAATACCGCTCGCTCGTCGCAAACATCCCTGACGTGACGTGGACCGCCGACGACGCGGGCCGCCTGACCTACATCAGCCCGAACGTCGAGCGCGTGCTCGGCTTCACCGAGGAGGAAATGGGCCACGGCGGCGAATCGCAGCACTGGTTCGGGCGCGTTCATCCCGACGACGCGCAACGCGTGCGCGCAGCCTACGCCGCGCTGTTCGAGCGCGGCGAGCCGTTCAATGTGGAGTTCCGCTTCCAGCGCAAGGACGACACGTGGATTTGGATTCAAAACCGCGCCGTGTCCACGCATGAATCGGAAGGTGCCATCCTCGCGGACGGCCTGTTGCGCGACGTGACAGAGGAAAAACTCGCCCAGCAAAAAATCTCCGAGCAGGCCAGCCTGCTCAACCTCGCGCAGGACGCCATCACCGTGCGCGACATGGAGGGCCGTATCTTCTACTGGAACAAAGGCGCCGAGCGGCTCTTCGGCTGGACAGCTCAGGAGGCCATCGGCGCGCGTGTGACCGATCTCTTCGACAAGCAGACGAAGGACCTCGACACGGCCGTCGAAGGCGTGCTCGCCCGCGGCGAATGGAGCGGTGAATTGCGAAAGGAAAACAAGGCTGGCAAGCCCGTCATCGTCAACAGCCGCTGGACGCTCCTCCGCGACGCACAGAACCAGCCCAAATCCATCCTCGCCATCAACACCGATCTCACCGAGAAGAAACAGCTCGAAAGCCAGTTCCTCCGCGCGCAGCGCATGGACAGCATCGGCACGCTTGCCGGCGGCGTCGCGCACGATCTCAACAACATCCTCGCGCCCATCCTCATGTCATCCACGCTCCTGCGCGCCGGCCTGCCGCCGCACGAGTTTGAAAAGCTCGTGGACACCATCGAGACGAGTGCGCAACGCGGCACGGCCATCGTCAAGCAGCTCCTCGCGTTTGGCCGCGGCGTCGAGGGCGAGCGCGTCATCGTGCAACTCCGGCACCTCATCAACGAGATGGCCACCATGGCGCGCGAAACTTTCCCGAAGAACATCACTTTTTCCTCAAAGATTCCAAAGGATCTCTGGCCGTTGCGCGCAGATCCCACGCATCTTCACCAAGTGCTGCTGAACCTCGCCGTCAACGCCCGCGACGCCATGCCCCACGGCGGCACCATCACCTTCAAGGCGGAAAACGTCACGCTCGACGAGGTCTTCACAAGCATGGAGCACGGCACCAAACCCGGCCCCTACGTGCTCCTGCAGTCCATTGACACGGGCACGGGGATTCCGCCCGAGATCATTGACAAGATTTTCGATCCATTCTTCACCACGAAGGACCCGGGCAAGGGCACGGGCCTCGGACTTTCAACCGTGCTCGGCATTGTCAAAAGCCACGGCGGATTCATCCAAGTCCACAGCGAAGCGGGCAAGGGCACTGCCTTCAAAATCTACCTGCCCGCCACGCCCGCGCCGATGGCCGAAGGCCCGGCGGTGCCGGCGTCTGAATTGCCCCACGGAAACCAGGAGCTTGTCCTCGTCGTGGACGATGAGCTGCCCGTGCGCGAAACGGCGGAAAAACTCCTTCAGCGGTGCGGCTACCGGGTCCTCACCGCTTCCGACGGCGTCGAGGCGCTCGCGTTGTTCAGCCAGCACCGCGCCGAAATCAAGGGCGTCATCACCGACGTGATGATGCCGCACATGGACGGCGTCGGCCTCACGCGCGTGCTGCGCCGCATGGCTCCGCAACTGCCCATCGTCGCCTCCACCGGCCTCGACGAAGATGACAAGATGGAGGAGCTCAAGGCCCTCGGCGTGCGTGCCTACCTCGCCAAGCCCTACAGCGTCGAAAAGCTGCTCACCGTCTTGCGCGACGCGTTGCAGGCGAAGTAACGTCGTCCCGCGCGTGACGACGCTCGATCCAAACAACCTGCCCGAACTCTCCGCCTCGCTTGCGGAACATCACGCGCGGGGCGCAAAATTTCTGCAGGTGAACCTGCACGCGCTCCGCCGCGTCCTCGCGCACGCCCCCGAAGACATGACCGTGAAGGTCGAGTCCGGCATTACGCTTGCCGGGCTTCAGTCACGCCTCGCCACCGCTGGACAATGGCTGCCCGTGGACCCGCCGTTCGCGGACCGCGTGACAATCCGCGAATTGCTCGAAGAAAATCTCTCCGGCCCGCGGCGCTGCGGCCACGGCACCGTGCGCGAACACCTCATCGGCCTCGGCGCGCTGCTCGCCGATGGACGCCTCATTCATTCCGGCGGCAACGTCGTCAAAAACGTCGCGGGCTATGACCTGCAAAAACTCTTCATCGGCAGCCGCGGCACGCTCGGCATCGTCGTCGAGGCGACCTTCAAAGTTCAGCCGTTGCCCGAGGCGGAACAGTTTGTCACCGCCCGCTGCGAATCGCTCGCGCACGCCGCCGCGCTCATCGAAAAAGTTCAAGAGTCGCCGCTCACACCCGTTGTTTTCGACTTGCACAATCTCTCGCCGCTCGGCTTCGTGCTCGGTCTTTCCGGGGCGCGCGAGGATGTCGAATGGCAGCTCGCGCAGGCGCGCGCGCTGGGCTTCACCGAGCCGTCGAGCCTCGCACATGACGAGCAGTTTTGGTCGCGGCCCGGCGACGTTCGCAAATGGTCCGTGCTGCCATCGCGCCTGTGCGAAACGCTCGCCAAACTTGAGGAGGCACCGTTCGTTGCTCGCGTGGCCAACGGCTGCATTTTCGCGCGCGGCGGGCCACTGCCGCCGAAGCCGGAGCTGCCCGCGCTGCTGCGTCGGGTGAAGGACACGTTCGATCCAAAACACATTTTGCCCGAACCC
Organism: uncultured Verrucomicrobiota bacterium; assembly: GCA_964589935.1. GTDB lineage: Bacteria > Verrucomicrobiota > Verrucomicrobiia > Limisphaerales > VHCN01 > VHCN01. The sequence goes on along the minus strand of CAZPVD010000005.1, from coordinate 14,139 downwards.
GATTTGTGACGACCGCGCCGGAACCATTTCTCGATGAGCAAAAGGCGCTCGCGTGCGTCCACTGCGGCCTGTGCCTCGGCTCGTGCCCAACGTATCTCGAAACAGGCAACGAGAACGACTCGCCCCGCGGCCGCATCTACCTCATGCGGGCGATGCAGGACGGCCGTTTGCCCGTCGCCGGCGCGGCGGCGCGGCACGTGGACCTCTGCCTCGGCTGCCGCGCGTGCGAGGCCGCCTGCCCGAGCGGCGTGCAATACGGCGCGCTCCTCGAAGCCGCGCGCGACCACATCGAGCATCATCATCGCCGTTCGATTTTTCAAACCGTGCTGCGCCGGCTCGTCATCGAGAAAATCTTCCCGCATCCCTGGCGGATGAAGCTCGCGCTGCTGCCGGCGAAGTTTGCGAAAGTCACGGGCATGGAAAAGTTCATGCCAAAGTTCGCCCGCGATGCGCTCGCGCTCGTGCCGGATGAGTTGAGCGAGGTTCAGTTGCCGGAAGTTTCTCCTGCCATGCCGCTGGCTTCGCAGGGCCGTGTCGGCTTCATAAGTGGTTGCGTGATGAGCGTAATGTTCGGCGACACGAACGCAAACAGCGTGCGCCTGCTCAATCGCGCCGGCTACGAGGTTGTCACGCCTCGCGCACAGGGCTGCTGTGGCGCGCTCTTCGCGCACGGCGGCAACCTCGCGGAGGCGCGCGAGTGCGCGCGGCGGAACATCGCCGTGTTCGAGCGGTTCGGCCTCGACGCCATCGTCATCAACGCCGCTGGTTGCGGCTCGACGCTCAAGGAATACGGCCATTTGCTCCACGACGATCCGCAATGGGCTGCGCGCGGTGCGGCTTTCAGCGCGAAGGTGAAGGATTTGACCGAAGTGCTGGCAGGCGAGAGGCGAGAGGCATTTGAGGCGAGAGGCACGGAGCAATCTTCGTCCATCGCCCATCGCCCATCGCCTATTGCCTCGACGAAAGTCACCTATCACGACGCGTGTCATCTCGCGCATCCGCAGCGCATCACGCGGCAGCCCCGCGAACTGGTGAAGTCGGTCGTAAGCGTGAACTACGTCGAGCTACCCGAGTCGGACGTGTGCTGCGGTAGCGCGGGCAGCTACAACCTCACCGAGCCGGAGATGGCGGAACGTCTGCAACGGCGAAAAATCGAGAACATCCTCCGCACCGGCGCGCAGATCGTCGTCACGACGAACCCCGGCTGCCTGCTGCAAATCCGCGCCGGCCTCGCGCGAGCGGGCGCCGGGCACATCGAGGCAATGCACATTGCCGACTTCCTCGCACGATTCGCGACGGACGGTCATGATTCGCCGAGTCAAAAGTTTTGACGGCCTTCAGCGCGGGCTTTAGATTGCGACCATGCCATCAGCGGGAAAGCATTCGCACTCGGCGAACCACGCCTTTGCCTTTTTCCAGCCGCGCGAGCGCGAGGGGCTCGTCGTCCACAGCCGGCGCAGCGTGTTGAAGGCCGGCCTCGCGGGCTTGGCAGGCATCACGCTGCCGTCGCTGTTGCGCGCGCGCAGCGAGGCGGCGGACGCGGGTCGTTCGCTCAAGGGCAACAAGAGTGTCATCCTCGTGTGGATGACTGGCGGGCCGAGCCACATTGACACGTGGGACGTGAAGCCCGCCGCGCCGCGCGAGATTCGCGGGCCGTTCAAGGACATTCCGACGAAGCTCCCCGGCGTCCACATCTGCGAGTATCTGCCCAAGCAGGCCGCGATGCTCGACAAGATGACGATCATCCGCTCGATGGACGCGCGCCTGAGCAACCACGAGCCGACGCATGTTTTCCAGACCGGCAGCCTCGAATCCGATCCGCGCACGAATCCGCAGGGCCACCTGCATCCAGCCATCGGCTCCATCGTGGCGAAGTTCCGCGGTGCGAACCAGCCAGGGATGCCGCCCTACGTCGCTCTGAACATGAAGAGCCGCTCGCACATCGCTTGGGGCGGCTGGCTCGGCAAGGCTTTCGATCCCTTCAACGGAAACAATGTCGGTCAACTTTTCCAACTGCCGGCGGAACTCACGATGGATCGCCTGCGCACGCGCCGCTCGTTGCGCGAGCAGATGGACACGCTGCGGCGCGACATGGACAACTCGGGCGCAATAGAAGGATTCGACCGGTTCAGCCAGCAGGCCTTCGATCTCGTCGCTGGCTCGCGCGCGCAGGAGGCGTTTGATTTGTCGAAGGAAGATGCGCGCACGGTCGAACGCTATGGTTCGCACGACTGGGCGCGGCAGGCATTGCTCGCGCGGCGGCTCGTCGAACGCGGCGTTAGTTTCGTGACGATTGACCTCAGCAACCATTCCGCGTCCGGCACGTGGGACACGCACGGCGATAACATCCCGCCCTACGGCGGCATCTGGAACGGCCTGCGCCCGCTGCTGCCGGTCTTCGATCATGTGCTGACGACGCTCGTCAGCGACATCCACGAGCGCGGCTTGCAAAATGACGTGCTCGTGATCGCGATGGGCGAGTTTGGCCGCTCGCCGCAACTCGGCACGCAGGGCAGCACCGACGGCCGCAACCACTGGCCGTATGTCTGCTCGGCGACGATTGCCGGCGGCGGCTTCCGCCACGGGCAGGTCATCGGCGCGAGCGAGCGCGACGGCGGGCAGATCGCCGAGCGTCCCGTCACGCCGGGCGACCTCGCGGCGACGATTTATCATCACATGGGCGTGCCGCTCGACACGACTTACGAGGATCATCAGCGGCGCCCGCGCTACATCGTGGTGAACGGTGAGCCGATCAAGGAACTCATCTGAGTTGCCGTTGAAAAAATTCCGTGCGCAACGCCGCGTCTCTGTGTTTCACTCCCGCGCATGAAATCACTCCGCACGAAAACCTTCGCCACCGTCGCCCTGATCGCGTTCACCAGTCTCACAACCGTCGCCGCCAACTGGAAGCCCGATGCCGGCTACACGAGCCTTTACAACGGCAAAGACCTCACCGGCTGGGGCTATCGCGACAAGGATCAGAAGATTTTGGAATCCTTCGACGGCAAGAGCGAGGCGAGCGACGGACGTTACACCGCGAAGGGCGAGATCCTCGTTGTCAACCCGCACGATGCTGCCAAAGGCCCGCGCCTGCGCCAGATGTGGACGACCGCTGAGTTCCCGAAAAACTTCCACCTCAAGCTCGAGTTCCGTGCCGCGGTGAACGCGGACAGCGGCATCTTTCTCCGCAAGCCACAGCTCCAGTGCCGCGACTACCTCGTGGCCGGCCCTTACAAGGAGTTGAAGAAATACAAGGCGCAGGACTGGAACACGATTGAAGTCACTGTGAAGGACAACGTCGCCGTCTGCACCTGCAACGGCGAGGTGCTCGAAGCCGCCTTCAAGCTCCCGCCCTCCGGCCCCATCGGCCTCGAAGCCGACCGTGACCAGATGGAATACCGGCACATCCAGATCAAGGAGTTGCCGTAAGAAGAAATCGGGAACTTCTGCGAGAAATTGCGGCGAATTTCAGCGCCCGTCGTGGAGGTTGGCGAAGCGCTGGGCGCGCTGGCGATAGACGGACTTGACCTTCGTGGGGACGTAGCCCGCGGCCTCGAAACTGCCGGGCTTGTTCCAGAGCAGGTAGAGTTCAAGCGCGTTCGGCTCGCGGCCGGTGGCCTCGCGGAAGTGTTTGGTGCGGTCGGCCAGAATACGCTGCGTGACGGTCCAAGCCACTTCGGGGTTGTCGTAGTCGCTGGACTTGGTGTATTGCCGCCAGACTTCGGGGAGAATCTGGAAGCGGCTCACTTCGCCGTGGCCGCCGCGCTTGAGGTCAGCCTCGCTGCGCGCCCAGCCGGTCGCGCCGGACTCGAACATGGCCAGGGATTGCCGCAGCGGCATCGCCGCGGCGTCAAAGCCGAGCAACGCACCCCCTAAAACCAAGCTGAAAATCCAGCCGCGCATGAGTTAGACTACATTACAGACCGGCGGTCTGCAAAGCGGGGCGGAGAATAGGCGAAGCGCCCCGCGCGTCAAGCCCCTATTTTTCAGCCAAAACCGGCGAAAATCGCCCTTCAACGTCTCCCGGCCACCTCGCGATACACCGCCTCGTATTGGCGAACCATGTTGGCGATGGAGAACTTCGCCTCGATCTTTGCGCGCGCCGCGTGGCCCATCGCGGCCAGACGTTCCGGCCCGGCCAAGGCGGAGTGAAGTTCCCGTGACAATCCCTCCACTTCTTTCAGGTCGGAAACCAAGCCGTCCACGCCGTGCGAGACGACCTCGGTGTTGCCGCACGCCCCGTGACACAGCACGGGCACACCGCAGGCCATCGCCTCAAGGATGACGTTGGAAAGGCCCTCGGCGATGCTCGGCGAAGCCAAAACATCCATCGCCTGATAATACGGGCACGGTTCGCCTTGAAAACCGGCAAGGTGAATCTGTTTTCCAACGGGACTTTCGCGGACGAGGCGCTCGACATTCTCACGCTCCGGCCCGCCGCCGCCGACGATGAGCAGTTGCGCGCCGGGCAATTGCCTCACGAGCAGCGCGAAGGCTTCGATCATGTGCGCGTGACGCTTGATTTTATCGAAGCGCCCCACGATGCCGACAACGTGCCCATCAACGGGAAGGCCGATTTGTTTGCGCGCCGCGGCACGGTCGCCGGGCGCGAAGCGTTTCATGTCCACGCCGTTGACCAGCGCGACGATCTTCCTCGCCGGCAGGCCGAGATCAACCAGGTGCTGCCGCAAACTGTGGGAGACGGTGTGGACCTTCGCGCAACGGGCGTAGTAGCGCGCGCGGCGGCGCAGCATTTGCGGCTTTCCCTGCTCGCCGACCAACTGGCCGTGCTCACCTTGCAGGATGGGCTTCCAGAAACCCCATGCCGTGGACCAGATCGAATAGACGAGCGGGCCGAGATTGTGGCTGTGAATGACGTGCGGCTGCACGCGAGCAATGAGTGATGCGAGCCGGCGCACCGTGGGCCATGAAAAGCCCGGCGGTTTGTCGAGCACGACGCAATTGGCGGGATTAGGCAGACGGTCGGCATACACGCCACGCCGTTCGAGGCAGGCGACGTGGACTTCAAACTCCTCCGGGTTGAGCATCCGCGCGACGTTCACCACGCCGTTCTCCATGCCGCCCGGTTCGAGCGAGAGGACGACGTGCAGGATGCGGATGCGTTCGTCCATGTGCGGCGTTCAGCCTTGCGGCGGTTTCGGACGCATCGCGTCGCGCGCCCAGCGTGCAAGGCTGCGCAGGCGGAACAGCGAGGGCATGTTCAAGCGCGCGGCGTTCGGATGCCACGGCCAGAGGAGGAGCGAGATGAACATGTCGCGATACGCGGGCCAGAGGCGTCCGCCGCCGCCGTAGAGCAGCGCGGTCTGGTTATAGAGGAACGAAAACGCGCGCAGCCAGAAGAACACGTCGCTTTCAGGCACGATGTTGTTCCGCCGCGATTTGCGGAGCACGGTGAGCATGTTCTCCTTCATGCGGCCGGCGTTGTTGCTCATGTTGCTGCCGTGCTTGCGGATTTGCACGAGCACATCACCCATGCGCCACGTCCGGTATTTCGCGGCGACGCGGATCCACATGTCGCGGTCCTCCGAGCTGCGCAGCGGCGGGTCGAACAGGCCGCACGCGTCGAAAACCTCGCGCCGGCAGATGACGCCCGAGGGCTGGAAGCGCGAGCGCATGATGATGTCGCGCGCGGTGATCTCGCGGTCCCATTCGAGATCGTAACGCCGGTTGTCCATGAACGCGCCGCCAGCATCCACGTATTCGTGGTTCGGCACGACGAGGGCGAACTCCGCCGGCAGCGTCACATACTTCGCCATGACCGCCGCGAAGAAGCCCGGCTTGAACACGTCGTCGGCGTCGAGAAAGGCGATGAACGGATGGCGCGCGTTTTTGATGCCGGTGTTGCGCGCGGACGGCAGGCCGGCGTTTTCCTGAAAGACGTAGCGGATTTTGCCGCCGTAGTTCGCGCAGACTTCGCGCGAGTTGTCCTTCGATCCGTCGTCCACGACGATGACCTCGAAGAGCGGGTAATCCTGCGCAAGGCACGAGTCCACCGCGAACGGCAGGAAGCGGGCGTAGTTGTAGCAGGGGATGACGACCGAGATGCCGGGCTGCAAGGAGGTGTTCTGCGGTGGTGCGCTGGAAGAATTTGCGGTGGTGTCGGCCATCACGAATCAGAAACAAACTGCGGTGTCCCGTCCGCGCTCAACAAGGGCGGCGTTCCCGCTTATCTCTCCACCTTCTCGAGCGCCGTGTAGCGGTTGTAGTAGTGGTTCGAGTAATAGTAATACTGGAACCGGTTCATCGCGGCCTGCAGATCGAGCTGGTTGAGGACAAAACCGTAGAAGTTCGCGTGGTTGGCCTGGAGCACGTCCACGGCGGTCTTGACGCTGCGCATCGGCGTGCCGCTCGCGTTGACGACGAGCACGACGCCGTCCACCACGCCCTGCATCGTCGCGGTTTCCGAGAGGCCGAGCACCGGCGGCGTGTCAATGATGATGCGGTGATATTTTTGGCGAAGCTTCTCCACGAGCTTGTTGAAAAGCGGCGAACCAAGCTGCTCGATGTCACCGTCAAGGTGCTCGCCGCAGGGCAGCACCGTGAGGTTATCAATGTCCGTCGGCCGGCACGCCTCCTCGATGCTGATGCGGTCAATGAGGATGTTGCTCAGGCCCGGCGAGGAGCGGACGCGGAACGGATGATGCAGCAGGCCGCGCCGGAGATTGGCGTCAATCACGAGGGTCTTCTCGCCGAGCTGCGCGAAGGAGGCGGCAAGGTTTGAGACAACAACCGTCTTGCCTTCCTTGGGCACCGCGCTGGTGATCATGATGACCTGCGGCGCCTTCGAGAGCGCGGCGGCGGACATGAGATTGGTGCGCAGGACGCGGAAGGCCTCGAGCAGGCTGCCACCCGTGCCGTTCTCGCTGTTGATGATCGGATAGGACTCGCGCACGGACTCGGTGAACTTGGGCACGATGCCGAGGCCGCGCACCTGCACGACCTGCTCGATCTTTTCGAGGCTGTTCGCGGTCTGGTCGAGGAACTCAAGCAGGAAGGGCACGCCGATGGCGAGCGCGATGCCAAGCGCGAGCGAATAGAGCACCAGCTTGAGGCGGTTCGGCGCGACTGGAACGACGTTGTGGACCGAACCGGGAACGAAGGAATCAAAGCGCAGAACGACGCGCTCCTTGTCGCCGAAATTTTCCAGCTCCTTGATCTCCTTCATCAGATCGGAATAGAGCTTGTCCCATGCGAGCTGGCTCTTGAGGTAGAGGTCGTATTTTTCCTGCGCGGCTTCAAGCTCCTTGCGTTTCTTTTCGTAGAGTGGCTGCTTGATCTGGAGGTCGCGTAGCCTGTTCTGTTCCTTTGCGTAGTTGGCATCAAACCGGTGTATGGCCAGCGAAAGCTCGTTCGCAAGAAGCCGGTTGACGTTGTCGAGCTTGCGAATGATGTCCTGCATCTTGGGGTTGCGGGGGAGATAGATTTTGGCGCTCTCGTTGTAAATCTGCGTGAGCTGCCAGTATTGTTTCTCCAAGTTTTCCCATTCACGGCTGGGCGGATTGAGCAGGGACGGCGAGATGATGATTTGACTCGCTCCCAAGCGGTTCGTCGAAAAGCCCGGGCTGGGAATGATTTCACCCACCTTGAGATCGTTCTCCAGATTGGAAAGCAGCGAGAGCCGGTCAAGCACGGTCAAGTTGGGGTCCTGCAATTTGAGCCGCACGGCATCCATGTCCGCAATGCGGCGCTGGGACTTGATGATGTCGCGCGGGACGCTGCCGAGCTCCTCGACCTCAAGCTTCAGCCGGTCGAAATCGCTCGCGTCACGAAGCAGGTTCTTCTGGATGAACTCCTCCTTGAGCCGCTCGTTGATGGTGTTGATCTCGCGTTGATACTTGAGGATGAGTTCCTCGCGCGTGCGCCGGCGCTCCTCGTCGCGCTCGTCGAGGAAGACCTGCACGAGCGTCTGCGGGAACTTCATCGCCCAGTCCGCGTTGTAGGTCGCAAAATCAATGAGGATGTTGTTCTCCTTGGTGAAGTCGGCGGAGAGTTTGCGCACCATTTCCTTCTTGCCGCCGGCGGCGCTCGCGGGATTGCCAAGCTTGTCCTCGACCTTTGAAATCATGAAGGGCGAGGTGAGCTTTGATAGGATGACGAGGTCGTTGCGCTCGGCGTCCACCTTGCCGCTCGGCGTCGGGAGCGGCACGTTCTGATAGCGGATGAGGGCCTTCGACGTGTAAACCGGCCGCGCGTAGATGTAGTAGTCCAGCCCGCACAGCAGCGAGAAGCACATGAGCAGCACCATCAGGCGCACGTGCTTCGACGCGATCGCCAAATACATCAGGATATCCGTGAAGTCTATCCCGCGCTTGTCTAAGCCTGGAACGGTCATGCTGTCTTAAATGTTCTCGCCTTCTGAAACGGATTCAAATCCACGTTAAAAACTGAAAAAAGCCTCGGGCACAAACACAATGTCGCGCCCCTGCAACACCACATCCGGCTGCCGGCCCTGCTGGATGTCCTTGATGTTGATCGGAATCGCCGCCTTCTCGCCGTTGCCGAGGTCGCGCATCACGCTGACCTTCTTCGTGTTTGCAAAGCGCGAGAAGCCGCCGCTGCGCAGGATCGCGCTGTAAGCGGTGATCGGCTCGTCCTGGAACAGCCGCAGCGCGCCCGGCCGCATCACGTTGCCCGTCACATACACAACCGGCGTGAAGCCCGGCACGAACACGATGTCTCCGGGCGTCAACTGCAAATCCACCGGCGTGCCAATGCCCTGGAGAATGCCCTGCACGTTGATTTCCTCGACGCTGCCGCGGCTCTGGCCCGCGTCGAAATGCAACAGCTTCACCTTTTGCAAATCGGCGGACGGCGTCAAACCGCCGGAACGAAGCACGATCGTCAGCAACGTGGGATTCACGCCCGGCGGAATGCGCAGCGGCCCGGGATTGTTGAACTCGCCCGCTAGATAAATCACGTCCGGCGCGCGATCGGGTATCTCCATCTGGCCGACTTGTCCCCGCAATTGGGTCGGAATCTCCTCGTCGCTCGCAAAACCCAAATCAGGCCGCGTGCGCTCAACCGTAACCGTCGCGATTTTCAGTTCGCGGCCTTCGAGCGTTTCCTTGATGAGCTGTTCCGCGTCGGAGACGGACTTGCCCGCGACGTTCACGCGGATGCCGCGCGGCATGCTGATGTAGCCCGCGGACTTGACCTGATAAATGCCGTTGAGCGTCTCGTCCTCGGCGACGGTGACGTTCAGCTCGTCGCGCGGCGAAATGGGCGCGTTCGGCGAAGGCTCGACCACGGTCTTGCCCAGCTCGCGCATCCGGCTCTGGAGATCATCGTCAATCTTGCCCACCTCCGTCTGCGCGGCCCGAAGCGCGGACTCGGCGTTACTGACCTCGCGGCCCCATTTGTCCATCTCGACTGGATTGCCGACACGGTTCGCCAATGCCTGCTCGCGTTGCGCGGTGTTGAGTGCGGTCTGCGCGCGATCCACATCGCGAAGTGCGAGATCCTTTCTATTTTGAAGGCGGTCGAGTTCACGCTGGAGCTCTGGGGAAGGTTTCTGCGTGATGCGGCGGACAACGCGCGTGTCGTATCCCGCGTCCTCGGAAGTCATCGCCGTGGATAACGAAGATCGGCGCGTCGTGGGAGTGCGCCGGGTTGTTGAGGGTGTCGAAGGTGTCAGGGTCGTGGAAATGGTTTCAGGTGTGCGCGCCCACGTTGCCTCCTGCGCATTCTTGAGCGCGGCCTGAGCTGCGGCGATGTCGGCTGTGATTTTGTTCAGCTCGGTCTGGAGGTTTTGGAACTGCGTGCGCGGCTGATCCTGCTCCATGCGGGCGAGTTCTTCCTTGAGCTGGCGGTAGCGCGTGTCCCAGTTGTCGAGGTCCTTGCGCGCCTTCTCCACGTCTTGTTCGAGCTGGGCCTTGCGGGCGTTGAGCCGGTCAAGCTCCTGCTGGATTTGCGCGGGGTTCGTGCTGGTGGCAAGGCTGCGCGCTGTGTTGGCGGTGGTTTCATCGAGTTTGGCGAGTTCCGCCTGCGAGGCGCGGAGCTGCTGCCGCGCGACGGAATCATCCTCAAACTTCGGCCCTTTGCGCGCGAGGGCGCTCTCGGCCTGGCGCGCCTCTTCGAGCTTTGCGAGTTCCTCCTGCGCGGTGCGGAGCGGAAGGCGCGGCATCACCGGCTCGCTGGAAAACGGCGCGGGCGCGTTGGAGGCAGCGCCGGGCGAGCCGGAGAGTTCCACGCTGCGGGTCTTGGGAATGGAGGCATCCAGCTCGGCGATCTGGCCTTGGATGCGCTGCACTTCGTTTTCGAGCGCGGTGACTTCGCTGTTCCACTTGTCCATGTTCACCGCGTTGTTGGCGCGGACGGCCTCGGTGTAGGACTTGCGCGCGGCGGCAAGGCGGCGGTTGAAGTAATCAAGGTCGTCCTGAAGGCGGGTGCGCTTGTCCACAAGCGAGTCAACCTCGCGCGCCGACGGAGCGGGCACGGGCACAACCTGTGCGCGGACGCCGGGAGCCGCAAGGCAGCACAACATCACGGCGCCTGCCACGATCGTCAGTCTGGTTTTCATCGTTCGCGTCTCCATGTCGGCAACGGCCTGGCGTGGTTGGCGGAAATGCCCCAATCCGATGCCGGCAAGCCACCAGCCAGTGCGCCGCCTTTCGGCAAAATATATCGTGCGCACCAGCCTGAAAGCGGGTGTGGGTCCGGCATGACTGGCCGATTAAAGCGAACGGCGTTCGGTTTCGCAACCTTCAAGTTCACAATGCGATTCAAAAATATTTGATGATGGAAAGCGTGAACAGGTTCTCATAGTAGCTGTCCAGCGCCGTGCTCGAATCGCGCTGCTCATATTGATACATGAACTCGGCGCGGAACCTCGGCCCGAACTGGTAAAACACCTCGAAGCGCGCATCGAAGACGCTGAAGTCCGAGGTCGCCGCGCCGAATGTGCGCCCTTCCGTGTAGGCGACGCCTGGACGCAGCGTCAGCCTCGGCCCGGCCAGCCACGTGACGCGCGCCTCGGCCTGCTGCTGCTCGCCGCGCGTGTTGTTGAAGCTGAGACTGTCGAACGTCGCGCGGTTGACCGCGATCTCGCCGAGCATGTCCGGGTGGAAGGTGTATTCGACCCGGTATTCAATCAGGTCCGTGAGCACGCGCTCCGGGTAGGTGATGTTGCGCGTGAAGACGAGCGAGTGCCGCAGGTTGTGCTTCGGCTCGTGGAGCAGGCCGAGCGTGAACACCGACGACTGCCGCGTGCCGTCGCCAGACCAGAAGTAGCCGCCGTCGCCGAAGAAGTCTATGTAGTCGGTGATCGGCCCGCGCAGGCCGCCGCGCGCCGTCATGTCCCAGCCCGGATTGCCCGTCTGCTTCGTGGTGGTGAACTGCGCGAACGGCTTGAAGCGCAGATTTTCCCGCTCGCTCTGGAGCACGAAGTTCGCCTGGTCAATCGTCGTCGGCAGCGCGTTTGTGTTCTGCTGATACCAGATGTTCTCGTGCTGTAGCGTGGCGGTGAAGCGCGTCTGCGTCGGAAACAGCCGGTCCACCTGCGCGCCGATCACGTTGTGATACTCGACCGTCGAGTCGAGCTGCCGGTTCTGGCTCGGCGTCTGTTGCCGCACATTAAAAACATAACGGCCCGCGCGGTCGGTCAAGTCCTGCGGATTGCGGTTGAGCAGATCGAAGTTGCGCCCCACGCCGAGCGTGTTGCGCCGCACCTGAAATTGATCGAAGAAATTGAACTGCCACGTTGGCGTTGGAATTGCGTAGTTGAGCTGGATTTGCGCCAGCGGCGCGAGGCTCAGTTCCAGGTCCAGCAGCGGATCAGTGAAGCCCACCTGGTTGCTGAACGGCAGCCAGCCTATCTCCCCCGCCACCGCCAGTTGCAACTGGTCGGTAAGCTGGTAGAGCAGCGCCATCTCCGCGCGCACCACCATCACGTGCCCCCAGTTCCGCGTCAGTTGCGACTGGTCAATGTTGTCACTCGCCAGATAGCCGATGGTGAGCGAACGGAAGTCAAAGTAGAGCCGGCCCAGTTTGATCTCCGCGTCCTCCGGCCGCACGCCGATCTGCAGCAACGGCAACCGCAGGCGCGAATCGAAGTCGCCGCGCAACTGCCCGACGCCCTCCGCCGGCCCGACCTTCGCCGGCACAAACGGCAGGCTGTCCGAGAAGCGCTTGAACATTCCCTGGTCCTGCTGCTGTTCGGCCTGAAGCTCCAGCGGCTGCGGCGGCGTGCCCGCGCCGCCCGTGGCCTGCGGCTCGGTGCCCGTTGTCGGCTGGTTCTTCAGCTCCTTGTCCAGCGAAGAAAGCCCGATGAAGCCCGACTGCGGCACGGGCGCCCCGCTGCCCGGCGCCTGCGCCTGAACGTCACAGCACCACACGAGCGCGGCAAGCGCCAGCGCGGCGCGCGGCGCGCGCCCGACCGTGTCAGGCTGGGTTCCCGGGGCGCGTATTGACGGTGTTTGCAGACCGGGAATTGTTTGAAGTTGAAGAATCCGCGACGCCGTTCATTTCTTGCGCGTCAGGAGCGACGCCTCGCTCGTCGCATACAGCACCGCCACCAGCGCGTAGGCCGCCAGTCCGAGCACCGGCACCGCCACCACGATCGTGATCCACATCACGCGCTGCGTGCGGCTGAACGGCTGGCTGTTGATGCTGTGCAGAGCGCAACCGATCACCACCAGGTAGATCACAATCGCGCACGCATAAGTCTGCGCGTTCAGCTTGAGCGTGTCGAAACTGAACCGTGCGAGAAATTCCTTCATAAGCCAGTCGCGTCTTTCCCACTCCGCCGCGCGCGCGGCGCGGAAACATTCCGGCGCCACACGGCTGCTCGATTGAGCCGCACACTAGGCAAACGCCGCCGCCAGTTCAAACAAAAACCCCTCTTACCTCTTCCGCGTCTGGAACGTGCGCGTGTGGTTGCTCGCCGGGACGAACATCGTGAACACCTCGCCCGTGTGGCTCACCGAGCAATGGATGTAGTTGGCCTCGCACTTCTCGCCGAGGTCGCCCTTGTTCGCGATGTATTCCGGCTTCGTGTTGTTCTCCTTGTCCGCGCGGACGTTCTCATGCACCTGATACATCGCGGCGATGCTCGGCGTGCCTTTCAGCGAATCCATCGCCACGCCGCTCGTGCCCTTGCGCGGGCCGTTGTTCATCACCGACACCGTCGGCGCGAGCGACTTGATCAGCAGCGGATTGTTGCTGATGTCGAGGCCGTGATGGTTCACCTGATAAATGTCCACGGAGCCGACGAGGTTGTGCGGACACACGAGCTTCTCCTCCATGTTCCACGTCAAATCGCCGCCATCAAAAAACCGGAACGGCCCGAACTGCAACAGCAGCACCACGCTGTTCGCGTTGTCGCTCGGATCGGGCTCCTTTTTCGTCGCCGTGTCGCACAACGGATTCAGCCGCATCTGCTCCGGGCGCGGGCTGACGAACTTCTGGTTCGCGCCGAGGCAGCGCAGGTCGAGCTTCGTGTTGCCCGGCACCTTCGGCTGCGCCAGCGCGATCGGCGTGCCCGCTGCGATGACCGCGCGCTTGCCGACCTTCGCCTCGCGATACGCCTTGCTCAGGATCGGCCAGCGCGTGTCCTTCGCGTTGCCGTCCGGGTTGCCGTCGGGAATGCCCTTGTCCCACAACGTGCCCACTGGCATGAGCTGCGCCAGCTCCGCCAGCCCGCCGAAGTGGTCAATGTGAAAATGCGTGATGACCACGTGATCAATCTTCTTCAACCCCGCGACCTCCGTGGCGACCCGATGGATTCGCCCCGCGTCGCGCCCGCCGGGATTGCCCGTGTCCACCAGCACCGACTCGCCCTCCGGCGTGACGATGAGCGTCGAGCCGCCGCCCTCCGAATCAATCCAGTAAATGTCGAGCGTCTTGTCCGCCGCCGCCGCGCGCGCGGACGGCGCGGCCAGAACGAGAAGAATCGCAACCAGAGCCAGCCGGGAGAACAATGATTTCATAAACATCGTGTGTGTGCCGGTGAACGTAGCCAAACCCCGCCGCCCGTGGAATAAAAAAACTCCCTCTTCCCCGGTTCGCCTCAGCTCTTCCGCATCTACGCAACTGGCTTGCCAGCTTTCCCAACCGTCTCCCCGGTCTGCGCAAGCGTCTCCCCAGTTTGCGCAAGCGTCTCCCCAGTTTGCGCAAGCGTCT
>CAZPVD010000004.1:94775-323486 GCA_964589935.1 uncultured Verrucomicrobiota bacterium | reverse complement strand
GTTTTTGAACACGCGCGAAGGCCGTTCATCCGCCGGGATTGGCACGCCGCTGCGCGTGAACGAAAGCCCGCGCGACGACGACGACGCCAGCGTGAGCGAGCCGAACCGCGTGTCCGGCACGAGCTTCTCGATGGCGTATTGATCGAGCGAGATGGTGTTCTTGAAATTGTCCGCGCGCGGGTGCGGGGCGGATGTCAGGTAACACAGCTCCGCCGGATGCCCGCCATCCACTTCGGGATGCGACAGGCCGGAGAAGACCGTGAAGTCCTTGCGGAACTCCTGGATGGTTTCGAGATAAGGCGTCAACTCGTAGTCCTTGCCCGGTGCTGTTGGAAACAAATTCGGCGTGTGCAGGCCGAGCGTGGTGTTGATGCAAATCATCCGGCGCGGCGGCGCGGCGGATTGCGCGCGGAGCGGAATCATCGCTTCGAGCAACGGCAAAGCGAGCGTGACGCCGGCACCGCGCAGGAAGGTGCGCCGGGAGAATCGTTGGCCTGTTTTCATAAGTGCTTACTTGTTACGGAACAAATCGCTCTCGACAACCGAGTGGACCAGCGTGCGCAATCCATAGTCAGACTTCTTTGCCTCGGCTAGAATTCGGTTCACCGCCGCATAATCGCCGAAACTCACAGGCTGCCCGGTCGCGTAAGTGACGAGCTTCTCCGTCAGGCAGCGGGCAATCTGCTCCGGGTTCTCCAGCAGCAATTTCTTGAACTCTTCCACACTCTCGAACTTCCGCCCGTCCGGCAGCGCGTCACCGCATTCCACGGGTCGGACTTCGCCGTATTGCCAGGCGGCGAGATATTTCGCGAGCGGGCCGGTGCGGTTGTTCACCCAGTTCTTCCGTTCGGCCACGACGCGATACTTTTCGCGCCAGCCGCCGATGACGTCGTAGTTCTCCAGCGCGAAGCCCGGCGGGTCTATGCGCCGGTGGCAGCCGGCGCAGTTCTCCGTCGCGCGATGTTTCGCAAGCTGGTCGCGAATGGTCTGCGCGCCACGGATGTCTGGCTCGATGGCGGGCACATTCGGCGGTGGCGGCGGCGCAGGCTTGCCCATGATGCGGTCGAGCACCCACACGCCACGCAGCACGGGCGAGGTGCTCGTGCCGTTGGCCGTGACCTTGAGCACGCTCGCGTGGGTCAGCACGCCGCCGCGATGCCACTCGGGCTTCAGCGCGACCTTGCGGAACGCCACGCCATGCACGTCCGGGATGCCGTAGTGTTTCGCGAGCCGGCCGTTCAGCATCGCGAAATCGGAGTCCACGAAGTTCCGCACGCTGAGATTTTGTTTCAGCAACTCCTCGAAGAACAAATGCGTCTCGCGCACGGCCGACCATTGCAGGTGCTCCTCGAACTCGGGGTAAAGCATCTTGTCCGGCGTGGTCGCAGCGATGTCGCGCAAACTCAGCCACTGGCCGGTGAAGTTCTCAGTGAACGTCTTGGCCTTTGGGTGCGTAAGCATCCGTTCAACCTGCGCGCGTAGCACGGCGGGCTTGTGCAGTTCGCCCTTCGCCGCCAGCGCAAGCAGCGGCTCGTCCGGCATCGTGCTCCAGAGGAAATACGACAGCCGCGCCGCCAGCGCGTGGTCGTCGAGCGGGCCGGCCGGTTCGCGGAAGTAGAGGAACTTGGGCGATGCCAGCACCGCCTTGTAGCCCGCGCGCAGCGACGCCTCGAACGGCTGCCCCATCTCCAGCGACTTCGCGACGAGCGCGACGAAGGGCTTCACTTCGCCCTCCGTCACGGGGCGACGGAACGCGCGCGGCAGCAGCAAGCGCAAAAGTTTTTCCGCGTCCGCCAGCGTGCCGCGTTTCGGGTCCGCATCGCCGAACACCCGGCGGTAACTCTCTGTCGGCCACGCTTCGGGGAACGGCCCTTCGACTTCGATCCAGTGAATCTTCAAGCCTGGCCCCGGATATTCGGGCATCGTTTCGTGCTTGAGATAGACAAACGGCAGCGCGACGGGCGTGATCTTGATGGTGTCGTTCTTCGCGCCGAGCCGTTCCTCGAACTCAATGACGGCAGGCTTGCCCGGCGGCGCATCGAAGTAGCCGACGTGCCGCGAGAAGTTGCCGCTCACAACGAAGTTGCCGAGCCACACCGACATCGGCAGCGGGGTCTCCGAGTTGTGCGCCGAGGCCGCGATGCGGAAGCGGTAACGGCCCGGCGCGGGGGCCTTGAACTGTCGCAGGTCGCTCGCGGAGTCGCCGCTGCTGCGGAAGAGAATCACGCCGTCGTCCTGCTTCCACACACCCGCGACGAACCACGACGGCAACGAGTCGTAGAGGTTGAAGCGCTCCGTCTTGCTCTCCAGCGTGTGCACCGGCGCGACGGCCGCCGTGATCACCGCGTCCGCCGCTTCGAGGTAGCGCTCCATCAGCACCGGCGAGATGTTCAGCGCCGCGCCTACGTTGTCGAAGCCCTGCGCGATGGTGTCCTCCGGCAGCATCTCCTTGACCGACACATTTACGGCGAAGAGATCGCGCACGGTGTTCTCGTATTCCACGCGGTTCAGCCGCCGCAGCACCACGCGGCCCTCGGCACGCTGCTTCGCCGCCGCCTCGTCGAGGCGTGCAGACAACTGACGAACGAACGCCTGAACCTGCGCGGGCTTCGGACGCGGCTCCTTCTTCGGCGGCATCTCCCCCGACTGCACACGCGAGACGATTTCGCGCCAACGCTCGAAGGTGCTCGGCTTGGAGAAATCGGCGTCCAACTGGTCGAGCCGCAAATCGCCCTTCACTTTCTCCGGCCCGTGGCAGCGGAGGCAATGTTCTTTGAAGAACGCGGCGGTCTTGTTATCCGGCGCAGCGGGTGTTGCCGATGACGCTTCGAGCGCCAGTGCGAGTAGTGGCACACAAAAAATGCGGAGCAAAGTTGGCGGCTTCGTCAGCATGTCAGTTCATCGTAAGCTTGATCGAGCACAGACAACGAATGGCCCCGTAAGACACAGGCCCCGGAGCGAGCAACGCCGAGTTTCCGAAAGCAGGCCCGTGGGTTCGGAATCAACAAGACGAATTGCATAGGCCACCAACCAATCAGAGGAGGCCAAACGTATCTCGCGTTCGGGAGGCTGTTGCTGGAAGAATTTACTCAAACTTATGGCAGGTGCATCCTCAAATCAGTTCAGCAATAGGCCTGCCTCCGCTCACGATGTGCGTGGGGCGGCCGGTGAGGTCGTTGATCGTGGTGTTCTCCCAGTCAATGCCGAGATGGTGATAGAGCGTCGCAAGAAAATCACCGGGTGTGCAGGGGCGTTCGGCGACATCCTCGCCGCGCTTGTCGCTGGCACCAATGATGCCGCCCGCGTGGATGCCGCCGCCGGCCCACAGGTTCGAGAAGGCGCGCGGCCAGTGGTCGCGGCCCGGCTGGAGCGTGCCCGCCGCGCCGCTGGCAGGATGCGCGCCGGTGCTGCGGTCGTAGCTGATCTTCGGCGTGCGGCCAAACTCGCCGGTCACAACCACCATTACTCGCTTGGCCAAGCCGCGCGCGTGGATGTCCTCGATGAGCGCGGTCACGGCCTGGTCGTAGGCCCAGCAGCGATAGCGCAGGCCATCGAAGACGTGGGCGTTCACGGCGTGGTCGTCCCAGTTGTTGCCGGCAGTGCCGCAGAGCGGGCCGTCAAGGTTGCTGTGGATGATCTCGACGCCTGACTCGACCAAGCGGCGGGCCAGAAGAAGCTGTTGTCCCCAACGGTTGCGTCCGTAGCGGTCACGTGTGCGTGCATCTTCCTTTCCGAGGTCAAAGGCGTCGCGTGTCTTCGGATTCGTCAGCAACGTCACCGCCTGCGACTCGAACTGGTCCAACGCACCCAGTTCGCCTTCCTTGTCAAAGGAGCGTTCCAGCGTGTCGAGATTCTGCCGCAGCGCCGTGCGGTCGCTCAAGCGTCTGGATTCGCCGGCGCTCGCGAGGCCGATGTTGGGCACCTCAAAGTTGGGACGGCTCGGATCGTCGGTGATGGCGAATGGCGAATACGCATTTCCCAGATAAGCCGGGCCGGCGTAACCACCCTCGATGGGATTGATGGCGATGTAATTCGGCAGCGGGCTGGTGCGACCCGGAATTTTGGAGCGGAGAAAATTGGACACACACATCCAGTCAGGGTAGCGCGGCGCGGTCTTGTCGCGCTCATCGGGGTCGCCCGAAAGCATCCGCAGATGGCCGGCCGGGTGGCCGCCGGAGCGATGCGTCATCGAGCGGATGAGCGTGAACTTGTCGGCGATCTTCGCGTGCATCGGTAACAGTTCCGTGATGTTCATGCCGGGCACGTTTGTTGGAATGACCTTGAACGGGCCGCGATATTCGGGACCGATGTCGGGCTTCGGGTCGTAGGTGTCCACGTGCGAGAGGCCGCCGATGAGCCAGACCATGATGACCGCGGTCTTCTCCTTTTGCGGCTTGCCGGCGTTTTCCGCGCGCAAACGCAACAGGCCCGGCAGGCTGAGGCTGGCGAAACCGGCCAGCCCGATGTTCATGAACCCGCGCCGGCTCATCGGGCCGGCGCAGCGCACGATTGGCGAAGAAGCGGTGGGTAATGACATAATGCTTGGACGTGAGCGGTGCGAAAATATGCGGATCATTTTTTGTCGGCAGGCAGAATGCGAATCCGAATTGGCTCCGACACGACAATGTCAGCGATGTCCTTCGGCGCAGCGGCGTCGGTCGCGGCTTTCATACGCTTGGCGGCTTCGGCCTTCGCGGCCTCGGCGGATTTTAATTTCTCGCCAGCCGCTTTCGCGGCGTTCTCGACGGTGGCGCGCTTCTCGGCAGGCGCGGCGTTCACCTCGGCGGCGAGCTTCTTCGCTTCCTCCGCGAGCGCAGCGGCTTCCTGATCGGCCTTTTTCTGCGCAGCTTCGGCGAGGACGACCGCGCCGGGATTGTGCCGATACTTCGCCACGTAACCACTGGCCAGAGCGATGGTGTGCTCACCCGGCGCGGGCTTGAGCGTGGCCAGGTCCAGCACGAGTTCCGCCGTCTCGGCCTTGGCGGCGACTTCCACGGGCTTGAGGCCGCTGATGGCAGCGCCGTAGGGCCGCAGATGAAGCTGGCCCGAAACCTCGCTGCGCCAAGTGAGCTTGAGCGGGATGGTGAGCTTGTCGCCGGCCTTCGCCTCCCAGACCTTGTCCTCGCGTGACGCGATGGTGATGGGCGCGCCCTCGGCGTCGGTGACGGAGATGGGCACGTCCGCCATCAGCCGTGGCTTGGGAATTTCGCCGCTAGCGTCGCGCACAGGCCATGTCATCGAGGCCAGATGGCAAGGGCGCGTGACGGTGACTCCGTTGATCTTCGCGTGACCGACAATCTTTGCGAAGCCCACCGAGCGCGGCGCCTTCTCCGCAGCGGTGATGAGCAACATGCCTTGCGATTTGCCCGCCGAAATTTTCAGGCCCGCCGCCGTCACGCCCGTCGGCAAATTCTCCATGCTCAATTCAATTTCGCCGTCGAAGCCGTCGCGACGGATGACGACAACTTCAAATGCCATCGTCGCGCCGGGACGCAGCGCGATGGGCTTGGACTGCGCGTTGCGGTCGCCATTCCGCAGCTCGAAATGCACCGCCCACGCCGCGAGGGCGAAGTCGGGCGTGGTCTTCCGAATGATGAGCCGATAGATGTTCGCCGGGTCGTTGCGCGTGCCGCCGAAGAGGTCGCGGAGCTGGAGGCGATAGAGGCCGTCCTCCTTGATTTCGAGTTTGCCGAGCACGTCAGCGGAACCGGCGTCGTAAGGCGGGCCGTCATAGGAGTAGCCGTTGCTCGATGGCTTCATCGGCGGCGGGATGTCGTTCAGCTCGGCCACGTCGGTGAGCTTTTCCGTGTCGCCGTCCTTCTCGACGCGTTGCACAAGCACGAACGGGTCGGTCGGCAAACCGAGCCGCTCGGACGCAACTTCGATCCACCAGACCTCGCCTTTCTTCGCGGTGAACTCGAACGTGTCCACGTCCGCCGCCGGGAAGAAACTGCCGTTGATGTCGCAGGGCAGCGTAATCTTCTGCGCCTGCGAGTGCTCGCTATTCGGCTCGATCTCGGCGATTTTCGCGATGCCGAAATCCGCCGCTGGGTTCCATGAGAACGAACTCACCGAGCGCGTCGTGGGCTGGCGCGGCACACGCGCGCCGGTCGCGACTTCCTGCAACGCGAGCCGGTAGAAATGCTCCGGCCCGCCCTTGAACGTGAGGCTGTGAACTTTGATGAAATACTTGCCGTCCGCCGGCGGTGTGAAGTCCAGCAGGCCGCTCGTGCGGTTGACCACAAGGTCGCGACCCTCGGCGTCGGCGACGATGAGCACGGGCGTGAGCTTGGAATCAATCCCCGCCGTCGCGCACTCGATGACGACGCGTTTGCCCTTCTCGCCCGCGAAGGAATAAAAGTCCACGGCCCGCGCGGTCATGACGGCGTTGCAAACGGAGTTCAGCTTGAGGTCGAGCGCGGCCTCCAACGAAGTGTTCGGCTTCGCGCGAGTGACTTCGGCCAGTTTGCCGACGGTGAACGCGCGCGCCGATGAAACGCCCAGCCGCGACACGAAGCGGGCGTCATGGACGCCGACGGGCGCATCGGCAGCGATGGTGACGACGAATTTATTTGCCTCTGCCTTGCCGTTGGCGCCGAGCTTGGGCTTGGCCGTGATCTTCGGCGTGGAGAACAAAAGGTCGGTGACATCGTCAAGTTCTTCACCCGTGATGCTGACTTCAACAGTGGCGCCCGCTTGTCCGCCCATCGGCATCGTGGTAAGCAGCCGCGGCGTGGGCAGAATCACCTGCTGTGCGAAGGCGGCGCCGGCGAGCGACAACCAGGCAACACCGACGAAAACAGCGGCTGTTGATTTGAGCGTCATGAGCTAGTGATTGTAGAGGAATTCCTTCGTATTGATAAGCGCCCAGAGCAAGTCCTCGTAGGCGGTGCGGCGGGCCAGCTCCGGTGGGAGCGGCTTGCCTTGGGCGTCTTCGCGCGGGCGTGACAAATACTCCTCGGCGACTGCCTGTTCGTGCGACTGCGGCTCGCGCGCAAACGCGGCGAGATACAGCTCGCGGATTTTCTCGGCCTCGGGCTTGGTCTCTTTCGCCAGCCGCTCCGCGCGCCCGCCGCTCGCGGCGAGCTTGGCCTTCACGTCCGCCGCGTTCATCAGGTGCAAGCTCTGCGCGAGGCTCGCAGACGAGGCGCGTTCGCACTCGCACACGCTTGCGCCCTCGGGCCGACCGAAGACTTTCAGAAACGCGGAGCCGCGGTTGTAGCTGTTGTCCGGCAGCGCAATCGCCCGGGTGCCCGCCGGCAGGTCCGCGAAATCCGTCTTCGCCCCGGTGAACTGGTCAATCGAATCCAGCAGCACCTCGGCCTGCATCCGGCGCGGGTAGAAGTGCGAAAAGTTCTGCCGGTCCACGCCGTTGTGCTGGTTCGGCGTGGCGCTGAGTTGATACGTGGACGACTGAGTGATGACGCGCACGACGGCCTTCAGGTCAAAGCCGCTCTCGGCGAAATGCTTCGCCAGCGCGTCAAGCAGCTCCGGGTTCGACGGCGGGTTCGTGTCGCGGATGTCGTCCTCCGGCTCGATGAGGCCGCGCTTGAAGAAATGCTTCCAGTAGCGGTTCACCAGCGACTTCGCAAAGAACGGGTTGGCCTTGTTGCCCATCCAGTCGGCGAGGCGCAAGCGCGGGTCTTCGTCAGGTGGAATGTCGAGCGTCGGCTCGCCCAGGCCGGCGGGCTTCACGGGCAGCTTGGTTTTCTTGTTCTCGGCCTGCGCCATGCCGCGCTTGTGGAAGATCACGTCTTCGCCTGCCGTCGCCGTCGGCTTGCGGCCCACCTGGCTGAAGAACGCGGACATGCTGTAGTAGTCGTGCTGACTCCAGCGCTCAAACGGGTGGTGATGACATTGCGCGCACTGCATCCGCACGCCGAGGAAAAGCTGCGCCACGTCCTCAAGCTGCTGCGTCGGCTCCTTCACGCGCTTATACCAAGCCACGGCGGGATTGCCGGCGATGGTGCCGGTCGCGGCGAGAAGCTGGCGCACCATCTGGTCGTAAGGCTTGTTCGCCAGCAGGCCGTCGCGTATCCACGAGTGGAAGGCGAAGTTAGCCGTGATGTCGTTGGCGTCGTCGCGCTTGTTCTTGAGCAGCGCGGTCCATTTGTTCGCGAAAAAATCCGCGTAGTCTGGACTGATGAGCAGGGAATCAATCAACTTGTCGCGCTTCGCCGGGTCCGTGCTGGCAAGGAACGCCTCGGCCTCCTTGACCGTGGGCAAACGTCCCGCGATGTCGAGCGAGACGCGTCGGATGAACGTTGAGTCGTCACACACGGGCGATGGCGGCACGCCGATTTGCTTCAGGTTGGCAAAGACCAGTTCATCAATGAAATTCCTTGCCACAGGCAGATTTTCCACCGGCGCGCCGAGCGGAATCGAGATGTTGCACACTGCCGCGAGACCTTGGTAGCGCACCATCACGGCCACGTTGCCGGGGATGTCATAGATCTTCACGCGGCCCGTGTCAGCGGCCTCGGCCATCGCGCGGTCGTTGGCCTCAAAGAGCGCGAGCTGGGTAGCATCGCGCGTGTGCCCGTCGGCGTAACGCGCCGTCACCTTGAGCTGTTGTTCGCTTCTGACCTTCATGGTCTTGCGCGCGGGCTGCACGTCGAGCGACAAGAGCTTGGGCGCGGTGTCCTTGTCAAATGGCATGCCTTGATCGAGCCAGGTTCGGAGCAGATGGTAGCCTTCCGAGTTTGGATCGAGACGCAGGCCGCCGCCGTGCGGCACGCGGTTGGAGGCCTTCATCAAAATCAGGCTCTGCTCTGGTGCCGTGGCGGACACGCGGCGGCCACGTCCTTCCTTTACCAGGTGTTCGTAATCCTCCTGCGGCTCGAAGCCGAGCAGCGAGAGTTGAAAACCATTCTGCCCCATGCCCGCCTTCGCGTGACACGCGCCCGCGTTGCAGCCCGCCTTGGTCAGCACCGGAACCACGTCATTGACGAAACTCACCGACTCCGCGGACTCCGATGCAAATCCAAACCGCGCAAACAGGAATGCGCAGGTCAGCGCAATCCATTTGCTGTGACGCCGCAACGAGGCGGATGAATACTGTGTGTCTTGGGCCACCCTGCTTAGATTGCAGTCAGCAAGTGCTTCTTCAAATTTCTTCGGAAATGTTCGCTGAAATTTTGCGATAAAACGCAGGGGTATTCAGAGGTCGGCGGATGGGAGCGGGATTCTTTTAGGGGCAACAGGTGGAGATTATCGCGCGAAATCTGCTTGCGCACCACGCCGGCAAGCGATGAACCGAGTTAATGTGCGTCAGCCGTCCAAACGGGAGGTGAGGCGAGGTTGAGTGGGTTTATTTCACCATCCGACATGCTGCGGAGATCAATTTTCGTTGAGGCCGGTGTCTTGGTTTGGGTGCAGGCCGAACTGCCGCAGTTTTTCGCGCAACGTCAGACGTGAAATCCCCAGCCACCGCGCGGCCTTGGCCTGATTTCCCTGCGCCAGTTGAATCGCCTGCGAGGTGATCTCGCGCTCCGCCGCATCCAGCAGACGAGCGTGCGCGTCGCTGATCTCGCCGCGCTGTGCCGCGCCCAGAAGCTGCTCCGCCATTCGTTGTAGCGAGGATTCATCCGACTTTGCCGCCGCCGCGCCGCTGGCAAGCGCCTCGCGCACGTGCTCGGTGCTGATCGCGTAGCCGCGAGAGAGCAGGAGCGTTTTGCGCACCACGTTCTCCAGCTCGCGCACGTTGCCAGGCCACGGCTGCGCCTGGAGAAATTGCACGGCGTCGGGATGGATCGCCGCCTGCGCGTGGCCGAGTTCAGCGCCGTATTTTTGCAGGAAATAACGCGCAAGATCGGAAACGTCCTCGCGTCGTTCGCGCAGCGGCGGCAGTGAAATCACCACGACGTTGAGCCGGTAAAACAGATCCTCGCGGAACTGTTTCTCCTTCATCGCCGCTTCGAGGTCGCGGTGCGTCGCTGCGATGACGCGCACATCCACCGGAATCGTCTCCTTGCCGCCGAGGCGCTGGATGCACTTCTCCTGTAGCACGCGCAGCAGCTTCACCTGCGTGTTCGGCGTGAGGTCGCCGATTTCATCGAGAAACAATGTCCCGCCGTGCGCCTGCTCGAAGCGCCCGATGCGCCGCGCCTCCGCGCCGGTGAACGCCCCGCGCTCGTGGCCGAACAGCTCGCTTTCCAAAAGTGTTTCGGGAATCGCCGCGCAATTGATCGCGACGAACGGCGCGTTCGCGCGCTCGCTGTGCTGGTAGAGCGCGCGGGCGATGAGTTCCTTGCCGGTGCCAGTCTCGCCGCGGATGAGCACGTTCACGGGCTTGGCGGCGACGCGGCCGATTTCCTTGTAGATGCCCTGCATCGCGCGGCTTTGGCCGACGATGGCGTCGCGCTCCGGGTTCACCACCGCGCCGAGTTCCACGACCTCGGACATGAGCCGGCTCGTGGCGACGGCTTTCTCGACGACGCCGAGCAGTTCGCCCATCTCGAACGGCTTGAGCAAATAATCGAACGCGCCGAACTTCGTCGCTTCAATCGCCGTTTCCGTCGTGCCGTGCGCCGTCATCAGCACGATGGGCAGGCGCGGCTTGGCGCGGTGCAGTTCGCGCACAAGGTCAAGCCCGCTCAAGCCCGGCAGGCGCAAATCGGTGAGCACGACGTCGAACTCGTCCCGCGTCGCGCGCTTGAGTCCGTCGTCGCCGCGCGGCACGAGAGCGACCTCGTGGCCGTCGTCGGCGAGCACGCTTTCCAGCCCCTTGGCGAGGCCGGGATCGTCTTCAATGAGGAGGATTCGCGCCGTTTTTTGCATGAGATTCAGCGAGCGGCAGCACGATGCCGAAGGTCGTGCCGCGTCCGGCCTGGGTCTGGTATTGTAGCGCGCCGCCGTGCTTTTCGAGGATGCGCGCCGAGATGGACAGCCCGAGGCCGGTGCCATTTTCCTTCGTCGTGAAGAACGGGTCAAACAGCCTTTTCTCGACGGCGGGCGGAATGCCGCTGCCCGTGTCGGCGACTTCGAGAATCGCCACGGCCAGGAGCTGTCCGTTCAACGTGGTGAAGTCCCGCCGCGCGCGCAAGGTCACCACGCCGTTCTCGCCGATGGCGTCCGCGCCGTTCTGGATGAGGTTGATGAGCACCTGCTTGATCTGCTGCGGGTCGGCGCGCAGCGGCAGCGGCAGCGCGCCATCCAGTTCGAGGCGGATGCGCTTCTTCTCCAACTGCGGCGCGAGCAGCGCGGCGGCGTCGCGCAACGGCGCGTCCGCGGTCACTTCGGCGAACTGCGG
Source organism: uncultured Verrucomicrobiota bacterium (assembly GCA_964589935.1). Lineage (GTDB taxonomy): Bacteria > Verrucomicrobiota > Verrucomicrobiia > Limisphaerales > VHCN01 > VHCN01. The sequence continues at coordinate 312,235 of CAZPVD010000004.1, read as the reverse complement.
CTCGGAAGGCCGCGCGAATTCGAGGAAGTCGCGCACGATGCGTTCGAGGCGGTTGATCTCCTCGCCGATGAAGGCGGCGTCCCCGTGCTCGGCGGAACCGGCGCGGAGTTTTTTTTGCTGCGTGAAGAGGCGCGCCTTGACGGCGGTAAGCGGGTTGCGGATTTCGTGCGCGACGCCGGCGGCCAGCATGCCGAGCGAGGCGAGTTTTTCCTGGCGCTCGATGATGGCGCGGCTCTCGACGAGCTTCACTTCGAGCGGCGCGATCATCTCGCGATACACCACGACGGCGAGCCAGAAGCCGACGGCGAGCAGCACGAGCAACGCGCCAAACAGCAGCGCGCGCAGGTAGAACAGGTTCTGCCGCGAGTCGTCGAGGAAGCGCGAAAGCGAATCGCGATGCGCGTCCACGAGCTGGTAGCCGAGGCCGAGCAGGCGGCTGGATTCGCGCTCGACGCGCTCAAGGCCGGCGGCGTCGGATTCGACGTTCGAGGGCTTGCCTTCAATCTTGTTCAGCAGGTTCGTCGCGGCGGCGTAGTAATCGTCGTAGGCGGCGTTGATCTGGTCGAGGAGCTGGCCTTCGCGCGGCGTGGTGAGCGTTGGGCGTTGCACGTCAATCCACGCATCCATCTTTTTCCACTCGTGCAGGAAGCGGTCGCGGTCGCCCGGCTCGCGGTGGCGCTCGTAGCGCAGCAGCATCGAGTCGAGCGCCTGCAAGTTCGCGCGGAACTGGTCCGCAGTCTGGAAGCTCTCGATCTGCACGCGCGTGAGCCGTTCGCCGAGATGCTCGACGTGCCGCCACGATGAGTGCGCGGCCCAGCCGATCATCAGCGCCAGCGACACGATCGCCAGCGCGAAGAGCGTGAGGCGCGCTTTGAGTCTCAAGTTCATCCGGTGCCAGCCAACTTATCACGACGGGCAAGGAACTTACCATGCGCGCTGTCGCGAAATGGCGATTTCGCCCTAAAAACAGGGTCTTTTCCGTATTTTTCGCCCGCTGGCACAGGGGGAGCTAAAGGCGGGCCAGATGCCTTGTGTTGCAAACAAACCACACGTTGTGGCCCGCGCCGTGTGTTCCCTTTTGACGCTTGCGTGGCTCGGTGGCGTGCTCGCGACGACGACCGCGCTCGGGGCGGAGAAGGACTTGCTCCGCTGGAGCACGGGCGTCATCGAGCGCGCCGAGGCAGCCGAGCGCAAACTGTTCCTCACGGTCAACGCGGGCAAGCCCGCCGAAATTTTCGTATGGGATGGCGACACGAGTTTTTGGGACAAGACCGCCAAACGCGCGGAGCAAGGCAAACCCGTCACGGCGGAACTGCTCAAAACCGGCGAGCGCGTCCAGGTGCATTATTCCGAAAAGGCCGGCCAGCGCCGAGCGCTCCGCATCATCGTCCAGTCCGCCCGTGATTAACTTCACTTCCTTCGCTTCCCAGAGACGGCCCCGCTTCGTCCTCGTGCAACGCCGCGTGAGACGCCTGTTCGTCTGCAGTTTTTGGACGCTGCTGTTCGCGTGCATTGTCCGCGCGGAGACGCCCGCGACGCTCACGCTCGCCGAGGCGCGCCGCGTCGCGTTCGAGCGCAACTGGGATTTGCTCGCCGCGAAAAGCGACGTGGACCTCGCCACCGCGCAAAAAATCATCGCGAAGGAATTCCCGAACCCGACATTCTCGATCTCCACGACGAAGATCAACGTGGACGATCACGCAAGCGGGCGGCCCGGGGCGAACGGATTGTGGGACCGCAACTACGACACTACTCTTGCAATCAACCAGCTCTTCGAGATCGGCGGCAAGCGTGCGAGCCGCCAGTCCAGCGCCGCCGCTGGCATCGAGGCCGCCAAGGCCCGGCTCGCCGACGCGCGGCGCGTGCTCAACCTCGGCGTGACGCGCGCTTACATCGCCGCGTTGCTCGCGGAGGCGAACGTGCGGATTCTCCGGCAATCCGCCGCATCGCTGCGCAAGGAGGCGCAGATCGCGGAGACGCGGTTGAAGGCCGGCGACATTTCGCTCGCGGACAAGACGCAGATCGAGATCACCGCGGAACGCCTCGAACTCGACGCGAAGGGCGCCGAGTCCGGCGCGAAGTCCGCGCGCCTGGCCGTGGATGTTTTGCTCGGGACCCCCAACCCGGCCGGTGCTTGGGCGCCGGGCGACTCCTTGGAAACGCTGGCGGGCAGTCCTTTCCCCGCCGCTTCGGAGACGCCCGGCGCCGCGCGCCCCGACCTGCTCGCCGCCGAGCACGCGCGCCTCAAGGCCGACGCCGACCTCAGGCTCACCAGAGCCCAGCGCATTCCCGATCCGACCGTGCTATTTCAATACGAGCACGAGCCGTTCGACCAGCCGAACACGCTCGGCATCGGCATTTCCATCCCGCTGCCGCTGTGGAACCGCAACACCGGCAACATCAAGGCCGCCGAGGCCGCGCGCGACCAAGCCGCGATTTTTGCCGACAAACTCCGCGTGCAGATCAAGGCCGAGATCACCGGCGCACGCCTCGCCTTCGATGAAGCCACTGAGCGCCTCGCGCGCTATCGCGAACTCATCCAGCCCAAGTCGGCGAAGATTCGCGAGACTGTTTCCTTTGCGTATCAAAAAGGTGGCGCGTCGCTGCTCGACCTGCTCTCCGCCGAGCGCAACGACAACGACGTGCGCCTCGCCACCGCACAGGCCGCCGCGGACACGGCCACCGCCGTCGCCGCGCTCAAGGCCGCGCTCAACATCCAAGACGAAAAGGAAAAGCCATGAAGACAACCACCCTGTTTCAAGCGCTTCTCGCCGCTTCACTCCTCGCCGGCTGCCATCGCGAGCCGAAGGAACAGGCAGCGGAAACTTCCGCGCCCACCGAGCCGAAGATCACCGGTGATAAAATAATTCTGCCCGGCAACAGTCCGCAACTTGCCGCGCTGGCCATCGAGCCTGCGCAGCCGAGCGAAGCCGCAGCCATCAAGCTCAACGGCCGCCTCGTGTGGGATGACGACGTGACCGTGCGCGTGTTCACGCCGTTCGCGGGCCGCATTGTGAAAATTGACGCCGAGATTGGCGAGCCGGTGAAGAAGGATGACACGCTCGCGACGATCGCCTCGCCGGACTTCGGCCAGGCGCAGGCGGACGTGCATCGCGCCGCCAGCGCGCTCTCACTCTCGCAGCGCAACGTCGCGCGCCTCCGCGAGCTGTTCGAGCACGGCGCGGCGCCGCAGAAGGATTTGCACGCCGCAGAGGCCGATCTCGAACAGGCGAAATCCGAACACGAACGCGCCTCGGCACGGCTGAAGTTTTTCGGCGGCAGCATCAACACGATTGACCAGACCTTCCAGCTTCGCGCGCCGCTCGGCGGAATCGTGGTCGAGAAAAACATCAATCCCGGCCAGGAAGTGCGCCCCGACCAGATGCTCGCCAACGCGCCGCAGCTCTTCGCGCCGCTGTTCCTCATCACCGATCCGAAACGGTTGTGGGTTTTGCTGGATGCCACCGAGCAGGATTTGCCGCGGCTCAAGGCCGGCACGCCGCTCACGGTGCGCTCGCGCGTGTATCCGTCGCAGACGTTCACGGGCCGCATTGACGTCGTCTCGGACTCGCTCGATCCGAACACGCGCACGGTCAAGGTGCGCGGCTCGATTGACAACGCGCAGCGGCTGCTCAAGGCGGAAATGTTTGTCACCGTCGAGCTGCCCGGCGACAAACCGATGCGCGGCGTGGATGTTTCGACGAAGGCCGTGTTCCTCAAGGGCGACAAGCACTACGTGTTTCTCGGCGGAGGCAAAGGCGAGTTCTCGCGGCGCGAAATCAAAATCGGCATGGAACACGACGGCAAAGTGCTCGTGCTCGACGGAATCGAGCCGGGCCAAAACGTCGTCACCGACGGCTGCCTGCTGCTCGAACAGCTTTTGCAAAGCGGCAGCGGCTCGTGATGCCGCGATGATTTCAAATCCCAACTTCGCGTCGCCAACCTGCCGCGCGACGAACACTTCTCCCATCGCATGATCAAGCGCATCGTTCACTTCTCGCTGCACCAGCCGCTGTTTCTCGTGATGATGGCAGTGCTCTTCGTGGGCGGCGGCCTGCTCGCGTTCAAGACGCTGCCGATTGAGGCGTTCCCCGATGTCTCCGACATCCAGGTGAACGTCATCGCGCTCCATCCCGGACGCGCCGCGGAGGAAGTCGAGAAACAAGTCACCATCCCGCTGGAAATCGCGTTGAGCGGCATCCCGCATCAGGTGCGGCTTTTCTCGCACACGCAGTTTGGGCTGTCGTTCATCATGCTCACGTTCGACGACAAGGTGGACGACTATTTCGCCCGCCAGCGCGTGATGGAACGGCTCGCCGGCGTGGACCTGCCGCCCGGCGTCACGCCGCAACTCGCGCCGCTTTCGACGGCTATTGGCGAAATTTTCCGCTTCCGATTGAAAGGCGACAGCACCAGCCCGCGCGACTTGCGCACGATTGAGGATTGGGTGGTCGAGCGCCACTTGCGCCTCGTGCCCGGCGTCGCGGACATCGTCACGCTCGGCGGCCTCATCAAGCAATACGAAGTCCAGCCCGACCTCGCGAAGCTCAAGTATTACAACCTCACGCTCCAGCAGCTTTTCACCGCGCTCGGCCGCGGCAACGCCAACGCCGGCGGCAGCTACAGCGACCAGGGCGCGCAGCAATATCTCATCCGCGGCATCGGCCTGCTGCGCTCGCCCGACGACATCGGCAATATCGTCATCGCCTCGCACAACGGCACGCCCGTGCTCGTGAAACACATCGCCTCCGTCGTCGTCGGCGCGGTGCCGCGCCAGGGCATCGCCGGACAGGACAACGATGACGACATCGTCTCCGGCATCGTGCTCATGCGCAAAGGCGAGAACCCGTCCATCGTGCTCGACGCCGTGAAGGAAAAAATCGCCACGTTGAACCGCTCGGTGTTGCCGAAGGGCGTGCAGATCGTTCCTTACTACGACCGCACGTGGCTCATCGGCACAACACTAAAGACCGTTTTCAAAAACCTCGCCGAGGGCGCGATGCTCGTGACGTTCGTGCTGCTGCTGTTCCTCGGCAATTTGCGCGCCGCGTTCATCGTCGCGCTGATGATTCCACTGTCATTGCTCGCCACGTTCATCGGCCTGACGTGGCGCGGCATCCCGGCGAACCTGCTTTCACTCGGCGCGATGGACTTCGGCATCATCGTGGACGGCGCGGTAATTGTTGTCGAAAATGTTTTCCGCAAACTCGCCGAGCGCGAGCACACACACGACCACCACTCACTGCGCCATTCGATCCTCGAAGCCGCCGCCGAGGTGGGCCGGCCCACGTTCTTCTCGATGCTCATCATCATCGCGGCCCACATCCCGATCTTCACGCTCCAGCGTCACGAGGGCCGCATCTTCGCGCCGATGGCGTGGACGGTCACGAGCGCGCTCATCGGCTCGCTGCTTTTCTCGCTCTCGCTCGTGCCGCTGCTCTGCTACCTGTTGTTGCGGAAAAAAATTCCGCACGAGGACAACTTCCTCGTCGGCTTCTGCAAGCGCCTCTACGCGCCAGCGCTCGGCTGGGCGCTGTCGCACAGGAAAAGCGTCGTGTTCGTCGCCGTCGCCGCGCTGGCCGCGAGCCTTTCCTTCGTGCCGAAACTGGGGACGGAATTTTTGCCCGAGTTGAACGAAGGTTCGATCTGGGTCAACGCCACGCTGCCGCCGGGCATCTCCGTGGGCGAGGCGATGGCGCAGTGCAAACGCATTCGCGACGCGTGCCGCAAGGTGCCCGAAGTCCGCAGCGTCATCTCGAAGGCTGGGCGGCCCGAGGACGGCACGGATCCGAAACCGCTGAACATGGCCGAGTTTTTCGTGGATTTGAAACCCGCGGCGGAGTGGCGGCCCGGCGTGACGAAGGAACAAATCATTTCCGAAATGGACCGCGCGCTCGACGCGATCCCCGGCGTCGAGACGAGCTTCTCGCAGCCCATCCGCGACAACGTGCTCGAAAGCATCTCGCAGATTGACGGTCAGATCGTCATCAAGGTTTTCGGCGAGGACGCCGGCCTGCTGCGCACGAACGTGCAGGCCGTGCTCTCAAAAATCGCCGACGTGCCCGGCGTGATGCGCGCGTTCATTGACCGCGCCGGCGCGGTGCCGCACTCGCTCATCGAGATTGACCGCGCGAGCGCCGCGCGCTACGGGCTGAACGTTTCCGACGTGCAGGACGTGATCGAGACGTGCCTCGGCGGCAAGGCCGCGACGGAAATCTGGGAGGGCGAGAAACACTTCAGCGTCGTCGTGCGCCTGCCCGAGGCCGAGCGGCGGCTGTCGAACTTGAAGAACATCCTCGTGGACACGCCGGACGGTTTGCACATCCCGATGGAACAGGTCGCGAACTTCAACGTGTCCAGCGGCGCGATGAACATCAGCCGCGAGAACGGCACGCGCGTGACCGCCATCGGCGTGTTCATCCGCGGCCGCGACATGGGCAGCGTCGTTGCGGACATGCAGGCGCGGGTGAAAAACATCACGCTGCCGCCGGGTTATTTCATCACGTGGAGCGGCGAGTTCGAGAACCAGGAGCGCGCGATGAAGCGCCTCGCCTTCATCGTGCCCATCAGCGTGTTCATCATTTTCATCCTGCTCTTTGACGCGTTCAAATCCGTGCGCAGCGCGCTGCTGATTTTGCTGAACGTGCCCTTCGCGCTCATCGGCGGCATCTTCGCGCTGCTGCTCACGCACATCCCGCTGAGCGTGAGCGCGGCCATCGGCTTCATCGCGCTCTTCGGCCAGGCCGTGCTCAACGGCGTCGTGATGGTCAGTTACTTCAACGACCTGTGCGAAGCAGGGAAGAAACCGTTCGACGCCGTGCTGCAAGGCGCGCTCGTGCGGTTGCGCACCGTGCTGATGACCGCGCTGTTGGCGATGCTCGGCCTGCTGCCGATGGCGCTCTCGCACGGCATCGGCTCGGAGACGCAGCGCCCGCTCGCCGTCGTCATCATCGGCGGCCTCGTCTCGGCGACGATCCTCACTCTCTTCGTGCTGCCCGCGCTCTACCTTCTCTTTGAGCGCGAGGCGGAGCCGGTCGGATCCACGACGCCGGGCAAGAAGCCACTCACAACCCCGGTGTCAGAAACTTGAAGCCCGCATTTGCCAAGGCGATCATCGCCGGAGGCATATTCGCTGACGCTTTATCACCTAAGCACGCGCATTACTGCGGCAACTACCGTGTCACCGCAGCGGCCGATGGCGTCGAAGCCGTCCGCCATTTCCGGCACAGCCTTCAATTTCTCCCGGTGTTCAATGATGATGAGCGATCCCGCACGTGTGCTGCCAAGCGTGGATGACGTGGTTGACAATTTCATCCATACCAAGGCCGTGCTTGACCTGCGCGAATACAAACGGGCCGTCACCACGCATCCGCTTCGAGTCACGCGCCATCACGTCGAGATCCGCGCCGACAACGAGAGCCAGGTCGGTCTTGTTGATGACGAGCAGATCGCTCTGCGTGATGCCGGGGCCGCCTTTGCGCGGGATTTTATCGCCGCCGGCTACGTCAATCACCTGGATCGTGTAGTCGGCCAGTTCGCGGCTGAAGCAGGCGGCCAGATTGTCGCCGCCGGATTCGATCAGCAAAATGTCCGGGTGAAATTTCCGGTGCAGTTCTTCGAGCGCGAGGAGGTTCGATGAAATGTCCTCACGGATCGCCGCGTGCGGGCAGCCGCCGGTTTCCACGGCGCGAATGCGTTCCGCTTCGAGCGCCTGGTGCTTCGTCAGAAACTCCCCGTCTTCTTTCGTGAAAATGTCGTTCGTCACGACGGCAATGTTCATCGTCACGCGCAGGCGCTTGCACAGTTGCAGCATCAGCGCCGTCTTGCCGCTGCCAACCGGCCCGCCGACGCCGACGGTGAACGCGCGCTTGTTGAAATCACGATCCAACGGGAGGTCTCGCTCGTGAAAGTGGCCGGGATGATCCATGTGCTCATGCGTATGACCGCCGGGGCCGTGATGATGCGAGTGGGTGTGTTCCATGCTGGTCGCGGGTTAACTTTGGAAAAGTCGCGAATAAAGCCGGTCCTGCGCGCCTTGCCACAAATCAAGCAACGGCGCGGTTTGTGCGATGTCTTCAAGCGTCAGAGATTCACAGCGTCTCAAAATCATTTCCGCTCTCCGCGACAGCCTTTGCTGCAACATCTGCGCCTCGATTGGACCGACGATGTTCAAGCGCACAGCAGCCGCGAGCACGCCGCGCAGGTGGTTGAAAAAAAACAGGCGCATGGTCGTTTCGCGTGAAACCTCCAGCCGTCGAAAGCTCGCACCGAAAACGGGCGCGAAGTGGGCAAATTGGACTTCCGATTTCCGATTTTCAGTTTCTGATTTGAAGATTCGCTCCGCCGCCGTCAGAAAGGCGCGGCCTTGCAAACGGCTGGCGCGGTTTGCGACGTGGTTGCTGGTAAACACATCGCAAAGCGAATCAACTTCGCCGAGCTTTTCAGGCGCATCAAACGCCGCCATTACGAATGGCAGGCTCGCGTGGCCAAGTTGTTGCAAGCCTGCTTCGATAAACGAAACCAGTTCGATGCGGTTGCGGACTTCGGCATGCTGCCAAGCCGCCTCCAGCCCCAGCGAATGAGCGAAACCACCGGTGGGAAACGCGGAATCCGCCACTTGCCAAAGCAACCAGTGGTCATCGTTTTGTTTAGCCGACGGGGAAACGGATGAGTGATTTATTCTGGCGGCTTGCGATCGGCGACGGATAATTTTGACTGCGGTTCCCTCGCGGTGCCGTCCATGACCATTGATGCGGGACACGCGTGACATGGTTAAAATAATTGATAGCGCTGCGCCAGCGGCAGAACCTTCGCCGGTTCGCACATGAGAAGTTCGCCGTCGGCGCGGACTTCGTAAGTTTCGGGATCAACCGTGATCTTCGGCATCGCGTTGTTCCACTTGAGGTCTTTCTTACCGACTTTGCGACAACCTTTCACGGCTTCGACGCGCTTGGTCAGGCCGTAGGCTTTGCCGACGTTCTTCTGCTTCGCGAGTTTGCTGACGAATGCAATCGAGGTCATGCCCATCGCACGACCGAACGCGCCGAACATCGGCCGCATGAACACCGGTTGCGGCGTGGGAATGCTCGCGTTCGGATCGCCCATCTGCGCCCAAGCGATGACACCGCCTTTGACAACCATCTCCGGTTTCGCGCCGAACATTGCGGGTTTCCACAACACGAGATCAGCGAGCTTGCCTGTTTCAATCGAACCGATGATATGCGCCATGCCGTGGGCGAGCGCGGGGTTGATCGTGTATTTTGAGAGGTAACGCTTGATGCGGACGTTGTCGTTGTCGCCTTTTTCTTCAGCAAGGCGACCGCGTTGTTGTTTCATTTTATCCGCCGTCTGCCAGGATCGCGTGATGGCTTCGCCGATGCGGCCCATCGCCTGCGAATCCGAACTCATCATGCTGATCGCTCCCATGTCGTGCAAAATATCTTCCGCCGCGATGGTCTCGCCGCGAATGCGACTCTCGGCAAACGCCACGTCCTCCGGCAGATTCGGATCGAGATGATGGCAAACCATCAGCATGTCGAGATGCTCATCAATCGTGTTGACCGTGTAAGGCCGAGTCGGATTCGTGGAACTCGGCAGCACGTTCGGCTCGCCGCAGATGCGGATGATGTCCGGCGCGTGACCGCCGCCCGCGCCTTCGCTGTGATACGTGTGAATCGTGCGGCCCTTGAACGCGGCAATCGTGCCTTCGACGAACGTGGATTCGTTCAATGTGTCCGTGTGGATCGTCACTTGCACATCGTGCTTGTCCGCCATCGTGAGGCAGCAATCAATCGCGGCGGGCGTCGTGCCCCAGTCTTCGTGGAGCTTCAGGCCAATCGCGCCAGCGGCGATCTGCTCGGGCAAACCGGCGGGCATGGCGGTGTTGCCTTTGCCGGTGAAACCGAAGTTGAGCGGGAGCGAATCCACCGCCTGTAACATTGCCTTGAAATAAAACGGCGCGGGCGTGCAGGTCGTCGCGCAAGTGCCGACCGCCGGGCCAGTGCCGCCGCCGACCATCGTCGTGAGTCCGGCGGCGATAGCTTCATGCGCCTGTTGCGGGCAGATGAAATGGATGTGCGTGTCGAGTCCTCCCGCCGTGAGAATCAAGCCTTCGCCCGCGATGACTTCCGTCGTGACACCAACTATCATTCCCTTCGTCACGCCCGCCATCATGTCGGGATTGCCCGCTTTGCCGATGCCGGAGATAAGGCCGTTCTTGATGCCGATGTCAGCTTTGTAAATGCCGGTGTAATCCACAACCAGCGCATTGGTGATGACGCAATCCAGCGCATCCTTAGCGCCGATGCCGGCGGCCTGGCCCATGCCTTCGCGGATGACTTTGCCGCCACCAAACTTGCATTCGTCGCCATAGACGGTGAAATCCTTTTCGACTTCGAGAATGAGCGACGTGTCGCCGAGCCGGACTTTGTCGCCGGTCGTCGGGCCGAACATGTCGGCGTAGTGCGTGCGTTTCATTTTATGCGACATAATAGGGCTATTGGTTCGAGAAATTCTTCTGCTTCACTCGCTTCAGCGCGGCTTTCTTGCCTACGGCAGAAACTTTACCGCTCGCCAGATTGTTACCGCCACGAATGACTTTCTTGCCCGCGATCTCAACCAGCTTCACGGTCTTGGTTTCACCCGGTTCAAAGCGAACTGCCGTGCCCGCTGGAATGTCGAGGCGTTTGCCGTAAGTTGCGCCGCGATCGAATTGCAACGACGCGTTCGTCTCGATGAAATGGTAATGGCTGCCGACTTGGATCGGGCGGTCGCCGAGATTCGTGACAGGAATCTCCGCCGTAGCGCGACCGGTGTTGAGTTCGATTTCGCCGTCTTTGATTTCGCTGGTGCCAGGGATGGGTTCTTCAGCAACAGGCTTGAACACGGAAAGTTTCGGCACGGGCAGAAAACTTCCGTGCAACGCGAGCGCGAGATTTCCATTCTCGCTGGCAATCGGATGATGCACGGTCACGAGCTTCGAGCCGTCGGGAAAAGTGCCTTCGACTTGCACGTCGTAAATCATCTCAGGCACACCGGGCATAACCTGGTTTCGTCCGAGAAGCTGGCGGCCGAGATTCATCAGTTCCGCGACGCCTTTTCCATCGCGGATAAATTCCAAAATCACGGTGGCAATGAGCGCGACGGCTTCGGGATGATTGAGACGCAGGCCGCGCGCGAGGCGTTTCTGCGCGAGAAAGCCAGCCTGGTGCAGCGTCAATTTGTCGAGTTCACGGGGCGAGAGGTGCATAGCCAGATCGTTTTACCATTTTCGCGCGAACGGGTCGTCACCAAGCAGCGCGGCCAGAGATTTCAGGTGATGATGCAGCTCATGCGCGACTTGCTCAACACTTTCACCGGCGACGCGGAGCATTGCACCATGCTCCTGCACCGGGCTGGCGCTGGTGATGAGCGGGTGACGGCGCTCGACCGAGTGCTCGCCGAGTTCGCGGAGAAGCATCTGAGCGCTCGCTTGCAGAGGCGGCCCAAGGAGCAACAGCATCGCAAGGCAGTTGAAGCGGCCCAGCCGCATCGGGGCGTCAAGCGGGCCACACGCGGAATTGAGCAACACGGAATCGAGGAACAGGCGGCGCGAATCGGTATTCCAAATTTCCACACGGCTGGCGTATTGCGTGAAGGCCCATCGCTCGCCGCGCGCGACGCGGCCTGAGCAATACCAGTCGAGAAGCACGAGGCCGGCGGTTGGGTGTAGAAGAATCTCCTGACGCTGGTTGAAAACGGAATCTGCGAACGATTGAACCGGGTCGGGCGCGAGCACCAGCACGCTGTTCTCGCCGACTTCGGCGCGAACGCGATGCGAGCAGGGGCGGCGCGCGGGGTTCCGGTAAATTTTGGTCGAAGCCTGGGTGCTGATGAAGCAACGCGTGTTCGGTTGAAGCTCAATGTCGAAGGCCGTTTCATCGCCCGCGACCATCCCGCCGCCGAAGCTGCTGAGGTAAGCCCAGACACTTTCGCCGCGCGGGCGTGGAACGAGCAGTTTCAACGGACTGCACGCCCAAGCCGTGGTTGCCGCGCTGAGGCCCGCGACATTCGACACCTCCAGACCGCTTCGGCCTGAGACGAAGCGAGACGATGCCGTTCCTGGCGTTTCCAATGTCACGGGCGCATTCCGCAAAGCGCCGCCGCGCCGAGAACGGCCACGACTGCGCCGAACTGCAGGAGGCGGCGTGGGAGCCGACGATGGACGAATTGTGCTGCAACGCCTAGCGCGCCCGCGAGCAGCAGCAACACGAGGAGATGATCCGGGCTTGTGAGCAGGTGAGCGGGGCTGGCCTCGGTGAGCGAATGGCCCGGATGAGCGCCGGCCGGCGAAGCCCATGCGAGCAGGCCCGCGGCGGCGGCTGCAAACTGAAATGTTTGCATAAGAAACTTAAGGCGGTGGAAGGAATGTGTCCCGGATTTCATACAGTGAGATGTTGTTTTACGATGTCGTCGTTCAAATGCGAGATCGGGCCTTCGGCGACAATGGCGCCGCGATCCATAATGTAAAAGCTGTCGCCCACGCCAAGACAGAAATCGAGATATTGCTCGACGAGCAAGATGCTGATTTTGCCCTCGCGCTTGATCTTCAGCAGCGTTTCGCCAATCTGATCAATGATGTTGGGCTGGATACCCTCCGTCGGCTCGTCGAGGATGAGCACCTTTGGATCGGTGAGCAGCGCGCGCGCGATGGCGAGCTGCTGCTGCTGGCCGCCGCTGAGGACGCCGCCTTTGCGCTGAAGCATTTCCTTGAGAATGGGAAACAACTCCAGCACGCGGTCCACCTGACCGTTGGTCTTCGTGCCGTGGACGACGAGGCTGATCTTCAAATTCTCCCAGACTGTGAGGTTCGGAAAGATGTCGCGCCCCTGTGGCACGTAGCCAATTCCGCAGCGGGCGCGCTCATCAGGCTTCAAGTTTTCCATTTCCCTGCCGGCGAGCTTGATCTGGCCCGAATCCGTCTTCACCAAGCCGATTATGGATTTGAGCGTGGTGGTCTTGCCGACGCCGTTGCGGCCCATCAGACAGACGAGGCTGCGTTCCGGCACGGTGAGGTTCACGCCGCGCAGAATGCGCGAGCCATCGTAGGAAACGGAGATGTTTGCAAGCGCCAGCATCAGTGCTTGTCCTTTTTTTTGCGGCCGAGATACACCTCGATGACGCGCTCGTCATTCTGCACCTGGTCCACGTTGCCTTCGCAGAGAACGCTGCCTTGATGCAGCACGGTGACTTTTCGCGCGATCTGGCGGACGAACGTCATGTCATGCTCGATGACGATGATGCTGTGCCTGCCTGCGAGGCTGACAAGCAGTTCGCCGGTCTTGTGTGTCTCCTCGTCGGTCATGCCGGCGGCGGGTTCGTCTACGAGCAGCAGCTTGGGATTCTGGGCGAGCAACATGCCGATTTCGAGCCACTGCTTCTGGCCGTGCGACAGATTCCCCGCCTTCCATTGGCCCTTGTCGGCTAGCGCGATTGTTTCAAGAACCTGCTGGATGCGGTCGCGCTGCGAAGATGTGAGCCGTGACACCAACGTGCTCCACACGCTGCGCGAGCCTTCGAGCGAAAGCCAGATGTTCTCAAAGACAGTGTGGTCAATATAGACCGACGGTGTCTGGAATTTGCGCCCGATGCCAAGCCGGGTGATTTGGGCCTCGTTCAATGCGGTGAGATCCGTGTCACGCCCAAATTCAACCTTGCCGGAATCAGGCGCGGTGCGGCCGGTGATGATGTCCAGCATCGTGCTCTTGCCCGCGCCGTTCGGGCCGATGACGACGCGCAGCTCGCCTTCATCCATGTAAAAGGTCAGGTCGTTGATCGCTTTGAAGCCGTCAAACGTCTTGTTCACTCCTTCCAGAGTGAGGATGAATTCGCGGGGGTGGTGGCTCATTCTTTTTTTGCCGTTTCCACTCCGGCGGGCGGGACGGGCGCGACCATGGCCGGCTTTTTGAACAGGCGTTTCATCAGTCCGCTGAACTGCTCCGGCAGGCCGACGATGCCCTTGGGCATGAACAGCGTGGCGAAAATAAACAGCCCGCCGAGGAGGTAGAGCCATTGCTCGGCGAACTTGTGTGTCGCGTAGCTCTTGAGCGCGTTGACACTAACAGCGCCGAGAATGGGGCCGAGCAAACTGCCACGCCCGCCGACCGCACACCACACGACCGCTTCCAGCGATTTGTCCGGCGCCATCTCGCTGGGATTGATGATGCCCACCTGCGGAACGAACAACGCGCCGCCAAGGCCGCAGATGACAGCGGACAGCACGAAGACAAACAGTTTGAAGTTCGCCGTGGCGTAGCCGGAAAAGAGCACACGGTTCTCGCTGTCGCGCATGGCGCGCTGGATCAGGCCGAACTTCGTCGAGGTGAGCCAGCGGCAAAACAGATAGACGAGAAGCAGCAGGATGCCTGACGCGATGTAGAGGGCGCGTTTTGTTGCGGGCGAATTGACGTCATAGCCGAGGATGAATTTGAAATCCGTGAGCCCGTTGTTGCCGCCGAAGGTGAAGTCGTTGCGGAAAAACATCAGCGTCGCCGCATAGGTGAGCGCTTGGCTGAGAATCGAAAAATAAACACCCTTGATGCGTGAACGAAACGCAAGGTAGCCAAAGATTAGCGCAACCACAGCCGGCACCCACACCACCGCGGCGGCGGCGAACCAGAAGTGCTTGAAGGGAATCCAGTGCGGCGGCAGACCGCCCGTTTCAGGAAAACGCTTTGGAAATTCGAGGAAAACCATGAAGTCGGGCAGGTCGGATTTGTATTGGCCGAGCTTCCCGATCATCAGCATCAGATGCATTCCAAGGGCATAGCCGCCAAGGGAAAAAAACAGCGCCTGTCCAAGACTCAGCAGGCCCGTGTAGCCCCACAGCAGGTTCACGCCGATGGCTAGCACCGCGTAACACAGATACTTCCCGTAAAGTGTGATTGAGAAATTGCTGACGTAAAAAAAACTGCCCGGCGGCGCGAAGGCATTTAGGCACGGCAGCACCACCAAGCCGAGGAGGATCAGTGCCAGAAGGACGAACAGTTCGCGTTTGGAAAGAAACCGTATCATTTTTCCGCGATCATCCTTCCAAGCTCCGGCTGCGGGTTGCAAACAGGCCGGCGGGCCGCCACTGCAAAAATAAAATGATGCCTGCCAGCACGGTAATTTTGCCCATCACCGCGCCCAGCCACGGCTGCAAAATCTGGTCGGTGACGCCGATGCCCAGCGCGGCGGAAACTGTGCCGACGAGATTGCCCACTCCACCGAGCACGACCACCATGAAACAATCCACGATGTAGTTTTGCCCGAGGCTCGGCCCGACGTTGCCGATCTGCGAGAGGCACGCGCCTGCCATGCCCGCCAGCCCGCTGCCAAAGGCGAACGTCATCATGTTGACCCGGTCGGTGCGCACGCCCAGCGCGGAGGCCATCTGGCGGTTCTGCATCACGGCGCGGATTTGCAGGCCGAGTGGCGTCCGCGTGAGGAGCAGATAAGTAAGCAGCACGACGAAAAACGCGAAGCCGATGACAAAAATGCGATTGTAAGCCAGCAGCACGTCTTTGATGACGAAGCTCCCGCTCAACCAGCTCGGCGACGAGACCTGCACGTTCGCCGCGCCGAAGGTGGCACGAAACACTTGCTGCAAAACCAGGCTAACGCCCCACGTCGCCAGCAGCGATTCCAACGGACGCTTGTAGAGAAAGCGAATGATGCCGCGTTCCAGAATCAGCCCAACCAAACCCGCCACGACAAACGACGCCGCGAGAGCGGCGATGAAATACATATCAAAGCCCGCGCCACTCGTTCCGAACCAATTCTTGAAAACATTCTGGGTCACGTAAGCGGTGTAAGCGCCGACCATCATGATTTCGCCGTGCGCCATGTTGATGATGCCCATCAGTCCAAAGGTGATGGCCAGGCCGAGCGCGGCGACAAGCAACACTGCCGACAAGCTCAATCCGCGGAACGCCGTGCCAAACAGATTGCCCCACGCAATGTAGCTTTCGATCTGCTGGATGGCGCGGTGCACGGCGAACACCGTGTCCGAACCATACTTGTCCGCGGCGGCTTTGGCATCGGCTTCGAGTTTTTTAAGAAAAGCGAGCGCGTTGATCGAACGCATCTGGCGCAGCCGTTCAATCGCCGCCAGCCGGGCCGTTGTGTCCTCGCCCGCGATTTCCGTGATGGCGATGGCCTCGGTCAACGCCAGCCTGACTTCGCCGACATTTTCCGTTTTCAGCCGTGCCGCAAAGAAGGGAAGATAGTCTGCGTTCTGTTCCTGCCCGAGCTTGGTGATGGCGTCGCGCCGCATCTTGGGCACCGGGTTGCCGACGGCGAGCAGGTCGAGCGTGGTCTTGATGGCCTTGCGGAGCTTGGCGTTGGTGTCCGCCGGTGTGAGATCGTTCGCGGCGAACTTGAGCTGCTTCCCGGCGGAATCATTGAGCGGCTTTGCGTCCGCGATGCGGACGGCATTGGCCTTGCCGTCACCGTCGGTTTGGGCTTCGAGCAGGAACGGCACGCGGGTGTCGTTGGTTTCGTAGATGAAGACGGAGCCTCCCCTCCACGCGGTCAACACCTGTTCAACCACCGGATCCGTGCTGCCAACGAGCCTGCGGATGGCCTCGATCTGCTGGTTGATGTCCTCGTTGAGGATGGCTTGGACGAGAATCGCACGGTCATCGGCCGCGGCGCAGGAAAGGCACCAAGCCAGTGCCGAAAGGAAACAGAGAAGGCGTTTGGTCAACATTGAGCTTCGACGGGCGTTACCAGCATCTGTCCGGAGAAAAAAGCACGGTCCGCCGAAACACCGGCACTCTGTCAGAAACCGCCGTTTCGGCAATCTCCTTAATGAAATTGGGGGAGGCGAGGTTGCACAACCACGCCTCCCCCTCGAAGGAACTAACAACCGGCATTACTTCAGAAACTTCTCGCTGAACGGCTCACCTGCCACATTGTTCATGGTCTTGATGATCTTGAACTGGCCGCTGGCGAGTGTTTCACCGATGAACGCGTTGTTCACCAAGTGGTGGTTTTCCTGCATGGTGACGGTCCCGGCGGGACCTTTGAATTTCTGGCCGATAAGCGCCGTGCGGACTTTGTCCACCTCGAAAGAACCGGCCTTTTCGACGGCCTGCTTCCAGAGGTAAACACCCATCCGCGACAGGTTCATCGGGCTGCATGTGACGCGACCTTTCGGATCCACGCCCGTGACCTTGTAGTCCACGCCGGTGACCTTCGGATCCTTGAGCCAAGTCTGGAAGTCCTTCACGAACTTCGCGTTCTCGGGTGACTTGATGGACATGAAGTAGGTCCAGCAGCCGAGATGGCCGACGAGGTCCTTCGCGGGCAGGCCGCGGAATTCATCCTCGGAAATCGAGAATGAAACGACCGGGCAGTTCTCGCTGGTCAGGCCGGCGTTGGCGAACTCCTTGAAGAACGGCACGTTCGTGTCGCCGTTGAGCGTGCTGATGACACAAGCCTTGCCGGCTGCGGAGAACTTCTTGATGGACGCCACGATGGTCTGGTAGTCCGTGTGGCCGAAGGGCGTGTAAATCTCCTCGATGTCGGCGTCGGGGATGCCTTTCATCTTGAGATACTGCTTGAGGATTTTGTTCGTCGTGCGCGGATAGACGTAATCCGAGCCGAGCAAGTAGAACTTCTTCTTGCCTTCCGAGAGCATGTAATCCACGGCAGGGATGGCCTGCTGGTTCACGGCTTCGGCGGTGTAGAAGATGTTCTTGGACAACTCCTCGCCTTCATACTGCACGGGGTAGAACAGCAAACCGTTGTCCTTCTCGAAGACGGGCAGGACGGATTTGCGGCTCACCGAGGTCCAGCAGCCGAAGACGACGGCAACCTTGTCCTGCTCGATTAACTGCTTTGCCTTTTCGGCAAAGAGCGGCCAGTTGGACGCCGGATCAACGATGACCGGCTCGATGAGGTAGTTCTTTCCGCCGACTTTGATGCCGCCCGACTTGTTGACTTCGTCGAACGTGAACAGCAGAACGTCCTTGAGGGAGGTTTCGCTGATGGCCATCGTGCCACTGAGTGAGTGCAGCACGCCGACTTTTACCGTTTCGGCGGCCGTCGCGCCCAGCGCCGAGAGGGCGAGAGCGGCGGCAGCAGCCAGTTTGCAGACATGAGTTTTCATTTTCAGTTTTTGATTTCAGTTTCAGTTGGTTGGTTGACCGGTCCCGCCGTCAAGTTAGAACAAGTAAGAGGCGCCGACGCCGAAGACGACACGGCTGGCCTTGCCGGTGCCGGCAACGGCCGTTGTTCCGCCAAGCCCTGAATTCGCGCCACCAAACGCGCCTT
Source organism: uncultured Verrucomicrobiota bacterium (assembly GCA_964589935.1). Classification (GTDB taxonomy): domain Bacteria; phylum Verrucomicrobiota; class Verrucomicrobiia; order Limisphaerales; family VHCN01; genus VHCN01. Next base: position 293,938 of record CAZPVD010000004.1, on the reverse strand, counting down.
TGAGCGAGCTGTGGTCATAGCGAATTTCCGGCTGGATTTTGATGTTCGCGGTTGGCTTGTAATTAAGTGTCAACGCAATGCTCACAATGTCCTGACCCGTGTTGGCCACAAACCCCAGCGGGTCGCCGCTCAGATCAACGCCGTTTTTGTCGCTGATGAACTCGGCGCGCAGAGCCGGTGTGACCTTTTCACTAAGAGCGTAGGACAGCCAGAGACCTGCGGAATAGACCTCGTTGTCCTTGATTCCGGGGCCAGTGGCGGCAACCGCCTGCGAGAAGTTGAAGTAGTCCAGTTCGGTTCCCACGTGCCACTTCTCGTCAATCTGATAGCCGCCCAAGAGCGAGCCTCCCGAGACAAAAAACGAAGGAGTCCCCGCAGCGGCAAAAGATTCGCGTCCAGCAAACCCAATCAGGCTGAACCACATTTTGTCGTTGGGCTTGATGCCGAAGGCAATCACACCGGTCTTGCTCCGGTTGTTGTCCACAGGGCCGGCAAAAAGGCCGTTTTGGAGCCGGGCTTTGACGTCGAGCCAGTCCGTCAGCTTATAGGCCAACTGGATGCTGGCTGCGGGACCGTTGCCGGTGTAGAACCACTGATAACCCTGCGAGAAGTTGTCGTTCGCCGCGCCACCGTCGCCGGACTCGTAGTTGAGCAGCGAGATCATCTCGCCGGCGCTCACTTTCAATCCAGTCCCGACCGGGACATTGATTTCCAGATAAGCCTCGCGGAGGTTTTGGAAGCCGATAGTGGCGGCGCTCGAATTCACGATGGGAGCGTCCTGACCGAAGATCAGCGAGCCGCGATAGGCGGCATCCCATTTGTCTCCGCTCATTTCGGCGGGGGGACTCGCCAGTGTGACCTTGAACTTGTTGAGCGAGAGGGAATCGTTCTTCCGATTCCATAGATAGCCTGGTGAGATTCCGCCCGGCGGATTGGCAGTGTCATGGAAATAGGATGCCGTGACAAAGCCGCTCAAGGTGGACTCGGTCAGCGCCTTGATGGACGAACCAGCCGCCGCATCCGCCTTTTGAAGCAAACCTTCCTTTTGAGCGAGCGACTCCAACACCTCCAGCCTCTTGCGCAGGTCTTGGTTCTCTTTTTCGAGCTTGTCCAGCTTCCCGTCACCGGATGGGGCCGGGGATTGCGCTTGTGCGGATGCAATGCCGACCATTGCCATGCTCAGGCAGGCTCCCACCGTAGCGATCTTAAGTCTGTGTTTTGGGTGTTTTTTCATCAGTGTTGGTATTTGTTTATGATTTTCGGCCCGTTCCCACGCGGCACACCAGCCAAGTTCCACCGCATCCACGACTGTTAATTGGTCCCGTAGATGCTTGACACTTGTGCGTTGCAAGTCAGAACCGCAGGTTGATTGCCGGATAGCTTGCATCATACCGAATGCGCATCTTTTATGTGATTTTATTTCATCAATAGAGTGAAAAGAATTATCCCAAACGAGAATTACCTCAAATCGTGCCCCGATATTCAAATCACCCCTCTGTTTATGTTACATTCAGGTGACGTTTGCGCCGAAAATAAAACCACTCGTTCAACATCAAAATCTTGTTTCCATTCAGCCGCGCAGGAACGAAGTGCGGTTTTTTTGACAGCCCGACAAAATCGGCGCAACCAACTTGGTTGGATTCGGTCTGCGTTGGGAACGCAATGAAGGCAAATCTTCCAAATTTTTTGCCATTGACGGTCATCGCTGCCGACTGGGTTTTGGCCGTCCGGTTGTTTTTTCAACTCACGTGCCTGAGTCTTATTTTCGTGTGCGCCGTGTCTCAAGCTCGGGACGATGTTAATCGTCTTCCACTTAGGGATTTTCTGCTCGTCCCGGTTCGAGCCCATTTGCTGTCCGGGCCGGAGGGTTCGCCTTTGGCGACAACTGTGAGCGACGAAAAAGTTCGGCAACTCATTTCCAAAGCCAACAGGATTTGGGCGCCGGCAGGCATCCATTTTTATCTGGAATCGCTCGTCAGGGAGGAAGCCGCGCCCGGCGAGATGCCAGAACATCCGCACAAGGGATCACCCGGCTGGCTCTTTTCGCACATCCCTGCCGGCACTTGGGCGACCAATTGCCTGAATCTCTATTTTGTCCGGCAGTGTTCCGTGAACGGCATCTGCTTTCCAAACGCGATATTTGTGAAAGACACAGCCGAGACGCGCAAAGTCGCCGGCGGCGCGGACGACCCGCTGGCCCGAACCGTTGCCCACGAGTTTGGCCACGCATTTGGCTTGATGCACCGGCACAACTACACAAACCTTATGTCGCCGGGAACCAGTGGATCGTCGGTGAACGAATCAGAAATCAAGCAAGTCCGGGCAGCGGCATGCAAATTCCACTGGGTCCAACCTGTGGCTGACATCAGTCAAGAATTTGACCGACTTGTCAGAATGAAAGGAACATTTTCACCGTTCGCACAGTCTTTGTGGACATTGTGACTGGTCGCCGGCGTGTCCAGTGCGCTCAACCTGCCAGCGACTCGACGTGGAAAAGTTCGAGATCGCCCTTGCCCTTGAGCGGGTGGAGGCCGCTGCTCCGGCCGCAGACGTGCGGAGCGATGCGGTTCCACACGTCGGCGCTGACATGAATGCGGCTGGAGCCGGCGGCACCGGCGACACGCGCGGCGGTGTTCACCGTGTCGCCCCAGATGTCATACATGTATTTGCGACGGCCAACCACGCCCGCGATGACCGGGCCGATGTGGACGCCGACGTGAAGCGTCCACTTGCACGGCAGCGACTCGGCGGCGCGGGCCATTTCAAACGCAGCACGGACGCAGTTGAGTGCAGGATTCTCGAGCGGCTCGATCAACCCTCCCGCAGCCATGAAGGCATCACCGATGGTCTTGATTTTCTCCAAGCCGTGCCTCGCGGCGATTTCCTCACAGTCGCGCACGAGCGTCTGTAGGTGCTCCATGACAAGCTCGGGCGGGTTCTGGTCGCAGTAAGCGGTAAAACCCGCGACGTCACTGAAAAGGACGGCGACGTTTTCGTGCCGCTGCGGGCGAACGGTCTGCGTGGACTTGAGTTCCTCCGCGATGGCGTGCGGGAGGATGACATGGAGAAGGTCGTCGGAACGGCGCTTCTCGTTCTCGATCTGGCGGAGATAAACCTGTTCCTGGTCGCGAAGGCGCTTCTTCTCGAGGCATGCGCCGATGCGCGCGTCGAGCAGGACGGGGTCGAAGGGCTTCGTGAGATAATCCTCCGCGCCGCCCTCGATACAACCGATGAGGTTGGCGATGTCGTCGAGACCGGTGATCATGATAACCGGGATGTGGCGCAGCGCGCGGTCGGCCTTCATCGCGGCGAGCACTTCGTGGCCGTTCATGTTCGGCATCAGCATGTCGAGCAGCACGAGATCGAAAGGCTGCCGGCGAACCATTTCGAGCGCGCGCAGGCCGTCCTCGGCGTGCGCGACGGTATGGCCGTTGCGGCCGAGGCGGCGCGTGAGCAGGGCGCGGTTCGCCTCGTTGTCATCCACGACGAGGATGAAGGCCGCGGGCACGCGCTGAACGTTCTTACTGAAGAAAACTGTTCCGGTGTCGGACGCGCGAGCGGCGGCGCCCGTCGGCGCGGAAGTGCCCGGGGGCTTGTGAATGAAAATAGTGTCGCCGGTGACAACGGATTCGAAGCCGTCCTCCGTGCGGCGCAGGTCGCGGAAGTTGATGAGGTCGTGCTCGCCTTCAAAGAGATCGCCGAGCAACAGCGGGGCGCGTTCGCTCATCTGGCGCGCGGCGGCGGCGATGCGTTCGAGGTCGTCGAGAAACGGCGTGCCATTCAGCGTGTGGCAACGAGCGGAAATCTCCCCGCTGGCGGCGACGCACCGCTGGCAGAAGCCAGCGATGGATTCGCGGAGCGTGTCAAGGGATTCGGGGCGCTGCCGGAGATTCTCGATCTCGATGATTCTGTTTAATTGCCTGAGCAGTTCGTTCGCGTCGTCGCAGATGGCTTGGAACCGCGGCACGAGTTCGGGGTGACCGAGGCTGGCGGCTTCTTCCAGTATGATCTCCGCGAACCCAAGCACTTCCCCGAGCGGGTTGCGCAGATCGTGGCGTGCCTTGGACACACGCGCCGGAACCGGATTCGGTTGGAAAGGTTCGCTCACGGCGAGGGTGGCGGTGGCGCCGGTCGGGGAGGAGTTGCAGGCGCGATGCCCTTTGCGGCCAGCAGCCGGTCCACCTTCTCGAAGAGGGCTGCGAAGTTGATGGGCTTGCTCTCGTATTCGTCACAGCCGACGGCGAGCGCCTTTTCGCGGTCGCCCGCCATGGCGTGAGCAGTGAGGGCAATGACGAGGATGTCGCGCGTGGCGGGGTCGTCCTTGAGCACGCGCGTCGCAGTCCAGCCGTCCATGCCAGGCAGACCGATGTCCATGAAAATAATATCGGGCCGCTGCTCACGTGCGAGAGCCACGCCCTGCTCGGCATCCTCCGCAAGCAGGATTTCATGGCCACGCGGCTTGAGACGGCGGGAGAGGAGGACGCGGTTGTTTTCGGTGTCGTCAATGATGAGCAGCTTTGCCATGTGAAAGCGGTGTCAAGGCGTTGCAGTTTCCGTGGACGCAGTTGAAAGCCCGTCAGGCGGGTTGTCGCGAAGATAATGCCGGACGGTGTGGACGAGGTCGGCACGGACGCGGTCGCCCTTTTGAAGGATGGCGCGGCTGGCCTCGATGAGAAATTCATGCTCCTGTTCGTCGAGCATCCGCGCGGTGAGGACGACGACGGGGATGTCCTCCCATTCCGTGTGGCGGCGGAATTCACGGAGGAAGGCGAACCCATCCATCACGGGCATGTTCAAGTCGAGCAGGATGAAACTCGGCCTCGCGGTCTTGAGCAGTTCGAGGGCACGCGCGCCGTTCTCGGCCTCGACGACGGAAATCTTCTCCGCCTCGAGCATCCGCCGCATCATCTGGCGCAAGGCCGCGTCGTCCTCGACGAGCATCACGTTTCCGTCAATCGCGCGGCAGGTGTGGTTGTGCAGGACGCGCGCGAGCGTGGCGGCCTCGACCGGCTTGGGCAGGAACTCCGCTGCGCCAAGCATGTAGCCAAGGCCGCTGTCGTTCGTGCTCAATGTCATCATCACGACAGGAATCGAAGCGAGCGCCGGGTCGGACTTGAGCTCCTTGAGCGTGCTCCAGCCGTCCTGCACCGGCATGTCCACGTCGAGCGTGATCACAGCAGGCCGAAGGCGTCGGGCCAGCTCAATCGCCTCACGCCCGTTGGCGGCGAAGCGCAGCGTGCAGGGCGAATCCTTGAGCGCCTTTTCCACGAGCCGGTGGACGTTTATGTCGTCGTCCACAACCAGCACGACCGGCCCGTTGGCCGGCGATGGGCGAGAGGCGGATGAGGCGAGAGGCGAGAGGCCAGTGGCGGGAGAAGGCAACGCCTCCTTTGCCACCAGCCCATTGCCTCTGGCCTTCTCCGGCTTCTTCACCTCGGCGGGAAGCTCGACGGTGAAGACGGAGCCCTTGCCGGTCTGGCTCTCGACGCGGACGGAGCCGCCCATAAGTTCGCAGAATTTCTTGGTGATGACGAGACCGAGTCCGGTGCCGCCGAACTTGCGCGACGTGGAGCTGTCGGCCTGCTGGAACGCTTGGAAGAGTTTCCCCAACTGCTCAGGCGTCATGCCGATGCCGGTGTCCGCCACGGCGATGATAATAAAGTCTCCCTGCGCGCGCGCTTCGCGGCGAACGGTCAGGCGGACCTCGCCCTTTTCGGTGAACTTGTTGGCGTTGCTCATGAGGTTGAGCAGGCTCTGGCGGAGCTTGACGACGTCGGCGAACATCGTGCCAAGGCCGGGCGGGGCGTCCACGACGAGGCGGTTGCCGCGCTTGGCGATGAGCGGGTTGATGGTGTTTGTTGTCTCCTTGAGAACCTGCGCGATTTCGAAGCGTTCGATGTAGAGGTCCATCTTCTGCGCCTCAATCTTGGAAAGGTCGAGGATTTCGTTGATGAGGTTGAGCAAGTGGCGCGCGGAATCCATCACGCGTGTGATGTCCTCCATCGCCTCGGCGCGGCCTTCGGCCTCGGCATCGGCGTAGAGCAGTTCACTGAAGCCGATGATGGACGTGAGCGGCGTGCGCAACTCGTGACTCATGCTCGCGAGGAAGGAACTCTTCGCGCTGTTGGCGCCCTCGGCCTGCTTGCGGGCGTCCTCGGCGGCGACGGTCATCTTGGCGAGTTCGCGTGTGCGCTCCTCGACTTTGAGCGCGAGGTCGCGGTTGTATTCCTCGAGTTGGGCGTAGGAACGGCGGAGGTTCTCGGCCATCGCGACGAACGCCTCCGAGAGCACGCCGACCTCGTCGCGCTCGGCGATCTTGATTTCCGCGGCGGCGGCGAAGTTGCCCGTCGAGAGCTGTTGCGCGGTTTGCGTGAGGCGCTGGAGCGGTTTGGTGATGAGCGACGAAAGCCACCAAACGACGCCCAGCGCGAGGACGATGTAGCCGGCGAAGGTCAGTGTGCTGCGCACGAGAAAGCTGCGCGTCTGCTCGCGCATCGCCTCGTGGGCGCGCGCAATCTCCTGATTCAACGACTCCAGCGAAACGCCGAGCCGCAGCACGCCCCAATGGCCGTTGCCGACTTGTATGGGCGTGATGAACTCCATCGCGGGCCGGCCCGCAACTTGGATTTCACGCGAGCTGCGCCGATCCTGTTTCGCGGCAAACTCAGCGTCGGCGTCCTTCAACGGCTCCGTGTCCTGACTCTGCTGCGCGGTGTGGACCAGCGCGACGCGGTTTGTGCTCATCACGATGGCGTAGAGTATCTTGATCTCGCGGCTCTCGCGGACCGTCGTCCGGGCCACCTCGCCGAGGTTGGAGTAGTTGAACGCGGCGATGTCGTTTTCCGCTTGATGGGCGAGGCCGTCACAGAGCGTCCGGCCCTGGCCGTAGAGGACTTGCTTCATCAATGCAACGCGACGCGACAGCTCGCCTTCCATTGCCTCCCGCTGCGAGCGGACCTGCGCGTAAGTCAGCGCGGCCAGAAGCACGGCGATCAGCCCGACCATCGTGGTCAGCAATTTCCAGCGGATGCCGCGGGTGACAGGTGTGTTTCCCATGTTCAGCGGATGACGTGGTTCACAGAGTCCAAGGCCTCGTTGTTAAGCACAAGGCCATATTCCTTCACGGCGCGGAGGTTGAGGGTGACCTCGGAGCCGGCCGGGCTTTGCACCTCGCGCTTCGCGCCGGGCACAAGGCCCTGCAGCAGGCTTGCGGCTTGCCGTCCAATGGTCGGGATGTCCGGCGCAACGATGAGCGTGGGGTCGAACTCAGAGAACGCCGTCGAGTAAGTGAACACGGGTTTCTTCGCCGCGGCGCAAGCGGTGAAGAGCGTCCGCACGGCAGCGACATCGGCAAGCACAACGGGGTCGGCAGTGACCCAGAGCGCATCCACTCGCGAAAGAAGCCCGCCCAACTCCCTGCGCGCGCCGCTGGTCGTGCGCACCGGGACGCCGATGACCTCGACGCCGACATCACGCGCGGCGGCCATCGCGTCCGCCATCCACTGCCGGTTGAACTCGGCGCTGTAGAGGACGCCGATGCGTTTTACTTTCGGGAAAAAGTAACTGAACATCGTGAGTTGTGATTCGCTGGCGACCTCGGTGGCAATGACGTGCGCGGACGCGGCGGCGGGCAGGCGCTGCCAGTTGATGGTGGAGGATAAGACCGTGGGTTTGCCCTTGGCGGCCTTGCCAGCGGTGAGGAAAGCCCTCGATCCGATGCAGTAAAGCGCTGTGGGCACCTCGGCACGGACCGCGCGCTCGGCCGCGGAATCGCTGAGTCCGGCGAGGTTCAATTCTTTCACGGGCATCCCAATCGTCTCGATGAAGGACTGCTGGGCGACATTGTATTTTTCGACCGAGGCGTCGGAATTGATGACGAGCACCTTGGCGGCGGAGGGTTGCGCCGCGGACGCGGAAACGGCCAGTCCTGCGAACGGCACAAGCACGACCGCGGTGCGGATGAAATCGCGGCGCGAGACGGCCCATGTTTCCCGGTGCATTCGTGGCGCTTGAAATGGATTTTTGCGTGTCATGGTATCAACGGAGCTTTGCTTTCTGCCCGGCGTCCAGTTCGCGCATTGCCTCAAGGCCGAGGAGTTGGAGACGCAGCTTGCCCTGCTCAGACTGGCCCATCGTGGCAAATACCTGCACGAGCTGCCTTACTGCTGTGTCCATATTCTTGGGCGCGGCGAGGATGGGCAGCAGCGACTCGCGTCCCGGGGCGAGTTCCTTGAGAACATCGCGCTGCTTCGGGTTGAGCTTGGCGAGCTTGTCGGCGCCATTCTCCGTGGCGACCGCGCCACGGGCCGCGCCGAAACCCACTGCCAGGAGCGCGTCAATGTCCTTCGGCACGACGAGGATGTTGAGCGAGTTGACAAGGTCCGCCTGCGAGTCGCCAAGCATCAGCCGCAAGAGTGTGAGCGTGTAGTCGCGCGTGCCCGCAGTGGCGACGCGCTGCCCGCGCAAGTCCGCGAGCGCCGTGGCGGCCTTGCCGAAGAGGAGGTGCTTCTGCGTGACCTTGTCCTTGGACACGCCGACGAGGAACGGGTCCAACGCGACCTTGGAGGCGAGTTGCTGGAAATGCCAGCTCGACAGGAGAAACAGGCCGCGGGGCTGCGCCTCGATCTGCTTTTCGAACGTGTTGCGGTCGCTGAAGGGCTGGAACTTGTGCCCACCATGCTCGGCGAGGAGTGTGTCGAACTCGCCCTTGAGCACGCTGAAATTGTTCACGTTCGTCTCCGGGCTGTAGAAATAAATGGCGATGGACCCGTCCTGAGCCTGCAAGGCGTGCGCCGCACTGGCCGCGGCAAGTCCCGTGGCGGCCGCGCGAAATACGACGCCGCGCGGAAGACAAGACCGGCGTGTAATTGTCTCCGTGGCTGGCACGGTTCTCTTTCTACCCAAACCGCCGTCCTGTGGCAATAACAGCCGCAAGACACGCGGCGCGAAAACAGAAGCGGGCACGTCAGCCCGGAAGTTCGATCGGCGGCAGGGCTTCAACCACCGGTCGTTCCGCCAGCAGGCGGGGCAGCATGCCGTTCATGGACACGTAAGAGAGCAGGAACGCCGATGCCGAGATCCAGCCAGACATCCAAGCTACCTCGTGGTTGAGCAGCCAGAAGACGACCACAGCTCCCGCGCCAAACGCACCGACGATAAGTGTCGCGAGCGAGATGAACACCCAGTCAAACACACGGTGCCGCCACTTGCGGAGCTTTTCCAAAAAGCTCGGACTCGCGCCGTGTTGCGGGATCCACATGGTTTCGTTGACCGGCACGTAGAAGGGCTTGCGCGCATACGCGCCGCGGCAGCTCTCGATGAGTTGCTCGGAAACCCGGTAGAGCAGGTCCTTAAACACACCGTCGAGACTGGGAAAGGCCTTCAGAAAATTCCTGTGAATCCAACAGAACGATCGGAGCACGAAACGCACTCCCCACCAGAGCATCCGCCGGTCCAGACGCTTCGCCGTGCGCAACACCGGCTCGGTGAGAAGCTTGTCGGCTTCCGCGCCCACGAGGTCACGAATGGCCAGCGGCGGCAACATTTCATTCAAGTGGAAATAGCGCGGCAGGTAGTCCTCAATGAACTCCATCACCGTGTTCGTAAGCTCGATGCCGTCCTTGGACGACGCGGCTTGATGCTGCTGGATGCGGCGGTAGATGCGCCCGGCCTCGTCCCAGTCGTCCGTCATGAGATCGTCCTCGATGCCGAGGACGTGCCCGACCACGCGCCAGAGATGGAGGAAGGCGTGCTTTTCCTCCGTGCTAAATTTCCACCCCCAACGCTCCAGTCCGGCAGGGATGACATAACCAAACGTGAGCAGCGTGTAGGCGAGATCCTCCTGATTTACTGGCACGCCGAGGTTCTGCACATCCCATGCCTCTGTGCGCTGCGCGAAAACTTGCGCAAGGTTTTGCGGCGCGCCCGCCGGCACGCTTGCCGGCGCGAACTGCCGCTGATGTTGCAGCATGTAGCGCATCGAGGCATGGAGGAACCGCACCTTCTTGACGGTGACGTAACCCGGTCCCCAGAGGAACCGCCTGGGCTTGGCGTTGGCGCGGTGCTCGGCCAGCCTGCCGAGCAGCAGCTCCGTCGCGATGTTCACAAAGGGCGTTTTGCCTTTCCGCCGGATGGAGCGTCCTTCCGCGACCCAGTCGCCCGCGGGATCGTGCTGGTTCAACGCGGAGAGAATCGCATCGTGCGGCGTGCCGACGACGTCGGTGAGGATTTGCAGGCCGTGTTCTCCCATCACCGCGTCGAGCATCAGGCCCGTCTCGTAGATGCGCTGTGAGATGTAGCGGCGGTTGGCGAGTTTGTCGGTCTGGTAAAGCGCCGGGATGCCGCGAGCCATGAGATAGCAGGCCGGCAGGCTGCCGAGGAAAAGCACGGCGAGCATCGCGAGGGAATTGTCCATCCACATCTTGCTGGCCAGTTCGAGCTTGGCGGCGTCCACCCAATCGGGCAGCTCCATCGGATCGAAATAATTCACGAACTCCTGCGGCATCGCGTTGAGCTGACGGTAAAGCTCCGAGTCGTTCGTGAAGACCAGCCCCGGGGCTTCCTGGATTTTATCCGTGAGATTGAGGAAATGATTGTAGCCGAGACGACCGAAGTCTGCGCCGCTGCTGCCTGGCTCGTAAAGTTTGGCGACCAGCGCGTCCGCCAGCGGGTCGGCGCGCTGCCTCAGTGCGTTCAACTGCTCGTTGCTCCAATCAGCGATGGACATGATCCCGGAAATCTCCGCGCAGTATGGACAGTCGCACAGCTGCTGTAAAGCACCCGCGCACCGGACGCGAAACGAAGCGATTTTATTGTTGCTTCCATTGGTTTCGTCGTGCGATAGCCTTCGGCGTTCACCCAAGCAGAGCGCCGGCTCAAAGGTCACGGCGGCATTCGCCGGTCCATGTCCGGTTCTGACCAAGAGAACCAGGTTTCTTCACTCAATGTTATGAATGCACTGCGTCCGCAAGCTCCCCGATCTCCCGCCACGCTCCGCGCCGCATGTCTCGCAGCCTTGTTCACAGCGATGTTCGCAGTGACTTCGAGCCATGCAACGGACGAGGGAGATCAGGACCCGGCGAAGGTGCGAAAGGATTCTCAGTCTGCCGGAAAAACCAACGCGCCTGCGCAAGAGTTGTCGCAGGAACTGCGCTGGCTCAAGGCCGAGCGAATCGTCATCACGTCCGTGTCCAAGCGCGAAGAGGACCCTTTCAAAACAGCGGCCGCTGTCTCGGTGATCACGGGCGAAGAAATCCGCCGCTCCGGCGCGCGGAGCATCCCGGAGGCGCTGCGGTTGGCACCGGGCATGGATGTCGCGCAGATGGACGCGAACAAATGGGCCGTGACCTCGCGCGGGTTCAGTTCCCGGTTTGCAGACAAGTTACTCGTGCTCATTGACGGCCGCAGCGTTTACACGCCGTCCTTCTCTGGCGTCTTTTGGGACACGCAGGATTATCTGTTCGAGGACATTGATCGTATCGAAGTCATCCGCGGCCCCGGCGGCACGATCTGGGGCGCCAACGCAGTCAACGGCGTCATCAACATCATCACCAAGAACTCAAAGGACACCGAGGGCGCATTTGCCGCCGGCGGCTACGGCAGCGAGGAGCGCGGCTTCGGAGATTTCCGTTACGGCGCTACGGCGGGGGAGAACGGCTTCCTGCGCGGCTACTTCAAGTATCACAACACGGACAGCCTAAGTGGCGGCTTCGACGGCTGGGACATGATGCAGGGCGGCATACGCGGGGACTGGACACTCGGCCCGACCAAGCTCTCTCTCCACGCGGATGCCTATTATGGCAACGAACGGCAGCAGCAAGTAATAGCCCATCGTCCCGCCGTGCCATTCGGCGGAGTGGTGATCTCCACGAACAACGAATCCTACCACGTGAGCGGCCAAAGCGTCGTGGCGCGGATCGAGCATGAGATCGGCGATGAGAACAGCATGCAGTTGCAGGCTTACTACGACCGTGTGGAGCGGACGGAAACATTGATGGACGGCTATCGAAACACGCTGGATGTGGACTATCAGCATCGCTTCCCGCTTCCCTGGCGGCAGAGTTTCACCTACGGGTTCGGCTACCGCTACCTGCCCGATCATTTCCGCAATCCCGACCCCGCGTGGATCAACTGGAACCCCACAGACCGCCACTGGCAACTCGTGAGCGGGTTCTTTCAGGACGACATCGCGCTGGTCGAAGACAGGTTGCGACTGACCCTCGGCACGAAGGTCGAGCACAATGACTTCACGGGCTTCGAGTATCAGCCGAGCGCACGCCTGGCGCTGACGCCGAGCGACCAGCACACCTTCTGGGGTGCCGTCACGCGCGCGCTTCAAGTTCCCGGCCGCAACCTCGATGGCATCCAGAGCATCGTCATCCCGACGACGGCTGCCGCACCGCTCACCGTTGTTGGAACCGGAAACATGCAGGTCAAGTCAACCGAAGTAGTTGCTTATGAACTGGGTCATCGCTGGCAACCGCTTGAAGCTTTCTCCTTTGATACGGCGCTGTTCTACAATCACTATAGGCGGCTTATTGACGGGCAGAACTCGGTGGACTTGGTGAATGGCATCGTGACCAGCACCGCCATCAACCAAGGCACCGCAGACACCTACGGCTTCGAACTTTCCTCCACGTGGCACGTGAACGACTGGTGGCGGCTGACGGGCGCCTACTCGTTGCTCAGAGTGGACTTCCACAACAACGGCAACTCGATCTTTGGCGAAGGCAGGGACCCGAAGAATCAAGTCTCGCTCCGCTCTTCCTTTGACCTGCCCCACGGCTTGGAACTGGATTTCTGGGGCCGCTATGTGGACCACCTTCCGAGCCTGAATGTCTCCGCCTATCTGGACCTCGACGTGCGTCTCGGATGGCACGCAACCAAGAACGTGGAGTTCTCCGTCGTGGGTCAGAACCTCATCTCTCCACGGCGCACCGAGTTCGCGCAGGATCAATTCACAGTCACTCTTGTCAACCCCGTCCAGCGCGCCGTCTATGCCCAAGTCGCGTTCCGCTTCTGATCACCACGCGCGCGTCCACGGGTTGATGCCCTGCTCCCGGCACTTCGCCCACACGAGGTAGATATAGATGACGTTGAAAAATCCCGTGGCGAGCATGTAGCAGAGGTTCACGTTCGCATCCAGCACGGGCGTCGGGTAATACTTCACCCAGAAGTAGGCGGAGATATTTCCCAGAAACATCGTGATGGCGATCCAGATGGACTGCCCCTGCACGTTGTCGCGCCGGATCAACATCGCAATGAACAACATGCTCATCGCAAACGCGTCCGCCCAGCCCAGAAAGTAACCCTGCGTGTCCTTGTAAGCGTTCACGAACGGCACAAAGACCAGTGCCGCCAGCAGGACGCCCACGACAATCATCGGACGCACCCAGCGCTTGCAGATCGCGCTTTTGAAATCGTCCGGCGCATACTTGAACGCGGTGTAGAGGATTCCCAAGTCCAGGAGAATCCATGACGTGTTTCCCCATTCCACCAGCTTGTAGTCCGGTTTGTAAACGTGCGAGAAGAGCGTCTCCCACGCGACGTTTCCACACAGTGCCGCAATGGGCATCCCAAAAGTCTTGTCCTTGAACCCGCGCCGGATGATCAGCGCATAAGCCGCAAGCCAGAAGACGAAACACCCGAGCACGGCGAGGATAAACGGGATGCTCAACGGGCTGGGGATCCAAGGTCGGTTGTCCATGATGATACTTGGTTTGAGACTGGTCGTGGATAGTGGTCGGCGCTGCGGCCCGACATCAAGGCGAAATCTAGCCGCGTTTCAGGCCACGAATCCCGACTGCCTTGGCGGAATCGTTCATCGTGGCGACCTACAACGTCGAAAATTATTTCGACGCCTCAGTGCTGCACGCAAGTCCAAGCCCCCGGCTGCCAGAGTAAATGACCGGCCCGCTTTGTGTTCGTAATCTTGAACCCATTACAAGAGAGCGTTAGGAATTACGGGGCGAGTCAAAGCATCTTTTACGTTCAGCACCGCGCGATTTTGGAGATTCGGTTTCGAAGAGTGAGCCGGCTGTGCGTCAAGCCCGGGACAGCAACCGCCGTGCGTTGCCCTGCATGATGGCCTGAAGTTGTTGCACGTTGAGCGGCGACTCGATCAGTTTCAGGATGGCTGTTTCCAGCGGGAAAAATGGGGCGTGTGAACCGAAGAGGATTCGCTCGACAGGCACGCGAGCGGAGGGCAATCCCTCGATTGAACCAATCATCCGGCCCACGGCGCCGTTGCCTTCCAGCCGGGAAATATCCATGACCGTGTTGGTCAGCTTCATGAATTGAGCAAGGCCTTCGCCGCGGACAGCGCCGTCAAAATGGAGCAATTGGACTTTCGCGTTTGGCGCGCCCGCGACGGCCTTCAACAGCGGCGTGATCGAGACCGCGCCGACGTTGATGATGGGATGATGCACGCGCGGGTCCTCCATGCCGAATACCACTTGGAGAATCAAGCCGCGCTCCGCAGCCATTTCCACAAGGCTCTCCATCGCGGGATGGCCGAGGTCGAATGGCTGGTAGCCCGGATAAATCCGAAGGCCCGGCATCTTGTGGATCTCGTGGCAGCGCCGGACGTCTTCCTCCCAATCCGGCCAGGCGAGGTTGACGCTGCCAAATGGAATCAAAAAGCCCGGTGCTTGCGTCCGGCATTCGTCGGCGAGCCGCGTGTTGACGCCGTCCATATCCTTCGCAAGCAACGCCTCGAAGCTGCCGGCCCAAGCCTCGATAACGCGATGCTTCTTGAGTTTTGCGACCAGAGCCTTCGTGTCCCGGTATTTCAGCGCACGGAACGGCCAGTTGAAGAGATTCACATTGGTGTCAATGATTCCCTGGACCTTGTGAGAATTGACGACATCGGCGTTGCGAGTCGCAGTCTGTTCGGCCATTGGTCGCTGGTCGGCGAACGAAACTGCGGCGGCAGTCAAAAACGAACTCTTCAAGAATCGGCGGCGATCAAGGGGCTTCATTTTGAGTCAGGTTTGTTGGCGGGTGGATGATCACACTTCGATCTTCATGCCCTTCCTGCGAAAGATTGGCGCGCAAATCCTCCGAAGATTTCCACCGAAGATTTTCATTCGGTCGGCCCGTGAGATGTCGGCATCCAGAACCTTGCCTAGTTCAGTGGCGTAGCTGCGGCTCGGTCCGTGCCCACCCCAGACGAGGCGGTCCACGCCCAGTTCCCGTATCGCATACTCCACCATGCCGGAATGCGGATCCGATCCGGAGAATTCCAAGAGCACATTCTTGTAAGGCCGGATCGCGCGGACTCCCAACTCCCAGTCGCCACCGGAATGGCCGCAGATCAGCGAGACTTGCGGGAATCGCTGCGCCAGTTTCGCCAAGTCCATCGGAGTGGATTCGGACTCGCCGTTGTCGCCGCCCGGCAAGCGCGGCGTTCCACCCACTTTGAGCCAAGTGTGGACATAGACATGCACACCCAGTTCCGCGGCGAGCCGCATGATTGGATCGTTATTGGGATGATTGCAGCGGACTCCCTTCTTTGCGCTGCCTGGATATTTGATTCCGATGCAAGGCCCATTGCGGATCCACTTCTCGATTTTGGCGCAGCTCTCGCCGGGAAAATTCGGATCAATCGGCGTGCGGCCCGAAAGGCGATCCTTGTCCCGCTCCAGAATATTCAGGATTTCCGCGTCGTAGGGATACGGGGCAAAAGGTTCGTCCAAAGTGCCGCCAATTTCTTGCGCGATGGAGCGCTCAATGCCCATGCGTTCAACGAAAAAGTTGTTTCGCTCGTATTGTTCGATGGGATTCTTCGCTGCAAAGCCGTGAAAATGGTTGTCCCAAATTCGATACGCAACCAGCTCGTCCCGTGTCGGGAGTCCATAGTCGGCAGGGTTAATAAAGAATTCGCGCGGATTCATTTGCCTTCTTCGCGCGCGACTGGACGCTGCCGTGGAATCTGCGACTTGAAATCACCCAGCCACGTCCAGAGCGTGCGCCGGTTCAAGTCCACTTCCGCGACGCAGACCGTGCCCCATTCCTTCGCCTGGGCGAGCACGCTGCCGTCCCGGTCGAAGACGGCGGTGAGCATCCAGTTGCGCGACACGTCCTCGTAAGTGCTGCTGACGATGTGAACCTGGTTTTCGCACGCGCGGGCGCGCGCCTGCTCCGGATTGCAGCCCCACACCGGCCACGCGATGATTTCCGCGCCGCGATTGCTCAACTCTCGCGCGACTTCGGGAAAGAATCCGTCGTAGCAAATCATCATGCCGATCTTGCCCAAGCGCGTGTCGAAGACCGGATAATCGCTGCCCGGCGACATGCCCTTGTCGTATTCGCCATCGGGCAAGCAGACCTTGCGATACTTGCCCGCGACCTTGCCATCGGGCCCGATGAGCACGGCGACGTTGAACAATTGATGCCGGTCGCGTTCAATCAGGCCGGCTACGATATAGAGATCATGCTTCTTCGCGAGTCCACCGAAGTAATCGGTCGAAGGTCCGGGAATACTCTCAGCGCAGTCCGCGTAAGTCGAGCCGACGCCGGCGTAGGTCACGGTTTCGCCGAGCACGACGAAGTTCGCCTTCTGTCGGGCGGCGTCCTCGATGAGCGGTGCGAACTGGCGGCAGGCATCCATCGGCGTTTTCGCGCCGCGCGGCTTGTAATGCACCGAGGCGAGGCGCACCTTGCGCGGCACGGGCGGTTCCGTCGGGAGAAAGGAAACATCGCTCCACTCGACCTTGCCATTCGGTGCCCACAACAAATGCAATTCGACGCGCGCCTGCGTTGCTCCCGGTGGCGCTTCGTAAACATCGGACATTTCGGCCCATCTATCCTTCGTTGCGCCCGACTCGAGCGGATACTCCGGCTCGGCTGTCGCCACGACGCCGAGCGAAAAATTCGTCACGACTCCGTTGCGGCGCTGAACATTCTTGCCCGCGGCATCACTCCAAACCACACGCGCCAGCACGCTGCGGCGCGGCACGGCGACGGCTTCGGCACGGTGCCACGCTGAAAAACGGTAGTGCTGTCCGCCGGTTACGGAAAAAGTTTTCTGCCACCAGCCGTGCAGACCCTCGCGTTCATCTGCGCGGATGGAGAGCGCGCCGCGCCCCGATTTGCCGCCAGTTTCGGTGCGTTGAAACTGCGGGCGAATCTCCTCGCGCGGCGAGACGGCCGTCCACTCGTCCGCAGCGGCGGCGTGAAACTGGAAGGCGACCCCGAAGGAGCAAGCGAGAGCGAAAGCGACGGTCTTCATTAGAATTGGGCCATAGTGGCAGGAGTCGGAAGGCAATCAAGCCCGCCATCTGCGCGATAGTAATGTTGGATTTTATTCCTTTCAGCATCGCGCAAGACCTTGGCGGACGCGGACCAATGCTGGCCGTCCGCCAGCGGGCGAAAGTGAAGTGCGGCCTTGCCCACCAACTTCGCGCGATGCCGCCGTTGCGGCGCGAGCCAGTCGCCGCGCTCGGTCATTTCGCGCGCGATTTCGGCATAGCGGCCCTCGTCCGGCTCGCATGGTTGAAACTCCCCAAGGGCCGAGAGTTCACATCAACTTGAACTTCGGCAAGTCCTGCGAGTCCACGAGGCCGACGGGCTCGCGCTTCGCGTTCACCACGATCAGGTCGTCTATGTTGCGCTCGTTGAAAATCTTCAGCGCCTCCGCCGCGAGCGCGGTGTCGCGGATGGTGATTGGGTTGCGCGTCATCACGGCGGCGAGCGATTTGGAAAGCAGTTCACCGTCCGCGGCCATGCGGCGGCGGAAGTCGCCGTCGGTGAACACGCCCGCGAGCTTGCCGCGTTTGTTCACCACGGCGAGGCTGCCGGACTTGGCCCGCGTCATCACGAACAGCGCGTCCTTCACCGTGAGTGTTTCGGATGCGACTGCGTTGCGTTCGCCGGTGCGCATGATGTCCTTCACCTGCACGAGCAGCGCGCGGCCGATGGCGCCGGCGGGATGATGCCGCGCGAAGTCCTTCTGCGTGAAGCCGCGCGCCTGGAGCACGGCCATCGCGAGCGCGTCGCCCATCACAAGCATCGCGGTGGTGCTGGACGTGGGCGCGAGGTTGAAGGGGCACGCCTCGCGCGGCACGCGGACGTTCAGCACCACGTCGCTGTGCCGGCCCACGGTGGACTTGGGCGCGCCGGTGAGGGAAATAATTTTTACTGAAAAGCGTTTGAGCGCGGGAAGAAGGTTCACCAGTTCCTCGGATTCGCCGGAGTAACTCAGCGCGAGAATCACATCGCCGTCGTTCACGATGCCGAGGTCGCCGTGCAGCGCGTCCACACTGTTGAGCACGACGCTCGTGGAGCCGGTGCTGGTGAGGGTCGCGGCGATCTTGTGGCCGATGTTGCCGGATTTGCCGATGCCGACGACGACGATCTTGCCGCGCTGGCGCAGGGCTTCGACGAGGATTTCGACGGCGCGGTCGAAGGATTCGTCGAGGCGCGTGCGGACGGCGCGGAGCGCGGCGAGTTCCGTGTCAAAGACGGCGCGGGCTTGGGTTAAATGCGACATGCCCGAAGGGAAACGCTAAATCTTCCAGCCTTCGCGATACTTGTGCTGGATGTATTGGTCGGCATCAGGACAGCCGCGCGCTTTGAGATTCTTCCAGTCCCAGTCGAGTTTTTTGCCGGCGCGGTAGGCGACGTTGCCGAGCAGGCCGGCCTCGCTCAACGGACCGGCATAATCGAAGTCGCATTCCGCGCGTCCGCCCGTCTTGCACGCCTGAATCCACTGCTCGTGATGCCAGTTGTTGCCTTTCGCGTCAGGCACGAACGGCGTCGGCGGCGTGAAGCCGGCGAAATCTTTTTCGGGCAGCAACATTCTGCGTGTGTAATCCGCGAGCAGCGCGCCCTTCGATCCGATGAAGAGGACGCCGCTGCCCCACTTCGCCGCGGCGTCGGGCGCGAGATAGTTCGCGAGTTGTGGCGGCCGTTGGCGGCCCTGATACCACGTGAGGTTCAGCGCCGGGCCGCTGAGGAGCGCGCTGGATTCCTTCCGCTCGGGATACGTGTAACGCACGATGAGCTGCACCGGCACTATCTCGGGGTCGGGCTTGTTCGGGCTCTCGGCCTTGATGGTGAGCGGATGCTTCAAGTTGAGCGACCAGTGCGCGAGGTCGGCGTAATGGCACCAGAAATCCGCCAGCGTGCCGCCGCCGAAATGCCAGAAGTGCCGCCAGTGGAAGGGCACGTATTCCGGGCGGTAACTCATGTATTCGACCGGGCCGAGCCAAAGATCGTAGTCGAGATTCGGCGGCGGGGGCGGCGGATTTGCGGAAAGTTGCTTGTCGCCGTAAATCGCGCCGGCCCACACATGCACTTCGCTCACCTCGCCGATGGCCTTCGTCTGAATCAGCTCAACGACGCGGCGGTAGTTGTTCGCCGGGTGCGAGTGAATCTGGTTTCCCATCTGCGTGACGCGCTTCGTCTTCTTTGCGGTGTCGCTGATGATGCGCACCTCGCTGACGGTGTGCGCGAGCGGCTTCTCGCAATACACATGCCGCCCGCTGCGCATCGAATACACCACGCACACGGCGTGCGTGTGGTCGGGCGTGCCGCAGACAACAGCCTCGATGTCCTTTTGCTCGAGCATCCGGCGGAAGTCCGCGTAGCGCTTCGCCGCGGGGAACTTCTCGCCGGCCTTCGCGAGGTTGTTGGCGTCCACGTCGCACAGCGCGACGATGTTTTCGCCCTTCACGCCGTCAATGTCGCCGGCCGCGCGGCCTGATGTCCCGATGCAGCCGATGTTGAGTTTTTCATTCGGCGAAACGGCCCACGAACGGCCTTTGGGCAGCGCGTAAAAGGCGGTGGTGGCGAGCGCGGTGCGTGTGAGGAAACGGCGGCGGTTCAATTTGTCGTTCATAATGATTCAGAATGAATTGTCACAGGACCGTTGCAAAAATCAATATTAGACAGACGGCGATTGCGATGAAGCCGAGCCAGACACCGCGAGCCAACCAAGACATCTCGCGCCAGCATTTTACCATGTGCATCAGGCTCCAGATACCGCAGCCAAGTGCTCCGACTGCAGCAGGAAATCCCGGGAGAAGAACAATCCAATCACTGTCCGGACTGTGGCCTTGACTATACTTATTGCCAAGATGCAGTAAGAACGCCCAAAGGAAAAGGCAGGCTACGCCAGAGGCAACCATTGTCGTTTGTGAGCCATCATTTCGTTCGTTTTGCACGGCTCGATATTTCGCTCAATGCTTCTCCGCGCCCGGCTTCGCATTGATCTCGCGCACGTAAATGTTGCGGAACCAGAGCGTGTTGCCGTGATTCTGCAACTCGATGGATTCGGACGGATACAGCGGCTTCTCGCGCTCCCAGTAGTTTTCGAGCGTCACGTTGTTCACGACGAGCTGGTCGTTGAGGAACACATGCACCTTGTCGCCGACGATGAGGATGCGGAAACGATTCCAATCGCCGACGAAATGGTCCGCGAACACGAGCGGGTCGGTGGGATTTTTCTTGTTGTTGTAAAGGCCGCCGGAGCCGAGGCGCTTCGGATTGCCGCGCTTGTCCTCCTTGTCCCAAATCTGCACCTGCGGGCAGCCGCGCAGGTAGATGCCGCTGTCGCCGAGCGGCGGAATCTTCCAGTCCACGAGCATCTCGTAGTCCGCGTAATTCTTCGTCGTGCAAAGATTCTTGCCCTTGCCGTCGAAGACCAGTTCGCCATCCACCGCGCGCCAGTGCGGGAGTTGCTCGGCGTCGGCCTTGGCCTGCGCGGCGGCAAGTTCAGCCTGCGACATCTTCGCGCGTTTCGCGGGATCGGCCACGAGGCCTTTCCAGCCTTCGAGGTTGCGTCCGTTGAAAAGGCGCGTGAAGCCCTCGGGCGGCACGTTGTTCAAACTCACCACGGGCAGCTCCTTAATGCGGATATTGCGAAACTCGACGTAATCATTGTGGCCGAGGAAGCCGATGTGGCCCTTGTCGCGCAACATGCCCGGATGCTTCGCGAGCACCGCCGGGTCGTTCACGTCGTTGAGGTTTGTGTCCACAATGACCTTGCCATTGAGCACGACCTTCGCGTGACGACCGCGATAGGTGATCTCGTAGGAATTCCACTGGCCGACCGGCGCGAGCGCGCCGCGCTTGGCTGGGACGACTTGATAGATGGAGCCGCAATACTGGCCGGGTTGGAGTTTGGCATACTGCGGGGCCGTGTCGTCGAGAATCTGAATCTCCGTGCCGAGATACGCGAGCGAGCCGGCACCGAGCGGCGATCGAATGGCGACGCCGTTGTTCGAGCCGGGTTCGAGGCGGAAGTCGAGGCGCAGGATGAAGTCGCTATATTCCTTCTCGGTGAGCAGATTTCCGCCGCCGCCCTTCGCGCAGTAAATGATGCCGTCTTTAACGCCGTAGCCGTCGCCCTTCTTGCCGAGGAGCGTCCAGCCGTCGAGATTCTGCCCGTTGAACAGGCTCACAAAACCGTCCTCCCGGTTCGTTGTCGCGCAACCGGCGAGCGCGCCCGCGGCGAGCAGCGCGAAAACATTTCGGGTGGTGAACATCCAGTGTCGGAGAGTCGTGCGTGTCATAAGTGAGATGAGTTTTAGACCGCGAAAGGCTCTTGCAAAGGCGCGGGCGTGTCAAGACGCGCGAACAGAGTTTTGTCGCGTCGCACGCGACGGATTGTCGCCGCCAAGCCGCAGGTAAATGCACTTCAAATACTCCGCCTCGGCGAACGTCGCCGGATGATCGAGCGGATGCCGCGTCGTCTCGATCTCGGTGAACGCGCGTCCGCTGCGCCGCGCCGCGTCGCGCACGACACCGAAAAACTCGTCCGCCGAAACGTGCGCCGAGCACGACGCGGCCACGAGCACACCATCCGCGCGCAGCAGTCGCACGCCGTCCGCCGCGAGGTTCGCGTAGGCGCGCAGCGCGCTGGCCCGCTCGCTCTCGCGCTTCGCAAGCGACGGCGGGTCGAGGATGACGAGACCGAATTGCTGCGCCCGCTGCGCCGCCAGCCACTGAAACGCATCGGCCTGCTCGGTGTGATGCTCGCACGCGGCGACGGTTGTGATGTCGCGGTTCAGCACGAAATTCCTTCGCGCCGAGGTGAGCGCGTGCTCGCTGATGTCGAGGTCCGTGACGCTGCGCGCCCCGCCGCGCGCGGCGTAAAGCGAGAAGCCGCCGGAAAAACTGAACGCATTCAACACGTCGCGTCCCGGTGCGAGCGTCTCGACGCGGCGGCGGTTCTCGCGCTGGTCGAGGAAGAAGCCGGTCTTCTGCCCGCGCACGAGGTCGGCCTCGAACTTCAAGCCGCTTTCGAGAAACACCACCGGCCCGGTGAGCGCTTCGCCCCGCAGCACTTGTCCATCGCCGACTTTGAATTCCCGGGCGGCAACTTCCTGCATGTTCCGGCTCAGGCGCAGCACGACGCATTCGCAGGGAATGGCTTCCACGATCAGCGAGAGAATCTCCTCCAGCCGCGGCAGCCACGCGGCGGTGTAGAGTTTGAGCACGAGCGAATCGCCGTAGCAGTCGAGCACGAGGCCGGGCCAGCCGTCGTTCTCGCCGTGGATGCAGCGCCAACCAGTCGTCTGCGCGTCGAACAGGTCGCGCCGCTGCGCCAGCGCCGCGTCGAGCCGCGCGCGCCACCAATCGCGGTTGGCCTCGGCCGGCTTGCCCGTGTGCAGCACGCGCACGCGCAGCGGCGAATGCGGATCGAAAAGCCCGAGCGCCAGAAACCGGTCGCTTCGGTCGTAGATCACCGCAAATTCGCCCAGTTTTCCCGGACGATTCTGCTCACGAACGCTGTTCGAGAAAACCCACGGATGCCCCGCGCGCACCTTCGCCTCGGCTGCCGCAGTGACGCGGATGTGGAGGCGCGCAGGTGCTCCAGCTCTGACACTGTTGTCGCTCACGCTTCGAGGCTACGGGGTGGCGCTTGAAGAGTCCAACGAACGTTCATGCTTGCTGCGCGTGATTTCACCGATGTAGGCAGAATGTTACATGCGGACTTGTAGGAATCTCCATTCTCATCGCTTCTGGCGCGCGTAGGATGCAACTTAGTCTAACCCGTCATTCCATGCGCCCGACCCTTCGCCAGCCTTTCGTGGACACGGCCTTCACGCTCATCGAACTGCTCGTGGTCATCGCGATCATCGCGATTCTTGCAGGCCTGCTCATGCCTGCTCTAGCGACAGCAAAAGCCAAATCACAAATGTCGAAATGCCTGAACAACGAGAAACAAATCGGTGTCGGCTGCCATCTTTACGTCGACGACAACGATGAAAAATATCCGTGGGCTCCGTCATGGAGTTCGATTGGCGGCACAAACGGCAACACTGCGTTCTACAACAGCTCAACCATCACATGGAGCAACCGTGTGCTAAACCGCTACGTTCAGACACCTCAATCCTACAGGTGTCCCAGTGACCGCGGGGATTCGTTGAACGGCGGTCTGGACAACGCTTTCATCGCCTACGGCACGAGTTATCTTTTTCAATGGGGCGGCGTGAACTTTGCAGTGGCCCGCGTCTCCGGCAATAACACGCTCGCGCCGGGAAACGTCAATTACCAATCCATCCGCTCCTCGGAAATCGCGACCAAATCAGAGACAAAAATCATCTTCGGCGACTGGGTGTGGCACATGAACCGCAACCTGACCGACCCAAGGAATTGCTGGCATACACAGTTCGGCAAGCGGGTGGTCAATTTCAGTTGGGGCGATGGACATGCCGTTGCCATGTATGAGCCGGACGTGATGACCAATGCCGTTTGGACAAGCGCGCCAGCCAATCCATTCACCAACGCGTGGTGGTAGCAGAAATTTTCAATGTTTGATTCGCGGCAGGGTCGCCGCCGCCACCGCCTGCCCGCCGCGCTTGTCTTTTTCGTCCGGTTGGTGAAATGCGATGCATGCCGCCAGTTCGGGGAACTCCGCGCGCAGCACTTCCTTCGCCGTTTCCAAAATCACCCCGCCTCCCGCGCCGGTCGTCACGCGGCCGAGGATGAGCACGTTCCTGAAATCGTAGAAGTCCGCGTAGTGCGCGAGGCCGTAGCCGAGATACACGCCGAGCGTCTGGTAAATTTTTCGCGCGCGTTCGTCGCCCTTCGCCATGAGGGATTGCACGAGCTTGAGCTTTTCCGGCAGCGGCAGCTTCGCGTCCGCCTCGATGCCCGCGGGCGCAAGCAACCGACCGACGGCTTGTTGCGAAAAATACTGCGCGCCCACGCCGTAATCGCCGCTCCACTCGTCGCGCGGCGCGGCGGGGTGGTAATCCACCGGCGCGAAGGCCAGCTCGTTCAACCAGGACGTGATGCAACCGTCGGGGGTCACGTAGCCGGCGGCCTGGCTCGTGCCCATCGCGATGCCGAGCACGGCGTTCTGGCCGAGGCTCATCGCGCCGGCGAGCGCAGTAACTTCGCCGTCGTTGACGACTTCAAAAGGAATGCCGCCCCACGCGCGCTGGAGTTCGAGGAACAAATCCTTCACGCGCCGGTTGAAGACCTCCGCCGGCACGCCGCGAAAGAGCGACGCGACCTTGATGCGGTTGTTCACGATCACGCCCGCCGAGCTGCCGCCGATGGCGTCCACGCGCGGCAAGTGCGCGGCGGCCTGGCGCAGCGAATCCATGATGCCGTCGAAGTGATACTGCGGATCGCCCTGAAAATACGGGTCCCAAACCGTCTCGTCGCTGAACACGACATTGCCGTCCTGCACCGCGGCGACTTTGCGGTCGCTGCCGCCGAGGTCGAAGCCGATGCGGCAGCCGTCGAGATGCCGCCCCAGCGGCTGTGTGCTCGCGCGTTCCCGCGGCACGCTCGCGAAGTCGCACGCGACGACCTCGATGGGCCGGTCATAAACTTTTTCGCCGATGAGATTTGAATCGAAGCGGCCCGTCGGCGTCTCGCGGAAGTGCGCCTGCAAGCGCGCGGCGATTTCTTTCGGCCCGGCGCAATGGATTCTCCAGCCGCCACGCGACCAGAGGAGAAATTTCACAAGCCGCTCGATGTAAGTGAAGTTGCACGCCGCCTGCGCGTGACTGTCAGAAAAAATCGGCGTCTCGAAGCGGAATACGGAGCCGTCCGTCTGTTCGAGCGTGATCAGCGCGCGCCGCGGATCACCGCTCGCAGCCCGGCGGAACGTGCGGTTCGCCAAAACAGCAGGACGAAAAACGGGATCAAGCGCTGGCGCGACTCGTGGCGCGGGCAGTAGGAGGCCGTGATTGTCGTTCATGCGCGACGATGATTCCGATGTCGCGCGATGCGAGTCAACGATTTCGCGCTCCGGCTATTTCAAATACGGCCCGACGACTTCGCGCCAGATGGCGTAGCCCTTTTCGTTCATGTGCAGGCGGTCCTCGACGAAGATGTCGGGCTTCGGCTGGCCGTCCTCGCCGAGCATTTTCGGGAAGACATTGATGAACGTGAGCCGCGGGTTGTTCTTGCAGAAGTCGGCGACGAGCTGGTTCGCGGCCTTCACCTTTTCAATCTGCGACCATCGCGCCGGATTCGGCGCGACGGAGATGAACGCGACGGGCGTTTCCGGCTGCTTTGCGTGAACTTTTTCCACAAACAACTGGAAGGACGAGAGCACCTGCTCGGGCGCGCGGCCGCCGTTGATGTCGTTGCCGCCGGCATAGACGATGATCTGCTTTGGGTGCAGCGGCAGCACGAGCGAGTGAACCAAGTTTGCCGAATCGCTGAGGAACGAGCCGCCGAAGCCGCGGTTGATGCAGCGGTGATCGGGAAAGTCATGCGCGAGCGATTTCCACTTCACGATGCTGCTGCTGCCGATGAAGAGGATCGCGTCCTGCGGCGGCGGGTTCGTCATTTCCGAAGCGGCGAAGCCCTTCAACGCGCCGTCCCACTTGATGAGCGTGGCCCAGAGCGACTGGCCCTTCGCGCTCAGGTGCAAATTATCCGTGACGTAAAGTTCCGGGCGCGGCTTGCCGTCGTCGCCGAGCATGTGCGGGAAGACGTTGATGAAGCTGATGTGGCCGTCCTCGCGGCAAAACGATTCGATGAGGCGGTTGGCTTCGATCTGCTTCGCGCGTTGCGACCAGCGCGCGAGACTCGGGCCGAGGCCGACGAAGTTGAGTTTTACTTCCGGCAACTTCGCGCGAACCTTTGTGACAAACTCCTTGAAGTCCGCAAGCACCTGTTCGGGCGATTTGCCGGCGTTGATGTCGTTGCCGCCGGACTGGAGGTAAATCGTCTTGGGCGCGTAGGGCGTCACAATGCGGTCGAGGTGCGTGACCACGTCGCTGATCTGCGAGCCGCCGAAGCCGCGGTTGACGGCCTTTTTGTCGCGCACGTCGTCGGCGAGGTTTTTCCAGAGGCGGATATTCGACGCGCCGACGAAGAGCGTGCAGTCCTTCGGCGGCGGGTTGGTCTTGTCCGCGGCCTCGAAGGCCAAAATCTCGCGCTCGAAGCGTGCCTCGGCGGCGAGCGAAGGCAGCGCGGAGCGCAGGAAGGCAAGCGCCAGCAGCGCGGCGGAAGTTGAAACGAAAGCGCGGCGGCGCGGGAGGCGAAGGCGGTTGAAATTCATGCGTGGCACTCTGTCACAGACGCGGCGGCGCGGGAACAGGATTCATCCGAACTGATTTTGTTTGCCGGAAGGCTTGACCTTTTCCGCACGCCTGCGACATTACCCGGCCCGGCAGATTCCCGCGCCCGGTGGCCGCACGCATCCCGTTGGCTTTCGTTGGTTGCGTTGGTTACTTTTGGGTATGGACGCGCCGGCGACCATTTACGATATGCAGCACATCCGAAACATCGCGATCATCGCGCACGTGGACCACGGCAAGACGACGCTCGTGGACTGCCTGCTCAAGCAGTCCGGCACCTTCCGCGCCAACCAGCACGAGTCTTCCGAGGAGCGCCTCATGGACTCGATGGACCTCGAAAAGGAAAAGGGCATCACCATCCGCGCCAAGAACGCCGCGTTCAAATACCACAACTACCACATCAACATCGTGGACACTCCCGGCCACGCCGACTTCGGCGGCGAGGTCGAACGCATCATGAACATGATTGACGGCGTGCTGCTCGTCGTGGATTCCGCCGAAGGCACGCAGGCGCAGACGCGCTTCGTGCTGCGCAAGGCGCTCGAAGCCGGCGCCAAGCCCATCGTCGTCATCAACAAGATTGACCGCGAGAACGCGAACCCGAAAAAAGTCCTCGACGAAGTCTTCGAGCTGTTCATGTCGCTCAACGCGACGGATGAGCAGCTCGATTTCCCGTTCATCTATTGCTCGGCCAAGCAGGGTTACGCGAAGACCGATCTCGAACACATCAGCGGCACGATGGAGCCGTTGTTCGAGGCCATCGTGAAGCACATCCCGCCGCCGCGCGCGAAGGCCGGCGAGGGATTTCAGGTGCTCGTCGCGAACCTGGACTACAGCGACTACCTCGGCCGTATCGCGTTCGGCAAGATTTACGAAGGCAAGATCAAGGTCGGTGATCCCGCCATCTGCCGCCACGGCAGCGGCCAGATCGGCAAGGGCAAGGTCACGATGCTCTACCACTTCGAGGGCATGAAGCGCATCGAGATTCAGGAGGCGCACGCCGGCGACATCGTCGGCATCACCGGCTTCGAGGATGTCTTCATCGGCGAGACGATTTGCGACAGCGAACTGCGCCCCGCCCTGCCCTACATCCCCATTGACCCGCCGACGATCCAGATGGAATTCGCCGTCAACGACGGCCCGCTCGCCGGAAAGGACGGCAAGCTCGTCACCGCGCGGCACATCTGGGAACGCCTTCAAAAGGAAGTCCGCACCAACGTCGCGCTCCGCATCGCGCAGACGAACGACCCGAAAATCTTCGCCGTCAGCGGCCGCGGCGAAATGCAGATCGCCATCCTCGTCGAGCAGATGCGCCGCGAAGGCCACGAAGTCCTCGTCTCCCGCCCCGAAGTTCTCTGGAAGAAAGACCCGGCGACCGGCAACGCCCTCGAACCCATCGAAAAACTGTTCGTCGAGGTTCCGAGCGAAAACCTCGGCGCGATCATGGAGAACCTCTCTGGCCGCAAGGCGCAGATCACGAACATGAACCACGTCGGCACCATTGTCTCCGTCGAGGCCCTCGTGCCCATGCGCGGCCTCATCGGCTTCGAGACCGACCTCGTCAACTCCACCAAGGGCATGGGTGTGATGAGCCACCTCTTTCACGAATACGGCGAGGACCGCGGCGAGATTGCCGCGCGCAAGAACGGCTCCCTCGTCTCCATGGATGCCGGCGAGGCCACCAGCTACGCGCTCAACATGGTGCAGGAACGCGGCCGCCTCATGGTCGAGCCGGGCGACGCGATTTACATCGGCATGATCGTCGGCGAGAACGCCCGCGAGAACGACATCCCCGTCAACCCGGTGAAGGAAAAACGCCTCACCAACATGCGCTCACAGGGCGACGGCAAGGGCATCCAGCTCAACGCCCCGCTCAAGCTCTCCCTCGAACGCGCCCTCGAATACATTGACGTGGACGAATACGTCGAGGCCACGCCCAAGAACCTGCGCCTCCGCAAAAAGGAACTCGACGACACCAAGCGCAAGCGTGCCGAGAAAACGCGCGCCATCAAGTTCATCACCGAGTAGCCCGCCGCAGTAACTCGGACGGCTCCCACCTGAGGGCGCTCTGTGCCCGACGCAAACCGGACGCGGGGTTTGCCACCTTTGTCGCTTCCATATTTTGAGTTTTTCCAGCGCAAATTCTTCTGGACAAAAGAGAAAACTGAAGCCGATGGTCGGACATCAAAACAGGATATGCGTCAAGTTTGACGCATAATAATAATTAATAATAATGTTAGGCCGTTCCGCCCGCATGAACTACTACTCGCTTGTAGAAAAGGACCAGCCACAGTCGAGTTGGGCGATTCACACGAGGACTAAGCCGCTTCCGAAGCATCGCCGGCGACCCGAATTGCCACCTGTAATTTACAGATTTTTTGGCCCGACTCCCGATGGGGAGATGTGCATGAAGCCGGAGTATCACGAGTTAGTATGCAAGAGTTGCGGACGCTACGATGATGACCCGGTCTTCGAGGTTGGTTTTTCTGACCCGGTGCTCATTCGCATTCGAGGCGATTTCGCAAGCACGGAGGACCGTGTTTACGCCGTAAGCCAGAAGTTCTTGGAGGTTCTTCGCAAGGCAAGAGTGCGAGGCTACGAGACAAAGCCTTTGGGTAGTAGTTGCTGGCATGCCTTTCGTGTGACCAAGCGAGTGGAGTGCGACGAGAGCGTGATGGAGTTTATCGAGCCGTTTTGCCATGATTGTATGCGCCCTGCTCGGACTCCGGGAGCGTTTGAGCATGTTAGGCAGGTTTCCGCGCCACAAGACTGGAACACTTTCTTTACGACCGAGAAAGGCTGGGCCAAGCCATTCCGCAATCGGGACATCTTCCTGACGGAAGATGTCATGGAGACACTGAGAGCGGGTGGGGTGACAGGTGGCTGGTGCACTCGTTTGTGGACTGATGAGGAGTTGTGCATCGGCCAGGAAAAGGCGAAGCGAGGACTCAAGTGGAAGCCGCCAGGCTGGTGCGTCAGCTTGAACGGTTCGACGAAGAAGCGGACTCCCAAATGACAACTCCTGAACGGCCCAACCATGCGCTGAGCGATCCCGGCGGGAGCGTCGCGGTTGCAGTCGTTGCGTCCCGTGCGCCGGGTCGCTGATCTTGGGTCGTTAGGCGCATGGCGCGTCCCGCCATTTTTCAAGAGGCTCGTAGTTGCCCCCATAGGTCGGTTCTTCCCGCACGGGGCAGCCCGTGTTAGAACGGCGTTCGCAATGCCCACGCCTCCTTCCACTCCGCGTCCCAAGCGCGCCGCGTCCGACCCGGAGCGCGTGGTGGACATGCATGTTCACATCGTCGGCAATGGCTCGGCGGGCACCGGCTGCTGGGTGCGCGTGCTGCCGTCCAAGTGGCCGCTCTACGCCGTGATGCTGCAGCACATCGGCCTGCCCGTCAGCGTGCTCAAGGGCGATCTCGACCGCCTTTACGCCGCGCGCCTCGCGCAGCTCGCGCGCGAGTCGTCGCTCGACGCCGTCGTCATCCTCGCGCAGGAACAGGTGTATGACGAGAACGGCAGGCTGCTCATCGGCACCGGCAGCGCGTTCGTGCCGAACGATTACGTGCTCAGGCTGGCAGGGGAGAATCCAGAGTTCCTGCCCGCCGTCTCGATTCATCCCGCGCGGCCCGACGCGCTTGATGAACTGGACCGCTGTCTCGCCGGCGGCGCGGTGATGCTGAAGATTCTGCCGAACTGCCACAACATTGACTGCAATCTGCCGCGTTACCGGCGCTTCTGGGAACGCATGGCCGAGGCCGGCCTGCCGTTGCTCGCGCACACGGGCGGCGAGCACACGATGCAAGTCGTCCGCCCCGACCTCGCCGACCCGCGCACGCTGCGGCTGCCGCTGGAGTGCGGCGTGAACGTCATCGCGGCACACTGCGCGACGAAGAGCGGGCTGTTCGACCCGCAATACTTCGACGTGCTGCCGGAGATGTTCGCGAAGCATCCGAATCTTTACGCGGACATCAGCGCGTTCAACGTGCCCATCCGCGGCAGCGTGGTGCCGCGTTGTCTGGCCGAGCCGGCGTTGAGCCGCATGGTGCATGGCAGCGATTATCCGGTGCCGGTGTTCGGCCATTGGGCGTGGATGCAGGGCTTCGTTTCGTGGAGGGATTTCCGCGCGTGGGAGGGCGAGCCGAACATTCTGGAGAAGGATTATCAGCTCAAGCGCGCGATGGGCTTCCCGCCGGAGGTCTTCACGCGCATCAACAAACTGCTGCGAAAAGTCCCGGCAAAATAACCGAAAAGAAGCATTGCCACGTCGCGCGCGGGTGAGCACCATCCGCCGATTTGTTGAATGAGCACCGTCACATTAACGCAGTCCCCTGAAGCCCCGGCGAGCGCGCCGGCTCCGGTGGACCTGACACGCCCCGTCACGCGCCCGCACACGTCTGGCTGGCAGTTGTTCAAGGATGTCCTCAACCACGGTGGGCCGGGCTACTTGCAGTTCGCCATCACAAACATCTGCAATGCGGACTGCGGTTTCTGCGGCTTCGCGCGCAGCAAGTTTGACCCGAAGGCGCGCCGCAGCGTCACGCTCAAGGAAGCGCAGGACGTGGTGGACATCGCCGTGAAGAACCACATCGGCTACCTGCTCTTCGTGGGCGGCGAGCCGATGGTGCATCGCGATTTGCGCGCCATGACGCGCTACGCAGCCGAGCGGGGCATCCATCCGATGATCTGCACGAACGGCGGCCTGTGGACCGACGAAAACATGCGCGGCCTCGTGAGCGACGGCTTGTCGAGCGTGATCATGTCCATTGACGCGCACGACATCGGCAAGCACGAGAAGAACCGCGGCCTGCCGGACGTGTGCAGAAAGATCAAGAAGGCGAACGAATTTTTCCATTCCGCCGGCGTGCAGACGACAGCGAGCATCACGGCGAGCCGGTTGATTGATGATTACGAGAAGCTGCCGGCGTTCCTCGAATCGCTCGGCTTCACGAGTTGCACCTTCAGCTATCCGCTCACCTCACTCGCGAGCAGTTATCTCAGCTTCAGCGACAGCGGGCTGGTGAATTACAACAACGACGAACTCATCGCGCTGTTCGAGAACATCAAAAGGATGAAGCACAACAGCGGCTATCCGGTGGTGAACCCGACCGAGTCGCTCAACGAGATGCAGCGCCACCTGCGCAAGCAGCCGGAGAAGTTCGGCTGCCTCGGCGGACACAAATACTTCTACCTCGACTGGAAGCTGGATTTGTATCGCTGCCATTTCTGGGAGAAGCCCATGTGCAACGTCTATGAATGGGACGAGTCGAAGCTAATCCGCGACGGCTGCACGCGCTGCATGATTGACTGCTACCGCGACCCGAGCGTGCTGCAGTTCGTCGCCATCAGCGCGAGCGACGCGTGGCACGCGGCGAAAAAGGGAAAACTCCTCACCGCCGCGAAGCACGTCCTCGACTCGCGCAACCTCACCTCGCTCAAGGCCGTGTGGGATGATCGGAAATGGATCGGCGGAGTGTGACGGGCGGGTTTTGGATCGTGGTCGCAACTCCCATGTTCAACACGGTGTTCAGCCGCCATGCGCGTCGCCTCGTTTGAAGTTCTCGACACGCTGCTGACGCGCCGGTTCGCCGGCGCGGACGACGTGTATCTCGCGCTGGGCCGCGAGCTGCGCGCCGCCGGTCTCATCGTGTGCGAGCGCGAGGAGTTTGCGCGCAAGCGGGTTGATGCCGAGCGCCGCGCGCGGCTGAATGCGCCCAAGGGCGAGACCACGCTCGCGGAAATTTATACCGAACTTGCTCGCGCGTTCCGCTGGACACCCGAACAAACCGACGCGGCGCGCGACATGGAACTCGACTTTGAAGAGGAAAACCTCGCGGTTGTTCCCGGCGCGCTGGAGACGGTTCAAGCCCGGCGCAAGGGGACTGACGGCGCGATCTTTCTCGTCGAAACACACCTGCCCTCGGCCTTTATCGAGCGCGTGCTGCGACGCGGGGGATTCTTCGAGGAAGGAGACAAGCTGTTCGTCTCGTGCGAGCTGCGCCTACCAAAGGCTTCCGGCGAACTCTTTGAGCGCATCCGCAGCCAGTATCCGGGCATCCAAGACTGGACGCACACAGGCATGGACACGTTGCGCGACGTGACCGCGCCGCAACGGCTGGGCATGAGCGTCATCAAGCGCGACCAGTGCCGGCTCACGCGCTTCGAGCAGCTCGCCCGCGGCGAGGGAAAGTCGCTCCGCCTCTGGCGCTCGCGGCTCGCGGGAGCCGTGCGTCTGGCCCGGCTGGAATGCCTCCAGAGCGAAGGCCCGCGCGCGAGCGTCTGGGAAATCGCGACCAATGTTTCCGGGCCGCTGGTGTTCGGCTTCGTCCACTGGTGTCTCGTGGAAGCATCCGAGCGCGGCATGAAGCGGCTGTGTTTCGTCGGCCCGCACGGACGCTTTCTTGCCCGCGTCGCGGGGCGCGTCGCCGAAGCGTGGCGTTTTCCGGTCGAGACGCGCGTTCTTCCGTCACTCGACATGCGCGATGAAGCTGCGTGGCGCACGGCCGGACTGCTTGACGGGGTTCCGTTTGGCCTCGTGGAAGTCGGCTGGAGCGCGGCTCGTCTCGGCACGCTCGCGCTCGCGCTTCATGAGCGCGGCCACGGCGCGGCAAATCTCGCCGCCGGATTTTTCCTCGGACTCAACGAAGCCAGCCCCGCCGTCGGCCACAGCCAGGTCGTGCTGCCATGGTGGAACACGAAATCGCTGCGCGGCCACAACCTCCGCCTGCTCGAAGTGCTGACCGGCGCGGACGGTGATGCCGCGACCGATCCGCTTGCCGGGTTGCAACACGGAATCCAGCGCCTCACAGAACACTGGCTCGCGGCAGTGACGCCCGGCTCGTTTGAACTGGAGGACTTCCAGCGCGTCGCGCGGAGCTTGGCCGAGGAACTTCAAGTGCATCCGACGCGCGCCGAAGCGAGGGCGCTCGGCTCGTTCACTCGGTCCGGAGCGAACGGGCAGTTTTTTTTGGAGATGAACCTTGTGCAGGCGTTCTCCGCGCTCGCCAGCTCGCGTCGCCGCCCCGTCTCGTGGTGGCGCGAAGGCTCGCACGCGCTGCATCCGAACTGGCCGTTGCGCGGCGCGATGGCGCTCGATCATCTGCGTCGGCGCTGGCTCGGCTGATCCGGCCTGCTCGGTGATATTCAGTAGGCGCGCGGCGGGCTTTGCGCTCGAAAATCTGAGTCAATGTGTGTTACAGTTTCACACGATGCGACGGTTCTGGCTTTGGGCGGGCGTGCTCCTGCTGGGCATGATGACCGGGCGGGCCGGCGCGCAGCCGGGGCCGTCCATGCCGCGCTTTGAGTTCAAGGAGCCGCGCGCCGCCGCCTACCGCATCGAGCATCCTGCCGGAAAAATCGCCCTTTTATCCGTGCCCGGCGAGGAATGGCTGCGCGCGTGGCCGGAGGATGGCTCCACGAATTTCATCCAGCTCGGCCGGCGCGTCGTGCTGCACCTCGCGCCCGGCACAGATGTGAACGCGGTGCTTCGCGGACAGCCGCTTGAACTGGAGCAGACCGTTGCCCCGCAACTTTTCATTCTGCGCACAAGGGACGCAGCCACAGCGATGCGCGCGGCGGCGGAACTGTCAACATTGCCCGGCGTGCTTGCCGCGCATCCCGAGCGCCGCCGTCGCGTCAGCCGCAACGGGGCCTACGCGCCCAAGCCGAACGATCCCTATTTCATTTACCAGTGGCACTTGGAAAACCGCGCCGCAAACGGCGCGCCGATGGGTGTTGACCTCAACGTGCGCGCGGCCTGGCCCATCACGCGCGGCGCGGGCATCGTCATCGCGCAAGGCGATGACGGGCTTGATCTCTCGCACCCCGACCTCGCCGCGCGCGTCGCGGGCGCGCCGCACTACAACTTCGTCAACTCGACGACCAACGGCGCGCACGCGATCACTTCATTTAGCCACGGCACTTGCGTCGGCGGCCTGATCGCGGCGGACGGCGGCAACGGCATCGGTGGCTCGGGCGTCGCGCCTGCGGCCACACTCGCGAGTTGGGTCGTATTCGACAACAACGACCTCCTCGTGTCGGACATCCAGTTAATGAACATGTTCCCCTTCGCGTCGAACATCGTCTCCGTGGAAAACCACAGTTGGGGCAACGCAGGCGCGCAGTTCCTCCCGCCGAGCCAGATCGAAATTGCCTCGATCTCAAACACCGTCACGCTGGGCCGGCAAGGCCGCGGTGTCGTCATCTGCCGCGCGGGCGGAAACGGACGCGCCGACCTCTCGGACTCGAACGATGACGGTTATGCGAACGATCCCGCCGTCATCGCGGTCGCGGCGGCGCGTTCAGACGGACGCGCGGCCAGTTACAGCAATCCCGGCGCGTGCGTGCTCGTCGCCGCGCCGAGCGGCGACGCCGGATTTCCAACCCTCTTCACGACCGACCGTCTCGGCTCACTGGGTTACAATCAAATTTCATTCACAAACGACCTGGCAAATTACGTGTTCGATGGCACGGGGTTTTCAGGAACTTCCGGAGCGACGCCGCAAATTGCGGGCGTGTGCGCGCTCATCCTCGCGGTGAACAGGAACCTCACCGTGCGCGACGTGCAGCAAATCCTCGTGCTCTCAGCGCGGCACTTCGACTTCGCCGACGCCGATCTCACGACGAACGGCGCGGGCTTGCGCGTGAGCCACAACGTCGGCTTCGGCATCCCCGACGCGGGACAGGCCGTGGCCATTGCAAAACGCTGGCAGAACCGGCCGGCACGCACGAACGTCACGCTCGTCTCGACAACGGCCACTGCGATTCCCGACGACGGCCTGCGGCTGGTGGTGAGCGGACAGAACGTGCCCGCGAGCCTGACAAGCATCGCGTGCGTGCCGGGCACAGGGCCGCACGCGGACGCGCCGACCGCCGCGCTTCCGCTCGTGGACGTGGGGCAGGCGCTGGCACCGCTGGCGACGAACCTGACCGGCAAGGCCGCGCTCATTCAGCGCGGCGTGAATTTTTTCACCGACAAAATCAACTACGCGGCGCAGGCGGGCGCAAACTTCGCCGTGATTTACAACAGCGCCACCGGCAGCAGCCTCGGTGTCATGGGATCAACGGATTTCGTGCCGATTCCCGCCGTGTTCATCGGCTACGCCGACGGCACAAACCTGCAAAGCTACATTGCGGCGAACCCGACCGCGACCGCGCGCATCGTGCTCAATGCGGCGGCTTACAATTTCGCTGTGACGAACACGCTCCTGTGCGAGCATGTGCTGGTGCGCGTTCGCACGGATCATCCTGCCCGCGGTGATTTGCGCATCACTCTCACCTCGCCGGCCGGCACGCGCAGCGTGTTGCAGCACGTCAACCAGGACAACACGACGCTGACCGACTGGACTTACATGACGACGCATCATTTCTTCGAGGCGACGGCGGGGACGTGGACAGTCGCAGTGAGCGACGAGGAAGCCAGCCTGACCGGGAACGTGCTGGAAGTGGATTTGACCGTGCTCGGCGTCGCCATCACGGACACGGACAACGACGGCCTCGACGACAACTGGGAGCGCGCGAACTTCGGCTCGCTCGCGCAGGGGCCGAAGGACGATCCCGACCGCGACGGCTACTCGAACATGCGCGAGCAACTCATGGGCACAAACCCGAACGCTGTGGACGCGCCATTCCAGCTCGCGGCGGATGTGTCGTTTTGGGATGAGCGCCTCGCGCGCGTGAGCTGGCCCGCCAGCACGAATTTCACCTACACAGTGACGATGGGAACGAATGTGGGAGTGCCGTTCAACACGCTGTCGAACTTTACGGGGCGCTTCCCGGAACTGGAGCTGTTCACGCCTTACACGAACATCGCGAACCGGTTCTTCGGCATCCGCGCCGTGCCCAATCCGTGACGGCTACTTCTTCGGCATCGCCTTGACGTAATCGCCCACGAACTCGATGCACTGCTTCACGTCGGGAACGGAGTTGTCCCAGTTGTATTCGTATTCGACCGAGATGTGGCCGGTGAAGTTCTGCTTCATCAGCTCGTCGAGGCAGCGCTTGATGTCGCCGGTGCCAGTGCCGTAGGGCACGTCGTGCGCGCCGGGGCCGTAATCGGTCTTGTCCTTCATGTGCAGGCTCACGATGCGGCCCTTGAGCGCGCGCAGGCAATACACCGGGTTCAGCCCGCTCGTCTGCCAGTGGCCGGTGTCGGCGCACGCGCCGATGCGCGCGTCGCGGTCCTTCACGACGGAGAGAATGAAATACGGGTCCCACACTTTGTAATTCGCGTTGTTCGGCTGGCGCCCGTGCTCGTGGAAGCCCACGCGGATGTCGAACTCCTTGACCAGCTTCTCGATGGTGTCAATCGAGTCCGTGGATTCCGTGGTGATGCCGTAAAGGTTCATCTTCTTGGCGAACTCAAAAATTTTGCGCGCTTGCGCTTCATCCTTGGGAATGCCGACGACGCCGTAATTGACGGCGAGAAGATGGTGCTTGGCGAGTTTCTCCTTCACCCGGGCGATGACTTCGTCGCTGGCGTTGTGGTCCCACTTGGTGCCCGGCTCTTCTTTCGAGAGCTTTTGGCCGGGAAAGAACTCGATGGTCTTGCCGCCAGCCTCGGCGGTCTTCTCGATGGCCTCGAAGACGCTGAAGCGGTTGAAGGTGTAAGCCTGGCAGCCGATGGCAAACGGCCCGATGCGATGGTCGGCGGAGATGATCGTCTCGGCCTGCGCGGCGACAGCGAACGTGGCAAGCGCGGTCAGCGCGGCGAGCCGGGAAATGCGTGCGGTGATTTTCATGGGACAGTGATGTGCGTTGTGTTGTGCGATGGATGCGTCGCGCGAATAGCATCGCCAAAGCGCGGTGGTGTCAAAGAAAAACTGGCGCAGGGACTTGCGGGCGCACCCGCTTCGTGTCTGAATCCTGCGGTTCATCATGCGACCGAATTCACTCGCGCCAGCGTGCCTTGCCCTCATGACGTTTTGTGCCAGCTCCGCCGAACGCCCCCGCCCCATGTATCCGCCAACCGCCAAGACGAATGTCGTGGACGATTACCACGGCACGAAGGTCCCCGACCCGTATCGCTGGCTAGAGGACGACAACGCGCACGGAACGAAGGCGTGGGTCGAGGCGCAGAACAAGGTGACGTTCGGCTACCTCGAACAAATCCCGGAGCGCACGCGGCTCAAGGAACGGCTCACCAAGCTGTGGAACTTCGAGCGCTACGGACTGCCGCACAAGGAAGGTTCGCGCTACTTCTGGTCGAAGAACGACGGCCTGCAAAACCAGTCCGTGCTCTACGTCGCCGACGCGCTCGACGCCGAGCCGCGTGTGCTGCTCGATCCGAACAAGCTCTCCGCCGACGGCACGGTCGCGCTCTCCGGCTACAGCATCAGTGACGATGGAAACTTCATGGCCTATGGCCTCTCGGCGAGCGGTTCGGACTGGCAGGAGTGGAAAGTTCGCGACGTGAAAACGGGCGCGGATTTGAGCGACCAAATCAAATGGGTGAAGTTCAGCGGCGCGTCGTGGACCAAGGACGGCAAGGGTTTCTTTTACTCGCGCTACGCCGAGCCGAAGCCCGGCGAGTCGCTCAAGGGCGCAAACTATTTTCAGAAACTTTACTTCCACCAACTCGGCTCGCCGCAGTCCGCGGACACACTCATCTACGAGCGTCCCGACCAGAAAGAGTGGGGCTTCGGTGGCCACGTCACCGACGACGGCAGGTTCCTCGTCATCTCCGTGTGGAAGGGCACGCTACGAAAGAACCTGCTGTTTTACCGGGATCTTTCGCAGGCGAACGCGCCCGTCATCGAACTCATCAAGGATTTCGAGGCTGAGTTCAGTTTCATTGACAACGTCGGCTCCACGTTTTTTCTCCACACGGACTTTAAGGCCCCGCGCGGACGCATCGTGGCGATTAACCTCGCGAAGCCCGCGAAGGCCGACTGGAAGGAAATCATCCCGCAGGCCGCCGAGACTTTGCGCGGCGCGAACCTGCTCAACGACCAGTTCGTCTGCACGTATCTCAAGGACGCGCGTTCGCAGGTGAAGGTGTTCGGCCGCAACGGCAAGCTCGCGCGCGAGGTCGCGCTGCCCGGCATCGGCAGCGCGGGCGGTTTCGGCGGCAAGCGCACGGACACGGAGACATTCTACTCGTTCACGAGCTACACCGTGCCCGGCTCGATTTTCCGTTACGACATGAAGACGGGAAAAAGTTCCGTGTTCCGCGAGCCGAAGGTGGACTTCAAGTCGGGCGACTTCGAGACGAAGCAGATTTTTTACGCGAGCAAGGACGGCACGCGCGTCCCGATGTTCATCACGCACAAGAAAGGCCTCAAGCTCGACGGCAAAAATCCGACGTATCTCTACGGCTACGGCGGCTTCAACATCCCGCAGACGCCGGGCTTCAGCGTGAGCATGGCCGTGTGGCTGGAGCTGGGCGGCGTCTTCGCCGTGGCGAACCTGCGCGGCGGCGGCGAATACGGCGAGGACTGGCACCTCTCCGGCACGAAGGCGAAAAAGCAAAACGTCTTCGACGACTTCATCGCCGCGGCCGAGTGGCTCATCGCGCAGAAATACACCTCGCCGAAAAAGCTCGCCATCGCCGGCGGCTCGAACGGCGGGCTGCTCGTTGGCGCGTGCATGACGCAGCGGCCTGAGCTGTTCGGCGCGGCGCTGCCGGCGGTGGGCGTGATGGACATGCTGCGCTTTCACAAGTTCACCATCGGCTGGGCGTGGACGAGCGACTACGGCAGCGCGGACAACGCGGACGAGTTCCCCGCGCTCTTCGCCTACTCGCCGCTGCACAACCTGCGGCCAGGCGTGAAGTATCCGCCCACGCTCGTCACCACCGCCGACCACGACGACCGCGTGGTGCCGGCGCACAGCTTCAAGTTCGCCGCGCGCCTGCAGGAGTGCCAGGCGAAGGACGGCCCGCCCGTGCTCATCCGTATTGAGACGAAGGCCGGCCACGGCGCGGGCAAGCCGACGGCGAAGCTCATCGAGGAATCGGCGGACAAGTTCGGCTTCCTCGTGCGGGAGTTGGACATGAAGCTGCCGCCGATGAAGTGACCCCGCCGCCCCACGCCTACAGAGTTTTTCCACTTGCCTCGTGACCTGCTCGCCTGAAACGCTCGCTTCGTGAACCCAATCAGTCCTGTTCACGCCGTAACTTTCGACGTCGGCGGCACGCTCATCGAGCCGTGGCCGACGGTGGGACACGTGTATGCCGAGGTCGCCGCGCGTCACGGCGTCTGGCCCGTGGATGTGGATGAGCTGAACCGCCGGTTCGACGCTGCGTGGCGCGCGAAGGGCGAATTCGCCTACACGCAGAAGGCGTGGTGCACTCTCGTGCGCGAGACGTTCGGGGAACTCGCGCCCAAACTGCCGGCGAAGTTTTTCGACGA
The DNA here is from genome assembly GCA_964589935.1 of uncultured Verrucomicrobiota bacterium. Lineage (GTDB taxonomy): Bacteria > Verrucomicrobiota > Verrucomicrobiia > Limisphaerales > VHCN01 > VHCN01. The sequence continues at coordinate 254,097 of CAZPVD010000004.1, read as the reverse complement.
TGTGTATCAGCGCTTCGCCGAGCCGGACGCATGGCGGCTTTGCATGGATGTGATGCCCGCGCTCGACTCACTCGCGACGCGCGGCGTGCGGCTCGGCATCATCTCGAACTGGGACGAACGCCTCGAACCGCTCCTGCACAAGCTGCGCCTTGCGTCGTTCTTTGAGATTACCGTCGTCTCGTGCGACATCGGGTTCACGAAGCCCTCGCCGGTCATCTTCGAGCACGCGCTGCGCAAACTCGGCCTGCCCGGCGACCATGTTCTGCACGTCGGCGACGGTGAACGCGAGGACGCGAAGGGTGCGCGCGAAGCGGGCTTCCAGGCGCTCCTCCTCGACCGCTCGCGCTCAAGCGCGGCGGCAAAAGGCCGCATCGCTTCGCTGAAGGAACTCGAGAGAATCGTCGCGGTGTGAAGTGAATCTTCATCATGCGAACATGCGCGATTCGCATTTGCCAACATCGCGCCGCTTGGTTAACGCTTTGCCATCCATGAATACCACACGCTCGCTTCCTCAACATCTCGTCATCACATTCTTCGCGCTCGCGTTGCTGCGAGCGGCGATTTCCTTCGCCGCCGATGAACCGCTGTGGACCGCGAAGCCGCTCACGAAGGAAGGCGAGTTCACCGCCGGCATCGAGGGGCCAGCGTGCGACCGCGAGGGCAACATCTACGCCGTCAACTTCACGAAGGAGCAGACCATCGGCCGCACGACGCCGGACGGAAAGTCGGAGGTGTTCATCACGCTGCCGGGCAAGAGCACGGGCAACGGCATCGTCTTCGACCGTGCGGGCATCATGTTCGTCGCCGATTACGTCGGGCACAACGTGCTGCAAATTGACCCGGTCACGAAGACGGTCAGCGTCTTCGCGCATGAGCCGCGGATGAACCAGCCGAACGACCTCGCCATCGCGCCCGACGGCACGCTCTGGGCCAGCGACCCGAACTGGAAAGCAAGCACCGGCCAGGTCTGGCGCATCGGCACGAACGGCAAGGTCACGCTCGCCGCGCCGAACATGGGCACGAGCAACGGCATCGAGGTCAGCCCCGACGGCAGGACGCTTTACGTGAACGAGAGCGTGCAGCGCAACGTGTGGGCCTTCACCATCGCGGGGGACGGCACGCTGAAGAACAAGCGACTGCTGAAAAAGTTCGATGACTTCGGCTTCGACGGCATGCGCTGCGACGTGGACGGCAACCTTTACATCACGCGCCACGGCAAGGGCACCGTCGTCGTCCTCTCGCCCAAGGCCGAGGTGCTGCACGAGGTGAACGTGCTCGGCAGCAAACCGAGCAACCTCTGCTTCGGCGGGCCGGACGGCCGCACCGTGTATGTGACCGAGGTCGAGCACACGCGGCTCGTCGCGTTCCGCACGGAGAAGCCCGGCCTCGCGTGGCAGCGCTGGCGGGAGAAGAAGTAGCGCACTCACGGCTTTCTCTGCGGTAAATCTTGCGTTAACTTGCGCTTGTGAAAGACGACTACATCGCGCGCAAGGAACGCTGGGCGCGCAAAATGGCCGACAAGGAAAAACCCGCCGCGCGCTCGACCGACCGCCTCCCGCCGGGTCAGCGGCAGGTGCACAACTTCCCCGTCCTCGACCTCGGCATTCATCCCGACGTGCCGCTCGACAAATGGGAGCTGAAGATTCACGGCCACGTCGAAAACCCCGTCACGCTCTCGTGGAAGGACTTCATGGCCCTCCCTCAGTTCACGGACACGAGCGACTTCCATTGCGTCACAACGTGGAGCCAGTTCGACATGCCGTTCACCGGCGTCGCGTTCTTCACGCTCGCGGACCTTGTGAAGCCAAAGCCGAGCGCGTCGCACGTTTTTTTCAAAAGCTACGACGGCTACTCGACGAACAACCCGCTCGACGTGTGCCTCGACGACGACGTGCTCATCGCGCACTCGTGGAACGGCAAACCGATCCCGGTCGAGCACGGCGGCCCGGCGCGCGTCATCATCCCGAAGCGCTACGCGTGGAAGGGCGCGAAGTTCGTGCGCGAGATCACGTTCCTCGACCGCGACATCCTCGGCTTCTGGGAGGTGCGCGGCTACTCGAACACCGCCGACCCGTGGACGGAGGACCGGTTTTCGTGATTCGCTGAACAAACAAGATTTCCTATGACATCTGCTGAAGCCACCGACCAAATCCGCAAAGCCTGCAACGCCATCACCGCCGAGATGATGAAGATTCTGCCCGCGACGCGCGCACTTGGCGACAAGGCCGTTCAGGACGAAATCATCAAGGCTCAGTTCGCGCTCACGACCAACGTCGAGATCATCAAGAAGCAACTCAAGAAGCTCGAAGGGCAGGACACGAAGCTGATGTAACTCACGTTTACAACGGACGAATTACCGCGCGACAAGGTGCGCCGTCCGCGCCGAGGATTTTCAGCGGGAGGCAGATGAGTTCGTAGCGGCCCGGCTTGACCTTCGAGAGGTCGAGTCCTTCGATGATCCAGATTTCCGCGCCAAGCATGATCTGGTGGCACTCGACGCCGTCCTTCATGTAGCCGCCGACGCTGAGATAATCCACACCCACCATCATCACGCCGCGCTCGACAAGGTAGCGTGCGGTGTCCGCCGGGATGTAGATGAAGTTCTCATCGAACGTGGAAGTCTTCGCGAGCTTCCAGCTCTTCGTCGAATTGCGCGTCTTGAAGAGCACGCGTTCGCCGCGCTTGAGCCGGTGCGGTTCCAGTTCCTTCACCGTGATTTGTGATTTGTGCCGCAGCTCGATCACGCGACACGGGCCGATGACGGCATTCAGCGGCAGTGATTCCATCGTGCGGCCGTCGCGGACGAAGTGCCGCGGGGCGTCCATGTGTGTGCCCGTGTGCGCGCTGAGTTCTAGCTTGGTGAGGTTGCACGGGATCGTCTTGCCGGGCTTGCCGGGCATCGGGTCACCGAGCTTCACATGCAGCGACACGCGGCACTCCGGATCGCCCGGCCAGTGCACCATGCCGTCGCGCATTGTCACCGAAATGTCCATCCAAGGTTTCGCCATAAACAAATGTTGCGCGCCACGTTAAATGAACCCCGCGCGAAGGCAATCCCGCAGGGCGGGCCGCATTGCGGCTTCCAATTCGCGCGGCGGCGTGCAATGAAGCTGCGCACCGTTGAACGAAGCCCGCCCAAGTCGCGCGCGGGTTGCATTATGGAACTCAACTTGAAAGATCACGCGGTCGTCGTCACCGGCGGGGCCAGCGGCATCGGTCGCGCGGCGGCGGAACTGTTCGCATCCGAGGGATGCAAAGTCGCGCTGTGGGACATCACACCAAACGTCGCCGAAGTCGCGAGTGAACTTTCTGCGAGTGGCAATTCGCCGACGGTCGGCTGCCGCGTGGACGTGACGCGCCCCGAAACCATCGTGACCGCGCTGCGCGAGACAGAGGAGAAGCTCGGCGCGATTGATCATCTGGTTCATGCCGCAGCCGTTGGCTCGGGTAAATTTGGCTTCCCCTTCACGAATCTCTCGCCCGCGGACTGGTTGCGCGTGCTCGACGTGAACGTCATGGGCATGGTTCACGTCGCGCACGCCGTCGCGCCGCAGTTCATGCTGCAGAAACGCGGCACGATGGTCTTCCTTGCGTCGGTTGCGGGGCAGCACGGTTCACAGAGCGACCCGCCTTACAGCGCATCCAAGGCGGCGAACATCAACTTCGCGCAATGCCTCGCCAAAGACCTCGCGCCCCATGGCGTCCGCGTGAACACCGTGTGTCCCGGCATGGTGAAGACACCGCTCAACGAATCCGTCTGGCGCGCGTGGCACGAACAACAACCGCCGGACAGGCGCCGCACCTACGAGGAATGGGCCGGCGAGAAAATCCGCGCCCTGCTCCCGCTCGGCCAGTGGCAGACGCCGCAGGATGTCGCCAACCTCATCGTCTTCCTCTCCTCGGACCGCGCCGCGCAGATCACGGGCCAGACCCTCAACGTGGACGGTGGTTTCGTGATGCACTCGTAACGGAGAGTTCGGACTTTCGCGTCGTTGGTCCAAGTTTGGCTTGGCGAATTTCGCGCACTCATTTCCCCTCGCGGTGAATGGCCGTTGTCTCCCTGCGTCTGTCTCGTTAGACTTTTGACTGCACTTGAACCCGGCTGCCACAACATCGTTCGGCCTGCGCTGTCTGCCCGCGCTCATTGGCGGAATTGTTTTCCTTGCCGGATCACGCGCCGCCGCCGCGGCGGAGAAGTCCACGGCCGACGGGTTTGATTTTTTTGAGAAGCGCATCCGCCCGCTGCTCGCGGAGCAGTGTTACGAGTGTCACTCGGCGCTGTCCAAGAAAGTGAAGGGCGGCCTGCTGCTCGACACGCGCGACGCGCTGCTCAAGGGCGGCGATTCCGGCCCCGCGCTCGTGCCCGGCGATCCCGACAAGAGCCGGCTCATCATCGCCGTGCGCCACACGGACAAGGAATTGCGCATGCCGCCCAAGCAGAAGCTCTCCGACGCGCAGATCGCCGACCTTGAGGCGTGGGTAAAGATGGGCGCACCTGACCCGCGCAAGGCCGCGTCCGCAAAGGCCGTGGCAAAGGCAGCCCCCGCAAAATACGGCATGAGCCTCGAAGAAGGCCGCAAGTTCTGGTCGTTCCAGCCTGTGAAGGACTCGCCGCCGCCGAAGGTGAAGAACAAATCCTGGCCACGCACGCCGGTGGACAACTTCATTCTGGCCCGGCTGGAGAAGGCCGGCATCGCGCCTGCGCCCGCGGCGGACAAGCGCACACTGCTGCGCCGCGTCACCTTCGACCTCACCGGCCTGCCGCCAACACCGGCGGAGATGGATGCCTTCCTCGCGGACACGTCGTCGCGGGCGTTTGAAAAAGTTGTGGACCGCATGCTGGCATCGCCGCGCTACGGCGAGCGCTGGGGCCGGCACTGGCTCGATGTCGCGCGCTACGCCGACACGTGCGGCAACGCCTCAGATTATCCCGTGCCGCAGGCGCACCGGTATCGCGACTGGGTCATTGCCGCCTTTAACCGCGACCTGCCCTACGACGAGTTTCTGCGCGAACAAATCGCTGGCGACCTGATGCCCGCGAAGGACGACGCAGAGCGGTTCGAGCGCATCACGGCCACGGGTTATCTGGCCATCGCGCGGCGCTTCGGCGGCGACCGCATGGGCGAGCATCACCTCACGCTGGAGGACACGATTGATAATCTCGGCCGCACGATGCTCGGCTTCAGCCTCTCATGCGCGCGCTGTCACGATCACAAGTTCGACCCGTTCACGATGGGCGATTACTACGGGCTTTACGGCATCTTCAACAGCACGCGCTATCCGTTCCCCGGCGCGGAAGTCGGCAAGCGGCAGGAGGACTTCGTTCCGTTGATGCCGCCGTCTGAAATCGAGGCGCTCCTCAAGCCGCATCGCGAGAAGGTCGCCGCGCAGGAAGCCGAGGTGAAGAAGCTCGAAGCCGCGAAGGCCGAGGCGGACAAGGAGCCCGATTCACCTGAAAAGAAATCACGCATCGAAGCCGCGGCCAAAGCCGTCGCGGACGCAAAGAAAAAACTCACGGAACTCCAGGCGCAGACCCCTGCGATCAACAGCGCCTACGCCGTCGTGGACGCGAAGCCCGCGAACGCAAAGATGCACTTGCGCGGCGACCCGAAGCGCACGGGCGACGAGGTGCCGCGTCATTTCCCGGCCGTGCTCGGCGGGCAGGAACTGCCGAAGGACTGCGCGACCAGCGGACGCCTGCAACTCGCCACGTGGCTGACCGACTCGAAGAACCCGCTCACGGCCCGCGTGATGGTGAACCGCATCTGGCAGCACCATTTCGGCAAGGGCATCGTGCAGACGCCGAACGATTTCGGCCGGCAGGGCAAGGCGCCGACGCATCCCGAGCTGCTCGACTTCCTCGCGGCGCGCTTCATCGAAAGCGGCTGGTCCGTGAAGGCGATGCACAAGCTCATCGTGCTTTCGCAGACGTGGCAGCTCGCAAGCGCCGACATCGCGAAGAGCGCGAAGCTCGACCCGAACAACGACTTGTTCTGGAAGTTCACCCGGCAACGCCTCGACGCCGAGTCCATCCGCGACACAATGCTCTTCGTCAGCGGCGATCTCGATGAAATGCCCGGCGCCGCGCATCCGTTCCCGTCGCAACAGACGTGGAACTGGACGCAGCACAACCCGTTTGTCGCCGTCTATGAGACACGCAAGCGCAGCGTGTATCTCATGCAGCAGCGGCTTCGCAAAAATCCTTATCTCGCGCTCTTCGACGGCGCGGACCCAAGCTCCAGCACGGGCGTGCGGCTGCCGAGCACGACGCCGTTGCAGGCGCTCTTCCTGATGAACGACCCATTGGTTCATGCCGAGGCCGCGAAGTTCGCGATGCGCGTCCTCGGCACCGCATCGGATGAACCGACGCGGGTTTCGTTCGCTTACCAGCTCGCGTTGGGCCGTCCGCCTGCGTCCGACGAGCAGCATGATTGCGCTGAATTTCTCCGCAATTACCGTGACAAACTCGCCGAGTTGAAAACCCCGTCCGATCAGCTCGATCCAAAATCGTGGGCCGCGCTGGCCCGTGTTCTGATGAGCGGGAACGAGTTTGTGTTTGTGGACTGATGCCCCGCATGAAGACCGAGTCGTTTAACTTCAACCGTCGTTCGATGATCCGCTCGCTCGTGGGCGGCTCGCTGATGTTGCCGGGAATCATTTCCGAACTGCTCGCCGCGGAGCGCAGGCCCGTGGCGGACGCCGACCCGCTCGCGCCGAAACCGCCGCACTTCAAGCCGCGCGCCAAACGCGTCATCTTCCTGAACATGAGCGGCGGCGCGTCGCACGTGGATTCGTTCGACTACAAGCCGAAGCTCATCGCCGATCACAACAAGCCGTATCAGGTGCCCCAGAAAATGCTCGAAGCCTTCGCGCCGAACAACCGCGTCGTCGAGAAATTTTTCAAGCGGCCGCAATGGGAGTTCAAGCAGCGTGGCCAGTCGGGCTTGTGGATCAGCGAGCTTTTCCCGCACGTCGCGGAGTGCGCGGACGACATCTGCCTCATCCGCTCGATGCGCAACGATCACCCGGATCATTTTCAGGCGACGCTCGGCATCCACACCGGCTCGGTGACATTTGCGCGGCCGAGCATCGGCTCGTGGGTCAGCTACGGGCTGGGCACGGTGAACCAGAACCTGCCGTCCTTCATCGTGCTCGCGCCGCAACTGCCCTATGCCGGCGGACAGGTGTGGGCGTCGGATTTTCTGCCAGGCTGCCATCAGGGCACGCGTGTCGCGCCGGGACCGGAACCGATTCCGAACATCCAGCGGCGTCTGCCCTCGGCGGCATTGCAGGAAATGGAGCTCGGCCTTGCGCAGGCGTTCAACCGCCGCCACCTCGCGGCGCGCGCCGGCGACGCGAACCTCGCCGCGCGCATCAAGTCCTTCGAGACCGCCTACGGGATGCAGGCCGAGGCGCCCGAGGCGTTCGACTTGTCGAAGGAAACCGACGCGACGCTCAAGCTCTACGGCCTCGAACGCGGCAGCACGAAGGGCTTCGCGTGGCAGTGCCTCGTCGCGCGGCGGCTCGCGGAACGCGGCGTGCGCTTCCTCGAACTCATTGACACGGGCGCGTCGGGCAACTGGGACTCGCATGGCGACATGAACGCACACGCACCGCTCGCGAAGAACGTGGACCAGCCCATCGCCGGGCTGCTGCGCGACCTCAAGTCGCGCGGCATGTTGAACGAAACTCTCGTGGTCTGGACGACGGAGTTCGGCCGCACGCCGTTCAACACCGGCAAGGACGCGAAAGGGCGCGAGCATCACGCGGAAGTGTTCGCCTCGTGGATGGCCGGAGGCGGCGTGAAGGGCGGCGTGAGCTTCGGCGAAAGCGACGACTATGGTTGCAGCGTCGCGTCGAACGAAGTCCACATCCACGACTTCCACGCGACCATCCTTCACCTGCTCGGCCTCGACCACGAGAAGCTCACCTACCGCCACGCGGGCCGCGACTTCCGGCTGACCGATGTGGCGGGGCATGTCGTGCGCGAGATTTTCGCGTAAGATTTATTTGGGCGCGTGCCGAACGCGCTTGCCCGCCCGCCATCCGTCTGCCATCTAACGTGCCGTGTCTGACAGCGTGATTCCTCCGGCCACCCTCGATGTCGGCAGCACCATTCACGTGGTCATTCACGACCTCGCATTCGGCGGCGAGGGTGTGGGACGCGTCGAGGACTTCGTCGTGTTCGTGCCGTTCGTGATTCCCGGCGAGGAGGTCGAGGCTGAAATCACCGAGGTGAAGAAGAAATTCGCTCGCGCGCGGCTCGTGCGTGTCGTGAAGCCTTCGCCCGACCGCGTCGAACCGCGGTGCCGTTACTTCGGCGAATGCGGCGGCTGTCAGTATCAGCACATCGCCTACGACGCGCAGCTTGTGTTCAAGCGCAAGCAGATCGCCGACCTTTTCCAGCGCATCGGCGGCATGGACCCGGCAATCGTCGCGCCGGTCGTGCCGTGCCCGCAACCCTATGGCTATCGCAACCGCATCATGGTGCGCAGCCAGTGGAGCAAACCGGAGCAACGCCTGCGCATCGGCTTCCTCGGCGTGGACGACCGTTTCGTCGTGGACATCGCCGAGTGCGCCATCGCCGAGCCGGCGCTCAATGAACAGCTCAAAGAAGTTCACGCGAAGCCGCCGTCGCGCGGCGGGCTGAAAGTCACGCTGCGCATTCAGCCGGAGAAGTGGTCCGTGCCGCCCGATTCATTTTTCCAGAACAATTTCTTCCTGCTGCCAAAGCTCGTGGAGACCGCGCGCGCGCGGTTGCGCGACGCAGGCTCGCAGCATCTCGTGGACGCCTATTGCGGCGTCGGCTTCTTCGCGCTGGAACTCGCCGACCTCGTGAAATCCTTCATCGGCGTCGAAGTGGACGAGCAGGCCATTCGCGCCGCGAAACAAAATCAAGCCGCGCGCGGCATCAAGAACGGGCAGTTCGTCAGCGGTTTTGCGGAAGACTATCTCGGTGGCCTGCTCCAGCGGCATCCGGGCGAGCCGACCGCGCTGCTGATGGATCCGCCACGCACGGGATGTCCGCCCGAAGCGCTCCATCGCGTGCGCCGCGCCGGGCCGCAGCAGATTCTCTACGTCTCGTGTCATCCCGCGACGCTCGCGCGCGACCTCAAGCTTCTCTGCGAAGGCGGCGCCTATGAACTCGCCGCAGTCGTGCCGCACGACATGTTTCCGCAAACGCAACACGTCGAGTGCATTGCGGATTTGCGGCGCAAGACAGTGTAAAGTTGCCGAAGAAATCTTGTTTCACTGCGCCGGATGGTTTCAACTTTCGCCGACAACCGCATGGAAGACCGTCCGGCCACATCATCCCGCTTCGCCACCACGCGCCTCCCGTGGGTCGTGGCTGCGGCAGCGGTCGTGCTGTATTTCTCAACGCTTTGCGAATGGGTCACGCTGGCGAGCCTCCCCACCGTGGCAACGGTCGCGGGCTGGAACTGGTGGGAACCAACGCTCGTCAAGCCGCTCTTCCATCTCGTCACAGCGCCGGTGCACTTGCTGCCGCAGGGCGCGCTACAACCGCTTGCACTGAACTTTTTCACCGCTGCTTGTGCCGCGCTCACGCTTGCGTTGCTGGCGCGCTCAGTCGCGCTCCTTCCGCAGGACCGAACGCGTGAGCAGCGCGCGCGCCTGCGCAGCGAGGATGGCCTGCTCGACGGCCCGCTCGCGTGGCTGCCGCCCGTGCTTGCGGTGTTTGTGCTCGGATTGCAACGCACCTTTTGGGAGCACGCCACCGCTGCGACCGGTGAGATGCTGAATCTGTTCGTGTTTGCCGCAGTCATCCGAAGCCTGCTTGAATTTCGCGCGGCTCAAAAGGACTCATGGCTCGTGAAGGCCGGTTTGTTCTACGCGCTCGGCGCAGCGGACAACTATGCGCTCGTCGGTTTTTTCCCGCTGGCGGTAGCCGTGTTCGTCATGCTCAAGGGCCGGACGTTGTTCGAGCCTAGGTTTCTTTTACTTCTGCTCGGCTGCGCCCTCATCGGCATTGCGCTTTACCTTGTGCCTCCGTGGCTCGTCACGCGCGATGCGGACACCGCGGGCACGTTCCTCGAATGGCTCCGCATCGAGTTGGGCACGCAAAAAAATTTCCTGCTCAACTTCCCACGTTCGCGCGCGCTGATCCTTGCGCTCGTATTGGTCGTGCCCGCGGTGCTGATGAGCGTCCGCTGGCCGAGCTCGTTCGGTGACACGAGCGCGTTGGGCACGGCGCTGACGAACTTCCTTTTCCGCCTCGTGCATGCAGCGTTCCTCGTCATCGGCGTTTGGATCGCGTTCGACCCGGCGTTCGGCCCGCGCGCGCTGGGCTTTGGCGTGCCGTTTCTGACATTCAGCTTTCTCGGCGCGCTCGCGATGGGCTATTTCGCAGGCTATTTTTTACTTCTCTCGCGCGGCGGAGAGGAGAAGTCGTGGCGGCAGGAACCGCTCCTGCTTCGCGCCATCAACCAGTTGTTCTCCGCCGCCGTGTGCATCGCGGTCATCAGCGTGCCGTTGATACTTGTGAAGCGAAACCTCCCGTCCGTGCGCGCGCAAAATGGCCCGGCGCTGCGACGTTTCGCGGAACTCAGCCGCGACTCGCTGCCGGAGAAGCCCGCGTTGATCGCCTCGCATCCGTTTTTTCTTTATCTTCAAGCCGGAGTCGCTGATCCGCTCAAACCCGCACCGCTCCTGCTGGACACGCGATGGCTGCCGTTCGTCTCGTATCATCGCAAACTCGCGCGGCATTATCCGGGCCGCTGGCCCACGGTGCCGGCGGAACTCGCGGGCACGAACACATTTCTTCCAGCCGGGATCGCGCAGGGACTCACGTCGCTCGGCGTGACGAACCCGCTCGTCTATCTTCATCCAGCCTATGGCGTGCCGCTGTTGGAAAGTCATTACGCCGTTCCGCGCGGACTTGTCAGCGAACTGCGCCGTTATCCCGCCGGCGCGCTCGTGCCGCCCGCACCCACCGCAGCGGACATCGGGGCGAACCAAACCGTGTGGGCCGCCGCCGTCGCGCAATTTCCCGCGCTGCGCGAGGCTGCCGCAACCGGTTCGCCCGATGCACCTGTGATCGCGGACTTCTACTCTGCGGCGCTGAATTACTGGGGTGTTGAATTGCAGCGCAACAATCTGCTGCCCGACGCGCAGCGCGCGTTCACGACCGCGTGGCAACTCAATACCAACCCCGTCGCGCGCGTGAACCTCGACGTGAACCAGCTTTTGCGCGAAGGCAAACAGATCGGCACAAATCTCACGGCCCGGGCGGATGAAGTCCTCCGCGAGCAACGGACGTGGGCCGCATTGCTCAGCGCGCACGGGCCGCTCGATGAACCAGAACACGATCTTCAACTCGGCCAGGCCCTGCTCTCGGACGGCCTGCCGCGCCAGGCGCTCCAGCAGTTCTTCCGCGCGCTGGCCTTGAATCCGACCAACCTTGCCCCGCGTGTCGTCATTGCCGAAACCCTGCTCCAGGCGCGCCGCACGGACGAGGCCGTGGCGCAACTGCAGGCCATTCGCGCCGCACCGAATTTTTCCGCCGTGCAGACGCCCGCGCGCGAGGCCATCATGCTGCGCCTCGATGCGCTCGTGCAGATGCAACGGACGAACAACGCTGCTGCCGAACAGCTCCTGCTTCGCGCCCGCGACGCGCAGCCCAGAGACCTCCTCGTGCTCGACACGCTCTCGCAATTTTATCTGCTGAACGGCCGCCTCACGAACGCCGCAAGCGTCCTCCGCGCCGAGCTGGAAGTCGCGCCTGACAACCAGCGCGCGCTCGTGAACCTCGCCGCGATTCATAACCAGCAACGCGAGTTTGCCGCCGCGCTCCCGCTGCTCGACCGCGCGCTCAAGCTCCAACCGAACAATGTCAACGCGCTCATCAATCGCGGCTACGCGCGCCTCAGCCTCGGGAAGCTCGACGATGCCGAGCGCGATTACCGCGACGCCGTGAAGGTCGCGCCTACATCGCATCCGGGCTACTTCGGCCTCGCGGAAGCCGCGCTTCTGCGGAAGCAGTCCGCCGAGGCAAAAAAATACTTCGAGCAGGGACTCCGCCTCGCGCCGCCCAATTCGCCCGACGCGAAAAAGGCCGCCGAGCGGCTGAAGGAGCTTCAGTCCGGCGCGAAGTGAGCCGGCCCAACGATGCGCGTCACGCACGTCATCACGCGGCTCATCGTCGGCGGCGCGCAGGAAAACACCGTCGCGAGCGTGCTCGGCCTGCGCGCGAAGCCCGGTGTTGAAGTTCATCTCATCTCCGGCCCGACCACCGGTCCCGAAGGCTCGCTCGAAGACCGCGTGCGCGGCGTGCCCGGCCTGCTGACCATTGTGCCGGAACTCGTGCGACCCGTGCATCCGTGGAACGACTGGCGGGCGCTGCTGAAGCTCACTGAAATTTTCCGGCAATCGAAGCCCGACATCGTCCATACGCACAGCGGCAAGGCAGGCGTGCTCGGCCGGCTCGCGGCGAAACGCGCCGGCGTGCCTGTCATCGTCCACACGATTCACGGGCCTTCCTTTGGCGACTGGCAGAATCCGCTCGCGAATGCCGCTTTCACCTTCGCAGAGCGCGTCGCGGGCCGCGCGACCACGCACTTCGTCAGCGTCGCCGATGCGATGACGCGGCAGTATCTCACTGCCGGCATTGGACGGCGCGAACAATACACACGCATCTTCAGCGGCTTCGATCTCGCGCCGTTTCTCGCGGCGAAGAACGATCTGGAACTGCGCGCCAAGCTCGGCCTCGCGCCGGAGGATTTCGTCGTCGGCAAAATCGCGCGGCTCACGGAACTGAAAGGCCACGACGACCTCTTCATCGCCGCACCAGAACTGGTGTGGCGCTGTCCGCGAATGAAGTTCCTGCTCGTCGGCGACGGCGAGTGGCGGCAGCGCTTCGAGAAGCTCGCGCGGCGCATCAATCTGGAAAAACACTTCATCTTCACCGGCCTCGTTCCGCCTGATGCAGTGCCGCGTTACATCGGCGTCATGGACGCGCTCGTCCATCTCTCGCACCGTGAAGGGCTGGCGCGCGCGCTGCCGCAGGCGCTTGCTGCGGGCAAGCCCGTCGTGGCCTACGACTGCGACGGAGCGCGCGAAGTGTGTCTCGACGGCGAGACAGGAATTTTGCTGGAGCCGGGCGATTTGACTGGGCTGCGCGACGCGCTTCCCAAGCTTGCCGGCGATGCGGAACTGCGTGCGCGGCTCGGAAAGCGCGGGCAGGAACTGGTGCGCGAATACTTTCCCGTCGAGCGGATGGTAGGCGAGATGTTCGAGCTTTACGTAAAACTTCTCGCTGACCGGGGCACGTGAACGGTGCGTCGCGCTTGTGGCGATGCCTGCGCGCGTTATCGCGCTGAAATCCTGCCGGTCTGCTGGTCAATGACCCACTTCTTCCCACCGGGCAGCACGGGGACGGAGGTGATGATCTTGAGGCCGACCATTTCGCCAACGTCCTTGGGGATGCGTTTGTTGGCCTTGATGTAGTCGCCGAGGAATTCGTTCATCGTCTGCGTCATTTCCTTCGTGTAGGCGTCGTCGTTGGATTCGCGTGTGGTCACCACCGGCGGGGCCGGCTGGCCCGCCGGTGACGCAGGTGGTGCGGCGGCGGTCGCAGGTGGGGCGACCTGAACGGGAGCGGGAGCAGGCACGCCGCGTTTGCAGGCGAGGAGCAGCGAAGCCGCGCACCAACAAAGCAGTAAGGAACCGCATCGGAGCAGAAACTTCATGGGAAAACGCAAAGCCGGTCAGTCATCCGCGGTGGTGATGGTCCACATGGCGCTCGGCGAATTGATCGGCGCGCCGGCCTTGACGGTCTTGTCAAACGGCAGGCTTTCGGCGTGGCCGTCCATGAACTGCCAGTTCCACTGGCCGTTGTGGATGTAGTATTGGCTCGATGGGTTCATGCCTGTATTGAACGTGGTCGTGCCCGGCAGATAGAGGAGCTGGTCCGGACTGTCGGTGACGCTGGTGTTGGAATTGCCCTGAAGATTCCCTTGTGTTTGGCGCTCCAGAATCATAAGCGTCTTGGAAGGTGCGGGCACAATCTGTATGCGCATCGGACTGATGGTGGTGCCAGCGGCAAGACCACCTGGTGGCCCCCAGAACAACCCGACGCCCCCGGTGCTGCCGGGGTTCGGGGGATAGTTGCCCGCATTCATCGAGCCGGCGCGGGGCATGGTGTAGCTGCGCTTGGCCACCGCAGTGTTCAACCGGATGACAATGTTGTCCGCGGGACACTCCATGATCTTGAGGCTGTCCACCGGCTGCACGGTCGTGCCGCCAAGCTGCGAGATGTCTTTGGACCCACCGCAATAGCGGTTGAGAAGATCGTCGAAAGATAAGTTGATGGTAGCAGTTGGATCCTGCATGAACGCGTAGGGGATCGCGTCGTCGTAGTCGCCGGCATACACGAGCGTGCCCAGCCCGGATTGCTTGAGATTGTTCAGGCATTTGACCGCGCCGGCCTTCATCTTCGCCTTGGCGAGCGCGGGGAGAAGCATTCCGGCAAGAATCGCGATGATGGCGATAACGACAAGCAGTTCGATGAGGGTGAAGCCACGGGAACGCCAACGTTCGCAAACCGGGAGTTTCATGATGAAGTGATCCTATTTGGAGTCAGGATCGTCAACGGAAAAACTTCCAGCGGCAGGATACTACTGCGTCCCGGATCAGGTCACTTCCCCGCTGCCGCACCGTTCTTGAGCAGCGTGTGATCAAAGAAGTCCACGACCCGCTGGTTGTTCTCCTGGCTGAAGAAGACGTGGCCGCCGCCGGGCACGATGACGAGCGTCGAGTCCGCGCCGGCCTTCTTGAGCGCGTCCTGCAACAGCTCGGCCTGGCGCTGCGGCACGAGGTTGTCCTTCTCGCCATGCATGATGAGGAAGGGCGGCGCGTCCTTGCCCGCGTGCGCGGTCGGGCTGGCGAGTTTCGCGAGGTCTTCGTGTTCCTTCAATGGCCCGCCGAACAGTTTCGCCACCGGGCCTTTCGAGTTCTGCGCCACTTGCGCGGAAATCAGCGAGAGAAAATCCGACGGCCCGGCCCAGTCGCAAACGGCCTGCACGCGGCTGGAGAAGCTGAGGTTCTCGCCCTTGTCGAATTCCTTCACACCACCGCTTGTGCCCAGCAGCGCGACGAGGTGCCCGCCCGCCGAGAGGCCCCACACGCCGATGCGGTCGGGGTCGAGGCGATACTTCGCGGCGTTCGCGCGCAGCCAGCGGATGGCGGCCTTGCAATCCTCGATCTGCGCCGGGAAGACCGCGTGCTGGCTGAGGCGGTAGTTGATGCTCGCGGCGGCGTAGCCCTTCGCGGTGAAGGCGATCACCGGCGGGCGCTCCTTGCTGCCGGCCTCCCAGCCGCCGCCGTGAATCCACACGACGACCGGCAGCTTGTCGCCCTTCTCCGGCAGGTAGAGGTCGAGCTTCTGTCGCTCGTGCCCGTCGGGCACGTAGGCGAGGTCGCGCAACGCGGTGACGCCGGCGGGCAACTGGATCGGCGCTTGTTGTTTGGCCTTCTTCGCATCGGCTTTCGGTTCCTGCGCGAAGGTTGCACTCGTGAGCAACAGCGCGAGCAGCAGGAGAAGTTCACGGAATTTGGGCTTCATGATTTTCACGATGACAGAGACGCCAACGGTGGGGAAGCGGTTTCACATACGGCTGAATCGGTTTGCCTGCGCGGCGTTGCCCGGCGATGCTCGCGCCGATGTTTCCCGGTGGCGCTTACCTCCTCGCGTTTCTCGGCGCGCTGGTGACGACACTCGCCGCGCTGCCGCTCTGGCGCGCGTGGTGCGTGCGGTCGAACCTCGTGGACGACCCCGGCCACCGCAAAATCCACGACGAACCCATCCCGCTTGCGGGCGGGCTGGCGGTGTTCACCGGCCTCGCCGTGCCGCTCGCGGCGGGCGCGCTCGCGGTGAAGTTCAACCTGCTCGGCGTGGATGCCGACGCGCTGCTCGGTCACGGCTTCGAGCGACGGGCGTTGCAGCTCGGCGCGATCTTCCTCGGCGCGCTCGGCATGTTGGTGCTCGGCTATTTCGACGACAAACACGAGCTGCGCGCCGCGCCGAAATTCATCGGCCAGCTTGCCATCGCCGCACTCGTCGCCGCGGCGGACGTGCGCATCACGCTATTTGTGAAGAGCATCGTGTTCAGCTACGCGGTGACGATCCTGTGGATACTTACGGTGACGAACGCGATGAACTTCCTCGACAACATGAACGGCCTCTGCGCCGGCCTCGGCGGCATCGCGGCGTTGAGCTTCGGCGGCATCGCGGCGCTGCACGGGCAGTATCTCGTGGCGCTGCTGGCGTTTCTCGTGTGTGGCGCGCTGCTGGGCTTCCTTCCGTTCAACTACCCGAAGGCCAGCGCGTTCATTGGCGACAGCGGCAGTCATCTCGTGGGTTTTCTGCTCGCGGTGCTGGCGATCCTGCCGCACTTCTACACGGCGAAGTCGCCGCACCCGCTCGCGGTGCTCTCCCCGCTGCTCGTGCTCGCGGTGCCGCTCGGCGACCTCGCATGCGTCGTGTGTATCCGGACGCTCGCGCGCAAGCCGTTCTGGATCGGTGACACCAATCACATCTCGCACCGCCTCGTGCGGCGCGGCTTGAAGAAGGAGCAGGCCGTCGCCGCGATCTGGCTCGTCGCCGGCTGCGCAGGCGCACTGGCGCTGCTGTTGTAGCGGCGCTCTGCGAGCGTCGCACTTGTCGAAGAACGGCGGCCACAGACCGCCGCTACAATGCTGATTGGTTTGACAGTATTTATGATAACTTTTTGCCTCGCCTTCGTTTTGCTTCCCGTCGCGCTGGCCCTTCCCGCCGCCGAGCCGGCGTGGCCGAAACTCCCGGCGCGCGACGGCGCGGTGATGATTCCCGCGCAGGAATGGCCGCTGCGGCCCGGCCCGCGCGCGGTGCGCGTGCTGGTGCATTATCCCGGCGGTGCGCTCACGAACGTCGGCCCGCGCACGGGCATTTTTCTCACGCTGCACAACTGGGGCGGCACGGACTGCGCCGGCACGGCGAACCCGCAGGCGCTCGCGAAGGAGTTCAACGTCGTCGCGCTGTGCGTGAACTATCTGCAAAGCGGCCAGAAGGATTCCATCGAAGGCACCGAGCCGTATGACTTCGGCTGGCTGCAGGGCCTCGACGCCTTGCGCGCGCTGTGGCTCGTGTTCAGCGAACTCGACGCGGCGAAGATTCCCTTCGCGCGCGGCCGCCTCTTCGCGACCGGCGGCAGCGGCGGCGGCAACGTGACGCTCATGGCGAACAAGCTCGCGCCGCGCACCTTCACTTGCGTCGTGGACATGTGCGGCATGAAGAAACTCAGCGACGCGCTCGCCTACAATCTCCCCGCCGCCGCCGGCCTCAACGCGCGCTGGAGCCACGATCGGTCGAGTCCAAACTTCCTCGCGCCCGGCGCGCAGGAGATTCGCTTCGTCGGGCACCCCGCGCATCTGGCCGAGATGAAGCGCCTCGGCACGACCGCGAAGATTTTCTCCGTCCACGGCGTGGATGACAAAACGTGCCTTGCCGACGGGCAGGAAATGGTCGCCAACATGCAGCGCGCGGGCCTCGACATCACGCCCGTCTGGGTCACGAAGGAAATGGTGGACGGCAAAATCTTCACCACCACCGGCCACGCGCTCGGCAACCGCACGCTCATCCCCGGCCACGTCGCCGGGAAGTTCCTGCGCGCCGACGGCCCCGACGCGCTGGAGCGCAAGACGCCTACTGACTTCGAGCGCCGCGAGGAGATTCGCTACGCCACCAGCGACGGCGCTTATGTGATTTCCTACGCGCAGGGCTTTCCTGTTGGCCGCTTCGAGCCGCGCGCACAGAAATAGCGCGCGATTCCAGCACCGTTGCCTTCATGGCGCGGGTCAGTCACACTCCGCCGCGCATGGGCAAACGGTTCTACATCACGACGGCGATTGATTACGTCAACGGCCAGCCGCATCTCGGCCACGCCTACGAGAAGATCATCACTGACGTCATCGCCCGCTCGCACCGCGCGCTGGGCGAGGAGGTTTTTTTCCTGACCGGCCTCGATGAGCATGGGCAGAAAGTCCAGCAGGCCGCGCAGGCCGAGGGCAAGGATCCGCAGACTTACTGCGATGAACTCGCCGCGCAGTGGCAGGCCTTCGCCGCGAAGCTCGGGCTGACGAATGACGACTTCGTGCGGACGACGCAGCCGCGGCACAAGGCCGTCGTCGCCGCGCTGCTGACGAAGCTGCACGACGCGGGCGACATCTACAAGGCGCCGTATCGCGGCTGGTATTCCGCGCGGCAGGAGACGTTCCTCACGGACAAAGATCGCAATCCCGACGGCACTTGGGACGCGATCTACGGCGAAGTCACCGAACTGGTGGAGGAGAACTGGTATTTCAAGATGGGCCGGCACCAGCAGTGGCTCATCGAGTTCATCGAGGCGAATCCGGCGTTCGTGCAGCCCGATTACCGGCGCAACGAAGTGCTGGGCTTCCTGCGCTCGCACACGCTCGAAGACCTCTGCATCAGCCGGCCCAAGGCGCGGCTCGCGTGGGGCATCCCGGTGCCGTTCGACCCGGAGTATGTGAACTATGTATGGTTCGACGCGCTGGTGAATTACGTGAGCATCGCCGCCGCACACGGCGACCCGGATGTGGCCGCGGCCATCGGCGCTGACTCAAGACTCAAGACTCAAGGCTCTGGACTTTCCTTGTGGCCCGCCGACATCCACGTCATCGGCAAGGACATCATCAAGTTCCACGCCGTCTATTGGCCGATCATGCTCAAGGCGCTTGGCCTGCCGCTGCCGGGGAAAATCCTCGTGCACGGCTGGTGGCAGAAGAACGGCGAAAAAATCAGCAAGAGCACGGGGAATGTCGTTGACCCCGTCGCGGTGATTGAGGAGTGGGGCGTGGACGCCTTCCGCTTCTACGTCGTGCGCGAGCTGGCCATCGGGCCGGACGGCAACTGGACCGATGAAGGATTTGCCGGGCGATACGACGCAGAACTCGCCAAAAAACTTGGCAACCTCGTCAACCGCTCGCTCTCGATGCTCAAGCGCTACCGCAGCGGCGTGCTGCCCGCGCGCCACGACGAACTCGCCGCCGAGGCCGTGCGCGTCACGGAGAAAACCGCCGCCGCGCTGAAGCACAACGAACTCCAAGCCGCACTGCACGCCATCTGGGAACTCGTCACGCGCGCCAACCAATACGTGGACCAGACCGTGCCGTTCAAACTGGCGAAAGACCCGGCGCAGGCCGCGCGCCTCGACGAGGTGCTCTACAACCTGGCTGAAACCTGCCGCGTGCTCTCGGTGTTGATCTCCCCGTTCCTGCCGGGCACGAGCGCGAAGATTCACGCGCAGCTTGGTCTGCCGGCCGCGCCGCAGCGCTTCGATGAAGCCGCGTGGGGCGGGCTGAAAGCAGGACACGCAATCGGCGAACCGGCGGCGCTGTTCCCGCGCAAAGATCAGCCCAAAAAATGAATTCGTCCTCGTCCTCCCTCTCGTCGTCGTCCTCGAACCGCCGGCACGGTCGAGGACGTGGAGGAGGACGTGGACGATTCGCGCCGCGGCCATGATCGAAGTCGAAAACCTCACCAAGCTCTACGGCGACTTCGCCGCGGTCACGGAGCTGTCCTTCGCGGTGAAGCCGGGCGAGGTGATGGGCCTCGTCGGCCCGAACGGCGCGGGCAAGACAACCACGCTGCGCTGCCTCTCCGGCATCATCCCGCCGACGCGCGGCGCGTTGCGCATCGCCGGCCACGACCTGAAGACCGATCCGCTTCCGGCCAAGCAGCAGCTCGCGTGGTTCAGCGACGAGCCACGGCTCTTCGACTACCTCAACGTGTGGGAACATCTCGCCTTCACAGCGCGCATCTACCACGTCCACGACTGGGAGCCGCGCAGCAAGACGCTCCTCGCCGAGTTGGAGATGACCGAGAACGCGGAGAAGCTCCCGACCGAACTCTCGCGCGGCATGAAGCAGAAGCTCGCGCTCGCGTGCGGCCTGCTTCATTCGCCCAAGGCGATCCTCTTCGACGAACCGCTCACCGGCCTCGACCCGCTCGGCATCCGCAAGATGAAGCACACGATCAAGCGCCTCGCCGCGGACGGCACGGCCATCGTGATGAGTTCGCACCTGCTGCACCTCGTCGAGGAAGTTTGCACGCACATCCTCATCCTGAAAAACGGGAGGAAGGTCATCCACGGCACGCTCGACGACATCACGCGCGCCTTCGCGCACACCGCGCCGGATGCGAGCCTCGAGGAAATCTTCATCCAGGCCACGGCGGAAAACGCGGCAGCCCTGAACAGCGTCACCGCGCCGGCAACGCCAACGGATTCCGCGCCGCCGAAAATTCCGCCGCCCTTACCCGGCAGCGCGCCATGATCCGCGCCTTTGCTTATCTCCAGGTCACGACGCTCAAGAACCGGCTGCTCTGCCAGGTGCGGCGGTTCAGGCAGCCGAAATACTGGCTCGGCGCGATTGCGTTTGGCTTTTACTTCTACGGGATTTTCCTGCGGCACTTTATCGGGAGCGGGCGGCGCACGCCGTTGATCCAGGCTGGAAGCACAGGTGCCAGCCTCGGCAACGACGGCTTGTTCCTGATGGAAACGGGTTTCGGCCTGCTCGCGTTTGGCCTCGTTGCAATGGGCTGGATTTTTGCGAAGGACCGCGCCGCGCTGGATTTCACCGAAGCGGAGATCGCGTTTCTGTTTCCCGCGCCGGTGTCGAGACGAACGCTGATTCATTTCAAGCTCGTCAAGTGGCAGTTGGGCAGCCTGCTCGGGGCGGTGTTCCTTACGATCTTCTCCAGCCGCGGCGGCGTGGCGGGCGCACCGGTGCGCCATCTCATCGCGTGGTGGCTCGTGATGGCGACGATGAACCTGCATTCGCTCGGCGCGTCGTTTGCGCGCACGAAGCTGCTCGACCGCGGCATGACGACGTGGGTGCGCCGCTGCATCGTGCTCGGTGTGCTCGGTGCGATGATGGGCGTGTCCCTG
Source organism: uncultured Verrucomicrobiota bacterium (assembly GCA_964589935.1). GTDB lineage: Bacteria > Verrucomicrobiota > Verrucomicrobiia > Limisphaerales > VHCN01 > VHCN01. The sequence continues at coordinate 233,134 of CAZPVD010000004.1, read as the reverse complement.
CTGTGGCTGCGAGCAAACGTGCCGCCGCTCAAGCTTGAAACGCTTGCGAACGCCGCGACGATTGCCGATTGGGCTCATCAGGCGGTGGATGCCGGCCCGGTGTTCTGGATTTTGCTGCCGTTCCGCGTGATGATACGGCCGTTCTTCATGCCCGATGCGGCCAGTTTCGCCATCGCCTGCCTGCCGGTGCTCGGTCTGATGGCGCTGCACTACTGGTGGGTCATCTCGTCCGACGCGGCGTTTGAGGAAGCCTCGGTGGATCTGTCGGCGAAACGCGCGCAGATCATCGCCGCTGCACGCGCGGGCAACTGGCAGGCAGTGAGAAATGCCAGTAATTCAGGCAAAAAACGCGCCAGCAAGCCGCTCTTCGCACTGCGGCCGGGCGGCCTGCGGGCGGTGGCGCTGTTCTGGAAAAATCTCGTCGCCATCGGAAACATGTTCTCGCTTCGCTCGTGGTTTGGGCTGGCAGCGCTTGCGTTCGGCGCGGCGGTGTTCGCGCGATTGAAGTATCCAGATTCGCCCGCGCTGCTGGTGTGCGGCATCGCGGCGGCGGGCATCGCGGGCTACATGTTCATCCTCGGGCCGCAACTGTTGCGGCAGGATTTGCGCACCGATCTCGCGCAGGCGGACTTGCTAAAAATGCTCCCGCTGCCGGGCTGGCAAGTCGTGCTCGGCGAAGTGCTCGCGCCGCTCACTGCGCTGACGGCGGGCCAGTGGTTCCTGCTCGCCATCGCCGGCGTGCTGCTGAGCGGCACCGAGGCGGCGGAGAAATTATCGCTCGCCAATCTGTGCGGCTTCGGCTTCGCGGCGATGATGTTGCTGCCGTTCGTGAACGCGGTCGCGTTCCTCGTCTTCAACGGTGCGGTGCTGGCGTTCCCCGGCTGGTTCACGCTCGGCCCGCAGGCGGCGCAGGGCTTCGAGGCGACAGGCCAGCGCATCATCATGGCCATCGGGCAGATGCTCGTGCTGCTTGTCGCGCTGGCGATTCCGAGCGGGGTGTTCGCGCTCGTGTATTACATCGGGCGTTTCTGGATGAGCACCGGCGTGATGGCTCTAGTCGCAGCCGTCGCCGCTGTGCTTTTGCTCGCGGGTGAAATCATCCTCGGCCTGTGGATGCTCGGGAAGATGTTCGAGAAGTTCGACCTCTCCGCAGAATCCAGCGTCTGAAGTTCAGGATTTTGCCACGAACAATCCCACAGGGCTTTCCTGCGACGCGAGGTGTTTGCCGTGGCCAAGCACGCTGTGGACGCGGCCCGCGCGCCACTGGCGCAGACGGTAGAGCGTTCCGAACGTGAACTCCGGCGCCGCGCCACCCTGCCCTCCGACGAGTTCCGCGCCGCGCCGCACATTGTCAATCATCCACGCCGGCAGCGTGAGGTGATACGGGTTGCGCCGCACCTCGCCGACGTGGAACGTGAGCGCGGTGATGAGGTCGCCGAGGTCTTCCGCGCTGGTTTCAACGAGCAGGTTCGGCGTCGGCATCTGGCCCCAGAACTCCGTCTCGACGAGGAACGTCTCGAACTCCGCGGCCATCGTGCGCAGCGCGTCCATCACGAGAAAATGCGTGCCGATGTGCGTGCTGTTCCAGTCCGATTCGTGCGGAAAGAAAATCGCGCGCGGCTCGTGCTCGACAAGGATGTCCGCGATGATTTCGACGGCCTGCATCCAGTGCGCCGGCTCGGTCTCGCGGGTCTTGACGTTCACTTTTTCGAGTCCGTTGGGGAGGGTTTGCTCAAGACCGAAGCCGATGCAGTCGCAGCAATTCTTGAGTTCGGCCAGACGCTCCCCCTGCCGGTCGCGCTTGCTGCCCTGCGTGACGGCGACGTTGATGACGTGCCACTGCGACTCGCGCAGGAGCCGCAACGCGAGGCCGCCGATGATGACCTCGTCGTCGGGATGCGGCGAAAAAATGAGCGCCTTGGGCGCGCCGGCGGGCACGTGCGGCCGGGCGCACGGCGGGAAACCGCCGAGCGGCCACGACTTCCCTTCGCGGGCGAGGCGGGCGTATTCGGCGACGAGATCAGCGTAAGGGTTCATGCGCGCACAGGCTACACGCGCACGCGCGCGTTGGGAAGGCCGCGAAAATGCGGCGTTTTTCAACTTGCGACGGGGTTCGCTAAAATGTTACGAGAACGTCTTAAATATGGCAGCCATTGGCCGGTTTCAAAAGGGTGACGAGATTTTTCACGCCAAAGTAGTGGATGGCGAATTGTTTCGCCTCCGCGGCGACGTGTTTGGTTCGCCTTCGTTCGACAAGAAGCCGATGTCCGTGAAGGGTGTCAAGACACTCACGCCGGTGCAGCCGTCGAAGATCATCGCCGTCGGCTTGAACTACGCCGACCACGCGCGCGAATCCGGCAAACCCATCCCGAAGGAGCCGCTCTTCTGGCTCAAAGCCACCACGTCGCTGCTGCCCGACGGCGGCAAGATCGAGATACCCTTTCCGGCGCACCGCACGGACTACGAGGCGGAACTGGCCATCGTCATCGGCCGGCGCGTGCGCAACGTCACGCCCGCCGCTGCCGCGCGCTACATCTTCGGCTACACCGCTGCGCAGGACATCAGCGACCGCACCATCCAGAACTCCGAGAGTCAGTGGGCGCGGGCGAAGAGCTTCGACACATTCACGCCGCTCGGGCCGTATGTGGAAACGAAAATTGACCCGCACGATCTCACGATCCAGCTCTTCCAGAACGGCCAGCTCCGGCAGAACTCAAACACGGCGCAGCTCATCTTCAACTGCTACCATCTCGTCAGTTTCATCTCCACGAACATGACGCTGCTTCCCGGCGACGTCGTCGTCACCGGCACGCCCAGCGGCGTCGGGCCAATCGAATCCGGCGACCGTCTCGAAGTGCGCATCCAAGGCCTCGCGCCGCTCGTCAACACGGTGAAGTGAACTCAACTTCGCCGTCGCGCTTGCTGCGAAGCGAGAACTCTTGATTCGCTTGGCTTCCTCCATAACCCTCCGGCGACTTTATGCGTTGGACACAAACACTGATTCCGACCCTTCGCGAGGCACCGGCTGACGCGGAAATCCTCTCACACAAGCTCCTGCTCCGCGCCGGACTCGTGCGCAAGCTCGCCGGTGGCATCTACACCTTTCTGCCGCTCGGATTGCGCGCGCTCCACAAGGTCGAACGCATCGTCCGCGAGGAGATGGATCACGCCGGCGCCATCGAGGTGCTCATGCCTGCGATGCAGCCGCCCGACATCTGGCAGCAGAGCGGCCGCTATGAAACTGCGCGCGACGTGCTCTTCAAGGTCAAGGACTCCGCCGGCCGTGAGTGGGTGCTCGGTCCCACACACGAGGAGGTCATCACGCTCCTCGCCGCCGGCGAGATCAACAGCTACCGGCAGCTTCCGAAAAACTTCTACCAAATCCAGGTCAAGTTCCGTGACGAAATCCGCCCGCGCTTCGGCCTCATGCGCGCGAGAGAGTTCATCATGAAGGACGCCTACAGCTTCGACACGACCGACGAGGGCGCGATGGCGAGCTACCGGAAAATGTATGACGCCTACGCGCGCATCTTCGCGCGCTGCGGGCTGAAGTCGTTCCCCGTCGAGGCCGACACCGGCGTCATCGGCGGCAGCCACTCGCACGAATTCATGATTCCCGCTGACACAGGCGAAAACGAAGTCGCCTACTGCGAAGCCTGCGGCTACGCGGCGAACATCGAGAAAGCCACCAGCGGCATCCCGAAAACCGCTGCGCGCGAACTCGGCGCTGCGATTGAAAAATTTCCCACGCCCGGCGTCGTCACCATCGAGGCGTTGAGCAAGGCGCCTTACAGCGTGCCGGCCAACCGGCAGATCAAGACGCTCGTCTATGTCGCCGACAGCAAAGCCGTCATCGTGTTGATCCGCGGCGACGACCAGTTGAACGAAACGAAATTGATCGCGAAGACCGGCGCGGTGCAAATCCGCCCCGCAACGCCGGAGGAATGTGTTTCCACGCTCGGCGCGAAACCGGGATCACTCGGTGCGGTGGTGAATGTTCCTGCCGATGTGAAGGTGTTCGCCGACGAGCATCTGCGCGGCGCGAACGACATGACCACCGGCGCGAACGAAGACGCCCTCCACTTCCGCAACGTCTCCATCGAACGCGACATCAAGGTGACCGCGTGGTTTGACCTGCGCACCGTCACCGCCGGCGAGCCGTGCGTGAAATGCGCCAAGCCGCTCAAGATTCGCCGCGCCATCGAGGTCGGCCACTGCTTCAAGCTCGGCACGAAATACAGCGAGAAACTCGGCGCGACCTTCCTCGCCGAGGACGGCTCGCGCAAGCCGAGTGTCATGGGCTGCTACGGCATCGGCGTCACGCGCACGCTCCAGGCCGTCATCGAGCAATGCAACGACAAGGACGGCATCATCTGGCCCGTGAGCGTCGCGCCCTACGCAGTCTGCATCACGCCGCTCTCCGTCGCGCCCGACAGCGCGGGCATGAAGCTCGCCGAGCAGATTTACGCCGAACTCACCGCGTGCGGCATCGAGGTCATCATCGACGACCGCGACGAGCGGGCCGGCGTGAAGTTCAAGGACGCCGACCTCGCCGGCTTCCCGCTGCGAATCGGCATCGGCGAGAAATCCCTCGCGAAGGGTGAAGTGGAACTCAAGCCGCGCGGCGGCGCGCTCCTTGCGGTGAAAACCGACGAGGCCGTCCCGCGAGTCATCGAGTGGCTGGAGCAGGAACGCCAGCGTCTCGCGCAGTCATAAAGCGCGAGTTGCAGCGCAGCCGGCGGGTTGCTACTCTCGCCCCGGTGCGACCGATGGATTCGCGCCGCGCATGGAAGATCATTCCAATCTCGACGCCGCCGCCATCGAAAACCTCCGCAAGCTCGGTGGCGCAAAGCTCGTCGCGGAGATGATTGACATTTATCTTGGGCAGGCGCCCGTATGCGTTGCCACGTCGCGCGAGGCGCTGGCACGCGGCGATTTGCTCGCGGTCGCCAAGTCCGTCCATACGCTCAAGTCCACGGCGAACCACGTCGGCGCGCGTGGCGTCCATCAACTCGCCCGTCAGATCGAGGCCTTTGGCCGCGCGAACCAGGGCGAGTTGATCGAGGAAATGCTCTCCGAACTCGACGCCGCCCACAACGAGGCCAAATCGCACTTTGAGGAAATCCGGCGCGGATTGCAGCCGTGATTCACGGCGTCACCACGCGCAACCCGCACGGCACGATGCCAAACGTCGCGGGCAGTTCGCCCACCACGTCGCCTTCGATTTCAAACCGCGCCGGTTCCGCCGAGGACAGCGTGATTTTCTCCGCCTGAAAATACCGCATGTCGCGCGGCGGAAAAACGCGGCCCGTCACAAAGCCGCTCGCGTAGCGCAGCACCGTGCCGATGGAAACTTTGGGGAACACGCACACGTCGAGCAGGCCGTCCGTGAGGCTTGCGAGATGAAACACCGGCAGCGGCCCGCCGTAGAACCGCCCGTTGCCGATGAGAATTTGTTCGCCGTCCGCCGCGTTTCCGCCACATTCACAGCGCACTTTTGGCAGCGGCCCGCGCAACGCGCGAAAGCCGGCGATGATGTAGGCGAGCTGCGAGACGCGCTTCTTGTGCTCCCAGTCCACCAGCTCGATGGCGCGCGCGTCGAGGCCCGCACCCGCCATCTGCGCGAAGTAACGCCGCTGCGGCTGGCCGTTGGCGGTGAACTTGACGAAGGGCAAATCCACCGTGCGCTCGCGGCCCGTGCGGATGACATCCCACGCCTTCGATAATTTCAACGGCACACCCAGTTCGCGCGCGAAGACATTCACCGTGCCGAGCGGCAGCACGGCGAGCCGTGCGCGCTTGAACCCATCCGGCGCGTCGCCGAGGCCGTTGAGCACTTCGTTGACCGTGCCGTCGCCGCCGGCGGCCACGATGGTGTCGAAGCCGTCACTGATGGCTGCCGCGGCGAGCGAGCGCCCGTGCCCGGCGGCTTGCGTGGGCTTGAGCGCGACGCCATCGCCGAACTCGTCGAGGTGGCGGCGGAAGTAGCGCGCCTTGTCGCCCTTGGCGGTGGGATTGAAGATGACGCAGGCGCGCACAGTGAGATCAACCGCAGCCAAAAAAGTCTGGGACTTCCCGCAAAATTTCATTTCGCGTCTTTTCTGGAAGTCGGTCCCAATACATCTTCATTTCAGCGATGAATTCCTTGGCCTTGTCGTGTTTGTGGCGAATTCGGTGGAGATACGTGAATCCGAGAATCACGGCTTCATTCATTGGCCCGCTTAATTGCCCTGAATGCAACTTGGCGCGATTGTCGCGAAAGTATTGTAGCACGAAGTCAACGGCACGTTCATCTGCGGCGTCATTTATCGCCCACATCACAAAACACTTCTCTCGATACGTTGGGCTGACCAACGTTTCGCCGTAAAACACGCTTTCCGCCTCTCGTGCAATGTGGGCGATCGTTAGAATGCTGCAGCACTTGACGTCAGCCATAGGGAAGGTGAGCATTTTCTTCAATAGGGGAAGCGAGCGCAAGGTGCCACAATCTCTCAGTGCAATGACACTCCAATAAACATCATAACGCTTCGTGGACGTTTGGAGAACATGAAGAAACCAATCCTCGGACCATTCCAGCTTTCGGCGAAAATGATTCCGTATGAGTCTGCGAGTGTCTTCATCGTTGGGGAATGGCATAAAAACTACTTCCTCACCGCGAGTTCCAAAATCCTGCCCGGCATCATGGGCAGGCCGCTCTTGTGATCGAGCGGGCGCGTGTATTCGGCGATGAACACTTTGCCCTTGCCTGCCAGATGCAGATCAATCGGCCGCGCCAGCGGGGCGAGCGCGGTGGTCATCGTCGCTTCCCAGCCGGTCGCGGTTTTCTTCAGCCGCGCCTGGAGCACGTCGAAACCCACGTCCTCCGGCTTCTTGAGCAAGTTGCCGAAGCGGCCGACAAGGAACGTCCCGCGCCAGCTTTCGGGAAAATCGTTTCCGAGGAACACGATGCCCGACGGCGATGAGTGCGGGTGAAACGTGTAGAGCGGGCCGTCGCCAGCCTTGCCCGCGGGGCCGAGGTTCGCGACGGGGCGCGTGAACGTGAGGCCCGCCGGCGCGTCGGGTGTGTAGTCGTAGGGCTTCTTCGTCCAGTCGGAGAACTGAAATGGAAAGCCGTAGTGCCGGCCCTTCTCGATGACGTTCAGTTCCTCGGGCGCGTCGTAGTCGGGGCCGTTCTCGGTCGCGAGCAAGTGGCCCGCGTCGTCCCACGCGAAGCCGAACGAGTTGCGCAGGCCGCGCGCGAAGATTTCGATCTCCGGCTTCGTGGCCTTCGGATCAAGCCGCCACATGCACGCGGTCAGCGGCGTCTCGCCTTCCTTCGAGTAACGCGCGTCCTTGCCCGGCTCGTTGCCGTCCGTGCGCGAGCCGCTGTTGACGTAGAGAAATCCATCCGGCCCGAACGCGATGTGGTTGACGCAGTGGTTGAACGGCCCGATGCCCCACGGATAGGACGCGCGCAGCCACGGCTGCGGGTCGAACGGGTCGCCGTCGAGCACGTCGGTCGTGCGGAAGATCGTGACCTCGCACGTGACGGGCGTGACGGACTCGTTGCGTTGGTTGGCGACGATGTAAAGGCGGCGCTGCGCGTCAAGGACCATGCCGAGGCACGACGGGTTGCCGAGTTTCTTGTCGAGATAACGCTCGCCGCGCAGCAGCAGGCGGAACGTGCCACCCGCGACATCCACGCGCCAGACGTTGCCGTTGTTGCAGAGGACGTAGAGCACTTTGCCCGCGCCGTCACTCGCGAGGCGCGTGGGATTGTCCGGCAGGCGGACCACTTCGCGCAGCGTGAAACCATCCGGCGCTTTTGGCAGCGGCGCGAAACCGCTTGCGCGCACCAGCTCTTCGTAAGTCTTGAACTTCGTCGTCGCGCGGACGGATTTCACTTCCTCGGCGGTGACGGCATCGCCGGAATTGCCCCAGTCGCTGCGCGCGTAGGTCAGCACGTCGGCGACCTCGGCGTCGTTGAGCGTCGAGGGCGGCATGGTGCCGTTGTATTTCACGCCGTTGACGGTGATTTCCTGCGAGATGCCTTCGCACAGGATGCGAATCGCGCGCGCCTTGTCGGCCATGAGGAAGTCGGACTTCGCCAGCGGCGGGAACACACCGGTCGTGCCTTGGCCGTTCGCCTGATGGCAGATGTAGCAATGCTGCTGGAAAAGTTTCTTGCCACGGTCGGATTGCGTTTGCGCGTCCGCTGAAAACGCGACGGCAAACATCGCGAAGACCGAAAGCACGACCGCACTGCGCCGGAGCAAAAGTGAAATCATGCCGGCACGATAGCGGGCCGGCGCGGGCCGTCAACCGCCGCTCACGCCGCGGCGCGCGGTTCGTCGAAGACGTGCGAGACGAGTCCCTGTTGCGCCCACGCGGCGGTCACGGTGCGGCAGAGTGTGACGAAAGTTTCCTCGGCGAGGTTAAGCCGACGGCCGCGCCATTGCAGGACGCCCCAAGTGCGGCGCAGTTTGCGGCGTCCGAGCGGCAACGCGACGAGCGACTTCTCGGCGAGTTCCTTCTGCGCGACCCATCGCGCGAGGATGCCGAGGCCGAGGCCGATTTTGACGAGTTCCTTGATCGCCTCCATGTTGCCCAGCTCGATGACGGTGTTAAGCACCATGTCCTCCTCGCGGAAGTAGGCCTCGACGAGCCGGAAGGTGCAGCTCGCCTTGCTGTAGATGATGTAGTTCTGCCGCGGAATCTCCGCGCGCACGACGTGGCCCGACACGGCCCACGGATGCACTGGCTCGACCATGAACTCGAGCTCGTCGGTGAAAATGGGGTGAAACTCGAAGCGCTCCTCGGCCGGCGGCTCCAGCACGAACGCGAGGTCCACCTTGCCCTCGCGCAGCGACGCCACCGCCTCGGCGGCGTCGTCCGGCTCGATGGTGATGTGGCATTGCGGGTGTTTGTCTTTCAGCTCGCGCAGCACGGGCGGCAGGATGTGCTGGCACACGGTCGTGCTCGCGCCGAGACGGAGACGCGTGTGCCCCCATTTGCCGAGATGTTCAAGCGCCGCGCGCGCGGCGGCCATTTCCGCAAGAATCTTGTCCGCATGATGCAGAAGCTGCTCGCCGGCCTGCGTAAGCACCACGCTTTTGCCCATCCTGTCCAAAAGGCGACAGCCCGCGTCCTCCTCGAGCGCCTTCATCGAATGGCTGACGGCGGATTGAGTGAGAAACAATTCCTTTGCAGCCTGCGTGAAACTGCCTGCGCGCGCGAGCGTCGCGAAGGCGCGAAGCTGTCTGCTGTCGAGCGGTTCGTTCATATATGAGGCTCCTTCATCAGGTGCATTGATTTTTTGTCCGCAGCCGACGTGCCAATTCTTGCGCGCTGGCACAACGGCGGCTTTGGGCCGTGCGTCGGCCACAACAATCCGACGCTGGAATCGAACATGAATGAAATGAAAACAACAATTGAATTTAATTCATCATCAACTCCGCTCAACCGCCGCCGCTTCCTCGGCTCGGCTGGCAGGACCCTCGGCGCCGCCGCGCTGTTTGGCGCGCTGCCGCGCGGCTGGGTGGGCGGCGCCTACGCGAGCGACGCGCCGGAAACGCCGACGATGAAGTTCGGCATGATCGCGCTGACGGACTGCTCGCCCATCGTCATCGCGCACGAAAAGGGCTTCTTCAAAAAATACGGCATCAATTCGACCGTCGCGAAGGGCGCGAACTGGGCCGCCATCCGCGATTCGCTCTCCAGCGGCGACAACCAGGGCACGCACATGCTGCTTGGCATGCCTATCGCATCAACGATGGGACTGCTCGGCTCGCCAAAAAAACCGATGGTCATCCCATGGCTCCTCAACCGCAACGGCCAGTCCATCAGCCTGAAGAAATCGCTCATCGGGAAGGTGAAGGACGATCCCAAGGCGCTGAAGCCTTTCGTGGACAAGGCGAAAGCCTTCGGCGAGCCACTCACGTTTGCGATGACGTTCCCGCCCGGCACGCACGCGATGTGGACGCGCTATTACCTCGGCGCGGGCGGCATCAACCCGGACAAGGACATCTCGCTCATCACCATCCCGCCGCCGCAGATGGTGGCGAACATGAAGATCGGCAAGATGGACGGCTTCTGCGTGGGCGAGCCGTGGAACGCGCGTCTCATCTCCGACGGCATCGGCTTCACTTCGCTCAACACGCAGGACATCTGGAAGGACCACCCGGAGAAAGTCTGCGCCTTCACCGCCGAGTTTGCGGATAAGAATCCAAAGACCGTGAAAGCCTGCGTCAAGGCGCTGCACGAGGCAAGCGTGTGGCTCGATGACATGGGCAACCGTCCTGAGCAATGCGACATCGTCAGCCGGCCAACCTACATCAACTGCGACAAGGACATCATCCTCGGTCGCCTGCAAGGCCATTGCGACTTCGGTGACGGCCGCAAGAAGGAGGACGAGTTCTACATGCACTTCAGTAAGCGGAACTGCAACTTCCCGCAGCCGAAGTTCGCCAAGTGGTGGCTCACACAATTCCGCCGCTGGGGCATGGTCACGGGCGCGCCCGATTACGAAGGCGTGGCCAAGCAGGTCATGCGGCCGGACATCTATCTCGAAGCGATGAAGGAAATCGGCGTGACAGATCGTCAGCAGGACGACTCCGGCTGGGAGATGTTCGACGGCGTAAAGTTTGACCCGGCAGGCGACTTTGAGGCTTACGCAAAGGGCTTCGCCGTAAACAATGCGAAAGGCTGAAACGCGAGAAATACCCAGCGCGGCTGCGGCTTGAAAGCCGCCGCCGCAACAGACAGATGAACACCTGCCCGAACAAACGCGAACTGTGGATGCTGGCGTTTCGCCAGCGCTCTGTCTGGTTTCGCGCGTGCAAGCTCGGCCTGAGCGTGGGTCTGTTGCAGGCGACGGTGAACCAGGGCGACGTGTGGCTGCGGCACGCGCAGGACAAGATCGTTGTCTTCAAGACCATCGCCTCACCGCTGATTGCCTTCACGCTCGTGCTGGTTTCATCCGCGGCGACGTGGGTTCAAAACGCAACTGAAAAGAAAAATCCATGAACGAAAAGCGATTCAAGCTCGACTGGCTCATCCTGCCGCTAATTGGCGCGGCCTGCGTCGTCCTGCTCTGGCACATCTCCAGCAAAACGTGGGCGAAGGAACTGCCTTCGCCGGCCAAGACCTGGGCGTCAAGCAAGGAACTCGTCCTGAAACCGTTTGAGAAGCGCGGCGAGATGGACCAGGGCATCCTGCGCTTCACGTGGTATTCGCTGATCCTCGTCGCAAAGGGCTACGCGCTCGCGCTGATCATCGGCACTCCGATTGGATTCTTCCTCGGCCTGTCGAAGACGTTCACGAAGACGTTTGATCCCATCATTCAGGTTTTACGTCCAGTGTCGCCGCTCGCATGGTTACCGCTGGGATTGGTTTTGTTCCTCGGCGCGGGCAAGCAGGCGAGCGAACTGGGCGCGCTTTTCACCATCGCCATTTGCGCGATGTGGCCGACGGTGCTGAACACCGCCGTGGGCGTGCGCGCGATCCCGCAGGACTACCTCAACGTCGCAAAAGTGTTGAAGCTCTCGCGCACGAAGACGCTCTTCAAGGTGCTCATCCCCGCGACGCTGCCTTATATGTTCACGGGTTTTCGCCTCAGCCTCGGCATCGCGTGGCTCGTGATCGTCGCGGCCGAGATGCTCACGGGCCGGCCCGGCGTGGGCGGGTTTTTGTGGCAGGAATACAACGCGCTCATCTACGAGCACATCATCCTGTGCATCCTGACCATCGGCATCGTGGGCTTTGTGCTCGACCGGGTGATGAGTCTCGTCGAGACGCGGTTCAAGTCGGTCTGAGTTCAACGGAACTGCGCAACATGCCCTTCCTCGAACTGAAAAACATCAGCAAAGGCTACGGCGCGAACGGCTCGCGCGCCGAGGTGCTCCGCGACATCAACCTCGGCATCGAGCGTGGCGAGTTCGTCGCCATCGTCGGATATTCCGGCGCGGGCAAGACGACGCTCATCTCGCTCATCGCCGGCCTCATCAAGCCGGACACGGGCGCGCTGACGTTGAACGATTTGGAAATCACCGCGCCGGGCCCGGATCGCGGCATCGTGTTCCAGAATTATTCACTGCTCCCGTGGCTGACGGTGTTTGAAAACATCCACCTCGCGGTGGACCAGGTTTTTCCGAACTGGACGCCGGCGAAAAAGCAGCAGCACACGGAGAAATACATCGCGATGGTGAACCTCACACCCGCCCGCGAGAAGCGCCCCGGCGAACTCTCCGGCGGCATGAAGCAACGAGTTAGCGTGGCGCGCGCGCTGGCCATGGACCCGCAAATCCTCCTGCTGGACGAGCCCCTGAGCGCGCTCGACGCGCTCACGCGCGCCACGCTTCAAGATGAAATCTCCCGCATCTGGCAGGAGAACCGCAAGACGGTCGTGATGATCACGAACGACGTGGACGAGGGCATCTACCTCGCCGACCGCATCATCCCGCTCAGCGCCGGGCCGGGCGCGACACTTGGGCCGTCCGTGGCCGTGGACCTGCCGCGTCCACGCGACCGCAAGTCCATCAACCACGAGCCACGCTTCAAGGAAATCCGCCGCGAGGTGATTGACTTCCTGCTCGGCGCGGGCGGCCGCAAGCAGACGCTCGTCGAGCGAAAACTTCTTCTGCCCGACATTGAGCCGGAGGATTTATCCGTTCCGCCGCCGCTCATCGGTGGCCGCCGCGGGCCGATCCGCCGGCGCGAAATCAAACGCGAACCTGTTCGAGTCAACGAATGAGCGATTACCTCGACATTTCAAACCTCACAAAGATTTACGACACGCCAAAGGGCCAGGCGGTCATCGTCAAGGACTTCAACCTGCGCATCCGCAAGGGGGAGTTCGTCTGCCTCATCGGGCATTCCGGCTGCGGCAAATCCACCGTGCTCTCGATGGTTGCCGGCCTCAATGAAATCACCGCCGGCGGCATCATTCTCGCCGGCAAGGAGCTTGTCGGCGCTGGCCCCGACCGCGGCGTGGTCTTTCAGTCGCCGTGTTTGCTGCCGTGGATGACGGCATTTGAGAACGTGATGCTTGGCGTCAACCAGGCCTTCTACACCGCGAGCAAGGAGGAGCGCTACCAGATCGCTGAATACTATCTCTCCGTCGTCGGCCTTGCCGACGCGATGCACAAGCGGCCTGCGGAACTTTCGCAGGGCATGAGGCAGCGCGTCGGGATTGCGCGTGCCTTCGCGCTTTCGCCGAAGATGCTGCTGCTCGACGAGCCGTTCGGCATGTTGGACTCACTCACGCGCTTCGAGTTGCAGCAGGTGCTCATCGAGCTTTGGCGCAAGGACAAGAAGACCGCGCTCATGGTCACGCACGACGTGGACGAGGCGCTGTTCCTCGCCGACCGCATCGTGATGATGACCGACGGGCCGGAGGCCGAAGTGGGCGATATACTTGAGGTGAAGTTCCCGCGCCCACGCGAACGCAAGGCTGTGATGGAGCATCCTGATTACTACAAGTTGCGCGAGCATCTCATCACCTTCCTCGAAATCCACGCGCACACGCGCTTCCGCGTGAACACGGACCAGCCCAAAGGCCCGCCTGCGGCTGCGGCGCCAAGCCCTTTCCCGGCTGAACTTCCCGAGTTTCCGTCCAATGACGCGGGAACGCCGACCCGAAACCAGTTTGCCGGCACATTTCATTAAACGCCGGCTTCGCAAAACAACAAACGCGGCGCGAACGCGCCGGAACCTGAACACGAAACCAAACGCATGAACGCAAAGAAAACACTGACCGCCAGCTCGATCCTCCTCGCCACCGCGGCCGCCGCGCCGGCGCAGAGTTATCTGACCGAGACGCCGCCGCCGCCCAGCCCCGGCTTTCTCAACGAGTGGCTGCGCCAGAAGGACGCCAATTACAACGCGTGGGACGTGGGCGTGCAGGTGCGCCTGCGCTACGAGGTGAAGGACAACTTCGGCGTGTCGCAGGCCGGCGGCGGGACCGCCGGCGCGAATGATTTCAAGGCAAACACCGGCGCGCTGACGGACGACAACCTCATCTTCCTCCAGCGCGTCAAGCCGCACATCGGCTACACGTCCGAGTGGTTCAGCGCCTTCCTCGAAGGCCGCGGCAGTTACACGACGGGCGACCAGCGCAACCCGAACCCCGAGGCCGACGGCCCGATGGACATTCATCAGGGCTACATCACCGTTGGCAATCACAAGGAGTTCCCGCTCTCGCTGAAAGTGGGCCGCCAGGAATTGAGCTATGGTGACGAACGGCTCATCGGCGCGTTTGACTGGAACAACAACATGCGCACGTTCGACGCTGCGAAACTCCGCTGGCAGAACGAATACTTCTGGGCGGATTTCTTCAGCGGCCGCGTGGTCATTCCCGATGACAACAACTTCAACATGCCGAACGACTACGACTGGTTCTCCGGCGTGTATGCCTCGACGAAGCTTATCCCGAAACAGACCACTGACCTGTTCTTCCTTTCGCGCAACGCCAACACCTCCTCGCCGACGGTGAACACGGCCAGCGGCGTGCCCGCCTTCCTCAACGGCCCGCCGCCGCGCGACATCTACACGGTCGGCACGCGCATGAAGTCGCTGCCCGGCGCGTATGGCCCGTGGGACTACACCGTGGAATTGATGGCGCAGTTCGGGCACTTTAACGACCCGGCCACGTTGAACCCCGGCGGGAAAAGCCTCGAGCACGAGGCCTACGCAGCGTGCCTGAACGCGGGCTACACGTGGACCGACGCCGCGTGGAAGCCGCGCCTCGGAGTCGAATACAACTTCGCCTCCGGCGACAGCAATCCGAATGACGGCAAGCACGGCACCTTCGAGAACCTGTTCCCGACGAACCACAAGTTCTACGGCATCATGGACACTATCTCGCTCCAGAACATGCACAACGTGCGCGTCGGCGTTTCCGCCAAGCCGCTGCCGCGCCTGATGCTGGCGCTGGATTACCGCGCGTTCTGGCTCGCCGACACTCACGACAACTTCTACACCGTCGCTGGCTTCCGCCGCGGCGGCATCGCGACGACGCCGGGCACGGGTTACGGCATCAACCCAAGCTACGGCGGCTACGTCGGCTCCGAAATGGACCTTGTTGCCACGTGGACGGTGAACCGTTTCGCGACGGCGCAGGTCGGCTACGGCCATTACTTCGTCGGTGATTACATCCGCGAGTCGCTGTCCTCGTCCGCAGTTGGTTCGACGGACGCGAACTTCTGCTACGTCCAGATGAACCTCGTGTTCTAAGAGCGTGTCCTTTTAACCGCGAAGGCGGCGCGCGGCGGACGATCCGGCAAAACTTGTTGGCATCGTCCGCCGCCCTGTTTTACCTTCGCACCATGCCAGTCAATCGCCGTCGTTTCTTCACACAATCGGGCGCCATCGCCGCGACTTCACTCGTCGCACCGCAGATCGTGCGCCCCGCCGAGCCGGGCAACGCACGCCCCGGCCAGAAGCCCAACCGCATCATCCACATGGTCGCCGACGGCATGGCGATGGCCACGCTCTCGATGGCCGACCACCTCTCGCGCGCCGTGCGCGGCCGAGGGCTGACGTGGATGACCCTCAACAACCAGCCTGGCGTCATCGGCTCGTTCATGGATGTGCGGTCGCTCAACTCGCTCGTGACCGATTCGTCGGCGTCGTCCTGCGCGTGGGGCAGCGGCTCGCGCATCGTCAACGGCACGGTCAACATCCTGCCCGACGGCACGCTTCTAACGCCGCTCTACACGCTCTTCGGTCAGCAGGGCTGGAAGCGCGCGCTCGTCACGACCACTGAAATCACGCACGCCACGCCCGCGGGCTTCGCGGCCAGCGGGCTCAAGCGCGAGGCGGCTGAGAGCATCGCGGTGCAATACATGGAGCGCGGCGTGGATGTGCTGCTCGGCGGTGGGCAGAAGTTTTTTGACTCAACGAAGCGCAAGGACAAGCGCGACTTGGTGGCCGATTACAAAACCGCCGGCTATCAAGTCTTCAAAACGGCGAGGGAGTTCGCCGACGCGAATAACGACGGCAAGTGGCTCGGCATCTTCGCGAACAGCCATCTGCCGTTCACCGTGGACTGGAACCACGACGCCAAGCACCGCGAGACTGTGCCGCACCTCGCCGAGCTGACACGCAAGGCGCTCGCGAAGCTGGAGAACGAGAGCCGCTTCGTCATGCAGGTCGAGGGCGGGCGCGTGGACCACGCCGCGCACATGTGCGACGCGGTCGCGGCGCTTTACGATCAGGTCGCGTTCGACGAGGCGATTGACGTGTGCCTCGATTTTCAGAAGCGGCATCCCGACACGCTCATCGTCATCACCACCGATCACCCGACCGGCAACCCCGGCCTCAGCGGCATCGGCAGCAACTACGGCTTCAGTTCCGCGCTCTTCACGAACGTGCAGCGCGTGAAGAAGTCCTTCAGTGAAATCCTCAAGTGCTTCGGAGTGCCGGAGCCGACGCTGGGATCGCCAGTGGATCCGAAGGCCCCGCAGCCGGTCATCGAGCAGGACCCGAAAATCATCGCCGATACCATCCGCGAGGCGACCGATTATCCAGTGTCGCTGGAGAAGGCCGCCGTGCTCGCGCCGTTTCTGGTGAAGAAAGGCAAGGCGCAGTTCACGCTGATGAACGCCGCCGTCGCGCAGCTCGGCCAGCTCATGGCCAACCACCTCGGCATCGGCTGGACGGGCACGGCGCACTGCTCGGACTTCGTGCCGTTGACGGCGATCGGGCCGGGCGCGGAGCGCTTCCGCGGCTTCATTCAGAATGTGGACGTGTTCCGCCACTACACGCAGCTTGCGGGGATTGACTTTCAGAACCCATCCGTGCCGATCAACGAGAACCTCAAGGTCGGCCCGGACCTAGACAAGGAATTGCAAAAGGAAAAGGAAAAGGAAGCGAAGCAAAAAACCGCCGCGCTGTGGGCGGACGCGCACTGGGTCGCGGCCTGACAAATGCGCCGCGTGCCCACACACCGCACGGAGGATTGATTGTCACCGGAATCGTTCAGCTTTGGCTCGCTGCTCGCGAACCCCGTCGCGTGGCTGTTCTCGCTGTTCTGCCTGTGGATGCTCATTGACGCCATCCGCCGCGGCGAATGGCTGTGGGCGGTGTTCATCTTTCTCTTCGCGCCGCTCAACGCCGTGCTCTACTTCTTCCTCGTCTTCCGAAATTCGTCGGCCACGAGCGGCTTTGAACTGCCCGGCACGTTCAACCGCAAACGCATCAAGCAGCTTGAGGCGCAGATTCACCACCTCGACAAGGCGCATCACCACTTCGAACTCGGCGACATTTTTTTCTCGCAGGGCAAACTCGACAAGGCCGAGGTCAGCTACCGCGCCGCGCTCGAACGCGACGGCGAAGACCTCGACATCCGCGCGCATCTCGGCCAGTGCCTGCTGCGCCGCAAGCGCCCCGCCGAGGCGCGCCCGCTGCTTGAGCATGTCATCGCAGCCGACCCGAAACACGATTACGGCCACACGCAGATGGCGCTCGCCGAAACACTCGCCGCGCTCGGCGAAAAGGATGCCGCCATCGCCGCATGGCGCAGCGAGCTGGAACATCATTCTTACGCCCGCGCTCGCGTGCAACTCGCCGAACTGTTGGTGGCGAAGGGTCAGAACGACGAGGCGCGCGCGCTGCTGAAGGAAGTTGTTGACGACCATCTGCACGCGCCGGAATTCCAGAAGAAGCAGGAGCGAATCTGGGTCAGTCGCGCGAAGCGGTTGCTATGACGCAAGACAGGCGTTGCGCCTGTCCTATTTTTCCGGAAGATACCGCGCAAATTCCAGCCATTGCTTCGTCACTGCGGCGCCTTGTTGAAAGGTGAACGACGGTTTCCAGCCGAGCACACGCCGCGCCTTCTCGTTCGAGAACTCGACAGGGAAACATTCGCGCCGCATCCGGCCCTCGTCGGGCCACTTCACCTCGGCCGCCGCCGGCCCAGTCGCGCCGCCGCCGGTGCGCTTGAGCGCGACAACCGTTTCACCGGAGAGATTTTTTTTGAGCGTCTGCTTCGTCCAACGGATCGTGTCGCGCAGCGCGGGCACGGTCGAGAGGAAGCGGTGGAATTCCGGCGAGGCGAGCAGTCGCGTAAAGGCCTTCACGTTCGAGCGGAACGTCGGCCTGCGCGCGGCCCAATAGGCGGCGACTTCGCTGGAGTCGAAGTTTGTAACCTTCACGTTTGGGTTCACCAACTTCGCGAAGGTGAGGTTGAACTCGCGCCACGGCACGGCCTTGTCCGCGTTGACGAAGAACGCCTCGCCCACGCCCGCGTCCGCCGTGAGCGCGGTGTGAATCGCGGAACATACGTCGTCCACGAACACTGCGTTGCAAAGGCCCGCGCCGTCATCAATGAGCGAAATCTCGCCGCTGCGCGCGGCGTTCACGACCGACATCACGAAGCCACTGTATGGGCCGAACACAATCGTCGGCCGCAAAATGATCGCCGGTAAACTGTCGCGCCGGATGGATTTCTGCACCAGCTCCTCGACCTCGGCCTTTGAGTCGGAGTAGGTCGAGTTGTAGCGGCCGATGGTGGCGGTGTCCTCGCGCGCGCACTCGGGGCCGGGCTGCGGGCCGTGGACGGCCATCGAGCTGAGATGCACGAAGCGCCTCACCTTCGCCGCGAGCGCGGCGGCGATGAGATTCTTCGTCTCGGTCGGGCCGGTCGCGTCGTCACCGTGCGCCATGTGGACGACGCAGTCGCAGCCTTCGAGTGCCTTGGCGATGGAGTCCGGCTTCATCAAATCGCCGCCGAACATCTCCGCGTCGAGCCGTGCGATGCGGTTGGCGCGGGTGAAGTTGCGCACAATCGCACGATACGGCAGGCGATGCAGCAGCTTGAGGCGCTCGCAGAAGCGGGTGCCGATGAAGCCGGTCGCGCCGGTGATGAGGATTTTGTTCGGCGTCATGGCGCGAAAGTTTCGACCCACGGCTGCTTCATCGGCTTGCGGATCGCGTAGGCATGTTCGATGAGGCGCAGCGCCTTCACCGCGCTCGCGCCTGTGACGAACGGGATCCGCCGCGCGCGGCACGATTCAACCCAGTCGGCCATCTGCGCGTGATAGGAGTTGGCAGATTTTGTTTTTGGCTGCGCGAGGAGATTTATCACTTCGCCGCCAACGCGACGTTCGAGCACGAGCACGTCCGGCTCGCGGATGCGCGCTTCAAGCGTGCCTTCGCTACCGACGACGCGGATCGTGTTCGAGAGTGCGTGCGTCCAACTGAAGCCCAGCCGGCACGGCACATCGCGCCCAGCGAGATGCAGTTTGCCGCGCAGCACGGCGTTCGACTCGACGCCGCCGTAAGAATCGTCCGCGTAATCCAGATCGGTCATGTCGCCGAAAAGCCACAGCACGCGGTCAATCAAGTGCACACCCGTGTCGAAGAACACGCCGCCGCCGGTCTGTTTTTTATCGTAGTAGGCGCCGGTCAACATCGCCCAGCCAAGCTGCGAGCCGACCTCGGCGATGACCTCGCGAATCTCGCTGACGAGCGGGTCGTGAAGAAGTTTTCGCAACAGCGTGTTGTTTGCGTCGAAGCGCGTGACGAGGCCGACGGAGAGAAAACGATCCGCCTTCGCCGCCGCATCCACCATCGTCTGGGCCTCGGCAGCCGTGACGGCGAGGGGCTTTTCGCAGAAGACATCCACGCCCATCTGCAGAAGCTGGATTGTGACGGGCGCGTGGAAGCGCGGCGGCACGGCGACGATGGCGGCGTCAATCTTGCCGGCCATGTCCTCGGGCTTGGTCGTGAGCGCGGACTTGAGGCCGAACTCGTTCTTCGCGCCGATGGCGAAAGCCTCGTTGCGGTCGCAGAGCCATGCAATCTCGACGCCGGGGAGCAGTTGCAGCGCGGGAATGTGGCACTCACGCGTGACGGCGCCGCAGCCGACAATGCCGACCCGGAGTGGAGCGTTGGGAGACGAAATCACAAATGCTGCGAGGCATCTAGGGCATGGCCGTGCAAACTGCAAGGCGATTCAGCAGACGGCGCTTTTCTTCTTCTGTCTGCGCTTCGCCGTGCTACAGTCCCGACGACAGCCACGACAGAACCTCAACCCGTTCACACTTATGATGACCCGCCGCCACGCACTCAAGACCACCGCCGTCACCGCCGCCGCCATCGCCACCGTCGCGCCGCTCGCGCAGGCGCAGGTGCCCGCGCCCACCGGGCCGTTCAAGCTGCCGCCGCTTGGCTACGCGTTCGACGCGCTGGAGCCGCACATTGACGCGAAGACGATGGAGATTCACCACGACCGCCATCACGCCGCTTATATCGCCAACTTGAACAAAGCCGTCGCGGGCACTGACCTCGCGAACAAATCCGTCGAGGAAATCGTGCGCAGTCTTTCGACCGCGCCGGAAAACATCCGCACCGCGCTGCGCAACAGCGGGGGTGGCCACCTCAACCACACGCTCTTCTGGCAGATGATGAAGAAGGGCGGCGGCGGCCAGCCGCACGGCGCGCTCGCGGCGTCCATTGAGAAAAAGTTCGGCACGTTCGACAAATTCAAGGAAGCCTTCACCACAGCGGCGATGGGTCAGTTCGGCAGCGGTTGGGCCTGGCTCACTCTGGACGAGAAGAAGGAAGTGCGCGTCGAGGCCGCGCCGAATCAGGACTCGCCGCTCTCGGCCGGGCGCGTGCCGTTGCTCGGCATTGACGTGTGGGAGCACGCCTACTATCTCAAGTATCAGAACAAGCGCGCCGATTACGTGGCTGCGTTCTTCAACGTCATCAACTGGGATTTCGCGGCCGAGCGTTTCAGCAAGGGCGCGTAACAGATAACAAACGTTACGCGTCTGCCGCCCCATGAATCGCCTTGATAGAGCTATCCATCGAGATCTGAATGCCTTGGTTCTTTTCGAGGACGATTTGCGAAGCCTTTTCAGTGTTTTGAAAGAACATTGCGAAGATGTCAGAATAATTACGGACGACTGCCAATTTGCAGATGTGGATGAGTTAATTTCGCATTTTGGGCCAAAAAGGATTAAGAAACTCGAAATCGAAGCTGACTCACCATACATCAGAATTCAATTAACAGACTTGTCTGCTCAGGTTTCAGTGGCCAGTAGTCAACTAGCTTCGGAAGGGCTATTCCATAAATGTGTTTCAATACTCGAAAGTCATAGCCATTTTTATGGGCGGCTTTGCTCATATCCCGTTTTCCTCACTGTGTTAATCGCTCATGCTTTGTTCTCTCGGATCGCAAAGGATGTTTTGGAACCGTATTTGACTATCATTTATGTGTCATACTCTGCCTGGGTTATATTCATCCGAGTGAGTAGACACAGCCGTATTTACCTTTACAAAGCAGACAACTGGGACGGCTTTTGGATACGTAACAAAGATAAGCTTGTTTTATCGGCGATTTCAGGCGCGGTTGGTTTCGCTTTGGGTCTGATTGCTTCCAAGCTAGGTCTAAAGTGAAGCTAAATTTCACGGGTTGGTTCTTGCCGATAACTCAATAACATGCACGCACTCGCGAATTCTCTCTCGTCCTTCCGCCTCACCGCACTCTTCCTCGGCGCGACGCTCCTCGCGCCATCGCTGACGCACGCGCAGCAGCCGGACACGCTGCCTGGCACGGAGCCGCTCACGTTGCAAGGCGACCTCTCGGCGCAGATGGTCGCGGGCATAGACGCCTTTCTGCTGAAGGAAACAGAGAAGTCTGTCGCCGCGCGTGCGGCGTTCTGGAAGCGCGACTTCTCCTCGCGTGAAGCTTACGAGAAGTCCGTCGCGCCAAACCGCGCGCGCCTCCGCGAGATCATCGGCGCGGTGGACGCGCGGCTGCCGGTGAAAGAACTCGAATATGTCAGCGGCACCAGCACAACGGCGAAGGTCGCGGAGACGGACAGGTTCACCGTGTTCGCCGTGCGCTGGCCGGTGTTCGACGGCGTGTTTGGCGAGGGACTATTGTTGGAGCCGAAAAGCAAATTGGTCGCGCGCATCGTCGTGCTGCCCGACGCGGATCAAACTCCGGAACAACTTGTCGGCATCGCGCCGGGCGTGCCGGCCGAGTCGCAGTTCGCGCGCGAGCTTGCCGAACACGGCTGCCAGGTGATCGTGATGACGCTGGTGGACCGCAAGGACACGTGGAGCGGAAATGCGACGCTGAACCGTTTCACGAATCAGCCGCATCGCGAATGGATTTACCGGCAGGCCTACGAACTCGGACGCCACATCATCGGCTACGAAGTGCAGAAAGTTCTCGCAGCGGTGGACTGGTTCGAGCGCAAAAATGGAACGGCCAACTCCGAGGCGGCGCGGTCTGTCCCGCTGGGCATCGCGGGTTACGGCGAAGGTGGACTGCTCGCCCTGCACGCGGCGGCGCTCGACCCGCGCATCACGGCGACGCTCGTCAGCGGCTACTTCGCGCCGCGCGAAGGACTGTGGAGCGAGCCGATCTACCGCAACACGTGGCGGCGGCTCGCCGAATTTGGCGACGCGGAACTCGCCGCGCTCATCGCACCGCGGGGCCTCATCATTGAACATTGCGCCGCTCCGGACGTGAAAGGCCCGCCCGCGCCGCGGCCAGGACGAACTGGCGCGGCACCCGGTGAAATCAAGACGCCGGAACTCGCCGCGGTGAAGGCTGAGTTCGACCGCGCGGTGAAAATTCTCCCCGAAACATGGCGCGGAAACTTCACCTTGCTGCACGATGACGGCAAGCCGCTCGGCACGTTCTTCAGCGGTGGAGCGGGATCGAATTTTCTCTCGCGCCTCGGCATTCACGCGGCGGACAACACGAAGCCACATCCACTACCCGCCGACTTGCGGAAGAACTTCAACCCCGACGAGCGGCAGGAGCGCACAGTCAAGCAACTCGAAGCGCACACCCAGCGCGTGCTGGCGTTGTGCGAACGCACGCGCAACGCGTTCCTCTGGAGCAAGGCAAAACCCACGACGCCCGACGCATGGATGGCGACGATGAAGGATTATCGCAAGACGTTTTGGGATGATGTCATGGGCCGCCTGCCCGACGCGAATGTGCCGGTGAACGCGCGCTCGCGAAAATCTTACGACAAGGAAAAATGGACCGGTTACGACGTGACGCTCGACGTGTGGCCGGGAGTGTATGCGTGGGGCGTGCTGCTGGTGCCGAAGGACTTGAAGCCCGGCGAGCGACGGCCGGTCGTCGTTTGCCAGCACGGACTCGAAGGCGTGCCCGACGACACGATCACGACGGATGAGAAAAACCGTTCCTACGCATATTACAAAGGCTTTTCCGCGCGACTCGCGGAACGCGGCTTCATCGTGTTCGCGCCGCACAATCCGTATCGCGGACTGGACAAGTTCCGCACGCTCCAGCGCAAGGCCAACCCGCTCGGCACGTCGCTTTTTTCGATCATCTTCTCGCAGCACGAGCGCATCCTCGACTGGCTCGGCACGCAGCCGTTCGTGGACGCCAAGCGCATCGGCTTTTACGGTCTGAGTTACGGCGGCAAATCCGCGATGCGCATTCCGGCGGCCCTCGACCGCTACGCGCTCTCGATTTGCTCGGCGGACTTCAACGAGTGGGTGAAGAAAAACGCGACGACCGACTGGCCGTTCAGCTACATGTTCACGGGCGAATACGAAATTTTCGAGTGGAACCTCGGCGGCACGTTCAACTACGCCGAGATGGGCGCGCTGATCGCGCCGCGGCCGTTCATGGTCGAGCGCGGCCACAACGACGGCGTGGGCCAGGACGAATTTGTCGCCTACGAATACGCGAAAATCCGGCGGCTGTTTGGCTACCTTGGCATTCCGCAGGAAACGGAGATCGAATTCTTCAACGGCCCGCACACGATCAACGGACAGGGCACTTACGAGTTCCTCCACAAACACCTGAACTGGCCGAAGCAGTGACGGGCCTGTTTGCACATTCGTTTAAGCCGCCTTCAGCATAGGTTCACCGGAGCGTGTGACTGGATGTCGGAGTTCCGCTGTGTGCATCGCTTCTTTAAGATCGTGCGCGTCGAACGGTTTCTGCACGACGGCGTCCACGCCGAGCCGGTGCTCCTCCTCGTCGGACAGCCGCCAGAGGCCGCGGCTCATCAGGACGATCTTCGTGTCGGCCGAGCGCTCGCGGATGCAGCGGGCGAGTTCATGACCATCCAGCCCAGGAAGGGAGCGGTTCGCGAGGACGCACTCGAACGCGTCCGGCTCCGCCTCGAATGCCCGCAGCGCGTCCGCCGACGATCCGCACGTCTGCACGTTTGTCACGCCGAGGCGGCGCAGGAACACGGCCGCCAGATGCATCACCACCGCCTCGTCATCCACCACCAGCCACCGCCGGACTGTTGAGTTGTTGATCGTTTTCATGGCCATACTCAACACGGGCCGTGTTAAGAGATGATTTCAGGCGCGGGGAAAATTGTTAAAGAATGGTAAAACCGCCTCGCACCGCGCAGTCCGTATTTTCGACCCTTCGCGGGTGACCGTTCAAAATTCCCAATGAAGCCGTCCGGCAATGATCGGCACCGGACCGCGGTCGCGATTGTAGGCCGGGTTGGCGATGAACTGGAAATCCAACGCGGCGCGCGCGCGCCACGGAAGTTGCGCATCGTAATACGTCTCCAGAATGGTCTCCGGCGCGTAGTTGAGCGAGCCGTCGCCCACGGTGATGCCCGTGCCGCCGGCGGCGAGGAAGTTGCGGTGCTCGCGCGAGATGGCGTTGACCGCGGCGGCGAGGCCGAGCGTGTCGCCCGCGCGGCCCCACGCGCGGCCCTTGAGGCTCAACCCTGCGGACACCGTGCGGTCAATGTCCGTGAACATCCACGTCTGGTTGCGGCCGTCGTTCCAGCCCGCGCGGAGGAACACGCCGAGGTCGGTCGCGAGTTCCTGTTCGACATTCAGGCCGAAGCCGAACTTGTGCCGATACGCGCGCGTGCGCGTGATGTCGCCGCCGAAGCCCGGATTCGCCACCGTCTCCGCGTAGCTGCCCATGGCCGCCTCCGTGAGAAAAGCAAGGAATCGCACCGCGCCCGGATGCCCGTTGATCGTGAAGCGCCGCTCCAGTTCGCCCACCGACGACCACGCGCGCGTGAACGCCTTGTCAA
The DNA here is from genome assembly GCA_964589935.1 of uncultured Verrucomicrobiota bacterium. Lineage (GTDB taxonomy): Bacteria > Verrucomicrobiota > Verrucomicrobiia > Limisphaerales > VHCN01 > VHCN01. Next base: position 208,139 of record CAZPVD010000004.1, on the reverse strand, counting down.
ATGAGACGCCGTTCACGCGGTGCGGCACTCCGAACACACCCGCGCGCGCGGCCCACGCAGGCTGGTTCAACTCGACCGCGACTCCCGGCGCGTAGCCGAGCGCATCCGCCGGAAAATCCCACGCGCCGTTCGCCATCAAGGCCCAGTTGAGGAACTGCGTGCGCGGATCGTTCGCGTAGGCGTTGCGGTCGAAGATGTCCTTCGCGCTGAACTTGCCCGCCGTGATTGTGACACGTGAAATGTCGCGCGCGCCGGCCAGTTGCAATGCGTCGTCCTCCACCTTTTCCTGCTCACCACCGAAACCAAACGTCTGACGGAGAAACGCCCGCGCGAACGTGACGTTTGGAATCTCCGTGCCGACGCGGAACGCCTCGCCGTTTGGAAAACCCGCCGCGCCCACCGCGTCACTGAAGCCGAAGCCCTGCCACATCATGCCGTCCGCATACACCTCGCCGCCGCGCCACACCCGCGCGCCAGCCATCAGATCGAACGAGACGGTCTGCTTGCACTCGCGCTCGCTGTGCAGGCTGTTCAGACCGGAAACACTGGCGGGAAACCCGAAATGCACCTGCTCAATCACGGTGGATTGCGCGTGAAAGTTCCAGTTCGCCGTGGAAACTTTGTTCGTCGCGGGCGAATCCTGCGCGCCCGCGGCGAGCGCAAACAGCCCAATGCCCGCCCTCGCGCTCGCGCGCGTGAGCAGCGTGATCCTTTTGACCGCGACCGATGTCATTGGCGCGCGCCTCCATCGCCGAATCGCGCCGACGTGGCAAGCCAATAGCTTGTGCGTTTCACATTCGTTGAAATCGAGAAGCCCACGCGGCGGGGTTCGCTCGTCGCGCATTTTTCGCCGCGGAATTTCGCCTGACGGCATGCGACAAGGCGCCATGCAACTTCATGCGCCGAGGGTGCTGAACGCCAAGTTTGATTACAACAATAGACTTAGTTAAAACTAACTTTGATGGTGAACGCGCCGGAAATGAAAGTTGAATTCGGCGGGCTGTGCGGCTTAGATACCGGGCGCGGTTTGGCCGGAGAGATGGCTGAGTGGCCTAAAGCGGCGGTTTGCTAAACCGTTATACGAGTTAAATCGTATCGGGGGTTCGAATCCCCCTCTCTCCGCCATTCTTCAAAAAATCCCACAAAAACAGGAGTTTTAGCGTATTTATACCGGCTAAGAATCGGGGAAACCGTATGCAAAACGTATGCAAAAACTCGCTTTTCGCTATGTTTGCTCACTGTCGCTCAAGGGTGTTTCCTAGCCTTCAATTTCCGCGCGTGTGCTGCGGAGAAGCCGACTGACACCGGCTCGAAAAAGCACGCTTCCCAAGACAGCAAACTTCCCCGGCGTCGGCGCGGGCATGGGCGCATGGTGCTGCCCGTGTCAGGTGCCAGCCCGGCGTTCGGGGATTCTCACACCATGAAGACACCAAACGCAGAGGCCGGGCGGTTGCCGGAAAAACCGCAGTCAGCAAACGCCACGGATGAAGCCGGCGGCAAGGCGGGCAGTCCGCCGCCGGGCAAGAGGATCGTGAAGATTGAATGCGAGTTGAGTGAAGACGAGTTCAAGTTGCACCAGCTCGCGGCCAAGACGCAGGGCATAGCCGTCGAAGAGCTGCTTTCGGCCATGCTTGAAAAGCGGGTGTTCCAAAACACCGTTCGGAACGTGGAGGATGTTTTGCTCGAAATCAGCAGGAAGGCTTCCGTCGGCGCGAAGGCATTTGAAAGCATAATTGAGCAACGAACGGATGACCTAACGCTTGAGGAGTTTCGCGAACTCCACGAGGAAATCTGCCAAATTTGGCTGCTCTGCTACGATTTTGAATTGCCTCGACTGGTGGACGAACTGCGCGAACGGCTGGACAAGGACGGCTGGCGGAAGACGGTGGACGATGGAGATTGAGCGCGGATAGCGGCTCACGTCCCTTCACGGGGCGGCCTTCACGGGCCGCCCCTTTTGTTTCCATGTGGAACGCTCTAAAATCGCTTTAGAGCGACTTTGATTCGCGGCGAGGGTGAGGACGGCGGACGGGTAGGACAAACTATGTCCTACGTCAATTCCGAGCTGCGCCAGCGGGGGCGTGGCGGGTGACGGTGCGCGTGGTGAGGCGGCGCACAAGGTAGTTGAGCCAGAGCAGCGGCACCGAGGCGAGGGTGAAGCATACAACCACGGGCGCGATGACGAGCCAGCCGACAAGCCCTCCCGCCGGCACGGCGGCGCGGCGGAGGAAGGCGCGAATCATCGCGGGCATGATGTAGAGGAGGAAGCCGGCTATCCAGCCGACGGCGTAGGACAGGCACCAGCGGGCGCGGTGGAAAGTATCAGGCATGGTCAGAGTTGAGCGGGGATTCCTAAAATTGCGGTTTCGATTAACTGTCGGCTGGTGATCGTTTCCGCAATCAGCTTGTTCGTCGCCGCCAGTTGTTGCGCGCGTTGGCTCGCGGCAGCCGCCGCCGGGTTGAATGACGGCCCTCGACCCGTGAACAAACCAATTCGGGCAAGACGATCCGCGCTGCCGAGATTCAACGCCTTGTCGGGCTTGTCTTGTTTAAGCTCGTTTTTGAGCCGTTGCACTTCGACCTCTCCTTTGACGGCGGCATTCTCGAAACCCGCGGTGCGCGCCTCGGCAATGTCCTGCTCAAGCTGTAGGATTCGGCGCGTGAGTTCCGCGCGCTTTTCCTCATGCGAAAGTCCAATCATACCGCCGGCCTGCTTCAAGTTGTTTAACTCCTCCTGGCTCTTCGCGAGTTCCTTGTCCTGAAAAAGTTTCTTTTCCGACGCCGCATCCGACTCGCCCGCGAACTGGTCAAAGCTGAGGCGGCGTGGGTTTGGATTATTGCGGTAGTCGAGAAGGAGACGCTGCTCGCCGCGCATATCCTCGTCACGGACACCGGCGTTGCGGTCAATCTCCAAATTGCGTTCCGCCTTCTGCTCGCGCGTCATGCCCTGGACTTCATTTTGATTACCCGTCGGGTTCATCAGGAACTCGATGTTTCTTTGAACAAAGGCGTCCCAATACGCCACGGCTTCCGCCGTCCATCCTTTCACAGCGGTTGCGGCCTTGCTCATTCGCTTGTGGATGTCATCAAGACGCTCGATGGCTTCGGGAGAGACGACCTGATCCGCCGTGATCGTGGGCAGGAGTTCGAGCGCGCCGGCCAGCCGCGCGCCGGACTTCCCTAGCAAGTCGTGCAACGCCGCGCGGCCGGCTCCGTCGAGGTCTTTGCTGGCCGCCGCGATTTTCCTCAGCAGGTCAATATGGCGCAGCGCGGGATTGTTCAGATCGGCCAGCGTGACACCAAGCCGGGCGAATTGGCCTCGCAACGCCTCGTTGCCTTCGGCGGCCTCTTTGCGCGCAGATTCAACCTTCAACAGCGCGGTGCCGAAGTCGGAAAATTCGAGGCCGGTTTTCCGCGCGGCCTTGCCAAGTTGCTGCACCTCGGTTGTCGAAAGGCCGAACTGCTCCGCGCTGTGCTTCGTCTCGGTTCCGAACTCAATAGCCCCCGTGACAATCTCCCGCAGCCCCTCGGCGACGGCGGCGAACGAGCCGACTTTTAGAAATCCGGGCAGGGCACCGCTGCTCAAGGTTTTTCCAAAGTCCATTGCCGCGAGTTTGGCCTTGCCAAGTTCGTGCTGGAAGTTGGTGCCGTCACCGCCAATCTTGACTTTGAGTTCCAGGGCCATCGTGTCAGTTCATCTGAAATTTACCGCGCGCAGCGAACGGCGTTCACGATCCGCCACGCGCGGTTGCCGGGAGTTTCGGCCATGACACAGAAGACTCCCGGCGAAAAAATCATTTTCGTCTCTTGGGCGTGCTCTCAACGGTCAGCTCGGCGAGCGCGTTCGCGGGTTCCGTCGCGGCGGCGGAGGATGCCGTAGTCGGCGTGGTGTCGCCGAAGTCGTGTTCGATGCCGTGCGCCGCCGCATACGCTTTCGCGGACGCAAGCGCGTCGGCTTCCGCCTGCTCAAATTGCGGAATCAGCTTTTCGATAAACTCGAGGCCGGGCTGAGTCTCGGCGATGCGCCGGCTCCAAAAGAAAATCGGATTTTGAGGCGTTGAACCGTGTTCCGGCGAATGAAACAAGGTTTGCGCTGGATTCGTCGGGGAGACACCGTTTTGCGAATGCCATTCGAGCGAGTAGCATGGCTCACCGATTAGCTCGCGGAGCTTCGCCTCGGCTATGGATTTACGCTCGCGCATGATTTCAAGTTGTTCGCGGGCGTAGCGTGTTCGCGTCGCGGCCTCCGCGCCGGAATTCAAAATCGAACGCCACGAGCTGATTTTCCGATTCTCGGCGGCGAGCCGCGAAGCCGTCTCGGCGCGCTGGCGCGCGGCTTCGCTCTCAATTTTTTTGATCTCGGCTTCAAGCTGCTGTTGCGCGGCGGTGACAACAGAATCCTGTTCGTGCCAGACGGGTGCGGCGGGTGCGGTGGTGTTCATAAATTTCAGTTGGAAAGTTTCCCGCCGCGCATCACGAAGTCCATCCGCGCGGCGGGGGACAACGCGTTGAATTCCGTGAGCGGCATCGTCTTGCGCTCGGCGGCGGACGGCACGGCCAGCTTCGGTGCGGCGCAGGATGGACGACGCGGCACGGGCGAGGCGGCAGTGACGGCGGCCGGCGCGGGGGACGGGGTGCGCTCGTCGTTCACCGCGTCGGCCAGTTCGGCGAGCAGCGCGAGGCCGGAGCCGATGGACGGGAACGATTGTCCATGTCCGATGAACTTCTCCTTCGCGCCGAGCAGGTCGAGTTTGCCGGCGAGCAGCCGCGCGGCCTCGGTCTGATTCGCTGGAACGGTCGCGTTGCTCTCGCCTTCGAGGGCGGAAATCAGCAGCAACGACAAAGCGATTTGCCGCCGCGCGTGAAGCAAATTTCCGGCGAGGGCGCGTTCACCAAGAGCACGCACCAATTTTTCACGCGTAGTTGCGACCGTCGGGGGCGGCGTGAGGTTGGCGAGGTAGCTGTCAACGCGCTGCTGACGGTTTTCTGCAATCACGCGGAACGGAGCGGCAAGGCGGTTGAACTTGGTTTCGTCGCGACGCGACACGCCGGGCACATTGAGGTGCGCGGCGCTGAATTCGGCGGCGATGGCGTCGCGCCGGGCATCTTCGGCGCGAGGCAAACTCGGAAGTGCGTCGCCGAAAATTTGCTTCGCGAGTTTTTCGAGGACTTCGGTTTTGATGAATGTCGCGGTCACAGCTTCACCTTCCCATGCCGACGCTGGCGAGCGATAGTCACGCGTTCACGGGTCACGTGAATACGTGATGCCCGCGACAGTTCCACATGGAGCACGGCTTGAGTCCTGGAATGCGTGCCGAGGCGCTGAAAGATTTTTCGCCAGTGCGAGTCCACGGTGTTTGGGCTGACGTGGAGTTCTGCGGCGATGCCTTTGTTGGTCAATCCACGCGCCGCAGCCTCAATGACGCGCGCCTGCGTTGGTGAAAGTTCAGTGTTCATGGTTTCGTCTCCCACGGTTCCACGGCCTTTTGCAACCGGCCGGCGATGTCGTCCACCAGCGCCTTGCCCTTCACCCGGATTTCCGCCGGCTCCAAGCCCGCGCATGAAACCGGCCACTCATTTTCGAGCTTCTGCCGCAACAGCGACATGATCGTTGACCCCAGCTCCGCCAGCATCGCCTCGCCGGTTTCCACGGAGAGCACTTCGCCACGTTCGCGGGCTAGGGCGACTTCAAGCCGCGCGCATTGCAAACGCAGCCGGCGGCGTTCCAGCGCAGACTTGCTGCTGCTGCCGCCGGGTTCACCCGCCGGCTGAATGGCTTCGAGCACGCGGGCGCGAGGATGCCCTGAAGGTGGGTAGAAGCCGGCATCCGTCAGCCGTTTGCGAATCGTCCGGCGGTCGAAGCCGAATTGCGCGGCCAGCGCGTTGACGGTGAGGTTTGAAGGTTGCTTTTTTGCGGGCTTTTTCATCAAATCACGGGGTCGTTGTGGTGGAACAAGGGTTTTTCAAATCGTTCATAGACAAACATCGCACGCGTCGGTAACCCGTTTCCGGCGGGTGGTGAATAGATTCCTTGTGGGGGTGGTGGACGTATGCCAGCGTTGGCATACGTCCGCACTGTGAACATATTCCTTTGAAGGCAAGTGTCGCCTGGTGTTCACGGATTCAAAAAGGCACGTCGTCCTCATTCGGGACAGGCAACGGCGCGGGCAATTCCCCGACGGGCTTGCCCGGACGCTGCGGGACCGGGGCAGGCGGGCGAGGTGCGGCGGGCGCGGGCTGCGGCTTGGGCTGGCGGACACGGATGCAGTCCACCAGCTCGGCTTTGAACGTCGCCTGCGTCGGAAAAATGACGATGCGCTGCCCCGGCCAATGGTCGGTATCATCGCCCAGGAAGCCGGCAAGCGTGGTCGCGTTGACCTTGTTGAGCACCAGCCCTTGCGTGAGGCCGCGCAGGGCGATCACGGGCTTGGGCGGCTTGCCGTCCTCGACGGTTTCGAGCTTCACGGCTTCAATGGTGACGAGGCGTTGCTGGCCTTCGAGGTCAGCGGCTTTGAGCCACTTCGATGGATACAGTTCGGCGAGTTTCATGTGCGTGTCGGGTTGTTTGTTTGTCTGCGGTTTCGGCCAGCCGAATGATCCGCACCACAAGGTGCGGGCGGCACGGCCAAATCGGTTTCGGGTTGAGGGCCGGGCGATGCCGGCGGACGCGCCTCGCGGACGAGGGCGAGAAAATCCTCCGCGCGGAGGGTGACGAGCCACGGGCCGAGATTCCAGCGGTGCGCCACAAGCCACGGTTTGCCGCGCGAATCACCCGCCGCCTGGGCGACGGCGTCGCGGAGGTTGAGCCGTTCGACCCGCTTGACCTCGACGTGATACGGCAGATCGGCGCAGCAAATGTCCGGCGAATCCTCGCCGCCGTGATACTGGACACCGCGCCGGGCCGCGAAGCCGTGGCTACGGAGGAACTTTGCGAACTCGCGTTCGCCAACTTTTCCCTTGTTGCGCGAATTCATGGGATGATGGCGGGCTTGTCCGCTCGCCAGCGTTTAAGCAGGTCGGTGAACCATGCCGCGCGGTTGACGATGTCCCGCTCGCGGACGGCGGCGCGCAACTCGGCAATCGCCCGCTCCGTAAGTTCAGGATGTTTCCTCACCCAATGGACACGCCAGCTTCCGCCCGCACGTTTCATTTCGTCAAGGCCGAGCAGTTCAGTCAGCTCGCCCATAAGCCGCGCTTCCCGGTTTTCATCCCTGAAAGCCGAAGGGCGATGAAGCGATGAACGATCCCTTGTTCGTTCATCGTGTTCTCCGCCTTGTTCAAAAGATTCTTCTAATTTGTTCTTAGTTGCACGACACGGGGCTTGTTTCGCGGGTTGGCGTAACGCAACGCCATTGTGTCGCTGCGTTGCGTCATTGTGTCCGAACGGAAGCAGTGTGTAAGTTGACCACGCGCGAAGCTCAGGCGTGGACACGTCCACAAGTTTGATGGCGGCCAGCAACTCCAATCGCCGTTGAACCGTCCGAACGGAAACGCCGGCCAAAGCGGAAATGTCCGATTGGGGTTTGGTGAACGACTCGGCCTGCTCATCGCTGGCGATTTCGGTGAGCGCCACATACACGGCGACGGCTGAAGCTGTTTCTTCCGGCGTCCGATCACACGCCTGGCGGATGCGCCGGAGCGCGGCCTTCGACTGCCAGCAAAAAGGCGCGTCTCGAATCGTGCGACGATTTTTCACGCTCACATCCACCTCCGCGCCGCGCGGCGGCGGCGTGAAAATTCGCCGATCCTGCCCAAACCGCGCTTCCAGCCATGCGCGACGGCGCGGTCAATTTTCGCGGCCATGCGGCGGACTTTGCGGGGTTTCACTCCGCACCTCGCTTTGCGGCGGCCTTCATCGCCGTGGCGAGCACGCCGCTGGTGATGAGGTTCGCAAGCTCGGTGCGCGAGAAGAACGTCGCCTTGCCGACGTGATGGATTCGCAATCCGAGCCGGCCGTAAGCACGAACCGTGTTCGGACAAATTCCGACCTCAGACTTACTGCGGGAAATGCGGATCAAATCAAATCCGCCCATCGTGTTAGATTGTGTCGCAGTCATTGTGACTGCCCACAGTTCAACACAAATCAAGACTCACAACTTCGACGATGAACGGGGAACGGTTCGGGAAAATTCAATCAGCCGCGCACCGCCTTCGTATGGTAGAAATTCGGCGTCTTGAAGCTCTGAGAATTTGCGGGGCGCTTTGAATTGAAGATCGTTCTGCCAGGCCGAAACTGCGGCGGCCGTGACGACTGCGCGGAGCACAATTTGATTTCCGACTTTCGCGACTTGCTTTGCCAGCGTATTCAACACGGCGACCCGGCCCCGCAACGTCATGCGTGAGAGCGGCGGAAAACCTTTCAGCGGCGGCGGTTTTTCCCAATACTTAATGAGGTTTTTGCGCCCGATGTTATCGTCCTGCTTCGCGGGATCGTCGGGATGAATCGCGGGTGATTCGAGCACCCGGCCCAGCTTGCGGAAAAACTTTTGATCGTCCCGCGCGGCGGCCTCGGCAATCACCGCTTTGACAAACGGCTCGGCAAGCGTCCTGTCCGGCCAGAGGAGAAAAAACTTGAAGACCGCTTCAACGCGGGCCGCGTAAGTCTGCCCCTTCTCTCGCCGCGGCGGGAACACGGCTTGCGCCCGAATGTGTTGAGCGATTTCGGTCTGAGAGGCTGGCTTACGGCGCTTCTCGCGCTCGTCCCACGTATCCAGCAGGTATTTGCGAATTGCCGCCGCCTTTGCTTCCGGCGAGCGCGCGGCCTTGCCCGGCTTCGATTTCACTTCGTCACCTCCGGCAGTTTGTTGATGGCGTCCGCGAGCATTTCGACCGGCAAATGCGTGTAGATGTCGTTCACGGTGTCGCTCGAATGGCCGGCCAGTTCACGCGCCACGGCCTTCGATCCGCCGGCAACCTGAAGCAGCGTCACGAAGCTGTGGCGCAGCGAATGAAACGAAACCGGCGAGGCATTTCGCTTCGCATCACGGCCCTGCCTCACGCCCTTGTGCGAGCGGGGCGGCATGATGCCGCACGGCACGAGGATGCGGTCGTAAAAGGTGTTGCTAAACTTCCCCGCCCCGCGCTCGTGATAATCCGAGGCTTCGTCCGGCCAGATAAAATCTTCCGGCTTCGCCGCGCGTCCGGCTTTCACGCGCAGCTTGAGCAACAAGGCGCGCAATGCGGGATGCACTGGCACCTTCACCGTCTTGCCGGTCTTGCGCTGGGCCAGCTTGATGACGTTTTCATTAAAGTCCACCGCGCCCCACACGAGGCAGATCAAATCGCCCATGCGCTGCCCGCTGTAAGTCCCGGCCAGTGTGAGGTAACGCCAGAAGTCGCCGAGCGCATCGGCCTTCCTGTAGATGTCCCGAAGCTCTGCGAGGGTGAAGTCGCGGCGCTCCTGCTTCTCGCCACGGCCGGGCTTGAAAGGCTTCACGGCATCGGACGGGCTGGCCTTGAGCAGATGGTTGTCCTTCGCGCGCTTGAAAAAGACCGAGAGAATCTTGCGCTCAAGGTTGACCGTGCTCGCGTCGCGATTTTTCCGACGGCCAACGAGGAAAGTGCGGATGTGCTCGGCGGTGATGTCCGAAAGAAGCGGCCAGTTCTCATTTGCGCCGAGCGATTCGCGGAAGGCATCGGCAACGGTGCGATACCGTTCCGCCGTCTCGTGTGAAGTGGTGCTCTGACATTCGTCGAGCCAGTCTTGCAACGCATCGTCGAGAGATTTCTTGGGAAGGCTCCTGCCGGTGAGGGATTCATAAACGTCGAGCGAAAGGCTCTTGGCCTTGTGCGACTCGAACATGGCGCGCACCTGTGCGAGCTGCCTTTCGGCCTCGGCCCTGTCCTGCGTGCCGGTGCTGCGGAAAAAGGACTTCCGGCCCACGCGCCAGCCAATCCACCAGTGGCGCGAGTCATTTCGCTGATACAGCCAAGCCATGCGAAAAGTGTTGCACCGTATGCAAACGTATGCAATAACTATCGCTCAAGACAATTCAACATAGTGAAAACCACTGTAAAACAGCGTATTTGTTCGGGGGAAGCGTATCGGGGGTTCTAATCCCCCTCTCTCCGCCATCTTCTAGGTTTCCAAGGAGTTTCGAGCCACGTTCCTGGCTTCAGTCCTGCGCGCGAAGGCGCGTTTGCATTCCGACCATCCTGCGCTACACTCCCGTCATGGCTGAACAAAAGAAGAAGCCCGGCGCGGCGTCACAAGAGAGCAAGCCCATCAGCGAAATTAACAAAGGCTATCCTCCTCTCGACGACTTGTTGCCGCGCGATGAGCTGGAAAAACTCTCGACGCTCCAGATCGTTGACCTCATCTCAAGCAAGCTCCCGCCGCGTCATTCTTCGCTTCTCGACCTCATCTACCTGCGCGAGCGCATCGCCGCGATGGAGGAGATGAACGACCAAGCGCGCGTTGCGCTCGAGAAGATGGACCAAATCATCGAGAAGCTCCGCTCGCCGGCATTCCGCGTCGGCACGTTCCTCGCACCGGTGGAAAACGACAAGGCGCACGTCTGTCTTGGCGGCGTGGATTATGTGTGCCGCGTGGACCCGGCGATTCCGCTCGTCAGCCTGCAAGTCGGCCAGCGCGTGCTCTGCAACGAAGCCTTCGCCGTCGTGAAGGGACTCGGCTTCGACCGCAACGGCCCGGTCGTGCGCGTGGATGAATTGCTTTCCGATGGACGCCTCCGCATCGGGCAGGAAAGCGGCCTGAGTCCGCTCGTGCTGATTCGTTCGGCGCTGCTCGCAAAGGAAAAAATCAAGGCCGGCATGGACATCCGGCTCGACGTGAACCAGCGCGTCGCGCTCGAAGTCATCGGCGTCGGCAAACGCATCGAGCGCTCGCTGGAGACCGTCACCGAACTGCCATGGTCGGCCATCGGCGGACAGGACGAGGCGGTGCGGGCGATTCGAGACACCATTGAACTACCGTTCCTGCACCGCGACCTGTTCAAGCGTTTCGAACACAACGTCCCGAAAGGCTTTCTGCTCCACGGCCCGCCCGGCTGCGGAAAGACCTTGCTCGGCAAGGCGACCGCCTACAACTTGCGCCAGCAAGTCAAGGGGCAGACCGGCGTAGATCACCCGGAATTTTTCCTGCACGTCAAAGGCCCGGAGATTTTGAACATGTGGGTCGGCGAGAGCGAACGGCAGGTGCGCGACCTCTTTGCGCAATGCCGCGAGCGGGCGCGGGACGGCGCGCTGGCGTTCCTCTTCATTGACGAGGCCGAGAGCATTCTCGGCACGCGCCGCGCCGGGCGCTATCACAGCATCCTCAGCACGCTCGTGCCGATGTTCTGCACGGAGATGGACGGCATCGAGCCGCTGCAAAACGTCGTCGTCATCCTCGCGTCGAACCGCGCGGATTTGATTGACCCGGCAATTCTGCGGCCCGGCCGCATTGACCGGAAGATTCGCGTGAAGCGTCCCGACCGCGACGGCGCGCAGGCCATCTACGAAATTTATCTGCGCGACTCGCTGCCGCTGGCCGAGCCGAAGGCCGCGCTCGCCAAGACCATCACCGACGAGCATTTTGCGCGCATGCCGGAGAACCAGTTTCTCGAAGTCATCTACCGCAGCGGGCGCAAGGACGCGCTCTATCGCGGCGACCTCGCCAGCGGCGCGATCATCGCCGCCGTGGTCGAGCGCGCGAAGAGCCTCGCCATCAAGCGCGCCATCGAGACGAAACAGGAAACGCAAATCACGCGCGACGACCTCAGCACCGCGCTGCGCCGCGAGCATGAGGAGAATGATCTGTTCCCGGCGACCGACCTCACCGAGGACTGGCTGAAGCTGACGGATTTCGATCCGGAAAATGTCGTGAAGCTTGGCCCGGTGCGCCCGCGCAAGGCCGAGGCGAGCGGGGTCGTGTGAATCCAGTCCAACGCCAAACCACGCCAATTCCCGCTGATTCTGCGAAGCCCTGAGTGTTTCGATAGTGACTTTCCCCGCCTCACACCGCACATTCGGCGCGGTTTTTGCGAATGAAAAAGAGCCGTTCAAGTCCCGCGCCCGTGTCCCGCAGCGGACGCTTTGCCGGCGGCCCCGGCGCGGATGTCGCCGCGTTTTCTGAGTCAGTCTCGTTTGACTGGCGGCTCTGGCGGCATGACATCCAAGGCTCCCTCGCCCATGCCGAAATGCTCGCCAAGATTGGTGTGCTGACGCAGGCCGAGTCCAAGGCCATCGCGAAAGGTCTGCGGCAAATCGCGGCGGAAATCGAGACGGGGAAATTCAAGTGGAAACCCGAACTCGAGGACGTCCACATGAACATCGAGGCCGAGCTGACGCGGCGCGTGCCTGCGGGGGCGAAGCTCCACACCGCCCGTTCGCGCAACGACCAAGTCGCACTCGACGTGCGCCTCTGGCTGCGCGACGAGATCGCCGCACTCGGCGCCGAAGTGCAGGACTTGCAGCGCGCACTCGTCGAGCTCGGCGAAAAAAACGATGGCGTGGTCATCCCCGGCTACACGCACATGCAGCGCGCGCAACCGGTCTTCTTCGCGCATCATCTGCTCGCCTACGTCGAGATGCTTGATCGCGATCACGCGCGGCTTGCAGGCTGCTTTGACCGCGTCAACGTCTGCCCACTCGGCAGCGGCGCGATTGCCGGCTCCACCCTGCCGCTCGACCGCGAATTTGTTGCGAAACAGCTCGATTTCGTGGATGCAAAGGGCCGCCCGCAGCTCACACAAAACTCAATGGACGCCGTGAGCGATCGCGACTTCGTCGTGGAATTTTGTGCGGACGCTGCGTTGCTCGCCGTTCACCTTTCGCGGCTTGCGGAGGATGTGATTCTTTGGGCGAGCGCCGAGTTCAACTTTATCAAGATTGCCGACGCCTACACGACCGGCTCGTCGTTGATGCCGCAGAAGAAAAATCCCGACGTGGCCGAGCTGACGCGCGGAAAATCCGCGCGCGTCATCGGCAACCTCGTCGCGCTGCTCACGCTGCTCAAGGGCCTGCCGATGACCTACAACCGCGACTTGCAGGAGGACAAGGAGCAGCTGTTCGACACCGCCGACACAGTGCGCGCGTGCGTGCAGCTCATGGCCGCGATGCTGCGCCACACGACCGTGAACGCCGCCGCGTGCGCGCGCGCCGCGGGCGATCCCGCGCTGCTCGCGACCGACCTCGCGGACTATCTTGTGCGGAAGGGAATGCCCTTCCGTCAGGCGCACCACGTCGTCGGCGCGGTCGTCGCGCTCGCGGAGAAATCCGGCAAGGCGTTGAACGAACTTTCACTCGCGGAACTGCAATCAGTGGAGAAGACCTTCACCGCTGCCGCGCTGGAAGTCTTCGACTTGAAGGAAGCGATGGCCGCACGCGACCTTGTCGGCGCGCCGGGCACGAAACAGGTTCGCCGTCAGATCGCTGGGTGGAAAAAGCGGCTGGCTGTGTAGCATGGAGCACCTTGCGCCCGCACTGTTGACCGACCTGCTCAAGGGCGTGTCGCGCTCGTTTTACTGGACGATGCGCGTGCTGCCGCGCGACGTGCGCCCGCAGATCAGCCTTGCCTATCTGCTCGCACGCGCGACCGACACCATCGCGGACACGGCGCTGGTGCCGATGGACGAGCGGCTCGGCGCGCTGAATGCCCTTCGCTTGAGAATCGCGGGCGAAAGCAACACGACGCTGAATTTTTCGCGGCTCGCGGAAAACCAAGGCCTGCCCGCGGAGCGCATGTTGCTTCAGCGCATCGAGGAAGCGCTCTCGATTCTGCCGAAGTTCAGCTATTCCGACCAGCAGCGCATCCGCGAAGTGCTGCGCGTGATCACGAGCGGGCAGGAGCTGGACCTGCAACGCTTCGCCGGCGCGAGCGAGCGCAACCTCGTCGCACTGGCCGGGGACGACGACCTCGACGATTACATCTTCCGCGTCGCCGGCTGCGTGGGCGAGTTCTGGACGCGGCTGTGCCGCGCGCATTTGTTTCCGCAGGCGCAGATCAACGAGGCGGAATTTCTCGCGAAGGGCGTGTGCTTCGGCAAGGGACTTCAGCTTGTGAACATCCTGCGCGATCTGCCGCGCGACCTACGGCAGGGGCGCTGTTACGTGCCCGCGCAACGCCTCGCCACCGTGGGCCTCGCTCCGGCCGATTTGCTTTCACCGGCCAACGAGTCGCGCTTTCGCCCGCTCTATCACTCGCTGCTCAACGTGGCCGAGGGATATCTCGCCGCCGGGTGGGACTACACGAACGCGCTCCCGCGCCGCTGCGCGCGCGTGCGGCTTGCGTGCGCGTGGCCGGTGCTCATCGGAGTGCGCACGCTGCGGTTGTGCCGCGCGGCAAACATCCTCGATCCGAACCAGCGCGTGAAGATCAGCCGCGGCGAACTGCGCGGCCTCGTCGCGCGCTCCGTGTTGTTGTATCCGTGGCCTTCCGCGTGGCGCCGGCTTGCCGCGTGATGACGGAACGCGGCGTTTTTCCGCTAATTGTAATCATTAACTCCCGTTGTAGTCGCCGTTTGACCCGACTCGCGCCTTGCTTCCGCCGGGGGTTGCGCTATCACGCAGTCAATCCCATCAGGGGCATCCATCATGGCCTCAACTGCCGCAGATGTTCCGCTGACCAGACGCCGCTTCGGCGAGACGATGCGCCGCGACGCCTGGTGGGGACAGTCCGTCCTCACGGTGCTCGGGCTGGGGGCGTTCATTGTCTATTCCACGTGGGCGGCGTTTCAGGGCAACCACTACCGCTTCGATGGACATGGCGCGGACTATCTCTCGCCGTTTTACTCGCCGGAACTTTTCGGCGGACCGCACGCATGGTTCGGCCCGAAGCCATCGTGGTGGCCGGCGTGGCTCTTTTTCTCGCCGGCACTGCTCATCCTGTGGGCGCCGGCTGGATTTCGGTTCACGTGCTACTATTACCGCGGCGCTTACTACAAGGGATTTTGGGCCGACCCGCCGTCGTGCGCCGTGGGCGAGCCGCGCAATGTGTATCTCGGCGAGAACTCGCTCCCGCTCATCCTCCAGAATGTCCACCGCTATTTTTTCTACGTCGCGACCGTGTTCATTCTCCTGCTCGCGCACGACGCGTGGAAGGCGATGTGGTGGGACAGCGCGGGCGGCGGCAAATCGTTCGGCATCGGCGTGGGAACGCTTGTGCTCATGGTGAACGTGTGGCTGCTCGGCAGCTACACGTTTGGCTGCCATTCGCTGCGGCATCTCATCGGCGGCGGCATGGATGAAGTCTCCAAGTCCGGCGGCTGCCACAAAGCCTACAACTGCGTGAGCTGCCTAAACCGCCGCCACATGATGTGGGCGTGGCTGAGTTTGTTCTGGGTCGGATTCACGGACGTTTATGTGCGGCTGTGCTCGATGGGCGTGTGGAAGGACGTGCGGATTTTCTAGGACGCGAATCGTTGAACCGACAATCGGGATTTTCCCAAGGGTTCAAGCGATTCAACGATTTAACGGTTCAACAAGTCATCAATGCCTGAATTCGAAACATTCGAATACGACGTGCTCGTCATCGGCGCGGGCGGCGCGGGTTTACGCGCGGCCATCGAGGCCTCCGCCGCTGGCGTCAAAGTCGGGCTGGTCTGCAAATCGCTCCTCGGCAAGGCGCACACCGTCATGGCCGAGGGCGGCATCGCCGCCGCACTGGCGAATGTGGACGACCGCGACAACTGGCGCGTCCACTTCGCCGACACCATGCGCGGCGGCCAATACGTCAACAACTGGCGCATGGCCGAGTTGCACGCGAAGGAGGCGCCCGATCGCGTTCGCGAACTCGAAGCGTGGGGCGCGGTCTTTGACCGCACGCCGGATGGCAAAATTCTTCAGCGAAACTTCGGCGGCCATCGCTACGCGCGGCTTGCCCACGTCGGTGACCGCACGGGATTGGAGATGATTCGCACGCTTCAGGATCACGGCATCCATCAGGGCATCGAGGTCCACATGGAGCACACGATCCTCACGCTGCTCAAGGATGGCGACCGCGTCGTAGGCGCGTTTGGCTACGAACGCGAGCGTGGACGCTTCAAGAATTTCAAGGCGAAAGCCGTCGTGCTCGCGACCGGTGGCCTCGGCCGCGCCTACAAGATCACGAGCAACAGTTGGGAATGCACCGGCGACGGCATGGCGCTGGCCTACGAAGCCGGCGCGGAGCTGATTGACATGGAATTTGTGCAGTTTCATCCGACCGGCATGGTCTGGCCGCCAAGCGTGATGGGAATTTTAGTGACGGAGGGCGTGCGCGGCGAGGGCGGCATCCTGACGAACAAGGACGGCAAGCGTTTCATGTTCGACTCCATTCCTGACAACTACAAATCGCAGACCGCCGACAACGAGGAAGAAGGCTGGCGCTATTGCCAGGGCGACAAGAACGCGCGTCGTCCGGCGGAGCTGCTCACACGCGACCACGTCGCGCGGTGCATCGTGCGCGAGATCAAGGAAGGCCGCGGCAGTCCGCACGGCGGCGTGTTCCTCGACATCGCGTGGATCAAGGCGCGCATCCCAAACGCCGCCGAGCACATCAAGCGCAAGCTGCCGAGCATGTATTACCAGTTCAAGCAGCTCGCGGACATTGACATCACGCGCGAGCCGATGGAGGTCGGCCCGACGACGCACTACGCGATGGGCGGCATCCACGTGAACGCCGACACGCAGATGAGCACCGTGCCCGGTCTTTTCGCGGCGGGTGAATGTGCGTCCGGCATCAACGGCGCGAATCGCCTCGGCGGAAATTCGCTTTCGGACATCATCGTCTTTGGAAAACGCGCCGGGGAATACGCCGCGAAGTTCGCGAAGGAACACGGCGCGGGGCAGACCGATTTCGCGCAGATCGAAGAAGCCTCGCGGCGCGCGCTGGAGCCGTTCGAGCGCGGCGCTAGCGGTGGCGCCGAAGGCCCATTCCAAGTGCAGCACGACTTGCAGGCGATGATGCAGGACTTGGTCGGCATCGTGCGCAAGGAAGACGAGATGCAACGTGCGCGCGCCGAGCTTGGCAAGCTATGGGAGCGGGCGAAGCGCGTCGCCGTTTATGGTCATCGCGAATACAACCCCGGCTGGCACACGGCGATTGACCTGAAAAATCTGCTCACCGTTTCGGAAGCGATCACGCTTTCGGCCATTGACCGCAAGGAGAGCCGCGGCGCGCACTTCCGCGAGGATTTCCAGAACAAGGACGCGGCCTGCGGCAAGGTGAACACCGTCGTCTGGAAAGGCAGGGACGGCGCGATGCAACTGCGGCGCGCGCAAATCCCGGAGATGCCGGATTACTTGAAACAGGTCATCGAGGAAATGAAATGAACACCGCCACCTTCCGCATCTGGCGCGGCGAATCCGGCCACGGCGAATTCCGCGATTACACGACGGAAGTTTCCGAAGGCATGGTCGTGCTCGACGCCGTCCACCAGATTCAGGCGTCGCAGGCCAACGACCTCGCGTGCCGGTGGAATTGCAAGGCGGGCAAGTGCGGCTCGTGTTCGGCTGAAATCAACGGCACCCCGCGGCTGATGTGCATGACGCGCCTCAACCAGATTCCGCTCGACCAGCCGGTGACCATCGAGCCGATGAAGGCATTTCCGCACCGCAAGGACCTCGTCACCGACGTGTCGTGGAACTACGGCGTGAAGAAAAAGATCGCGAAGTTTGCGCCGCGCAAACAGGACACCGCGGATGGGACCTTCAGGATGGCGCAGGCGGACATTGACCGCGTGCAGGAGTTCCGCAAGTGCATCGAGTGTTATCTCTGCCAGGATGTCTGCCACGTGCTGCGCGAGCACGGGAAGCACGAGGAGTTCATCGGGCCGCGATTCCTCGTTTACAGCGCGGCGCTTGAGATGCATCCGGCCGACAGCGCGGACCGCCTCGCCGCGCTCAAGACCGACCACGGCATCGGCTACTGCAACATCACCAAGTGCTGCACGAATGTCTGTCCCGAGGAGATCCACATCACCGACAACGCGATCATCCCGCTCAAGGAACGCGTCGTGGACGAGTTCTACGATCCGCTCGGCAAGCTTTTGAAATCATTGCGGCCAAAATGACCGGCAAGAACACGGAAGTTGTGAGGTTCGCCTCTTTTTCTTCTGGATTCTGAATTCGGACTCCTGAATTCTGCCAGCCATGTTCACCCTCAAGCCGCTCACGAAGGACGCCATCCCTGCCGCCATCGAGAAAGCCATGCGCTACCGCCTGCTAAATGAGCCGGCGGAAGCCGAGAGCATTTGTCTGGACGTGCTGCGCATTGACCCGGACAACCAGCAGGCTGTGGTCGTCCTGCTGCTGGCCCTCACCGACCGCTTCGGCAAAGGCTATGCCGTCAGCGCCACGCAGACGCAGGAAGTCCTCGGCAAAATCAAGAACGACTACGAGCGCGCCTACTACACGGGCATCATCGCCGAGCGCAAAGGCAAGGCCGTGCTGGCGCAAGGCTCGCCCGGGTGCGCCTTCCGCGCCCACGATCATTTCTCCGAGGCGATGCACTGGTATGAAAAGGCCGAGAAGATCCGTCCTCTCGGCAACGACGACGCGCTGCTGCGCTGGAACGCCTGCGCCCGCATCATCATGCGGAACAATCTCGTCCCGCGGCCCGAGGAGAAATACGAGCCGGCGCTGGAGTAGGACGCGCCTCCATCACGCCCTGCGCACGGCGTCTTCCAGCAGCTTCACGTAAGCCTTCGCGGTTTCATCCCAACTGAACTTCGCCGCGTGCGCGTCAATGGCTTCGGCCTGCGACGGCGCGGCAAGGATTTCGGAAATGACGGAAGCCATCGCGGACGCGTCGCCCTTCGGAACAAGGCGTCCGAGGAAATCATCCGTGAGCACTTCGGGAATGCCACCGACGCGCGTGGCCGCGACGCGCAGGCGGCAGGCGAACGCTTCAAGCACGACATTCGGCACGCCTTCGTTTTCGCTCGGCACCACCAGCACGTCGGCAGCGCGCATGAAGCGGGCGACTTCCGAGGAATTTTTGCGGCCGAGCAGTTGCACGTTCGCGCCAAAGCCCAGCACGTCGGCCTCGCGGCGCGCGGCGTCCATCAGCGGGCCGGTGCCGATGAGAATGAGTTGCACCCGTCGTTGCGGTTCGCGCCGGCACAGCTCAGCGTGCGCGCGCACGGCGAGCAGCGGATTTTTCGTTGGGAGCAAATTGCCCACGAAAAGCAGCAAAACATCTTCGCCGGGCAGTCCGAGATCGCGCCGCACCGCCGCGCGGTCGCGCGGGTGAAAAACCAGCGTGTCCACGCCGTTGTAGATCGGATGCAATTTCTCGGCGGGCGCGCCGGCTTCGCAGAGCAGGCGGGCGAGTTCAGCGCTGCGCGTGATGACGGCGGAGGATTTTTTAACCGCATCGAGGATGAACCCGCGCCGCACGGGCCATTTGAGGTAGGAATGCGCGTCGGTGCCTTGTGCAATCAGCACAAAGGGCACATGCAGTTCCGGCGCGAGCCGCGCGACGGCGCAGCCGTCGGGATACAGCCACGAGCAGAGGATCGCGTCGTAGGCGAAACGCTCCCGCACCGCGCGGAGCGGGCCGCGGATGGCGCGGGCAAAGAGAGCCGGGTTCACGCGGCTGCCGATCTTCGGCATGTAAGGCACGACGGGATAAATCGGCTCAAAGCGCGCGTCAGCCGGGCGCGGCGCGTGTTTCATCCGCGACTCAGTGGTGAACGGGAGTGCGGGGCGCGGGGCGACGACGCGCAGTTCACAGTGCCG
Source organism: uncultured Verrucomicrobiota bacterium (assembly GCA_964589935.1). Taxonomy (GTDB): domain Bacteria; phylum Verrucomicrobiota; class Verrucomicrobiia; order Limisphaerales; family VHCN01; genus VHCN01. Next base: position 188,477 of record CAZPVD010000004.1, on the reverse strand, counting down.
CGCGAGCTGGTGCAGCAGCGTCGCATTGATCTGCCCGCGCACCGGATCGTCGGCGTCGGGAAAAAGGTTGGAGACAAAAAGAATTTTCACAACCTCATCCGCGGTTGGTCAGACGGTAGCGGTAATCGCGATGCTGGCCTGGATTGCCCGCAAGCCCGTCCTCGGCGGCGTGGATGATGTTCACCATCTCGCGCGCGGTGACGTAGTGGACACGGAATTTTCCCCCGTCGTTGTAGTTCGCCAGCAAGTGCTCGTGAAACTTGCGCATCGGCCCGCCGAGGAACACAGCCGAGTTGCGCGGTGTCGCGCCGTGCGAGTGCAGCTTGATGAAAATCCATTCCGGCCGGCCGAGAACGTGTGGGGCGATGTCCACCCACAAACGCAAACGGTCCGGTGCCGGAGGATTCGTGCCGGTGAGGTCGGCGTTTTCGATTCGTGGAATCAGGCCGAATTTGCGCCGCTCCCGGTTGAGGCCGAGCGGTCCTTGCACGAGCAGCAGGTCGCCGAAACGCGGCGCGTCCACATCCGTCGGTGCGCCCATCACGCGAGCCAGCACGCCGCGGTCGTGCGACTTGGGCGCGGGCGTGTCGAGCGCGTAGTAAAGGCTGTTGATCGTGCGCGTCTGTGTCGGGTCGGGCGCGCTCGGCATGGTGAAGTCCGCGTAGCAGCCGGCCTCGCGCAGCAGGCGCAGCTCGGTGGAAACGCCGCAGTCCCTGCCCTGCGGGTGCGAATTATCGAGCGCCCAGTCGCCGTGAACAAAGCCGAAGCGCACGCGGCCCCGCGTGTCGCGGCACAGCAGGCCGTGCTTGAGGAAGTTCTCCTTGCCGCGTTCGAGCGCGGCGCGAAAACCGTCAGCCGTGTCGTTGTTGTGGTGCAGGTGCAGTTCCGTTTCGCCGCCGCTTGCGTCGCACAATTTACGGACTTCCTCGAGCACGGCGGAGTCGTATTGTTCGATGGGATAGAAAAAAGTGTGGCGCGGGCGGATGCCGTCCGCGTCGCGGAACGGCTCGATGACGCGCGGGAATTTTTCGTTCCATTCGTCCATGCGGCGCAGCGCGCCGGCGCGGTCGGTCTCGTGGAACGGCTCGAAGTGGTCACAGACGGCAAGCATGATGTCAGTGACACCGCTAACGGACGGACGAGGCGCGCGGCGAAGCCACGCCGGCAGCCAGATGTCGAGCGCGCGCATCATGCGGTGGGCCGGTGCAGCCGCCAGAGGAAATGCGCGGGCGTATCCGCGTTGTTGAGGCGCGGCAACTGGTAGATGTCGTCGCCGGGCTTCACGAAATCCGGCCGCACGGAGACGGCGGCGCGGTAGTGCTGGCGCGCGCACGAAAGCACGGCGGGGTTGTAGTCGCCGTTCGGGTAGCAGAAAAAATCAACCGCGCGGTGAAGTTCCTTTTCGAGAATTTGCCGGCAGTCGCGGATCTCGAACTCCAGCTCCTCCTGCGTGGAGTTCGCGAGGATCGGGTGGTTGACCGTGTGGCCGCCGATGGTGATGAGCGCCGAATCGAGCGAGCGCAGTTCGTCCCACGTCATCAACTCGTAGCGGTGACGCATCGCGTCGGTGGGCGCGAACTGCGGCGTCGTGTTACGGATGACCTGCTCGACGTGCAGGCGCGAGCCAAGCGGCAGAGTTTTCATCCACTCGACGATGGCGTTTGCATCCCCGGAATCAAGTCCAAGCGAGGCGGCGAGTTCGCGGCGCGCTTCGGGCGCGAGCGAGTTGAGCCGGCGGCGCGCCTCGTGGACCCACAGCCAGCGGCGGTGCTCGATGAGGCCGGGGCAGACGAAGAACGTCGCGGGCAGACGAAGCTGTTGCAGCAACGGATAGGCGTGCGTGAGGTTGTTGCGCAGGCCGTCATCAAAGGTGAGCGCCACTTCGTCGCCTTCGGAGCCGCCGCGCTGGAGTTTGTCCACGATTTCAGCGAGCGGCACGACGCGGAAGTTTTCCTGTAGCAGCCGCAAATGCGCCTCGAAAGATTCAACGGTGCAGTCTTCCACACCGACGCCGTGGAAGGTGATGATGCGCATGACGCGCAGCGCGCGGGCTTTCGCGAGCGAGCGACCGGAAGCGAACGCCACGCGATGCACAAGTGGCGCGACGAGAGTTTTAAGCGGGTTCGCCATTGCGTCAGGTCGTTTTGTCGGAATCGCCTGCGAACATCTTCTTGGTGCCACGTAGCAGGACCAGCGGGAGCGAGTAATACGTGCTCTCCTCGACGAGCTGGCCGCCGAAGCCGTCCTTGAACTCGTTGATTTCCATTAGTTCGGGATCGGTCGTGTTCAGCGCGTAGCCGCCTAGATCGTATGCCTCGACGCCGCGCTCCTTGAGGTAAAGCATGTCGAGGTAGTGCAGAAGGCGGTTGGCGCGGCCGATCATGTTTTGCCGCTGCGGGTCGTCGGTCGAACGGAAGAGCGACGCGGAATACTGCTCGCAGGCGCGCTTGACCTCCGCGTCGTAAAGGTAGGCGTGAATGACGAGCAACTCGCCTTCGTGCGTAAGCTTGGTGCAGATCATCTTCGGCCAGTAGGTGCGAAGAACCTTCGGGTCCATGAGCGGAAGATTTTTTGCGGCGGCGAATTCGTTGAATGCGCGCTCCATCACGGCGGGGTCGCTTTCGGTTCCGAATGTCATGCCCTCGTTGAGCGCGCGTTTGATCTTGTGTTTCGTATTCTTGCTGAAGCCGGCGAAGATGTCGTCCTCGCTCCTGAGCAGGCTGATGAGCTTAGTGTGCTTGGCCTCGCGCTTGAAGCCCGGCACGTTGCCGCGATGATGGCAGTGGTAGTAGAGCGCAAGGCAGGCGGCGTCCGCGGAATCGGGGCGCGGGGCGAACCACTTGTGCCAGGCGCTCACCGCCTTCGCGCGGCTGAGTTTGAATTGGAAGGTGAGCATCGTCGCGCCTACCACGCCCCGCGGCGGTAAGTGCCGCGCAGATAGTTCCAGAAACCGCCCACCACCATGAAGTGCAAAAACACGAAGCCCGCCGGCAACGACAGCACCGGCGTTCGCACGCGCGGAAACATCATGCCCAGCGCCGCCAGGCCGTAGAAAATGCACTGGGCCAAGAGACACGCGGCGTAGAACGGTCCCGCGTCGCGCAGGAAAAAGTTTGCGCAGAGCAGCACCGCCATGAACACCGGCGCGGCGATGCGCAGATACTTGTGCGAAATGAGCTGCCACCAGCGCCCGTGCGTCCACGGCAACAACCAGCCCGGATGGCGGAACAGCATCTGGAAATTCCCCGCGAGCGTGCGCTGCTTGCGCGCGCGTTCACGCGATGGATCGAGCGGCTGCGGGTCGAACGCGGGCGCGCTGGTGTCGTAAAGCACGCGGTATCCGCGCGCGGTGATCCCAATCGGCACCACCACGTCGTCGAGCAGCGTGTCGTCGGGAACCGGCTCGAACAGCGCGCGACGCACGGCATACACTGCACCGGTGCAGCCGATGCACGAGTGCCAGCGCGATTCGGCGGCGCGGATGAACTTCTCCAGCTTCCAATACGCGTCCACGCCGCCGCCCACGCTGCTGGCCGACGGGTCAATGAACAACTCGCCACTCGCGGCTCCGACCTCCGTGTCAGCGAAGTTGCTGACAAGCTCGCGAATCGTCTCCGGCGCGAAACTCTGGCGCGCGTCGCAGAACACGACGATTTCTCCGCGCGCCTCGGCGACGCCAACATTGACGCACGCGGCCTTGCCTGCGCGGTCACGCCGGTCGAGCACGCGCACTCGGGCGTCGCCGAGTTCCTTCACGCGAGTCACGGTTGTGTCTGTCGAGCCGTCGGAGACGACGATGATTTCAAGTTTTTCAGCGGGCCAGACGGAGGCGAGGAGGTTTTTCAAGCGGGGCGTGATGCGTTGTTCCTCGTTGAACGCGACGAGCACGACGGAGACGAGCGGCGGCGGCGCGAACGGGGCTTTTGACGGCTTGCGGCCGCGCAGCTTTGCGAGCACGACCATGAGCAGCGGATAACCCGGATACGTGTAAGCGAGCAGGAGAAGGCTCACCCAGAAAAGTGTCAGAGGCAAATCGCGGCCGGTCATCACACGTCGGGGCGGGCGTTGGATGGCATGGCGCGGCAGGCTCAGAAGTTCTTGATGACGTATTCCCAGAGGCGCTCGACCTGTGTCGTAGCGATCCAGACGATGACCGCGTCCACGATGCCGAGGCGCGTCCACGGCATTGGCAACACGAGCTTTGGCGCCGCCGCAGGCGCCTTGCCCGGCGTGGCAAACGGGCGGTTCGGCTGCAACATTTGCCCCATCGCTCGCGGCGAAGTCATCGCAGCGCCGGGCGTCGGCTGAAGAAGCCGCCCCGATGCTCCAGCTGTCGCGGTCGCGGCCACCGGCCGTTCGGCGCGGAACTCGGCGAGAGGGTCGCGCACTTCCTCGACCGGGTTGCGGTTGAGAAGGCACCGGTGAAACGCGGCGACCGTGGCGATGATCATGAAGAACGTCGGACGATACGCGAAGTCAATCACCCACGCCGACACGGCAAACGACACTGTGAATACAAAGAGCGTTCGTCTGACCCGCTCCTCGTCAATGTTGCTCGTGTTGGCCGTGACGAGCGTGCGCAGCGCGGTGTAGAGGATGCCAACAAAGAACATCAGGCCCGTCCAGCCCAGCTCGGTGCCGATCTGGTTGTAGGCGTTGTGGGACGCGATGGCCTTGTCGCCGACTTCATGCTGGTAGGATGGGAACCACTGCTTGTAACCGACGCCGGTCGTGTTGTTGCGCATGGTTCTGAGGCCATACTCCAGCGCGTTGAGACGGCCAAGCAGCGCCTCGTCCTGGCGGCTTTGACCGATCTTGATGTCGGTGAAGCGCGGCAGGCTATACATCGCGCCCCAGCCGACGGTGACTGCGAGGGTGAGAATGATGGCCTGCACCAGTTTCGGCCGGCCGAAGGTGAGCGCGGCCACGATGGCGACGAAGCTGGAGATGAACGCACCCTTCGACTCCGTCAGCAGCACGCAATAGACCGGCAGCGCAATCATCGGGCCGGAGACTTCCTTCACAAAGATGGGCCGGCGCCAGAACAGCAGGAAGTAGATGAGCGGGATGACCGGCGCGACGCTGTGGCCGAGCGCGTTCGGGTTGTCGAACATCGAGGTGTTGAACACGAGGCGGCCCTTGGCCCAGCCGTGAGTCATGTCGTAGGAGCCAGCCGGGTCGAAGCCGTATTCGCTCAACACCGCCATCAACGAGATGAAATAAATCAGCCCGCCCCACACGTAGAGAATCCGGATGATGCGGTCCGTCGAGGACAGCGCCTGCACGATGAACACGTAGATCAGGAACAGCGGCGTGACATCCTTGAATGCATCCGAGCGCGACGGCGCGTTCCACACGATCCACACGAAGTAAATGAGCATCATCCAGTCGTGCGGCGTGCGGAAGAAATCGCGCACGGTGATGCGGCCCGGCCGGATCATGAGTGCCACGAGCGCGAACGCCTGCGCCAAGAGCAGCGGACGCAGCGAGGCGAACATCGGCAGCCACTCCTGTGGGCGGACGTAGAAGATAAACAGCAATAATGCTGCCGAGATGAAGTCCATTCGACTCGGTTAAATTAGCGTGACTGAGCCCTTGGTGAAAGGGAAAAACGTCCGCGCGGCTACGGCTTGCGCTTCAAACCCGCGCGCGCTGCAAAGTCAATGAACTCGTCGGCCGTTGCCTTTTCCACGAGGGCGGGTGATTTCGCGTCGTTGAGCGCCGTGATGGCCTCCTGCGCACGTGTGGCCGACGCCGAGTTTGGAAAAAGGTCAATGATGCGTTGATACGCGGCGCGCGACGCAGGTCCATCATGTGCGACGTTCCACTGGAGATTGCCAATGCGCGTGAGCCAGTGGACGACTTGTTTTTGCGGCTGGTTCGGCGCGGCGATGAGTTGTTCGAGCTGTTCCACGGCGAGGTCGAGCCGTTTGTAATGTTCAGCGTAGAGCAGCGCGAGCTGTTCCCGCGCCTCCCAGTCGGTCGGATACTTTTCAAGACGCGCGACGTAACGCGCGGCCTGCTGCTCGAGTGTTTCCTCCTCCGGCGGCTTCACGGCATTTTTCATGCCGCGCAGGCCGAGGTCGCGCTCGAATTCAGGCATCACGACGGCGGCGCGCTTTTCGCGGGGCGCGGTCGTGGCGAGGCGAGACAGGCGCTGAACGGTCTGCTGTGCAAGTTCCGTGTCGGGGAACATCGCGACGAGCCGTTCGAGCGTCGCCTGCGCCGTAGCGGAATCACCGGCCTTGAGCTGCCAGTCGGCGAGAGTGTTGAGCGCGTAACTGATCTGGTGCGGCTCGCGGCCGGATTGCGAGAGAGTTTCCTCGATGGTAGCCGTGGCGGCGGCGAGGTCGTTCAAGTTCTCCGCCTGCACGGCCGCAATCAGCATCTGCCCGTCGAAGTCGCCCGGGAAATGCACCAGTTGCTCGCGCGCCAGTTCCATGGCCTTGTCGAAGTGGCCTTGGAACCGCTGCGCCTGCGCCGACGAGTAGAGCGGGCGGTTGTCCGGCTCGTCGCCGCCGTCGAACACGTTCGTCAGTGGTCGCGACACCAATGCCGCAAGGTTGGGCGCCCAGATGACCGACACGCCAAACCCCACCACGACGGCGAGAAACGGCGCATAAGGCCCCATCGCCGGCGCGGCAAATCCGGCGGGAACGATCAACGCGAGCGAAATGGCCCACTTGGCGATCAGCCGTCCGCGGTCTTCCGCTGTCCGGTAAATCCACACCAAGGCGAGCAGGCCGGTGGCATACACGCCTTTCACGAACGGCACGAGCCACGTCTCGCCGTTGGGCTGGAACATCGGCGCGAGGAGGAGAAATCCCGCAAGCAGCCGCAGCCGGTTGCCGCGCTCGCCTTTCAAGTGCGCCGTGCGCAGGATTGCAAACACAAACGCGCCCAGAAACGCCGCGCAAACGGCCAGTTCGGCGAACGCCAAGGCCCATTCGGACGCCGGGATTTCGGGAGGCTGCATGAGTTCATCGAACTGTGCGTGCCGGGAAGTGTGTTGGCAAGGGCGAAGCCCGCTTCCGACCCCTTCATTTACCCCGTTGCCAAACCCGCCGCGCTTTGGCTAAGGTTCGCGCCATGAAACGACTCACACGGGTGGCGGCATTGTCGCTTTTGCTCGGCTTTCTTCTCCCGGCCGCGGCGCAGGACGATCAGTATGTGAAGGTGTTCAACCTCATTCTGCAGGCTGACGCGCTGCGCGACAGCGGCAAGGGCCGGGAGTCGCTCGAAAAATATCTCGAAGCCCAGGACGCGCTGAAAAAAATCCAGTCCGCCTTTCCAGCGTGGAACGACAAGGTCGTCAGTTTCCGGCTCAAGTATCTCGATGACCGCATCAAGCCGCTCCTGCAGCAGTTCCCCGGCACGACCATGCCCATGCTGGTTCTGCCGCCCGGCACGACGGACCCGCTCCTCGGCAAAATCAGCGGACTCGAAAGGGCTCTTTATGAAAAAGACCAACAGCTCATCGCCCTCCGCACTGCCAAGGCAAGCGCCGAGGATGCGATGAGAAATGCCGAGGCGAAACTCAAGGAGGCCCTCGCCGCGCGCCCTGCCGACGTGGACCCCAAGGAAATGTCCAAGGCCAAGGACAAAGTCAACGCCATCCAGAAGGACCTCGATGTCCAGAAAATCGCGCTCGACCAGCAGAGTTTCAAACTCACCGCCGTCACCAAGGAGCGCGATGACCTTCAGAAAAAAATCGAGGACGAGAAGCGCCAGGTTCCCGTGCTCAAGACCGAGAACGAGAACCTCAAAAAGCAGGTCTCCGAATTGAGCAAGCAGACTTCCGGCCTGCCCAGGGTGCAGGATTTGCAAAATCAGATCGCGACGGTCAAGGCCGACCTCCGCGCCGCGCAGGTTCAAAACGAGGCGCTGCTCAAGGACAACAAAAAGATGGAGGCGCTGCTCACGGATCCCGAATTCGGCAGCAAGGACACCCTGAAGATCAAACAGCTTGAGAAGGAGCGCGACGAGCTTCAGAAAAAGCTGAACGACGCCCTCAAGGCCGCGCAGGACAAAAAAAAAATAGAGTAGGCGACTCCGCCGAGGTCCAACGCCTCGCCTCCCAGCTCGCCGCCGCGCGCGCCCGCGTCGAGACTCTCGAAAGCAAGCGCGTTCCCTACACCAGCGAGGAACTTGCCCTCTTCCAGCCGCCGCAGTCACCCACGCCGCGCCTCGACGCCAAAATCAGCAGCAAGCCTTCCGGCCCGCAACCCGTTCTCCCAAACTCCAAGCCGATTGTCGCCGACGCCGCGCGCGACTTCAGCGAGAGCCGTTTTGCCGAGGCCGAAAGCAAGCTCTCACTCGCGCTCATCTTCGATGAAAAACAGCTCGTGGTTCTCGGCAACCTGATCGCCACGCAGCTCGAACAGAACAAGTTTGACGAAGCCGAAGCCAACATCCGCCGCGCGCTCACCCTCGCGCCCAACGACGCCTACACGCTCACGCTTCTTGGTCTGCTGCGCTTCCGCCAGAACCGCCTCGATGACTCGCTCGACTCGTTGAGCCGCGCGGCGCAACTCGATCCAAAGAACGCCGAGACGCAGAACTTCCTCGGCCTCGTGCTCGCGGAGAAGTCCTTGCGCGGCGCGGCAGAGACGGCCTTCCGCAAGGCCATCCAACTCCAACCCAACTACGGCAAGGCGCATTACAACCTCGCGGTCTTTTACTCGACCGCGCAGCCGCCCACGCCAGAACTTGCGCGATGGCATTATCAAAAGGCACTCGCCAACGGCATCCCACCCAATCCCCAACTGGAGAAAACCCTCAACGCGGAAAAATAAAGCTGCGCCGCTCCGTTTGCCCGCAGCATGACTGGTTGGAGTCCTTGACTGGCAACTTGTGTCACATCCGTCCCGGCATCCGCCCGCCCATCTTGGACATCATCTTTTGGAATTTGCCCATCTTGCGCATCATCTGCTGCATTTGGCCGAAGCGGTTGAGCATCGAGTTTAGTTCTGTCACGCTCACGCCGCTCCCCTTCGCGATGCGCTGACGCCGCTTTGCGTTCAGGATTTGAGGCAGCTTGCGTTCCTTCGGCGTCATCGCGCAGATCATGCCTTCCATGCGGCGGAATTCCTTCTCAGCCTTGTTCATGTCCGCACCCTTGAGCATGTCACCACCGCCGGGCAGCAGGCCCACGACGCCTTCAAGCGGGCCGAGTTTTTTCATCTGGCGAAGCTGGTCGAGAAAATCCTCCAGCGTGAACTCGCCCTTGCGCATCTTCTCCTCGATGCGTTTCGCATCCTCCACCTGAATCGCCTCCGCCGCGCGCTCGACGAGGCTCACCACGTCGCCCATGCCGAGGATGCGCGAGGCCATGCGCTCGGGGTGAAACGGCTCGAAGTCCTCAAGCTTCTCGCCCACGCCCATGAACTTGATGGGCCGGCCGGTGACGGCCTTGAGCGAAAGCGCCGCGCCGCCGCGCGCATCGCCGTCGAGCTTCGTGAGGATCGCGCCGGTGAGCGTGAGCGCCTGGTCGAAATGCGTCGCGACATTCACCGCCTCCTGACCCGTGGCGGCGTCGAGCACGAGCAGAATTTCGCGCGGCTGAATGAGGTCGCGCAGGTGAACAAGTTCCTGCACGAGCGGCTCATCAATTTGCAAACGGCCCGCCGTGTCGAACAGCAGCACGTTGCGATTATTCGCCTTCGCGAAGTCCAGCGCCTCGCGCGCAATCTTGAGCACGTCGGTTTCGCCGCGCTTCACCACGACGGGCAATTCGAGCTGTTTTCCAAGCGTTTCGAGCTGGTCCATCGCGGCGGGCCGATACACGTCGCACGCGACAAGCAACGGCTGGCGGCCCTGTTTTTGGAGCAACCGCGCCAGTTTGCCGGTGGAGGTCGTCTTGCCCGAGCCGTGCAGGCCGACAAGCATCACGCACGTCGGGTTTGCACCGAGATTCAGGCTCGCGTTCGTCGAGCCGAGCAGCTCGACCAGTTCGTCGTGGATGATCTTGATGACCTGCTGTCCCGGCTGGACGCTTTGCAACACCTCGACACCGACGGACTTGGCCTTGACGCGCTCGATGAAGTCGCGCGCGACCTTGAAGTTCACGTCGGCGTCGAGCAGCGCAAGGCGCACTTCGCGCAGCGAGTCGGCGATGTTCGCGTCGGAAATCTTCCCCAGCCCGCGCAGGTTGCGGAAGACGTTTTGCAGCTTGCCCGTCAGGTTGTCGAACATGCCGCGAAGTTAAAGTCCGCGCCGCGAAGTGCAAAGTGCAAAGCGCCGGGCGATTACGAGGCTTGTCCGCCTTTCCCGCGATATGCCGCGGAAAAATAGACCAGCACCACCGCCACCGCCGCGGCCATTCCACTCCAAAAAACCGGCCAGTGCGTGCCGGACGAACCCACGGTCGTCGCGAACCACCAGCCCGTGCCGAGATAGCCGATGAGATTGCCCACGCCGCTCGTCATCAGCGACATCAACGCCTGCGCCCGCGCGCGCCACGCGGCGTCAATGCGCTGGTCGAGGTAGATTTGGGCGGTGATGAAGACCAGCGTGAAGGAGCAGCCATGCAGCGTGATACCGGCGAGGATCCACGCCTTGCTGTTGAGCGCGCACAGCGCGTAACGCACCACGCCAAAGGCCAGCCCTGCGGTGAAAATCCATTTGAGCCGCCAGTTCGTGAACAGCCGCGCGAGCGCAAACATGGCGAGGACTTCGGTGATCTGGCCGAGCGTCATCCACGCGCTCGTGTGCTCGAAGCCAAGCGCACGCAAGTGGGTCGGCGTGTAGGGATAGAACGCCGCGAGCGGGATGTTGAACAGCGCCGTGGTGATGAAGACCACGCGATGGTCGCGGTTTTTCAGCAGCGTCAGCGCGTCGAGGCCAAACCGCTCCCGCCACGTGAGGCGCTCGGCAGATTTAGGCGTTTCCAAAACCGGAAGAAAATACGTGAAGGTCGTCACCGCAAGCCACACCGCCGCGCCGCTGTATCCGGCCAGCGCCGTCGTGTCCGCGCCGAGCGTGCTCACGAGCCAGCAGCCGGACATCCAGCCGAGCGTGGCCATCGCGCGAATCGGGCCGAACTCCTTTCTGGCATCGGCGAGACGCGCGAAGACAATCGTAGAGGAAATGCTGAACGTCGGGGCCGAGCACAGCGCGTGCAGTTGAATCAGCGCCAGCACAAGCCACGGATTCCAGCCGAGCTTGATGGCGGTCGCGGCCAGCGTCATCGCACATGCAGTGGCGAACGACAGTCCCCGCAGCACCTTCACAGGAGAAGCGTGCCTGTCGGCCATCGCGCCGAAGATGAGCGGCGAGACGAACGCCGCAATCGCCGACGAGGCAAAGGCAAACGGTTTGATGTCATGCAGGCCGTTCGCATCGAGCACGGTGCTCAACGGCACGAACCACATGCCCATCGCGGCGCCCTGGATGAAGAACAGCGCCACCAACTCGGCGTATTCGGCCTTGCGGATCGTCGTCAGCACGCGCACAGCACACACGCGCCGTGGGAAAATTCAAGCCTCGCGAATTGGCCTTCCTTGCCCTTGCGATTTCCGCTACGAGTCGGGCGTGAGCAAGGCCTTCACGCGTGAGGACGACGACATGCCGGAGCGACCAGCGCTTCGCCGCGCTTCGTCGCCGTTGCCGCCGGGAGCGAAAAACCATCTCACACCGGCCGGCGAGCAAAAATTGCGCGATGAATTGCAACGTCTCGTCGAAGTGGAACGTCCCAAGCTCGCTGCATCGTCCGAAAATGACGACGCGCAACAACAGCTCCGCGCCGTGGAGGAACGGATTCTTCATCTGGAACAAAGTTTGCGGACGGCAGTCGTGACGCCTCCACCCGCACCGGCGGATGATCGGGTTCGGTTCGGCGCGACGGTCACCGTGCGCGACAACGCCGGCGAGGAAATGTGCTACCGCATCGTGGGCGTGGACGAAGCGGACATTGACCGCGACTGGGTGAGCTGGCTTTCGCCGATTGCGAGGGCGTTGCTGAATGCGCGGCGCGGCGAACGAGTGCGGTTCAAGTTTCCGGCCGGCGAAAAGGAACTGGAAATCGTGGCCATCACTTACGATTGACCCAACCGAGGCCGCATCAAATTTGCGAGTAGGGCGTTGGGCGAAGAAAGACGTTGCTGATGTTCGTGACGATCTCCGGGTCGGTGAAGCCGGGCGTAGAACTGAGTTTCTTCCACTCAGGATCAGCGCGGAACGTGTCCCAGTTTTTCTCGCGCTCGGCCATATCGGCGAACACGAGCATGTAGGTGAGATTCGGCAGCTTCGTGCCGATGATCGTTTCGCCGAAAAACACCGGCGTCAGCCCCGTGCGCCGGAAGATGCCGATCTCGCCGGTGTTGAACATCTCGATCTTCTTCTTGTTCGCGCGCTTGCTGTGGGATTCGTAGGTGCGGAGTTCAAAAAGCCGCGGCTTCTTCTCCGCCGTCTGCTTCGGCACTTCCAGTTTGGGAATCCCGTCGAACGCAACCATCAGCGAACTCTCGACGCGAATGTAGGCCGGTTCGGTCGCCGGTGTGCCGATGAAGTCCGCGCCGAGGCGCTGGTAGTCGGCATCGGCGAGCACGCGGTCGAGCGCGGTGGCGAACGACTCGGCGGACTTGTGCGGGATGAGCACAACCATCGTCGGGCAGTCGGGACCGTAGGCGACGCTGAACACGCCGATGGGGCCGAGGCCCGCGCGGTTCATCGCCGGGATGGAGGCGTCGCGGTAGAAATCATCGAAGCGCTTCTGCATCGGCCCGCGGCGGAGATGATAGAGGCGAAGCTCGTAAAACTCCCTCGCGCGTTTCGGCGGCTCGGCGGAGTTCCCAGTCGCAGCGGATTTCATGGCGGCGACACTGGCCGCGGCAGCGGACGATTTCAAGAAGTCACGGCGTTTCATGCGCGCAGGATAAATGACTCCGCCGTTGAACGCCAACGAAACGAAAGCGCACCCCGACGAAGGCTGGCATCCTGCCGTGCTCTCAGGTATCAAGCGTGTGTGAACCAACTCGCCGGCAAAGTTCTCGTCATCATCGGCGGCACGACTGGACTTGGGCTGTCGGCAGCAACAGCATTTGTGTGCGAAGGGGCAAAGGTGGTCATCGTCGGACGCGATCGGAAGAATCTCACCGCCGCGCTGAAAACACTGGGACGCAATGCGCGCGGACTCGCAGCGGACGCGGCCAAGCCAGACACAGCGCAAGCGGCGATTCGCAAAGCGATGCGCGAGTTTGGTGGATTTCATGGGCTGTATCATGTTGCGGGCGGGAGCGGACGGCGCTTCGGCGACGGACCATTGCACGAGCTGGACGACGCGGGCTGGGAACGCACGTTGCAGCTCAACCTCACGTCACTTTTTTACTCGAACCGCGCGGCAGTGCGGCAGTTCCTCGCGCAAAAAACCGGCGGCGCGGTGCTCAACATGAGTTCGGTGCTGGGCTGGTCGCCGTCGCCGGAATTCTTCGCCACTCATGCCTACGCGACGGCCAAGGCGGGCATCATCGGCTTGACGCGGGCTGCCGCGGCGTGTTACGCCCCGCACAACATCCGCTTCAACGCGCTCGCGCCCGCGCTCGTTTCCACACCGATGTCCGCGCGCGCGCAGGATGACGCGGGCATCATGAACTTCATCCGCACCAAGCAGCCGCTTGGCGGTGGGCGCATCGGCGCGCCGCGCGACTGCGACGCCGCGGCGGTGTTCTTCATGTCGGACGCGTCGGGCTTCGTCACGGGGCAGGTGCTCGCGGTGGACGGCGGCTGGTGCGTGAGCGAAGGCCAGACACAACGCTGATCTTGTGGAATACTCCATCGGCATAGACCTCGGCGGTTCGTCCGTCAAAGCCGTCGCCATCAACAACGAGGGCAAGTCGCTCGCGCAGAAAAACCAGCCTTTCGACAGCCAGGCCGCAATGGACTGGGCTGAAAAAGTGCGCCGCCTCTACTGGGAAGTGCAAAGCGAACTCGGCCATCCTCCCGAAACCATCGGCATCTCCGCGCCGGGACTCGCCGCGCCGGACGGACGCTCCGTCGCGTGCATGCCGGGGCGCTTGCAGGGGCTTGAAGGACTTGAATGGACGAAGCACCTCGGCTCGACCAAGCCCGTGCAGGTGCTCAATGACGCGCACGCGGCGCTGCTCGGCGAGTCGTGGATTGGCGCGGCGCGCGGATTCAAGCACGCCATCCTGCTCACGCTCGGCACCGGCGTGGGCGGCGCGTTCATGACCGAGCGCGTGCTCGTGCGCGGCCGCTGCGGGCGCGCGGGGCATTTCGGCCACGCGACGGTGGACTTCAACGGCCCGCCCGACATCACGCAGATGCCCGGCAGCCTCGAAATGGCCATCGGCAACTGCTCGCTCGCGCAGCGCAGCGGCGGGCGCTTCACCTCGACGAAGGACCTCGTGACCGCGCATCTCGGCGGCGACGCCGAGGCGACGAACGTGTGGCTCCGCTCGGTGCGTTCGCTCGCATGCGCCATCGGCTCCTTCATCAACATTGTGGACCCGGAGGCCGTCATCATCGGCGGCGGCATCGCGAACGCAGGCCCGGCGCTGTTCGAGCCGCTCCAAAATTATATTGATGAAGTGGAATGGCGTCCCACGCGGCACCGCACGCGGATTTTACCGGGAAGATTAGGTGAATTCGCCGGAGCCATCGGCGCGGCGTGGAACGCGACGCAGTTCATTCCGTGACTCACCCGCACGGTTTCAGAACCGCGGATTGAAGGTGGACACGTCGGCGAGCTTTTCCCAGACTTTCCGTTCTTCCTCGGAGATGATGTTGGGCACCTGCACGTTCACGGTCACATACATGTCGCCGCGTTCGCCGTTTTCGCCCGGCAGTCCGATCTTGCGCAGACGGAGGCGCTGGCCGGAGTGAGTGCCCGCGCCGAGGCGCAGATTCGCGCGGCCGTCGAGCGTCTGGATCGGGACGACGGCGCCGAGCACGGCCTCCCATGGCGTGACTTCAACGGATAGATGCAAATCCTCGCCCTCGACGTTGAAGTCAGGATGCTGGAGCAGGTGCACGTGGACGATCAAGTCGCCGGCGCGGCCTTTGCCGCGCGGCGCGGGATCGCCCATTCCTGAAATGCGCAGTTCCTGTCCGTTGCGCACGCCAGGGGGCAAATCCACGTCGTATTCCTGCGTGCGGTTCATCATGCCGGTGCCGTCGCACATCGTGCAGGACGCGAGCCGGCCGCCGGCGTCGCGGCAGCGCGGGCACGGCGTCGAGCGCCGCAGACGCACGACGCGGTGGCCGCCCCGCACGACTTCCTCCAGGCCCACCATGATGTCAGCCTCGACATCACCGCCGCGCGGCGCGCCGTCGAGGTCGTAGAAGTCGCTCTTGCGGAACTCGCGCGTGTTGACCTTCTCGCCGGAGCCGAAGAAGTATTCGTAGAAATCGCTGAAGCCCGTGCCGCCGAAAAGGAATGAGAAGCCGCCCGCGATGTTCGTCGCCTTGGTCTTCCAGTCCGCGGCGAGCTGGTCGTATTTCTCGCGCTTGCCGGAGTCGGAGAGGATTTCGTGGGCTTCGTTGATCTCCTTGAACTTCTCCTCGGCCTCTTTCTTGTCCTCGGCGACGTCCGGATGGTATTGCCGCGCGAGCAGGCGGAACGCGAGATGGATTTCCTTGGGCGTGGCGGTTTTTGGCACGCCAAGGATTTCGTAATAATCTTTGAACTTTACCGCCATACGACCGCGACCGCTGACGAGCTGATGCGGGGAGACTAGACCAAACGACGCGGCGGAACAAGACGGAAGCGTGCGGGCTATTTCGTGATGCCGACCTGGCCGAGCATGAACGCGTAATCGAGCGCAATCTCCTTCAAATAATCGTAGCGGCCCGACGCGCCGCCGTGGCCGGCGGCCATGTTGACATCGAGCAGCAACGGGTTCGCGTCCGTCTTAAGCGTGCGCAGTTTCGCGACGTATTTCGCCGGCTCCCAATACATCACCTGGCTGTCGTTGAGCGAGGTCTTCACGAGCATCGCGGGATACGCGGTGGCATGGAGATTTGAGTAAGGGCAGTAAGCCTTGAGGTAGTCGTATTCGTCCTTTTTCTTCGGGTTGCCCCACTCCTCGAATTCCGTGACGGTCAGCGGCAGCGACTCGTCATACATCGTGTTGATCAAATCCACGAACGGCACCTGCATCACCGCGGCGTGACACAGATCGGGACGCATGTTGAGCACCGAGCCCATCAGCAGGCCGCCCGCGCTGCCCCCCATGATGACGAGCCGGTCGCGCGATGTGAATTTCTCCGAGATGAGGAACTCCGCGCAGTCAACGAAGTCGGTGAATGTGTTCTTTTTCTTCATCATCCTGCCGTCATCGTGCCACGGCTTGCCGAATTCGCCGCCGCCGCGGATGTGCGCGATGGCGAAGATGAAACCGCGGTCGAGCAAACTCAGCCGCGACGACGAGAAACCCACGTCGTTCGGGATGCCGTAGGCGCCGTAGCCGTCGAGCAGCAGCGGCGCGGAACCGTCGCGGCGCGCGCCCTTGCGATACACGACGGAGATGGGAACCTTCACGCCGTCGCGCGCGGTCGCCTGCAAACGCTCGGTCTGGTAATCCTCGGGCCTGAACGTGCCGAGGACTTCCTGGCGCTTGAGCAGGCTGGACGTGTGCTGTTCCATGTCGTAGTCGAACACCGAGCGCGGCGTGGAGAGCGATTCGTAGCTGTAACGCAGCACTGTGGTGTCGAACTCCTCGTTGTCCATCGGCCCGACATCATACACCTGTTCGGGCATCTCGATGCGCTGCGTGTTGCCCGTGCGCATGTCGGTCACCCGCAAGTGCGGCAGGCCGTCCTCGCGTTCCAGCAACGCGTAATGATTTTTGAAGAACTCCATGCCCGCGAGCATCACCTTGGGCCGGTGCGGCACGATGACTTCCCAGTTTTTCTGCGAAGGATCGCTCACTGGCGCGGAGACGAGGCGGAAGTTGCGCCCGCCCTTGTTCGAGCGGATGTAGAATTTGTCGCCGTGATGATCCACGTCGTATTCGTGCTCCGGCTCGCGCGGTGAAATCATCTTCCACTCGCCCTCCGGCGCGGCAGCGCGCACGTAACGCACCTCACTCGAAGTCTTGCTGTCCGAGGCGCAGATGAGGAATTCCTTGCTGCGTGTGCGGCCAACACCGATGTCGAACAACTCATCCTTTTCCTCGTAGATGAGCGCATCCTTCTTCGCGCCGAGCGCGTGGCGGTAGAGGCGGTATTGACGCTTCGCCTCGTCCTCGATGGTGTAGAACAGCGTGCGGTTGTCCGCGGTCCACGTGACTGAGCCGACCTTTTCCACGCGGTCGGCGAGGAGCTTGCCGGTGCGCAGGTCCTTCACGAAGAGCGTGTATTGGCGGAATCCGGTGAAGTCGAGCGTGTAGGCGAGCAGGTTGCCGTCGTCACTCACGTCGCTCGTGCCGAGCGCGATGTATTTCTTCCCCTTGCCGAGCTGGTTGAGGTCGAGGATGACGATCTCCTTCGAGCCGGGCACCGGAAGCTTGCGGCAATAGATCGGATACTGTTTCCCCTTTTCAGTGCGCGAATAGTAGAGCCACTCGCCCATGCGGTGCGGCACGGTCACGTCGGTCTCCTTGATGCGCGCGACCATCTCCTTGTAGAGCGCGGCCTGAAACTTCTCCGTCGGCTTGAGCACGGCGTCGGTGTAGGCGTTCTCGGCCTTGAGGTAGGCGGTGACGGCGGCGTTGGTCTTCTCGCGAAGCCAGAAATAATTGTCCACGCGCAAATCGCCGTGCAGTTCAAGGAGGTGCGGAACCTTTTTCGCGACGGGCGGAACGGGCGCGGCGGCATGGATTTTATGTTTCACGGCAAAGACAAGAAGTGCGGCGCAAAGCAGCGGAGTCAGGGATGTTTTCACGGTTTGAAATTCAAGGCTCAAACAGCGTCACGCGCCACATGAGGCGCGGCTAGTAAAACGGGTTGCGGTTTTTTGCTCATTTGTCAGGTTTTCATAACCGGGAAAAAAGGCCAGGTCAATGGCCACCTCCCCGTTCCCCACGACGATCCTTTCTGCCACGCTCTCAACGACTTGCCGCTTCTCGTCGTGGTTCAAGAGCGGCCAGCGGTCGTAGAGGGTCTTGGATTCCGTCAGAATCATGTCGCTCGACAGATGGTCAATCTTGAGCACATCCACCTTGGCCTCGACCTTGGGCAGTTCTTCGTCCAACTGCTTGATGCGCGTATCGAGCGGTTGGAACAACCGGGAGAACTGGTCGCCGGTCAGCCGTTCGGCGGCATAGTCCTCATACAGCCGGTCAATCTTCTTTTGCGTGGCGTCGCGTTCGGCTTGCAGCGTGACCACCAGTTCCTCGTTTTCCTTGAGCGTGGCGTCCGCCTTGGCGAGATACCCAGCCACTTCTTCGGGAGACAGAAAGTAACCTCTCAATTGCTCGTAGAAGATCGCCTCCAAGTCCATGATCGGAATCCTGTTACGGCACTTCCGGCAGCAGTATTTTGGAGTGTTGGAGACGACATACATCTTCCCGCCGCACTCGCAATATACGAACCCGGCAAACAGATGAACCGCCCGCTTGGCCGGATACTGGCGCTTAACCCGGTTTTCCTCCGCCAAGGCGAATGCCTTGTCCCACATCTCCACGGACACGATGGCCGGGATGGGGTAATGAATCACCTCTGCGGCGGTCTTGAACGACCAGGGCTTTCCCTGCCCGTTGCCCTTGATGTAATTCTTGCGATGCAAGCCTTTGGCTGAAGGGTCGCGGAGCAGCCAGCCCACCGAGGCATCCGTCCAGAGCTTTCCAATCCGGGTGCGATAGCCTCGCCGGTTGAGTTCATCCGCCACCGTTTTCTTGCGGCGATATTCGATGAACAGCTCGTGGATCAGCTTGCGAACCGGGGCTTCCTGTTCGTTTGGGACCAACTGCTTGTCCTTCCACTGGTAGCCGAAGGGTGCCTGTCCACCGAGCGACTTGCCCATCTTGGCGCGCACCGGAACCGAGGCCGCGACACGGCTGCCGATCTCTTCCCGCTCCCACTCGGCCATCGCGGCAATCATGGTGTAGAAGAACCGGCCCGCCGAGGACGACGTGTCTATGGACTCCTGCAGGGAAACCAGATCAGCTCCGGACGCCTTGAACAAGTCGGCGAACTCCAAGAGCTGCTTGGTGTTGCGGGCGAGCCGGGCCAGCTTCGAGAAGATCAGGCCGGTGATGCGGCCCTTGCGGATGTCTTCGAGCATCCGTTTGGTTTCCGGGTGCGACATGACGTCCTTGCCGCTGACGCCGGCAAGCCGGTAAACCTCCTTGATGTTCCAGTCCCGCGACTCGGCGTAGGCGCGGGCGCGCCGCTCATGATGCTCCGGGCTGTCACCCCGCGCCTGATCCTCGGTGGACACCCGAATCCAGATGCCGACCGGCTTGGGAAGATTGTCCTTGGGGAAAGGGACGGTTTTCATCGTTGCGGAATCGTAATTGTGTGTATTACGTTCCTCAAGAACTTTGTTGGTCAAACTGCATTTATTTCCCTACACTCCCTCCGTGCCGCCCGCAAAGACACCAAAGACAATGGACGATGCCGGCCTCGCGGCCCTCGCCAAGCAATGTCGCATGGCAGCGGGAAAGAACCGCGCGCAGGCGGCGCGGGATTTGAGAGTCTCCCGTCCCGCCATCTTCTACGCCGAAGAACACCCGGATAAGGGTTTTCAATTGTTGCGCAAGCGCATCATAGAGGCGTATTCCCACTACGCCGTGGACGGCCCGGTATATGTGGTTCGGAAGAAGCAACACGCCGGAGTTGGCGGCAAAGCAGATCATGGCCGGAATCGCCAATAGGTTTTTTCATCCAGCAGGTTACGATCAGAGGGGGCCAACCCCAAATTGATAAGTGGAAACATGTCCGAGATTACCGAGCGATTATCACCATAATACGAATGCCCAGTCAGGCTGGAATCGACAGGGCTGGCGTCCACTATGTCCATATCGGGGGATTCCAAGTCTTCCAGAGGTGCATTCCCCACCCGCGGCTTTCCGTCGTGGATGATGCCTGAAAAATTGAGCGCCACGTCGTTGGTGGACGCGTAGAGGGTCACTCGTCTGGAGTTTGCGCGAAAGGCGGGTAGCAAGGTTGTTTTGAACACGTCCACACCAACATCCGGTGCCGCTAGGATGATTTCAGAAAATAGTGGAGTGTTCGTATTTTGCATCTGCTTCACCAGTCGCTCCATGGCGTAGCCCAACACCCGATTGCCCATGCTGTGCGCGATGAGATGCACACGACTAGCCTTGGACAAACTGGAAACCTCTCGAAGAAACTGTTCCAAGTGCGGGTAAGTCCACTCGAAGGTTTTTTCGTCGTCCGTGTAGCCCGCTGGAGTAGGGCTGCCCTTGGACGGCCATGCATACATGATCGGAACCCCTCGAAACCCCAAATCGTAGGACAGTTGTCCGGTGCGTCGGGCGGCGTCTTCAAAGGTGTTGGCAAAGCCATGAATGAAGATCAGCACATCATTTGTATGCGCGGTTTTCAGGCTGCCTTGGAGAGACGAGAAGAACAGGCTCTTGTCCTTCGGGGTGACAGACAAAAGCAGAACGTGTTTCGCCGGATCGGGTCGCAGGAGACCGGGGCTCTCCAGCTTGCCCATCCTGTGTTCGCGAGGGATGCTCACCTCGCAAGTGCCGTAGGCCAATTGGCCGTCACCGTGGCCAAGCCCGAACATTTTTGCCGGATTTGTGCCTCCTACCAGTTGGCGATCCGTGGCGAAAAACACGGTCATCTGGGAGTGACTGGCCGCAGCTTTGGCCTTGCTCATGGTCAACGCCGGCAAAAGAATCGCGGCGAGAATTGCAATGATCGCGATGGCAGCCATCAGTTCGATTAGGGTGAAGCCGGCTTCTTTTCTCGGTTGCATAGGGGATGTTTGGTTCATTGTTTCTGACGTTTAATTGCCCGCGCCACTGCGCTACCGATTCCTTCCTTCCGGTTGCGCTTGTCCGCTTCCGAAAGCGTCTTATAGGAAGTCGAGACGCGGTAGCCCTTGACCGTCTTCTCACCGCCCGCTTGCGCGGCGGTGACTTCTTCGAGCAGCACAAGCAGTCCATCGGGTTCGAGAAAACGAATCTTGTTCAGTTCTGCTGCGGTGAAAGCTTCCTTGGCCGCCGTCTCGATTTTCGCCAGATGCTTTGGGTCTTCGCTCACCATGACGACATGAGTGAAGGATGCACCGAGGCATTTGCGGAGGTTGCCGATTTCGTAATCCACACCTGTCGTCACGGAAATCTCGCAGGCCACCGTGACCTTTCCTTTCCCGAAGGCGATGTCCACGCTCCCGCCCGGCACCGCTTCCTCGATGGAAGCGCGCCAGCCCAGCCGTTCTGCCAAGAGCTTGAACGTTTCCTGCAAACGGCGGTGTTGGGGCCCGCCCTTGCCGGGTTGAGGAGTCACAGGAGGCGGCTTCGGCGCTTCGGGAGGCTGCGCCTCTCTTGACGTTTGTGACACCGGAAGAGGCTTCGCCCCGCTTGTGTTTTCAGTGACGGCAGTTTGTTCTGCGGGTGTTCGTTCCGTTGGATGCGTTTCCTTCGCTGGAGCCGCCTCCACCTTCGCCCTGCGCTTGGCAAACGGGTCCACCGCAGGCTCCGGCGGCTCGACGTTGGCACGGCTCTTGGCCAGTTCCTCCTCCACGGCAGCGCGAGCCGACGCATACTTGCGGCGTGACCGTTCATAGACCGCCTCGCGCGTGTAGGCGTTCGGCGTGGCGGGCGGCAGCGGGGCCGTGCGCAGGTTGAAGTCAAACCGCTCCATCCGGCAGATCGCCTCGCCCGTGTCGAGGTTTTGCAGGTCTTGCGCAGTGAACGACGCGAAGCTCTCCGAGAGCCGCCGCGCGTCCTCATCGCCCACGCGGAAACAGATGCGCGTGGCCGGGTTCGCCAACACCGCGCCGGCCACGTCGGAGTCCCGCTGCAACTGCCGCACCTCCTGGTGCGCCAGAACGAGCCCCAGCCGATACTTGCGCGCCCCGGTGAGAATGGCCGCCATCGAAGGCGTGATGAAGTGATGGAACTCGTCAATGTAGAGGTAGAAGTCCTTGCGGGCTGATATGTGCTGCGCCTGGCGGGCCATCGCCATCTGCTGGAGTTTGCCCACCAAGACCGAGCCGAGCAGGAAGGCGTTCTCCTCTCCAATCAATCCCTGTGGCAGCTTCGCCAGCACGATCTTCCCCGTGTCCATGATGTCGCCGAAGTTCAGGCGGTTGGACTTCTGCCCCACCATGTAGCGGATGGCCTTGGGGCGCAGGAAGGTGTCCAGCCGTGTCAGGAGCGGGCCGAGGGATTTGCCGCCGACCAAGCCGAACTCCTTCTGCCAGTAATACACGACTTCCGGGTCTTTGACGGTCTTGAGGAAGTCCTTCCGAAACTCCGGCTCGATCAGGAACCGGCGCAGTTCCGGCAGCGTGCCGCCGCGGTCGCTTTCAAGAAAGGCGAGGATGGCGTTGCCGAGCACGCTCGTCATCTGGTCGCCCCACGACGTCGAGAGCCGCTGAAAGACGCCGACCAAGTCCGAGGCGAGCAGCGTCCGCTCCAAATCCGTGTGCGCCGACAGGATGTTGAACCCGACGGGAAACTGTTCATCCGATGGGTCCACCATCACCACGTCATCCCAGCGTGTCGGCGGGATGTAGTCCAATATCTTTTCGATCAGATCGCCGTGCGGGTCGAGCACGGCCAGCCCTTCGCCCCGGTGAATGTCCTGGACGATCAGGTTGAGGAGGAGCGTGGACTTGCCGGTGCCGGGCGTGCCGATCACGTGCGTGTGCCGCATCCGCTGTTCCGGCGTGAGCATCACCGGGCGCTTCGCGCCTTCGTGTTCGTTGGCTCCGAGCAGGATGCCGCCATTGGCCGTGAAGTCCGGCGCGGCTTTGGTGGTCTTGGTCTGTCGTTGGAGTTTTGGCGAACGCACCGCCGCCGTGGGCAGGTGAACCAGGGCAACGAGTTCATCGCTGTTCAAGAGCATTCCGCTCCTTCGGGTGAGCCGGTGGATGAAGTCCTGTCCGTGCTCCCAATCGTCGAAGTCGTTGTCGAGCGCGACCAGTTCGTTGCCCTGTGGGTTTTGAAACAGGCAGAGCGCCCCGGCCAATCCCTTCGCGATCTGCCACGCCCGCTTTTCGTCAGGCGACCTTGCCGCCACGCGCACGACGACGGTGTAAAGCGGGTGGGACAGTTTTAGCTTCATCGCGGCGAGCATCTCCGGCGCGTTCTCAAAGAACGGCTCACCGTCCGAAGTGCAGACCGCCCGCACGATGCTCCCGGCCCACGGATGACGGGCCGGGGCAAAGAGGATTTGCAATGCGCCCAGTTCACAGGCTCCAAGCCGCTCCAACGCACCGGTCACCCCGACAAGCGGATCCGTGGCGAAATGGTTCGTCGCCAATGGCAGCATGAACTCGCGATCCAGCCCGAAGTCGAGCAGCACGGTGGCGCCGGTCTGCGTGCGTTCCCAGTGCGACTTGAGGAAGTCCCGTTTCGGCTCAATGACGGCGTCAGGAAAGTGCGCCTTGAGCTGGGGTGCCACCTGGGTCACGTCGCATTGTTCCACAACCATCTGTGTGACCATGGAATCCGCAGTGCCCACGACCTCGAACGCCAGCGGCTTGCGGCAGTAGTGCAGGCTCGACAGCAGTTGCTCGAACACTTCGGACTTGGGCTGGCTGTCCGGCGGCAGGGCCAGTTGAAGTTCCGTGAGCTCCGGCAGCCGCTCGATGAACTCCGGGGCGGGTTCTTCAACGGCTCCAATGGAATCGTCAGGCAGGGGCGGCGGAGCGGGTTGGCCGACGAGCAGCCGTTCCAGCCAGCCGGACGGCGGAACCCTGCCGTCATCGTGGTAAAAGGTGCGGGGTAGATGATGACCGGTGAACGGACGGAACGGCGGTTCAAGTTCCACCGGCCCGGCCCAGCTCTGCCAGCCCCGTCCGCGCAGTTCCCACGCGTAAAACTGCTCCGTCAACGCCTCGGCCGCTGACAGTCCCGCGGTCATCTCTGGTAAAGGTTGCGGAGCACGGGCTTCCTCTCCTCGTCGGAAAGCGGCCGAATGCCTTTCTGGTTCGTCATCTCGTCAATGGCCGCGAGCACCGCGTTGTGCACCGCCTGCCGGAACATCTCCGCCGTGTCGCGCCGGTAGTAGGTGTCGGGCCGGAACAGGCTCTCGTAGATGGGGCCGATGACGGGCGTTTCCGCGAGCTTGTCGTCCAGCCATTCGCCCCCGACCTCGACGGCGCGGCGGAACAGCGACCAGAACAGCGTGAACAACAGCCCCATCACGAACAGGGCGGGCACGAATCCGAATTTGACGAGCGTCCCGAACCCGGCACCAAAGATCAACGCGAGGGCTATGAGATAGTGAAGCAGGTTCGCACCGGAGCGGTAGTCCAAGAGGTGCGAGGAAACAAAGAAGCCGCTGCCGAACGGCGCGGCGCAGAGCAGGAACACCAGCCGCTCCCGCTTGATGTTCAGGTAGAGCCGCGATGGAGAAAGGATGCCGCCTTCCTTGAGCGTCACCAAGCCGGTGCCCGCTCCGGGGATTTGCCGGGGATCAAGGGCTTTGTCCACCAGCCCATAGAATTCCTGCGGGGAATAGCTGAACTGCTCGAACAGTTTCGCCCAATGCGCCAGCTCTTCGCTGCCGCGCACCTGAAAGAAGGCGTGCATGCCCACCGCCAGCCGCACCGGGGCCACAACCGTGTCGGTCAATCGAATCTCGCTCATTGCAACGGTTTGCCGATCTGCCGTTCGAGTTTCTCACGGAAGACCGGCGCCATCGTGCGCAGGTTGTCCGTGATCGTCCCCTCGATCCTGATGGTGATGCCGAGCGGCCCCTTGATCTCCTCCAGCCAGAAGGCCGCGCGCACTTCCGTGAACGTGTCCAGTTGCGCGCATTGCACCAGCGCGTGCCGCGCCGCTCCGGGAAAACCAACGCCCACGAGGGTGTATTGCACGTAGCTTTCGCCCTTCTCCTGGTTGAGGATGTTCCACTTGTCGGGCGGCTGGCCCACGGCCCGCGCGAGCGCGGACGCCGCGTCGCTGTGCGAGACGCTGGTTTTCCACGTCACTCGCTGGCCGGCAGGCTTGTTCGCCGCGCCCTTGTTGAACGCACCCACGGCAGCCTGCATGTTCTGTCTTCGGGTCGCTTCCTTCTCGGCGGCGATGCGGCGCTGCTCCTCTTCCGCCTTGCGGCGCGCTTCCATCTGCCGCCGTTCTTCGGCTTCGCGAACGGCGCGCTCAATATCCGCCTTCAATTCCGTTGCCTCCCGGCCTTCTGGTTTGAGGTTCAACGCCAGTTCCACCGACTTCAATGCGTTCGTCAACTGCCCGGCTAGCAAGGCCTCTCTGGCGTCCTGTTGATGCGACAAATACTGCGCTTCCTGTTTCAGTTCAGTGGCTGCCGTGTCGCCGGGTTTTGCCGCCAGTGCTTCCGCCACTTCGGTGAGAGCCGCGTGGTAGTCCTTCGGAAACCCATACAGGTGCTCTTTCGCCCGTCGCATCGCTTCGGTGTAACGGACGCTCAGGAGATTGGTGGAGAGGACTACGGTTTCGTTGCCCTTCACTTCCACCAACCAGCGGGCCGGGTGAAAACCTTCCTGCGCCGCTTCCACCGTGTATTGGCCCGGTTGCAGGTTCTCCAAGAGCACCGGTGTGTGTCCTGCATTGGTGCCGTTGAGCGTCACAGCAGCATTTGTCGGCTCCGAGCTGATGTTCAGCTTCCCATATTCAAACACGGTGCGGATGGTGTTGGTTTGGCCCGCGTTCAGGGAGAAGAGGCGCGGCAGGACGTAATCGCCACGGCTGACTTTCAGCCGGTAACCGCCCGGCGGCAGGTCCTTTATTTGGGCCGGAGTTGCGCCTCGCACATGCACGGGATCGAAGTCTTCATTTTGCAGTTCATAGGAGGCGTCCGGCGGTTCCGACTCGATTTGCAGGTGTCCGACCGGGAAGGACTGGCTGAGGGTGTTGACCGGGCCGCGCGTCACCGTCGTCCTCACTTCGCGCGAGAAATGCTCAAAGCGCAGGCGGACGCGGTAGTCGCCGACGGGCAGGCCGGTAAATGTCGGCGTGCTACTGGAACTCGTGGTGTTGGTGAACCGGCCCGTGATACTAGCTTCCAATGGCGCGGGTTTGACAGCCACTCGCAGGTCACCGCGGCTGCGCTTGAGTTGCACTGTTCCCAAGGAGTTCTCACCATACCAGACGAACTTGTTTGTCTCCCACGCTTCCGTGTCCCGGCTCGACAGGCGGATGGTCTTGAAGCCGGGAGTTACAGACCGGATCAACGCATGCGGCTGGCCGTCAATCTCCATCTGAAGCGGGGCTTCCAACCGCGTTCCTTCAAGGGTCACGTCGGCCCGCAAAAATGTCCGGGCCGCAAGTCGTCGGTGTGTGTCCCAGCCCAGAATCGGCAGCGAGACGATCAGGTAGATGATGAGCGGCTGGAACGGTTTCCAGTGTCTCTTTTTCGGGAGCGCAGCGACAGTCGGCGATTCCTCGACAACAGAGTTCATGGCGGCGACTGGTTGAATCCTCAAATTCAATGCATGACCAATGGCACATCTCCTTTTATCACGGTCGCCCCGGTTCGTATATTGCTCGAAAGGACTACTCCGAAGGGAGTAAGGGGAAAGAGGCGATTTTCTGGTGGAAATGGCTCGATTTTCACCGGGATGGTGGCCTATCCTTGGGCAGTTCCATGAAGGCCGCTTTGCTCATCGGTTTGGTTGCCGTCCTCACCATCACCGGGACATGGGCCACATTAGCCCAACCGGCGTCATCGCAGCCGTTGGCTTGGGACGCGATGCACAAGGAGGTGATCTGCTTCGCCAGCCAGACCAATGCGCTCACGATGTTCTCCGTGACCAATGTGTCCGTGAACGAGGTGACAATCCTCGATGTGCAGACATCCTGCGGTTGCAGCAAGGCGGTGATCCCGGTGAAGCCGTGGGTGTTAAAGCCGGGCGATTCGGGGAGGATCGAGGTGACGACCGATGTGCGCGGCAAAAGGGGCGTGCTCGTGAAGTCGGTGATCGTGAATTCAAGCGCGGGCCTCCGGGTGCTGACCAGCAAGCTGACGATTCAGGAGCCGATGACCGCAGAAGAAACACGGAAGCGCAATCAAGAGTTGGCCAAAGTAGATCGGCAGGCGGTGTTCAAGGGCGAGTGCGCGAAGTGCCATGCCGAGCCGGTCAAGGAGAAGCTAGGCAAGGAACTGTTCGTTGTGGCGTGTGGAATCTGCCACGAGGCCGAACATCGGGCTTCCATGGTGCCGGACTTAAAGACGCTCAAGAAGCCGAGCACTCCCGACTTCTGGCGTCAGATCATCACCCAAGGCAAGCCGGATAGTTTGATGCCGGCGTTTGCAAAGACTGTCGCTGGGCCGCTGACACAGGCGCAGATTGAGTCGTTGGTCGAATATCTGGTGCTTGCCGGAACTCAGCCGGGCAGCGGACCCAAGCCGTAAACTGCTTGAAAGCCTCATTGACCAGTAACGCCGAAGGCTCCATATCAAAGCCGACATAACCGGGACAGTCGCATCCATCACCGAAGACGAACCGGGCGTTGAGAGTGAAAGAGTCTCCGACAACGCCCATGGTTGACCGGGACAGCGCCACGAGGCGGGCAAGGCGTTCAAGATTCATTGGCAATACGAGTGCTACGGTTGGCGTGTAGAGTTCATTTCGCCTGCGCGGCGAACTCATCCTCAGAGAAAAAAGCCGGCGCTGGACTTCGCATCCCTTCGGCGGCTTCTACTGACCCGCCACGTCCAAACATCCTTATCCGAAAGGCGTGCTCAAGGACGGTGCTAGGATTGGCGTGAGGGGTTCACTCTCATTGCGACCTTACCTTCGAGATCAAAATAATTCGCATCACTTCCTTTTCTGTATCCCAAGTAAGCATGAGTGCGGATTTTGTGTCATCCAATCGCCATGTAGCGGTCTTATTCCCTTCAAATTTTGGCTTAGCTTTAAGCCATCTCGACAATTGTAATTTGATTACCTGAAAATCTGCTTCACCAGTGTCGTAGTCGCACACCAATCCAACTACCCTACCATCCTTCAAATCGAAGGTAACAGTTTTTGGCATCTTTGCGGCAGGCACAATCTCTAAAACATTGGTCACTGTTACGAAGGACGAGCCAATCACATTGAGTCTAGGCAGAACGATTTCCCCGATTTCCCCGAAACAGTTTTGGCAAGTAAATCCAATGATAACAAGGCTTATCAGGGTCGCTAATAACTTTCGATGTTTTGATATGGGCTTCATATGCTAATCTCATTTTCTAGGAAATGCTTTATCACACGCCTTATCGCAATCTTTTCTGTCCTTATCTGTAGCTGTAGGAAATGCCTGCTCACATCCGCAATGGCACCACTCGTTACTGTTGGGCAATCGCCCCAGTTTGCCATTCTTCAGGTTAGGCAACCCCTTACAAATTGCATCTATGCACTTACCTAGCTTCTGCTCGCACTCTGCTTCCTGTCCTCCGGGCGCGATGATTTCACAGAAGCATTCTGCCGGAGGCTTTCCACTTCGAATGCAACCTAAAATCCCGAGCGTTACCGAGTCCATCAAGCCAAGGGGATCAGACTTATTTACCCCGTCATTTTTGACAAATGAATAGGGGTTAGCATTCATTTTTTCCGCGATAAAGGGGCGGAGCGCACGTAGGGCCTCAAACCCAGACTCTCCCAACGGGTCTCTATTTGGCCATCGCTGCAGGTTTGGTTCATAGTAACGATAGAGGTAATAGAGGGTGCCAGACGCTATATGATATTCCTTGCTCGAAAATCGATACAAATTCGCTTCAGCCAGTGGCCCGCTCATTGCCAGCGTATTTCCGAACGGATCGTAGAAATACTTTCCAATAATCGTTTGCAACACATTTACCAGTGCTGTGACATTTCCGTTACCGTCGGCATGGTAGTGTGCACTGGATTTTGAAGCGTGATCGTAGCGTGCCAGCAATCCGCCGATGCCGCCCGCCCCTTCGAGACTGCCACTCAAGTCCCTTCCTCTGGTGTAGCTCACCTGCGGATTGTTGCTTCCATCGCGTTCCTGAACTACCAAATTGCCATCGTAAATGTAATGCACTTCCTGCATCAGCGTCCAAGCTCCGCTCTGCCAGACGTATTCCTTGCGCTCCCGTCGTCGCATCTTCCCGTCGTAGGTGAACTCACTCTTCCATGCGTTCGTCACCAATACACTCGTCAGCTGGTTTTCGTCATCGTAGGTGAATGCGCGCCGTCCGTCACTCAACAGGTTTCCGTTGGCGTCATACTGGAACACATTCGTTGCTGGCAAATAAACCGTGACCGCATTCGTGGCCGCGTTCCCTGCCGCATCTTGCGCGATGGCCGTGAATGTGTTCGTCCCGTCCGCCAGCGAGAACCCGTCCTTCGCAAACGTGTTGTCCCCGTAGCGCGTCGCCGTCGAGGAATTCACCGTCACGTTCGTCGCCGAGGCGCTCGACATTCCCGCCACCGTCAGCGTCCCGCTGCGGGTGTTCGTGGTCAGTTGGTTCAGGGAATCCACGTTGAACGCCTGCACTAGAGCATTGTTCGTCCGGTAATTCAAGTTCCCGGCGGCATCGTAGGCGTAGCCGAACTGCTCGTGCAGCCGCGACGTGTTGTCCGCCTCCCTGCCCGTGGCCGTCTTCAACTGCCCAATGCCGTCGTAGGTGTAGGCCACCTTGCTCCCGTCCGTCCGCACCGTGTTCGTGCGCTGGCTGCCCGCGTTGTAGCCATACTGGTGCTCGTTGAGCACCTGCCCGCGCGTGTTGACCAGCCGGGTGTCCGTGAGCCGGGCCACCGAATCGTAGCTGTCGGCAATGTAGGCGCCGCTGGGCTGTGTCAACCGGCTCCGCAACGAACCGGCCCCCTGATAATCGTAGAGGAACGGCCCTGCCGGCGAGGTGGTGGTCTTCAACCGGCGGGCCGCGTCATACGTGTAGTTCTGGGTCCAGAAAGACCCATCAGGCTGGGCCACGCTCATGGTCTGGCGCTGACGCGAGGTGTTGTAGATGTAGGAAACCGTGTCACTGCTCCACGGGCCATCCTCGCTCGCGAGCTGGCCGCTGGCCGTGTAGGTGAACTTTGTCGTGCCGACCGCATCCACCATGTTTGTCATCCGGTTGGCCGCATCGTAGGCGAAGGAGAGGTCGGTGCTGGTCGGGTAGTCCACTGTGGTCAGATTGCCCACTGCATCGTAAGCATAGACCGTGTTTCCCTTGGCCGCACTCCAACGGTTGGTCAGCCGGTTGTTGGCATCGAATTGATAACGGAAAATCTCGGTGCCAGTGGCATCCACTTTGTTTGTGGCCCGGCCGTAAAGATCGTAGTTCCACATATTCGTCTGGTTCTTGCCGTCAATGAGCTTCAGCATGTCACTGGCAGCGTTGTAGCTGAACCGAACGATTTCACTGTTGGCATTCGTCTCAGCCAGCTTGCGTCCCACCTCGTCGTAGCCATACGTGGTCACATACCCGAGTTGGTTGGTGTAGGCAGTCACGCCTCTGGCTGAATAGGCGAATTTCTCAACCCCGCTGTCGGGATACGTCCGCGATAGCAATCGCCCTGCATCATCGTATGTCATCGTGATCGACACCCCGTTGGCATCCACCCGGTTCGTGGCGTGATCCTCGATGTCGTAAGCAGTGGACATGACCTGTCCAAAGGCATTGCTGACCGCTGAAACCAACCCTTGATTGTTGTAATACGTCGTCGTCCAATGGCCTCCGGCATCCCCGGTCGCCACCACCCGCCCCAGGGAATCATACACGTTCGTCGTGTAATTTCCGTCGGCGTAGAGCGTTCGCAGGAGCCGCCCGTTCAGGTCGTGGGTGAACGTGGTCACATTTGTCAGAGCGTCGGTGATCGTTTCCACCGCGCCGCAGTCGCAGTAGGTGAACAGCGTGACATAGCCGAGGGCATTGGTGATGGCGGTGCGCTGCCGGATGGAATTGTAGGTGTAGTAGGTCCAGTTCCCCAGCCGGTCCTTCGTGGCCGTCAGGTCCAGATAGGTGTATTGGTTGGAGGTGTAAGTGCCGTCCGGGTAGGTGACGCTCGTCAGGCGTTGCAGGGCGTCCCAAATATTCGTCGTCGTCAGGCCGCGCTCGTCTGTGTGGGTATAGACCAGCCCGTTGGTGTAGGTGTAGGAATTCGTCCGGGCGATCTCAACGTCGATGGTGGTATCCAGCCAGCCGTCGCTGTTGTAGATGTTGGTCGTGGTCAGACCCGTTGGCCGTGTGATGCTGGTCACACGATTGTTGGCATCGTAAGTGTAGCTGGTGACATCGCCGACTGCGTTGGTGAACGCGAGGACGTTGTGATTGGTGTCGTAGCCATAGCTGGCGTGGACATTGCCATCAGGACCGGTGACGGAGAGAAGGTCAATCTTGTTGGTGGAGTAGGTATAGATGTTCGTTCGGGTGCCAATTGAAGTGCCGGAAGTGTAGGTTTCCACCATGTTTGTCACCGTCCCCCAGTCGTCCCGTTGAAACCACCGCCACCATGTCGAGCCATCTGGCAGCACGCGAGCAATTACTCCAGGAAGAATCTGTGTTCCAATCAATTCTGGATCGTTGCCGATCTTGTCTGGATAGTCATACCATGTCTTCAACCCTGGTGTCGTCCCCTCAGGGCTCGGATCGCGCTGGACGGACAATGTGTTTACACTCCCGTGGTTCCCAGGATAAATCCATATCCGTTGCCGAGCGATTGCAAAATCATTCGTCGTCAAATTGCCGAGGTCGAGTGTGTTAAGGAAATTTGTTGAAAGGCGGCTGTATTGCTGCCGGTTCCAGACGAAACTATTTCGCGCATCCAAGTGGGTGTTTTGAAGGGTGTCGATAGGCGTGTTGGTCGGGACCTCGCTGCTTGGGTAAGATGATGGCACGTTGGTCAAATCCGACGCATAGCAATAGAGGCTTTTCCCTCCATCCGCCTCGGTGACGTAGACCGCCCGGACTTGGTAGGCAGAAATGAGATTTGTTAGCTGGTAGGTGAAATAGTTTGTCCCATACGGCGTGATGAGATTCGTTGGCCAGCCGTTATCATCATAGAGAAACCTTGAGGACAAGCCGGCCACATCCGTGACATTTGTTAAAACACCATTGTCGTCGTAATCGAATGTAGCACTACGGCCGAACGGATCGGTGACTGAAGCGATCAGGTTTGTGCTATAGGCATTGGTGCTGACGTAGGTGATTGTGTTAGTTTTTCCGTCCGCGTCAACGATGCCTGTAAGCCGAACGACGCTATTTGTAATGGCATCGGCGTCATACATATAGCGCGTCGTGAACCCTTTTGAGTCGGTGCGACTTGTAATGAATGCATACACGACATTCGTCTGCGAGTTAGTCACTCCGAAATCGTAAATATCCTTGATTCCGCCAGGGTATTTTACTTCCATGCCCGTCACCTGTCCGTTTGCATTTGTCAGAACCGTTCTTAGCGTGTTGTTCATGTAGCCCCTGTAACTCCATGGAGCGGTTGTAAACTCGATATCGCTGGAGCCAGCCGGATAGTGAATCCACGACCAAAGGTGCGTCGGCCATGAATCGTAATCAAACTCTACAAATGATTGCAGCGGGCTGTTCCATGACACACCAAAGCAGAAGAAATATAAAGCTGAAAGGGTTCCATCTCGTTGTTTATAATATATGGGAGCTGAAATCCTTTGCCCGCGACTGGGTTGATAACCCAAAGGCTCATCATGGATCCATACATTGATCCATGGCTCCGACACACGCCAGACTGGCATGCCCGGTTCCGAGGCACCTTTGGGACATGTTTTGCAACCGCCCGGCCCACCACCAGAACCTGCTCCACCGCTGCCTTCTGGGCAGTTTGGACAGGTGCCTTCGGTAGCTGGCTCAGGACAACTCCCATCGTGCCAATTATACAGGAGATAAGGATAACCCCGTCCAATGATCTGGCGTGCCTCTGTCTCTGTCAGCACCTGCCAATCCTTGGAAACCTGATTTTCAGGAATGAGGAATTCCCCGCTAGCCTCTGCGTTAATGGTTTCCAGTGTCATGAAGCGGTGATACCCAAAGGTGGGATCGACCACCCGGTAAAACTCACCGCTCTGTTCCGTTATGGCCGCATAGTGGTTTTGATTCCAATGCACGACCGAGGGGACGATCAATCCCGTGCCCGCAATTCGACGGGCCGGAACCAGATCAAGTTTGAACTGTTTGGAGTAATCCGCCAGGACAGACATGGAAAACCCGGTGGACGGCGATGGAATGCTCATGAGGGACTTGGAAATGAAATTTGTGCCCAACATTTTGGCTCCCACATGGCTCAATGCATAGGTGCCGCACTTGAACGAATCTCCGGGCCGGTTTGTCATGATGGTTGACGCTTCCTGGGTGACAGCAACCATCTGCGATAAGGGCCCGCGATCGTAGACGCGGCCTTGAGTCTCTTTGAATAACTGCCGAAGGGTTTCCACCCTGCCCAGCGAGGCCAAAAGCCGGGTCCAATGGGCGAAGGCGAAATCAGCAACCTGCTTGGCCTTCCCGTTCTTCGCCTCCTTGGTCATGTTCCACGCGGTCTCCAAATGCGACAGGGCCAGAGTGTAACGTCCGATGTTGTAGTAGTGCTTGCCCAAAATGCTATGCAATGAAGGTGCCCACGGCGAAACGGCGTGGGTCTCCAAAAATTTATCCAATCCGTTGCAAACACCGGTCTTGTTGTTGTTTCGTGCCAATTCAAGGATTGCCAGAAGTTCAGCCGATTCAACTTCGCTGGGTGCCGTGTCTCCCACCCAAACAATTCGTTGGCCGAAATCCACAAATCTTACGATTCGGTCGGCAGCACTTTTGGTTTCCGCTCCGTGGAGTGCTGTTGTCAGGACGATGCCTATAATCCCGATGATGTGCGTGAGATGACGAGTTGCTTTCATAAAAATGTGTCCAGTTCGGAGTGTTCCTTGTTCTTCGTCGCTACGGGATGATCACGCCGGGTTTGGGCCTCGTGATGGCGACCTTGAGCAGCCAGTTGGTTTCGCTGCCGTCCACGCCGCCGTTGCCGTTCTTGTCCTCGATGTAGTCCGGCACACCGTCGCCGTCCGTGTCCACCGGGTTGCCGTTACCGTCCACGGCGATGTAGTGCAAGCCGATGTCGAGCGGCGTTGTGCCCTCCTTCACCTGGTTCGTGGTGGTGGTGTAATGGTAGAAGCCGGCCAAGCCCGCATTCGTCACGCTGCCCGCGTTGATGAGAAGGCTGTTCGTCGGCTGGTAGTAGTTGCCCAGCGGCCCAGCCTGATACGTGAGGTTGGTCAGCGTCACATCGCCGCCACTGGATCCACTCAACGCCGTGGTGCTGAAATAGCCGTTGTAGGAGTTGGCCGTCGTGTTCGTCTCGGCAATGGCCACCGTGTCGAACAGGTTGTTCTGCACTGTCACGGTCGCGTTCGTGCCCTGATGCAGCGTCAGCACGCCGTTCCAGAAGAGATTGTTCATGAACGAGGTGTTCATGGCACCGGTGCCGGTCAGGGTTGTTCCCACCCGTTGGAAAAGGCAGTTGGTCACCGCGAGGGACGCCCCGGCCGAGGACACTCCGCCGCCGCCAAACACGCAGTCCCGCAGCGAATAGGGAGTCATGCCGGAGATAAGGTTGCCCGCCTTGAAATGGTCTCCGCCGTCGGCCATCTGCCACCATTCGGTGAAGCGCACGGTGACTGTGGGCGCGTTAGTCGTGGCCCACGTCGGGCCGATGATGCCGGGGTCTGCCGTGGCACCCCAGGTTGAGCTGGCCTGCTCCTGAACCGTGTGGTAACGCACGAACCGGTTGGGGACGACCGGCGTTCCTTCACAGGACAACTGCGTGCCATCGGACAGGAGCAGGCCATAGGTGTTGTTGGTAGGACTGAACGTGGCGATGACCGTGCCCGGCATGACGGTCAGGACGGATTGATTCGTGAGCACCATCCAGCCCACGGCGTAGTCAATCGTGTCATAGTGGTAGCCCAAGTCCGGCGTGTCATTGTCCCGCCGCACCGCCGGGAACAGGGTCAGGGAGTTGGTGATGTAACCCTGGCTGTAAACCGTGGGTGGATACGTGGTCTTGCGTTGCAGGGAACCCAGAAGGCCCGTGGTGAGATTCGTCACACCCAAGTCGCGGTAGGGACTGCCGTCGCTCAGGTAGTGGGCAGCGGCTCCCACGGTCTGGAACACCCCTGAGTCACTGCTCAACACCACCGTCGCATTCGTGTTGTAGGTCAGGCCGTTGAAGTTCGTCACCGCCACGACGAGGCTGTTGGTGATGTTCACCACGCTGTTGGTCAGGTCGTCGTAGGCCAGGGAATCGGCAATGTGAAAGGTCGTTTGCTCGACGTTGGCGATGAACGATTCACCGAGGAAGTTGGTGAGGACGTTGTAGAACAGGACGTTGCGGACTGTGTTCGTGGCCGTGTTCATCACCAGCCCGTTATCCGCCTTCAAAATCTGCGCGTCGGTGAGCGTGTGGCCGCTGGTGCCGCTGTAGTCAATGGCCTGCCGCGCGTAGGCAATGCGCATTCCTTGGAGAACGCTGTTGGATTGCGAGAGGATGAGCGCGGTGTCGGCATAGGAACCGCTGGGGCTGCCGCTCGATCCGCTGATGACCGCCCCGATGGTGTTGTCGTCCTTGGCCGTGAACACGGCCGGCTGGTAGCTCCCGGTCTTGCACACCACGGTGCCGCTCAACGTCAGGCTCGGCGTGTTGGTGCTGGCATACTTCACCACCGTGCCGCCCTCGATTGTCGTGGTGCCGCTCAGGGTGATCGGCCCGGTCACGTAGTAGGTCGTGTCCCCTTGAAGGGTGACGTCGCTCGCGCTGCTCAAGAGGTTGTAGTCAATCACCACACCGGTTTCCCTTGGCCGCGGCAGGAGCACGCTGGCCACTTGAATGGTTTGCGCGGGAGCGTGGGCCGCCGGGGGCCGCGCCGGCAGGGAGAATTCCTTCGTCACGGCGGCGATCTTCACGGTGTCCTTGCCTTGGTTCTTCCTCCCGTTGGCCGCAACCAGAGTGTCCAGATAGGGCTTTATCGCGAGGTAATCCACGGCTTCGATGAGCAGGTCGCGTCCTTGGAGCTGTTGCCAGCTCTTGGTCACCACCACGGAGCCGGGCTTCATGTTGACGAGCAGGAACGCCTGTCCCGGTCCCATGTGCATTGCGCCAAACACGAGCCGTTCGTCCACCAAGTGCCCCATCCGCTGCAGTTCCTTGCGGGGTGCCGGCGGCTGGAGAAATTCGGTGATGATCTCCAGGCGCACAACCCGCGAATTCAGTCCATACTCCTCTGGCGCCGCCAGCGGTTCGCGCAGGATCACGTCTTGCTCAAACCCGGCCTTCTTGTAGGTGTAGAGCACGTCGGCCCGGACGTCGTTGAACGCGTCCCGATAGATGACGCGGTTGGGCGGCAGTAGTTCGCCGTTGCAGTCCTTGACGCCGCCGATGACGACCCGTTTGCCCGTGACCACGTCGAGGTAGCACAGGCCGAGCACATGGCTGCGCAAACGCTTGTTGTCCGAGGTCAGCAGATCCACCGCTCCCAGGGTATGCAGGTTCGGGCTCAGGATGACCTTGTGCGGCCCGAGCTTGGCGACCGCGCCTTCGGGATGAACCTCGAACCGTTCCTGAGTCTCCTGCCATTGGCCGTTGTCCCAATAATGCATCCCACCTTCCATTTCGACGTAGGCGCTTGCGACGGTCCTGCCGCGCGCATCGGTTGAGACGGTCTGGATGATGCGAGAATGGGCGCCGCGTCCGACGACGTAGGCTCCGTTGGCCGCCCGCAGCGGACTTGCGGCCAGAAGGACCAGCATCAATGCCACCGCACAGTGTTTCGTGTTCATGGAAGTTCCTCGCGATGGGAATGCCGGCACGCCGCCCAAGTCAAACGGGACACAGGTTTCGGGCAAAACGCACCGGGCTTTCATCGGCTTTTCAGTTTGGGTTCATTTCCTTCACGGAGGCCGCCCCGTTTTGGCCGGCGGCCCGACGCAGGAAATACACCGGTCTTGTAGCAGTCAGAGCAATTCCTGTATATTGCTCGAACGGAGCAGAACTAAAGGAGTAAGGTGAATCCTGTATCAGACGGGTTTGCTCATCAGATCAAGGATTCTTTACGCGAGAATTATGTCCCCTCGCGGTTCACCCAGTCGCACAACCGTCTCGGGTCGCGACGGATCTTTCGGCTTGTATCACTGTCACCGGTCGCTCTGACAGAGCTTCAAGTCGTTAAACTTGCTTTCAATTTTCTCGATCTGCGGTTGGTAGCGATGAGTTGAGTGATAAATTTTCTGGATTCCTTGGCAAATCATTTGTGCCAAACATGCTTCGCGTGCCGACTGTTCGCTGTCGAGCGATCGATTTGCGAAATGAGGGCCTCCCTTTGCGAGGCGATTTTTGAAATGTTGGATGTCTATTTTGCCTTTGCTTCGGGCATAAAAAAGCCGGCATTTTGCCGGCTGCCTTGGTATCAAGGCTACATATTGCAGTGCTCGCGTATAGTCCGTAACCTTACCTTCCGCAACGTATCTGCCTTGGCGTCGCTCGCGATGGCCCGATCCATACAGGCATCAATGTCCACACGACCAGACTTTCGAGCACTCTCCACTTCCGACAAAAACGCCTCCGCGACCTTGTGTGAGTATTTGCGCTCCAATCGAAGAGCAAATTCCGTTATTCGGGAATCAGATTTGGTTTTCATATTATTATTTCTGGAACAGAACACTTTTGGTGCCTTTCTAACATTTAAGAATACGCCTGAATACTCAATTTTGCAACTATCATTAGTGATTTACTAATGTTTAATGCCGATTCGTCTCATTTCCGCCATGGCCCGGTGGACAAATCCTGCGTTAGCGGTCAGTTCCAATTCCAGGCTGATAAAATTGCCCCATTCTTGAGTTGGTTTGCCCCTTTCTCTGTATGCCTCCGCAATCACTTGCACCCACTGGTAGAAAAAATCACGAGAATGCACCGCGGTTGGATAAAGGTCTCCAAAGTGACCTTTACCGAAATCGGATGCATGACTGTGCAATATCAATTTGCCTGGGCCAAACTCTGAATGCAAACTGGCACGAATCGTTTCTGGGGCGATTCCAGCCATTGCCCAATGGGCAAAGTCGCAATTCAACCCTACAAATTCACACATTCCAGACTTAATTATGTTCTCGGAAAACCATTCTAAATCCTTCCAATCGGACAAGGCAAACAGGGGACCTGGCTCAAGTTCCAAGGCTATTCTCACATGTCCTTTCGCGTAACTTTCTATGGCAGTGAGACACTCTGATACGCGCTTCCAACAGTCTTCTTTGGTAAGGACACTTGCCTCCAGAAACTCAAACAAATCATCAGCAAATTCCAATCTGGGACTGGATTGGATTCTTCTGAGTTTCCGGTCGCCAATGCGGCCACCACATACCATCTCAACGACTTGAATCGCCGTTTCAGGCTCTTGGTTCAGCCGTTTAACAATGGCGATTACGCAAATAAGCGCATTGGCGGCTTGCTCTCTAAGAATTTCGTTGTCTGACGTGATTTCTGGGAAAAACGTAGAAACCGCCACCAATTTATCCGGATCATGAATTAACCCGCGAATTCTACTTGCAGTTTCATCAATGAATTTTTCATCAGAAAAATGGGACGCAAGATGGCTACAGACAGTCGATGAAGTAAAAATAATTGGCTCGAACGGGATTTTGTTGATGTAAAATGGGAATCCACGATTACGATCCAACCGCACCGGGAAGTAATTTGGATAGTTACGGAAAAAATGATAGCAATCCGAGCCGATCTGCTTCATGGCAGCCCCGAAACCAAAGTCCCGTATCAAACTCATTTGTCCAAGGACTTCGGGGCTGTCGGCTCGCATGAACGCGTAAAGATCTATGTCATATCTACGAGTTGATTTGCGCGTTACAGCTTCGCGTAACGATCCCCGATATGACGTGATCAGGGCAGCAGACACGTCGTCGGTGTCGCGGTCTGCCTGAGTCTCGGCTTGTTCTTTAATTACAAATCGCTCCAAGCCATTATCGGCGCCATCGTCTCTGCGGTAGAAAATCTTCCATTCAACAGTAGCACCCACATATTGTCCGACAGAAAGGATCGCCTCAACACCGTCCGAATCAACTGGCCTACTTTGCCGATCATACTCGGCATCCCAAAAGAAGATAAACCTGCCATCTATCTGCAACCAAATCCAACGGTCAGGTGGGCATCCGCAATCAACAAGACGTTTCGCGTGGTTTTGGACCGATGTAATTACTACTCTATTAGCTGTGCACTTCTCGATCAACGAAAAAGCGCTACTTGAAATATCTTGTAGTTGACAGAGGCTTAATTTCCAATCTTTTTCAAAATTAAAACGTTCGCCTACTATGTGTGGAAAATATATTTCGTGCTGAAAAAGATGGCGAATATGAATCAATCCTCTTGACTCCTGCGGATCTGAGTCCAGATTTTCCGAATGACTCGAATTAAGCAGACCAAGCTTCACTTGTGGGGGAGTAACAGGAATAATCGTGGCATTATCGAGGAATTCTCCCCAGACAATTTTCTCCGTGCGCGGAACGACATAACATGCATTCTGAAAGCACGCGGAAACGTGCATTTTCATAAACGGCCCAACTAATGGGTCGTGAAAGATAAGGTTACTTCCGTTGCGCTGGTAGCCCAACACCATCACCATATGCCTTTTGTTTGCGGGTTCCTCGGTGGGCTTCGATTCAAAACGCATCCCCCAAATGTTGTCATAATTATCAGCGTAAACATTGACTGCTTGGACACCGCACTGCTCCGTTGTCCGCCCGCTCATTCTGTCTACGTCGACTGGAACCAGTATTGGGCACCCGGCATTAAGATATGCCTTGATAGCTGAGAGGAAATCATCCCAATCGGTGTCTACAAGGTGTGCACCACAATCCCATGTATCAGTCTGTATGGACGCGTTAAGTTGGATTGAGGGGTTTTGGAAAAACGTAATAATCTCCTGCAAATTAAGACCGCTTAGGTTCAGGCTGGTTCCTCCAGTATACCTGGCAAGGAAACTAATTTCTGGTAGTGACACCACTTGTTTAATCCACCGATACGCCGTGAGTGATGCCATAAAGCAGCACGCTTGCGCGCACAACCCCCCACCAACAATGTGGAGGTGTTTCATGTATGGAACAATTACGGGAGCGTCTGATTGTGCGCGTGCTGGTATATCTTCGCCGTAGTGTTCAACAAGTTCACATGGGGGCGCGGCAATGTGCCAGTCATCCTGGGAAAAGCGGGCGGGTAGCCGCAAGAGAGAATCTGCAATCGACGAGGCCCTGTGATGATCGGTTACAATTCCAGACTTGCGCACTTGGTCCGCCACCCTACGTAAGCGTCGCAGATTGACGAAGCCAAGCCAATCATCCTCCGTGGTCATTACTACGCGATAACTGAATCGGGGATCAGAGAGGCCGAGCATCTCACACTCGCCCCTTGTGATTATGGATGGAGCCATTCGTGCCCACCAATTTTCCCGCGATTTTGGCTTTCGGCCTGATAGAATAGTGAAGAGTTTTTTTAACTCTATAACACTGTATCTAGTCGTCTCAGGCAATCTAGAGTCGAGATTTGGGCGCCACGTTGTATAGTAACTTCCGGGCCAAAAATGCTGCATGTATAGCTCCCAATTACGCTTTACACTCTACCCTCAGGTAATTCGGTAATGATCTAACTAGACTGAATCCATTGGCGGAAACCTTTGTTTTGAGTATGCTGAAAGTCATGCGTGATACACTCTCGGGATTGGCCGTCAGAATTACAATCAATTGCATAATTTCTCAGAGCCTTCTTTTCTTGGTGCTCTTGCATTTTGGATTTCACTGTCAGAAAAACAAGCGTGCCACTCAATGTCAACAGGTAAATGAATAATTTTCACTCTCAGGTAACGGCAAGGAATAATGTGTCTAGAGCGCTGGTCACGCTGTCCTGCCGTGTGAATCTGTCGAAAGGGTCTGGATGGTGCGAATTGGGCGCCGAGTTCGATAACGTAGGCTCTGCCGGCTGCCCCGCAGCGGATTTCCGGCCCGAAGGATTAGCATCAACGCCACTGCACACTGTTTCAAGCTCGTAGAAGTTCCTCACGGTCGGAATACCGGCGAAGGCACGCCACCCACGTCAGACAGGCCGCAGGGTTCGGCCAGCACGCACCAGGCTTTCATCGGCTTTTCAATTTGGGTTCCTTTCCTCTCACGATACTATAGTGAAAGCGACATCGTTCAAGTTGCGGACATCATTCCGGTGCAGATCGGTAGATTCGTTCAACGACTCGTGAATTCCTTGGGTGCTCCCGGCAATTCGGCGAGGTCCAACTCCATTCTCGTCTTGCCATCGTCGGTCACGGCACCAACCGTGAACGCGCCCCAGCAGACTAAATCCAAGGTTGCCATTTCTTCCTTGGGCGTCCTCTCGACCACCGGGTTGCTGAAGGAGGGATGCAGATGGAACGAAACCGGTTTGCCCAGCGTCTCTCCGCCAGTGGCTTTCACTTCCAGATGGACCAGGAAGTAGTCGCTCGATCCCGCCATTGGCTTGACCGTGGCGGACAACTGGCGGTTGTTCATTTCCGCCTTTCCGCCGAATTGGCCTTTGTTCGGGTCGTCCGCAGCCGCTTGGGCACCAGTCAGGTTCACGGTAGCCCCACCTGCAGCCGGGGCCGACGCTGCGGGCAGCGGCTGCGGATCAATCACACCCGACATCTTGCCGACCAGTTCCGTCAGTTGCTTGGCCGCTGCCACCGCTGCCGTAGCCTCATCCGCCTTCTGGCTGGCGACGCGCGCAATCTGCACGGCTTGGGTTGCGATTTGTGCTCGCCTCAAGGCCCCGGGCAGGAACAGACGGGACAACAGGTAGCTGCCGAGGAAACCAAGCGCGGCAAAATACACGATCAGAAACAAGGCGAAGGCAACGCAGGCGTCCCCGCCCAGACACTGGGCGAATTGGGTCGCAAGCTTGATGAGCAAATCCTTGATCTCGCGCATCTGCACCAAGCTCGCCCCGATCAAGATTTTCGTCAGCCAGTCCGAGATTTGTTCCAGGTTGGTGTTCTCGCCGAACCCGCCGCCAGCAGCTCCGGGTTCATTGTTCTTCGGATCGTGCGCACCGGCCTGCAGGCTTCGGGGAATGCCAAACAGCAACCCCAAAATGGCTCCCACGCTGAAACAGGCGCACGCGGCCATCAGCGGAGCGCCCCATTTCGCACCCGTGAACCAAATCCCTGGGATGAGTCCGACCAGAAAGGCCAGGCCAATGACCTTGCACGTGTAGCGCAAATCTTCACTGTTGCCGTTCGCGTCCGTTTGAACCGCATTGCTGGCTTGCATAATGGTGCTCCGTTTATTGATGACGCTGCCTTAACACGAAACTATTTCGACAGATGCCGACTTTGCTGTGGCAGTGGACCAGGCCACCATTGCCTATCTATCACGCCGGGGCCCGCAGTCACATGCCGCCGCCACACGCCAGTCGCGAGCCTCACTAGGTTTTTTGAATCAGGCGACCTGCGGCTATGCCTGCTTCTCAATCACGATCACTCCGGTGTGCACTTGGGTTCCGTCCTCATCCCGTGTTTCAATCCGAACATCCGTTACCTCCCAGCCTTGGGTCTTTGCCGTCGCCAGAGAGGCCAAAGCTCCCTCCATGTTCTGTTTGGTTTCGTCCGATAGGACATATCCGATTGTTTGTTCTGCCATATATTTCCTTTCCCTTTTTAGTTATTTGATGATGCCCTGCAGTTTGGCGTCGAAGGCTTTCAGTTTCTTAACGTCCTCCGGCGAGAATGCGATCATGTAAGTCTTGAACTCATCCTTGCCGCTTTCCAGCTTCTCGTCGGCTGCTTTCGTCAGGGACGTTTCATTCTTGTCATCAATCAAGCCGGCCAGCTTCGCGGCGCTGAC
Source organism: uncultured Verrucomicrobiota bacterium (assembly GCA_964589935.1). Taxonomy (GTDB): domain Bacteria; phylum Verrucomicrobiota; class Verrucomicrobiia; order Limisphaerales; family VHCN01; genus VHCN01. The sequence goes on along the minus strand of CAZPVD010000004.1, from coordinate 145,568 downwards.
CGCCTTTTTGAATTTGTCCGCGTCCTTGATGCCATCAATCTCCTTGTTCACCTTGGTGGTGAGCTTCGCTCCCTCTGTTTGGGCATCGTCGAATTCACGTTTGACCTTTTCCTTGGCAAGCGCCCTTCCCGCCGGCTGAACGGAAACCAGTTCCGCGCCACCCTTCTCGGCCAGCTTGCGCGCAGCCAGTCCCGTTGCGAAGTATTGGGCCAGCCCGCCCGATGCTTCCGATCCGTTTGTGGCAGATCCCTTCGCTCCCCATTTCGCGCCAAAGCTGGCCAGCACGGAATAGGCGTCGTAGTTGGCGTTGTCCTTCCCTTGGTAGAGCAGTCCGTCCGTGGATATATTGCCGACCGTTTCTCCTGCCTTGTTGTTGATCTTGATAGGCCCGGGTTCGAGCCCGTCTTCACCGGTGTTGGCCAGAAGCGGCATCCACACGCCTTCCTGCCGTTTGTAGCCGACCGTCAGGTTGGGTTCCTGAGTCTTCGGGTCGTAGGAGATGTCTATGGCGAACTTCGTGTTGGTCCCGAAGACCAGCACGTTGGAGTGTTGCGGCGTGTGGCAGCCCGCCATCAGGAACAATCCGGCTGCCATCAGCACGATGCTGGCTTTCAGGGGGTGATGGTGATGCATAGTTTGTCTTTCTCCGTTGGTTTCAACATTTTGAGCACTTGATTCATCTGGGCCTCGTTCGCCACGCGAATGACGAGGCGTGAATCCATCGGAATGTATTCCGTCCGCTCATGAAAGTAGCCCAGTCCCGCGCCTTCGTGGAACCGCACGCCAAAGGTGCTGAGTTCCATCACCTCGAACTTGCCGTCCGCGCTCTCAGCGCGGGGCGTGATCACCCGCACGTAGCCGAAATGGTGGCGCACCACGCTGCCATCCTGCCGGTAACTGACCGCCCCGCAGCCCGTGCCGGCCAACAACATCAGTCCCGCAACTGACAGCGCCATGAAGCCGCTAAAATTGAGGACAAAGCTTGCCGCCAACAGCGTCCACCACCGTCCCGCATGTCGTTCATCGCCACTCATTTATTTGTCAGCCCCTGAATTGCACCGTCTGTTTTATCATTTCCCCAAGCACCCGTATATTGCTCGAACGGAGTAGAACTAAAGGAGTAAGGCGAATCCCGTATCAGACGGGATGATGAAGCGTGTTGAGCGCCTCGACCCGGTTCCGCACGCCCAGCTTCGTATAGACGTTGTGCAGGTGCTTCTTCACCGTCGTCTCGCAGATGCCGAGCACGCCGCCGATCTCGCGGTCGGTGCTCCCGCGCTGCAACAGTTCCATCAACTCATTCTCCCGCTCGGTCAGGCGCGAGTCTGGCGTGTGATGACCGTTGTCCCCACGCGCCAGTTCCACCAGTCCCCTCATCATCGGCGCGCCAATGTGCGTTTCCCCGCGCAGCACCCGCAGAACGGCCTGAACCATTTCCTCGCGATTGATGGGCTTGGTCAGATACCCGTCGGCCCCGCTCCGTAACGCCTTCCCCAGCGTGTCCCGGTCGTGCGACCGGGTGACGACGAGCACCTTGAGCCGGGTCGCTTGCTGCTTCAACCGGCGTGTGAGTTCCAGACCGTCCATCCCGTTCAGCACGACGGATGTCATCACCAGTTGCGGTTTGGTTTGCGGCATGGCCTGCAGTGCCTCCTCTGCGTGGGAATGCGTTCCCACCACGTCCATACCCGGAAGGCCGTGGAGATTCCTGCAAAGCAAGTCCAATTCCTTGGGGTTACTTTCAACAATGGAAACCTTCGTCCTTGTGATGTGTCGCCCACTCATAATGTTCCTTTTACGATGGCTGTATTTGAGTTCATGCGGTTTCAGAGCCGGATAATTCCCGGCACCAACGAGCATCGTGACAGACTTTTTGGAGGAGCGTCTATAACACGAACATGTGACACGCTTTACACGGGGTCTGGCAGAAGAATTGCTGAGTTGGACAGTGAAGAAAGCTCTCTTCTTGAGAGCTAAAATGGCAGGATTTATGGGCGATTTTAGTCGAAATTAGCCGGGATTATGGGTGAATGCGGAGTAAGGAAAATCGTGCTTTCGAGCAGATTTGCTGCCAACATTCAAGAAAGTCGGGGACGAAAGAGTTCTATTTTCATGTGATAGACAGGCGGCGGGAGTTTGTGATAGAAGCCGCGCTTTTTTGAAGCGACAAGCGAAGTGCCAGCGCGAGCGCGACGGCATCGAACATGTCCATGCGGCTGTCCTGGCTCATCCACGGTTTGCGCTTCGGTGGCAGACGGGAGCCGAGTTCCTCCGGAAATCGCTCGGCTAGCAATGTGGCCAGTTTGTGCTTGGTTCCCTGTTCATCAGCGAAGAACACACGGCGCACTTGTGCGCGGGTGAGCAGGCGGACTTTGACATGGTGACGTTTTGCAAGCGTCACGATACGAGCGCTCAAGGTTCGGATGCGCTTCGCGCGCCGGGAGCCGGGCGCGGCAGCATCTTCCAGGACAAGCACAGTCGGTGTGTAGTGCGTGAGGAGTTTTTCCACCTTCGCAAGGCTCTGTTTGTTCTTGTCTTCTTTCTTCACCGGCTTGCCGCCCCAGTCCACGAGCTTGTCCTCTTCGAGCACGGCAAAACCAAAGCCTCTGGTTGAAGGCGCTATGGCCAGGATGCGGGTTTGTTTTGAATGTGTGTTCTTCATTTGTGTGACGATGACAGTGCGATCAGCGCGAGGACGTTTTGTTTGCGGCTCGTGTAACGGCTGGCCTTCTGGTTCTCCGTGCGGCGCGCGAGCACCCGCGCGCGGGCGGCCACGTCGTGTTCCATCTTCCGGTAGAGTCCGGCAAAGAGTTCGCTCGCGGATTTCTGGAAGATCACTTCATAGGCGAGCGCGGTTTGCAGGCCCGGTTCGCGGACGAACCGCTCATACCGGCAGACCTTGGCCCCGCTCTCCGCGCCCAGAAGGTAGGCGACCTCCTTTTGGGACAGCGCTAGGCGCTTGCGCTCGGCGAGCAGATAGTTTGGAAGTGTGGACGACATGGGATTGAAAGAACCCGGCGTGGAGTTCGAGCCTCCACTTTAATGGATGGATAAATGCACCCAAGGAGGGAGGAGTTGCCGGAAGCGGCAACTCCGGACGAAAAACACCGAGCGGGACGGCTCGGTGACAGGTGTCTTTATATTTTACCGCGCGACTCGCGAGAGCGGAACCTGTGGAAAAGTCCCGGTCAATTGCCTTCGATGGCAAGTCCTGGCGTCTAGGGTGATCGTCTCCGTATGCGTATGCTCGATCCACCATGGAACCCAAGACACCCACCGTCCAAGACCTCTATCCGCAGCTCACCGAAGCGGAGCGTGCCATCGCCGAGGAAAACCTTGACCGGTATCTCGCGCTTGTCCTGCGCATCTTCGAGCGTCTCGAAACCGAGGCGCAAGAGGGCCGCCCCATTGACGCCCCAAATGGGAATGATACGCTGTTGTCATCCCCATGAACGGCTACATCGGCTACATCCGTGTCTCCACGGTCAAACAGGGAACGAAAGGCGTGTCGCTCATTGAGCAGCGCGACGCGATTTTGCGCTACGCGGAACGCAATCAGCTTACAATCAGTCTTTGGCTTGAAGAAACCGAAACCGCGGCCAAGCAGGGACGGCCGGTGTTCAACAAGGCCCTCGCGATCCTTCGCAAGGGCGAAGCCCGCGGGATCATCCTCCACAAGCTCGACCGAGGCGCGCGCAACCTGCGCGATTGGGCGGCCATCGGTGAGTTGTCCGACCAAGGGGTCGAAGTCCATTTCGTCACCGAGAGCCTTGACCTTCAATCGCGAGGCGGAAGATTGTCCGCCGACATCCAGGCGGTTGTCGCCGCCGATTACATCCGCAATCTCCGCGAGGAAACCCGCAAGGGGTTTTACGGCCGATTGAAGCAGGGCTTTTTTCCCCTTCGCGCCCCGCTGGGCTATCTCGATCAAGGGAAAGCGAAGGCCAAGATCATTGATCCCGTAAAGGGACCACTGGTGCGCAAGGCATTCGAGCTGTATGCGACCGGCCGTTACAGCCTGGACACGTTAAGCCAGGAACTGCACCGGCTTGGCCTGCGCAGCATCAACGGTGGAAGAGTGAGCGTCAACCGGTTGTCCGGTGTCCTCAACAACACTTTCTATTTTGGCCTCATTCGTATCCACAAGACCAACGAAACCTTTGCCGGTATTCACGAGCCGCTCATCCCAAAGGCGCTTTTTGACCGGGTGCATGCGGTGCTTATCGGCAAGTTCAATGCCCGCACCCAACGCCACTCGTTCCAGTTCCGCCGGCTGCTTGCCTGTGCTGCCTGTCAGTATTCCCTTATCGGTGAACGGCGGAAGGGCCATGTGTATTACCGCTGTCACAGCCGAGAATGCCCGACGAATTCCATCCGCGAGGAAGCCGTGGAAACAGAAGTCCGGCTGCTTCTGCAACGTCTCCGCTTCAATGATGAGGAGAGGGCGTATTTCAAGGCGAGGATATTGAAGCTGCGGGAGACCTGGACGAACCGGCAGGAGGAGGAAACCAAGAGCCTGAACCTGCAACTCGGCCAGCTCAGGGACCGGCTCAACCGGCTGACCGACGCCTACATTGACCAGGCGCTCGACAAGGCCATGTTCGAGGAGCGCAAGCGGAGCCTGCTCATGGAACAAAAGACCGTTGAGGGAAACCTGGCGGCGTTGATCCGCGCCGGTAAACAGTCGCCGGACCAACTGGAAAAATTCCTCGAACTGGCCGGCAACGCCTGGTTGAGCCACGAGAAGGCATTTCCCGAGGAACGACGGGAAATGATCGCGATTCTCACCTCGAACCGCGATGTGATGGGGAAAAAGGTAACATTGAAGCCGTCGTTGCCGTTTGAAGAGATCGCAAACCGTCGCGAAATCGATGATTGTGGCCCTAGACCTGACACACCTCGAACCTGGGACCAGATTCTCGACACTCTAGCATCATTGAACACGCAGGGCCAGTTGCCCGATTTGCGTTCGGTTTTCGGTTGTCAGGACGATCATATCGGAAATGGAAACTCTCCCTAGACTCCGCATGTTGCCACTCGCGGCAACGTTGAGTGTCTTCCGATTATTTTTAATCAGTCTAAACTTTCACCATGACCACAATATCCAACAATCTTCGATTTCACCGAGAACGAGTCGGTCTTCGACAGATCGACATCGCTCGTCTCCTGGGCCTGCAAAGCTCTGACCGCATCTCGCACTGGGAGCATGGAGTCGCCATGCCGAGTGTGGTAAACCTGTTCAAGCTCGCGGTGATCTATCAGGTTTCTCCTCAAGAACTTTACTCGGAGCTATTCAGGGCAATTGAGAGAGGGGAAGCCCCTATTGGAGTGATCAGAACACCACTTGTCTTTACCAATCCACTTTGATATATTATATCCGTCTATCGGTTTCCATAACTGGTAGGGTATAACATCCAAGAGCCACCCTCCTCGCGGAGGGTGGCTTTGCGTATGGACGCTTACTTCTCGCCATTTTCAAGCCGCCGTCGCAGATCACGACCCCAAATATCCTCATGGACTTCGAGCAAATCAGTGTATCCGTCACCGCCTGTTTTGAGTTCTTGAGAGATATTGTTCTTCGAGGAGAGGATAAAGACCTTTTTATCCATTCCCTTCAGATATGCAACTAATGCCAAGAAATCGGAATCCCCCGTAACGAGTATTGCCGTATCAAATGTTGGACTGTGATGAACGGCATCAATTGCCATCTCCACATCCATGTTGCCCTTCTCTTGGATCGCTTCGCCGTGCTCATCAATAACTGTGATCCGTTTCAATGGCTTCTTCCTTACTGTGAAGCCGAGACCTTTCTTGAGAAAAGTGAAGAACTTGTGTTTGCCATCAAGCGCGTATGCACGAGTGCCGTCAGCCGGATAAGCGGTGTAATAGAAGACGTGCAGCGAGCTTCCCTGGTATCGCTCTTTGATGAAGCGTGAGATTTTTTCGTAATCAAGGAACTTACCCTTGGCCTTCTGGGCCTGCCATAAGTTGGAAGCGTCTATGAAAACATAAATGATGTTCTTGGGCAAATGGGTGTGCGAAGCGGCTAATACCGAATATTCTATCAGACATTTTTAAGCAATCCCAGACCATTATTACTCTCGTCACACACATGGACTCACCAAATAATCACCACTCAAAACGCCCGCCAACTCTCCGCGACCTATATCCGAGCCTGACCGAAGAAGAGCTCGCCGTTGTCGAAGAGAACCTGAACCACTACCTTCTTCTCGTGCTTGAAATCTACGAGAACATCGAGAAAGACCCGGTGCGTATGGAACGGCTAATGGAAGAAATCAGACACCTAGAAGATTAAAACACCCGAAGATACCCAGCGATCGCTAGGTATGTTCGGCGTTTAATTCAGCTTTGTTACTTCTAACAAATTGTGGCCCTGAACGTGGCATACCTCGAACCTGGGATCGGATTCTGGACATTCTAGCATCACTGAACACGCAGGGCCAGTTGCCCGACTTGTCTTCGATCTTCGGTTGTCAGATAGATCATACAAGGAATGGAAATTCTCCCTAGACGCCTCGTCTTGCCGCACAGGGCAAGAATAGCCAGCAACCCTGAGAGGCTGTGGCGTGTGTCTTTCTTTTTAGGATGGCCACCAGCGGATGCTCCTTGGGCATCCGCTGCGCGGGGTCAAAAAACGAGCCGACCAGATATATTGGCCAAGCTCCCGCCCTTGTTTGACGAACTGTATGCCGAGGAGGGACGGCCCTCGATTCCGCCGGAACAACTGCTCAAGAGTCGGATCTTGATGGCGCTCTATTCGGTGCGCAGCGAACGGCTCTTCTGCGAGCAACTGGCTTACAATCTCCTGTGGCTCTGGTTTCTGGACCGGGAACTGGACGAAGGGAACTTCGATCCGACCGTGTTCACCTACAACTACGAGCGCGTGCTTTCGGCCGACGCGGCGAAGCTGTTTTTTTGTGGAGGTGTATGAGCTGTCGCGGGCGGAAGGCTGGGCGAGCGACCAGCACTTCACCGCCGACGGCACGCTGGTGGAAGCGTGGGCGAGTTTGAAGAGCTTTGTGCGCAAGGACGGAACGGATCAGCAGAAAATCACCTCGGCCAAAAACGATGATCCCGGCAATCCGAGCGTGAACTTCCGCGGGGAACAGCGGCGCAACGACACGCACCAGAGCACGACCGACCCGCAGAGCGTGCTCTATCGCAAGGCCAACGGGCAGGCCAGCAAGCTGTGTTTCGGGACGCAGGCGTGGGCCTACTTCGTGGCGTGGACTTACAATCTGCTGCGCATCACCCAATTGAAAATGAGTTTGCAGGCCGGATGAAGACCATGACCGATCCACACGGCGCACAAACCGATCGAAAACCTCGGTCAAAGTGGCCCGGCGGGGCAGCACTGCCGGCCAAACGTCCGCGTTGCGCAGCAACGCACTGATGGGTTCGGCCTGGAAAACAACAGCTCAAGCAAAAATCGCCCCGTTTTTCAGCAGCTTGCTAAAACACCTGCTCGACGAACATATGTTGATTCGATTATATTCATAATGCCCTATTATTTAGGTAGTTACGAATAGGATCGTCAATGGGATCGACGGGTCAAAGCGCGTTTAATTTTGACGCTGGGTCAAATAAAGAAGCGATTTTTTAAAATTCCGCTTGACTCAGTTTTGATTTCGTAAAAAATGAGCGCGGTTCCAGGCATCACGTAAAAGTGCGAATTGCATCAGAAGCACGTGGTGGCCAATCGGATTTTTCCAAAATCTGGTTTGGACGATTAACCCCTCATATCTTTTGGCTGACCCGCACAGCAACTACGATTAGGGATTTCTCGTTTTCGCAACCGAATCGAAAAGAGCGGATCTTCTTCACAACACTCAGGTCACCGTTTTAATGAACTCTTTCTCTTGCCATCACCGCCAGATGAGCGAGCAATGATCAATTCCAACTCTGTGGTTCCAGTTAAACATAAAACCAAAATGATCAACAACTACTGGCCGTTCAATCGACGGCAATTCCTCTTCAGGATCAACGGCGACGCACAGCTTCGCCCTGTTCTTGATGTCGCATTAAGAATCGTAAAGCGTGACCGGGAGGGCACCTTCGATTACTACTTCGGCAACGGTATCAAGCGACATTGCGATGCCGTTATCGTCGTCGATGGGGCCCGCCGTCCAATTACCGCTACAACTCCTTACAAACGAATACGGCTCAAGGGACACGATGTAGGTAAGGCTGTGCAACTCTTAGTCAAAGCAATGAAAGAACTCATTGATCAATAGCAATCGCAAATGAGGTCAATATTTTCCGACCCCGAGACGTCGGACTGCCGATACACTAACGGCCTGGAACCCGTGTTGGATTCGACTCACTCGACGTCTTCGGGGTTCGGAAATCTAAGACCATACTACACTTAATAAAGACCAAGAATGAGAACAGATCAGTTCTCGCCTTTCTATCGGCGATCTGATAAGTCAACATTAGAAACCAGATAAAACAACATGAGCCAAAGCCCTGAAACAGAATTGTCTGGAAGCGTTGCTTCCCCTGTTAATGAACGGCGACGGTATATCCTCGATGAGATTCGCCTTTCTGGAAGCGTTAGCTTTGAAAAATTAATGGGGCGCTATCGAGATCTGAAGCGCCAATCAATTCATCAAGACGTGTCCGTCCTAAAGGAACTCGGATTGCAGGTTGAAATTGTCCAAGACGATAGTAACCGCTCTCATATCACTCGGTTTTCACCGGACCATTTCTCAACGAAATCACTGCGAGAGGCACAGGAAAAAGATAAAAAGCAGGAGATCGGCTATTTTGCAGCGTCCCTTGTTAGGGGTGTCGACACACAATCGTCTCTCGATTTGTCACCTTCCATCGGTTGCGTTCCAATCGATCATATCTTGGCACAGCTACAAGATTTCCTAAAATGGCCACCTGCTGATTATCTTCAATTAATAATAAAGTCAAATGCAATAATGGAATACCTATGTAGCTACTGGGGGTGGGACCCTATAAATAACCGCTATAATGGCACAAGCAAACGCCATCGCCTTGTTACATTGGATTCGGGAACAACAGTGCAACGCATCGCCATTGCCCTAAAGGATCTGCCTCTTCCGGACATGATAACTGGAATGGGCGGTTTACGAGTCCTTACGAACAGCCCAGATATTCTGCATATTTTGGCCGACAGCAACAACCTCATTGATGTAATCGCAGTCGGAGGACGCGTCCGAAAGGACACTTCAGCAATGACGGGGACACTCACTCAACGAATCCTAGAGCAAGTGGTCACTTTCACATCAGATATCAGTTTTGTGGGCACAACCAATGTTAACCTCGCCAACATGACGCTCGGATCGGACTCCGAGGACGAAAGCATCGGTAAGACTCTGATGCTGGCGAATGCGCGGCTAAAATGTTGCGTAGCAGATAGCTCCAAATTCAGCGATCACGTAGTTTCTTCATTTCCGTTCGCTAGTATCGCACCTTCTTCTATCGACATTCTCCTTACTGATCATTCCGTAGATGGGGATGTAGTTAAGCGATTAGCCCGAAGAGGTGTCCCATGCCTGCGTGTTCCGCAACGCGGAAAGTCATCGACAGTGGTGCCACACACTGCGCTTCCAACGGGACTAATAGCAATTTCGGCGCATGACAATACAAGTGTCCGAGAGGCCGCAATATCCGCATTGGCTTCGTTAGCAAAAAGTGAACCTGATCCTAGAGCACTTGCTGCTGTTGAACTGTTGCGGACACTCAGCGAACATGATAAGTCTGATTCCGTGCGACAGTCGGCTAGCGCCTGCTTAAAGTCTTTGCCTGAGCGCCTAGTAGGGAAATAAACCCTGAATAAACCACATCTCTATCGCCATCAATGCTTACACAAATAAACTACCGTAACATCTTGACTATAATAGTGGTGTTTTCTATTTGCGCAATACTAACGGTAAACAAGTCATCTAATATAGTCGAACATGGTAGGCCCATTAAAATATGAGGACATTCACGATATCTAACTCCGAGATAGGCTGTAACGCCTCACAGATCAGGGGTTGTGCGCGGCAATCAAAATCTCTCGGACCGCATACGATCCGCGACGCAGCCGGTAATTCAGGCTTTCTGAATGTTGACCTTTCATTACCTGATCTACAAATATTTCGAGTCGCGAATCTTTTTGACTATTCTAATATATGTCTTGCAACTCATCTCGAAGACAAGAGAGTCATCGCACTCATTGACCCGACGATAAATGCTTTATATGGCGAGTCAATCCGCGGGTATTTGGATGTTCACAGTATTGAAAATCTCGTGCTAACTTTACCAACAAGAAACGTCAATGAGAATAATAAATCTCTGCATATTTTGGAATCACTCGCCGAGCGAATAAGTATGTATCAACCATGCGGCTCAGATATTCTCCTTTTAATCGGAGGTGGGGTAGTGTTGGATGTGGGGGGATTTCTAGCTAGCATCTATCGACGCGGCTTAGATTATATTTCGATCCCTACGACATTGCTTGCAGTTGTCGATGCCGGTATTTCGCCGAAAACAGCTATAAATGTTGCGGGTATCAAAAACTTATTGGGGACAATTCATCCACCGCAGTTGGTTTTATACGACCCAAAACTACTAAAATCTATCACTCACTTGGACTTCTGCAACGGCATTACCGAGATCCTGAAAGTGGCAATTGTAGGAAGCCGACCAATGTTTGACTACCTAAGCGAGACACCAGTGCATGTCCTTAAGGAAGCTTGTTTTGGATCTAGGACTTCAAATATACTCGAGGATGCGATTGAGCTGTTTCTTAACCTCAAATGGACCGGTCCGTATTTCGGAAATAAGCCGGCATCAATTCGCTCATTTGGACACTCATTTAGCCGAGAATTAGAGAGTGCAAGTAATTTTGCTCTCTCCCATGGCCAGGCGGTATCCGTTGAGATGGCCGTTGCGACATTTCTTTCGATTAACCGCGGAATGCTGTCGCACGACGAGGGCTCAAGAATCATTAATTGTCTATTGCATCTAGGGTTGCCGATGTTTTGTCATGAGTGCAACGCAGAGAATATCTGGAAAATGGTGTTTGAGGCGAAAGCACTTGCAGGTCGTCCATTTTACTTTCCTGTTCCGACGCGGATCGGCGATGGAGCATTTCTCGACTCCTTCACACTCACTGAACTTAGTGATGCAATTTCTACAGCCAGTTGCTGCAACATGTGATTGATTCAATTTTTTTTGAATTTCCTCAAATCACAAAGCCGCTGGTTTGAAATATCTGTCCGGAGAGTATCCACACAACAAGCACCGCGCAGGCGCAGATGGTATATTTGACTGTTTTTATGAGCGCCTTGTGGGCAAGAGTTTATGGAAGTTCTTGAGTTGACAGTGAATGGCACGAAAGGACACGGTGTGGGGCGCATTGTTTCATCCCCTGCGTAGGAGGCCGTAGCCCGATCTGAGTTGGATATGGACAAAAGGAGAACAAGCATACGACATAATCCAAAAGACTCCTAGTGGCCCGAAATTGTGAGTCCGGTTATTTCCCACGCGGCTGGGAGACTTAGACGATGTTCGGGCCTACGGGATAAAAGCGGAGCGTGCGGCTGCACTGATATACGCTCACTTCAAGAAGGAGTTTGGGTTTCCTGCCGGCCAGCCTGCGCAAGAGCATCCTCCTACCCCCGCCGGCCCCACCGGGCAATTTCCCGTGCGATGATTTCGATGGATTCATTTATCTCCTGGAGCTGCTTGTGAATCCGCTTCACCTGCTCGACACCGACCCGATGATGCAGCATGAGCCCACGGGCCAGCGGGCGCACGACCCAGCGCGTGAAATCATACGGCTGCAACGGACACGAACACTTCTCCTTGTGATTTGATTTTAACATGTCCACAGGATAAGCGCGAGGAACAATCCGACAAAGACGCTCAACCTTGCCAGAAGCGGCAAACATCACCGAGTCTCGTTGCCAAAACCGTCTTGCAGAATCCTTCCATTACCTCATGCTGTCGCCACTATGTCCGACACCATTAAGAAATACCTCTCTTTGCGAACCGCACTCTTGACCGAGAAATCGAAACTCGAAACCAGATTAAGGGAAGTTTCCAAGGCACTCGGCCAAGCTGCTTCGGTGGTTGCATCTTCGCCGGTCGCAACGGGCGGCAGGCGAAAGTCGAGCGAAGCCACCAAGGCCAAGATGCGGGCAGCGCAGCAAGCCCGGTGGGCGAAGATCAAAGGCAAGACCCAACCCTCCGCAGTTCCGGCGAAAAAGAAGCGGAAGATGAGCGCAGCTGGCCGGGCCAGAATTGCCGCTGCGGCGAAAGCGCGCTGGGTGAAGGCCAAGGCCAAGCCTGCTAGGAGGAAAACACTCGGTGACTGACAGGCCCTGTAAGAATTCAGTTGTCAAAACTTCGGTAATTCATTACACATGCTCATCAAACAGCACCAATTTCGTGAATCTCTCAATTTTAACCAACTATTCCTGTCAGGTTGGTAGAAACCGCCAGCCTACCCAGTCTTCATAATATCGTTTCCCAATGAAACATTACATATTAGTTTTCAACCACGAGCCTTTTGAAGCCAAAATCATTGTTTTACATACACAAGGACTGCTTGAGGGCAGCGGCATTCAAATCGAATGCGATGCCGCAGCCAAAGCAGTAATAGGTAGCGGTCCTGAAGACGACGACGCTTTTTTTAGAAAAAGGTTTCAGGAAAAACTGAGATATCTTCGGTCGGCACTAGAAGATCCGACAATTAAATGCGTGGGACTCCTCATCGAAGCAAACTATCGTAAAACTGATGAAGCTGATGACGAAAAAAGACTTTCAAAGTCGTTGTTTCAATGCGACTATCTTGAAGAGCTCAAACTTCCATTTGGATTGTTCTCAGGAACAAAAATGGGCGAAATCGCTGATAAACACTACACGAGCAGTCCAAGGCGAAGATCACTCTATTGTGGCTGGTTTAAAAAAAGAGACCGCTCTGCGGAAACGTTAGTTGTTAGAACGCTTATTTCACGCATTCCCGAGAATCAGCATGTGCCGGACGAGCTTTTCATACCAAGGCAAGAGGTGAAGCCATCTCTTGTCTTTCAAATGGACCACTTTTACGACGCACGTGATTTCCAGTTGCCGTTAACCAAGACGGTTATCGGATAACAATCAGCCTCTTGAACATTATGGAATTCCTATTGATTCTGCATCGCGGTGAGAAACACGTGACCTTGGGAGCCTCGCTTGATGAATCCAACAGGAGCAGCACACTTTCAACCATTCGACCAAAATTGTTGAATGGGAGTTTGCCAGACGGCTATAGGTTCGTGAAGCTCGGAACTTCCTCCATTGAGGAGACGATTCCTGAAGTCGAGGAATCCAAAATGCTGTTGTCCAACGCATTGTCGAAAGACGGTGAAATAGAAGAATTGCATATGCGACTACCCGACGGCGCTTCAACGCGACCGAGGAACTCAGGCGATAATGTCACGCGACAGGGCGAGGCGTCCGAGCTGGCTAGTCAGGAGGACAAGGCCAAACGCCGCGCTGAACAGCGCGATGAGCGGCTTCGCCTGCTGGCCCAAGTCAAGGCTCAGTTGCCTGATCTGACGGCGCCCGTCGGTGAAAAGATGATGCCCACCAAGCTGCGGGACGAGCCGCTTCTGAGCAAAGAGGACACCCGTCTCTTGGGGGACACCGCACCAAAGTCAACGCACATCGACGCTACGGACTTTTATACTCTCCCGTATGAAGGACGAGCTGATTTGCTTGACCGGATCGGATTTTTTCGAGGGTTGGTTTTTTCGTCCCGCCCGGACAAGGGCATCCAGCAAGGTTTTTGGGATGTATTGCGCCGCAGACCCGCGGACGAAAGCGGCGATCCTTACCCGGAAGCGCGGCGCTACACGACTCAGGATGCACGCGTCCTCTACCGAACCCCAAAACTGTCCGGCTATTTCCAATCCAGTTTCACATCCTCGCGCACCGTTCATCAGTTCCAAAAGGATGGTGTTCAAAACCTCAAGGTTGGTGGCTCCGTGGCGGTTAGCGGGGCTGGATGGCATGCGGCGGTCGGTGCCGAATATGGGCAGCACAAGGCGTCCAAGGATAGCGGCGCTGGTTCATCCAACAACATTTACCTTACCAACAGTTTTTTGATCCCGAAAATCGAACTGTCATTCAATCAATTCACGCCGTGCGCCAGTCCTGAATTCATTGCCGCCGTGGCGCAGGCGATCGAGGCCAGGAAAGGGGAATCCCTTGATCGCAGATTCAAGAATCTGCTTGTCGTGCTGGAGAATTTTGGACACTTTGTGGCGACAAAGGTGGTTGTTGGAGGGCGTCTTCTGGCGACCAAAACCGAATCTTCGACCAGCAGTGAGACAGCCAGCGACAAATCTGAAAAGCAAGCCGCTGCGCTGAAGGCGGCCGTATCGGGGACGTTCGTTGATGCCGAGTTGCATGCCGAGGGGGACAAAGGCAAACGCGAACAAAAGATGAAGGACACGTTGCAGAAAGCGCAGGCGCTCGACATCACTTCGATCGGTGGTGACGGTTCGTTTCTGGAAGCGCCGTGGAGATGGGCGGAAACATTGGAGAACTACCGTTATTGGAACGTAGTCTCCACGGATGGCTTGATTCCAAGCCTGGATGTTCTACCGGATCAATTGCGCTTAGACGCCTACAAGGTCCTCCGTCACGGAGTTCAGGACAAATCTCTCAAACATATACTGGACGCCGGGAACGCCGAGTTCCTATTTTTCGGCGAGTATTATGATCGAGTAGGGGCACATGTAAACGCTCTCTATATCATTCAATCGGCTGAAAGCGATCTTGGGATTGCTCGCGGGAGGCCTACGGCAACACCCGTGGATGGCGAACCCGTTGGTCTTGCCAAAGTGTCGGGATGGGTTGACAATCGAGATGTTTCGGCCAAAAGCTCGGTGTGGCGGCTGACGCCAGACGGGCATATTATTTCGGTTATCACAAACGACGCAGTATTTTCCGGAGAGAAACCTGCCGAGTTTGCAATAGCTGTAGAACTTGTATCGTCATTGGACGGAGCGGATACTGCTATAATTGCGGCGGCAGCGGAAATTCTAAAGGCATTGCAAGAGGGGAAGCCCGCCAAAATCGCTGCGGCAGTGAAATCGAATTCGAGCAAAGCATTCAAAGTCATCCTGAAGCAATTTCAGCAGGTTCCGGAACAAGTATGGGAAGTGGATGGCTCCGGGCATTTGATCAATCACGCTTTTTGCACGCCCCTTTACCTGACTTCTAAGAAGGGCGGGACGTTGACTCTTGAGACTGATTGCACTGATAACGGCGAGGACTCTTGTCAATTATGGACATTCAAGCTTGAGCTCGAATCTGTCCTGGAAAAGCAAAAACAAGAGCTTAAAGCCGATGATATTTGTGTCATTAGGGATTCGGAGACTCAGTTGGTTCTGACTGCGGACGAAGTCAAAGATTGGGCTAAGTCCAAAACTTATTGGACAACATTGCACCTATCACCTTATTTGGGTAGAGAGACACAGCTCTGGAAGCTGATACCGGCTGTCAGCGATCCACTCCACATGAGGTTTGCGTTGGAAAACATACACTTTTCAAAGGCTGATTCCAACGACAGCCACAAATCGCTACTCTGGCGAGGCCCCGATTCAGGCCGCGCGCTTGTTGGAAGCAGCTCTGTTCCAAACTCTATTGATGACCAATGCCCCCTTGTCCTGATCTCGGATGCGGAGGCTAAAGCCTGTCAAACAGGGTTGAATTGCGGATCTGACTTTTGCATATCCGTAGCTCCAATTAACCCGGACGCCGCCGCGCTCCCAGGCCTGAAACAATTTCAAGGTCTGGACGTTTCCTGCCGAAAGAACGATCGTTCCTGGAATGTAAGTAAATCATGGATTCTGGAGAAACCTTCGAACACTCCTGTTCTTTCAGAGATCTCTGACTTCGGCCAACCGTCCCCAAACACAATCTGTAAGGTGCAACTCAACCCATTAAAAATTACAGGGGCATTGCGAGGTTTGCAATTGGGGCTCCAAACTGATGGCACGCTTTTCTTGAAGGTTTTGGACAAAAATGGAAAATGGGCGAATGGTGTTGAAACCGCATCACATTACACGCCTACTGGTCGTCACGATAGCGCAAACCCATTCAACCATAAGAATGATACAAACGCGAAGATCAACGCCCATCTGCTCCATTTCCCACTACCCAATCCATTGCACGACACGGATCAGAGGGTCCATGAAATCGGTTTTGTCTTGATTGGGGATAACTCATCTGGTAGAGTCCCGCTTTTCGGGTTTCGGGCCGAGACCAATGGAGGAACCTGCGTGAACATTCGCACCGATGCCCTGTCCAACGTAGATACCCATGAATTGCACGGTAAGAAAGTTGCATTAAAGGAATTCATCGCGAAGGACAATCAGACGATTGTTGCAGTGGGACTCCAAGTGAAGGATGGCATTCTCGGCTTGCGAATCTTAGTCAGAATTGACCCGGAAGCTCCAAAGACCAAATCGGCATCATCTTAGCAACCTCGGATTCTTGTTGTAAAGACGGGCACGGGTTAGCCCCGGTTCACGCAGCATGGTTATTTTTCGCCACCGGAAGTCTGCTACCTACATACATGGTATGTAGGGCATTCGCCCGTCACGACTCCACATCCACGGCTTAACCGCCGGCCTACTTGTTCCCCCAACGTGTCGTCGGCTAGCGCCCGACTATAATCGCTTTTCCCTCCGTCCCTCCGGGCTAGCCGGCTTAAAGGACATCTACCCGCTGTCCTTTAGCCAAAGCGATTATAGTCGGCCGCACAGTCCTATCGTCCTTTAGCGCCGACACGTTGGGGGGACGGGTTTTAAGAGGAGGCTAGCGCCGGCCGCCACGGGTTCATTTTCGTGACCAGCTCGCGCAGGAGGCGCGGAGGACTGGACCGGTCAAGACGGCACACGGAGAGGGAAAAGCGACGCCGCCTGGCGGCAGAACGGGATCAGCCGCACCGAAGGGTGCGTCCACTTGGCGACCCCGTGGTATCCTGTGGCGTTCGGATTCCAACCCCAGCCGCCGATTACCTCGCCGGCTCGTCCCCAACACGCGTTTGCCGGTGTTAGGTTCCACTGACACGGGGAACCTTTAGGAGTGGCGGCTGGGTTTGGCACCATGAACCATGAACCACCCATCCACATCGGAATACGGCACGGCTGGGATGACTCCCAGCCTTTTGGCCTTGGGCGTGAGGATGCCCGGCAGCACTGCTACGTCATCGGCAAGACCGGCGTGGGCAAGACCACCCTGCTCAAGAACCTCATCGTCCAGCACATCGCCCGTGGACACGGCGTCGGGATGATTGACCCGCATGGGGACTTGGCCGAGGAACTGTTGAACCACATCCCCCGATGGAGAACCGACCACCTCTGCTACTTCAACCCGAGCGACGTGGAATATCCCATCGCCCTGAACCTCTTGGCCAACGTCCCCAAGGACGAACGACCACTGGTGGCCTCCGGCATCGTCGGGGCGTTCAAGAGCCTCTGGCCGGATTCCTGGGGACCGCGGATGGAATACCTGCTCTACAACGCCATCGTGGCGCTCTTGGACTGCCAGAACACCTCCCTGCTTGGGGTGAACCGCCTGCTTACGGATGATGCCTACCGCGCATGGGTCATTCGGCAGGTGAAAGACCCGTTCATCCGGGACTTCTGGCAGCATGAGTATGCGAGCTACGATGAACGGTTCCGAAGGGAAGCCATCGCCCCGATCCAGAACAAGCTGGGGCAGTTCCTCTTGAATCCCGTCATCAGGAACATCTTGGGGCAGGTGAAGTGCAAGGTGAGTTTTCCCTTCATCATGGACCACCAGCGGTTGTTCATCGCCAACCTGTCGAAAGGCAAGCTCGGCCATGACAAGGCGAACCTGCTTGGATCGCTCTTGGTGACGCAGTTCCAACTGGCAGCGATGGCGCGGGCCAGCCAGCCGGAGGAACAACGGAAGGATTTCTACCTCGTAATAGATGAATTTTTCAACTTCAGCACGGATGCGTTCACGGCGATCCTCTCCGAGGCGCGGAAGTATCGGCTCTGCCTCACGCTATCGCATCAATACGTGGATCAGCTTCCGCTCTCCATCCGGCAGGCCGTGTTTGGAAACGTGGGGACGCTGATTGCGTTCCGGGTCGGAAGCACGGATGCGGAGGTGCTGCGGCAGGAGTTCGGCAACGAGTTTGCGGCCCAGCAGCTCGTTGACCTCGACCGCTACGAGATGGTGGTGAAGCTCTTGGAGAACGGGGTGAACCGGCAGCCGTTTAGAGCACGGAGCCTGGCACCCATCGGAAATCGTGCAGGACTCAGGGAAAAGCTCGTTGCGCGGTCGCAGGAGAGGTTTGCCTTTCCTCGCCGGCAAATGGAGAAACGGTTGAACCGCTGGACCGATGAAAAAACCTTTGCCTCCCGACGGACGGACCGCTACGATTCGCACTAAGTTCACATGGGTCGGGGAAATCACTGCAAAGGATCGAGTTCGCTCGCCAAAATGAGTCAGGCGTGGAGTGCCCTTGCCGACGGCAAGCAACTCAGTGTCGCCAAACTCACCAACTACACCGCAGAGAAAGTGTGGACACTCTGCGCCCAGCCCGGACGAACTGCGCGCCCGCTGGGCGGATGCCAGCCAGCGCACCAACACCATCCAACAGCGTGCGGAGCGCAGGATAGATTTCCCGACCGTCGCGGCGCAGGCGGGCAAGCCGGAGGCATCCCCGCTCGACCTGCAGTGTCTCTGTCCTTCAACGCGCCCGAACTCACCCGCCGCAAGCGCGCCGACCGCCTGAAGCGGCAACACGTTGCCTTCTTCAAATTCTTCGCGCCGGAAGCCCAAGAAATGCTGGACGACCTACGGGAGAAATACGCCAGCGACGGCGAACGACAATCCACGCTACCCGACGTGCTGAAAGTCCGGCCCATTTCCGGTCACGGCAACGTCAATGAAATTATCGGCAAATTCGGCGGCGCAGACCAACTCCCCACCGCTATCAACCAACTCCAATCGCTGCTGTATGCCGCCTAGTCCTACACAAAATCTATTCTCTGCGGCCGATTCGGCGCTTGGCTATTTGTATCAGGCACGTGTAGCTCTGCTTTGGTCGCTCAAGCGGCTTAAATCCGATGCAGAGTTTTTAGTTTCATTGGAAACATTGGACGATGTCACGTTTGAGTCGAAGGGGCGTCCGGAAGAACTGCTGCAGACTAAACACCATATTGCCCGCACCGCTGCTTTAACTGACGCCTCGACAGACTTATGGAAGACTCTTCGCGTCTGGGTTGAAGGAACTCTCAATGATTCAATTCCGCGCCAGACGCTGCTTTACATGGTCACTACATCTGTTGCTGCGGCCAATTCATCTGCGGCAAAATTGATGAGTGCAAATCGCGACGTCGAATCTGCGCTGGCATCGCTCCAAACAACAGCCCAGACGTCAATCAGTCAGGAGAATGCTCCTGCGTATGCCGCGTTCTTGAATATGCCCGTCGTCGAGCGGCGTGCGCTCGTGAACCGAATCGTCATTATCGACCAGACACCGGCTATTGTTGATTTGAATGAAACTCTAAAGGGCGAGATTGGTTGGGCTACCGAACGGCAATTTCAAGACACATTTCTGCAATACCTCGAAGGATGGTGGTTTCGACGAGTCATTGTCCAGATGGCTCGAATCAATACTGGCGACCGAATTCTTGGGCAAGAATTGGAAGCCCAAATGTCTAACTTGCGGGAACAATTCAAACAAGACTCTTTGCCCATCGCTGACGACCTTCTCAATTTCACGCCGGATGACGCCGCAATCGCGGCCCATGAGGAATCCGTGTTTGTGAGGCAAATGGAATTGGTCAAGGCAAACAAGCGCCGTGTCGCCGCTGCAATCCGCGACTACTATCGAGCTTTTGAGCAAAGGTCACGCTGGTTGCGTGATGATTTACTAATGGTCGGCGACCTTAAGGACTACGAGCTTCGTCTGGTTCAGGAATGGGAGCTCTTTTTCGAGGCCCGACGAGACGAACTCGGCGACAGCGCCGCTGATGCGCAGAAAGAGGAAGCCGCCAGAAAAGTGCTTGAGTGGGCGGAGGCCGCGTGTATTCCGATTCGCCCCGCCGTAACCGAACCATTTGTCTGCCGCGGGTCGTTGCACATGCTTGCGGACAGGCTTCAGGTCGGATGGCACTCAGAATTTCGCGAGCGATTGGCGCACCTGCTCAACCCTGGAGGTGGAGCATGAGCAAATGGCATGAACGCACCATTGAGGAACAGCGGCTTCTCAATCCATGCTTCTGCTCAATGCTCTTGTGGTTTTCGAGTGTTGGTCACGCTGGTGTATCCAAACAGAAGACGGGACTATCGTTTGAGGAATGCTTTCTTGTTTTGCCAATGGTTCTCCATCGTGAAGTGCGTGAATCGCTTCCGACAAGAGTCACAACATCACTTGCCGTTTGGATTGGAGATAACCCACTAGCGCCAGCAACTATCGCAGATCGCGCTCGCGCGCTTGTTCCCTTTACAAAAGAAGCTATCCGCTTTGCCGGTGGATATGGGGTTTTACAATTTGACGGAACTAATATTCGCGCAAATCTGGATTGGCGAATGCGTATGACGGCCGCGCTGGTGGATTCATCTGAAGAAGTTCGCGCGTGCGCAAAGCGCGCGGAATTTGTCGGGCGCTGGCTCGCCAAAACCGGAAACGCAGAAACTGTGATGTCACTTCTAGGAGTTCAACCATGAGCATACAAATTCTTGAAATCGCGCTTTACAGCCACGATGGACAACTACGCACTTTGAAACTAAAGCCTGGAGCAGTCAACGTGATCACAGGTGCATCAAAGACGGGTAAGTCCGCTTTAATCGAGATTGTGGATTATTGCTTCGGCAGTAGCGAATGTCGTGTGCCTGAAGGGATTATCCGCAAAGCTGTCTCTTGGTTCGCCGTCCGGCTGGCAATTGATAATGGGCAGGCAGTCATTGCTCGCAAATGCCCCGCTCTTGGATCATCCTCGACTGAGGAATGTTTTATCGAAATGGGGGGCACGATAAATCTCCCTACAAGTTCTAGTCTCCGGCAGACAACAAACACGGAAGGGCTTAATAATCTTTTAACCGGCTGGTGCGGCATCATCGACAATCTCCACGAAACACCGGTTGGTCAAAAGCGCGCGAATGCTTCTGCGAATTTTCGGCATGCACTCCTGCTTTGCTTTCAACCTCAAGACGAAATCATTCGTCGCAATCAGCTTTTTCACCGTTGCTCTGACAATTGGGTTGCACAAGCTCTGAAAGATGTTCTTCCGTATTTAGTCGGTGCGGTTACGGACGATTATGTCAAGAAACGTGGTGATCTCCACCGACTGAGGGACAGGCTGCGGAACTGCGAGCGTAGATTGGCAGAGTTGGCGGCGCTCAGAGGGGACGGCGTGAGCAAAGCAGCATCACTCTTGGCGCAGGCGCGCAATTGTGGCCTCTCATCGGTTACAGACAGTAACAACTGGCAAGCTGTTATCGCTGCCCTCCGAGAAGCGGCGAAGACACCTTTGGCCCAAGTTGAAACTCGGCAGCCAAATTTCTCGGAGTTTAATCGGCTTTCAGACGAGCGAGCGAAGCTGATCGAGGAGCATCGCAGGCTCACAGAGCGAATAGCGACAGCAAGGGCATTCAAGGCCGACGAAAGATCATATTCGAGAGAAGCCTCTGAGCAAAAGGCGCGTCTCAAAACCATCGGAATCTTTGAAGGAACAGTCCCAGGAAAAGCTTGCCCGCTTTGTTCACATACACTTGCCGATGACCATGCTGTGCCACCAGCGTCTCAATTGAAAACAGCTTTAGGTGTTGTAAGCTCCAAGTTGGAATCCGTCACGCGGTCTGCTCCCCAGATGGAAAAAGCTGTAGGGGATCTCGAGAAGAGGGCAAATGAGGTTCAGCTGAAAATAAATCAGAACAGAGCTGAAATGGAGGCGGTAAGGTCTGCAAACGACCAGGTCGCTCGGGTTCAAGACGAGGCAGCAAAGCGAAGTCACGTTCTTGGCAGAATTAGTTTATATCTTGAAAGCCTTCCAGAGCTTCCGGATACGACTTCGCTTGAAAAAGAAGCAAATGATCTTCGAGCGCAATGCCAAACACTTGAAGAGGAACTCAGCGATGAAACCATTCGCGAGAAGCTTGAGTCAATTGCCGCTTTGCTTGGAAGGACCATGACAGACTGGGCGAGGATGCTTGAGTTGGAATTTTCATCACATCCTCTTCGTTTCAATCTCAAGAAACTCACAATCGTTGCTGATACGCCAGACGGCCCAATTCCAATGGAACGCATGGGTAGCGGTGAGAACTGGGTTGGATATCATCTCATTGCCCACTTATCGCTGCATGGGTGGTTCTCTGAGCAGAGACGGCCTGTCCCGCATTTTCTTTTTTTGGACCAACCGTCACAGGTTTACTTCCCCGCTGAAAAGGATGTGGACGGTTCGATCAATTCAATCCGGGACGACGACCGCAAATTGCTACGCCGAATGTTCCAGCTCGTTTTCGAAGTGGTGGCCAAATATGCACCTGGATTCCAAGTCATAATCACCGAACACGCGGACCTGACAGATCAATGGTATCAAGATGCAGTCGCTGAACGGTGGAGAGGCGGCAAGAAACTCATTCCCGACGATTGGCGGCAGATTTAACGCATGGCAAGCATAAACGAAATCATCGGCAAATTCGACGGCACAGATTTGCTCCGTAACGCCGACAACCAACTGCGATGGCTGCTGTATGCGGCGTGATAGAAACAAACTCATTTTATGAACTACAGCTCAATGAAGGTGAAGGACGCAATGTTGCAAATTTCGCAAAACGAGATTTACCTACCTGCGATCCAGCGAAAGTTCGTTTGGGACATTGATAGAATTACGAAGCTCTTTGATTCCCTTATGCGTGGGTATCCCATCGGGACATTTCTTTTCTGGTTTGTCGAAGGGAAGTCGAAAGACGAATACACTTTCTACAAGTTCATTCAAGACTACCATGAACGTGACTACGCGTGGAATGAAGTCGCACCCAAGCCTGACCTCAGGGACAAGTTTATTGGCGTGCTCGACGGGCAGCAACGTTTGAACTCGATGTATGTCGCGTTGCAGGGAAGCTATGCCTACAAGCGAAAACATGGACGATGGAACGATGACGCCGCGTTCCTACAGCGATTCCTCTATCTGAACTTGTTCTATAAGCCCGGCGATGACGATGAGGAAAGCGGGCTTGCCTACCAATTCAATTTCCTCACCACCGAGGAAGCCAAGGTCGTGGACGACAAACAGTTTTGGTTTCAAGTGAAGAAGGCTCTGACGTGGAAAGATCAGGGAGCGGTATTCACAGAAATCGCCCAAGTGGCGCAGCAGCATCAACAGTATCAAAGAACACTTCAAAGCGATTCCGGTCCGATGCTGTCAGCCCTCTGGCAGCGGCTGTGCTCCGATGATATCATCAATTTTTTCAAGGTCAGCGAGCAAGAGCTAGACAAAGTCGTGGACATTTTTGTGCGTGTGAACAGCTCCGGGGTGCAGCTTTCCAAGACTGACCTTTTGTTTTCGACCATTGTTGCCCATTGGGATGAAGGACGTTCTCAGATCGAAGCAACCATCACGACCTTGAACGCGAAAGGTGATCGCTTTTCGTTCGATAATGATTTCGTAATGCGAAGCTGTCTGGCGTTGAGCGATCTACCGATACGGTTCAAGGTAAATTCATTCAAGAAGGAAAACATCGAGGCCATCAAGACCAACTGGCCGCAGATCAAACAATCGCTGGAATCCATGGTAGATATGCTCGTGGAGTGGGGCTTTTGCGGAGACACGCTTCCCACTTTCAATGCAGTAATCCCGATTGCTTACTTCATATTCAAAGGTGGTGATGTTGTTAATAGCAAGCCTGCATTGCAACAATACCTTGTTCGGGCTCTCCTGAATCAAATCTTTGCCAGTAAGACCGACCGCGTGTTGGGGGCAATCCGAGACCACTTGCGAACAGCAAAAGTGGAAGATCAGAAGACGACATACTCTTTGACCTTCCCCACCATGACGCTCGCCAATGTGCTTGCTGCAAAATTGCCAGAAGATCGGACTTTGACCATGACGGATGCTGATGTTGAGGAACTGCTGGCCGAACGCAAAGGCCCATATACTTTTATGGTTCTTTCACTGCTTTACCCGCAACTGAAATTTGACCAAGTGAAATTCCATCAGGATCATGTCCATCCGTGGAGCAAGTTTAAGACTGCGGAACTGAAAAAGCTGGGATTGGATGATCCCAAAATCGCACAGTGGCAAGACGAGAGGGATAAGCTTCCGAATCTCCAGCTCATGGAAGGTGCGACCAATCAAAGCAAAAACGACACCGCATTTGAGACGTGGATTCTTACATTAGGAGCAGGGAAAGAGCACTTTTTGAAATCAAACTACATACCTGACAATGTCAGTCTTAAACTCGGGGATTTTGAAGCCTTCTTTATGGCTCGCAAAGATTTGTTACGCACCAAAGTGAAGGCAGTTTTGACGTAATGAACTATCTCGAAACTGTTGTTATTCTTTAACCTTACGAATGCATCCCACCGCGGCCCAACCCCTCGGCGCGCTGCTGAAATCCGCGCGCGACATCATGCGCAAGGACAAGGGGCTGAATGGCGACCTTGACCGGTTGCCGATGCTTACCTGGATAATGTTCCTGAAATTTCTGGACGACCTGGAAATTCAGCGCGAGGGCGAGGCCAAGCTCGCCGGGAAAAATTTCGAGCCCGCCCATCGAACTGACCTTAACGCTGGCTTAAACCGAGTTCTATTTTACGCTGCCCGACGTGCTAAACGTCCGGCTTATTTGCGATTACGGCATTGTCAATGAAATCCTCGGCAAGCTCAGCAGTGCAAACTAAATCCGCAACACCGTCAACCGGCTTCAACGTTGATGTATGCGGCGTGAGCGCAATTCTCAATGAGTGATGCCAAAGTAAAAGGGCTCTGGTGGTTGCCTGAACATCCTGAAAAACAGCTTTCTGGTGAAATCGTGTGTGGTCCAGCGGCTGGCGCTCAGTTGAGCCTGTTGGGCCATTTTTTCAAGGATGCGACGCTTGACACTTTTACGGTGTGGGGAATGACCGTCCGGGGAAAGCCGGTGACGCTGTTTAACTGCCACACCAAGAATCTCACCATGCACTTGCCTGGTGCACGAGTGGCTGAGATTTCCTCTTACTTTGGAGTTATGGGGGGACATTTCAAATCTCCCGATGAGATGAAGTTTGCGAAAGTGTTCGCAAACTTGAGTCACCTGCACGAATGGACTTGGACGAGTGCCATTAGTGTAGCGCCGAAGGAGTCAGGTAATGGCTGGCAAATCTGCCAAGAAATGATTCCCGACATTTCACTTGGAACTCTTGGCCCATTTTCCTTGGCGCTTAAGTTCACAGGCCATCTTTCACCTGGGTTTGGGGATTGCAGGCTGTCTGAGGACTGCGTTTTGTGTATAGAGGCGAAAGAGCTGACCCCCTACGAATCGTTTGAGAATGTTGTTCGCCGCTTTCAGCATTTTGTGGCGTTGGGAGTTTCGCGCCCAGTCTATGCGCTCTCAGTTTCAGCACGCGTAGACAAACCAAAGCAAGTGCTCCAAGGCCAGGAAATTTATGAAGAGTTTGAGGTTATTCGGAAGCTGTCGCGTGACGACGCCAAGGACGAGACGCTGACACCGCACGACATGCAGTTTTGTCTGGCTGACCTGCAGCCCCAACCCGCTGAATTCCTGAAGCGCTACTTCGACAAGCACCAATTGTTAGAGCCAGTTTGCGACCTCTATTTTTCCACACTTTACAATCGTGAGATGTATGTGCAGCAGCGATTCCTCTCGCTTGCGCATGCTGTTGAGGCTTACCACCGCGCCTTCATTGGCGGGAAGTATCAGACGGACGACGAATATCGCAACGGCCTCAAAAAGATTCTTTGGAATGCGATCCCGCACGATGTTGATGCTGATTTCCGGGCGAGCCTAAAAAACAAACTCAAATACTTGCACGAGTTCTCGCTTCGCAAACGAATTCAGGATATTTGTGCGAGGCACGCCGCTGTCCTCACGCCTTTTTTTGGTGATTCGACTCAGTTTGCAGGTGCGATAGCTGACCAGAGGAATTGGCTGACTCACCCGGATTCCACTGCTGAGAATCGGCCAAAAGAGACAGACTGGACTGATATCTGGCTAAAGAGCGAGCAGTTGAGCCTGCTAATTGAAGTATGCTTGCTTCAAGAGCTTGGTTTCAGCGACGAGGCAATTGCAAAGCTGTTACCTCGAAACCGGCGGACAAGGGCAATTCAGCTCAACAGGAAATGAAAACTGCTACCACTACCCCCACCGCCTAATCCCTCAGAATGCTCCTGAAATCCGCGCGCGACATCATGCGTAAGGACAAGGTTGAATGGTGACGGTTTAAGGTCTTCACTCATGATTTGATTCGATTGAAACGTTGTGGTTTTGAATCCGGTATTTTCCGCACGCCCTGCGTGCGTGCAGGCGCAGGGCGGCGGATTTTTTTTATTGCCGTCAGGCTGAGGTTAGCACCACCGCCATCCCGGGGCCGTTGATGGAACCGTTGCCGGTGGCATCTTCCCAGCCGGGTTCGGCAGGGTCGCCGTTGCTGCCGGTGGTGATGTCATTGAATGCGGCCGTGCGGTTCTTGTAGAACGCCACCTGCAACTGCGCTTGGCTGATGGGGCCGGGCAGAGTGGAGAGAATAGCGGCCACATAGCCGGCCGTAAGGGGCG
Organism: uncultured Verrucomicrobiota bacterium; assembly: GCA_964589935.1. Classification (GTDB taxonomy): domain Bacteria; phylum Verrucomicrobiota; class Verrucomicrobiia; order Limisphaerales; family VHCN01; genus VHCN01. Next base: position 118,776 of record CAZPVD010000004.1, on the reverse strand, counting down.
TGGAGGCCGAGGTGCCGCCGACAATCTGCCATTGGCCGTTGGCGATGATGGTGTAGCCGGATTGCGGGTCCGCGTTGGCCGAGCTGTCAGGGCAGCCGCGCTTGGTGCCGGGCACCACGCCTTTTTGATAAGCGGGCATCGGTATTTTTGGATCAAAGCCCCCACCGCCACCGTTGTCACCCGCATGACCGTCGCCCCAGGCGGATTCAAGCGCGATGGAGCCGTTCGAGTTGAGTTGCAGGCGCGTGCCGCCGACTCCCCAGACGTTCGGGTCGCAGCACGGATCGTCGGGTGTCCTTGTGTTCGTGCCATCGTCGAGGCTGTTATCGCCGGAGGCGGAAAAGATGTGGACGTTGGCTTTGGCCGCTGCCGCGCACGCCTTGGCCCGCGCAGCGATCATCCCCTTGGTCATCGTGTCGGCCGGGCCGCCCCAAGAAATCGAGATGACTTCGCAGCCGGCGGCGACGAGCGCGTTGATGGCGTTGGGAATGCCGTTCGCGTCGTTCGCCTCGAACTGTTCGAGCAGACTTGCAGGCTGGCCGGTCGAGTAGGCCCAAGCGGCGCCAGCACATTCGATGTCGAGCATGTTCTCGACGGTCGAGTCCGAGTCGGTTTTGTCTTGCGGGCCGGCCACCGTGACTTTTGGAGCCGGAAGTTTGTAGGCTTTGAAGGCGGCGGCGGTATCGCTCTTGGAATAAAATCCACCCAGCGAGACAATGCCGATTTTGACGGGGCGGACGGGCGTCAATTTCTTGAACTGGTATGCCGCGCACACCTGCGTGGGTGTCAGCCCGCCGCTGGGAATCGCCGCCAGATTTTTGAAGAACGGCTTTTTGCGTTTGCGGAGGTAGCTTTGCATTTTGACAGTTTTTTTATTCGTATTCATTTTGTTCTGATTTTTGCTTGGTTCTGCTTTCATCAACTTTCAACAAGAGCGTAACTCTTCCTCGCGTCTATATGTTTGCCTGCAGGGCCTCATCAACCTTCACCGACAGCGCACGAAAGCCGTCATTCATGGGGTGCAATTCATTGGCCCATTCGTCTTTGGTTTGCAGCGTGCCGCGAAAATCCACATGGAAAACCTTCCCGGCATATTTTGGGGCGGCGGCGATGCCCGCGAGCATCACGTTCACTGCATCAATGAATTTCACGACGACGTCGTGACGCGTTTGAAGGTCGGCGGAATTGTTATTCGGGAAATTCTTCGCGTTAAACGTCGGGTCGAACCACGGGCCGATTTTCCAACCGAGAAAATGAACCACTCCACGCCCGTCCGGCCACGGATAATCATAGCCATGCGTGAACACCTTCATGCCGCCCGTCGCATCCGCCGCGAGTGCCGTGTCGATTAGGTATAGGTAGGCCGTTTTGAATGTGCCGCTGACTACGCCGTCCAGAACTTCATCGTTGACCGGGGGCAATCCTGAGCGCGAGTTGTTGATGAAGGAGAAAAATTCATCACCCGCCACGTCATTGCCGCCGGCGGAAAGAAGCAATGCCTGCGGCTTAACCTGCTGAACGTGGTGCACGAGCTCCGTAATTCGATCTGGATCATCCGACTGTTTGGGACCGAATGGCAAACCGAACATCTCGCGCGGCACCGGGCCGTATGCTTCGTCGTTCAATGTCGAACCCGCCACGGCGATATTGGTGATGGCGTGGCCGTGATTGGAATGCAGGCAGTCAATGATGTCCGTGCCTGGTGGGTAGTCGAACCACGAGTCACCCTGCGCGAGCAAAGTGAAGGTGCGCTTGCCGGGAGACGCCGCCAACATCGCACGCAAGGGCACGGCTGTAGCGCCACGATCTGCCAGGGGCACATTGGTGTAGCCACGAACGGCCTGTCGTGCAGCATGAACTTGGTTGAGCAATTCCTTGTGACGGGTAACGTCCCTCTTGATAGCCGCTAGAGATTTGTTCTTCATTTTTGGTGCCATGGCTAACTGTGTCTGTCTTCGCTGAATTCCAGCATTCTGTATCATTCTCTAAGGGGCTTGTATATTGCTCGAAAGGAGTAGGTAAAATGGCACAGCCGATTTTCCTCGTTGTGAGCGATTTTTCTGCGTTTTGCTGCATTACAAGATGGCGTCCCTGTTTGACATTTCTGCAAACTTTGCCGCCTCCGCTCACACGACAGAATCCGCTACGCTTTCGTGATGGGCTCTCGCCTTCCCCGATTCAAACCCGTGACTGTAGTTTCTCCGGTTGACCTGAGCAACCTCGACCACCACATCCTTCGGCTTGTCCACCGGCACCGTTTTCTCCGTTCCTCGCAACGACTGTGCCGGACAGATAGCGAAAAGAAGCAACATCCCGGCTTGCCGGCAGCGGCAAACCTTGGCGGCTTTCCTGTTTTTCGGGAGGCGATAAGATCAACCGTGGAGTTGCACCCGTCCCGGCTCCCTCACGGGCGGCACGGTGGCGGCGCAAGCTTCGCTTAATAAACCAAAGGGAAATGTTATGACCAAACCGACAAAAGCCAGTTCACAACCCGTCCAGAAAATCCGCCATGGCGCCGTGAGCGCGAGCATCTGGCGGCAGGAAACCCGCAAGGGGCCGATGTTCAATGTCACGTTCCAACGTTCCTACCGGAGCGGGGAAACGTGGGGGCATTCGGCAAGCTTCGGCCAGCGGGACCTTCTGGTCGTGGGACTCATTGCCGCCCGCGCGTTCGAGTGGATTGCCACCCAGCCCCGAAAGGCGAAGCAATCGGCGGACGCTCCGAAGACCGGGGACGATGTTCCATACTGACCCGGCCACGGCCTCATCCATGCCCTCTCCTTTTGAGAGGGCTTTTTTTTGAAATCCACCCGCTTTCCAAAGCGTCAGCGCTTCTTCAGCACGAGAACCAGCCCGCCCACTATGACTACCGTCACGATGAGTGCCAGTTGGGGACTTCTGGCGATTCCTTGAATTATTCTCGTCACCGTATGTTCGCAATTGTTTTTGATTGGATCGTATCCTTGCGGATTTGCCAGAACGGCTTGTGCGCGAGCCGTCACTTCCGCTGGATTTGCAGCCGTGCGATGAACCGTCACGGGCTTGCCGCCGGCAAACTCCTTCAGCGTGGCGAGGTGTTCCCCTTTTCCCGGCCTATTCTGAATCACCAAACCGGGCGCGACAACCACGCCAAGGTGGGTGACAATACCGAGTGCCTTGGGGCGGCTGAGCACATCGCCAATACGGATGTCTGTTTGTTTGTTCATCGGGTCATTTCTTTTTCATGAGGTGGCTTAACAAAAGGGCGACAGCCGTAATCACGCCGGCGGCCACCAGAATGTCCTTGAGCGTTTCCCGCACTTTTCGATCCCGTGCCCCTTTGCGGAACTGCTCAAAAAGGGCGTTTTGATAGGCGGAAGGGGCAGCCTCATTCCGTTCCCATTTGCTCACCGTAATCGGGTGGACTCCGGCAAGCTGAGCGAACTCGACTTGGTTGAGGCTGAGTTCCTCGCGCAATTTTCGGATTTCAGATGCATTCAATGAGTAGGTCAATAGTTTAGCTTTAGCTTATAGTCAACCCCAAAATGACATTGACGAGCTTTTCATGTCCTTTGCCATAGGCGGCACGCTTTCGCGCCTGTCTCTACGGCTTCTCGTTCGTTACGCTGAGACAATGGAATCCCCCCGCCTTCCCCGTTTCAAACGCGCGTCTGCGGTTGCCCCAATCGAGTTGACTCACCGCGACCACTACATCCTCCGGCTTGTCCACCGGCACCGTTTTCTCCGTTCCTCGCACTTGATCGCGTTGCTCGAAGGCAGTCCACAGTCCCTCCTCCGCCGACTTCAGTTGCTCTACCACCACGGCTACCTCGAACGTCCCCGCGCCCAGCTCCAATACTACGAACGGGGCGGCTCCAAGCCCATCGTGTATGGCCTCGGCAGCAAGGGAGGAAAACTGCTCAAGGAAGAACTTGGTTCCGCATATCGTCCCCTGCGCTGGGGTGAGAAGAACCGGAGCATCGGGCGCATGTTCTTGGAACACGCCCTCTTGGTGTCGGACGTGCTCGTGGCCTTGGAACTGGCCTGCCGCAAGGCGGGCAACATCCAGTTGCTCCTTGAAGATGATCTCCTGCTCTCCAAGCCGTGCCGGTGGAACGTCAACCTTGAAGGCAACATCCGTCTCGGTGTCATTCCCGACCGCGTGTTCGCCTTGGAGTCCGATCACGAACGGGCATACTTCTTCCTCGAAGCTGACCGGGGCACCATGCCCGTTGTCCGCAAGCGTCTCACACAAACGTCCTTTCATCGGAAAATGCTCGCATACGAAGCCACGTGGACGCAGGACAAGCACCTGAGCGAGTTTGGGTTCCACCGCTTCCGTGTCCTTGCCGTCACCAAGAGCCAGTCCCGTGTGCAGTCATTGATCAAGGCGTGTTTCTCATTGAGGCGAGGACAGGGGTTGTTCCTCTTTGCCCATCATTCGGTCTTGGAACAGCCGGACCTCCTGTCCGCTCCCGTCTGGCGGAACGGCCGGGGTGAACTCACAAGCCTGTTGCCGTAACCGGCAACATTACCCGTCTCGCGCGGCTGGCTTCTCCCGCGCTACCATCCTCCCCGGAGTCGGTTCCCGTTCAGGGGAATCGTCATAGTTCCTTCACAACCCATCCCAGGAGTATTCCCATGCCCAAATCCAAGTTCGTTGACTTCAGGCAGATCAAATCAGCCATCACCATGGAGCAGGTGCTCGATCACTACGGCCTGCTCGACAAGATGAAGCGCTCAGGCGACAGCCTCACCGGCTGTTGCCCCATCCACGGAGGCAGCAACGCGACCCAGTTCCGCGTCAGCCTTTCAAAGAATCTCTGGAACTGTTTCAGCGGCGGCTGCCATGCCGGCGGCAACGTCCTCGACTTCATCGCCAAGAAGGAGGATGTGAGCATCCATGCTGCGGCCTTGAAGGCCGTCGAGTGGTTCAATCTCCCGACCGAGGATGCACCGTCCGAGGAAGAGGAATCACCGCGCACGCGGCAAACATCCACGGGTTCGGAAGAAAAGTCCCCTGTGGAGAACAGCGCACCGAATGCGCCCTTGAAGTTCCGGTTGGAACGCCTCGACGCCAAGCATCCGTATCTTACCGAACGGGGCTTGACTCAGGAAACCATCGTGGATTTCGGTGTCGGCTTCTGCGCCAAGGGCATGATGTCCGGGCGCATCGCCATCCCCATCCACAACATTGAGGGCAAAGTCGTCGCGTATGCCGGTCGTTTCCCCGGCGAACCCTCCGAGGACACGCCCAAATACAAGCTCCCGCCCGGATTCAAAAAGTCCCAGGAGCTGTTCAACCTCGACCGGGCCATCAAGGAGTCAGGGCCGTTGGTGATTGTTGAAGGCTTCTTCGATTGCATGAAGCTTCATCAGCACGGCGTGAAGAAGGTGGTTGCTCTCATGGGCAGCACCTTGTCCATCGCGCAGGAGGATCTGATACGCAGGCACACCAACGCTCACAGTCAGGTCATCGTCCTCTTGGACGAGGATGAGGCTGGGCGCAACGGCCGCGAGGACATCGCGGTTCGTCTGGCAAAGTTCGTCTTCGTGAAGGTTCACACCTTCGAGCACGAGGGACAACAGCCGGGAGACTTGAGCGGCGACGAAGTGCAGCAGCTCATCGGAGGTGTCCTGTGAAGCGGTATGAAGGACGCCGCGAGGGGTTTGCCGTCATCGTCACGGTGGACGGACGCCGGCTCAATCCCCGGCGCGACCTCTGGAACCACAGCCCGAGCGGGTTCGAGTGGGGCTACATCGGCAGCGGCCCGGCCCAACTGGCCCTGGCGCTCTTGGCCGACCATTGCGGCGACGACGAGCAGGCGTTGATCTTCTACCAACGCTTCAAGTGGGCGGTCGTTGCCCGACTGCCGGTGCGTCACTGGTCAATGACCAGTGAGGGCATTGAACTGGTTCTGCAAGGGCTGCAAGCAACGGAACCGGCGGGTGTTCCATGAAGACACGCAAACCGCCGCGCGGTTTCGCGGATCCGAACCAGATTGAGTTCGGCATTCTCTGGGAGCCCCTGAACCATCCGTTCCGGCTGCGGGCCGGGGACTTGATCCGGTTCAACGGACGGCTCTGCTACGTGGTCCGCGTCAACGAATGCGCGGCGGTGGTCATCATGAACCGGCCCGTGCGTGACTTCAAAACACGCTTCGACAAGCCGGTCCGGTTCCAGCCGCCGCCCGCCCTGTTCCGCATCTCGCCGCAGTCCGATGTTCCCATCCTCAACCGCAAGGCGAAGTAATCAACACAAGGGCGATCCAAAATTGGATCGCCCTTTTTTCATGCCTGCCGTTCCCGGCAAACCTGCCCGTCTTGGGCGAATCGGCGCGGGGCCATACGCTTGACGGTGGGTAGTTCTTCTCAAACCACAACCAACAGAAAGGAACAGCATGAACGCAGTCATGGAAGCACAAGAGCGGGTCACGTTGTATTATCGCGAAGGTTCATCGGACAAGGTGTATCAGGCCGCGATTGAGCCGGCGGGCACATTATTCGTCGTTCACTTCGCCTACGGGCGGCGTGGCTCGACGCTGACAACTGGGACGAAAACGGCTTCACCCGTGGATTACGACACGGCGAAGCAGATTTTCACCCGGCTCATCCGCGAAAAGAAAGCCAAGGGCTATACCGAGGGCGAGAACGGCACGCCTTACTCCCACAGCGAAAAACAATCGTCGGGGATTTTGCCCCAGTTGCTCAATCCCATCGAGGAAGCCGGCGTGGAACGCCTGTTGCACGATGATGGGTATTGCGCCCAGGAGAAGTTCGACGGGCGGCATCTCCTCGTCCGCAAGCAGGACGATCACGTCGAGGGCATCAACAAGAAGGGAGTGCTGACCGGCCTGCCGCAGACCGTGTCGGACGACCTTCGCAGGCTGCCCGGCAGTTTCATTCCCGACGGTGAATCCGTCGGCGATGAGTATCACGTCTTCGACCTGCTCGAACTGAACGGCGAGAACGTGCGGCCGTTGCCGTATCGGACACGGCTCGCGCGTCTGGCAGACCTGTTGTCTTCCTGCACGCAGCATCCTCATGTCAGGCGGGTCGGGACGGCATTCACGACCGGGGAGAAGATCGAACTGTTCCTGCGGTTGCGGCGGGAAAACCGCGAGGGCATCGTGTTCAAGCGACTGGATGCCCCTTACACACCGGGCAAACCCGGCAACGGCGGAGCGCAGTTGAAGTTCAAGTTCGTCGCCTCGCTGTCGGCGATTGTCGCCAGAGTGAATGCCAGGCGCAGCGTGGAGATCAGCCTGTTCCAGGGCCGGAGCCTGATGTCGTGCGGCAACGTCACCATCCCGGCCAATCACGACCTGCCCAAAATCGGCGCGGTCGTGGAGGTGCGCTATCTCTACGCCCATCGGGACAGTCACGTCCTGTATCAGCCGGTGTATCTGGGGCCACGTGATGACGTTGACCCCGGTGAATGTCTGGCCTCGCAGCTCAAATACAAGGCGGAGTAACAACACAAGGGCGATCCATCACGGATCGCCCTTTTTTCATGCCTGCCGCTCCCGGCAAACCTGCCCGTCTTGGGCGAATCGGCGCGGGGCCATACGCTTCAGGGTGGAACCACAGGGTTCTTTCACAAACCCACAACCCCAGGAGCATCGCATGAAAACCGACGTGTATCAGATCGTGACCGACCGCATCCTCCGTTTGCTTGAAGCCGGCACCGTGCCGTGGCATCAGCCGTGGAAGGGACTGCCGCCGCAGAACCTCGTGAGCCGAAAGCCCTACCGGGGCATCAACGTGTTCCTCTTGAACACCGCCCGTTACACCTCGCCGTTCTGGCTCACCTTCAGGCAGGTGCAGTCCTTCGGCGGACGGGTGAGGAAGGGAGAACATTCAATGCCCGTGGTGTTCTGGAAGGTGTTCAAGGAGGAGACGGAGAACGAACCCAAACGCATTCCCTTCCTGCGCTACTACAGCGTGTTCAATGTAACCCAGTGCGAGGGCATTGTCGTTCCCGAAGTGGAAGCAGTGCATTCGTTTGAACCCATCGTCCGTTGTGAACAGGTCGTCAGTGACATGCCCAAGCGGCCGGTGATCCATCACGGCGGCAGCCGGGCCTGCTACTCACCAACCACGGACGAGATCACCCTGCCGGAGGCGAAGGTGTTTGAGTCCGGCGAGGATTACTACTCCACCTTGTTCCATGAGCTGACGCATTCGACGGGGAGTCAGTCCCGGTTGAACCGCAAGGAAATCGCTGAACCCAGCAAGTTCGGCAGCGACCCTTACAGCCGCGAGGAACTGGTGGCGGAGATGGGATCAGCGTTCCTGTGCGGCCACTGCGGCATTGAGAACCGGACGGTGGACCAGTCCGCCGCCTACGTTCAACATTGGCTCACACGGTTGAAGGACGACCGCAAGCTCGTGATCCATGCGGCCTCACAGGCGCAGAAGGCGTGCGACTTCATCCTTGATGTGCAGCACAGTGAGGAGGAAGGCACGCCGGAACCGCAGGCCAGGGAGTCGGAGGCGATGGTGTTGCGGGAGTCTCCAATGTCTGTTCGCTCGTTGAAGATCGAGGCCGAGGGTGACTATCACCAACGGCGCATCAAACCCAAAATCCGGCTCACGGGAAAATGGCTGGAGCGGGCCGGGTTCACTCCCGGCCAGCGCACTCGCGTCGTATGCGTGGCTCCGGGGGTGATCGAATTGCGTTCCGCCATGGATTCGTCGCCCAAGCCTCCACACTGTCCGTTTTGAACGCGTCACATTATGAAACGGGACAAACCGATGCCGGTTCCACAGAAGGAATTCGGCTTCACAGTGGAGACGTTCAACCTGTTTCAGGAATCCACGCTGGACGGCGAGCGGATCACTCGCGAGCAAGAGCAAGCCAAAGCGGCGAGCGAGCGCGAGGCGGCAGAGCAGGCTCAAATGTTTCAGACCGAACCGTAGCGAACCGAGGCCAGCACAGAGAGCATTTTCCGCCTGACCTTCATCTACTGACAGCATGCCACAACCTCGACCATTTTAATGGCCGAGGTTTTTTATGAATGAGCAACGTAGTATCGGAAGCGTAATCTCTTGCACTTGAATCAACCTACGAATCCGCAAGCGCGTCTCGGACGGAAAATCATGAAGTTGGCGAAGAATGTTCTCTGCCCGGATTTCAGAGAAGCAGAAAAGAATGCAGTTGGTTTCAACTGAAAGTTCAAACCCAGTTTACAATAGGATTGCACTGTGGCAGAAACGCGATCGTTCGCGTTTCGTTCGATGAGCGGTTGTGTAGGCTGTGGATTTCCTTGGGCGGGATTATTACTGAATCACCGGGACCGGCCGTCACTTCACTTTCTCCTACGATTACAGTCAGAGTGCCACTTAGGACGAAGAGAATTTCTTCAACTTCGTGCCAGTGAGGCGGTGCGTGCCCGATAGCGGGAAGAAACGTATTCTCCACCATCGCACATTGCTCACTCCCCTGCCTCGCAGTGACAGTCCATTTGCGCCAGCGTGCACCGACTCTTAAGAACTCATCTGTTTGTTGGCCTTTCGGGATCAGTTTCATGCGCTTACTTACGGCGTCTTCCATGTTAAATGCAATCTCGGAAGGCATTTGGGGCTTGCTTCGAGCAATCACTCAATAAAACATGGAAGCATATGCAATCGGTAAATCTACCTGCATGGAGTTACGAACATCGCCTTTCCCGTTTTTGGACGAGCGGCGGAACATTCCGGCTATTGGCGTTGGACCACGGTCTATCTCACGGCGTTCTGGATGGTATTCACGATTGCGATGCGACTCTGAGCGCAGCAATTGCTGCTGGATTCACAGGGGTAATCTTAAATCCGGGGATGATTTCTCGCACCAAGCCTACGACGGCGTGCGGTGTCATCGTTCAGCTTTTCGGCTGCCCGCAAACGGTGGATGGTAAACAGATCAAACAAGAACTTGCCTCTGTTGAAGATGCATTAATTATCGGAGCCGACGGTGTTGCCCTTCAACTATCACCCTTCTCGAAGCCCGGTCTCGACCAATTGTCGACAATTGCCAAGTCCTTGATGCGAGCAGTTCAAGTTGGCATGCCGTCGATTCTCATGGTAAACTTGGATTCGCCCAAAGAGTTCACGCCTGACCGCCTTCTTCAGGCCGTCCGGATTGCAACTGAACTCGGCGCGACTTTTGTCAAGGTGCCGATGCCTTCTCGATTTTCACGTGCTGACTTGAAGAGAATCCGGGATGCGACAGCGGTCTCATGCTTCATGCTCCTTGCAGGCGGCCCGCTGCGGAGCCGCTTTGAAGATGTATTGACCGCCGCCAAGGCCGCCAATTTTTCCGGGGTCTGTTTAGGTCGGAACTTTTTCCAATCCCCGCACCGAGACCGAGTCGTAAAAGCTTTGCGAGAGATTTTCCCATGAATTCCATCACACCCATATCCTCATTTCACCACGTCGCAATCAGCGTTCAGAACGTCGCCGCCTCCGCTGCATTCTACCAGCGATTTGGATTCAGGGAGGCGCTCACTTGGACTGACCCGGACGGAAACTTGGTCATCAAACACATGACGCTCGGAGACTTTATTTTAGAAATCTTCGCCTATCGCGAGACGACGGACGATGGTTCGCCTAATCGGAATCTCGCAGACGACCTGAAAATCCGGGGCGTCCGTCACATGGGAATCAGAGTTGCCAACGTCCAGAAGGCGCACGCTGACGTAATGGCTGCTGGATTGAAACCCTTGGCCGAAGTGCAACGTGGCCGCACTGGAATCGAATATTTTTTCATCCGCGACCCGGATGGCATCTTCGTCGAATTTGTTCAGGACGACCGAAATCTTCCTTGAGTGAGACCCCTATCGACGACAGAATTCCGTGATTTGCTCCAAGCACAGCAAGAACTTTTGAAACGCTGTCTTGGCGGGCAGTTCTCGCGCTTGCCACTTCGCCAACTCGGTTCGAAAGTCGGCGAGATCGAAGGTTGGACTGTGGCCTATCTGCGAAAGGCACTTTGGGATTTAAGCTCCCTGATTCTTGGCTGCGACAAATGCACGCAGCCCGACCACATCTTGGACTCAGGCTCGGGTGCGGTGTTTGAAATCTGTGTAGGCCGAAGTATTCGCGCGCCGAGGAACCTGAACGTGGCTTTCCTCCAAAAGCATGTGCCATCTAACGAAGCATCGGAAGAACGACAATTTGCAGTCGAGTCATTTGGGCCCTTTTCAAACGCCTCGATTTTTCTTCCACCTTCTCTGACTCCGCATGGAGATACTGTAGTGCAACTCGTGAGGGCGATTGTCGAGGGGAGCGGGCAATGGGTGACAGAAGCTGTGTCCGCAGTTATTTCCCGCCAGGAAAATAGGCTGACCAAGCGAATCTATGCGAAGCTTCAATCGGCAGTGCGCGATGATCTTCTGCTCAAAAACCTTTGGGTCGGATGCGTGACTGACAAATTCGGCTTTCGATTGATTGACCCCAGAGCAGCGACAAGTGCCACCAGAATTTTTCAGGAAAGCGTGGCTGTGCATGGTCAGTCAGCAAACAGAATGCTCGCCGAACTCATTTCAACGAGGCTCCCGTGCGAAGGACTCTTGATGAACGTCGCGCGCTCGGCGCATCAAGCGATTGATGGAGACATGCGTCATGCCCGCTACCGGAAAGAAGGGACGATTTATGCCGAAGTCTTGGTGGGGCTTTACGGAAAGGATTCCTTCAGCATTCTGCCGCTGTTCGTTGATTCGGCTTTCGGCGTGTTTGTTCTTCTGCCAACGGAGCAAAGGGCGACCGTGGAACCAACGCTCGAGGCCAACAAAAAAGCTCTATCCTCAGTTATTCGCTCGGCGCGAGAGGCAATCGTTACTGCGCAGTCAGCCTTCGATCATTGGGAGAACGAGCCGTCTTCGGCTTCAACGCCTAGCGAGTGGGACACCGCGACTAGCCCGAATTCCCTGCGCCACCGGGAGCAGGGGCTCTGGGAAATCCGCTTCAAGGGCACGGGTCCATTTCTTGTGAAAGGTATTGGCGTTGATTACCTGGCTATCCTGCTGGAGTCTCCGGGAACGTCGTATCACTGCTCGGCGCTTGCAGCGAATCGAGGACGGGCCGCCGTGGTCAGCAACCTCAGCAGTGAAAACACTCCGATATTGACACTCGAAGCCAAAAGTTCTTTCCAAGCAAGACTTGATGAACTCGACGAGCTAATTGCCACCGCCGAGAGCCATGGCCTTCCAGGAGAAGCAACGGAGTTGAAAGAAGAGGCTGAGAAAATCAGAAAAACGGTTTCGGCAGCTCGTGACAGGCTCGGAAACGATCGGAGCCTCGCCGACGATGGGAACAGAATTCGCAAAGCGGTATCTAATGCCATAAGCCGGGTGATAAAATCTCTCCGAAACGAAACTAAAACTCGTGAAGTCGGTTCTCACCTGCACGAGCAAATTGATCTCGGATTCAACTGCGTCTATGCGAGACAACGTGACAAAGGCGTCCGGTGGCTGGTCGAACGCTGAGCGCTGAACGCGGCAAGTGCTACACGAATTGTAGCAAGGCTACGCCCAAAGTAGCGACAAGGGGGTGTGAAAACAAACACGCTCCAAAACATCGGGGCTGGTTCGAAAGAACTCGCCGTTATCAACAACTGCCGCTGCGGGCGAACATGCCCGCCGAAAAAAGACATCAAGCCGGAGCCGTTGCTCCTGACAAAGACTCCCGCAGAATTCTTTGAGGCGGCGATGGACGCCCCACGCGCCCTCATTGTGCTTCGACAGCAAATCGCACCGTCGAAGGAGGAGGTTCGCCGTCTGGCTCTTGTGCTCGGCGGAGTGCAAAACACTCGTGCGTTCGGTGAGGTCCGCTCAATCAAATACGACCCGGACGCGAAAAAGAGCACTGCACTCTCGCTGCGCGAGCACAAGCCGCACACCGACGGTTCATTCATGCCGACACCGCCAGCGCGCTTCATCCTGAGCTTTGCCCAGAGCGACCCAGGCGGCGGTGGCGTGAGCACGTTCATTCCGCTGTCTACTATTCTCGCTGCCGCGCCGGAATCAGTGCTCGCATCGCTTTACACGGCCGAGTGCCGTTTCGCCCGCGACGACGATGGCGGATTCACCGATGCCTATGTCGGCACGATTTTGAGTCGTGACGAACGTGGATGCCCGCGCCTCCGCTGGCGCTACGACGAGAATGTCCGACCTGCTGTCGTGAACAGCCACGGCACTGACGCGGAGGCCGCCATCGATTGGCTCCACGAATTCCTGCTGAACAACGAGCCGATCAAGTATGCAGCCAAGACTGGTGAGACCGTCCTGATTCCAAATGCCACGATGCTCCATGGACGCACTCCGTTGTCACCGGACTCTGCGCGCGAGGTGTTTCGTGCATGGATCGCCTAGCGGAGGTAACGGGAATGGTGGCTAGCGCTCGCTCGACCTTGCCGTCCCGTCGCGTCACAACAATTAAGGATAATAAAGCTTATGAAAATAGCCTGGATTGGAACTGGCAAGATGGGCGGCTACATGGCCGGTAATCTTGCGAAGAACGGATTCGCTGTAATTGCATGGAATCGAACATCGGCATCCGATGGAATGAAAACCGCCGTCTCGGCTGGATGCACAGAGGCGACTTCTCTCGGTGCCGCTCTGGACGGTGCGTGTGTTGTCTTCTCATGCGTCTCCGACGCTGCGGCACTCGGATCGGTCTTGTCGGCAGTGAGCGTCAAGTCGCTGCGTCCGGGAATTATCGTTGTGGACTGCTCAACGATTGGCCCTGCCGCCGCCAAAACTTTCGCGGCTCACCTGTCACGGAATCGACTGCGCTTTGTCGATGCGCCCGTCACCGGCGGCGATGTGGGAGCCAAGAATGCGACACTGACCTTCATGGTCGGAGGCAACGATGCTGACATCGAATCGGTAAAGCCGTTGCTCCTGACGATGGGCAAGAAGATCGTTCACGCAGGCGCGGTTGGCTGCGGTCAGGCACTCAAACTGGTGAACCAACTCCTCTGCGCCGAGAATCTGCTGGCAGTCGGAGAGGCATTCGAAGCCGCGCGCGGACTCGGACTGCCACCGGAATTAGTCGTCAGCGCGTGCTCAGGCGGAGCCGCCGCGAGCTGGCAGTTGACCAATCTGGGACCGAAGGTTGCGAGCGATGACGACAATCCCGGCTTCAAGGTCGCTCACATGAGCAAAGACTTGAACCTCTTGCGTGACACGCTCGACAGCGACGCGGAGAACATGATCTGTTTTCCGCTCGTCGCCCAAGCGTTTGCGATTCTGAAGAATTCGCGCTTTCAAATGGCGGAAAAAGGCACGCAGGCGTTGGCGCTCAACCTTAAGGAGATTCATGAAATGATGACCCATATTCCCAGTTGATTGCCACGAGGCTTTGTCGGGCTGCCCATTTCCGGAATCGGGACAAGCGTGCGAGCTAGTTGTGGAGTTCTTAAGATGTCCAGCAAGGGCTGACCCGCGACCGGGTTTTCTTGCAACACTCCGACTACAGCCCCGATCGGCTAGGTTCGATGTTCTAACCGGCTTTATGCTGTCACTAAATCAGCTGATTTTTCGACGGCATGATTGGTCAAAGCATCCGATGTTTGCGAGCCGATTGATTCGGCGTCAGGAGAGTGCTCAATGCGCAACATGAGAGGTTTACCAATGACCGTTTTCGACTCGACCAATTCTTCCAAAACCTTATGGACACATTTGGGTTTCGTAGGTCCAAGCAAAAAGACAATTGAAACTTCTGACGCTTGACCTCGCCCTCGCTGTATCACGACGTCTATATTGATCTCGTTACGCGCGAAATGTTTGCTAACCGTGGCCAAAACACCCGGTCGATTGACAACGTCGACTCGAACATAGAACGGCGCAGGCGGTTGAGTTTTCGTAAATTTCAAATCTCGACGTGAAAGAGATGGCTCTGGCCAAAGATTCCGTTCACCATTGGCCATACTGAGAAGATCGCTAAAAATCGCCCTCGCCGTCACGTCTTTACCAGCACCCGCCGCGCTCATTCCCTGCACTCCACCAAACTTGTCATAAACTACGATGCCGTTGTTCACTCCTTGAACCCAAGCCAATGGATCTGTCAATGGAACTAGCACTGGAGCGACGAAGGCAGTTAGCTTATTCTCTTCTACAATCCGACTAATTCCGAGAAGCTTCACGCTATAACCAAGCTCTTTGGCATACGCCATGTCCTCTTTTGTAATGTCGGTAATCCCAGATACAGAGATCTCTTCACGATCGAGAAACACACCAAAGGCGAGCTTGCTTGCTACTATCAGTTTATTTCTGGTGTCAAACCCTTCAGTGTCATTTTTGTGATCTGCTTCCGCATAACCATGTTCAATTGCTTCATCCAAGACTTGCTGAAAAGGTTTTTCGGAAAGTTTGGAAAGAATGAAATTTGTTGTCCCGTTGAAGATCCCAACCAATTCCGTTATCATGATCGACTTAACAATCGACGGAACGAACTGGTGAAAGCCGGTTACCGCCGCTGAAAAACCTAAAAACCGGCTATGCTGGCGAGCTTTCTCAACCAGCTTTTCACCGACTGCCCCCATAAGCGCCTTGTTGGCGGTGATGACGTGCCGACCAGAGCGTAGCGCCTCGTTCACGTATTCTTTCGCCGGAGTTTCTCCACCCATAACCTCGATGACCACGTCTATGTTGTGATCACTGAGAATGTCATCAAAATTCATCGTAATAAGCTTTGAGTCGATATGCAATCCCTTACGGTTCTTGTTTCGATCTCGGACAAGAATCTTCCGAATCTCGAAATGGAAACCATATTTACTTTCGATGTCCCCAATCTGGTTCTGTAGCAACTCGTATACACCGCTGCCTACGGTGCCACATCCGAGCAGGGCCACTCCAAATTTCGTGTCGCTCATATTACATTATAAAATTAGAAAACCTTATTAATCATTAAATCGGCCTCGCATCAACAACGAGGCCAGCATCTTCCGCGACAAAAATGGATTTTGCCGCTCTTGTGCGCAAGAGTCATCTTCGCCAATTTCGACAATACTCAAGAACTGTGTCAACGCAAAAAAACAGGGAATCCACTTTCTGAAAAGGGATGGGTCTACGGGAACCCCCATAAAACTCATGCCTTACATTAAATTATACCTGTATCCATGCTAAAAGCAACAACTTGCTCATACCATCGCACTTGTGGGCTGGAAAGAAAAATATAAAAAAGTCTAAAAGGCTGGAAAAATACTTACAGCGAAATCTCGATATCCGCATTTTTAAGAAGTAGAGTTTGATCCGTAGCATCCTTGCGCAGAAGATTTGGTTTCCAGAGAAAAGTGATTTTCCTTCGGCCGCTGGGGTCAGCGGCCCCAGTAGTGAAATTCCTCGACCAAGGGGTGGATACGGCAACACAAAATGCAACAACGACTCATCTCAAGCATTCCTCAACGAACCGCACAAAGTCCACGTCTTGAAAAGGCTTGATCCTCTCCCAAACCGCCTTCGGCATCGGCAGTGCCAGAAACCAGCGGATGTCTTTGCGCAAGCCTTCCGGCGTCGTGAACATGCCCTCCTCCATCGCGTAGTAGGCGCTGTTCAAGTGCAGGATCAGCAACGTGAGAAACACCGCCTCCTCGTCGGTGATGGGTGCCAGTCTCAGATTCACGGACTCGTCGAGCACCCGGGCCAGTTCCGCCCGCTGGTAGAAATGCGTCCAGATGTCCCGGTGATGCTGCGTGAGCGTCAACAGATTGCCTATGCGCCGCACCCGCGCATCAACCCGGAACGAAAGCGCCGTGAAGAACAAGCCGCCAATGATGCCGGCGCTTTGCAGCAGTTCGAGCCAGTGTTGTGTGATCCAATGCCAAACCTCCATTGCCCTGCCATTTTACAGCAACGGGACGGTTGACCACAAACGGCGCAGTCTGGCCTAGTGCGTATCAGGAATGTCGGGCTTGGCGAGCACCAAGGTCTTGCGCGGAATCCAGACAATGCGCTCGTCGGGTCCGCACCCGGCCGTGGGCGGCAGTTTGCCGATGACCTCGGCGGTGATGTCACGCCCGATCACGGCGAAGTCGCCGGTGTCGAGTTCAAACATGTCCGGGCATTTGGCGAGGCAGGGGGTTTTTGCGCCATTGGCGTGCGGGTCGGGGCCGAGCCGGCGGAGAAACGCCACCGATTCCCATGGATGAGGGTTGGTGTTCACGATTTTGGTTGGTAACGAGACGGCACGAGTCCGTTCTGAATTCGGAACCATACCTACTCCGCTTTCGCATACTGTCAAGTTCCGATTTCGGAACATGAAGCAGCCGCGAAACATCGTTGGGCCGCAGATCAGGAAACTGCGCGAAAAGCAGGCGCTGACTCAGCCGTTGTTGGCGGCCAAGCTCAACGTGCTCGGTTGGGACATCAGCCGGGAAACTCTTGCCAAAATCGAATCGCAAATCCGGTGGGTTGCCGACTCTGAACTGGTGTTGTTGGCTGAGGCGCTGGGCGTCTCCGTTGGGGCGCTCTTACCGGTGGATCGCCCAAAAAAGTGAGAATGGGCTGCGATGACTCTCGCATCGTTTGCTGCCTGTTTGTCCAAATCTACACCGGAGGCACCCCCAACCGAATCCGCCATTCGACTTCTTTCGAGTCGCCCCAATTCTGCGGAATACGCTTGTCAGATCGATTTCGAGGCGTTTTCGCGATCAACGTGAACCTACAAAATGTCAAAGAACGGGTTGTGCTCCTTTTGCTCGCCAACAGTCGTGAGCGGGCCGTGGCCGGAACACACAAGCGTCGAGAGCGGGAGCGAGAGGATTTGTTCGCGCACCTTGGACTTCGCCAGCGGGCCGTGGTCTTTCGCGCCGCCCATCGAGCCGGCAAAGATCGCGTCGCCCACGATCGCAACATGTGGCGCGTCGTCAGGCCAGTTGCCGATGACGTAGGTGACGCCGTCCTCCGCGTGGCCCGGCGTGTCGCGGTTCGTGATGCGCAGGCTACCGAGGTGGATGCAGTCGTTGCGGCGATTCTTGTGCTGCGGCGGCGCACTCTTTGCGTCCGTGTGAATGAAAGTTTTTGGAAACTTCGAGCGAATCGCCTCAACGCCCGCGATGTGGTCGGGATGCGTGTGCGTGATGAACAGATGTTTGAGCTGAAGCTGATTTTCCCCGACTACAGCGAAAATAGGCTCGGCGGTGAAGCCAGTGTCAAACACGGCGGCCTCGCGCGTGACTTCATCCCAAATCAAGTAGGCGTGAACTTGCATCCCGTCGCCGCTCGTGGAAATTTGCCGCAGCTCGCGCCACGCCGCGGTGTCCACAGGCTTGGGCAGCCAGCCGTTGGCGATGCCTTCGAGCTTGGCGGGATTGAGTTCGATGAGCGCGCCGAGCGATTTGTAATCGGGACGCTTCGGCGGCTTGCCGGAATCTTCGAGCGTGCCGAGTTCGTCCGGCGTCAGGCCGGCGGCCTTGGCGGCGGCTTCGGGCGCGACCTTGGTCATCATGCGGGCCTTGCGGATGATGTCGCCGAGATGATCTTCGAGTGTCATGACGGGCGAGCCTAGCGGCGTCGTGCGCAGGCGTCCAACCACAAAATCGTTGCGCCGTTTTCGGCGGATATGGCTTGATTGTGCGCGGGCGGACGCCGATAGTTCGCCGCGTTCAGCCAGAGTCCGAAGAGTTGACGCCATGAGCCGGAGCCGGGTGCAGGTGATTTATTCGGGCCGGGTGCAGGGCGTCGGTTTTCGCTACACGGTCAAGTCGCTGACGCCGGGATTTGAAGTCGCCGGCACGGTGCGCAACCTGCCCGACGGCACGGTCGAACTGATCGCGGAAGGCTCGCGAGACGAACTCGAAGCCTTCCGGCAGGCGGTGCGAGAGTCCGGTCTGGCCCGCTTCATCGAGCGCGAAACGGCGCAGTGGAGCGAGGCGCGCGGCGAGTTCCGCGGGTTTGAAATCGTGCGGTGAACACCGCCTTGAGTCGCAGGTTTTGAGATGAGATACGCCATTCTTTCGGACATTCATGCCAACCTCGAGGCGTTGCAAACCGTGCTCGAGGACTGCAAGCAGCAGAAGGTCACGCATTACTGCTGCCTTGGCGATGTCGTCGGCTACAACGCCAACCCAAAGGAATGCCTCGACATCGTCCGCAGCATGGGCATGCCCGTCATCAAGGGCAACCACGACGAATACTGCTCCCTCGACACCGCGCTCGAAGGCTTCAACCCCCACGCCGCCGAGGCCGTCGCGTGGACGCGTGCGCAGCTCACTGACGAGGACGCGCAATGGCTCCGTGACCTGCGCTACATCAGACTCGTTGCCAGCTTCACCATCGTCCACGCCACGCTCGACGGCCCGAAGCGCTGGGGCTACGTCTTCGACAAGCTCGCCGCCGCATCCAGCTTCACCTACCAGAACACCGCGGTCTGTTTCTTCGGACACACGCATGTGCCCGTCGCGTTTGTGCGCGACAGCCAGGTGCGCGGCGGCACTTACTCGAAGTTCAAAGTTGAACCGGGCAAGAAATACTTCGTCAATGTCGGTTCCATCGGCCAGCCACGCGACGGCAATCCCAAGGCCGCCTACGTCGTTTACGATCTCGACGATGGCACCATCGAGCTGCGCCGCCTCGACTACGACATCGCCACCACGCAGGCAAAAATCCGCGCCGCCGGCCTGCCCGAGCGCCTCGCCGAGCGCCTGGCCTTGGGCAAGTAACCCCGCAAAGAGGCACACAAAGCACACACGTTCAGGCCGCGTTTCCGCGGACATTCCGCGGTCGCGATCGGGAGCCGCTTCACATGCGTCCGCAACTTTTTCGTGCCCTTTGCGCTTTTTTGTGGCTAATCCTTCTGCGGCTCTGCGGTGAAAATCCTCATCCTCAAACCCAGCTCGCTCGGCGACGTCGTGCAGGCCCTGCCCGTGCTGCGGCTGCTCAAGCTGCGCTTCCCGGCCGCTGAAATCCACTGGTGGATCGCGGCTGAACTGCGCCCGCTTCTCGACGGCGACCCTGACCTCGCCGGCCTGTTTGTCTTCGAGCGACGCCGCTGGGCCTCGCCACGCAACTGGGATGAACTTTTCGCCAGCGTGCGGCACATGCGCGCGGAAAAATTTGACTGGGTGATTGACCTTCAAGGGCTGGCCCGCAGCGGCGCGTTCGCGTGGCTCGCCGGCGGCGAACTTACCGTCGGCGTCGAAATGCGCCGCGAGGCCGCGCACGGTTTCTACGACATCGCCGTTCCAAAACCTTCTGCGAACCGCCACGCCGTGGACTGGTATCTCGCCGTGCTCCGCGCGCTCGACGTGCCCGTGCATTCAAACTTCGACTGGCTCCCGCCGCGTGCGGATGCCGCCGCGCGCGTGCAGGAACGCTGGCCGACCGACGGTGCGCGCTGGATCGCGCTCGTGCCCGGCGCGCGCTGGGAAAACAAGCGCTGGCCGGCGGAACATTTCTCCTCGCTCATGAAGCAACTCGCCGCGGAACGCGACGACCTGCGCTTCGCCGTCATCGGCGGGTTGGGCGACGACCCGCTCGGCTCCGCCATCCAACGCGCCGCGCCGGACCGCTGCCTGAATCTCGCCGGGAAAACCTCGCTGCCGGAAATGGTCGAATGGCTGCGCCGCTGTTCCGCTGTCGTGACCAACGACACCGGCCCGATGCACATCGCCGCCGCGCTGCGCCGCCCGGTGGTCGCGCTCTTCGGCCCGACCTCGCCGGAGCGCACCGGCCCCTACGGGCAGATTGGCCATGCACTGCGACATCCCCTGCCGTGCGCGCCGTGCATGAAATCCGTGTGCCTCCACTCACGCCCGCTCGAATGCCTGCGAGAGATCACGCCCGCGCTGGCAGGCGACGCGGTTCTGCGCGTGTTGAACGGCTGAGAAATTCTGCGACAGTCACAGCCCGCCGCCGCAGGATCACTTCACGATTGTGACCTTGATGTTCTCCGCGGGAAACAGCCGCGACCAGCCGGTGAGTTCAAAATACACCTGCAATTTCGGCGAGAGGTTCACGAGCCATTCCATCGGCGCGTTCCACAGCACGAGCGGGCCACCGCGCGCGAAGGTGATGCGCTTCTTCTCATAGCGCGAAAATTTGAAGTCGAAGTAGTAGCCGCGAAACTTCCCCTCGTAGGTGTCCGCGACGAAAAAATTGAAAGTCTTGATCGAGAACTGGTTGATGTGCGTCGGGTCCACGAAGTTGTTGTAGGCCGTGAAGTGCGGCACCTGGATGTGGATGCGCCCGCCGGGCGCGAGGATGCGGTGGCATTCCTTGAGCAGCGGGATGAAGTTCACGTGCTCGAACACGTCGTTGCACAAAATCTCATCCGCGGACTCGTCCTTCCACGGCAGCGGCAGTTTGTTGAGGTCATGCACCACGTCCACGCCGGGCAGCGCGGCGCAATCGCTGTTGACCCAGCCGGGCAGGATGATGGTGCCGCAGCCGAGGTGCAGCTTGATTGGCGTGTCCATAGAGTGCGGGACGCGGACGGGATGCCCGTTTCCCCGCGGCGCGTCAACGCAAAACAGAAGCGGGCCGCGGAGGCACACTGTTTTCTCCGCAGCCCGCTCCGACAACCGACTGAACCGCAGCCGGTCAATGCCGTTGAATGATCTTGTAGAAGCGCACCGTCGCTCCGGGCGCGCCCGCGTCCTCGATCTGCACCGTGCCGTTGGTCAGCGTCATGACGCCGTTCAACTGCGTCCACGACCCGGCGGGTGCGGCCGGCGAATCGGCCCACCACACTTCAATCTGGCCGAGATCGGTCTGCGTGAGCTGGGCGCCGCCATCAAGGCCGAGGCTGAACCGGAACGGATTGCCCGGCGCCGCCGGCGCCTGCACCGAGGCGCGCAGCGCGCCGCTGACAACAGTGACCGTGCCGCCCGTGTAACCCGCGGGGAGGACGTTCGCCTTTGCGTCCACGATTTCGCGCGCCACGGGCGAATCGCCGAAGCCGACCGCAATCGTGCCGGTCGCGCCCGCGGCCACGACGAATGTCAGCTTCACCACTTCCTGTGTGCCGGCGGCAATGGTGCTGCCCGTGGCGAGCGAAGCGATGACGCCCACGCGCCCGGCGGCGGCGTTGTTCGCATTGACGATGAGCGACACGCCAGGCGCGCCGGAGCCGGCCGAGGCCGAAACGTAGGCCAGCTTCGTCGCGTCATAATTCACGCTGAAGCCGAGTGAGTTTTCGTTGCCCAGTGCGCTCAATGTCACCGGAATGACCACGGTCTGGCCTGCACGGGCTCCGACGCTCGCGGCAGCGACCATCCGTGAAACCGCGCCCAGCGCCCGGCTGCGCGTGATGGACTGCGCGGGCAGCATCGCCGAGCCGCTGATTGGTCCGCCGACCGTGCCGGGCGTGTCGAGGCCGGCGGCGAAGCGCAGCGCCTGCACGTAATCCGCCACCGTGATGAAACCGTCGCCCTTCGTGCCGAGCGGCGCGCAGTCGGCGCGCTGGAACTCGCCGCCCGCGCCCGTCGTTGGCGTGTCTAGGCCCGTGGCGAAGCGCGCGATCTGCACCGCGTCGCTGACGGTCACGCTGCCGTTGCCGTTGGTGCGCGGCGAAACGTCGCCTTCGAGCGTGCTCGGCGAACCGGCGACGGCCGAGGCGATGCTCGCGCTGCCATCAATGTAAGTCGCATACGGCATCACGGTCGCGTTCGTGTCAGTAATTTCCTTCGCGGCGAGCGTGCTGCTGAACGTGAGCGGGCTGAGGCCATTGGTCGCTGCCGTGTTCACGAACAGGGTGACGAGCACCAGCTCGTTCGTGCCCGCGGCGAATTGCTGGCCGACTGGCTTGGCGACCACGATCCCGATCCTGCCCGCGCCCGACTGGCTGGAGTTCACGAGCAGCGTCCCGCCGCTTGCACCCGCGCCGATGGTTGCGCCGCTGTAGGTGAACTGCGCCGCGCTGAAATTGAGGGTGAAGCCCACGCCCGACTCCAGGCCGAACGCGTCCAGCGCGATGGGCACCGTGAGCGTCTCGCCCTGCGAACCGCTCGGCGTGCCCTGCACGAACACGCGCGACGACAGCACCGTGATGATGAACGTGTTCGTGGTCTTGTCCACGCCGCCGTTCGCCGTGCCGCCGCTGTCCTGCGCGACGACCGTGACAGTTGCCTGGCCGAACATTCCCGTCGCCGGCGTGAAGGTGAGCGTGCCGGAGTTGTCAATCGCCGGCGGGCTTGAGAAGAGGCCGTTGTTGTCGTTCGAGAGCGTGTAGCCGAGAAGCGTCTGCCCTGACTCGTTCGCCGGGCCGGGTGAGAACGTCGCGAAGCTCGCACCTCCGGCATAAGCACCGCTGTCCTTCAACACGACGACGTTGCTGGCCGCAAGCGTGACGCTCGGTGCGTCATTCACGGCGGTGACGGTGATGGTGAAGGTCTGCGCCGCGCTCGTGTCCACGCCACCGTTGAGAATGCCGCCGTTGTCGTGCGCGATGACCGTGACCGTGGCCGAGCCGTTCGCGTTCGGCGCCGGCGTGAAGTGCAGCGCGCCAGGTGTTCCTGAATTCGACGGGTCAATGAACGGCTGCACGAGGAAGAGCGCGTTGTTGTCGTTCGTCACGGTGAAGCTCACGGTCTGCACCAACTGCTCGTCCGGCGGGCCGGCGAGGATGTTGGTGGCCACGTTGGCCTGCGTGAACGGGCCGCTGTCTTCCAGCACGGTAATGCCATTGAGGCCGTTCGTGATGTAAGTCGTGTAGAGCGCCAGGCTGTGAACGCCACCTCCAGCAATCGCCGTCACGTTCGTCATGCCGGACGGCACATTCGCCTGGCCAAAGGCGTTGTAGCCCCACGCGACGACCGTCCCGTCGCTCTGGAGCGCCAGGCTGTGACTGCCACCTCCAGCAATCGCCGTCACGTTCGTCATGCCGGACGGCACATTCGTTTGGCCAAAGGCGTTGTAGCCCCACGCAACCACCGTCCCGTCGCTCTGGAGCGCCAGGCTGTGATCGCCACCGCCCGCAATCGCCGTCACGTTCGTCAGGCCGGACGGCACATTCGTCTGGCCGAAGAAATTGCCGCCCCACGCGACGACCGTCCCGTCGCTCTGGAGCGCCAGGCTGTGATCGCCACCGCCCGCAATCGCCG